>CAVSLM010000003.1:0-273673 GCA_963728895.1 uncultured Gammaproteobacteria bacterium
CTCTGACTTGTCGGTACGAGTGCTTGACAACGTAGATATCTGAGCCTACGCTGCCGGTCCAGACGTTGAGGAAGGATCGAGGTTCGGCAGCGATGGGCAGCTATTTCGGATCAAAGGCGACGTCTGGCTTATGCCAGCCGATCATCGCCATGATGGCGCCGCATGACACTTACATAGAGACCCACCTCGGGGGCGGTGCGATCATGAAGCTAAGCCGCCCGCGCTGCACAACATCGGGATCGACCTTGATGCGCGCGCGCTCGCGAAGTTCGCGTGCGACTATCCGGTGCAATTGGTTCACGGTTGTGCGCACCGGTTCTTGGCGCAGTACGACTATCGGGGTCGGGAGCTCGTCTACAGCGATCCGCCGTATCTCAAACGCACGCGCAGCTCCGGGCGCCGATACCGCTTCGACTACGAGGAGCAGGACCACGTCGAGCTGCTGAGGTTGCTCAAGCGCCTGCCCTGCGATGTGATTCTCTCCGGCTACCCCTCACGGCTCTATGACGAGCTGCTTGGCGGGTGGCAGAGCGTAGAGCTGCAGGTGATGAACCAAGGCGGCGTGCGCACGGAGAAGCTGTGGTTCAACTTCAGCCTCGAGCGCCTGCATTGGGCACGTTACGCGGGCAAGGACCACACCGACCGACAACGCGTCAAGCGCAAGGCCGAGAGCTGGGGCGAGCGCTATCGGGCGTTACCGCCAGGCGAGCGGTTGGCGGTGCTGGCGGCGATGATGGCCGTTGAGGCCCACGAGAGCGCATAGGCGCCGCCTCCCGAACGCCGCTACGTGGGCAGCGTCAACAAACAGTCTCTGCGCGAGGAGTTGGACAGGCTCAAGGGGCGCTTTGAGCAGCTGTGCGCCGACGGGAAGATGGGAGGCGAGAGTCGCGCCTTGGTGGAGGCGCTGCTGATGCTACTGCAGTTGCTGATGGCGGTGTTCATGGAGAAGCACACCCCCAAGACGAGTACCAACTCCGGCAAGCCCGCTTCGCAAACCCAGAAGGACCAGACCGCGATCAGCCGCCCGGGCACCCACGGCAAAAGGCAAGACGCTCGATCAGGCGCGCTCCAGCAATACCCGCACCATCGAGACCGTGCAGACCGCCAGGGTCAGATTCTGTGAGCACTGCGCAGAAGACCTCGGGGAAGTACCGTGTCGCGGGCACGAACGGCGCACCAGCATCGACATCGTCTTCGAGAAAGTCCTCACCCATGTTGACGCCGAGATCAAGCGCTGTCCACATTGCCGCACCCAGACCCGAGCGCCGTTCCCCGCGGCGTTCTCCGGTCCCTTGCAGTATGGCCCCGGCATCAAGGCTTATATCCTCAACCTCCTCATCGCCCAGATGCTCTCGCTCAAGCGCGTGCAGCAGTCGCTCCAGACCCTGGTCGGTCTGGTGATCTCCGAGGCCACGATCCTCAAATATGTGATGCAGCTGCATCAGGCGCTTGAGCGGTGGGAGCAGTCGGCCATCGAACGGCTGCTCGCCATGCCCACCCTGCACGTGGATGAAACCTCCTTGCGCGTCGAGCGGCAAAACCACTGGATCCACGTCTGCTCCTCGGGCGACATCACCTTGAAGTTCCTGCACCCAAGGCGCGGGCAGGAAGCGATGCAGGCCATCGGCGTGATCCCGCGCTACGGCGGGGTGATGATCCACGATTGCTGGGCCTCCTATCTCGCCTATCACCACTGCGGCCATGGCCTGTGTGGCGCACACCTGCTGCGGGAGTTGACCTTCATCGTCGACGCTCAGCGTTATGCCTGGGCGGCCAATATGAAGCGGCTGCTGCAACACACCTGCTGGCGCGTCTCCCAGCGCAAAACCAAGAAACTGACCCGCCGCGAATTCCACAACCTCCAGAAACACTATCGCAATCTCCTGACGCGGGGCGAAAATGAACTCCCGCCCATCCCGCCAAGGCACAACGGCAAGCGCGGCAGAATCGCCAAATCCGATGCCCATAACCTCTGGGAGCGCCTGAAAGCGCACCAGAGCGCCGTACTGCTCTTTGCTAAGGAATCTCACGTGCCGTTCACCAACAACCGCGCCGAGCGTGACCTGCGAATGAGCAAGGTCAAGCAGAAAGTCTCCGGCTGCTTCCGCAACCGCCAATACGCCGCAGCCTACTGCCGCATCTCCAGCTACCTACAGACCATGGCGAACCGCGGATACAATCCGCTGGTCGCGATCCAGTTGGCCCTTTCCGGTCAACTGTACGCCGATAGGGGTGAAGTTACCCGGAATGAACGTTACGCTTTCCGGGACCGACGTCGCATTGTCGCATTGGCCCTGGTGAAGAATTTTTCGACCGACATCCCGATCCTCGTCCATTCGACCCGCGCACTACCGCAGCGCGGATGTGCTCAGGTCCATGTCATGCGGCCGATGCATAGCGCTACCGGGTGTTGAGATCCGCTTGGTTAAGCTCTTCAGCCATTGTGCTAAGCGCGATCAGAAAACGCGAGGCCTGTTCTTCCAAAGGCGCCCAGAACTCCCGCTCGAACCGATCGCCAACGGGGTCCCGCCAGGCCTGACGGGTTGCAAACCACTGGGTCTTCAATGAAATCACGTCGGCGTCAAAGCGCGTGTGAAGTTCGTGTAGGTTGCTCATGATGACAGTACTCCATCGCCGATGACTCGTACCGGCACCGCGGGCCATCCGAGGTCGCGAGCCACCTGGATACGATGGCGCCCATTGGTCACCGAAAAGGTGCCATCAGGGTAGGGGCCGTCTAGTACAATAGCCCCTTCGCCAAAAAACACCTCGTATGCTTTCTGTCTTGGCTTGGGGCCCCTTCCGCCGTGTAGCCGTCAAGTTCTAGAACGTCAGAGCGTTCGCCTCCGGATGGTTCGCCAGGAAGGGCAGCACTTGGCGGCGCAGGGTACCGAAGGCGCGCCGCATGTCGTGCTCGCTTACTTTGGCGAATCCCTCGTCCTGGCGCAGGTCGTCGCCCCGACTGATCTGCTCCAGCGATACCCAGCGGAAGCTGGTGGAAGGGGGAATTGGACGAGGGAGTCCAACTTCGGCGTCTCGATGGACGTCGGTGCCGCCTGACTCGGCGGGGGTGCGGCTGAGCGCTGAGCCGGCGGCACGTCGCCCTCCACTTGGGCCGCCACATAGGCCGCGGCCTCGTCGTGCTTGGTACGAAGCTTGAGCTGCACCCTCGGGATGTGCTCCGAAGCGGTCTGCTCCAAGTGCCTCGCGACCTTAAGGTAGACCTGAAAGGCCTCCTCCGCCCTGCTCTGCCAACGTCGCACCAGGCTCAGCCGCTCCATGGCCTCCTTTAGACGCCGCTCGGCCTCATCCACCTCGTCCTCCGAGGCCTCGGCGAGGTTGATCTCGCAGATGTGCACTTGACGCTCCGCCTCCTCTCGGCGCGCAGTCAGTTGCGCCATCTGGCGGCGCACGCTGGACTCGGCGGCTTGCAGACACTCTCTGGCCCGGCCGCCAAAGTGCCCCAACGCGTTGTCCAGATCCGTCAGCGCGCTGAGGGAACGGAGCTCAGCGCGGTCCATCGCTTGAACCAGTCAGCATCGACCCGCGGAGCAATTACGACCGACTGAGATAACGATCGGCCTTGGCTGCCTTCTGACGCAAGAAGTCCGCATAAGTCTTCGTCATCTTCAGAAACTGGTCGAGGTCCTGACACGTGCTCGCGAATGTCTTCTCAAACTGATCATCTTCGCATCCCGCCAGCTCTGGCGCAGATTTTCGAAGGAATGGGCAGCATTGAACTTCTTGTGCTGTAGCGATTCTCGGAGCTCGTCCAGGTAAACGGCGAATCGGCGCATTTCATCGGGGTTGACGATGACCTGAGGCATGGGGCACTCCTAATCCGGCATCTGTGTCTTTTGGTATTCGCTCATCGCATCGGCGTCCCGCTCCAACGCAGGAATCGTCTTCGCCGTCTCCGTCGCGAACGCCTTGAGAGTCCCTGCGTCCTGCGCAGGTGACCCGCGAACTTCTCGAACTCCTGATCCCGCCATGAACTCTCAGCCGCCCAACTGGCCATTCAGGTTCGCGAGCGACGTCTCCGCATGCTTTGAGAAGTCTTTCAGGAACCTGCGCAAACGCCCGGAGCCTCTCCGGATCGACATAGATCTCAGCCATAATCCTCTCTCCTGGTTCACCGAGGCGGTCATCTTACTGCGCCGTCCCCGCAGCCTCTCGGCCGTGTGCTCGAGCCAGGCGGTGGTGGGGATGCGGTAGGGTCGGAACTTCTCCAAGACGCCCACCTGGTCCTCGTCGTACTTGATCAGCCGGTGGGGACGATCCAGGCGCGAGGCGGCGGCGTCGTCCAGGAGGCGCATGGAGTCGTCCTGGCTCATGGGGCCGGCTACCCGGTGGCCGAATTCCCGGAGGGCGCGCGACTCCAGCGTGCGATCGAGGTTGAGGTAGGTGTCGCACCACACAGGGTGTGGATGCCCACTTCCGGACCCTCGCGGAGGATCTTAGCGAACTGCTCGGCAGGGCCCGCCTTGGGGTCCTCCTCGCCGAAACGGTAGCTTTGATCGGGGTCAGGACGAAGATCTCGGGCTCGGTGTAACCCTTGGATGATCAGGTAGCCGTTCCAATTCTTGGCGCTGGGCCCCCCATCGATACGCCGCTGGATCTCGCTTGCGAGCTCCTCGAGCAGCCCGGCGATGTCACGCCGTCCGAGCACTTCGATCCGATGCGGCAACAGGTCGGCCAGGTCGCCGGCAAGGTCCGACCAGGACCGTCCGCCGAGGCAAGATCGACGAGGTAAAGCTTGGCGGTTTCGGGACGATGCTGGGCAGCGAGCCCCAGCACACAGGCACTGAGCAGGCCCACGCCCTGCTCTTCCTCGCGCGTGACGATGAGCAGGTTGGACCCGCCCTGACGGCGAAAGCGCACGCTGGTCGGCGCCTTGATCGCCACCGGCTCGCCGAGCCACACCTCCGTGCCCTTGCCAACCGCTGGCCAGTCCGGGGCAGCCAGCAACTGCGCCAAGGGATCACAGGCCTCGATGGCAGCGGGCTCGTGGCCTTCGAAGACAATCGGGCGGCGCTCCCCCTCGGCCTTCTGGGCAATGGCCTGCACGTAGTGCTCGCGATCCTCGTCGCTGAAGAGCGCGACCTGGAACACCTGGTTGCCTTCGACCAGGCCGCTGGCGGCATTGTAGATGGCCTCGCCGGGCGCGACAGCAGGCGGGCGGCGGGTTGTCGTCGGCCAGGATGAGGCGCGCGTCGGCCTCGCTGCACTGGCAGCGCGATGCGGACCTCCATCTGATCGAGGGTGCGCGCGCCAGGGAGTAGCGCCGGCCGGGCGTCTGCGAGCCGAGCAGCAGGTGGATGCCGAAGGCGCGTCCTTGACGCACCAGCCGGTCGAGGAGCAGGCGGCCTGCGGCGCGATGGCGTCGTCCTCGACGAAGAATTCCTGGAACTCGTCGACATCAGGAGCAGCCGCGCGGCATCTCCTCGCGGTCTGCTCGCGGTACCCGGCCAGGTCGTTGCGCGCCACCGGCGGAACGAGTCGCCGCGTCGCTTCAGTCGGCGTCGAGGCGCTGTAGGACGCTCAGGCCGAATTCGCGCTCGCTCTCGATGGCGATGACGCGCGCATGCGGCAGCGCGTGGTTGGCGTAGCACTTGAACTCGACGCCTTTCTTGAAGTCGATGAGGTAGAGCTCGACCTCGTCCGGGCTGTATTCACCGCGAGGTTGGTGATGATGACGTGGAACAACTTGGTCTTGCCCGAGCCGGTTCGCCCGCAATCAAGGCATGATGCGCGTGCCTTTACCAAGAGTCAGGAGCTGGGCCTTGCGCGCACCCATGGGGCCCAGTGGAATCTCTACGAACTCGGCCGACGAGGATTCCCCGGCGTTAGCCGCGCCCCCCATTCTCCACCAGCCCCCCGGGTGATCGGGGTCAAAGACCGGCCAAGGCGAGCACCTTGGCGTAAGGGACCACGACAGTCATGTTCTCCTTGGCCGATTCCCCCACCTCCTTTATGATGCGATTCAACAGCTCCGGCGGACAGGGGGGATCGAGTCGAGGGTGAAGGTGGCATACTCTGACCACACGAAACGCCCGTCCTTGCTCTGAACCACCGAGGTCGATTGGAGAAGGTCCTCGATGGAGAAGCCGTAGGGCAGCGGTTTGGAGGTGTCCTGTAGGATGATGGGATAGACCCCGAGCGCGGGCCGTTCTGCACCAGACTCACCAAGCGCCGCGCCGATGCCTCGGTGAAGTTCACGGGGAAGTCGAAAACTACGATTATCCGATAAGGCTCGGCGACCTCCTGGGCCTGGCGGTTGTAGTCCTCGATGGTCTCGAACTCGTGGCGTAGATACTTTTGGATGAGTTCTCTACGTGCTCGGTGAGCTCCTTCAAGCGCTTGTCGATATGCTCGGGCTCCGACAGGCGCGGCTGGTGATCAGCGACTCATCGTAGTCGCCCAAGGGCATGAAGGACGCCACATTCTGGCCCAGGCTCACGGGGTCGAGGAAGGATGGAACTACTTTGCCAGACGAGACGGTCGCCAAGAGTCGCGCGAGCATGGCCTGCACCGCACCAATGGCTTGCGACCGGCCTCCGCCGTCCGTCGCAAGCAAGAGCGGTAGACCCGTGGGGAATTGGGCTACGGCCGGATCGTCAACCCCTCAAACGGAGACTGGAGACCGAATCGTGCCATTCCCTCGCTGCCCCGCGAGGGTCTCCAACTTTTCCAGAACGGATCATCCCAGCCCGAGGGCCAGATCGCCCGCCCCACCATGGACGCCATACGCTCCAATTCTGGTTGACCGGCAATCGTCCGGAGCGTTTGATCATCGAATGGCGGCGGCAGATTTCCGGCCTCACCGCGCAGTGAGCCGAATTCTGAAGCCAATCGCCGTACCTGACTGACAACACTCCGGTTGCGTGCCAGCGCTATCGCAGCCACTTGTAACTCCCACCAGAATCTCCCGCTGACGCCCCCTTCCATGTACGATTGGGCCGCATCCAAGTGGGTCACCGAGAAGCTTCCTCAGCGCCTCGATGCTTGGGACAATCCCGTCCGCCTCTGTTTGAAGCTGTCGACAGCGCCCAGCAATCTCTTCCTTTTCTCTTTCTTCGCGCCACCTTTCCAGAATCTCGCGCCCTTCTTTTTGCCGCCTGGCGCGTACCATGCTAAGGGGAACGCGGGCAACAACTCTACCCATAGCAGTCACAACGCTACCAACCACAACAGTCACCACCGCCGCCTGGGTAGTTGCGGAATGCAAGCGTACCCCGCACCCCACTCATAGATTCGGCAACTTAACGGGTTTAAAATGCACTCTGCCCAGTCAAGGCACGGGCACGAATTGCAATGGCAATCATACCCGTATGCTTTATATGCTGCTCCACCCGGGCTGTCCGTAACGCGGTCCCCCCAGACAAATTGCCCCGCCGCCGCATCAGCCGCTACGAGACACAAAAGAGACGTCAGCAAGACACGCTGAGCATTGATCAAGCCGCCGCTCCTGGCATCTGGTATCCTGGCAAGATCCTTCGCCGCGTGCTCGTATACTTGACGGGGCACGCCAGCGGTCAGAATATTCCTCACGATATCTTCCTGGCGTTCTGTCACAAGACTCGTCAGGGCGGTATTCGCCGCGCGCAGATAGGCTTCGCCGATTGCGGCAATAGCGTGCCGACCGGCCCGCGCCAATACATCCGGATCGCTCCCAAAGCTGGCGGTCAAGCCGTTGAATTGGTTGCTTCGTATGTCCCGAGAAAGATCCACAAAGCAATCTACCAAATAGATCAGACGACCCAGATGCTCCCGACGCGATAAAGCGCGTTGCAATTCTCGGGACGTTGTGTCAGCTCCGCGGTAAATCGAAAGCATCGGGCAAGGAACCGTCCGGTTGGTGCCGCATAATCGTCGATCGACCTGCCCTCAAGAGATTCTACCTGCCGTTGCTCTTCGATCGCCTCGGCCACGTACGTTTGTGGAAACCCCATTGTGGCCAGAATGGCCGTGGCTTTCTCGAATCGCCGGCTGGGCAACCGATCCACAACCTGAGCCGACACCCTCCGCTTATCCTGTAACGCATCTGCGCGCCTGATGTAGGAGAGGAGTACGGCAAAACACGCCGATACAACCTGCGGTAGCTCCTCATGCGAATACACCGACATCTTGATCGGAGCTACCGCGCACCAGAACTTGGCCTCGGAAGGTTGCGACCGTTGCTGCGCAAGAACCAATAAGCCTAGGATTGCGGCATCATAGGAAACGAGCGCGCGTGACAGGTAACCAAACCGCGCATGCAGAGCGCCGCATTGTCCGCAATAGAGCTTCCGGTAAATACCTTGATCTTCTTTGGATAAGTTGCAAAGATTTGGTCTGATATAGCCGTACACTCTCTTTCCCCCGGGGATAGCGTAGTAATTGTCGCACCAGCAGGGCTCAGCGCCGCTTTGAGAACCGCGCCTAGCAGCCTGTCGGACTTAAGGGTCTGGTGGCGGTCCAGCACCGATCGCAAACACGCGGTGCGCACCTTGTTGGCGCATATTCAGCTTCTGTTCGCGCCGATTGGCTCAAGTCGAGCGAATGTCGCCGCCCCTCAGGTCCATTGGGCGGATTGCGGGCGCAATGCGGCCATGCGTTTGAGGTTCCACGCGAGGCACACCAGCGTCCATTCGTTGCCGACATTGGCCAATCCGCGCAGCAGGAACTGGCGAAAGCCCATTACCGATTTGATGATCCCGAACACCGGCTCGACGGTCTGCTTGCGCAGCGCATAGGTCGCACGGCCAGCCCGGGTCTTGAGCGTGTGCTTCATCTGCGCAACCGCGCCAACCGGTGCTGGGCCGGGCGCCGGCTCATCAAAACGCGCGCGCCAGTGCGCATGGTGCCTGTCACGCCCCACGGCGATCAGCGGTTCGATCCCCATGGCGTTGCAGGCCTCGACATTCTGTTCGCTGAAGTAGCCACTGTCGGCCAGCAACTGCCCAGGCTGGTTCAGCCCGTCGGCAAGCGCCTGCAGCTTGGCCACTATGGGCTTGACCTGCTCCTTGTCGTTGGCCGCCTGCGTGACCTGCGGGACCATGACCAGCATGGACTCGCTATCGACCAGCGCCTGGGCGTTGTAGCACTGCTCGAACCCATCACCGGCCACCTTCATGATGCGGGAGTCTTCATCGGTCAGGTTGATCTGATCGTGTGGGCGCGGACCGGCCTGCGGCGGGCTCGGGGGCCTGCCGCCGGGTTTCTTGCCACGGGCCTCGGCCTTGGCCGCACGCTCGGCCAATTGGGCCTGATAGGCGGCCTGCTCGCGCTCCAAGCGCTCCTGGGCCCGCGCTTCAATCTTGCGCTTGGCCTGCGCGATGGCGGCCAGGCGCTCTTCGCGCCGCGCCATCTCCTCAGGCAGGCTGAGCCCATCAGGGAGGCTGCTTTGATCCGCCGCCTCCGCCAGTTTGAGCATCTCCTGGACTTCCGCCTTGAGCTGGGCCTCGATCTGCTCGGCATGACCATAGGACAGTGCGCTGTGCCGCGAAGCATTGGCGTGGATCTTGGTGCCGTCCAGGCTCACCGTGCCAAAACGCGAGAGCTGGTTCTCGCGCGCCACCTCCAGCACCTGCACGAACAGCGCCGCAAACTGCTCCCCGAAACGACGGCGGAAGCTTGCCAGGGTATCGTGGTCCGGGTGCTGGTCGCAGGCAATGAAGCGAAACGCCAGAGAATCGTAGGTCGCCCGCTCGATCTTGCGGCTCGAATGCGTACCGGTCGCATAACCGTAGATCAGCAGCGACAGCAGCAGTGCCGGATGGTAGGCATCGCTGCCACAGCCCGCATAGGCGCGCTCCAGCGCCGACAGGTCCAGTCCTTCGACCACATCCACCACGTAGCGCGCCAAGTGCGACTCGGGCAGCCAGTCCTGCACCGAGGGTGGCAGCAGGTAGTCAGTATCGCGGTCCATCGGGCGAAAACGGCTCATGGGCAATCCAACCTCCGCGGCAATGCGCAATTCTATCGGAATTGAGGGGAAGTCCGACAGGCTGCTAGCCTCGCTGACTCACGCTCCAGAGAAAGATGCTTTTCCTGTAGTCCTCCCTGCCGCTTAGCAACCTCTCGGGTGCGATACAACGAGACAAGTGCAATCAAGGCCGATAGTAACGCAACGAGGAGCGACAAGAGCTCGAAACTTGTCATTGCAGCGGCTTCTCTATGCCGCATCCCGTTTCGCTGGGTTCACTTCGGGCGCCGCCGGTTGCGGGCCTGCCAGATGTCGTAGGCCATCTGCCCGCGCAGCAACGACTCCGCGCTTGGGCCATTGCCCGGTCCGCCGAGCCAGGTCTCCAAGCGCAAGGCCATGTCCGGCAAAATGGCTGCCTTGCCGTTCAGTATGCGAGAAAGAGAGAGGCGGCTGACGCCGAGCTGGCGTGCAGCTTCGGTGACCGTCAATGCCAGCGCGGGCATACGTCCTCGCGCAGCGTCTCTCCTGGGTGAGGCGGGTTGAACATGGCAGCCATGGCGATGCCTGATTACGTGGCATTTTCGTTGTCCTCGAACGACACGATGAGTCGTTTTCCGTTGGCGGCCGCCGCTTTTTCGAGTTGCCGCAGGCTGGGGGAGTGCCGGGGGTCTTCCAGCTTGGCAGCGGCGGGCCAGGAGGTTCCCATTGCCCGCGCAAACTCGGCGACGGAGCGATTGCCCCGAGCCATGCGCAACAGCAGCGCTCCCTGGACGCGCGCAGCGGGCGCAATCATGTATTTCGCCTTGCCCCTGGCGCGCGAAGGCCGGGGAATCTCTAGTCCTTCCGCCGCCCGGCCTTCCAGGGTCACGGTCAAGGCCTCTGCCGCATTGAATAGCGCCTCCTCGAGCGTGGCGCCGTCGGTTGCAGTCTCCGGAAAATCCGGGAAGGTCACGAGATAGCCGTCGCCGTCCTTGACGATGCGAGCGGGATATTCGATCTTCATTTCAGCTTCACTCCGGTTTGCCTTTCTATCGCACGGAGCAATCCCTTGCCGAGGTCACGCGAGCCGTGGACGGCGACGGTGGTTCTGAGTGCACCTTTGCCGAGACGATAATGACTGCCCTCGACCCTCAGCACCTCCCATCCGTGGGATCTCAGTATTTTGATGACGTGCTTCCCGTTCATTACGTTTATAATATATTCAAAAGAATATATGTCAACGAAAGAGAGGGATCGGGACGTGCCGATGGCCGTGGGCTGAAGAGGTCGACCGAAAGCAGGAAGCACGAGCGCCGGCGAATACCGGCGCTGCATCGGGTTGAGGGCGGGCCAGCTCGGGGCTTACCGACGAACCGCTGATCCGACTGATTGAATTTGGAACGGCTCTTGCGGTCGCGAAGCCCTCCTCCTCCGCTGCCGGCCATGGAGAGCGAAGCGAGGGCCGGTAGTCCCCGGTAGCGATGAGGGCGCACTGTTTACCCGGAGTCGCGAAGCGACGCAGGGGAAACAAAGTAGCCATCCGACCATCGCGTCCAGCCATTGCGGGAGTGCTGCGAAGCCAGCACCGAGCGAAGCAAGGGTGTGGCGTAGCGGCACGGACGCAGGGCGGTCGGGGCACCAATGACTGTCGCGTAGGCGAGTCGATTTTGGGGACTGGGATGTCCCCAAATCTTTCACGAGGTAGCGATACGCTTTTCGGTCACTGGCGAGTTCCCGAAGTCATCTGCAAACAGGTCAGCGGCATGAAGTATAACGGAGCGCCGTTAGCCCGAGAACCAAACCGCCGCTTCGAAGCGCTACGCCAGGGAGTACTGTGCTCTGCAAAACTCAATGACCATCGAGAAGGTGCTCGCTGGACAGCGAGCACCCCGGAATTCCATCATCGTTGAAGTACTGCGTGACTACGGGTACGTTGATGCCCGTGGCATGGGAGTGCGTAACAAGATCGTGCCACTGATGCGGGTGGAGAATCGCGTCGAGCCGCAGTTCGAAGCAACAAGATGACTTCGTACGAGTCGTTCTGTCGAACGCGGCTTCAGGCGGGACGACAGGCCTGATGGAGTCGAGCGCATGACGATGCGAACGTTTCGGTATTTTGCCTGTGAGAACGCCCCGGTGCCGGATAACGACCCCTTTCCCGGGGCCGGGCGTTCCCTTACCCTTCAAGCGACGGAAAAACAGGATAACGAACAGGATATAAATCCTAGTTTCTGTAAGAAATACGCAGAAAAATCAATACTATAGGTACGATATGCTCCTGATGATCGACAACTACGATTCCTTCACCTACAACCTGGTGCAATATCTGGGCGAGCTGGGCGAGGACGTTCGGGTCTATCGCAACGATCGGATCACTCTGGAGGGGATCGAGGCGCTCGCGCCCGAGCGCATTGTCATCTCTCCGGGGCCGTGCACGCCGACCGAGGCAGGGGTCTCGGTGCCGCTGATACAGCGCTTCGCGGGGCAGATTCCGATCCTCGGCGTGTGTCTCGGCCATCAGGCCATCGGTCAGGCGTTCGGCGGGCGCATCGTGCGCGCCCGCGAAGTGATGCACGGCAAGACATCGATGATCCGCCATCTGGACACCGGTGTGTTCCACCGTCTGCCCGATCCGTTCGAGGCCACGCGCTATCACTCGCTGGTGATCGAGCGCAGCAGTGTTCCGGACTGCCTGGAGATTACCGCCTGGACCGAGCAGCCGGACGGAAGCATCGACGAGATCATGGGGGTGCGCCACCGCGAGCTGGCGGTGGAAGGCGTGCAGTTTCACCCCGAGTCCATACTGACCCGCCACGGCCACGATCTGCTGCGCAATTTTTTATCGCAGGCCGGCGGGGCGGTGCCCGCATGAGCATGGACATGCAGGCGGCAATCCGAGCCGTCGTCGAACGGCGCGACCTCACCTCGGCCCAGATGGAGTCGGTGATGCGTCTGATCATGACCGGACAGGCGACCCCGGCGCAGATCGGCGGCTTCCTGGTCGGCTTGCGCATGAAGTGCGAGACCGTCACGGAAATCGCAGCGGCGGCGCGCGTGATGCGCTCGCTTGCCTCGCGTGTCGAGGTTTCCGGCGCGCACCTGGTGGATACCTGCGGAACGGGCGGTGACGGCGCAGGGATTTTCAACGTTTCCACTGCCAGCGCCCTGGTCGCGGCGGCGGCCGGCGCGCGTGTGGCCAAGCACGGCAACCGGTCGGTGTCCAGCAAGTCGGGCAGCGCGGATGTGCTGGAGGCCGCGGGCGTCAATCTGAACCTCGACCCGCCGCAGGTTGCGCGCTGCATCGAGGAGCTCGGCGTCGGCTTTCTGTTTGCGCCCCGCCACCACGGCGCCATGCAGCACGCCATCGGGCCGCGCCGCGAGATGGGGGTGCGCACGCTGTTCAACCTGCTCGGCCCGCTGACCAACCCCGCGGGGGCGCCCAACCAGGTGCTGGGGGTTTTCAGCGACCACCTGGTCGATCCGCTCGCCCATGTGCTGCAGGAGCTCGGCAGCGAGCACGTGTTGGTGGTGCACGCGGAGGACGGTCTGGACGAGATCAGCATCGGTGCGCCGACCTACGTCGCGGAGCTGCACGACGGGCATGTACGCAGCTACACCATCACGCCCGAGGAGCTCGGATTCGAGCGCTCCGACGTACACGCGCTCGCAGTCGACGGTGCTGCGGAAAGCCTGGCGGTGATCCGTGCGGTGCTCGACGGCGAGCGTGGGCCGGCACGCGACATCGTGGCGTTGAATGCCGGTGCGGCGATCTATGCGGCGGGTGTGCAGAGGAGTCTCGCCGCCGGGGTGGAACGCGCCTGCGCCGTGCTTGCGAGCGGTGCGGCGCGCGACAAGCTCGATGCCCTGGTTCGTTTCACGCGGGCGTCCGGCGCTTCGACTGCGGCCTCATGAGCCCGGATATCCTGCAGCGGATCCTGCGCCGCAAGGCCGAGGAGATCGTCGCACGCAGCGAGCGTCTGGATATGCGCGCGCTCAGTCGCCAGATCGAGGGTGCCCCACCGGTGCGGGGTTTTGCCAGTACCGTCTGCGACCGCATCGCCACGGGCCATGCGTCGGTGATTGCCGAGATCAAGAAGGCCTCCCCGAGCAAGGGCCTGCTGCGCGAGCATTTCGTGCCGGGGGAGATCGCTGCGAGTTATGCGCGCGGCGGCGCGACCTGCCTGTCGGTGCTGACCGATGCCGACTTCTTCCAGGGCTCCCAGGAGGATCTGCGGGAGGCGCGCGATGCCTGCAGCCTGCCGGCGCTGCGCAAGGATTTCATCATCGATCCTTACCAGGTCTACGAGGCGCGGGTCATCGGGGCCGACTGCATTCTGCTGATCGTGGCGGCGCTGGGTGATGCCATGCTCATCGAGCTGTCCCAGCTCGCCGAGCATCTCGGCATGGATGTGCTGGTGGAGGTGCACGATGCGCAGGAGCTGGAGCGCGCGCTGGTGCTGGAGACGCCGCTGATCGGCATCAACAACCGCAATCTGCGTACCTTCCACACCGACCTTGCGACAACGCTCGAGCTGCTTGCGCGCGTGCCGCAGGAACGTACCGTGGTTACCGAGAGCGGCATCCACACCCGCGACGACGTGGCGCGCATGCGCGGCCACGGCGTCCACGCCTTCCTGGTCGGGGAGGCGTTCATGAGGGCGCCCGATCCGGGCGCGCGTCTGGCGGAGCTGTTCGGGAACGAATGAGCCGGTCTTGCGACCGGCTGGAGAGGAGTTCGAAGCGGGAGCTCAGCGGGTACCGAAGACCACGATGGTCTTTCCCTTGACCGATACCAGGCCCTGTTCCTCGAGGGCTTTGAGCACGCGCCCGACCATCTCGCGCGAGCAGCCCACGATGCGGCCGATCTCCTGGCGGGTGATGCGGATCTGCATGCCGTCCGGATGGGTCATGGCGTCCGGCTCCTTGCTGAGATCGAGCAGGGTGCGGGCCACCCGTCCAGTGACGTCCATGAAAGCCAGGTCGCCCACCTTGCGGCTGGTCTTGCGCAGGCGTGCGGCCATCTGACTCGCCATGGCGAACAGGATGCCCGGATCCTGCTCGGCCAGCTGGCGGAAGCGCCCGTAGCTGATTTCGGCCAGGTCGCAGGGGGCGCGGGTACGCACCCAGGCGCTGCGGTCCTTCTGCTCTCCGAACAATCCCATTTCACCGAAGAAGTCGCCGGCGTTCAGGTAGGCCAGGACGATTTCCCGTCCGTTGTCGTCCTCGATGAGCACCGTGACCGAACCGGAGATGATGTAATACAGCACGTCGGGCTTGTCACCGGCGTAGATGATGATGCTCTTGGCCGGATAACGGTGGCGGTGGCAGTGAACCAGGAACCGATCGACGGATGGGTTTCCGGTCTGCCGTTTTGCGATGATCGCCATTCGAATACTCCTCCCCGGATGTGGCGCGCCGGTGTGACGGGGATCCCGGACGCGTTTGGCGTGGCTCTGCTAACGGCCAGGGTCCAGGGCGCTTGAGACGCGGTGCGGCCCGTGCGCAGCTTCGCCGACGGAATGGTCTAGCGTGCTTTGTGCTACCCTTGCTTGCCTCGTGGATTGCCTGTCCCGGTGAGTCGGGGCCGGAGGTCGAGCGCAGATGAAGGCGCGTGTCAAATGGGTCCAGGACGCAACGTTCCTGGGAGAGTCCGGCAGCGGTCATGCGCTCGTCATGGATGGCCCGCCGGAGGACGGCGGGCGCAATCTGGGCGTGCGTCCGATGGAAATGCTGCTGCTGGGTCTGGGCGGGTGCACCGCCTTCGATGTCGTCCACATCCTGCGCAAGGCGCGCCAGCCGGTCACCGACTGCGTCGTGGAAATCGAGGCTGAGCGCGCACCGGAGCCGCCCAAGGTGTTCACCCGCATACACGTACATTTCATCGTGAGCGGTACCGGACTGGGTGTGTCGCAGGTGGATCGGGCCGTGCGGCTCTCGGCCGAGAAGTACTGCTCCGCCTCCATCATGCTGGGCAAGACCGCCGCGATCTCGCACGACTTCGAAATCCTTGCTCGCTGAGTCCGCGAATCTCGCACTTCGCACCGTCCGTCAATCCGACCGAATCATCGGCGAGTCCTCCCACGGCTGGTTCCGTTTTCATCCCGATGCCGCCGTGCAGTTGGGCATCCCCGCCTGGAGCGCCCGCCATGACGAGCGGATCGGCGCTCTGACCGGATCCCACGCAAAGCTTCTGGCCGCACCGGCGTGCGGGTTGCCTGCCGGCGCGCGTTCGCCTGCGCCGGGCACCATGGGCTGCCGGAGCACGATACGCGGAGCCGCGGCGAGCGCTGCCGATTGGCGATGCCAAGTCCGGCGCTGCAATTTCATCACCCCGTCCGGAAAAATATCGGATAATGCGCGGTTCTGGCCTGAACAGGCCTCGCCCGCCTGTGCGGTGAGCCGTGCAGGCAAGACGAACTTCCAGTCGGGGAGGGGTGAGATGATGGTAAAGCCGATCAGCAAGCTCAAGCTGCACGGTTTCAACAACCTGACGAAGACACTGAGCTTCAACCTGTATGACATCTGCTACGCGAAAACCCGCGTGCAGCGGCGCGACTACATCGAGTACATCGATGAGGCCTACAACGCCGAGCGCCTGACCCAGATCCTGACCGACGTCTCCGACATCATCGGTGCCACTATCCTGAACATCGCCCACGAGGACTACGACCCGCAGGGCGCAAGCGTGACCATGCTGATCTCCGAGGAGCCGATCACTTCCAAGCTCCTGTCCAATCTGGAGGGCCCCGGACCGCTACCCGACGCAGTGGTGGCGCATCTCGACAAGAGCCACATTACCGTGCACACCTATCCGGAGAGTCACCCCGACAACGGCATCAGCACCTTTCGCGCCGACATCGACGTCTCGACCTGCGGGCGCATCTCACCCTTGCGGGCGCTGAACTACCTCATACACAGCTTCGAATCGGACATCGTCACCATCGACTACCGGGTGCGCGGGTTCACGCGCGACGTGAAGGGCAAGAAATACTTCATCGACCACAAGATCAACTCCATCCAGAACTACCTGTCCAAGGACACGCGCGATCATTACCAGATGATCGACGTCAACGTGTACCAGGAGCACATCTTCCACACCAAGATGATCCTCAAGGACTTCGACCTGGACAACTATCTTTTCGGGAACACCCAGGCCGACCTTACCCCGCTCGAGGCGCGGCGCATCCGGGAACGGGTACGGCGTGAAATGACCGAAATCTTCTACGGACGCAATCTCAAGAAGGGTCTCAAGCTCTGAGCGCAGGCCGGGCGTTCTTCCGGTACTCCGGCCCGCGGAACCGAATCGGAGGGGGAGGGATCAGATCCAGTAGGCGGTACGGGTCATCACCCGCGAAGCGACGCCCATCAGCCCTTTGACGACGCCCGGTAGCGCCGTGCCTCCGGATTGCAGGGCTGTCGTGGCGTGGTGCGCCTCGTCCACTTTCATCTGCTCGAGGATGGCGCGGCTCTTGCGATCGCGATCCGGCAGCCGCCACAGGTGGCCTTCCAGATGTTTCACCACCTGATGCTCGGTCTCGGCGATGAAGCCCAGGCTCCAGCGGTCGCCCGCCAGTCCCGCCAGTACGCCAATGGTGAGCGAGCCCACGTACCAGGCGGGATTGAGATAGCTGGTGTGCGAGCCGAGTTCCTCGACGCGCTGCTCGCACCAGGCGAGGTGATCGTTCTCCTCCTCTGAGGAGCGCTCCATGCGCTCGCGCACCTGCGCAGTGCGTGCCGTGAGCGCCTGGCCGAGATAGAGTGCCTGCGCAGAGACCTCTCCCGAATGATTCACGCGCATCAGGCGCTGCGCGAGCGTGCGCTCCTGCTCGGTGAGCTCCTCATCCTCGAAGGCGTCGGCAGGACTGGGGCGCCGCGGCGTGGGCGTCGCGAACAGGGTGCGCAGTGCCTGATCGAAATTGATCAGCAGGCGATCGGCGGCGGAGTAGTGGCGCGGGCTCATGGGAGCAAGATACCTTCTGGTGGCACGAGACGGCAACCGCTATGCGCGGCCGGCATTCGTCAGCTCGTGCGCCGCCGTAGCTGGCGGGCCAGAAGCGTCACCGGATGCAGCACCTCGACCGAGGTGTCGTCGTGATCCTGCCTGAGCTGCAGGGCACAGCCGGGGTTGGAAGTCACCACTACACGTGCACCCGTGGCGTTCAGGTGCCCGAGCTTTTCGCAGCGCAGCGCCTCGGCGAGCTCCGGCTGCGTGACCAGATAGCTCCCCGCGCCGCCACAGCAGCGGCGGTTCTCCGCCAGGGGGACGAGCTCGATCTGCGGCACGCGCCCGAGCAACTGCGCGACGCGGTGTGCCCGACGCAGCACGTGCGCCAGACTGCAGGGATCGTGCACCGCCACGCGCGCAGGCAGGGGAGCAAGCTCGAGGTCCGGCGGCAGGGCAACGTCGGCAAGAAAATCGGAAATGTCGCTCAGCCGCCCACTGAGCGCAGTGCCATCCGCCTCCTCCCCAAGCAGGCGCGGATACTCGAGCAGGGTCGCGGCGCAGCCGCTGGCCGTGGTGACGATTCTGTCGATCTGTGCCGAACCGAAGGCGGCCACGTTGCGCCGCGCCAGCCGGCGCGCCACGGCAAGCTCGCCGCCGTGCAGGTGCAGGGCGCCGCAGCAGGTCTGGCGCTCCGGCACCCGGACCTCGTATCCGAGCGCGGTCAGCACGTGAATCGCCGCTTGCAGGGTTTCGCGGTCCGCCTCCTCCGCCATGCAGCCGGTGAACAGCGCCACGGTTCCGCGTGCCCTGCCCACTGCCGGGTAGCGGGATTTCCACCGCGGAGCCGGCGGGACCTGCGGCAGCATGGCGTCCAGGCGCTGCAGCCCGGCAAGACGCAGCAGCCCACTGCGACGCGCCAGCGTGCGCAGACCGATACGCTGGTAGGCGCGCAGCAGGCGTGCGAGCGTGCGGCGTACGCCGCGGCGGATCAGCGTTGCCTGCAACAGCGCTCGGCCCGCCCGGCGCAGGCGACGGTCCGGCAGGGAAGGAAAATGGGCGCGAACGCCGGCAATCAGCTCCCCGTACGGAACGCCAGACGGACACGCCGCCTCGCAGGCGCGGCAGGCGAGGCATCGATCCAGATGTCCCAACAGGCGCGGCCCAGGTTCCAGCGCGCCGGTCGCCAGCGACAGCATGAGTGCAATGCGCCCGCGCGGTGAATCCGATTCGTCGCGGAGCTTGGCGTAGGTAGGGCAGTGCGGAAGGCACAGCCCGCACAACACGCAACGATCTGCACCCTGCACGATTGCGGCAAGCGAGTATGCGGGCGGGGGCGGAGCGGACTGGGGCAAGGTTCCGGGTCGTGCAGTGTGGGCGCGCCGCGCGCCGACGGTCAGCCGGAGGGCCCGCGACGGCAGTGGCGCGCATGCTACTATTCTTCGACTCCACCCGCCAGCCGCTGTTCCGCGCCATGAGCTACTACCGGCATCACATGTTCTTCTGCACCAACCGCCGCGAAGACGGCAGCGCCTGTTGCCAGGATTTCGACTCCCAGTCGATGCGCGACTATGCCAAGGCACGTGTAAAGGAGCTGGGACTCGCGGGCCCCGGTGGTGTGAGAGTCAATACCGCCGGGTGTCTGGACCGTTGCGAGGAAGGTCCGGTCATCGTGATCTATCCCGATGCGGTGTGGTACACCTACGTCGATCGCGAAGACGTCAACGAGATCATCGATCAGCACCTGTGCCACGGGCGCATTGTCGATCGCCTGCGTATCTAGCCCGAGAGGCAGCGTAACCTTCCCGGCCGCAGCGTCGCTGCCCGGGCGTTGCATGTGACGTTGCGCCATTCCCTCACGAAGCCACTGCGGCAGACCGAGCGGCAGACAGACAACAACTTCGTTGCAAAAAAGTCATCTGAGGGGTTGACAGGCGCTCAACAATATTAGAGCATGCTTACACGCTGATCGGCAGGATCCTCCCGCCGGCCAGTGACTCCTCCATCCTCCTTTGGTGGATTTAAGCGCGGCCCCTACTTGCCGCGCTTTTTTTTGCCCGCAGCCGGTCGCTGGCGGCGTGAGTCGCAGGATTCAACACCGCCGCACCCTGTTCGGCGAGCCTGGTGCAGGCGTGTTCCGCGGCGCGAGCGTGCAGTCCCGGGACCTCGCGGCCGGCATTTGTCGCAACTTGTATCACCCGGGACGATTCTGTACCATTTCGCCTCTTTACGGCGGCACCCCGCGAGTTGGAGCAAGTTCATGAAGACCTTTACCGCGACCCCGGCCACCATCAAGCGCGAGTGGTACATCGTGGACGCGACCGACAAGACGCTGGGCAGACTGGCCAGCGAAGTGGCCAGGCGCCTGCGCGGCAAGCACAAGCCGGAGTACACGCCGCACATGGACACCGGCGACTACATCGTGGTGATCAACGCCGAAAAGATCCGGGTGACCGGCAACAAACCGAGCGACAAGTTCTACCACCGGCACACCGGCTATGTGGGCAATCTGAAGTCGATCAGCTATGGGAAGTTGCTGGCCAAGGCACCGGCCCGGGTCTTCGAAATCGCCGTCAAGGGTATGATGCCCAAGAATCCGCTGGGCCGCGCCATGTTTCGCAAGCTGC
The DNA here is from genome assembly GCA_963728895.1 of uncultured Gammaproteobacteria bacterium. Lineage (GTDB taxonomy): Bacteria > Pseudomonadota > Gammaproteobacteria > JBBQDK01 > JBBQDK01 > CAVSLM01. The sequence goes on from CAVSLM010000003.1 coordinate 20,456, forward strand.
GCGTGTATGCGGGGTCGGGCCACCAGCACAGCGCCCAGCAGCCCAAGGCGCTGGAGCTGTAGATCATCGGCGCGGGGTTCATCGCCCCGCCCGCACCTGCTAACCGCAAAGGCAACGGACAGGAACGCCTAATGGAAGTGTCCCAGTACTACAGCACCGGCCGCCGGAAAAGCGCGACGGCGCGAGTGTTTCTCAGGCCCGGTCAGGGCGCGATCACCATCAATGCCCGTCCGCTCGAGCAGTATTTCGGGCGCGAGACGGCGCGCATGATCGTGCGCCAGCCCCTGGAGACGGTCAGTCTCACCGATCGCTTCGACATCGTGGTGACGGTGCGTGGTGGCGGCAACAGCGGCCAGGCCGGTGCCATCCGCCACGGCATCACCCGGGCATTGATCGAGTATGACGAGACCCTGCGTACGACGCTGCGCCGCGCAGGTTTCGTCACCCGTGACGCACGCACGGTGGAGCGCAAGAAGGTCGGCTTGCACAAGGCCCGGCGCGCACCGCAATACTCCAAGCGCTGAGAGCGGGCGGGCGCCCTCTGGCGGCCGGCCGTTCCCCGAATCCTTGGGGGATCGTCTAGCGGTAGGACTACGGACTCTGACTCCGTCAACCGAGGTTCGAATCCTCGTCCCCCAGCCAATCCCAGGGGTCTGCCGATCGCAGGCCCCTTTTTTTTGGCTGCAAGGCGGCGATTTCATCATCCGCCGGTTGGCGTCATTGCCACCTACAGTCTGAATCAGCTCAACAATCAGACCAACGCGGCGGGCGTGAACGACAACAATCCGTACAGCCTGGGTCTGCATTACGGGAACGGTCCGATCTTCGCGGCGTTCGACTACATCACCAACGACGCGGGCGGCAAGGATCAGGCCTATTCGTTTGCGGCCAAGTACACCTACGAGCCGCTGGGCGTGAGCGTCGGTGGCATGTACGAGATCGACGACGGCATGATCTCGCGCGCCGAGGGTCTGGGCGGTGCATCGCTGGGCACCAACGCCAACGCCGTCAAGGGTGCCGACCAGTGGTATGCGTTTGCGACCTACGGGTTCGGCAATGCGCTGCTCTACGGCAGCTACGGCGAGCGTGACGACTCCAACGCGGCGGGCGACGACGGTCAGGATGCCTGGTCGGTGGCGTTGGACTATCGCCTCGGCAAGCGTACCGACACCTGGCTGGCCTACGGCTCGAAGGACATGAGCGCGGCGAGCGTCCCGGCTGCGAACGGCACTTGCGGTGCCTTCTCGAGCTGCGACGTGGTGAGCGTGGGTATGCGTCACCTGTTCTGATCCGACTTCTAATAACGCACAAAGTAATGTGCAGTCACTACGGGGCCTTCGGGCCCCGTGTTTTTTGCGCGCGGCTCCCTTGCTAGTGTCTTCATGAGGCGAGGGGTCGCATGCAGGGCGCTTCACGCAACGTCCCTATGGCTGCTTGGCTTCCGATCCGGTTGTTCCGAAACGGTTTCGCGCGTAGGGTGCGGCTCCCGCACGCGGACAATCGATCCATACCCGCGCACCGTGCTGCGTCGGGCTCAAGGCAAACGAAAGGTCCGCGTGCACGGCGCACCCTGCCGGTGGTGCTGCGTGCAACGGCATTATCGTGATGCTTGCTTGCGGCGTGCCGCACCGATCCCCGATTACTCGGGAAGCGGCTGCGCCGTGGGGAAGCGTCCCAACGCACACGGACCGGCTCTGATGCGACCCGCAATGTCTCTGCAGGGCCGCTTTGCTCAATGTCATCTGCAGGGCCGGAGCACGGCGGCGCTGCGCGCCGCAGGATCGCGGTGCAAAGCCCCGCTCCCACCGGCGGTGCGCCGTGCGCGGCAGGTCGAACAAGACTTGTGGGAGCGCCGCTCCCGGCGGCGCGATGTGCGGCCCGCAGGGCCGCACACTTCGCTCCGTGTCCGTTCTCATCCGGTCCACCTGCTGGGGACGCACCCCGCCAGTGACGTGCGATGGTGCAATCCCCCGAGGCGAACCGGCGCGTTGGGGTTTTTGCAACGGAAATGCGATCTGTCGTTTTTATGGAAAAAGTGTTGCAATTTGCCAAAAGTCGTACTAGAGTAGCGCCCGTGATAAGAACGTTACAACGTTACGGAGCTAACGAAATGAACAAGAAGCTTTTGGCAGCTGCAGTGGGAACCGTACTTGCTGGGTCGATGGCCATCGCACAGGCCGAGACCACACTGTACGGTGCAATTGATGTAGACGTTCGCAACACGGACGTCGACGGGGGTGCCGATGGCACCACGATGGAGACCACGTCCTCCAAGATTGGCGTGAAGGGTAGTGAAGACCTGGGGATGGGTGGCCTGCAGGCGGTGTGGAAACTCGAATGGGATGTGGATCCAACCGAGAGCGACACCTTTGCGGGTCGTGACCAGTATCTGGGCCTGAAGAGCGAGTGGGGTCAGGTGCTGTTCGGTACCACCTCGACGGCCTACAAGTCGACGGCGAGCGCACTCGATCCGTTCTATGAGACCCCGATCGAGGCACGCGGTTTTCTGAACCAGATGTCGGCGCTGCACTCGGGCAAGGGTGACCAGGGTGAGGGTCGTGCCACCAATGTCGTGCGGTACGATTCGCCGGACTTCATGGGTGCCAACTTCATTGCCACCTACAGTCTGAATCAGCTCAACAATCAGACCAACGCGGCGGGCGTGAACGACAACAATCCGTACAGCCTGGGTCTGCATTACGGGAACGGTCCGATCTTCGCGGCGTTCGACTACATCACCAACGACGCGGGCGGCAAGGATCAGGCCTATTCGTTTGCGGCCAAGTACACCTACGAGCCGCTGGGCGTGAGCGTCGGTGGCATGTACGAGATCGACGACGGCATGATCTCGCGCGCCGAGGGTCTGGGCGGTGCATCGCTGGGCACCAACGCCAACGCCGTCAAGGGTGCCGACCAGTGGTATGCGTTTGCGACCTACGGGTTCGGCAATGCGCTGCTCTACGGCAGCTACGGCGAGCGTGACGACTCCAACGCGGCGGGCGACGACGGTCAGGATGCCTGGTCGGTGGCGTTGGACTATCGCCTCGGCAAGCGTACCGACACCTGGCTGGCCTACGGCTCGAAGGACATGAGCGCGGCGAGCGTCCCGGCTGCGAACGGCACTTGCGGTGCCTTCTCGAGCTGCGACGTGGTGAGCGTGGGTATGCGTCACCTGTTCTGATCCGACTTCTAATAACGCACAAAGTAATGTGCAGTCACTACGGGGCCTTCGGGCCCCGTGTTTTTTGCGCGCGGCTCCCTTGCTAGTGTCTTCATGAGGCGAGGGGTCGCATGCAGGGCGCTTCACGCAACGTCCCTATGGCTGCTTGGCTTCCGATCCGGTTGTTCCGAAACGGTTTCGCGCGTAGGGTGCGGCTCCCGCACGCGGACAATCGATCCATACCCGCGCACCGTGCTGCGTCGGGCTCAAGGCAAACGAAAGGTCCGCGTGCACGGCGCACCCTGCCGGTGGTGCTGCGTGCAACGGCATTATCGTGATGCTTGCTTGCGGCGTGCCGCACCGATCCCCGATTACTCGGGAAGCGGCTGCGCCGTGGGGAAGCGTCCCAACGCACACGGACCGGCTCTGATGCGACCCGCAATGTCTCTGCAGGGCCGCTTTGCTCAATGTCATCTGCAGGGCCGGAGCACGGCGGCGCTGCGCGCCGCAGGATCGCGGTGCAAAGCCCCGCTCCCACCGGCGGTGCGCCGTGCGCGGCAGGTCGAACAAGACTTGTGGGAGCGCCGCTCCCGGCGGCGCGATGTGCGGCCCGCAGGGCCGCGCACTTCGCTTGATGCTCTGCAGGCCCGGAAGCACGGCGGCGCTGCGCGCCGCAGGATTGCGGTGCAAGGCCCCGCACCCACGGTGCCGGCATTCAGAACGGCGAGGGCAAGCTACACCTCCGGAGGATCATGGTCCCGCCGGTGCAATTCGCAGGCAACGGTGCGGCGCCGTCGCCATGCGTTCTTGCCGGGTGGTCGGGACGGTGCGTACCATGAACCGCAAGGTCTGTCAGATATCTTCCGGCCGTTCCATGCACCCGCATAGCGCGTCCCGCAGTTTGAGCTCGATAGCAGCGCTGACGTTGTCGCTGTGCGCCTGTGCCGCCCGCATGCCGGTGCATCTTCCGGTGCAGATCATCGAAGGGTTTACCGATGCGGGCAGCGTGCTGGCATTCGCTGACCGGGGAGAGTTGCTGGCGCGCGGCGGCAGGGCCGGGCGCGTGGCGCTCTGGCGTGTGCCCGGGTTCGAGCGGGCAGGTGGCTGGCAGGCCCATACCGGCGCGATCACCGGGCTGGTGTTCCTTGGCACCGCCCTCGTCACCTCGGGTGGTGACGGCGACCTGGTGCGATGGCGTCGCGACGGCGCCGTGCTGCAGCGTCGCGCGACTTCGGCTCCCATTACGGCATTGCTGGCACTGCCGGACGGCACGCTGGTCACCGGGCATCAGGACGGCACGGTGCGGTTCTGGTCCGGTGCGGACCTCATGCCCCTGCAAACCCACCGACTCCACCGGGCCCCCGTGACCGCTCTGGCCTGGTCGCAACAACTTCACCTGCTCGCCTCGAGCGCGGGCGATCGGACCGTCCTGCTGTCCGCATCCGGTAGCGAACCGCGCGCACTGGCCGTGCCGCCGGCGGCAACTCACACGCTGGCGTTCGGGAAGGGCGGCGGGCAACTGGTGGGGGCCGGCTGGATGCAACTGTTTGTCTGGGAAGTCGCGGACGGCAGGCTCGCGACTTTGTCGACGCCTCATCACGGACTGATCACAAGGCTCGATCCGGCTCCAGACGAGAGTTATCTCGCGAGCGTCTCCAGGATCACCGACAGCTCGGTGTATCTGCTCGACCCGCGCAGCGGTGAAGCGGTGGAGTATTTCGGGCGCCACCCGCTCTGCGGAACCGAGGTGCGGTTTTCTCCCGATGGCCGCTGGCTGGCCAGCACCAGCGATGAAGGCGGGGTGCGGATCTGGCGTCTGCATTAGCCAAGTTGGGCTCTCCAATCTCACCGGGCGGCGGCTGAGTGGCCTGCGGCGGTGGCACTCAAGGAGTTTCTGACGAATCGGAAAAGACAGTTTCCGATGCCCGTCAGCCAGCCTGCCGCGGGGAGGAGTCCGGTGCTAGACTATGCGGCGATATCGGTCTCCTGACCGGAAATCGCCGAATCCGGCACCGGGCGTCGTTGTCGCGCAGGGCGCGTGCAACGTCCGCGCGCCGCAGGTGTCGAACGTCGGTTCAGGCGCGCATGGGCCTGTCGCAGGATGCCCGCCTGAACCGGATCCGCCTTGCTTGCTTGCCTCTGCGTGAAATCCCCATCGTGAGCTCACCGCTACCTGAAACGCCTGCCGCCGCGGCGCCCCCCGCGCCGTCCGGCGTCGCCATACGCGAGATTCCCTACAACTACACGTCGTTCTCCGACCGCGAAATCGTGCTCCGGTTGCTCGGCGCCGAGATGTGGGAGGTGCTGAACGAGCTGCGCGGCGCGCGTCGCACCGGACGCTCGGCTCGCCTGCTGCTGGAGCTGCTTGGCGACCTGTGGGTCGTCCGGCGCAATCCCTACCTGCAGGACGATTTGATCGAGAATCCCAAACGCCTGGGCTCCCTGGTGCAGAGCATGGACCAGCGCATCGAGCAGATCATCGCCCGTGCGGCGGACAATCCGCTGGTGCCACGGCTGGTCGAGGCGGCGCGGCGCGCGGTGACCGAATTCCGATCGTGGCTCGCGGAACAGGCACTGCTGCGGCGCAAGGCCCTGCAGCATCTCAGCCGTGTCACCCGCCGCGACAACATCGACTTCAGCGGACTGGCGCGGGTGTCGCACGTCACGGATGCCACCGACTGGCGCGTCGAGTATCCCTTCGTGGTGGTCTGTCCGGACACCGAAGCCGAGATCGCGCCGGTGGTGCGCGCCTGCATCGAGCTCGGCCTGACCATCATTCCCCGCGGCGGCGGCACCGGCTACACCGGGGGCGCGGTTCCGCTTTACGCCGAAACCGCGGTGATCAATACCGAGAAGCTCGAACGCCTGGGCAAGGTGGAACTGCGCATGCTGGAGGGCGTGGGTCAGCCGGTGCCGACGGTGCGGGCCGAGGCCGGCGTGGTGACGCGCCGGGTTTCGGAGCTCGCGGCCGCGCAGGGCTATGTGTTTGCCGTCGACCCCACTTCCCAGGACGCGTCCACCATCGGCGGCAACATCTCCATGAACGCCGGCGGCAAGAAGGCGGTGCTGTGGGGCACGGCGCTGGACAACCTGGTGTCCTGGCGCATGGTGACGCCCGACGGAAGCTGGCTCGAGGTCGAGCGCGTGGCGCACAACCTCGGCAGGATCCACGAGCAGGCGCAAGTCGAGTTTCGCATCACGCGCTACGAGGCGGACGGCCGCACACCGCGCGCCGCGCCCGAGTGGCTGCGCGTGCCCGGTTCCGAACTGCGCAAGCCTGGGCTCGGCAAGGACGTGACCGACAAGTTCCTGGCAGGAATTCCCGGCGTACAGAAGGAGGGTTGTGACGGCCTGATCACCTCGGGCGTGTTCATCCTGCACCCCGAGCCACGACACACGCGCACGGTATGCCTGGAGTTCTTCGGAGCCGACCTCGACCGTGCCGTACCGGCCATCGTGGAGATCAAGCGCTACCTGGAGCAGCGCGAGGGCGTGCAGCTTTCCGGTCTCGAGCACCTCGACGAGCGCTACGTGCGTGCGCTGGGCTACGGCACCAAAGCGCCGCGGCGCGAGCGTCCCAAGATGGTGCTCCTCGCCGACATTTGCGGGGACGACGAAGACGCGGTAGCCGATGCCTCTTCCCAGGTGGTGCGCCTGGCGAATGCACGCGGCGCGGAGGGATTCATCGCCGTGAGTCCCGAGGCCCGGCGCCGCTTCTGGCAGGACCGCGCCCGCACCGCCGCCATCGCCGCCCACACCAACGCCTTCAAGATCAACGAAGACGTGGTGATTCCACTGGAGCGTCTCGGCGAGTACAGCCAGGGCATCGAACGGATCAACATCGAGCAGTCCATGGGCAACAAGCTGCGCATCGTCGCTGCCGTGATGGACTATCTGCAGGGCGATCTGGTCGAGCTGCGGCAGACACCCGACTACGAGGCAAGTGCCGAGAATGAAGCGATCGTAGCAGCCAAGCAACAGGCGGCACGTGCGCATCTCGAATCGGTCGGCGCTCGCTGGGCCACGCTGCTGGCGCAGCTCGACGAGCCGATCGAACCGCACCGCGAGGTGCTCGGCCTTCAAACCGCAGCCGATCTGCGGCCCGACGACACGCCATTGCGCCTGCTGCAGCGGCGGGTGCTGCGCATCTCCTATCGCCAGGAAGTGGAGCGCCCGCTGAAGGAGATCTTCGCGGGCCAGGCGCTGGAGCCCGTGCGCAGGCGCCTGGATGAAATACACGCCGCGATCCGATCCAGCCGGCTGTTCGTCGCCACCCACATGCATGCCGGCGACGGCAACGTGCACACCAACATCCCGGTGAACTCGAACGACTACCGGATGCTGCAGGAGGCCGATCGCATTGTCGATCGGGTGATGGCCCTGGCGACGGCGCTTGGCGGAGTGATCTCCGGCGAGCACGGCATCGGCATCACCAAGCTGCGCTATCTCGATCCGCAGGTTATCGAGCGCTTCGCCGCCTACAAGGAGAAGGTCGATCCACAGGGGCACTTCAACCGCGGCAAGCTGCTGCCGGGCTCGGGGCTGGACAACGCCTACACGCCGTCGCTGCGCCTGGTGCAGCAGGAAGCGCTGATCCTGGAGGACAGCGAGCTCGGGGCGCTCAACGACGATATCCGTCATTGCCTGCGCTGCGGCAAGTGCAAACCGGTGTGCAACACCCATATCCCGCGCGCCAACCTGCTCTATTCACCGCGCAACAAGATTCTCGCCACCGGTCTGGTGATCGAGGCGTTCCTGTACGAGGAGCAGACCCGACGCGGCATCTCGGTGCGTCACTTCGAGGAAATGAACGACATCGGCGATCACTGCACCGTGTGCCACAAGTGCCTGAACCCGTGCCCCGTCGACATCGACTTCGGCGAGGTGTCGGTGCGCATGCGCAGCATCCTCAAGCGGCGCGGCCGCAAGCGCACCAATCCCGGCACCTGGCTGTCCATGGCGTTTCTCAACATCACCGACCCGACCACCATCAAGCTCATGCGCAAGGTTCTCATCCAGTGGGGCTATGCCGGACAGCGCCTGGGCTACCGTGTGGCGCGGCCGCTGCTGCGCGGCGCCGCGCAGCGTGCACCCGCCAACACCACAGGGCGCACGCCGGTGCCCGCGCAGGTCGTGCATTTCATTCGCAATCCCATGCCCGGGGGCCTGCCCGCGCGTACCATGCGCGCCATGCTGGGCATCGAGGACACCCGGACCATCCCGGTGCTGCGCAATCCCGCCCGCAACGGGGATGAAGCGGAGGCGGTGTTCTATTTTCCCGGCTGCGGCTCCGAGCGCCTGTTCAGCGAAGTGGGATTGGCGACGCTGGCGATGCTGTTCGAAGTGGGCGCACAGACGGTCCTGCCACCCGGGTACCTGTGTTGCGGTTTTCCGCAAAGCGCCGGGGGCGATGCGGCAAAGGCGCAGAAGATCTCCACCGACAACCGGGTGCTGTTCCACCGCGTGGCCACCACGCTGCGCTATCTGGAAATCAGGAACGTCATCGTGTCCTGTGGGACCTGCATCGACCAGCTTCTCAAGTACGAGTTTCAGCAGATCTTCCCCGGCTGTCGGCTGCTGGACATCCATGAATACCTGATGGAGCGCGGCGTGCGGCTGGAAAGCCCGCCGGGGTCGCAGCGCTATCTTTACCACGATCCCTGCCACACGCCCATGAAGACCCATGCGCCGGTGAGCGTGGCGAGCGCGCTGCTGGGTCAGCCGGTGCTGCTGTCGGAGCGCTGCTGCGGCGAGGCGGGGACGCTCGCCCTATCGCGCCCCGACATCGCCATGCAGCTGCGCTACCGCAAGCGCGAGGAGCTGCAGAACGGCATCGAGCAACTCACCGGTGCGCGCCGCACCGAGGGGGAGGTGAAGCTGGTGACTTCCTGCCCGGCGTGCGTCCAGGGGCTGTCGCGCTACGCCGACGACACCGGGCTCGAAACCGACTACATCGTCGTGGAGCTGGCGCGCAGGCGCCTGGGCGAGGGCTGGCAGCGGCGCTTCATCGACCTCGCCCGCCAGGGCGGTATCGAGCGGGTGCTGTTGTAGCCTGGGCTCCGTGCTTGCGCCGCAGGAGCGCGACGTCCGTGGATACGGGTCCGGGTGTCGCGACTTTCCGGGAGCAGGCCGGGCGGAGGAAAGAGCGCGTGGCACGAGCACTGATCATCATCGGCATCATCCTCGTCGCCATCGGGCTGCTCTGGCCCTGGCTGCATCAGCTCGGCCTCGGCCGTTTGCCGGGGGACGTGGTGATCGAGCGCAGGAATTTCCGCTTCTATTTTCCCATCACCACTTCGATTGTGGTCAGCCTGGTACTCACCCTGCTGCTCTGGCTGTTCCGCCGCTGACCGTTTCGTTGCGTGCCCCCGCCGGGCACGCGACCCACGCCTGCCATTCGACCTGCCGCTCGCAGCGTCCCGCCTGTGGGAGCGGGGCTGTGCACCGCGATCCTGCGGCGCGTCAGCGCCGCGGTGCTCCGGTCCTGCAGAGACATTGAGCGAAACGTGCGGCCCTGCGGGGCGCGATCGCGCCGCCGGGAGCGGCGCTCCCACAGGTGATTGGTCGCAACAATCGCAGGGCGGTACCGCCGCGCGATTGCCGGCGTCGTGGTGGCCGGGCGGTGCCTGCGATTGACCGGCGCGCGGCGCATGCGCTTGGCGACGGTGATCGATGTCAGGTGATGGCGCGCACGCTGTCGGCGCCGCCCAGCAGCAGAACGTCGGCAGGACGCAGGGCGAACAGGCCATTGGTGACCACGCCCGGCAGGTTGTTGAGCTCGACCTCGAGCTTTGCCGGCTCGAGAATCTTCAGGTTGTGCACATCCAGGATGACGTTGCCGTTGTCGGTGACGAAGCCTTCACGCAGCACCGGCGTGCCGCCGTGTTTCACCAGCTGGCGGGCAATGTAGCTGCGTGCCATGGGGATCACTTCGATCGGCAGGGGAAACGCGCCGAGCACATCGACCAGCTTGGATTCGTCGGCGATGCACACGAAACGCCGGCTTGCCCCGGCGACGATCTTCTCCCGCGTCAGCGCACCGCCTCCTCCCTTGATCAGCTGCAGGTGACGGGTCGCCTCGTCGGCACCGTCGACATAGACGCCGAGGTCCCCGACGGCATTGAGCTCGAGCACCGGAATACCGGCCTTCCTCAGGCGATCGGCTGTAGCCACCGAGCTCGCCACCGCGCCATCGATCCTGTGCTTGATTGCGGTGAGCGCGTCGATGAAGAAGTTGGCCGTGGACCCGGTTCCGACGCCGATGATCGACTCGCCTTGGACATACTCGAGGGCAGCCTTGGCCGCACGCTGCTTCATTTCTTCCTTGGACATCGTCAGGGCTCCTCATGAAGTTTGGCGCCATGATACCGCCCGCCAGACATGGCGGCCAACCCGAGCCGCGTGCCGCCCGGCCTCCTAGGCAATCCCCGGGCTTGCTGCTAACGTATCCCGACGCCTGAAGAAAAGATAACGTATCCCCATGCCTGAACGTTACATCGAAAAGATACTCACCGCGCGAGTCTACGACGTGGCGCGCGAAACCCCCCTCGAGCTCGCACCGGGACTTTCCCAGCGGCTGCAGAATCGCGTGCTGCTGAAGCGCGAAGATCTGCAGCCGGTGTTCTCTTTCAAGCTTCGCGGCGCCTACAACAAGATCTATCGACTGCCCCGGAGCGCACGCGCCAAAGGGGTGATCGCCGCCTCCGCCGGCAACCATGCGCAGGGCGTGGCGCTGGCGGCGCAGCGACTCGCCATCAAGGCGCTGATCGTGATGCCACGTACCACGCCCGACATCAAGGTCGCGGCGGTCCGCAGCTACGGCGCCAGGACCGTGCTGCAGGGCGACACCTACGACGACGCCCATCATCATGCCCGCCAGGTCGCGCAGGAACGCGACATGACTTTCATCCATCCCTACGACGATCCCGACGTAATCGCCGGGCAGGGCACGATCGCCATGGAAATCCTGCGCCAGCATCCGGATGAACTGCACGCCATCTTCGTGCCGGTCGGTGGTGGGGGACTGATCGCGGGCGTCGCCGCCTACTGCAAATACCTGCGCCCTGATGTGCGCATCATCGGCGTGGAGCCGGACGACGCCCCCTCGCTGTTTCTCGCCTTGCAGCGCGATGAGCGCGTGATGCTCGATCAGGTGGGGATCTTCGCCGACGGGGTGGCGGTACGGCAGGTCGGGCAGGAGCCGTTTCGCATCGCCCGTACCCTGGTCAACGAGGTGTTGCTGGTGAGCACCGATGAGATCTGCGCCGCGATGAAGGACATCTTCGACGACACGCGTTCCGTGTGCGAGCCGGCGGGAGCACTGGCGGTGGCGGGTCTCAAGCGCTACGTGCAGCGCACCGGCGTGCGCGAGGTGGCCATGGTCGCCATCGACAGCGGTGCCAACATCAACTTCGACCGCCTGCGCCACGTGTCGGAGCGTGCCGAGCTCGGCGAGCAGCGCGAAGCGCTGCTGGCAGTGGAGATTCCCGAGCGCCCGGGCAGCTTCCACCAGTTCTGCCAGGCGATCGGCCACCGCAGCATCACCGAATTCAACTACCGCTACGCGCGCCACGACGTGGCGCGCGTATTTGCCGGCGTGGAGCTGCGTGAAGGTCGTGCGGAGCGCGACGCCCTCATCGAGAGCCTGGGCGCCAAAGGCTATGCGGTGGTGGACATGACCGAAAACGAGATGGCGAAGCTGCACATCCGCCATCTGGTGGGCGGCCACGCGCAGGGCGCCGACCACGAGATCCTTTATCGCTTCGAGTTCCCGGAACGTCCGGGGGCGTTGCTGCGCTTCCTCACCCGCATGGGCGATCGCTGGAACATCAGCCTGTTTCATTATCGGAACCACGGTGCCGCCTACGGCCGCGTGCTGGTCGGCATCCAGGTCCCGCCCGGCGATCACGCCCGTTTCCAGGCGTTCCTGGACAGTCTCGGCTATCCGTACTGGGAAGAGACCGACAATCCCGCCTACACCATGTTTCTCGGCTGAGCATGTCGGGGGCATATCTATGCGCTGAGGGCCTGCGCTTGTCGCGACGCCCGCACGGGCGAGCTCCGAATAAACGAAAGGCCCGCATCTGCGGGCCTTTCGTTTTCCAAAGCAGCCTCGGCTGCCGCTCCGGTGCTGCTTTGATGTCGCGCTACTTCTTCTTCTTTACCGTCTTCTTCTTGGTGGTGGACTTCTTGGGAGCGGCCTTCTTCTTCGGTGCTGCTTTCTTCTTCGCCGCGACTTTCTTTTTCGGTGCTGCTGCCTTCTTTGTAGCTGCCTTCTTTTTGGCTGTGGCTTTCTTCTTCGTGGCCATCATTCACCTCCAAGATTGGTTTATGTGCCCGGGCTGAGTATATACAACTGTTTTCAAAATGCTAGTGATTTTGCCTTCATCACCTGTGACTGCGTGCATGCTGTCGATGCTCGCGGATGCGCATTTCGTTTCGCATGCAGTGCTCACACGACATCACACTACCGTCGAGTCTCGTTCATCGATTATGCATTGCGTCCGACGGCGTGGGCATATCGGCAGTGCATGGCAAACCTTCATTATCCGTGCGTGCAAGCATTCGCACGCGACTACTGCATACGCAGCATGTATCGCCACTGCTCTCGGGTGACGGGCAGTATCGAGAGTCGATTGCCACGGCGCAGCAGCGCCAGATTGCCGAGCGCATCGCCATGGGACTTGAGCTCGGCAAGGCTGATGCAGCGTTTGAGTCTGCTCTTGAAGCGCACGTCGACCGAGAACCAGCGCGGTCGTTGGGGATCGCTCTTGGGGTCGTAGTACTCGCTGCGCTTGTCGAAGGCCGTGCGGTCCGGGTACGCGGCACTGGCGATCTCCACGATGCCGACGATGCCGGGCTGCGCGCAGTTGGAGTGATAGAAGAACGCCTGATCGCCCACGCGCATGGCGTCGCGGATCATGTTGCGGGCCTGGTAGTTTCGTACGCCGTCCCAGGGCTCGGTCTGATTCGGGCGGCGCTCCAGGTCATCGATTCCGAACACTTCGGGTTCGGACTTCATCAGCCAGTAGCTCATGCGTAACGGTCCTTCGCGGCAGGTACAGCGCGTCTTCGGTGGCGATGGCGTGCAGCGGGACATCCCAGGGCTCGCTCGGAAGCACCGGGACCTTCTGTAGCTCGTGCGCGATGCCGATCAGCCGTGGCTTGTGCCAGTGGCGGCGGTGCAGCAGAAAGGCGAAGCTCCGATCGTAATAGCCCCCGCCCATGCCCAGCCGGTTACCCTGCGGGTCGAAGGCGACCAGCGGCGCCAGCACCAGGTCGAGGGCGCAGGCGGGCACGAGCTCGCGATGCACCGGTTCGAGTATGCCGTAACGATTCGGCGTGAGTGCCTCGCCGCTGCGCCAGACGCAGAACCACAAGCGGTTCTCGGCGCATGGTGCGAGCACCGGGAGGTAGACCCGCTTGCGCAGCTGCAACGCGAGCGCGAGCAGCGGTGCGGGATCGATCTCGCCGTCCGCCGGCAGATATCCTGCGATACGACGGGCGGCGCGGAACGCCCGCGTGCGCGACAGGCGGTGGGCGAGATGCCGGGCATTTCGGGAGCGGGTCGGTGCCGGCAGGGCGTTGCGAGCAGCCCGTATGCGGGTGCGCAGCTCGCCGCGGGGACTCATCGGAAACCGCTGGCGCCGGCGCTCTGCGCCGGGTGCAGAGCTGCGAAACGGGGAGCTAGAGAAGGCATCCTCCGCACGTGCCGTCGCGGCCTTCGCCCTTGAACCAATGGTTCAGGTGGGGACGAGGATGACGTATCAGGCTTTCCGCACGCGGCGGACATGCACAACAACGTCAACACGATTCGCCCCCGGGGTATGCATTTAGGCTCAAGAAAATACCCAGCCGGCTAACGAACACCGCAGGGGATGCCTTTTCTAGCGCTACGATTCCGCGGGACTGCCCTGGACCAGGGCACTTTCAACCTTCTCCTGCAGCACGCGTATCCTGCTGCTCACCGAATCCATGAAACTGTTGCGGGAGCGAGAGTCCTCCAGCAGCTCGTTGGCCATGTTCAGGGCGGCCATGACCGCAATGCGCTCGGTACCGACCACCCGTCCGCCGTCGCGGATCTCCTTCATCTTGCGATTCAGGAGCTGCACGGAAGTCAGCAGGGCGTCGCGGTCGGCCTCGGGGCACGCCACCCGGTATTCCTTGTCGAGTATGTGTACCACCACGGCACGCGTCTCGACCGTCACGCGTTGTGCTCCAGAGACTTCAGGCGCAGGATCATTGCCTCGACCCGGGCGCGCGCCAGCTCGGTCTTCTCGATCAGGCTCGCGCGTTCCGCCACCAGCGATTCCTGGTTGACGCGCAAAGAGCGGTTTTCGTTCTTCAGACGCTCGCAGGTTCGAATCAACTCGTCGATCCGCGTCTCGAGCTTCTGAAGATCGAGCTCCTCTCTATGCACAGGCTTTTCTTCCGACATGACATCACTATAGAGCCGGCGGGATGCATGGTCAACAACGCCCGGGCGCGCAAGTTTCTGCATGCCCGCGGCGAGTGTTAGTATAGAAATATTGCTGCTGCCGAGGCCGGTGGCAACCACCCTTCGGACCGTTTGCTCCGCTATGAATCCCAGAGAGTTCGCCAGGCGTCGCAAACAGCTCATGCGCATGATGGGCGACGGATCGATGGCGATCCTGCCCGCTGCTGCGCAGCGCATCCGCAACCGCGACGCGGAATATCCGTTTCGCCAGGACAGCGACTTCCAGTATCTGACCGGCTTTCCGGAGCCCGAGGCGGTGCTGGTCCTGATGCCCGGACGCAAGGAGGGCGAGTACGTACTTTTCTGCCGCGAGCGCGATCCGCAGATGGAGACCTGGAACGGGCGTCGCGCCGGACAGGACGGTGCGCGCGAGCACTACGGCGCCGACGACTCGTTTCCCATCGGAGACATCGACGACATCCTTCCCGGGCTGCTGGAAAACAAGGAGCGGGTCTACTACACCATGGGCTGCAGCCCGGATTTCGACCGGCGCATGATGGAATGGGTCAACCGCATTCGCAGTCAGGTCCGCACGGGAAGTCGTCCGCCGGGCGAGTTCGTTTCGCTGGAGCACCTGCTGCACGACATGCGTCTCTACAAGAGCCGCGCCGAGCAGGGAGCGATGCGCACCGCCATGAGGATTTCCGCGACTGCGCACCAGCGCGCGATGCAGATCTGCCGCCCCGGTGCCATGGAATACCAGGTCGAGGCGGAGCTGCTGTACGAGTTTCGTCGCCACGGCGCGGTGCCGGCCTACGAGCCCATCGTCGGCGGCGGAGCCAACGGCTGCATTCTGCACTACACGGAAAACAGCGCCGAGCTGCGCGACGGGGATTTGCTGCTGATCGACGCCGGCGCAGAGTACGAGTGCTACGCGGCCGACATCACCCGCACCTTCCCCGTGAACGGACGCTTCAGCCCCGCGCAGCGTGCCGTCTATGAAGTGGTGCTCGCCGCGCAGCGTGCCGCCATCGCCAAGGTGCGCCCCGGCAATCACTGGAACGACCCGCACGACGCCGCGGTGCGCGCGCTCACCGAAGGCATGGTGGCGCTCGGCCTGCTGAAGGGCCGGGTGCGCAAGCTGATCCAGGACGAGAGCTACCGACGCTTCTATATGCATCGCACCGGACACTGGCTGGGCATGGACGTGCATGACGTCGGCGACTACAAAGTGGGCGGACAGTGGCGGGTGCTGGAGCCCGGTATGGTGCTGACGGTCGAGCCCGGCATCTACATCGCGCCCGGGACCAGAGGCGTGGCAAGGAAGTGGTGGGGCATCGGCATCCGCATCGAGGACGACGTGCTGGTCACGGCGGACGGCTGTGAAGTGATGACCGCCGCGGTGCCGAAGGAAGTCGATGCCATCGAGGCGCTGATGCAGGCGGGCTGAGGGGGAGCAATGGCGGATGCCTTCTATGACGTCCTGATCGTCGGCAACGGCCTGGTCGGTGCAAGCCTCGCGTGCGCGCTCGGGAGCCAGTCGCTGCGAGTTGGTGTGATCGACGCTCAGCCGCTGAGCGTCGCGGATCAGCCCAGCTACGACGAGCGCTCGATCGCATTGGCCTACGGCACGAGCCGGATTTTCCAGGCCATCGGGCTATGGCATCTGCTCGCCGAGCGCGTGACGCCGATCCGGAGCATTCACATTTCCGACCGCGGCCATTTCGGTGTCACGCGGCTCGCGGCTCTCGACGAAGGCGTTCCCGCGCTGGGTTACGTTGCCGCGGCACGGCTGCTGAGCCAGGCTCTGGTGCAACGGCTGGGCGACTTCCCCAACGTCGAACTGCAGTGTCCGGCAACCGTGGAGTGCGTGCTGATGCAGGAGGACGCCGCCCAGGTCACCGTGCTGGCGCAGGGCGAGCGGCGCGTGCTTGGCTGCGCGCTGCTGGTCGCCGCCGACGGCACCCGGTCGTCGGTGCGTGAGCAGCTCAACATTCCTGTTACGGAGTGGCGCTACGGACAGACGGCGGTGATCGCCAACCTGACGCCCCGGCACCATCACCGGTATGTCGCCTACGAGCGCTTCACCGACAGCGGCCCGCTGGCGCTGCTTCCGCTCGACGACGAGCGTTGCGCGCTGGTGTGGACCTTGCGCGACGCGCAGGTCGAAGAGGTGATGGCGCTGGACGATGCTGCATTCCTGCACCGGCTGCAGGCGCGCTTCGGTTACCGGCTGGGTATTTTTCAGCGCGTGGGCGCCCGCCATGCCTATCCGCTTGCGCTGGTGCGCGCCCACGAGTCGGTGCGCCCGCGGCTTGCGCTGATCGGCAACGCCGCGCACACGCTACACCCGGTGGCAGGGCAGGGCTTCAATCTGGGGTTGCGCGATGCTGCCGCGCTCGCCGACGTCGTGTGCGAGGCCGTGATGCAAGGCGCGGATCCCGGTGCGCCCACGGCACTGCGACGCTACGCGCAATGGCGCCGCGACGATCAACGCCGGGTGATCGCCTTTACCGACACGCTGGCGCGACTGTTCGCGAGTCCGCTCGCACCGCTGGCCTGGGCGCGCAGTCTGGGTCTGCTTGCGGTGGATGTGCTTCCGCCGCTCAAGCACGCCCTGACCCACCGCACCATGGGGCTCTCCGGACGGCTGTCGCGTTTGGCACGCGGCGTGCCGTTGTCCTGAGCGCGCCATGGAGAACGTTGCACCGCAGGAAGGACAGGGGCCGTTCGACATCGTCATCGTTGGCGGCGGCATGGTCGGCTCGGCACTCGCGTGCGCGCTGGGCGAGACGCCATTGCGCATCGCCCTGCTCGAAGCGCGCCCGCCGGGGCCGGCACCGGTCACCGAGGACATCGACCTGCGGGTCTCGGCGCTGACGATCGCCTCCCAGCGTATTCTGCAGGCGCTGCATGTGTGGGATCACATGCCGGTGCAGCGCCTCGCCCCGTTTCGCCGCATGCAGGTGTGGGATGCGCAGGGCAGCGGCAGCATAGGCTTCGACTGCGCCGACATCGGTGCCGCCGCTCTCGGCCACATCGTGGAGAATCGGGTGATCCTCGCCGCGCTGTGGACGCGCCTGCACAGCCTGCCGCAGGTGCAGGTCATCGCCCCGGCGGTGCCGATGGGACTGATCACGGACCAGCACGGCGCGCAGGTTGCGCTGGAGGACGGAAGGATGCTGCGCACGCGTCTGGTGGTCGGTGCCGATGGCGGCGATTCCCCGCTGCGCGGACTGGCGGGCATCCGCACGCGCGGCTGGTCCTACGATCAGCGCGCCGTGGTGGCGACGGTGCGCACCGAGCACCCGCACGCCGACACCGCATGGCAGCGTTTCCTGGCGCATGGCCCGCTGGCATTCCTGCCGCTGTTCGACGGTCGCTGCTCCATCGTCTGGTCGACCACGCCGCGCCGCGCCGACGCCCTGCTCGAAGCACCGGAGGAGGCCTTTCTCGCCGAGCTGGAGGAGGCGAGTGGTGGAGCCCTCGGCCGCATGCTGCAGACCTCGCCGCGCGCGGCCTTTCCGTTGCGCATGCTGCACGCCCGACAGTATGTCCTGGAACGCGTGGCGCTCTGCGGAGATGCCGCCCACACGATCCACCCGCTCGCGGGGCAGGGTGTGAACCTGGGTCTGCTGGACGCCGCCGCACTCGCCCAAGTGCTCCAGGTCGCCGCGCGGGCCGGACGCGACATCGGCGGCTTGAAGACGCTGCGCCGCTACGAGCGCTGGCGCAAGACCGACAACGTCTCGATGATGGCAGTGATGGACGGCTTCAAGCGCCTGTTCGGCATCCGCTGGCAGCCGGTGCCCTGGATCCGCAACTTCGGTCTGGGTCTCACCGATCGCGCGCCCCCGATCAAGAACGCGATCATGCGCCGCGCCATGGGCCTTACCGGCGACCTCCCGGATCTCGCGCGCGGGCTTGGATAAGGCCAAGGCAGCGGCGCCATTGCACCTGCTGCGCCGGGTGATGGGTCGCGCCGCGAAGTCGCTGCGCGCGCCCGCCGTTCTTGGAGTCTTTCCGGCTTATCGTTTATAGTGGCGGCTCGACCGCAGCTCCGTGGAAGAGATCGCGTGCCGTTGGGTCTGGCAGGATCGCCCGTAGCACACGACGCCGAAGGCGCAACCCGCCCGGAATCGCTCAGGCAAAAGGACCGCGGCAGTGTGTCGACTCTGGAGAGCGATCAGCGCGGCTGATCCACCGAAGGGGCAGGAAGTTCGGCATGCTGCGGTGCAAGCGCAACCTGCCGCGACTCCCAATCTCTCAGGTTTGCGGACAGAGGGGCGGCGGATGACCATCACGGTCATTCCGCCGCCCCTTGGTTTTTTCCGGCAACCGCCTGCCGCCGGTACCGTCCGCCATCGACGCGAAGGATGAGCACGCCGCCATGGGCAACCGCACTGCGCTGTACGACCGCCACCTCGCCATGGGTGCGAAAATGGTCGACTTCGGTGGCTGGGACATGCCGCTTCACTACGGCTCCCAGCTGGAGGAGCACCATGCCGTGCGCCGCGACGCGGGCATGTTCGACGTCTCGCACATGACGGTCGTGGACGTGCAGGGGAGCGCAGCGCGCGACTATCTGCGCAGCCTGCTCGCCAACGATATCGACCGTTTGAAGCAGACCGGCCGTGCGCTCTACAGCTGCATGCTGAATGAGCAGGGCGGCGTCATCGACGACTTGATCTGTTATTTCCTCGCGCCCGGGAATTTTCGGCTGGTGGTGAATGCAGCCACGCGTGCCAAGGACCTGGCGTGGCTGCAACGCCAGGCGCAGTCCCTTGCGGTCACTGTAGCCGAACGTGCCGATCTCGCCATGATCGCCGTGCAGGGCCCGCAGGCGCGCGAGCGCACGCTCCCCTTGCTGGAGCCCGATGTGCGCGACGCGGCTGCGCGGCTGGATCCGTTTACCGCGGCCAGCAACGACAGGATGCTGGTGGCGCGCACCGGCTATACGGGCGAGGACGGGTTCGAGCTCATCACCGGCGCGGAGGAGGCGCGGACGGCTGTGGGACGGGCTGCAGCGCTCGAGTGTCGCGCCCTGCGGCCTGGGCTCGCGCGACACGCTGCGCCTGGAGGCCGGCATGAACCTGTACGGATCGGACATGGACGAGCACACCACGCCGCTGGAGTCGGGGCTTGCATGGACCGTCGCCTGGGATCCTGCGGAGCGCGACTTCATCGGTCGCAGCGCGCTGCAGGCGCAGCGCGGCGCGGGCGTGGCGCGCAAGCTGGTGGGACTGGTCCTGCTGGGCAAGGGCGTGCTGCGCAACCATCAGAAGGTGCGCTGCGGCGCGGCCGGCGAGGGCGAGATCACCAGCGGCGGGTTCGCACCGACACTGGGCCATGCCATCGCCTTCGCCAGGCTGCCTGCCGCGGCGCAAGACCGGGCCGAGGTCGAGATGCGCGGGCGCTGGCTGCCGGTGCAGATCGTGAAGCCGCCGTTCGTGCGCAACGGCAAGTCGCGCATTCCGGGCTAAGCTGATGGCAGATTCGATTTCCGCGTATGCCGGAGCGCGCGATGCCACCACGGCCGTTTCGGCGCTCCCCGTGTGCGCAGCGTACTGCACGCCGGGATTCCCAGACCACCCGCAAACGAGGACACCATGGACAACACCCCTGCCGATCTGAAATACACCAAGAGCCACGAGTGGGTGCGCCGTGAGGACGACGGCAGCGTGACGGTGGGCATCACGCATCACGCGCAGGAGCAGCTGGGGGACATGGTCTTCGTCGAGGTGCCCGAGATCGGCCGTGAGCTCGCCGCCAATCAGGCCGCTGCCGTGGTCGAGTCGGTGAAGGCGGCATCGGATGTCTACAGTCCGGTGGCGGGCCGCGTGGTGGCGGCCAACTCGGCGCTTGCCGATGCTCCGGAGCTGATCAACCGCGATCCGTTCGGCGAGGGATGGATCCTGCGTCTCGCGCCGAAGTCGCCTGCCGACGTGGATGTGCTGCTCGACCGCGAGGGCTATCTCGCGCTGGTCGCATCCGAGGAGCAGTAGTCGCGCCTTTCGGGCACCGCCCTCACCGCCAGAGACGCCCATGCCGTTCATTCCCCACACCGAAGACGAAACCCGGGACATGCTCGCCACCATCGGCGTGTCCGCGCTCTAGGACCTGTTCGATGAAATTCCGGCGGAGCTGCGTGCAAGGCCCTTGCGGCAGGTGCCCGCCGGCATCGGCGAGATGGAGATCACCCGCATCATGATGGAGCGCGCCGAGCAGGACGGGCGTCCCTTGTGCTTTCTCGGCGCCGGTGCCTACGAGCACCACATTCCGGCGGCGGTCTGGGAGATCACCACGCGCGGCGAGTTCTACAGCGCCTACACGCCCTATCAGGCCGAGGCGAGCCAGGGCACGCTGCAGCTGCTCTACGAGTACCAGACGCATGATGGCCGGGCTCATGGGCATGGACGTTTCCAATGCCTCGCTGTACGACGGTGCCTCGGCCCTGGCCGAGGCGGTGCTGATGGCGGTGCGCTGCCAACCGCAAGTCGAGCGCCCGGCGCATCCTGCTGCCGCGCAGCCGTGCATCCGCGCCTATCGCCAGGTGGTGCGCAGCATCGTCGGGCCGCAGGGCGTGGATCTCGTGGAGCTGCCGTTCGACCTGCACGGCGGACATACGGCGCCCGAGTCGCTGGAAGCCTTCGAGGGGCAGGACATGCCGGCGCTGATCGTGCCGCAGCCGAACTTCTTCGGCGTGCTGGAAGAGGTCGACGCGCTGACCGACTGGGCGCATCGCCAGCGGCGCGCTGGTCATCGGCGTCAGTCAATCCGGTGGCGCATGGCGCTGCTGCGGCCGCCGGGCGAGTGGGGCGCGCACGGCGCCGACATCGCCTGCGGCGAGGGCCAGCCGCTCGGCGTGCCGCTGTCTTCCGGCGGCCCGTATTTCGGCTTCATGTGCTGCCGGCAGGAGCACGTGCGCCAGATGCCGGGGCGCATCATCGGGCGCACCCTCGATCGCCCAGGGCCAGCCCGGCTACACGCTCACCCTGCAGGCGCGCGAGCAGCACATCCGCCGCTCCAAGGCTACCTCGAACATCTGCACCAACCAGGGTCTGCTGGTGACCGCCGCGACCATCTACATGGCGCTGCTCGGCCCGCAGGGACTGGAGCGCGTCGCAGCCGGCTGCCACGCCAATACCGGCGCGCTCATCGAGCGGCTCTGTGCATTGCCGGGCGTGAGCCGCTGCTTCGACCGGCGCGGTGTTCCACGAGGCGGTGCTGCGCTTCGAGCTGCCGCTGCGCGGATTGCTGCGAGCCGCTGTCCGCGCAGGAATCTGCTGCCGGCTACGAGCTCACCGAAGATTATCCGGAGCTCGGCAACGCCTTGCTGGTGTGCGCCACCGAGACCAAGAGTCGACCGCCGACCTGCGAGCCTATGCCGGGCACCTGAAGCGCGCCATCGACAGCCAGACCCAGGCCGGCTGTCCGGTGAAACCGAAGATGTAGAAACTCCCGGCTCAGCGCCTGTTCAGGCGCCCATCCACCCCGCGTCCACGAGGAGAACACCCATGGCAAGCGTCACCCTGAAGGGAAACCCCATGCATACCAGCGGCGATCTGCCCAAGGTCGGTACGCACGCGCCGGACTTCCGTCTGGTCGACACCGGGCTCGGCGACGAAGTCGCTCGGCGACTTCAAGGGCAGGAAAAAGCTGCTGAACATCGTGCCGAGCCTCGACACGTCGGTGTGCGCAATCTCCACGCGCAAGTTCAACGAGTACGCCAAGTCTCATCCGGATACCATGGTGCTGATCATTTCCGCCGATCTGCCGTTCGCGCAGAAGCGCTTCTGCGACGGCGAGCAGCTGTCCTCGGTGGTGCCGCTGTCCATGATGCGCTCGCGCAACTTCGGCAAGGACTACGGCGTGCTGATCCAGGACGGCCCGCTGGCCGGGCATCACCGCGCGCGCGGTGGTGGTGCTCGACGCAGAACGACAACGTGCTCTACTACGCAGCTGGTGCCGGAGATCGGCGAGGAGCCGGACTACGACAGGGCGCTGTCGGCGCTGTGAGATCTCATCGCGCATCGGGCAGGCGTGGCGCGGTGGCGCGGCCATGAGCGGTCTGATCTTCGAGCACTCGCAGCCCGGGACGCACGGCGAGCGCCCAGCTTCCGCCCGCTGCGCCCGCAGTCGAGGACATCCCGGCGCGGTTCCTGCGCCGCACGCGCGCGCCGCTGCCGGAGGTGTCGGAGCTGCAGGTGGTGCGTCATTACACCCGCCTCAGTCGCAGAAGAACTTCTCCATCGACACCCAGTTCTACCCGCTGGGCTCCTGCACCATGAAGTACAACCCGCGGGCGTGCAATCGCCTGGCGATGCTGCCGGGGTTTCTCGCGCGCCATCCCTACGCTCCGGAACCGCTGGGCCAGGGTTTTCTCGCCTGCCTCTACGAGCTGCAGGAAATGCTCAAGGAGGTCACCGGCATGCGCGGCGTGTCGCTGACACCCACGGCCGGCGCGCAGGGCGAGTTCGCAGGCGTGGCCATGATCCGCGCCTATCACCTTGCGCGCGGCGACCTGCAGCGCACCGAGATTCTGGTCCCGGACGCGGCGCACGGCACCAACCCGGCGACGGCAACCATGTGCGGCTATACGGTGCGGGAGATCCCCACCGACGCCGAGGGTGACGTCGACCTCGCCGCCCTGCGCGCAGGCGGTCGGTCCGCAGACCGCCGGGCATCATGCTCACCAATCCCTCCACCCTCGGGCGTCTTCGAACGCCGCATCCTCGACATCGCGCGGGTGGTGCACGAGGCGGGCGGACTGCTTTATTACGACGGTGCCAATCTCAATGCCATTCTCGGCAAGGTGCGTCCGGGGGACATGGGCTTCGACGTCATACACATGAACCTGCACAAGACCTTCTCGACGCCCCACGGCGGCGGCGGGCCCGGTGCGGGGCCGGTCGGGGTGGGCGAGCGCCTGCTGCCGTTTCTCCCCGTGCCCGTGGTCGGCCACGACGGCAGCGAGTATCACTGGATCACCGAGCGCGAGCGCCCGCAGAGCATCGGCCGACTTTCGGCCTTCATGGGCAATGCGGGCGTGCTGCTGCGCGCCTACGTCTACGCCCGCATGCTGGGCCGCGAGGGCATGGAGCGCGTGGCCGACTACTCGACGCTCAACGCCAATTACCTGATGGTGAAGCTCGCGCAGAGCGGGTTCGATCTGGCGTTCCCCGGGCGCCGCGCGACCCACGAGTTCATCGTTACGCTCAAGCGCCAGGCGCGCGAGCTCGGCGTGCACACGGTGGACTTCGCCAAAGCGTCTGCTGGACTATGGCTACCATGCGCCGACCACCTATTTCCCGCTGCTCATTCCGGAGTGCCTGCTGATCGAGCCGACCGAGACCGAAGCCCGCGAGGAGCTGGACGGCTTCGTCGCCGCCTTGTGCAGGATCCTCGAGGAGGCCGAGAGCAGTCCGGATCTGCTGAAGAACGCGCCGCACACCCTGCCGGTGCGCAGGCTCGACGATGTGCGGGCGGCGCGCGAGCTGGACCTGCGCTGGCGTGCGCCGGCAGCCAGGGCCGGCTGAGCTGCGGCCGCCCGATGGCGAGCCAGGGTGCGCGCGGCGTGGAACGCATCGTCAAGGCGTTCGGCTATTCCTGGTCCGGCTTCAAGGCAGCCTTCGCGCACGAAGAGGCGTTTCGGCAGGAGTTCGCGCTGTTCATGGTGGGCGCGCCGCTCGGGTTGTGGCTGGGCAATACGGGCGTGGAGCGCGCCCTGCTGGTCGGCAGCCTGCTGCTGGTGCTGATCGTGGAGCTGTTGAATACGGCCGTAGAGGTGGTGGTCGATCGCATCGGCGACGATCACCATGCCCTCTCCGGACGCGCCAAGGATCTGGGCTCTGCCGCGGTGCTGGTGTCGATCATCCATGCCGCGGTGGTCTGGTGGCTGGTCCTGCTCCCCTGAGCGGATCGCCGCAACCGGCGGGTGGCCGATCCCGCCGTGTGCGTCGCGCAAAACAACAGGCACGGGAGGTCGAATCATGTCAGCGCTGATCTGCGGGTCGTTGGCGTACGACACCATCATGGTCTTCCACGACCGGTTCAAGCACCACATCCTGCCGGACAAGGTGCACATGCTGAACGTGTCTTTCCTGGTGCCGGAGATGCGCCGCGACTTCGGCGGCTGCGCCGGCAACATCGCCTACAGCCTGAAGCTGCTCGACGGCGAAGGCGTGCCCATGGGCACGGTGGGTCAGGACTTCGGCCCTTATGCCAAGTGGATGGACCGCTGGGGCATCGACCGCCGGCACCTGACCATGGTGGCCGACAGCTATACGGCGCAGGCCTTCATCACCACCGACATGGACGACAACCAGATCACCGCCTTCCATCCCGGTGCCATGAGCTACTCGCACCACAACCGGGTGCCGGCGGGGGATTCCATCACCATCGGCATCATCTCACCGGACGGGCGCGAAGGTATGATCGAGCACGCTGCGCAGTTCGCCGACGCCGGCATTCCGTTCGTCTTCGATCCCGGTCAGGGCCTGCCGATGTTCGATGGCCCCCAGCTGCTCGAATTCATCGAGCAGGCCACGTGGGTGACGGTCAATGACTACGAGTCGGGACTGCTCCAGGAGCGCACCGGCCTGTCGCCCCACGAGATTGCCGACCGGGTGTCGGCGCTCATCGTCACGCGCGGTGCGACCGGCTCGCGGATCTACGCCGGCAGGAGCACCATCGACATCCCGGCCGCACCCGCCGCGACGCTGGTCGATCCCACCGGTTGCGGCGATGCCTACCGCGCCGGTCTGTTGTTCGGCCTCATGCACCACATGGACTGGGAAACCACGGGCCGTATCGCAGCACTGCTCGGCGCCATCAAGATCGAGCACCACGGCACCCAGAACCACCGCTTCGACCGCGCGGCCTTCGAAGAACGCTACCTGGAGACGTACGGCCATCGGCTCTAGCCCGGAAATCTCGCGAGCCGGCCCACGGCTGGCCAGTGAGTGAATGGATCGCGGGGAAGATCTGGGCATTCTTCGCGATCGGCGAACGATGACATACTTCTACGCCGCCGGCCTATCCCGGTTCAGGCGGTTTATCGCTCGCCCTGCTCAGTTATGGCTCAAGCGGTAGCTACGGCTATCTCTTTCGCTCCAGCCCGGCGCCAGGACGGCTGCGAATTCCGCCAGCTCCCGGGATGCTGGTGAGATTTCCGGGCTAGCCAGGCTAGCTGGCGTGCCGATTGAGCACTGCGGTAGGGTCGCCATCGGCCGAGCCCCGCGGATCGAGCGCCGGTGGGAGCTCGCCGGGCGGACGCGATGGCGGTCGCAGGGCCGCTTTCCCGCATGCCTGTGGAACCTCGAACGCGGTGGGTTCAGCGCGCCTGACCGTTCCCCAGCGCGGCTTCCAGCGCGGTGATGGCTTCGACCGGTGCCTGGCAGGCCGTTCCGGTGCATACATAGGCAACGGCTTCACCGCGCGGTGTGCGTTCGCCGAGCAGGCCGGGCAGCGCAGGTTCTTCTGCGGGAATCGCCAGTGTCATGCGCCGCGGCGTGTAGTCGCGCGCGCAGATGCGCTGCCATTCCTCCAGCGCGCCCGGCGTGCCGCGCAGCACCACCGTCTGCGGCGGTTCGAGGTGTTCTTCGAGCGCCAGGACGAGCGTGGTGTGGGCGTGGGGAAGCTGGCTCAGCGCGGGCCAGGCCGCGCGCAGCGTGCGCGCGGCAGCGTCCAGGTAGCGCCCTTCGCCGAGCAGGTGACCGAGCCGGCCGAGCGCCAGCGCGGCGATGCCGTTGCCGGAAGGCGTGGATTCGTCCGCAAACGGTTTCGGGCGGTGGATGAGCCGCTCGTGATCGTTCGCGGTGAAAAAGAAGCCGCCGTCCCGTGCATCCTCGAAGCGCGCCAACACGACATCCGCCAGGGCAACGGCGAAATCCAAGTCGGCGCGCCGCCAGCGCGCCTGCAGCAGCTCCAGCAGGCCGTCGATCAGAAAGGCGTAATCGTCGAGATAGGCATTGAGGTGCGCGCGTCCGTCCTTGCAGGTGGCGAGCAGGCGGCCGTCCTGCCACAGCGTGGCGCGGATGAAATCCACGGCGCGCTGCGCGGAGTCGACGAACGCCGGGCGGGCAAGATGCCTGCCGGCAGCCGCCATGCCCTTGATCATGAGTCCGTTCCACGAGGTGAGGATCTTCTCGTCGCGCCCCGGCCGCACCCGCAGCGCGCGTGCAGCGAACAGCTTCGCGCGCGCCTCATCGACCCTCTCGCGCACCCGGGGCTCGGGCAGCGCTGCATCCCGCGCCAGCGCCGCGAAGTCCGTATACACGTGCAGATGCCAGTGGCCTTCGAAGTTGGACGGACGGTCGAGACCGAAGCGGCGCGCGAACAGGGCGTACTGCTCCTCGTTCAGCAGTTGCCGCGCCTGTTCGCGGGTCCAGACATAGAACCTGCCTTCCTCGCCCTCGGAGTCGGCGTCCAGGGTCGAGTAATAGCCGCCTTGCGGGGACTGCATTTCGCGCATCACCCAGGCGCCGGTTTCCAGGGCCACGCGCCGGAACAGCTCGTCGGTGCTGGCAAGCGATGCCTCGGTGTAGAGCGCGAGCAGCGGCCCGTTGTCGTAGAGCATTTTCTCGAAGTGCGGAATCATCCACCGCTCGTCGACCGAGTAGCGACAGAAGCCGCCGCCGAGCTGATCGTAGATGCCGCCGAGGGCCATCTTCCCGAGAGTGAATCCCGCCAGATACGCGCTGCGCTCGGCTTTCGCACCTTCGCCGGTGTAGCCGTGACGCAGCAGGCATTCGAGGCTGGCCGGATGCGGAAACTTGGGCGCGCGGCCGAAGCCGCCGTGACGCGCATCGAAGCTGTCCTCGAGCTCCTGCAGGACCGAATCGAGCGGTGCACGCGTGAGCGTCGCGCCCGCCTCGCCCGGCCCGGGGTTGAGCGATTGCAGCACCTCCACCAGCGAGCCGTTCTGGCGGCGCAGCTCCGCATTCTGCTCGCGGTAGACTTCCGCCACGCGCTGCAGGAGGTCACGGAACGCGGGCAACCCATGGCGTGGCGCGGGAGGGAAATACGTCCCGCCGAAGAACGGTAAGTGGTCGTCGGGCGTCAGAAACATGGTGAGCGGCCAGCCGCCCGGGCGCTGTGCGAGCAGCTGATGCGAGGTCTGATAGATCTTGTCCAGGTCGGGCCGTTCCTCGCGATCGACCTTGACGTTGACGAACAGGGCGTTCATGAGCTCGGCCGTGGCCGGGTCCTCGAACGACTCGTGCGCCATGACATGACACCAGTGGCAGGCCGAGTAACCGATCGATAGCAGGATCGGCTTGTCCTCGCGGCGCGCGCGCGCCAGCGCCTCCTCCCCCCAGGGATACCATTCCACGGGGTTGTGCGCATGCTGCTCGAGGTAGGGGCTGGTTTCCCCGAGCAGGTGATTGGTATACTTCGTGCCTTCGTGCATCGCTCGCTCCTGTCCGGTCCCGATTTCCCGAGCAAATGGCTCAACTATAACGCAGCGCATCCGTACTTTCACGTCGATGCGCCTCTTTGCAGCACCCAAGGCATGGATATTTCACTCGTCATACCGGTACGTAACGAGGCCGAGAACATCGGCCCGCTGATTGGGGAAATCCGCGCGGCACTGGACGGCCGCGAGGACTACGAAGTCATCTACGTCGACGACGGCAGCAGCGACGCCACGCCGCAGCGGCTTGCGGAGGCGGCGCGGGAGTTTCCGCGCCTGCGCGTCATCCGTCACCGGGAGAGCTGCGGCCAGAGCACGGCGGTGATGACCGGCGTGCGCGCTGCACGCGCATCCTGGATCGCGACGCTGGACGGCGACGGCCAGAACGATCCCGCCGACATTCCCAAGCTGCTCGCCGCATTGCGTGCGCCGGATGCACCGGTCAACCTGCAGCTCATCGGCGGGCACCGGCGCAAGCGCCAGGACACCTGGTTGAAGCGCATTTCCTCGCGGGTGGCCAACCGCGTACGTGCCCGCCTGCTGCGCGACGACACACCGGATACGGGCTGCGGGCTGAAGCTCTTTTCGCGCGAGGCTTTCCTGCGGTTGCCTTACTTCGATCACATGCATCGTTTCCTGCCCGCGCTGATCCAGCGCGCCGGCGGTCGCGTGCTTTCCATCGAGGTGCACCATCGCCCGCGTAGCCGCGGCGTTTCCAATTACGGCCTGCACAACCGGCTGTGGGTGGGCATTGTCGACATGTTTGGCGTCATGTGGCTGCAGCGCCGCGCGAGGATCCCGGTGATCGTTTCCGGCGACCGGGACGCGGGCGCGTGAGGTTCATCGCTGTGGGGGGCGTGCGGCAATGAAGGTGCGCGTGCTGCTGCGCGGGCTGATTCTGATCGCCACCTTCGTCGCGCTCGGCTACGTGTTCGAGACCCGGTGGAGCGAAACCTTGAACGAAGCCTGGATCGACACCCAGGTGCGCGGGCAGGGTCTTGCCGGCCAGATGCTGTTCATCGGCATGGGCACGCTGTTCACGGCCCTGGGCCTGCCGCGCCAGTTCGTGGCGTTTCTCGGCGGCTATGCCTTTGGCCTGGGATTGGGCACGGGGCTCGGGCTGCTCGCCGCCACGCTCGGCTGCGCGGCCGCCTTTTACTACGCGCGGTTTCTGGGGCGCGGCTTCGTGGCCGCACGCTTCGGCAAACGCATCCAGCGCCTGGACGCCTTCCTGCACGACAACCCTTTTGCCATGGTGCTGCTGCTGCGGCTGCTGCCCGTGGGCAGCAATCTCGGCACCAACCTCGCCGGTGGCCTCTCCGCAGTGCGCGGGACGCCGTTTGTGCTCGGATCGGCGGTGGGCTACATCCCCCAGACCGTGGTGTTCGCACTGGTGGGCAGCGGCATCGGCCTCGATCCGGAACTGCGCATCGGTCTCGGGGTGGTACTGTTCGTCGTTACGGGCGCGCTTGGCGTGTACCTGTACCGGCGCTATCGCCACGGCAAGGCCCTCGATGAGGAACTGGAGCAGGAGCTGGGGGACACGTCCGAGACTTCCACCGCAGTGAAGGAATGACCGAGAGCGCGACGCACCCAACTGCAGCCGCCTCCTGGAGCGCGTCGGGACTGCGTGTCTGGGCGCCGGTGCTTCCGGCACTGTTGTGGCTGGTGGTGGCGGGTCCTGCCCTGCTCACGCGCACGTACTTTCCCATCGACGAGACGCGCTATGTGAGCGCCGCCTGGGAGATGTGGTGGCGCGGCGAGTGGCTGGTGCCGTATCTCAACGGCGCACCCTACAGCCACAAGCCACCGTTGTTGTTCTGGATCTATCATCTGGGCTGGTGGCTGTTCGGGGTGAACGAATGGTCGCCGCGGCTGGTCGCGCCGCTGTTCGGGCTGGGCAGCCTGCTGCTCACCCGGCGGCTGGCGCGCATGCTGTGGCCCTCGCGGCCGGAGCTTGCCGACTGGGCGCCGTTGCTGCTGATGGGCGCGGTGTTCTGGGCGTTCTTCAACACCGTCGCCATGTTCGACCTGCTGGTGGTGTTTTTCACGCTGCTCGGCATGCTCGGCATTCTCAGCGCCTGGCGCGGGCGCGCACTGGGCGGATGGTTGCTGCTGGGGCTTGCCATCGGGCTGGGGATACTGGCCAAGGGACCGGTGATCCTGCTGCAGACCCTGCCCGTGGCATTGCTTGCGCCGTGGTGGGGGCGGGCGGCGCAGCCACGCGCGTGGCGGCGCTGGTACGGCGGGCTGGCAGGCGCCGTGGCGTTGGGTGCGCTCATCGCGCTGGCCTGGGCATGGCCGGCCGCCATCCACGGCGGGCCGCAGTACGCCCATGCGATCTTCTGGGGGCAGACCGCCGATCGCCTGAGCGGCGATGAGGTCCCGCATGCGGCGCCGTTCTGGTTCTATTCCGCAATGCTGCCGCTGGGCCTGTTGCCGTGGACGGCATGGCCGCCGCTGTGGCGCGGTGCGGCGCACCTGCGCAGGTCCGATGATGCGGGCCTGCGGTTCTGCGTTGCCTGGATTGCGCCGGTGTTCCTGGCGTTCTCCATGATCAGCGGGAAGCAGCTGCAATACCTGCTGCCGCTGTTCGCCGCGCTTGCGCTGTCCGGCGCACGTGCCCTGCAGGAGGCGCGCATGCCCGGAACGCTGCGCGACAGTGCCCCTGCGGCCTTGCTGTTGGCGGGCTTCGGTGCGCTGCTTGCCCTGCTGCCCGCGTTCTCGCACCGGCTGGGCGATGCCTGGTGGCTGGCGCAGGTCGGACCGTGGTGGGGCGTGGCCTTGCTGTTGGCGGGCGTGGCGATGCTGCGGTGGCGCCCGCGGCGAGCCGCTGCCCGCGCTGCTGCAGTGGGCGGGTGCCAGCGCAGTGTTGCTGGTAGTGGTCCAGGTGGGCTTCGTACGCGCGGCACTTCCGTCCTACGATCTGCATCCGCTCGCGCAGCATTTGCGTCGGGTCGAGCTGCAGGGTACGCCGGTGGCCCATCTCGGCAAGTACCACGGGCAATACCAGTTCCTGGGTCGCCTGCAGGCGCCGCTCGCGGTGTTGAGCAGCCATGCGCAGGCGCTCGACTGGGCCCGCGCCCATCCTCGGGGCAAACTGGTGATCTACTACCCCGACTGGCGTCCCGGCACCACCCACGACGTCGAGTTCGCCCAGGGGTTTCGCGGCAAAGGCGTGGCCGTGCTCGGCGCGGCGCAGGTCGCCCGCCATCCCGAGTGGCTGCAGCACTGGCCGCCTCGGGACGTGACCGGCAACCGCCGTGATGCAGCCGGCGCCGGTCCGTAACAGGCTTACAGTAGAGAGTACACGGGAGGTTTCGTAAATGATCGAACATGAGTCGCCATCGTGAGTCAGGCAACCGTCGTGAGCGTGCTATGGAGCCGTTTCTTTCCGTTCCTGCGCTGGTGGCCACTGGTCAGCCGCCAGACCGTGCGCGAGGATCTGATCGCCGGACTTACCGGTGCCGTGATCGTGCTGCCGCAGGGCGTGGCGTTCGCCATCATCGCCGGCATGCCGCCGGAGTACGGTCTGTACACCGCAATCGTTCCGGCGATCATCGCCGCGCTGTTCGGCTCGTCCTTTCATCTGATCTCCGGACCGACCACGGCGATCTCCATCGTGGTGTTCTCCACCATCAGTCCGCTGGCCGAGCCCGGCAGCATGCATTTCGTACAGCTCGCGTTGACGCTGACGCTGCTTGCCGGCGCGTTCCAGCTGCTGCTGGGACTGGCGCGCATGGGCGTGCTGGTCAACTTCATCTCGCATTCGGTGGTGGTGGGCTTCACCGCCGGCGCGGCCATTCTCATCGCCAGCAGCCAGATGAAGAATTTCCTGGGTGTCAAGGTTCCGGCAGGCGAATCCTTTCTGCACACCTGGCTGGACCTCTTCCGCGCGCTCCCGCAGACCAATCTGTACATATTCGCGGTGGCGCTCCTGACGCTCGCCTCGGCGACGGCGTTCCGGCTGTGGCGGCCGCGCTGGCCGGGCATGCTGTTCGCCATGATCATCGGCAGTGCACTGGCCTTGGTGCTCGGCGCGGCGGAGCACGGAATTCGCCTGGTCGGATCCCTGCCCGCATCGCTGCCGCCGCTGTCGCTGCCGGATTTCTCCTCGAAGAGCATGAGCACGCTGGCGCCGGGTGCGCTGGCAGTGGCCATGCTGGGACTGGTCGAGGCGGTGTCCATCGCGCGCTCGGTGGCGACGCGTTCCCACCAGCGCATCAACGGCAATCAGGAGTTCATCGGGCAGGGGCTGTCCAATATCGTCGGCAGCTTCTTCTCCAGCTATGCCTCCTCGGGCTCGTTCACGCGTACCGGAGTGAACTACCGCGCCGGAGCCCGCACGCCCATGTCAGCGATGTTCGCCGCGCTGTCGCTGGCGGTGATCCTGGTGCTGATTGCGCCGCTCGCCGCCTATCTGCCGATCGCCGCCATGGCCGGCATCCTGCTGCTGGTGGCCTACAACCTGATCGATTTCCATCACATCAAGGTGATCCTCAAGGCCAGCCACAGCGACGCCTCGGTGCTGATCGTCACCTTCCTGTCCACACTGTTCGTGGAGCTGGAGTTTGCCATCTACGTGGGCGTGATCCTGTCGCTCGTGCTCTATCTCAACCGCACATCGCGTCCGGCGATCGTGTCGCGCGTTCCCGACCCTACGCGCGAGCGGCGCAACTTCATCACCGATCCGCACCTGCCGGAATGCCCGCAGCTCAAGATTATCCGGATCGATGGCTCGCTGTTCTTCGGTGCCGTGGACCACGTGCAGGAGCAGCTCCATGCCCTGGAGCAGATCAGGCCGGAGCAGAAACATCTGCTGATCGTCGGCAACGGCATCAACTTCATCGACGTGGCCGGTGCCGAGATGCTGGTCCAGGAAGCCAGGCGCCGGCGTGCGCAGGGCGGCGCTCTGTACCTGTGCCGGCTCAAGGAGGGCGTGTGCGATCCGCTGCGCAAGGGCGAATACCTGCCCGAGATCGGTGAGGAGAACATCTTCCCGACCAAGGCGTTGGCAATCCGCGGCATCTTCGACAAGCTCGATCCGGAGCGTTGCCGGCGCTGTGACAAGCGCATCTTCCGCGAATGCGCAAGCGTGGAGCAGCCCGGCACCGAGCCTGAGACCAGGCCTTCGGCAGTGCGCGCCTGAGCGGCGTGCGGAGCGCAGGATGAGTGTGCTGCAGCTGAAGAAGAACGAGGACCGGCGCCTGCGGGCCGGACACCCGTGGGTGTACAGCAATGAAGTGGACACCGCACACACCCCGCTCAGCGCGTTTGCACCCGGCGATCCCGTGGAAATCCGCGACAGCCGCTCCGGCGTGCTCGGCACCGGCTACGTCAACCCGCATTCGCTGATCTGCGCGCGGCTGGTGAGCCGCGATGCGCGCCATGCACTTGACCGTTCGCTGCTGGTCCACCGGTTGAAGGTTGCGCTCGCTCTGCGTGAGCTGCGCTACGGCGCACCGTTCTATCGCCTGGTGTATGGCGACTCCGACGGCCTGCCGGGCCTGGTGGTGGACCGCTATGGCGATTACCTGGTGGTCCAGTTCGGCACTGCCGGCATGGAGCGGATGCGCGAGGATGTGCTTGCTGCGCTGGACAAGGTGCTGCGTCCGGCCGGAATGCTGCTGCGCAACGATGCGCCGGTGCGGGCCCTGGAGGGTCTCCCCGCCTACGTCGAGGTTGCGGCGGGCAGCGTGCCGCAGAGTGTGCCGCTGCAGGAGAACGGTGCGCACTTCGAAGTCTCACTCCATGGTGGCCAGAAGACCGGCTGGTTCTACGACCAGCGCGACAACCGTGCTCGCCTGGCTCCCTACGTGCGCGCTCGTCGCGTGCTGGATCTGTTCAGCTACGTCGGCGCCTGGGGCGTGCAGGCGGCGCTGGCCGGCGCCGAGCGGGTGGTATGTGCCGACTCCTCGGCACCGGCATTGGAGCAGGTACTGGCCAATGCCGCGCGCAACGGTGTGGCCGAACGCCTCGAGACGCTGCACGGCGATGCCCAGGAGCTGCTGCGCGCGCTACGCGAGCGGCGCGAGCGCTTCGACGTCGTGGTACTGGACCCGCCCGCCTTCATCAAGCGCCGCAAGGATCTGAAGGAAGGGCTTGCGGCCTATCGCCGATTGAACCAGGGCGCCATGCAGGTGCTCGAACGCGACGGCATCCTGATCTCGTGCTCGTGCTCCTTTCACTTGCCGCGCGCCGCGCTGGCGCAGTTGATGCTGCAGGCGGCGCGTCATCTCGATCGCAGTCTGCAGGTGCTGGAGCAGGGCCACCAGGCGGCGGATCATCCCGTGCACCCTGCCATACCCGAAACCGATTACCTCAAGGCGTATTTCGCCCGGGTGCTGCCCGCTTGATGCGCAGCCCGGACCTTCACGGACGCCGTGCTACCATGGATGCCCGATGCTGACCTATCCCGACATCGATCCGGTGGCGTTTCAGCTCGGACCGGTGCAGGTGCACTGGTACGGGCTGATGTACCTGGTGGGGTTCCTGGGCTTCTGGGGTCTGGGGCGGCTGCGTGCGCAGCGCGCGGGCTCGAGCTGGACGCCGGAGCAGCTGAGCGACCTGCTGTTCTACGGCGCGCTCGGCGTGGTGCTTGGGGGGCGCATCGGCTATGTCCTGTTCTACGATTTCGGGCGCTTTCTGGACGATCCCCTGGTGCTGTTTCGCATCTGGCAGGGCGGCATGTCGTTCCACGGCGGCCTGCTCGGCGTGTTGATCGCCATCGGCCTGTACGGACGCAAGACCGGTCGGCGGTTTTTCGAAATCAGCGACTTCGTGGCACCGATCATTCCCGTGGGTCTCGCAGCCGGGCGCGCCGGCAACTTCATCAACGGTGAGCTGTGGGGCAAGGTATCCGACCTGCCCTGGGCCATGCGCCTGCCATGCGCCCGCTTTCCGGAATACTGCGCCGGCAGGACGGGCTACAGCCCGCCGCACCATCCTTCTCAGCTCTACGAGCTCTTCCTGGAAGGCGTGGTGCTGCTCGCCATCCTTTGGCTGTACTCGCGCCGCCCGCGCCCGACCATGGCGGTTTCGGGACTGTTCCTGCTCTGCTACGGTGTGTTTCGGTTCCTGATCGAGCTGGTGAGGCTGCCGGATGCGCACATCGGCTACCTGGCCTTCGGCTGGGTGACCATGGGGCAGGTGCTGTCGCTGCCCATGGTGCTTGCCGGTGCGGTGATGCTCGGACTGGCCTACCGGCGTAACGACTCGGCGCCGGTCGCCGCCCAGCGTAGCGGGGGAGGCGCGCATTGAAGCAATACCTGGAGCTCATGCGGCACGTGCGCGATCGCGGCGTGCGCAGGGGCGACCGCACCGGCACCGGAACGCTGTCGGTGTTCGGTTACCAGATGCGCTTCGACCTGCAGCAGGGTTTTCCCGCGGTCACCACCAAGAAGCTGCACTTCAAGTCCATCATTCACGAGCTGGTGTGGTTTCTGCGCGGTGACACCAATGTGCACTATCTGCACCGCAACGGCGTCACTATCTGGGACGAGTGGGCCGATGCGCGGGGCGAGCTCGGGCCCATCTATGGCCACCAATGGCGCTGCTGGCCGGCCCACGGCGGCGGTCACATCGACCAGATTTCCGCCGTGGTAGAGCAGATCCGCACCCATCCCGACTCCCGGCGGCTCATCGTGAGCGCCTGGAACGTCGCAGACCTCGAGCGCATGGCCTTGCCCCCCTGCCACCTGCTGTTCCAGTTCTATGTCGCCGAGGGCAGGCTCTCCTGCCAGCTGTATCAGCGCAGCGCGGACGTGTTCCTGGGTGTGCCCTTCAACATCGCCTCGTACGCGCTGTTGACCTGCATGGTCGCACAGGTGACCGGGCTGGCGGCGGGGGAGCTCGTACATACCTTCGGCGATGCGCACCTGTATGCGAATCACCTGGAGCAGGTCGAGACCCAGCTGGCGCGCGCTCCCTATCCTCTGCCGAAGCTGCGCCTGAACCCCGCGGTCTCGTCGCTGTTCGACTTCCGCTACGAAGACATCGCCATCAGCGATTACCAATGCCATCCCGCCATCCGTGCTCCGGTGGCGGTTTGAGGGCGCGCACGGGCTGCGCAGCGTACGTGAGATGATGCTTTCGGTGATCGCCGCCATGGACCGCAACGGCGTGATCGGGAAGGACAACACGCTGCCCTGGCGTCTGCCTGCCGACCTGCAACATTTCAAGCGCCTCACGCTCGGTAAACCCATCGTGATGGGGCGTGCCACCCGCGAGTCCATCGGCCGCTCGCTCCCGGGGCGCACCAATGTCGTGATCAGCCGCGATGCGCGCTACCGGGCGTCCGGCTGCGTGGTGGTGCGTAGCCTGGAGGAGGCCCTCGCCGCGCTGGCCGGACAGGAGGAGGTGATGATCATCGGCGGTGCCTCGCTGTACGCACAGACTCTCGGGCGTGCCGAACACCTGTACCTGACGCTGATCGATGCCGAGGTGCAGGGCAACGTATACTTTCCGGCGCTCGACTATTCCCAGTGGATCGAGCTCGAACGCGAGACGCACGAGCCCGACCCGCACAACCCCCATCGCTACAGTTTCGTGCGCCTGCAACGCAGGCCCGCGTTGCCGTGATACGGAGCTCGACCGCAGCGGCGCTGCCGCGCCGCAGGATCGCGGTGCACAGCCCGGCTCCCACCGTGCCGGCATTCAGGCCGCCGGGACCCACGTACACCCGCAGGGAACGATTGCAGGGTCAGCGGGTGAGGGTGCGGGGCCGTACGTCCGGCTCATCCGGCATGCGCCGCGACCGCTTCGGGGCAACCGACCGACCAGGTGCGGTGACCTGCATCCAGGCGCAGCGCCGTGAGACGCCCGCCCCACACGCATCCGGTGTCCAGCGCGAACACCCCGGGCTCGGTGCGCGGTCCCAGCGTCGACCAGTGGCCGAACACCACGTTCAGCGCTCGGCTGGCGCGACCGGGAACTGCGAACCATGGACGGCACGGCGGCGGCTGGGTACCGGGCGGACCCTTGGCTTTCAGGCACAAGCGACCTTGATCGTCGCAGTAGCGCAGGCGCGTGAAGCAGTTGGTGATGAAGCGCAATCGGTCCCAGCCGGCGAGCCCCGGCGACCACTGCAGCGGCTGGTCACCGTACATCCGGTGCAGGAACTCGCGATAGTCGTCGCCCACGAGCACGCTTTCCACTTCGCGTGCACAGGCCTGCGCCTGTGCCAGGTCCCACTGTGGGGGCAGTCCCGCATGCACCATGGTGAAGCCGAGCTCGGCGTCGTGGTGCAGGAGCGGGCGGGTGCGCAGCCAGTCGATCAACGCCTCGCGGTCCGGCGCGTGCAGGACGTCGTGCAGCGTGTCCTTGCGGTAGGGGGGCAATCCCCCTTCGGCAACGGCGAGCAGGTGTAGATCGTGATTGCCGAGCACGGTCACGGCCGCATCGCCCAGACTGCATACCAGGCGCAAGGTGGCGAGAGAGTCGGGCCCGCGATTGACCAGGTCGCCGCAGAACCATAACCGGTCGCGCGCGCAGTCGAAACCGATCACATCGAGCAGCGCCAGCAGCCGCTCGTGACAACCCTGCACATCGCCGATGGCGTAGGCGGCCACGGTGGCGTCAGGAGCGGTCTGCGCAGCGGACCTTGCCGGTGGGATGGTTCACCGAAGGAGCTGAAATCTCAATGCAGCGTGCGTGGGACCGCAAGAGAAAAGGCCGGGATCTCGGCATCGAACTCCACGCCGTCGTCGGCCACCATCTGGTAGCTCCCACGCATGCTGCCAACCGAGGTCTCGATCATGGTGCCGCTGGTGTACTGAAATCCCTCTCCGGGCTTCAGATAGGGCTGCTCCCCGACCACGCCTTCCCCGCGCACTTCCTGCACCTTGCCGTTGGCGTCGGTGATCACCCAGTGTCGTGTAATCAGCTTGGCGGGCACCGTCCCGAGATTGCGTATGGTGACGGTGTAGGCGAATACGTAGCGGTTCTGATCGGGAGCCGACTGAGCCTCGACGTAGACGCTTTCGACTTCAACCTTGATGTTGTGCACGGGACGCTCCATACGTCGGTATTTGACCCCAAGCCCCAGGCGCCCGCAACCCGAGCGGGGCTGCGGAAATGGCGTGCTTCCCGCCACATCGGCGGTCGCGGATCCACGCGGGTGCTCACAGGCGACTGGCGGCCAGCGCCGCACCGAGCAGTCCGACCCGTGTGTCCAGAATGACCTGCACCGGCATATCGACGAGCAGCCGGCGCATGCGGCCCTTGTTGAGAAAGGCCTCGAGGAAGCGCCCGTCGCGCAGCTTGGGCAGGATCTGCGGCGCGATGCCGCCGGCCAGATAGACACCGCCGGTGGCGAGGCAGGTCAAGGCGAGATTGCCCGCCTGGGCACCGTAGAGGCGAACGAACAGGTCCAGCGCGCGCTGAGCCACCGCATCCGTACCCGCGAGGCCCGCGGTGCTGATCGCGGCCGCCGGGTCGCGACTGCCCCTCACCTGCGCGAGCTGTGCCGGATCGGCGCCCCTGGTGTGGCGGTGCAGGTATTCGTATAGGGTGACCAGCCCGGGACCCGACACCAGGCGTTCCCAGGAGACATGACCCAGCGTCGTCTGCAGCTCGCGCAGCAATCCGATCTGCTCCTCGTCGGCCGGCGCGAAGTCCGTGTGTCCGCCCTCGGACGCGACGTTCTCGTAATGGTCGTGCTGCCAGACCAGCACGCCCTGGCCTAGACCCGTGCCGGCGCCAATGACGACACGGGGGCCTTGCGCGACGGCATGACCGGCCTGCAGCGGCGCCAGATGTTGCGCGCCGAGCGCTTCGATCCCGTAGGCGATCCCCTGAAAGTCGTTGATGAGACGCGTGCGTGGCGTGCCGAGCTCTTCCGCCAGAGCCGCGTTGGACATCTCCCAGGGAAGATTGGTGATGTGTGCCTCTTGACCGGTTGCCGTAGGCGTCACCGGGCCGGCGACGGCGATGCAGGCGGCGTGCAGGTCCCGGGCGTGTTCGCCCGCCTCCGCCACGAAAGCGCGGACCAGCGGCAGCAGACCGTCGAACCGGGCACTGGCGTAGCGCTGCTCCACCAGCGGTTTCAGATGCACGCCGGCATATTCGGCGATGAGCAGCAGCGTCTTGGTGCCACCGAGATCTCCGGCCAGCACTTTCACTGTGCACGCTCCGCCTCGAGTCCGGAGGCGGCCGCCGCATCCAGATACCACAGCACCTCGCCGCGTGCAGCGATGCGCTGCACCGGCAGGCCGGCTTGGGGCTGATGAAACACCCGGCCGATGATCGTCGCCTTGCCCTTTCCCTCCACCAGGAACAGCAGCCGGCGTGTGTGGTTCAGCGAAGGCAGCGTGAGGGTGACACGCCAGGCGCCAAGCTTTTCGACATACACCGCCGCCACGGTGCGCTGCGTCTCTTCCAGGACCGGCGTATGCGGAAACAACGAGGCGGTGTGACCATCGCTGCCCAGTCCCAACAGCACCAGATCGAGTTGCGGCACACCGTCGGCATCGCGCGGCGCAAGCGCGGCGAGGCGCTCGGCATAACGCGCGGCGTCGCGCTCCGGTGCTTCAGGCTCCGTCACCATGGGATGGACCTGCTGTGGCGCAATGGGCACGTGGCGCAACAGCGCCTCGTCGGCCATGCGGTAGTTGCTGTCGGCATGGTCCGTGGCGACGCAGCGTTCATCCCCGAACCAGATGTGCACCTTGTCCCACTCGATGGTGCGCGCCGGCGCGCCGGCCAGCAGCTGATAGAGCCGCCGTGGCGTGCCGCCCCCGGACAATGCCGCATGAAAGGCACCACGCGCGCGAATGGCCGCGGCACACCGCGCGATCCAATATTGCGCCGCCGCCGCGGCGAGGCGTTCGGCATCAGGAAACACCTGCGGGGTCGGAGGGAGCATAGCACCGCCTTGGTCATGGGCCTGGGCACTGCGGCATTATGGGGCTTTTGCTAACCACTGTCCCGGGCCGGGCGGACGCAGCGCGGTGCGCCGCGGCGCGACGGCCGCCCTCATCAGGATGCTGTAGTATAGAAGAGGGAGTCCAAAGCCAATCGATGCGCCCGTCCCGGGCGCCTGCCACGCCGCGCAGCGGAACCGGCGGGACCGGACACCGCGTGCGTCACAGGAGAACGGCCATGTACCTGAAGCACGTGCCCAGTGGTGATCTCGTCGAGGTTCTGTCGCTCGATGCGCTTTTCGATCCATGTAAGGAGCGGCTCTCCGGGCGCTTCCATTCGGGCGAGGAACTGCAGGACCCGACGACGTTTGCGAAGACCGACCTGAAGTTTCCTTCCGGCGAGTCCCTGCCACGCTGCTGGCTG
Organism: uncultured Gammaproteobacteria bacterium; assembly: GCA_963728895.1. Taxonomy (GTDB): domain Bacteria; phylum Pseudomonadota; class Gammaproteobacteria; order JBBQDK01; family JBBQDK01; genus CAVSLM01. The sequence goes on from CAVSLM010000003.1 coordinate 60,755, forward strand.
GACGCGCACTACCGTGACGCTGGCCGCTAGCCCGGAAATCTCATCAGCCTCGACGCCGGTCCGCGCGCCGGGCGCATGTGGTCACCAATCGCCACGCTGAGACGCGTGCGGGCGGCGCTACCTGCCTTCGGTGGCGCTCCGCGTGCGGCCGGCACCCCACGGGGAGACTGTGTGCCCCGTTCGCTCGACTGGCTCAGCCGGCCCGTTCCACCAGGTGGTGCGGGCGAAGCGTGCCGCGGTGCCGCGCCACCAGCGACTCGGCGCGGCGCACCGCATTCTCGACTGCGAGCTCGATCTGCACCTGTTCGTCCGGAGTCATATAGAACAGCAGATCGACGGTGTGGCGCACGTAGCGTGCCGGCAACTGATTGAGCGCGACACACGCGACATCCTCGAGATAGTCCTGGTCCGGCGGCACCGGCCATCGCGCCACGGATCTGCGCAGGCAATCCATCACCAGTGCCTCGTAGAAATTATGGATTCCTTCGAGATTCATGCAGTGGCCTCCGGCGTGAGTGCGCGGTAACGGCCGGCCGATAGGCGACTGAAGCGGGTGTGCGGGAGTCGTCAGGCACGCGGCAGCAAGGCCTGCAGGACCTCGGCGGCCTGCTCGCTTCCGCTGGGGAGCGGCCTCGGGAGTGGTGCGAGCGCCAGGACCTGATCCAGGAACGGAGCGACTGCGCCGGCTTCCAGCAGCTCGCGGGAAACGTCCGCGGCACGACCATGGCGGTGCAGCCATTCCAGCAGGATCGGCTCTTCCGGCCAGTCGTCACGTGGCACATACAGCATGGGGATGCCATTACAGGCGCATTCGGTGACGGTGCCGTAGCCGGGCTTGCCGATCAGCACGTCGCAGCTGCGCAGCAGGTCGGGAAACGTCATGTCGAGCCCATCGAGCAGCGGCTCGAGCGCCACTGCGGCGGGATGTTGCACACCCCAGTCCTCCTGCACCACCCATGAAACGCCCTCGAGATGCGGCCAGCGCTCGATGGGCCAGCGCGCCGGGATGCCGCCAGGCGCGACAATCACCAGGCGCTGGCTCACCGGCAGGTTCAACCGCTGGAGGATGTCGTGGCGTCGGTCGTGACCGATGCGCGCAATGGGCCCGACGGCATGGCGGTTGCCGAGTCGCTGCATGGGCATGGAAGGCTCCGGCTGCACAAACACGTCGGCGCACTGGTAGGCGGCGAGGATCTCGGCAAGGATGCGCGGCGATTCGGGCCGGCCAGCGCAATAGTGGTCGTAGAGATCTGCCCAGTTGAGCGAAGACAGCGCGGCGCAGCGCAGGCCGGCGCGAGCGGCACCGGCGAGCGGCAGGTAGGGTACGTCGCAGAGCACCAGATCGGGTGAGAGTTTGGCGAGCCGCTCGGCTTCGCGCGCCACCTTCGATTGCCAGCCTTCGTGGAAGCGCGCGTACTCGGCGGCACTTTCCTCGATGCGAACGTCCACGGGCGAGGACATCAGCAACCCGAAGTCCGCGGCTTCACGCAGCTGATCGAAGCGCATGTCGAAACGTGCGGCGAGCACGCGATCCGCTACGGTCGTTCGCAGTGTCACTCGCAGCCCCGGCAGGCGCCGGGCAAGCGCGTTGACCACCGGTGCGATCTGCGCCGTGTGGCCGTAGCCGTGCGGACTGATGACGACCAGCAGGTGCATTCAGCCCCCAAATCTCACCGGACGGCCGGCCGCTGGCCGGCAAGTGAATGGATCGCCAGGAAGATCTGGCATTTTTCAGGACATCCGAACGATGACACACTCTTTACGCCGCCGGTCTATCGGGTTCTGGCGGTTTCTCGCTCGCCCTGGTCTACGGCTGCCCCTTGCGCTCCAGCCCGGCTGCAAATTCCGCCAGCCCCCGGTATGCTGGTGGCTAGTGCACCGTTTCATTCTGTTTGGAACCCAAGCGGCGATTGGCGCGGATGACCTTCTGCAGGATACCGCGAGCGCTCCTGGTCCGGATGAATCGCCTGGGCCTGGTGTTGTGAATTGGCGAGGTACTCGTCGATGGCGGTCACCAGCGCCGTAGGGCGGATAAGCGCAGCGCATCCGCCACCCAGCCACCTCTGGCTCAAAATCCGACTCCGCGACGCCCATTGGCTCCCTGATTCCCACGGCGCCTGATCCCCTTCGCGATCCACTCAGCACGAGAAACTCGACGGGAGCGAAACGGCTTCGTGCACTCCTGACGCCGGCCGATCATGAATGGCGGATGCGCTGCGCTTATCCGCCCTACCTCCATCGAAGGCTCAAACGTCTCGTCAAGAGTGCACCACTACACTAGCGGTCCCTGGCGCCGAGCAGCATCCGGTCGAGCGCTTCCAGACGTTGTGGGGTCCCGATGTCCATCCATGCACCCCGGTAGTGCTCGCCGCTCACCTGCCGTTCCTGCATGGCCCGGCGCAGCAGCGGTGCAAGGGGAAAGATCCCCTGCCTGCACTCGCGGAACAGATCGGGGCGATAGACTCCGATGCCGCTGAAGGTCAGCCGCGGGGCATCGTCCTCGCAGACGCGCGCGCCGTGCAGCGTGAAGTCGCCCTGCCGGTGATGCGTGGGATTGTCGACCAGCACGAGGTGGGCGAGCCCGGGAGGCTCCGCCGGCAGTGCTGCGAAATCGTAGTCGGTCCAGACGTCGCTGTTCACGACGGCAAAAGGGAGGGGCCCGAGCAGGGGCAGGGCATGGAAGATCCCACCTCCCGTTTCCAGGGCCCGTTCGCCTTCGGGCGAATACCGGACGGCGAGCCCGTAGCGATGCCCGTCGCCGAGATGCTCGCGGATGCGCTCGCCGAGATACGACAGGTTGACCACCACGTCTCGTATCCCGGCGCGCGCCAGCGCTTCGAGCTGGTATTCGATCAGGGCGCGCCCGCCGGCCTGCAGCAAGGGCTTGGGTGTGCGGTCGGTGAGCGGGCGCATGCGCTCGCCACGACCCGCTGCGAGGATCAGCGCCCGCATGACTCGCCGCGCGTGCTGCGGATGCGGCGCCGCTCAGCGGCCCCGCGCCGCGTGGGGAGTATCATCCAGCAGCACACTCAGCAGGTTTTGCAGGGGATGCAGCTCGGCATATCGTGCAGCCACTTCGCGCACGTAGCCGAGCGTGCGGGGGATGTCATCGAGATAGCCGCTCTTGCCGTCGCGATGATACAGACGCGCAAATATCCCCGTGGCCTTGAGGTGGCGTTGCACGCCCATCAGATCAAACCAGCGCAGAAATTGCGCCTCGTTATCCTCGCGCAGCACGCCGGATTGCAGCGCGAGCTGATGGTAGCCGAGCGCCCAGTCCTCCACACGTGCCCGCGGCCAGGCGATGTAGCAGTCGCGCAGCAGGGAAACCAGATCGTACGTGACAGGGCCGATCACCGCATCCTGGAAGTCGAGTATGCCGGGGTTGTTGCGTTCGGTGACCATCAGGTTGCGCGAGTGGAAGTCGCGGTGTACGCATACCCGCGGCTGTTCCAGGGCGGAGCCGGCCAGCTGCTCGAAGGTATCGGTGAGCACCTGGTGCTGGCCGGGGGAGAGTGCGAGACCGCGATGGCGTCCCAGGTACCACTCGCGAAACAGCTCCATCTCGCGCAGCAGCAGAGTACGATCGTAGGCGGGTAGCACCTCTGCGCGCGGTCCGCAGGCTTGCAGCGTCAACAGCGCGCCCAGGGCGTCGCCGTACAGGCGCTCCACGCTCGACTCGCTGAGCGCTTCCAGGAACAGAAGAGTGCCGAGGTCACTCAACAGCAGGAAGCCGCGCGCAAGGTCCTGTGCCAGCACCTCGGGCACGTGCAGCCCCAGCGCCAGGAACATCCGGGCCACCTGCACGAAACTCCGGCAGTCCTCGTGCGTGGGTGGAGCATCCATGGCGATGTAGCTGGCCTCGGCCGTGCGCACGCGGAAATAGCGCCGGAAGCTCGCATCGATCGAAGCCGGCGCAATCTCGAAGGTGCCGATGCCGAGATCCGTGCCGAGCCAGCGTTGCAGTTGTGCGTGGCGTTCGCCCATGCAGGCTCCCGGAAGGAGGACGCCCATGATAACAGATGCGGGACGGGGACCGGCGGGTCAGTGCAGGTGCTGGTATTGCCCGTGCAGCGCCAGCACGCGGCTCACGTACTCGATGGTTTCCGGAAATGGAGGTACACCGCCGTAGCGCAGCACGGCATCTTCGCCCGCATTGTAGGCCGCGAGCACCAGACGCAGGTTATCGCCGAAGCGCTGTTGCAGATCGTGCAGGTAGCGCACACCGGCGCGGATGTTCTCGGTGGGATCGAAGATGTCGCGCACCCCGTAGCGGCTGGCGGTGGCGGGCATCAGCTGCATGAGTCCCGAAGCGCCCCTGGGCGACACGGCCTCGGGATTGTAGTCCGACTCGGCATGGATCACCGCCCGAACCAGCGCCTCATCCATTTCGTAGCGGCGCGCCGCAGCGCGGACCACCTCATCGTACGCGCTGTGGCGCACCGGGCTCAGCTGTGCGGCGCCCGCCAGGCCGCTCGCATTGGGATAGCGGAAACCGGGCCGAGTCTGGCGGCTCTTGATGATCATCTGGTAGCGCGGATCACCTTCGGGCGCGTTGGTGATGTGCTTGACGCCCTCCGCGTCGGTATAGGCGTAGATGTCGGCAAAGGCCGGCCATGCCACCTGACTGGCGAGCACTATCAGACACAAGAGGAATCGATTCACTTTCGCTCTGCCGTGCGGATCTTGTTCTGTTAGCGGGCGATGCGCCGCGTATTGTAACAGACCCGGCGCGAGGAGCCCTTCACAGCGTGCAGGCACCCCGCGGCGCCGGACCGGCTCGGGAAAGGGTTTGAAGCTTTCGGGATTCTATGCGATGTTACGGCGCGCTCTTAAGAGGGAATCCCAAGAACATCCGCATGGACCCGGGCAAGTCCAGTCAAGTCACCGTGCCGATTCTGCTGTTTCTGCTGTGCCTGTCGCTATCCCTGCCCCTGCGCGAAGCTCGGGGCGCCGACGACTGGGTGTGCACGGCAGACCCGGAGAGCGGAAACTGGGACTGCCATCCGGCAGGGCAGGTGCAGCTCCAGATCCCACCCGCGGTGCCCGGTGCGCCCATGCAACGCGAGTCACAGTCCGCTGCGCCGGTGAAAGCGCCCCCGCCGGTGGAGCCCGCAGCCCCGGCGCAGGCCATCGAGCCGCCCCGGCCCTCCGCCACCTCGCAACCGACGCCACCCGCCAAGGGTCCCGCCACCCCGGCTGTCCGCGAGACGGGCGCCCCCATGCTTCCGTCGCCCGTGACGCGTCCGGCCCCGGCATCGGCCGCGCAGGCGCGAAGCGCTGCGCCGCTGGCGCCCCAGTGGGCGTTGTGCAACGCGGACGCGCAATACGATGTGCCGCTGCCCTCGGGAGAGGAGCTCGACCAACCGCCTCCTGAAGGCGCTGTCGGGATCGAGTCGAATGAGGCTCGCGCGCTGCGTCTGGGTGAGTACCTGCTCAATGGGGACGTGCTCGTGGAGCGCGGTCCGCAGCGTCTGGAGGCGGAGAAGGTCACCTACGATCAGGCGGCGGGCGTGGTGCGTGCCGCGGGAGGCTTGCACTTCTTCCAGCGCGGCCTCGCCATCAGCGCCGATACGGCTCAAGTCTACCTGCAGCGCGATCTCGCGGAACTCCGTGACGTGCGCTACCGGTTGATTCCGCGCCACGCCCACGGCGCCGCCAGCGAAGGCCGGCTGGAGGGCGTGGAGGTTTCGCGCTGGTCGAACGTGAGCTACACCACCTGCGATCCCGGCGATAACTTCTGGGTCTTGAAGTCACGACGCCTGAAGCTCGATCTGGGCAGCGGGGTGGGCAAGGCCCAGCAGGCCACGCTGCGGGTGAAGAGTGTTCCGGTGCTGTACCTGCCGTACATGTCCTTCCCCATCGACGACCGCCGCAAGTCCGGCTTCCTCCCGGCCACCGTCGGTAGCGGTGACGCAAGCGGTTTCGACCTGTACCTGCCCTATTACTGGAATATCGCACCGAACCGGGACGCCACGTTCACGCCGCGCTTCATGGAGCAGCGCGGCGTGCAGATGCGCGGCGAGTACCGTTACCTCTACCCGCACAGCAGCGGACAGCTGGATGCGGAATACCTGCCCCACGATGCCTTGTACGGCAAGCAGCGCAGTCTGGTGGCTTTTCATCACGCAGGCTCCATTCGCCCGCAGTGGACCACCGACATCGCCATCAACCACGTGTCGGACGACAACTACTTCGAGGACCTGGGCACTTCGCTGGAGCTCGCCAGCACGACGCACCTCGAGCGCCACCTGGACACCACCTACTACGGTTCCTACTGGAGCCTGTTCGGGCGCCTGCAGGACTATCAGACGCTCAGCGGATCCAGTCCCTACCGGCGCACACCGCAACTGCTCTATACGGCCACCCCGCCCCTCCCATGGCGGTTCGCCGAGTCCCGGCTGACCGGCGAGTTCGTGCACTTCGACGGTGACCCGCAAGTGACCGGCAGCCGCTTCGATCTGAACCCGGGAATCGATTTTCCGCTGCAGGGCGCGGCGTGGTTCCTCACCCCCGCCCTCGATCTGCACTACACCCACTATCTGCTCGGCGGCACCGCGCCCGGTGCTGCCGACGATGTGGAACGCACCCTGCCGGTGTTCAGCCTGGACAGCGGCGTGTTTCTCGAGCGCGAGCTGTCATGGCGCGACCGGCCGCTGGTGCAGACGCTGGAGCCGCGCTTCTACTATCTGTACGTGCCGTACCAGGATCAAAGCGACATCCCGATCTTCGACACCGCGCTGCTCGACTTCAGCTTCGCGCAGCTCTATCGCGATAACCGCTTCACGGGTGGCGACCGGATCGGCGACGCCAACCAGCTCACCCTGGGGCTGGCCTCGCGCCTGATCGATCGCAAGGACGGCACCGAGCTGCTCAGCGCCGGAATCGGTGACATCCTGTACTTCCGTGACCGCAAGGTACAGCTGCCGAACCAACCCATCGAAACCCGCAACCGTTCGGATTTCGTCGGCGAGGTGAGTGCGCGGCTGATCAAAGACTGGTCGGCGCGCGCCGCCGTGCAGTGGAACACCGAAACAGTGGAGACAGAGAAGTCGGTCCTCGAGATACATTACCAGCCGAAGGCCGACCGGATCCTGAATTTCGCCTATCGTTTTCGCACCGGCATCCTGGAGCAGACCGACCTCTCCGCGCTGTGGCCGCTGTCGCCCGCCTGGCATGTCGTGGCACGCTGGAACCGTTCGCTGCGTGACAACATCAACCTCGAGCGACTGGCGGGGCTGGAGTACCAGAGCTGCTGCTGGGCGCTGCGCTTCGTGTGGCGCAATTACGTGAACGACCCGCTCAGCAACTCCAACAACGCCTACTTCCTGCAGCTGGAGCTGAAGGGGCTGTCGCGCCTGGGGCAGGCCGGGACCACCCTGCTCGAACGTGGTATCCTGGGCTATGAACAGTACCAAGAGTACCTGCAACCCGAGTGAACCATGGCTCCACTGGTAAAGTATTCCTTCGCAACCTTTCCTGCTCTTCTGTTGATGCTGAGTCTTGCGACTGCGCTGCAGGCCGCCCCCACCGTCACCGGCCCCTCGCCCGAGCCCATCGAGATCGACCACATCGTCGCCGTGGTGGACGATGGGGTGATCCTCGAGAGCGAGCTCGACGACATGCTGCACACCATCCGCACCCAGCTGCGCGATCAGGACACCCAGCTGCCGCCGGAGGCGGTGCTGCGCAAGCAGGTTCTGGAACGCCTGATCCTGATGCGCCTGCAGTTGCAGCTGGCGGAACGTACCGGCGTGCGCGTGGACGACGAGACGTTGAATGCCGCGATGGGCAATATCGCCAAGCAGAATCATCTGTCGCTCAGCGAATTCCGTTCCGTCCTGGAGCGTGACGGTTTCGACTTCGCCGACTTTCGGGAGAACATCCGCAAGCAGATCATCATCGGTCGACTCCAGCAACGGCAGGTCAACAACCTGGTCACGGTTACCGACCAGGAGGTGGAGAATTTCCTGGCCACACAGAAGGGCGCCGGGCAGTCGAGCGATTACCATCTCGCGCACATCCTGATCGCGCTGCCCGAGGGGGCGACACCTGCGCAGATCCAGACCGCGCGCTCCAGGGCCGAGCAGGTACTGGAGCGACTGCGCGGTGGAGCGAACTTCCAGGAGACCGCGGTCGCGGTCTCCGACGACCGTCAGGCGCTGGAAGGGGGTGACCTCGGCTGGCGCACTGCGGCGCAAATCCCGAGCCTGTTCACCGACGTGGTGCCGAAGATGCAGCCCGGGCAGGTCAGCGATCTGATCCGCAGCCCGAGCGGATTTCACATCATCAAGCTGCTGGAGGCACGCGGCTCCGACCAGCATGTGGTCACCCAGACCCAGGTGCGACACATCCTGCTGCGCACCAACGACCTGCACTCGGAGCGAGACGTGCGCCTGCGCCTCGAGCAGCTCAAGCAGCGCGTCGAGGGCGGAGAGGACTTCGCAGACCTGGCGCGCTCGCACTCCGATGACAACGGCTCTGCCGCGCGCGGCGGAAGTCTGGGCTGGGTGAGCCCCGGCGACCTGGCGCCGGAATTCGAGGAAGCAATGAACAAGCTCAAGATCGGAGAAGTGAGCGAGCCGATCCGCACACCGTTCGGATGGCATCTGATCCAGGTGCAGCAGCGCCGCCAGCACGACGACACCGACGATTTCCGGCGCGCCAAGGCGCGGGAGCTGATCCGCAAGCGCAAGACCGAGGAAGAGCTTGACGTGTGGCTGCGCAAGCTGCGCGACGAAGCCTACGTCGAGTATCGCACGGAGAGCTGAAATGTCGCCGGTGCCGGCCCGGCTCCCGGCCAGATTCGCCCTGCAGCCACCCGCGTGAGCGCTTCCACAGCAGTGCTGGCCCTGACCCCTGGGGAGCCGGCAGGAATCGGTCCGGACCTTTGCGTCAAGCTGGCGCAGCAGGACAGAAATTGCGGTGTGGTCGCGATTGCCGATCCGGAGCTGCTGACGGAGCGCGCCCGGCAACTGGGCCTCACGCTCCGTGTGCTCCCCTTTGCGGGCGCTGGAGTGTCGCGGGCCGCCGGACAGATCGAAGTGCTGCCGGTGGCGCTAGCCGTGCCCTGCCGCTGCGGTGAGCTCAATCCCGCCAATGCCCCCTACGTGCTGGATACCCTGCGCCGCGCGGTGCAGGGATGTCTTGCCGGGGAGTTCGACGCCCTGGTGACCGGCCCCGTGCACAAGGGCGTGATCAACGATGCGGGCATCGCCTTCACCGGACACACCGAGTTCCTGGCCGCGCTCGCCGCAGCGCCGACCCCCGTCATGATGCTGGCCACCCCCGAGCTGCGCGTGGCGCTGGCGACCGTGCACCTGCCGCTCGCCGAAGTGAGCCGGGCCATCACGTGCGAGCGCCTGCGCCGTGTGCTGCAGGTGCTCGACCATGACCTGCGTGCGCGCCTGGGGCTGGCGCATCCGCGCATCCTGGTATGCGGCCTCAACCCTCATGCCGGCGAAGGCGGGCACCTGGGACGTGAAGAAATCGAGGTGATCGCGCCGGTGCTTCAGTATCTGCGTGCTTCGGGCATGGATCTGCGCGGACCGCTGCCGGCGGATTCCCTGTTCACGCCGGCGCATCTGCGCGAGGCCGATGCCGTGCTTGCCATGTACCATGACCAGGGCCTGCCGGTGCTGAAGAGCCAGGGCTTCGGACGCGCCGTCAACATCACGCTGGGACTGCCCTTTATCCGCACGTCTGTCGACCACGGAACCGCACTCGATCTGGCCGGCACCGGCGCGGCGCAGATCGGCAGCCTGCAGGCGGCGATTGCCGCCGCCGTACAGATGGCGTGCACCTGACGCGCCCTCGTGCCGCAGCCGTTCCCGCGCAAACGTTTCGGGCAACACTTTCTCCACGATCCGTTCGTCATCGAGCGCATCATCGCCGCCATCGCGCCGCGTGCGACGGACCGGCTGGTGGAAATTGGTCCCGGTCTCGGCGCGCTGACCCTGCCGTTGCTGAAGTGGGCCGGTACCCTGGACGTGGTGGAACTGGACCGCGATCTGCTTGCACCCCTGGAGGAGCGCTGCGCCGGATGCGGCGCGCTGCGCATCCACCAGGGCGATGCGCTGCGGTTCCACTTTTCCGATCTGGCCACGGACGGTCAGCCCCTGCGTCTGGTCGGAAACCTCCCGTACAACATCTCCACGCCCCTGCTGTTCCACGTGCTGCAGGAGGCGGGGGCAGTACGCGACATGCACTTCATGCTGCAGAAGGAGGTTGTGCAGCGCATGGGCGCCGCGGCGGGAACCGGCGCCTACGGCAGGCTGTCGGTCATGGTGCAGTATCGCTGCAGCGTCGAGCCGCTGTTCGACATCGGACCCGGCGCCTTTCGTCCACCACCACAGGTCGAGTCGAGCTTCGTGCGTCTGATTGCGCACGCGGTGCCCCCCGTCGCGGTGCGCGACGAGGCGATGCTTGCGAAGGTGGTTGCCGCCGCCTTCGGGCAGCGGCGCAAGACGTTGCGCAATTCTCTGAAGGGGCTGCTCGGGCCGGAGCAGATTGCCGCCTGTGGAATCGATGCGGGCACGAGGCCGGAGCAGCTCGGCCTGGCGGAATTCGCCGCGCTGGCCAACGCCGTGGCTCGCGCACGCGCGCCAGCGCCCTAACTAACCCGGAAATCTCACCAGCCGGCCGGCGGCTGGCCGGCAAGTAAATGGATGGCAAGAAAGATCTGGCGTGCTTCGCGATCCCCGAACGATGACACACGGTTTACGCCGCCGGCCTATCCCGGTTCTGGCGGTTTCTCGCTCGCCCTGGCTGGGTCTTCACTCAAGTGATAGCTACGGCTATCACTTTCGCTCACCACGGTTCCATGAACCACTCCGGGTCGAATTCACCGCGAACTGCATCCAGGCCGTCAGCATGAGAATTCGCGATCATGTCCGTCAAGAGTACGAACACTTCAGTGCACTCGTAGCACGGCTTCTGAAAGTCGCGCGATCATCGTGGTTCATGCACCTGGTCAGGGTTCTGCCGGGGTTCCCACGGAGCCATGCGACAGCGTGAGTGTCCGCCGACGCACGGTGCGGCGCGCGCGCGTCGGAATCGACCGCGTAGCTGTTCGGTCGCTCGCGCGCGTAGAATGTCAGCGGGTGGTTGCGGAGAATCGCGATGGAAGACTACCGACACATACTGGTGGCAACCGATCTGGCAGCGGGCTGCGAGCGGGTGGCGGAGCGCGCCGGGGGTCTCTCTCGCCAGTCGGGTGCAAGCCTGAGCTTTGTCCATGTGGTGGAACGGATTCCCATCGACCCGGCCGACGACTACCTCCTGGCCCAGGACCCCACGCTCGAGCAGGAGCTATTGCGGCAATCGAGTGAGCGCCTTCAGGAACTGGCCAGGCAGGTCGGCTTCGGTGAGGCGCAGCAATGGGTGGTTCCGGGTGCGGTCAAGGCGGAAATCGTGCGTCTCGCCCAGGAGCACGGCGTCGATCTGATCGTGGTGGGGAGCCAGAGCCGTCACGGTCTGGCGCTGTTGCTGGGGTCTACGGCGGACGCGGTGCTGCACGGCGCCCCTTGTGACGTGCTGGCGGTGCGGGTGGGAAACTGAGAACGTGCCTGCCGCGGCAATGCGGCGGCCTGCGGCTCACGCGAGAGGCGCGGCTACCACTTGCGCCCGATGGTAAGCAACACCCGGCTGCGATTCAGGCGCAGTCCCCATTTCATTTCGCGATCTGCGGCCGGATTGTTGCTGGCAGGCTCGGTCGCCATCTGCGGTGACTTCTTGGGAACGACGGCGCGGTAGGCGGAACGCCACAGCGCGGAGACATCCATCCCTTGCTCGCCACTGTGACCGGGGTGCTCGCCAGGCGTGTCGCAGATGCTGTCGGCGCTGAAATTGAGCGGAGAGAGCCTGCCCCAGGTATCGACGTCCTGTGCGCTTGCGCCCGCGCTAAGGGCAATGCCCGCACCCAAGATCAATATCCGAATGCCGCACGCACTGATTGCAACGGGAGCGATGTTCATGAGTTACACCTCCGCGATACCCGGGCCGCTTTCGGCCGTGTCGAGTCTGCTGTTGGCCGGGGAGTGTCAGGTGCAAGGGTGGACGATCCGGGAGCCTCGTTCTGCGAATGGAGTCACAGCCATCCGGGGCGCAATACACATTCCCGAATGACGGCGCTGTGGCTGGTGATCCAGGCAGTCCTGGAAATCCCTTTCCACACGCAACGGCGTTGCCATTGCGAACACCGGCATCGCGTTCCAGACGTTGCCCCTCCCATCTCCCTGGTCATCGTTGCGCCCGCCTCCGGATCGGTTCGTCGCTACGCTACGTGGCGGGTCATTGTTATCTGGAGTATAGCGCGGACCGCAAGCGGTTGCCGTCCTTTTTTCGTGTTCGCGGTTTGCCGCTTTTGCGTCCGCTCGCCGGTAACGTGGTTGTTACGGGTGTATATAAGCGGATGGCGAAATCGGATCCTGCCAAAACGACTTGGTGATGGCTGCGAGCTCAATCACGGCGCGATGCGTCACGGGCCTGCCGGTCCGCATGGTAGGACGAGCGCACCATGGGCCCGCTCGCCACGTGATGAAAGCCAATCGCATCGCCCAGCGCGCGCAACGCGTCGAACTCTTCCGGCGCCACGTAACGCGTCACGGGCAGATGGTACACGCTCGGTTGCAGATACTGTCCGAGGGTGAGCATCTCGCAGCCGTGGGCGCGCAAATCGCGCATCACCTGCTCGACCTCTGCGCGCGTCTCGCCGACTCCGAGCATGAGACCCGATTTGGTGGGTGTTGTTGGATGCGAGGCCTTGAAGCGGCGCAACAGCTGTAGCGAGCCGGCATAGTCGGCGCCGGGGCGCACTGCCCGGTAGAGGCGGGGAACGGTCTCGAGGTTGTGATTGAAGACGTCGGGCGGTGCGGTCGCGAGCGCGGCCAGCGCCACGTCCTCGCGCCCGCGAAAGTCCGGCACCAGCACTTCCACGCGGATGCCCGGGCTGGCGTCACGAACCGCCGCAATGCAGGCGGCGAAATGTCCCGCCCCGCCGTCGCGCAGGTCGTCGCGATCGACGGAGGTGATGACCACGTAGCGCAGGCCCATGGCGCGGATAGTCCCGCTAGATGAGCCGCTTCCTCGGGGTCCGGCGGCAACGGGCGGCCATGGGCCACGTCGCAAAACGGGCAACGCCGCGTGCAGAGCGATCCGAGAATCATGAACGTCGCCGTACCGTGCCCGAAACACTCGCCGATGTTGGGGCAGGAGGCCTCCTCGCACACGGTATGCAGGCCCTGCTCGCGCAGGATCTGCTTCAGACGCAGGACGGCCGGATGGCCGGGCGAACGGGCCCGGATCCATTCTGGTTTGCGCGCCGCCCGCATCGTCGGCTCGATGGCTACCGGGATGCCCGCGACCTTGTCCGCACCCCGCTGCGGCACGCCCGGCCGTGCCTTGGAAATGGGTTTAGCCACGATCGGTCTCCAGCGCTTGCCCGGTGAATCGCGGCCCCGTGCAAACGGCGGTCGCGCTGCTGCCACCGGCATGCAATGCGCCGAAAAGCTCTCGTACCAGCAGCGCACCCAGCTCGACGGCAATGCCGCGCACGTCGCTCTCGCCGCACAGGTCCCGCAGCTGGGTCACCTGCAGACCGGGATGTCCGCAGGGATTGATGCGCGTGAAAGGTGCGAGATCCATATCCACGTTCAGACTCAAGCCGTGATAACTGGCCCCGTTGCGCACGCGCAATCCCGAGTGCGGCGATCTTGGCGCCGGCAACGTACACACCCGGCGCACCGGCACGCCGCGCACCCTCGATGCCACGGTGCGCAAGGAGCTCGATCACCGATTGCTCGAGCCGCTGCACCAGTTCCCTGACACCGAGTCCGCGGCGGCGCAGGTCGAGCAGACAATAGGCGACCAGCTGTCCCGGTCCGTGGTAGGTGACCTGCCCGCCCCGGTCACAACGCACCACCGCAATGTCACCGGGCTCGAGCACATGATGGGCGCGCGCATTCATGCCAAGCGTGTAGACCGGCGGGTGCTCCAGCAACCACAGCCGATCCGGGCTGGCCGGCCCGCGGCGGGCGGTGTAGTCAACCATCTCCTGCCACACGGCCCGGTAGTCGCGCCGGCCGCGCCACTGCACGGCCGGTGCAGGCGATGGCGTCGATGGTTCCGGCCGGAGCACGCCCATACCGGACTCCCTGTCGGAACAGGTATCGCTCGACGTCACTTCCCGGGTTCCATGCGACAGAGGCGCGCTACAGCGCCACCAGCACGCGCTCGCAGGCGGTCAGGTCGCGATAGATGGCATCGAGCTGGTCGCGGCTGGTGGCCCGGATGTTGACCGTGACCGAAAGATATCTTCCGCCGCGGCTGGGACGCACCCGCACCGCGCCCTCCGCCAGGTCGGGTACGTGTCGCCGCACGATGCCGACCACGGTGGCGTCGAGGTGCGGGCTGGCATGGCCCATGGCCTTGATGGGGAACGCGCAGGGGAATTCCAGGCCGCCTGCTCGTGGGTCTTGCACGGTCATGCCGGCAGTATGAGGCCGCCACACGGGCGATACAACGCCACTTGCCGCCGGGCTAATCCACCCTTCCGGCGCGAAACGCTTCCTTGTAGGCCTGGTAGATGGCCATCATGCGTTGCCACAAGGGTCCGGGATGCCCGTTGCCGACTGCCTGCCCGTCGAGCTCGGTCACCGGCAGGATCTCGCGCGTGGAGCTGGTGACCCAGATCTCCTGTGCATTGCGCAGCTGAGCCTCGGTAATCGGCGTCTCGTGCGCCTCGATGCCGTTGCGTACGGCCAGCGTGAGGATCACGTCGCGGGTGACGCCCGGCAGCAGGAACGGTCCCTTGGGTGGCGTCATCAAGTTGGCATCGGACACCAGGAACACGTTGCTCGCAGCGCCTTCGGTCACCTGCCCGTCGCGGATCAGGATCGCCTCGGCGGCACCCTGGTCGATGGCCAGCTGGCGCAGCAGCACGTTGGGCAACAGCGTGATGGCCTTCAGATGGCAATTCTGCCAGCGCATGTCGGGCACGGTGACGGCAGAGACGCCACTCTGTGCGAGCGCGGGCGCAAGCGGTGCGATCGGGCTGCCCAGCACGAACACCGTCGGTACCGGATGTGCGGGAAATGCATGGTCGCGTTTCGGCGCCGGTCCGCGCGTCACCTGCAGGTAGACGCCGAGGTCACCGCCACCGTTGCACCGCACCACCTCCTCCAGGATTTCCTGCCAGCGTGCGTGCGAGAGGGGATTGGCGAGGCGGATACCCGAGAGGCTCTGGTCCAGTCGCTGCAGATGCGCCTGTACGTGGAACAGCCGGCCGCCGTAGGCGGGGATCACTTCATAGACACCGTCGCCGAACAGAAAACCGCGGTCCATGACGGAAACGCAGGCCTGCTCGACGGGCAGGAAGCGCCCGTTCAGATAGACGATGGCCAAGCGGGTGAATTCTGTCAGAGTCGGCCGGTGGTCGAGACCTGGACCTTGCCGTCGGGCCCGGGGCGACCGAACAGCCGCAGGTAACGTTCGAGGGCAGGCTGGTCGTTGTCGCGTGAAGCGAAGCTGCCGTTGAACTGATAGCTGCCGTCCGGCTTCAGCATCGCGATGCCCTGGGCCTGCAGCGGTCCTCCGCGATCGGCCAGCGTTGCCTTGGTGCCGGCGTCGTCGGTTTCCATGGTGATCCGGAAGTCTCCGAGCTTGAGGTTCGGCGCTTTCAGCGCGGCGCTCTTCAGATCCACGACACCGTCGGCCTCGCGCAATGCTCCGTCGTCCAGCCGCACACTGCGCAGGTCGAGCGAGGCGATGCCGGCCAGTGGCAGCGGAAGCTTGTACGGGGACAAGGCCTGCAGCGACGCCACGGGAGCCTCGGCCACCAGATCGGAGACGTATATCGAGCCACCGAGGGTACGGCCGAGCTTGCCCCTGCCGTGCAGCCCTGGTGCATCGAGCGCCCAGGCGATCTCGACCCGTCCGAACAGCAGCGGCAGCGCGCGCAGCGACCAGCGCACGTTCTGCGCGTGCAAGGTGCCGTAGGCCAGGCTGTCCGCGCTGCCGGACCACACGGTGCCGTGTACGCCGTACAGCGTCAGACCGGGCAACTGGTCACGTACCTGGCTGGAGACCAGAGTGGCCGGAATGTTGACGATCAGAAATAACAGGTAGACGCCAGCGAAGACGATCAGGTAGTGCGCCCACCGCAACTTCATCCCTCGCTCCCTTCGAAGGTGATGCGGGCGCTCACACTGCCGGGGATCGCCTCACGTTCCATGGTGATGTTGTGGACGCGGATGCCGTAGTTCTTCTGCAGCATGTCGAACCACAGCACCAGACTGTCGAACTGCGCCTGCTCCACCCATACGCGCGCGGTACTCTGTCCGGCGGGCTCGATGCGCTTGACGACACTGCCGAGTTGATTGCGCTTGGCGGTCTGATCGATCACGGTGAGCAGTGACTGACCGCTCGCGACCGTGGGCGGGCTGGCGCCCCGCAGCGCCAGGATGCGCGGCTGCATCTGCTCCATCCAGCGCAGGGTCTCGCGCTGCTGGGTGACGCGCTGTTCGAGCTGCGTGTAATGACGACTGATGGGCTGCCACACGGCGAGGTAGAAGATCATCAGGGTGAGGGCGATCAGACCCGCCAGCAACAGGTGCCGCTCGCGCGGCTGCAGACTGTCCAGCCACTCTTTCATGACGCTTTGCTCCGGATCTTGACCCGTCCTTCGACCTTGCCGTCGCGCGCGGTGGCGGAGACGATCTCGACATCGAGCTTCGCATCGTCGGTAAGCCGCTGCTTGAGCTGATCGAGCGCCTGCAGGTCACGCAGGTTGAGCTCGAACTCGATCTCCCCGTCCTGGCCGCGCAGGTTCTGCACCTCGATACTGGGCACCTCGCGCAGCACGGGGCCCGCGGCGCCGACCAGTTCCAGGAAGCCGGTGCTCGCGCCGTTGCCCTGCAGCTCCTCGAGGCGGTGCTGCATCTGGGCGCGCGCGTCGACCACCTTCTTGGCATCCGGGAAGGTCTTGCGGTAGAGCGTTTCGATCTGCATCTGGAGCGCGCGATCCTCGCCCGCAAGCACCGCATAGTGCCCGATGCTCGAGCCGAACTTCAGGATCAGCAGGCCCGCGAGCAGCGCCGCGGTGGCGCGCCATGGCCGCCACAGCCGGCTCAGCTGCTCCTTGCGGCTGTAGCGACCTTGCAGGAGGTTGATCGCCTGCTCGGAGTCGTAGTGCGTGGCGAGCAGGCTCAGCGCATCCGAGGGGCAGGGGACGGTCTCCACCACCACTCCGTGCTCGGCCGCGACCTGGCGCGGATCGATGGCCGGGCCGGTGCAGGGATAAAGGCGCAGGCGCTGTGGGCGCAACTCCCCGGCCTCGGCCAGGGCACATTGCATGATGGTGTCGAGATTCTCGGCATCGGCCACCATGCCCCGTTGCACCGCGGTGCGCAGCATCACCTGATCCTGTTCCACCAGCAGCGTCCAGCTGGTCGGTTCCCATGGCAGGCACAGGTTTTCCGGAACGACAATGTCAGGCTGCAGTCCGGCCCCCTGCAGCGCCTCAAGCCAGGCGTCGATTCGGGCGCACGCCACCACGGCCACGGCCACGGCGCCCAGGGTGTCGGTACGGCCCAGCGCAAAGTGCAGCTCGCCGATGTCGGAGATCAGCTGGTCCTCAAGCGCATAGGGCACGGCCTGCAGCATGCGCTGGCGGTTGCGCGTGGGAACCGAAGCGCTGGCGAGCAGGATGTCGGTGGCCGGTGCCAGGACGATGATTTCGAATCCGGTGGCGAGTTCCGCGACCTGTTCCAGTGGCCCGCAGTCGTTGACCTCGGGCCCCAGGGCGCTGGCCGGGCGCAGCCAGGAAGCCGGTGCCGACTCGGCGCCGGGTTCCGACCCGGGCAGGCGAATGAAGAGCTGCGGTCGCATGCTATAAGATCCCCTGTCCGTGCATCACCACCCAGGTCTTGCCCTGATCATCGCGCTCGATCAGGCTGTAGAGCTGGCAGGTGCCGCGCCCGAAGGCCGTCTGCGCAGCCAGCAGAAAATAGTGGCTCGAAACGCCAAGCGACTGCAAGTCGATGGCCCCGGCATTGTCGTCCGGGACGCCCAGCTGCTTGAGACGTGCGAGGAAATCTTCCACACTCGCGAAGGGCTTCTCGGTGCCGTTGCGCACCTGGTCGTACACGACCTGTGCGCTGGTGCGCGAAAGATCCGGTGCGATGCTCATGAGTACTTCCACCGAGGCGGTATTCACGTTGATGGGCGTCGGCTGCGGGAGCGCGGTGACGAAGGGCGCGAGGGCACGGTAGACCTCGGGGGTGACGCCTTTGACCAGCAGCAGCTCGGTGGCGCTCACCATGGGCCCGTTTCCGGCTCGGTAAGAGATTTCCTGGCCCAGGTACTCGACATCCTCAGCGCCGCCATTGATGTTGACCTCGATGTCCGGATCGATCCAGTCCGTCACCGCCCAGGCGATTTCCACGGGCAGCTCCAGTACCTGCAGCAGCCGCTGAAAGCGTGCGATCTGCGTCTCGTCGGGCTTCGCGCCTGATACCAGGCTGTTCAGGTTGAATCGCCCCTGCAGATCTTCGAGCTTTCCGGCAACCTTGCCGCCCTCGACGTCGATGGCGGGCAGCAGCGTCGCCCAGTCTTCCTGCAGGTTGTCGGTGTTGTTGTCCGCGGCATCGCGTGCCAGTACCTGTATGGCCCAGCTCTCCACGCCCAGCGCGAACCAGTAGGCCTGATCGCCGTTGATGACGTTTGCCGTGCGACGTATATCGATCTGCTGGCGCGCGGCCATGGTGACGGCGGCGGTGGTGCACAGCGCCACTATCAGCATGGCCGTGATCAGTGCGACACCGCGCATGGTGCGCGCCCGGCGGGCGAGGGTGGTCATGGCGTCAGGGATTGCCGACCTGCGGCGGCGGGACTTCCACCGGCTGCGGGATCTTGAACAAGCGCGTGACCCTGCCCAGGTCCTCGAGATCGACGGAGAACTCGATCGCTCTCGGCACCGGCCCGGGGTCGTTCCCGCCGCTGGCATCGGGCGGCCAGCTGGTCTGCCACTTGCCGTCGTTGTCCAGCATGCGCAGCTCGATTTCGGTGACTTTCTTGCACAGGGGCGCGGAGAAGCTCTTGCTGTCCTGCGCGCGGTCGAGCACGTTCCAGGTGCGGCGCAGCAGCTTACCGTCGTCCACCTCGTAGGCCACCCGCTGCAGGCTGCTGCGGCGCGCGAGCGTCGGGTTGCGCCACCCGCCGTGGGTGAACTCCACGGCGGCACCCTCCGGACCTGGCGCCAGCAGTGGCCGCTGGGGATCGCCGAATCCATCGCGGATCGGACGGTTCACCACTTGCTCGAAATCCCGCTGGACGACCATCACCATCTTCTGCAGTTCCGCGAGCCGGGCCGCCTGGCGTGCGGTCTCGTCACGGCTGTCGAGCACGGTACGGAGGCCTCCGTACGCCATGACCGACATGACCGAGAAGATGGCCAAGGCTACGAGAAGCTCCAGGAGCGTGAATCCGCAGGCGCCCCGAACAGCGATGCGTGATGGCTGTGCGCGCCGTCTCACCGCGGTCTTCCGAGATAGCCGTCCAGGCTAGAGACCGGGTCCCGGTCGTCCGGATCGGCACGTACTTCGACCACGATCTGCAGTACATCGGGGTCCGGCGTCTCCTTGCGCGTCAGCTTCCAGTACCATTCGCGTCCCGCCATCATCGCCGTGCCCTTGGATTCGCCGGCACCGGGCCAGGTGCGGTCGACCTGCAACTCGGCGAGACGGTTTTCCGCGACCCAGTGCGCAAAGGTACGGTCGCGTAGATATGCACTGTTGAAGGCGTTGGCGCTGACACCCCGGATGATCGCCGCCAGTGCGATCGCGAGCACTGCCAGCGCCACGAGAACCTCCAGCAGTGTGAAGCCGCGCATTGCGGGATTCGGGGAACGCGGTCGCACTCAGTGCACCCCGACCTCGTTGCGGTCACCCCATTTCACCGTGATCTCACCGTCGGCGGTACCCTTGACGACGTAGCGGTTGGTGCCCAGCGTATCGTCCAGGGTGAGCGTGAATGGCGTCACCTCTCCGCTCGAGAGGAACACCACCTGGGGGTGGGGGGCCTTCTTGTCCTTCTCCTTGTCGGGCGCGGTGAGCACCACGGTGCGACCTTCCAGTTGCAGGTCCGGATCCAGCCCCTCGGGGAGCTCCTGCGCGGTCAGGATCTCGTCTTCCATCGGCGTCCAGTCTTCGCCCCGGAAGATCAGGAACCGGTAATCAAGGTCCTGCAGCTCGAACGACAGCTCCGCGGATTCGAGCACCGACTCTTCACCGGCGAGGCGCATCAGCGCCGCGAGCCGCTGTACCGATTGCTCCACGTCGGAATCGCGTCCGGAGACACCGGTGGACAACGTCGCAAAGCTCACCACGATGCCGATGATGAACAGCACGATCAGCACCTCCAGCAGCGTCAGTCCCGGCTCACGCCGCCGCGATGCTCTTGGAGGGACCCGATGTTGAACCACGAATGAGACCTGGGTGGAAACGGCGTTGCCCGCGGGCAACGGGTCAGTTGACGTCCCAGTTGCCGATGTCGGCGTTGGCACCTTCGCCGCCCTGTTGGCCGTCGGCGCCCAGAGTGAAGATATCGATTTCGCCGTGAGTGCCCGGATTCAGAAACTGGTAGGGATGCTGCCAGGGATCGATGGGGAGCCGGTCCAGGTACCCGCCCGACTTCCAATGGCGCGCCTCGGGGTCGCCGTTCGGTTTCTGAACCAGTGCCTCGAGACCCTGGTCGGTGCTCGGGTAGTAGTAGTTGTCCAGCTTATAGAGATTCAGCGCGCTTTCGATGGCGCGGATGTCCTGCCTGGCCTTGATGATGCGGGCGGCGTCGGGGCGATCCATGACGCGCGGCACGACGATGGCGGCGAGGATGCCCAGGATCACCACGACGACCATGACTTCGATCAGGGTGAATCCGGAAAGCTTGCGGGGCGGGGCACAACAGGAATCGATGTTCATAGTCTTCCATCACACGTGGACGCCACTTGCAACCGATGGCCGGGCGGCGGGAGCGGGCGCCCCTCCATGGTGCGCGGGCGATGCGGTGGCTGCCTTCTGGGGCTTGTCATGATAACACGGCGCAGCGACTTCTTGACCAGACGAGGCGCCGGCCGCGCTTACCGGCGGCAACGCCTGCGAGCAACAGACCGAGTGGATCCAGTGCACCGCCTCCACCGGAGGAGGAGCCCGACTGCACGGTGACCGTCACCGAGGCCGTGTCGCTCAGCCCGTCGTTGTCGGTGGCGCTGAGTTGAAACGCCAGGGTGTCGCTACCGGACGGCGCCGTGAACTGGGGTCCCAGGGTGTCGGCGCCGGTCAGGGCCACGGGCGTGCCCGCGGTCTGTACCCACTGTCGGGAGACGATGGTCCCGTCATCGCTTTCCGAGCCGTTCAGGGTCACCGCGGCGCCGGCGGAAACGCTCTGATCCGCTCCGGCATTCACTACTGGTGCTACCGCCCCCTGTACCGACTGCACGGCACGCATCGCATCGACAATGCCGGCGCCGCAGGTGCTGGTGCTGCAGGTGGTGTCGGGAAATGTGCGCGCCGTGGCACGCAGCTGCCGGACCACCTGGGCAGCCGTGAGCGTGGGATGTTTGGACAGCATCAGGGCGATCACGCCGGAGACGATGGTCGACGAGGCGCTGGTACCCACCTTGAAGTCGTAGCCGTCGCCGACCGGCACCGTCGTGCCCAGGTCGACGGTTGAGAGGATCGGGGTCAGGAACGAGCCTCCGGGAGCGCTCAGCGTCACCTCTTCCCCGACGTTGGTGTAGGAGGCACGGCTGCCGCTGGCCGTGGTGGCGGCGACCACGATTACGCCGGAGCAGCTCGATGGACTGTGTGCCGCAGTGTCGCCGCCTTCGTTTCCTGCGGCGACCACCACCAGCGCACCCCGGGCAGTGGCGTCGTTGATGGCGAGCTGTTCGGTCGTGGTGCAGGTTCCTTCTCCACCCAGACTGAGATTGAGGACCCGGGCCGGGTTGGAATTCGGCGGCACGCCCGGCACCGGCAGCCCGACCGCCCAGCGTATACCGTCGGCAATGTCTGAAGTGAAGCCGCCGCAGCGCCCCAGCACCCGCACCGGAAGGATGTGGATCTCCCACGCGCTGCCAGCGATGCCGAGTCCGTTGTTTCCGGTGGCGGCCAGCAGGCCGGTGACGTAGGTGCCGTGCCAGTTGCTGTCCTGCTGGGGACACTCGGTCGTGGCTTGCGCCGCGTCTACCCAGTCTCCGGGATCGGTAGCGTCGGCATCGCGCCCGTCGTTGTCGTTGGCCGTGAAGAAGTCGCCCGGTGCGTCCGGCGAGATCAGGTCGTAGCCGTCAAGCAGGCGCGATGCGAACTCTGCATGCGGGCGCACACCCGAGTCGAGCACCGCGACCACCAGTCCCGGATCGCCGGTGGTGATGTCCCATGCGTCCGGCAGGTCGATGCCGCCGGTGGGGTCCGACCAGTACCACTGTTCGGAATAGCGCGGATCATCCGGCACCAGCATGGGACGGCGGATGCGGTCCGGTTCCGCGTACTGCACCCGTGGGTCGTTGCTCAGCTGCTCGGCGAGCCTCTGGACCTCGTCAAGGGAAGCTGCGTGCGGCAGCCTCAACACCCAGCCCCCGTCGGAGGTCGCGCGCAGCGCCGTTGCGGCCATGCCGGCGCTTCCGGCGAATGCCTGGATGCGCCGGCTGCTGGTTGCGTTCACCCTGTCGGTGGGGACGGAGTCGCGAAGCTTCACGATCAGCCGGTCGGTATGCAACGCATGTCGATCGGCGCGCGCCGGAGCACCGAGCAGCGATGCCGCCAGCGCAAGCAGCGCGAGGGCGCAACGCAGGCACCGGGACAACTTCGGCAGGGATGCACCGGCGGGGAGGTTCACGGTCGTACTCCTGGGCGCATGGGCCCGCGGCTCTGATCGGGATCGTGGATGCAGGCGCAGGGTGCGGTCGATACCGCCGCCCGCAAAACGCGGTTCAGAGCCTGAGCTCGTGCCTGGCGCGCTTTATCGGCGTCGCGCTGGGCGCCATGAGACGCAGTGACCCAGCAGCGCAGGATGCTCACTCCTGCATGGGCGTTCGGCGCCGGTCGCGCTCCACTTCGAGGACGCGTGTATCGCCCTGCAGGCGCCGTACGGCCGCATCCACATCCGCTGCGCCCTCCAGCGTGTATACGCAGGCGCCGCCCGAGACGCGGTGCAGGTACTGCAGCCGGGCGCCGGCCTGCGCGCCCAGGCTCTGAACCAGCGCCGGATCCTGCGGGTCCCGGACCTGCGGGGCGAAACGCACGATCACGCGCTGTTGCAGCGCGGGCGCAGTGGAATCGGAGTGCGCGCAGCCGGCGAGTGCCAGCAGCATGATCGGCAGCGCCCATGACGGGCGCCGGCGGTGGTGCGCCCCGACACCGGTTCCGGCCTTCACGATCACTGGAAGCGCTGCAGCACGGCGTCCACCGTGCGCCGCCACAATCCGCCCTCGGCCACCTCGCGCAGCGCCACCAGCGGCCTCTCGGTCAGCGGCTTGTCACTGAGACTCACCCTCACCGTGCCGTAGGGCCTGCCCTTGGTGGCCGGCGCCTTGATCGAGGGATCGAGCACCACTTCGGCGCTCAACTGCCGGTACTGGCCGCGCGGCACGGTCACGTACAGGTCCTGCGCCAGACCGAGCGGCACGGTGGACTGCTCGCCCTGCCAGATGCGCGCATCGTTCAGCGTCTCGCCGGCACCGTACAGCTTGTGGGTCTCGAAGAAGCGGAAGCCGTAATTCAGCAGGGCCAGGCTCTCGTCGGCGCGGCTCTTTTCGCTCTTGGTGCCGAGCACCACGGTGATCAGCCGCATGCCTTCGCGCTGGGCCGAGGTGACTAGGCAGTAGCCAGCCGAATCGGTGTGTCCGGTCTTCACGCCGTCCACGGACTTGTCGCGCCACAGCAGCAGGTTGCGATTGTGCTGCGTGATGTCGTTGTAGGTGAACTCGCGCCGCGAGTACATGGTGTAGTACTCGGGAAACTCGCGAATGATGGCGCGCGTCAGCGTTGCGATGTCGCGCGCCGAGGCGTAGTGGTTGGCATCCGGGAGGCCGGTGGCATTCACGAAGTGCGAGTTGTTGAGCCCGAGGGACTTGGCGTAGTGGTTCATCAGGCTCGCGAACGCCTCTTCGCTGCCGGCGATCTGTTCGGCCAGCGCGACGCTCGCGTCGTTGCCCGACTCGACGATCATGCCGAGCAGCAGCTGCTGCACCGGTACCTGGGTGTTGACCTCGACGAACATGCGCGAACCTTGTGTTCGCCAGGCATGCTCGCTGATGGTCACCTTGTCCTCCATCTTGATCTTGCCGGAGCGCAGCTCGCGGAACACCGCATAGGCGGTCATCAGTTTGGTGATGCTGGCAGGTTCCATGCGCTCGTCGGCGTTCGACTCACCCAGGACCTGTCCGCTGTCGTAGTCCATCAGCACGTAGCTGCGGGCTCCGACCGATGGCGCGGCAGGCACCGGCATGGGTGCAGCCCAGGCAGTGCCGGTGATCCACAGCAGACAGGAAACGAGCAGGTAGGTGGCGATGCAATGCGGGCGTCGTGATGGCACGTTTGTCCTTCCCAGTTGCGGTTCAGGTCTGACGTGAGCGTCCGGCGGCGTGCCCGGCGCGGCGCGCGGCCGAAGCCTTCAATCGGCGACTACGTGTGCGGCTGGCAGACCCAGTCGCAGCAGATCTCGTGTCAGGCTGTCGGCCTGTTCGCGCGAGGGTAGCGGACCGATACGCACTCGATAGAATGTGGCACTGCGGTTCTGTCCCTGACTGATATGGACGGCGGTGGCCTCCGGCAGGCCGGAGTCCTGTACCCGGTCACGCAGGTGCTCGGCATTGCGGCGCCGGGTGAACGCCCCCACCTGCAGAAACACGCCGGGCTCTGTCGCGCTTCTCGTGGCCGGTTCGACGGGAATGGCCGTATCCGTGGCGGAGCGCGCGGAAGCGGGCTCGGAGGCCCGACTCATTGACACCGCCGTGACAGCTTCCAGTGGTTGCGGCGCACGCTTTGCGGCCGCGGTGATGGAGACCGGTTCCGCGGGCAACGTGGGATCAATGGCGCGTACCTCCACCAGACCGGTGCCGGTGCGAAGTATATCCAACTTCGCCGCGGCGGTGTACGAAAGATCGATGAGGCGCCGTGAATGGAACGGTCCGCGATCGTTGATGCGGACCACGACGGACTTGCCGTTGATCAGATTGGTGACGCGCGCATAGGTCGGCAACGGCAGGCTGCGGTGCGCGGCGGTCATGGCATACATGTCGTAAGGCTCGCCGCTGGAGGTGCGCTGGCCGTGGAACTTGGTGCCGTACCAGGAGGCGATGCCGCGCTCCACGTAGCCGTCGGCGCTGTCCAGCACCCGGTACTGCACCGAGTCGACCACGTAGAACGGCGGATTGCCGTAGCGGCTGCGCGGCTCGATGTGCGGTATCGCATCGGGCACGGTGTACACGTCCATGGGAGGCTCGGAGGGACCACCGTCTGCGCCGTAGCCGCCGATGCGCGGAACCGTGCCGCAGGCATGCAGCAGCAGCGCACACAGCAGCATCCCCAGCGATTGCGCGGGGTTCAAGCGCGGTGGCACGGCGGCCCATGCGCACCTGCAGCGCCACATGTCGTTCAGCGCTGCACCTGCATCTGGTGGTGCTGGGCCGCGATGGCCTGGCTCAGCTGATAGACCGCCATGGCGTAGCGGGCACTGTGATTGTACCGGGTGATGACATAGAAGTTGTCGAGCCCGAGCCAGTACTCGGGGCCGTTCTCGCCGTCGAGCGAAACAAAGCTCGCGTGACGATCGTTGTCCACGCACTGCTCGGCGACGATGCCGTAGTCGCGCAGTTGGGCAATGGTGAGTTTCGGTTCCAGCCCCTGTTCGGGCAGGCTCTGCCAGGCGCCACCGAACACCCGTGCCGTTGTTGCGATACGGGCATCGCGCGTCCAGCCGTGCTGCTGGAAATAATTGGCCACGCTGCCGATCGCATCCGCCGGGCTGTTCCACAGATCGCGACGTCCGTCGCCGTCGAAGTCGATGGCATAACGCCGGTAGCTGCTCGGAATGAACTGACCCTCGCCCATGGCCCCGGCATAGGAGCCCTGCGGTGCCAGCGGATCGAGCCCTTCCTCGCGCGCCAGCAGCAGGTACTCCTCGAGCTCGCTGCGAAAGAACTCCGCACGCGGGGGATAGGCAAAGGCAAGGGTGGTAAGCGCGTCGATGACCGGATAGCGGCCCATGTTGGCGCCGTAGCGCGTCTCGACTCCGATGATGGCCACGATGATTTGCGGAGGAACGCCGTAGATCTGGTAGGCGCGCTCCAGCAGGTCGGCATTGGTGTTCCAGAACTGCACGCCGCCGTCGATGCGCTTGGCGTTGACGAAGATCGGCCGGTAGGCGGACCATGGCTTGGCTTCCGCTGGCGTGGAGATGGCGCGCACGATGCTATCGCGCGCCTCGACATGGGCGAAGAGCTTGCGCAGCGCCTCGCGGTCGAAGCCATGACGCGTGGCCATGTCGTCGATGAAGGCCTGCAGCGCGGCCGGATCCACGCGTGCGGGCCCGACGGCGGCCGGCTGCGGCTGGCCAGGTGCGGCGGCAGACGGACGGGTGCCGGCGCATCCCGGCAGTGAGGCGAGCAGCACCAGCACTGACGCTCCCAGTCTTGCCGCCCATCCCCGTGCCCGCCTCACGTGCGCGTTCCTCCCCTGCAGTGAAGCATCAGTTTAATGTCACAACGGCTTCAATGACAACGCAAACGCACCATCGATTCCCAACCCGCATCTTGCGCAAGCACGTGGCTCAGCTCGAGAGCAGTTTGCGATGGGTCTGGATGGACATGAGGATACCGAAGCCGCCGAGCAGGGTGACGATGGATGTGCCCCCATAACTCACCAGCGGCAGCGGCACGCCGACGACCGGCAGCAGACCCGTGACCATCCCGGCATTGACGAATACGTAGACGAAGAAGGTCAGCGACAGCTGCCCGCGAGCAGCCGCGTGTAGGTGTCCTGCGCCTGGGTGGCAATGTACAAGCCGCGGATCACGATCGCGAGATAGAACGACAGCAGCAGCGCAATACCGATCAGACCGAACTCCTCGCCGAGTACCGCAAAGATGAAGTCGGTGGAGCGCTCGGGCAGGAAATCCAGGTGCGACTGCGTGCCGTTCAGCCAGCCCTTGCCATACAGGCCGCCGGAGCCGATGGCGATCTTGGATTGGATGATGTGGTAGCCGGCGCCGAGCGGATCGCTTTCGGGATCGAAGAAGGTACGCACGCGCTGGCGCTGGTACTCGTGCATGCCGAACTGCCACAACAGTGCCGCGGCCGGCACCACCAGCGCCACGGCCCAGGCCATGACGCGCCAGGTGAGTCCGGCCATGAACAGCGCGAACAGACCCGAGCAGCCGATGAGCAAGGCGGTCCCCAGATCGGGCTGTATGGCGACCATCCCCACCGGCACCGCGATGATTGCGCCCAGGTGATCAGGCGTAGGGAGCGAAGGTGGCAGCGGCGCGCTCGTGCAGGTGCCAGGCGCATGTCATCGGCACGCCAGCTTCATGATCTCGGAAGGCTGGAAGCGCACGACGCCCAGGTCCAGCCAGCGCTGCGCGCCCTTGCCGATGTCGCCGAGCACGAGCACCAGCGACCAGCAGCACGATGCCGAGCAGGTAACAGCCAGGGCGACCACGCGCGCAGCTGCTGCGGCGGGACCTGCGCCAGCGCCAGCATGCCGAGAAGGCCGGCGCACAGGCGCATGGCCTGGCGTATCACGACGCCCGGACTCTGGCCGCCGGCGCTGTAGAGCACCAACAGCCCGAGCGCGGAAACGGCGAGCAGGCCCGAACAGCAGTGGTCCGTGCAGGCGTGAACAGCGCGCCAGCATGCCGAGCGGACGGCGCTCGTGAAACTGCGTGTGCTCGTCGAACAGGACGGGTCATCCGCAATAGAGACGGATCAACTGGCGGGTCTCGAATAGAGTGGAGGGCATTGATCCATCACCAGGCGTCGAGACCGGCGAGCCGACCGGGGCGCCGACGCTGCCAGGCGCCGTTCTCCACCAGGGCCACGACGCGATGCGCGGCTCCTCGACCGGTGCGAAGGCGATGAACAGCGCGTGATCGCGCAAGGCTCTCGGCGATGTCCTCCGCGTGATAGCGCTCGTCCTGGCGCGAGCCCGAACACCTGGGCGGTACCGGTCTTGCCGGCGATGCGTAAGGTGCGTCACTGCCGATGCGCCGCGCAGTGCCGTGCACGCTGTGCACGACGTCGTCATGGCCTCGAATCACGCCGTCCCAGGCATCTCGGGCAGGCACCGGCACCGGCGGCAGCGGACGGTGGCGTAGGACCTCCAGCGGCGCGGCCGGTGGTGCGCTGCAGAGCGGACAGCAGGCGCGGGCGATAGCGCTTGCCGTGCACTGCAAGCGCCGCGGCGCCGCTGCGAGCTGCAGCGGCGTCGCAAGAGGTATAGCCCTGGCCGATGCCGGTGATCAGCGTCTCGCCGGGAAACCAGCCGCGGCGGCCGGGCGAAAACTTTCTGTTTCCATTCGCGCGAGGGCATCAGGCCGGGGAGCTCGCCGGTGACATCGATGCCGGTTTTGGCGCCGAAGCCGAAGAAGCTGAGAAAGTCGTGCAGGCGATCGATGTCGAGGACATGGGCCAGCGAGTAGAAATACACGTCGCACGACTGCGTGATGGCATCGTGCAGGTCCATGGGTCCGTGCCCGCCGCGCTTCCAGTCGCGGTACTTGCGCTCGACGTTGGGCAGGGTGTAGTAGCCCGGGCAGTACACCTTGTGATTGAAATCGGTCACTCCGTAATAGAGGCCCGCCAGACCGACGAAGGGCTTGATGGTCGAGCCCGGCGGGTACTGGCCGAGCAGGGCGCGGTTGTACATGGGGCGCGAGGGGGCTTTCTGCAGCTCGCGGTAGGATGCCGGATCGATGCCGTTGACGAAGGGATCGGGGTCGTAGCCGGGATTGCTCACCAGCGCCAGCACCGCGCCGGTCTCCGGCTCGATGGCCACCAGCGCGCCGCTCGATTCGC
Organism: uncultured Gammaproteobacteria bacterium; assembly: GCA_963728895.1. Lineage (GTDB taxonomy): Bacteria > Pseudomonadota > Gammaproteobacteria > JBBQDK01 > JBBQDK01 > CAVSLM01. Next base: position 89,823 of record CAVSLM010000003.1, read on the forward strand.
CCAGCGCCGCTTCGCCCACCACCTGCAACCGGAAATCAATGCTGAGATAGAGGTTCTTGCCCGGCACCGGCGGGTTATTCTGCAGGACCCGCAGCACCCGCCCCTGGGCGTTGACCTCGACCTGCTGATATCCGACCTGGCCGTGCAGCAGATCCTCGTAGGACTTTTCGATGCCCACCTTGCCGATGTGGCTGGTGCCGCTGTATTCGGCGGCGTTGAGATGCTGCAGGTCTTCCTCGTCGATGCGCCCGACGTAGCCGACGGCGTGCACGGCATGCGCCCCGAGCGGGTAATAGCGCGTCAGGCGCACTGCTACGTCGACGCCGGGGAAACGATGCCGGTTCACCGAGAAACGCGCCACCTCCTCCTCGTTGAGCCGCAGACGCAGCGGTACACCGTCGAAGTGGCGCATGCGCTTCAGCAGCTTGTGGAAGCGCGCGCAGGTCCTCCTCGCGCAGGGTGACGATCTTGCCGAGCTCGCGCAGCGTGGCATTCATGTCCTCGACCTGCTCGGGAATCACTTCGAGGTCGTAGGAGGGCACGTTCTCCGCCAGCACCACGCCGTTGCGGTCGAAGATCAACCCACGCGTGGGCGGCAGCGCAATGATCTTGACGCGGTTTTCCTCGGACTGGGTGGTGTAGAGGTCGTGATTGACGACCTGCAGATAGAACAGCCGGATCACCAGGAATCCGATCAAGGCCAGCATGGTCACCAGGGCCACGACGGTGCGGCTGATGAACAGCCGGGTCTCCAGGAAGTGGTCCTTGAGCGGAATGCGGTTGTTCATGCGGCGGGGCGGGCTGGGGCCTGCTTCAGGTGACCCGGAAGCGGCGTCGCACGTCGCGCAATACGACGAACAGCCATGGCCAGAGCAGCATGCCGACGAGCGAGGGAGCCCAGTAGATCCAGGAGCGTGGCGGGCGTCCCGTGATGCCGTTCACCCACATCACCAGCAGCTGGTTGAGGAGCAGGAGGAACAGCACCGTCAGCGACTGCTGCCAAAGCGGATAGACGCGGATGCGCTGGTGCAGCTTCAAAGACAGGTACGCGACCACGGCAAGACCCAGCGCATGCTGGCCGAGCAGCGTGCCGGTGAGCACGTCGACCAGCAGCCCGACGCTCCAACCGATGCCGACGCCCACACGCTGGGGCAGCGCCATGCTCCAGTAGAGCAGCACCAGCGCCACCCAGTCCGGGCGCAACGGGCGCGCCCACTCCGGCAGAGGCAGTATGGTGAGGCCCAGCGCGATGATGAAACTGAGCGTGATGGCCCACCCGCCGTGGTGCCGTACCAGGGTCACGGTGCGGAAGGCCGCGTGGCGTTGGAACGCGCCACCCCGGCGGCGTCCGGTTGTCGCTCGTCTGACGGGTCCGGGGATGGCGCCTTGGCGGGGGCCTCCTCGGCGGGGGCTTCCTCGGTGGCAGTCTGCGCGTCCGCTGCCGGGTGCGCGCGGGATGCGGGCGCTGCAGGTGCAACGCTCTTGCGGGCCGACCAGACCAGGAGCACTTCGCGGCTGCGATCGAGGCGCGCGGTGGGCGTCGCCGCGACGGCGGCGAAAGGACTGCCGGGGTCCTGCAGCACCTCGGATACGACGGCCACCGGATAGTCGGGCGGAAAGCGTCCGCCGAGACCGGAAGTGATCAGCAGATCGCCGACCCGGATGTCGACGTTGTTCGGCAGATGCGGCAGCTCCAGGCGATTGAGCGAGCCGGTGCCGACGGCGATGGCACGCAGACCGTTGCGATTGACCTGCACCGGCAGCGCGTGGTTGGGATCGGTGATCAGGATGGCGGTCGAGGAGACGGGCCCGGTGTGCAGGATCTGCCCCATCACGCCGGCGGCGTCGAGCACCGGCTGGCCGACATACACGCCCTGGCGGCCGCCCTTGTTGATCAGCACCTGATGCTTGTTGGGATCGAGGTCCACCGCCAGGAGTTCGGCGATCAGCACCCGCTCGCCGACCTTGGAGGAGGATTCCAGCAGCTTGCGCAGGCGCGCATTCTCGGCCTGCAGGGCGGCGAACTTCTGCAGACGGGCGCGCAGCAGCAGCTGCTGCTCGCGCAATGCCGCGTTCTCGCGCAGCAGTCCCATGCGCGTGTTGAATCCCTCCGCCAGCCAGCCACCCGCCTCAGTCGGAAGATTCACCAGGTATTGCAGCGGAAAGAGCGCGGCGGATAGTGCGGCGCGCACCGCCTCCAGATGATGCTGGCGGTGATCGACGGTCATCAGGGTGATGGAAGCCAGCACGAACACCACCAGTCGTGCCGTGATCGAAGGACCCTGTGTGAATAGCAGCTTGATGGCCGGCCTCTCAGCGACAGGTACGAGGACGAGGAGGCGGATCGGCCCGGGTCGGAGCGCCCGCCAGGGCCGTGGTCGCACGCAACGAATCCGGCCGCGCTAACGGCAGCGATGCCTCTTCCTTGTGCCCGGGGTCCGGTTCCGCGGCGTCGGCGCGCGCACCGCCCCCACGGCTGCGCTATTCGACGGCGAACACGTCGCCGCCGCGTTCGTCGATCAGCTCCAGTGCCCGCCCGCCACCGCGGGCCACACAGGTGAGCGGGTCCTCGGCCACCACCACCGGCAGCCCGGTTTCCTCCATGATCAGCCGGTCGATGTCGCGCAGCAGCGCGCCGCCACCGGTCAGCACGATGCCGCGTTCGGCGACGTCGGCGCCGAGCTCCGGCGGCGTCTGTTCGAGCGCGATCTTCACCGCCCCGACGATGCCCGCCAGCGGTTCCTGCAGCGCTTCCAGAATCTCGTTGCTGTTCAGCGTGAAGCTGCGCGGCACGCCCTGCGCGAGATTGCGCCCCTTGACCTCGATCTCGCGCATCTCCTGGCCCGGATAGGCGGAGCCGATTTCGTGCTTGATGCGCTCGGCGGTCGCCTCCCCGATCAGCGTGCCGTAGTTGCGGCGCACGTAATTGATCACGGCCTCGTCGAGCCGGTCGCCGCCGATGCGCACCGAGGACGAGTAGACGATGCCGTTCAGCGAGATCACTGCGACCTCCGACGTGCCGCCGCCGATGTCGAGCACCATGGAGCCGCTGGCCTCATCCACCGGCATGCCAGCGCCGATGGCCGCCGCCATCGGCTCCTCGATCAGGTACACCTCGCGTGCCCCGGCGCCGGCAGCCGACTCCTTGATGGCGCGCCGCTCCACCTGGGTGGAGCCGCAGGGCACGCACACCAGGACCCGGGGGCTTGGGCGGAAGAAGCGCGCCTCGTGTACCTTGTGGATGAAATGCTGCAGCATCTTTTCGGTGACCGTGAAGTCGGCGATCACGCCATCCTTCATGGGACGGATGGCAATGATGTTGCCCGGGGTGCGCCCGAGCATGCGCTTGGCTTCCATGCCCACGGCGGCGATACTCTTGGGTCCGCCCGGACCGCGATCCTGGCGTATGGCGACCACCGAAGGCTCGTTGAGAACGATGCCCTTGCCGCGCACATAAATAAGAGTGTTGGCTGTGCCCAGGTCGATGGAGAGGTCATTCGAGAACAAACCCAGCAGACGTTTGTACATTCTTTTGGCTCGCCTCTCCGGGGTGGGCAAAGCCCGTAATGTAGCAACGAGGGGGGCTTTGGGCAAGGAGACAACTGTGCTAACGTTTGCCATCGCGTAGTTCGAATCGGGTGGAGTGACCATGTCGCTGGAAGCTGCCGACGTCGCAAAGATCGCGCACCTTGCACGTCTGATGATCGACGCTCAGGACATCCCCGAGTACGCGCGCAATCTCAGCAACATTCTCGCCTTCGTTCAGCAGATGAGCGCCGTCGACACCAGTCACGTCGCACCCATGGCGCATCCGCTGGATCAGGCGCAGCGGCTGCGTCCCGACGAGGTCACCGAGTGCGATCAGCGCGAGCGCTTCCAGTCGATCGCACCATTGGTCGAGGCCGGGTTGTACCTGGTGCCCAAGGTGATCGAGTAGACGCAATCCCGCCGGCCGCCTCCGGAAGTCCGCATGCACACCAAGACCATCGCCGAGCTCTCGGCAGCGATGAACAGCGGCGAGTTCTCCAGCGTGGAGCTCACCGAGGCGCTGCTGCGCCGCATCGACGCAACTCGACCCCCGGCTCAACAGTTTCATCACCGTCACGGCAGAGCAGGCGCGCGCCGCGGCGCGCGCCGCCGATCAGCGGCGTGCCGCGGGTCATGCGGGGCCGTTGACCGGTGTGCCCTTCGCGCACAAGGACATTTTCTGTACGACCGGGGTGCGCACCTCGTGCGGGTCGCGCATGCTCGACACTTTCATTGCGCCTTACGATGCCACCGTCACCGAACGGCTGAATGCCGCCGGGGCGGTCATGCTCGGCAAGACCAACATGGACGAGTTCGCTATGGGCTCTTCCAACGAGACCAGTTACTACGGTCCGGTGAAGAACCCGTGGAACCTGAAAGCGGTGCCCGGTGGCTCCTCGGGAGGCTCGGCCGCCGCGGTCGCCGCGCGCCTGGTGCCGGCGGCAACCGGCACCGATACCGGTGGATCGATCCGCCAACCTGCGGCGCTGTGCGGTATCACCGGAATCAAGCCGACCTACGGCCGGGTGTCGCGCTGGGGCATGATCGCCTTCGCCTCCAGCCTGGACCAGGGTGGCCCCCTGGCGCGCACCGCGCACGATGCCGCCTTGCTGCTGCACGCCATGGCGGGCTATGACCCGCGCGATTCCACCAGCGTCGATGCGCCGGTGCCCGATTACTGCGCGACGCTCGATGCGCCGCTCCACGGCCTGCGCATCGGTCTGCCGCGCGAGTTCTTCGGCGAAGGTCTGGACGCCTCGGTGGCGGCGGTGATCGAGACGGCACTCGCCGAGTACCGCCGCCTCGGCGCGGAAGTGCTCGAGGTCTCGCTGCCCAACACGGCGCTGGCGGTTCCGACCTATTATGTCGTCGCGCCCGCCGAATGCTCTTCCAACCTGTCGCGCTTCGACGGCGTGCGCTACGGCCATCGCTGCCAGGCGCCGCGCGATCTGGAGGATCTGTACAAGCGATCCCGCGGCGAAGGCTTTGGTGCCGAGGTCAAGCGGCGCATCATGATCGGCACCTACGTGCTGTCGGCGGGCTACTACGACGCCTATTACCTCAAGGCCCAGCAGCTGCGCCGCCTCATCAGCGAGGACTTTCGCCAGGCGTTCGCCAACGTCGACGTCATCATGGGCCCGACCTCCCCCACGGTCGCTTTCGATCTCGGCGCGAAGCTCGACGACCCGGTGACCATGTACCTGTCGGACATCTACACCATCGCCGTCAACCTCGCCGGCCTGCCCGCCATGTCCATCCCGGCCGGTTTCGTCGAAGGGCGTCCCGTGGGACTGCAGATCATCGGCAACTATTTCCAGGAGGCGCGCCTGCTCAACGTCGCACATCGCTACCAGCAGGCGAGCGACTGGCACGCGCGCGAGCCGGACGGCTTCCAGTAGAGGACCCGGGCATGGAATGGGAAGTGGTGATCGGGCTGGAAATCCACGCCCAGCTGGCGACCCGGAGCAAGGTGTTCTCGGGCGCCTCCACGGCGTTCGGCGCCCCGCCCAATACCCAGGCCTGCGCGGTCGACCTTGGCCTGCCGGGCGTGCTGCCGGTGCTCAATGCCGAGGCGGTGCGTATGGCGGTGAAATTCGGGCTTGCGACCGGCGCGACCATTGCCACGCGCTCGGTATTCGCGCGCAAGAACTATTTCTACCCGGACCTGCCCAAGGGCTATCAGATCAGCCAGTACGAGCTGCCGGTGGTGCGCAGCGGCCAGGTGGAGATCCAGGTCGAGGATCAGCCGGCGAAGGTCATCGGCATCACCCGGGCGCATCTCGAAGAGGACGCGGGCAAGTCCCTGCACGAGGATTTCCACGGCCTCACCGGCATCGATCTCAACCGCGCCGGGACGCCTCTTCTGGAGATCGTCTCCGAGCCCGACATGCGCTCGGCGCGCGAGGCGGTGGCCTACATGAAGCGCATCCACGCCCTGGTTCGTTATCTCGAAATCTGCGACGGCAACATGCAGGAGGGCTCGTTTCGCTGCGACGCCAACGTGTCGGTGCGCCCGCTGGGCCAGCACAAGTTCGGCGTGCGCACCGAGACCAAGAACCTCAATTCGTTCCGCTTCGTGGAGCGCGCCATTCACTACGAGGTACGGCGCCAGATCGAAGTCCTCGAAGGCGGCGGCGCCGTGGTACAGGAGACGCGGCTCTACGATTCCGAGCGCGCCGAGACGCGCCCCATGCGCAGCAAGGAGGAGGCGAACGACTATCGCTACTTCCCGGACCCGGATCTGCTGCCGCTTGGGATCGATCAAACCTTCGTCGAGCAGGTGCGCGCCACGCTCCCCGAGCTGCCCGATGCCAAGCGCAACCGCTTCATGGAGCAGTACGGACTGAATGCCTACGATGGCGGCGTGCTTACCGCCACCCGCGAGCTGGCGGATTACTTCGAGGCCGTGGCCGGTGCGACCGGCGGCGATCCGAAGCTCGCCGCCAACTGGGTGATGGGCGAGCTGGCCGGCGCCCTCAACCGTGAGGGTCGGGACATCGTCGATAGTCCGGTGGACGCCGCGGCGCTGGCCGGCCTGTTGCGGCGCATCGCAGACGACACCATCTCGGGGAAGATCGCCAAGGAGGTGTTCGAAGGCATGTGGAACGGCGAGGGCGACGCCGACACCGTGATCGAGCGCAAGGGCCTGCGCCAGATCACCGACACCGGTGCCATCGAGGCGGTGATCGCCGAGGTGCTGCAGGCGCATCCCAGGCAGCTCGAGCAATACCGCGCCGGACAGGAAAAGCTCTTCGGCTTCTTCGTCGGCCAGGTGATGAAGGCCTCGCAAGGCAAGGCCAACCCCGCCCAGGTCAATCAGCTGCTGAGAAAGCTGCTATCGAGCTGAGCATTGGACGGTGGATTCGCTGTGCTTATCCGCCCTCTCATGTTGCGCTCGAGCCGAGCATCCGACGCGCGCAAGGCGCACTCCCTGTGCGTCCGAGTTCCCGCAGGCGTTTGTTCAACCTGCGCAGCATGCGCATCGCGGGGGGCTTTGCAACGCGATGGTGCGGCGCGCAGCGCCGCTGCTTTCGAGCTCGCCGCCGACATCGCAGTGATACGCGGCAGACGCGCCCCTGCGGGTCGCCATCGTGCCGCCGGGAGCGACGCTTCTACAAGGGGGGTGGCTCGTCCCCGGAAGGACCATGATCCCCTGCGGGTGTACGTGGGTCCTGCCGGCCTGAATGGCGACACCGTGGGAGCGGGGCTTTGCACCGCGATCATGCAGCGCTTCAGCGCCGCTCGGTTCCGAGCCCTCGACAGGAGGCGAAGAACACCGGCGGCCCTGGGGGCCGCGATCGCGCCGCCGCGAGCGACGCTCCGACGGGTGCTTCGTTCGCCAGCCGCTGGCCGGCTGGTGAGATTTCCGGCTGCTAGGGTGATGCGGAGCGCGTCGCCCTGGTGGCACAGACGGGACAGGAAGGGTCCTTGCGCAGCTTCACGGTGCGTGACTCCATGCTCATGGCATCCAGCAGCCATAGCCGTCCCACCAGCGGCGAGCCCACGCCGGTGAGGATCTTGAGCACCTCGGTCGCCTGCACGCTGCCGATGATGCCGGCCACCGGGGCGAGGACACCGGTCTGGCTGCAGGTTTCGGCGAGCTCCGCTTCGTCACGGTACAGGCAGCGGTAGCAGGGGCTGTCCGGCCGGCCGGGGAGGAACACCGAGACCTGCCCTTCGAAGCGGATCACGGCGCCGGACACCAGCGGGGTCTCGCTCCGCACGCAGGCCTCGTTCAGCGCGAAGCGGGTGGCGAAATTGTCGGTGGCGTCCACCACTACTTGGGCTGCCGCAACCTCGCGCAGCAACGCCTCGCCCTCCAGCCGTTCGCCGATTCCGGTGAAGGTGACCAGGGGGTTCAAGGCGCGCAGCCGGTCGTGCGCCGACGCGATCTTGGGACGGCCGATGTCGCCGGTGCCGTGCACGATCTGCCGTTGCAGATTGGAAAGATCCACCCGGTCGAAGTCCGTGCCGACCAGATGGCCTACGCCGGCGGCGGCGAGATACATGGCCACCGGAGAGCCGAGACCGCCGAGGCCGACGATGAGCACGCGTGCATCGCGCAGCTTCTGCTGCCCCGCGACATCGAGCTGCGGCAGCATGATCTGCCGGCTGTAACGCAACAGCTCGGCGTCGTCCATCTCTTCCATGGTCACAGAATATAGGCGATGGCGGGGAGCCAGGTTGCCGGGCGGGGGCCCGGAGCGGTTCAGAGGTACTTGCGCCAGTAATCGGGACGGTGGTCACGGCAGCCGTGGCGCAGGCGCTCGTAGCGGCTGATGAAGACCTCGCGCGTGCAGTTGCTGCGCGCGCAGCCCAGATTGGCGCACTGGGTTTCCTCGGTGTAGTAGAACAGGGCGCGCTTGAGCTTGCTGAGCAGGCTGGCGTCGAGATGGAAACCGAGCTCGGTCAGGGTGTCCTCGATGATCTTCAACGAAATGCGCGTGACGTCGTAACTGACGTGCAGACAGGTGGGGCCGACCGGGCGCAGCTCGACCAAGCCCTCCGCACCACTCAGGAGCAGCATGGCCGTTGTGGCCTGGTCCTTGTCGGGGTGCAACGCGCAGAAGTGGATCTCGCGGTGCTTGATGACGTCGCTGGCGGCATCCATGGCGCCATCGTAGCCCCACGCCCGAAATAATCAAGCATGCAGTAGGGTTATTAGTCGGGCGCAGACATGCGCCCGAGCGTCACGCGGCTGAGGCCGGCGCCATCCGTATGGTCCTGCACGTCGGTAAAGCCGTTCTCCTGCAGCACATCCTGCACCAGGGACTTCTGGTTCTGGCCGTGCTCCAGCAGCAGCCAGCCCGCGGGCATCAGGTGATACGGCGCACAATCCGCGATGTGGCGGATTGCGTCCAACCCATCGAGACCCGCCTGCAGTGCCGCGCGCGGTTCGAAGCGCAGGTCGCCCTGCCGCAGATGCGGATCGTCGGCGGCGACATAGGGCGGATTCGAGACAATCATCTCGAAAACATCGCTGCCGAGCGCATCGCACCAGGCGCCGCAGCGCAGCTCGACATTGCGCAGCCCAAGGCGTGCGGCATTGGACTGCGCCACCGCCAGCGCCTGCGCCGAGGCGTCGGTGGCGACGATGTGCGCCAGGGGCCGTTCGTGCGCCAGCGCCAGTGCGATGGCGCCGCAACCGGTTCCGAGATCCGCCACGCGCAGCGGCGCATCGGGCGCGATGCGCGCGAGCGCAAGCTCCACCACGAGCTCGGTCTCCGGGCGCGGGATCAGCGTCACCGGCGTCACCTGCAGAGACAGCGACCAGAACTCACGTCTGCCGGTCAGATAGGCGATCGGCTCGCCTGCGGCGCGGCGCGCCGTGAGCGCGCGATAATCGGCGAGCGCTTCCGGGCTCAGCATGCGCTCGGGCCAGGCGTGCAGATGGGAGCGATCGCGCTTGAGGACATGCGCCAGCAGCACCTCGGCGTCCAGCCGTGGCGTCGGACTGCTGGAGGCGAGCGCTGCCTGTGCGCTTTGCAGCGCTGCGCGCAGCACCGTTTCCTGTCGCGAATCGTTCATCCGGGGTCCATTGCCGACGAGTGCCCGACGCGTGCTTGCGGGCTCTCGAAAAGGCGCGCTACCATGCGGGGGCTTCCATTCTAGCGTGGCGAACGTTGAACCGAGCTCCGACACTCCTTGATCGGGCCCGCCGCAGGGCGCGCCACAGCGCGACAGCCTGGGCGCTGGCGCTGGGCCTGCTGCTCGGCCAGTTCGCGCTTTTCGCCCATCAGCTCGAGCACGAGCTGCAACCGAGCTCCGCCCCCTGTGCGCTGTGCATGGTCGCCGACCATCTCGGCGCCGTGCCGTTCGCCGTAAGCCCTCCGATCGGTGCGGTCACCTGCTGCGACGAGACCACTCCCTTCACTCCTCCGGCGCTTCCGCGGCGCGCACTGCGCGTGTTCGCTGCGCGCGCGCCTCCCGTCCTGCTCTTCGGCTGAACCGTCGCTGAGATCCGGGCCTTCGGTCCGGATAGGGACGTCCCGCGCCTGGCCCGCGTGTGGCCTCGTGCAGCGGTCGCACAACTGGGGAGTAGATCATGAACCGAACGACTGTGGCGGTCGGCGTCGCGTTGGCGCTGTGCGCGCCGGCGGTGCTCGCTGCCACGAATGAGCAGGAGCTGCAGCAGATCCGCAAACAGATCCAGCAGATGAAGGCCGACTACGAGCAGCGCATACAGGCACTCGAGCAGCGTCTGGAGCAGGCGGAGTCCGCGGCGCAGGAGGCAAAATCCAGTGCCCGGCAGGCAAGAGAGGAGGCGCAGAATGCCGCCGCGCTGCCGCCGCCTGCTCCGGCGCAGGCGGCCAACGCCTTCAATCCCGCGATCAGCGTCATTCTGGATGGCCAGTACAGCCATCAATCGCTCGATCCCGCCGACTATGCCATCCCCGGGTTTGCGCTCGGCGAAGAAGCCGGCCCTGGCGATCGCGGCTATTCGCTGGGCGAGTCGGAGTTGAGCCTCAGCGCCAACGTCGACAACTTCTTCTATGGTGCACTGACGGCGTCGATTGCGCCCGAGGGTGGCATCGACGTGGAGGAAGCCTACCTGCAGACACTCGCCCTGCCGTACGGGTTGGGCGTGAAGGCGGGTCGGTTCTTCTCGGCGATCGGCTACCTGAACGAGCAGCACTCCCACGCGTGGGATTTCGTCGACGCACCGCTCGCCTACCGCGCCATGCTGGGAACCCAGTACGGAGACGACGGCATCCAGCTCACCTGGACCGCGCCCACCGACCTCTACATCGTGTTCGGTGGTGAGCTGTTCCGCGGGGACGCATTCCCTGCCGGCGGCAATTCCGGCAACGGCCCTGGAACGCGCACTGCCTTCGTGCATGTCGGAGGTGACGTCGGGACGAGCAACAGCTGGCGTGCCGGGCTGTCGCATCTGCGTGCCGATGCCAGCGATCGCGAAACCGAGGACGGGACGGATACCTTCAGCGGCAACAGTGATCTCAGCGTTGCCGATTTCGTCTGGAAGTGGGCGCCGCAAGGCAATCCCTACCGTACCAACTTCAAGCTGCAGGGCGAGTATCTGTGGCGCAGCGAGGACGGCGCGTTCAACGGCGCGCCGTACGATGCCAACCAGCGCGGGTGGTATGCACAGGGAGTTTACCAGTTCATGCCGCGCTGGCGCCTGGGACTGCGCTACGACGAGCTGCGCGCCGGCGATCCCGGCGCGGCGTTCGCGGGGACCGTGCTCGACCCGCTCGGCCACACGCCGCGGCGCACCAGCCTGATGGTGGATTTCTCCAACAGCGAGTTCAGCCGTATCCGCCTGCAGTACAACCGCGACGACTCGCAGCCCGAGTCGGATAACGAGTGGTATCTGCAGTACATCATGAGCCTCGGCTCGCATGGCGCCCACAAGTTCTAAGGAGATCCGAAGATGAGGACCACATCCGTGAGATTCGCAAGCGGCGTCGTGCTCGCCGTGCTGCTGTTTGCTGCCCGCGGTGCCTGGGCCGCGCTGAACGTGTTCGCGTGTGAGCCCGAATGGGGTGCGCTGGCTTCCACGCTCGGCGGCACCGACGCAAAGGTCTACGTGGCGACCACCGCCATGCAGGATCCGCATCACATCGACGCGCGTCCGAGCCTGATCGCGCGCCTGCGCCGCGCCGACCTTGTGGTGTGCACCGGCGCCGAGCTGGAAGTTGGCTGGATGCCGGTGCTGCTGCGCCAGGCGGCCAATCCGCGCGTGCAACCCGGCCAACCGGGTTACTTCGCCGCCGCCGATCACGTGCACATGCTGGAGGTGCCGAGCCGCCTGGACCGTGCCGAGGGCGACGTCCACCCCTATGGCAACCCGCACATCCAGACCGACCCGCGCAACATCGCTGCCGTCGCCACCGCGCTCGCGCAGCGCATGGCCGAGATCGATGCCTCGGATGCGGCCGGCTACAGGCGGCGCTACCAGGACTTCGACGGGCGTTGGATGCAGGCCATCGCACGCTGGCAGAACGAGGCCGCACCGCTCAAGGACGTCCCGATCGCGGTTCAGCACAAGGCGTGGGCGTATCTCAGCAACTGGCTCGGCCTGGACGAGGTCGCGGCACTGGAGCCCAAGCCCGGGATCCCGCCCAGCAGCGCCTATCTGGCGCAGGTGCTCGATCAGCTGCATGCGCATCCGGTGCGGATGGTGGTGTACGCCGCCTATCAGGACCCGCGACCCTCAAAATGGTTGTCGGAGCATGCCGCGATTCCCGCGGTGGAGCTTCCCTTCACCGTGGGCGGGGCGCCCGGGACGGATGATCTGTTCGGCCTGTTCGACGTCACCATCGCCCGCCTGCGGCAGGCCGCGCCATGAACGCGGACGCACTCGACTGGGGCATCCTCGGTCCGGCCTTCGTGGCTGGGCTGCTGGTCATCGCGACCCATGTGCCGCTCGGCCGCCAGGTGCTGGCGCGCGGCATCGTGTTCATCGATCTGGCGATCGCCCAGATCGCGGGACTCGGCGTCATCGCCGCGGATGCCTTCGGCTGGGAGGGTCAGGGTTGGGCGACGCAGGTCGCCGCGGGCGGCGCCGCGCTGGCAGGCGCCTTGCTGCTCACCTGGACCGACCGGCGCTGGCCGCAGGTGCAGGAGGCATTGATCGGTGTGCTGTTCGTACTGGCAGCCTGCGCGAGCGTTCTTCTGCTCAGCAACAACCCGCACGGCGGCGAGCACCTGAAGGATCTCCTGGTAGGGCAGATCCTCTGGGTGCTGCCCGCGGATCTGCAGCCGGTGGGCGCACTCTATGCCGTGATCCTCGGGCTATGGTACGGACTCGGCGCCCGACTCGGACGCACCGGTTTCTATGTGTTGTTCGCGCTGACCGTGACCGCCTCGGTGCAACTGGTCGGCGTCTACCTGGTGTTCGCCACGCTGATCATCCCGGCGCTCGCCACCCGTCGCTTTCCCAGCCGCGTGGCGCTGCCGCTCGGCTACGGGCTCGGTGTGCTGGGCTACGCCGTGGGGCTGGTGCTCTCGGCGTGGCTGGATCTGCCGACGGGGGCCGTGATTGTCTGCGCGCTGGCGGTGCTGGGGCTGGCGAGCGCGGTGCGAATTCCGGCACTGGCCGCACGGCACGGGGATCTCAACGCGCCTGAGCTCAGCCTGCCAGAGTCACCCGCTGATCCGCATGATACCCGCTGATGCGACGCGGGCTGGCGTCCCGGTGGACGTCGTTCGGTCGGTCCAGTTTCCTGGGCGGTTGCCCCTGCCCGGTGTCGGTGCGAGATCACGCCGCTGAACAAAACGGAGGCCAAGGCAAAATGAAGAATCTGACGAGCGGAATGATCACGATCGTGGCTTGCGCGCTCACACTTGCTTGCGGATGCGCGCCGCTGGGAAAGGATCTGGTGCAGAATCGCGTGGTGAAGGTGGAGGAGGTCTCATCCAAGCGTGCGGAAGTGACGTCTGTCGCCGTGTATGTCGGCGCAGGCCACACGATCGTCACCGGGAGAATCAGGAAGCGGCTGGAGGAATGGGGTCCCATTCGGGGACGGCTGTACGTTGAAGTCATCGGACCCGACAGAAAGACGCTGGTGGAACGAAACATCCCCTATCGTTCCCGATTCCGATCACGCGTCGCCACGTTCGAGATCGAGTTGCCGCAAGTCGTGCCGGCAGGGAGCCTCGTTCGGGTCACACACCACGGAGCAGTGTGATCGCCCCGTCCGCGCAGCACGCAGGCGCATCATTCCGCTCGTTGCCCCGGGCCGCAGGAGCTCGGCTGACGATTGAGTGAAGAATTGACATGCCCAGGCGCGGGGCACCCAGCGGCATGTCATTCACGATGCCAATCATCGCACCTCTCCAGCCTGCGGACCTCGACGCCGATTCGCCCGCCGTTCGCGTGCGGGTCATCCTGGAGCTCACTTCCGAAGAGGCGACAAGATCGCCGCCGCACGGCCCCGTCCGACGGCGTTCAGCGATGCCCGAAGAAGTCAGTGACGTCGAAGCACCGCGATACCGGCGTGCCGGTGGCCGTCGCGAAGTCGAGCCGGTCCAGCCAGCGCCCGCGCAGGCGCACGACCACTTACCTGTTTCGTCGCGTCCGCGGACTAACCCTGCTTCGACCGTTCCTTCCGCTCTTCGCGAAGATCCCGGAGGCGTGCGTCGGCCCACGATGCCTGGTAGAAACTCGCCGTCGAGTCACGCTGCACCGTCTCCAGCTCGCGAATTGCCAGATCGAGCTCGCCGTTCCGGTAGTTGAACTCGGCCCACGCCAGCAGCGCATCCACTCGCCGGCCCGCGTCATTGTACGACTGGGCAAGCAGGCGGTAGAGCGGCGCGTTCATCCTGTTGCGCCGGCCGTAGTCCTCCATCGCGGCGACCGCCTTCGGCGCCTCGCGGGCGCGCAGCAGCGTCTGCACGTAGCCGCGCAGGAGCGCCTGATCGTCGGGGTAGACCTGGAGGCCGCGTACGTAGATGTCACGCGCGCGCTTCAGGTTGTCGGCGTCGAGCTCCAGTCGTCCGAGTGCGCTCATGTACCACGAGTTGTCGGTGTCGTCGGCGAGAAGCCCCTCCAGGATCTTGCGCGCCTCGTCGTCGTGATCCACGCGGCCGAGCGCCAGCGCGAGGCCGTACTTCGTTGCCGGCTCGTTGCTGTATTGTCCGCTCGCCAGACGCGTCCGGCTGTCGTCCACGGCCTTTTGCGCATCGGGCTCCGCCAGGATCCCGACCCGCGCCTTCAGCAGATGGTAGGTGGCGCTGTCCTGATAGACGTTGGTCACGGGGGGATACTGGGCAGCGCGTGCGCGGCTGTAGGCGATGCGGTCCGTGGTCACGGGATGGGTCTGCAGGAACGCCGGCGGCTGGCTCCAGTACCGCGTCGCCTGCTGCAGGCGCTCGAAGAAATCCGGCATGGCGTTGGGGTCGAAGCCTCCGCGATGGAGCAGGCGCATGCCCGCGTCGTCCGCCTCCTCCTCGATGGCGCGACTGAACCCGAGCTGCGCCTGCGTGGCTGCGCCTTGCACTGCCGTAATGGCTGCGGCACCGGCATCCGCGCTGTGCGTACCGAGCAGGATGGCCGCTGCAAGACCTGCCAGAAGCGGAAGCTGCAGGCCCTGCCGCTCCTCGATGCCGCGCGCGAGGTGATGCTGGAGCACGTGTCCGGACTCGTGGCCGAGCACTGCCGCCAATTCGCCCTCGCTCTGCGTGTCCAGGATGAGGCCTGTATACACAGCTACGTGCCCGCCCGGACCGGCGAATGCGTTGATTGCCGGATCCTGGATTACGAAGTATTCGTAGTCGCTGGTGTCGACGTCGCTTTGGGAGGCGAGGTGGTGGCCGAGCGCCTGAATATGGGCCTCGACCTCGGGGTCGTCAACGACGTCGGTCTGGGCACGGATTTCGCGCATGAAGGCCTCCCCGAGCCTGCGGTCCTCTGCGGGGGTCAATACCGCCGAGGCGGAATCGCCGAGTTCAGGCAGCGCCGGCAGGTCGGCAGCGCGGGCCCGCGTGCCGGCCAGCAGCGCAGTCACGAGTGCCCCGAACTGGCGCCGGCTGAGCCGCGCCGTGTACCACCGGTCCCACCCGTCACATGACGGGCAGTCCGAGTCCGAACGATCCCGGTGGCGATCGACTTGCACGTCGCGGTGATCGTTGGGCAGGGTCGGAAGGCAATGTGTGGATGATTTCATGGCGTCACCTGCTTCGCATCCAAGAGTCGATAGAACGTATTGTTCTCTGGATCTTTGGCGACCAGTTGCAAGGTGCCGGTAATCACAATGGGATCGTAGGAAAACTGCACCGGATGCTTGTCGGTATGTACTTCAATGACCAGGGAGGGGCCGACGTGGTACTGGAACGGGCAGTTGATGGGGAACGGGCCGATCAGGAACAGCTTCTGCTTTTCCGTTGCATCCAGCGGAAACATGAAACCCTTGACGGTGACTTGCCTGCCGTCGAGGGCCGTTACTTCGCGGGTAAATTTGGGCTTGTAATATTGAAAGTCATAGCCGTCGCTGGTTTTTCCTCTGACATCGATTTGCCGAGTCTTGCCGAAGACTTTCCAGTCGGTCGCCCCAGGGGGAACATCGACATATTCCTTGATGTAGTCCTCGAGCGTACGGGTGGGCGCGTCGGCGCCTTTTTCGAGCGTTGCAGCCATGCCGAGCGAGGCGGCGAGAAGCAGTGCGCAGGCAAGCAGGTATTTCATGCGCGCCCCCTTGCCAGCAGTCCGGCGATGTCGGTTTGTGCCGCCGACAGAGCCGGAACCAGTGCCGCCAACAGACCGGCGCCCAGACCCATCACGAGGAGACCGGTATCCCCTGCCTGCGGCGCCAGCAGCGTAATGGGTAGCACGACCCCGTTGAGGCTGCCGATCATCGAGGCCAGGACATAAGCCGTGCCGTGCCCGGCGATCAACCCCATCACTGACCCGATACCGCTCAACAGCAGGCCTTCGGCGATGACCGTGGACGAGAGTTTCTGCGGCGAGGCGCCAAGCACGCGCAGCACCGCGAGATCGTAGCGGCGGGCCGTCAGGCTGGAAGCCAGCGTGGAGAGCAGCATCAGCATCGAAAGGATGACAATACCGACCCCCAGCGCCGTCACCACATCCCGCCCGAACCCGAGACTTTGCGACAGGCGCGCCATCTGGTAGCCGGGGCTCGCGGCAAGGATGTTCGTCGAGCGATTGATCTCGCGTGGCAGATTCATGATCGCCACCGGACTCTTGACCCTGATCAACACTGCCGTGACCTGATGGCCGAGCTTGAGCTCTTCCGCGGCGTCGGGATCGTCGGCGTCCGGGTGGCTGTGCAACTGCTGCACGCTTTCGACGGGGGTGGTAATCAGTCTGTCCAATACGGTCCCCGTCGGCTTCAGCACACCCGTGATCGTATAGAGGTGGAAGTTGTGAACATCACTGCTGTCTGCGGCAAAACCGTGCAGCGCGGCAAACTTCGCTCCTACCCGCAAGCCCGTTGCGGCACCGGCCACGGCCTCGAAGGGTTGGCGGAAGACCCGGCCCGTCGCGACGTGTGCATGGTAAAGAGCGAGGTAGTCGGGAGTGGTGCCGACCACTCTCCAGCCCTTGTAGTTGTCGCCCAGCGCCAGGGGAATGGCCTGCTTCACCTGCGGATGGTGGGCGAGGTGCTGGTAATCCGCCATTTCGATGTTGCCATTCGGTACATCCACGTGGTAAACGGCGGATAGCACCAGCTGGATAGGACTTCCCTTCGCGCCGGCGACGACGTCTATTCCACGCGCATTGCGCGACAAGCCTTCGTCGATGGCCTGCGCGAGCAGAAAAATGGCGCACAAAAGACCAACGCCCGCCGCCGTCGCGGTAATGCTGAGCGCGGAGTGCAGCGGGCGGGACCTGGCAGCGGCAAGGGCAAGAGATACCGCGTTCATGCCACCTCCTTCATGCACTTGTTCAAATGAACGACATTTGCAAACCGGCTCATGATGCGCGTGTCGTGGGTGGCGATCAGCAATGCCGCTTCTGTTTCCTGCGCCTGGCGTTCCAGCAAATCCATCACTGCCCGAGCGTTGGCATCATCCAGCGCCGAGGTCGGTTCATCTGCAATGATGATGGAAGGGCGATTGAGCACGGCACGGGCGATGGCAGCCCGTTGCTGTTCGCCCTGGCTCAAGGCATCCGGCTTGCGGTGCGCCTTGTCGGCAAGTCCCAGGGTCTCCAAGAGATAGTCGATGCGTCCGTCTTCCGTCGTTACGCGCACCATGTCGGCGGCCAGTGCGATGTTCTGCGTCAAAGTCAGCGACGGCAGGAGATGCAACGTCTGGAATACGAATCCGAAGCGTTGCCCGCGAAGATGATCGCGGGCACGCGATGACAGCGCATAGATATCCTGGCCATCGACCAGAACCTGTCCCCTGTCGGGAGGCAACAGTCCTGCCAGAACGGACAGCAGAGTGGTCTTGCCTGATCCTGAAGGCCCAAGCAGCAGCACGGAATCATTTTGATGGATGGACAGATCGGCAAATTGCAGCGCGGGTGCTCCCGACCGCCGTACGACGATGCCTCCCGATACGATAAATGTCATCTCCCTTCTCCCAAGCGGACGTCCGGTCATACAAACAACCAATGACTGATGGCGCGCCCCCGTGCGCTGCTCATCGGGCACGAAAGCCACGTCATCGACGGGTGAAACCCGATTGGAGTGTCAGACTTTGGGAGGAGCTTGGGATGGCGGGCGGATGAAGTGTCGGAAGGCCGCACGGATGCCGCAATCGGGATGCCAGGCAATCCAGGATATCTGAAAGAACGGCAGCCCCACCATGACCGGATGGATGGGAGGTGTCCCCCCACCCGAAGTCAACGCCATGACGTAACACGCCTCACAGTCGTGAGGGTGCGCCTTCAAATCATGGTGATGTTGGGTAAGAACGATGAGCTGCAGGCAGAGCGCAACGATCACGCACCATCGCATTGCGCGATCCAGGGGCGACGCGGAAGCTCTGCTAGTCATGATGCGCGGCGTTCAGATGTCGCATGTCGGCCACGATCCTTGCCGGGTCTGTCTTGACTGCACCCACCAGGGAGTCATGGATGGGGAGAGGCCAGCGGAGAATACCGGTGTCATCCCGCAAGATCATAGTCACACACGCCGGTTCTTGTAAATGCGCGTGACCGTACGCGTACGGGTGGTCTTCGATCCAGTCACGACAATAGGAGGCGGGAAACACTGCTGAAACGCGTGTGCCGTGAACAGACGGACAACGATGGAGATGCGCCCATGGCGGAATACAGCGCGGCAGTTTTCCGACGCCGAACCGTCGGCGACCGGATATGGTCAGCAGAAATTGCCCGCCGTCAGTCGAGTCGATGGGCTCCGGTGATTCAGCCAGGTCAGCTTGCCAGGGCCGCCAGCTGGTCGGCCTGATATTCGCTGGTAAGCGGGTCGATCACCGGATCGAGATCGCCATCGAGGATGGCATCGAGCTTATAGAGGGTGAGATTGATGCGATGGTCGGTGAGCCTGCCCTGCGGGAAGTTGTAGGTACGCACGCGCTCCGAGCGGTCGCCGCTGCCGACCAGCAGGCGGCGCTGCTCGGTCTGTGCCGTGATCTGTTTCTCGCGCTCGGAGGCGAGCAGCTTGGCGGCCAGCAGCGACATGGCACGGGCGCGGTTCTTGTGCTGGGAGCGCTCGTCCTGGCACTCGACCACGATGCCGCTCGGCAGGTGGGTGATGCGCACCGCCGAGTCGGTCTTGTTGACGTGCTGCCCGCCGGCGCCGGAAGCGCGGTAGGTGTCCACCTTGAGATCCGCGGGATTGATGTCGACCGAGTCGATCTCCTCCACTTCCGCGAGCACTGCCACCGTGCACGCCGAGGTGTGGATGCGGCCCTGTGCCTCGGTGACCGGAACGCGCTGCACGCGGTGCCCGCCCGACTCGAACTTCAGCCGCGAGTAGGCCCCGCGGCCGACGATGCGCAGAATGACCTCCTTGTAGCCGCCGTGCTCACCGGGACTGGCGCTCAGCACTTCGACCTGCCAGCCGCGGGTCTCCGCATAGCGGGAGTACATGCGATACAGGTCGCCCGCGAACAGCGCCGCCTCGTCGCCGCCCGTCCCGGCCCGGATCTCCAGGAAGATGTTGCTCTGGTCGTGCGGATCGCTCGGCAGCAGCAGCATCTGCAGCTGCAGCTCCTGGTCGGCCTGCCGTGCTTCGGCACGGCGCAGCTCGTCGCCGGCGAGCGCGCGCATCTGCGGGTCCTGGTCCGCCAGCAACTCCCGGGCGCTGGCGATGTCGCGCGAGCGTTTCCTGATAGGCGCGGAAATGGTCCGCCACCGGGGCGAGCTGGGCATATTCGCGCGACAGGTTCCGATAGCGCTCCTGGTCGGCGAGCACGTCGGGATCGCTCAGCAGTGCGCCGACCTCTTCGGCGCGCGCCGCGAGGTTTTCCAGCTTGGTGCGTATCGAGGGGTTCATGGCCGGGAAACGGGCCGCCGGTCACACGGGCGGCAGGCAGGTTGCGGTGTCGGACCCGGGCGGTTCCGACCGCGGTCATTCATCCGATTTCAGTCCCAGCAGCAGGCGCGCGGCACCGAGCAGCTCGTTGCGTCCGTCGTACCCGGCGCGGCGCATCTGCACGCTCGGGGTGTGGATCAGCTTGTTGGCCAGCGTGTGGGCGAGGAAACGCAGCACCTCTTCGGGATCCTTGCCGCGGGCGAGCTGCTGGCGTGCCTGTGCCAGCACCCTATCGCGGGTTTCCTGGGCGCGGGCGCGATATTCGCAAATGGTGGAGACCGCGTCCAGTGAGCGCAGCCAGCCCATGAAGGTCGCCACCTGCACGTCGATGATCTCCTCGGCCTGCAATGCCGCTTCCTGGCGCGAGCGCAGGTTTTCGTCGATGACTTCGCGCAGATCGTCCACCGTGTACAGGTAGATGTCGGCAAGCTCCGCGACCTCCGGCTCGATGTCGCGCGGCACGGCGATGTCGACCATGAACATGGGGCGGCGGCGGCGCGTCTTCAGCGCGCGCTCCACCGTGCCCTTGCCGAGGATCGGCAACTGGCTCGCAGTCGAGGAGATCACGACGTCGGCGTCGGCCAGGTGCACCGGCATCTCCGACAGCGCGATGGCGAAGCCGTTGACCTGCGCTGGCGAGCTGGTGGGCGCGCTCCACGCTGCGATTGGCGATGATGATGCGCCCGATGCCGTGCTCGTGCAGATGGCGCGCGGCGAGCTCGATGGTTTCACCGGCGCCGATCAGCAGGGCGCTCTGCTCGGCCAGGTTGCCGAAGATCTGCTTGGCGAGGCTTACCGCGGCGAAGGCCACCGAGACCGGGCTCACGCCGATCGCGGTGTCGGTGCGCACCTGCTTCGCGACAGCGAAGGTGTGCTGGAACAGCCGCCCCAGCAGCGTGCCCAGGGTTCCGGCGCGCACTGCTTCCTGATAGGCGGCCTTCATTTGCCCCAGGATCTGCGGCTCACCGAGGATCATCGAATCGAGCCCCGCCGCCACGCGCAGCAGGTGGCGCACCGCCTGCTGGTCGGGATACTGATATAGATAGGGTTCCAGGTCCTGCTCGCGCAGCTTGTGGAACGTGCCGAGCCAGCGCATCACGGCCGCGGCGTCCGGATAGCGCAGATCGAAGTAGAGCTCGGTGCGGTTGCAGGTGGAAAGGATCGCCGCTTCACTCACGCCCGGTACGGCGGCGAGGTCGCGCAGCGCGTCGGACACGGTCTCGCGGGCGAATACCACCCGTTCACGTATCTCTACGGGCGCAGTCGTGTGGTTTAGGCCGATCGCCAGCAGGGACATGGGAGTGCATGGTGCCAGTGGAAGAAAAAATTCTGCTGCAACGCACCCGCGAATACAAGTCAGCACGCGCCTGCGCGCGCCGCTAAAAAGCGCTCGTGCCGTCGTGAAAATCAGGTATATTAGCGAACGTGCGCCGTCTCGACTGCTACGCCAAGGCAACTTGCAAGCCCACGGATCAGATGCCAGGTTGTCGCGGTGCAGCCCTCTCGGTGAACGGGTGCGGGTACTCCCGACTGCGGGCGAATCGGGCCCGATTCAAGGGTTCGGCTGCCGGCCGCCGCGCCAAAACGGTTCCGACCCTGCTTTGCGTATAATTCCATCGGTGCTTTCGCCTATGACCCCTACCGTGCGCCTGATTGCCGTTTTCCTGCCGACCTTGAGCCTGGCCAGTGGTTGTGCCACTTCTCAGCCGCGCCCCGACTCCGAGACTGCAACGCCACCGGCCGTGATCACTTCCCCGGCGCCGGCTCCGGCGACCGCCGTGGTCAGGACTTCCCTGGAGCCGCAAGTGCTCTATGACGTACTGGTGGGCGAGATCGCCGGGCAACGCGGCGACCTGGATGCGTCCGTGCAGTCCTACCTGCGCGCAGTGACGATCGCTCCGGATCCGCGGCTCGCCGAGCGCGCCACACGGATCGCGTTGTACGCCAAGGACTACGACGATGCTCTGCGCGCCGCCGAGCGCTGGGCGCAGCTCGATCCAGGGAGCGTCGAGGCGCACGAGGCGCTGGGCGCGTTGCACCTGCATCGCGGGCAGATGGATCTTGCACTTGCCGATCTCGAGCAGGTGGTTGGAAAACTCGGGCCGGAGCAGGGCTTTCGGCTGGTGGCCGCGCTGCTGCGCAAGGAGGACGACCGCCAGGCGTCCATGCGCCTCATGGACATGCTGGTGGCGCGCCACGCCCAGGAGCCCAACGCCCACTACGCCGAGGCGCTGCTCGCCATGCTGGTCGAGCAGCCCGATGCTGCACTGGCCGCGGTGAATCAGGCACTGAGCCTCAAGCCGGACTGGGATGAGGCACGCATCCTTCGCGCGCGGCTGCTGGCGCAGCAGGGCAAGACTTCCGAGGCGCTCGCCGATCTGAAAGAGGCCGTGAGCCACGATCCCAAGGACCGCGAGCTGCGCCTCACCTACGCGCGCCTGCTGTTGCTCGCGGGGCAAAACGAAGCCGCACGCCGCCAGTTCGAACAGCTGCTGAAGAGCAGTGAGGACGATGCCGAGGTGCTCTACGCCCTGGCGCTGCTGCAGATCGATGCACAGCACCTCGGCGATGCCGAGGATTACCTCGAGCGCCTGCTGAAGACCGGCAAGCATGTCCAGGAGGCCTATTACTACCTCGGGCGCATCCACGAGTTCCGCGGCGACAAGCAGCCGGCAATGCTCTACTACGGCAACGTCGAGGAGGGCGAGCTGCGCCTGGATGCGCAGATCCGCATCGCCAATCTGCTGGCCGGGCAGGGCGACGTCGCCGGTGCGCGGCGGCGCCTCACGGAGCTTCGCGACCAGAATCCCAAGCTTGCCGTACGCCTGTACCTTGCCGAAGGCGAGATCCTCACCAACGTCGGACAGTATCAGAACGCCATGCAGATCTATGATCGGGCAATCGGCGAGGCGCCGCAGGACCCGGATCTGCTCTATGCCCGCGCGCTGCTCGCGGAGAAGCTCAACCGCCTGGAAGTCACCGAGCATGACCTGCGCGACATCCTGTCGCGCGATCCGGACAACGCCAATGCGCTGAACGCCCTCGGCTACACCCTGGCCGACCGTACCACGCGCTATCAGGAGGCCAAGGACTACATCGAGCGCGCGCTGCAGCAGCTTCCGGACGATCCGGCGGTGCTCGACAGCATGGGCTGGGTGCAGTACCGCCTTGGCAATTATCAGGAGGCGGTGCGCTATCTGCGCCGCGCCCTCGACCTCAGCAAGGACGGCGACATCGCCGCACACCTCGGCGAAGTGCTGTGGGTGATGGGCCAGCAGGATTCGGCGCGCAAAGTGTGGCAGCCGGCATTGCAGGACCACCCGGATAATCAGCTGCTGCGCGAGGTGATGCAGCGCCTGGTTCCGTGAGACGCCTCGCCGCCGTCGCCCTTGCGGCCCTGTTGAGTGCCTGTGCTACTGCGCCGCCCCGTCCCCCCGGGGCGGCGCAAGCGCTTTGGGAGGCGCGTCAGACGCGGCTTGCCGCCCTGGACGACTGGGGCTTCGCGGGGCGGGTGGCAGTCACCGCGGACAACAAGGGTTGGAATGCCAACCTGCGCTGGCAGCAGCAGGATGCCCATTACGACATCCGGGTGCTGGCGCCGTTGGGGCAGACGGTCGCCTGGCTCACCGGTGATGCCCAGGGCGTGGAGCTGCGCACCGCCGGGCACGGCCTCACCCAGGCGGCCGAACCGGAAATCCTGCTGCGCTCCGAGCTCGGGTGGAGCGTGCCGGTGAGCGGGCTGCGCTACTGGGTGCTTGGCCTGCCCGATCGTGGCCGGCCGGCGACGAACACCGAGCTCGACGGGGAGGGCCGGCTGTCTCGCCTCAGCCAGGACGGCTGGGACATCCGCTTCCTGCGCTACAAGCGTATCGACGCCCTGGACCTGCCGGACAAGATCACTCTCGCCAATTCGCGGCTCGACGTACGCCTGGTGGTGGACAGCTGGCAGGTGCCGTGAGCGCCGGGATCCGCGCGCGAGCGGCTGCGCATGACTGAAGAGGGTCACGGCTGGCCTGCTCCTGCCAAGCTCAACCTGTTCCTGCATGTCACCGGCCGGCGCGGCGATGGGTATCACCTGCTGCAGACCGTCTTCCAATTCCTCGACCGCGCCGATCTCCTGTATTTCGTCCCGCGCGATGACGGGCAGGTGATGCGCACGGAAGGGCCGGCGGAGGTCCCGCCGCAGCAGGACCTCACGGTGCGTGCCGCCCGTCTGCTGCAGGAAGCGGGCGGCGCCGGTCACGGCGTGGCGATCCGCATCGACAAGCGACTGCCGATGGGCGGTGGTCTCGGCGGCGGCAGCTCCGATGCCGCCACGACACTGGTGGCGCTGAATCATCTGTGGAAACTCAATCTGCCGGTCGAGCGGCTCGCCGCGCTCGGGCTGCAGCTCGGTGCCGACGTGCCGGTGTTCGTGCGCGGACAGGCGGCATGGGCGGAAGGCGTGGGCGAGCGCCTGACGCCCATACGCCTTGCCGAGCCCTGGTACCTGGTGCTGATCCCGCCGCTGCCGGTTTCCACCGCCGAGGTGTTCTCCGACCCAGAATTGACACGCAACACCCCGCCGATCAGAATATCCGACTTTCTCTCGGGCCAGGGGCACAACGACTGTTTGCCCGTGGTGATGCGGCGCTACCCGGAGGTCGCAGCGGCATTGCGATGGCTCGAGCAGTTCGCGGCTGCGCGCCTCACCGGTACCGGCAGCTGCGTCTTTGCCGCCTTTGCCGAGGAGCAGGCTGCGCGGCGGGTGCTGTCGCGAGTGCCGAAGTGTTGGCACGGTTTCGTCGCCAGGGGCCTCAACCGCTCGCCTCTCCTGGATCGCGCCGGTACCGCAAGCTGAGCGGCCGCCGCGGGCGGGCGATGCGGAGTCGGGTTGCACGCTCTTGGGGTGTAGCCAAGCGGTAAGGCACTGGGTTTTGATCCCAGCATTCCCAGGTTCGAATCCTGGCACCCCAGTCATCTCATGGGAATTTCCGCGTCACTCCAGACGCGGAGGCTCTCAATGCACCCACAACGCTCCCACATTTGGTCAGAAGCCGCAGAGCTTGCGGACAAACGCAGGTGTTCGCCTACCTTACTTACCACTTCTAGCCCGCGCCCGCAGCCGGCGGGCGCGCTGGACATCTCGTTTGTCGACCGTCACCCTGCGACGATCTCGGCGGCCCGAACCGAGGCCCTCACCGGCGCGGTACCGGTCCGCCATAGGAGCGATCGCACGGCGATGCCGGGGCTGACCTCCTGTGTGGTTCTCCGATCGGCCTCTGTTCTCACTGGATATCCACCGCCTTGCTGTTCCGCAAGGCGCGGCTTTCGGTGCTGACCAATTTACCGCTCTGCCGCTGCAGGAAGAGCACCTTGATGCCGGCTGAGTTGGCCACCGTCTCACTTTCGGCTTTGCCCATGCACAACATCGCGGTGGCCCAGGCGTCCCCCACCCGGGAGTCCGTGTCGAAGACCGTGGCTGATACCAGATCGTGCGTCACCGGGCTTCCGGTCCTGGGGTCCAGGATGTGCGAATATTGCCTGCCGTTGGTGGCGAAGAACCGCCGGTAGGTGCCGGACGTGTTGACAGAGACGCCGTGTTCGTCCTCGATCGTGACGATGTCCTGCACTGCAAGGTCTCCGGGGACCGGCCGCGCGATGGCGATCCGCCATTTCCGATGCCCCGGCTTGTGTCCCTTGACCAGCATGTCACCGCCGAACTCGACGATGTAATTGTGGATGTCATGACGTTCGAGGACCTGCGCCAGCTGCCGGATGCTGTAGCCTTCGCCAATCGAGGACATGTCGATGGCCAGTTGGGGGATCGTCTTTCTCAGGCGACTTCGGGTCAGGTCGTGCTCGACGTGGCGAAAGCCTATCTCCCGCCTGACTCTGGCGATGTCCTGCGGGCTGGGCACATGGGGCGTACCGCTTCGGAAGCCCCAGAGATCGAACAGCGGGCTCACGGTAGGGTCGTAGCACCCCTTCGAGTCCCGATAGACGGTCTGCGCGATGACCAGCAGTTCGACAACCGGCGGCGGAAGCGATTGCCAGGCGGTCGAGCGGCTGCGGTTGAACCTCTCGATGTCCGAATCGCTGCGGTAGTTGGATATCTCCCGGTCGATCCGGGTGAGCGCCGCATCGATCTCACCGCGCAAGGCAGCCTCGTCGACGTCATGGTCGGCCCACCACGTGATGTGATAAATGGTGCCTTCCGCGAAGTTGGCGATTTCATGAAGCTGCGGACGCTCGCCGCAGGCGGCGAGCGTCAGCGCCCATACAAGGGCGATCAGGGATGCCAGGAAGGACTTCATGGTTCGGAGCGGGTCTTGGGACTCGGGCGTCGATTTCGGCACATGATCGGACCGGTATCGGCTCGCTGAGGTTGGTGGAGGGACCGCAACGCCAAGCCGCCCCTGCGCGTAGGCATAACAATGGCCGTTCAGCCCGCGCAGGTCGAGTGCGCCTTTCCCGCCGGTCCGGGCGCTCAACGAGCCCCTCTTGTGATGGTTCTTGTTATGTTATAACGTAACAACGAATTCGATCCACGGTGCAACACCATGGACAATCCGAAAGTTTTGACGCCATTCGAGCGGTCAGGCCACGACCATGCCCGCTGTGTGGGCGATGCATTGGCGAGGGCGGAGGCACAGTGCGCCGCGAATGGGTTGCGCCTGACGCCGATCCGACGGCGGGTGCTGGAGCTCATATGGGGCCGGCATCAGCCGGTCAAGGCCTATGACATCCTGGAGCAGCTGCAGCGGGAAAATTCACGTACTGCACCGCCGACCGTGTACCGCGCACTGGAGTTTCTGCTGGAGGCAGGCCTGGTGCACCGGGTGGAGTCGTTCAACGCCTTCGTGGGCTGCGGCGATCCAGGTACACCTCACGAGGGCCAGTTTCTGATCTGCCGGGCCTGCAACGCCGTGGCGGAAATCAACGATTCCCGAGTGTCGGAGATGCTCGGACAGGATGCTCGCCGTCTGGGTTTCCGCTCCGAACATCCCACGGTAGAGGTGACCGGCCTTTGCCGGCATTGTGAACGTGAATAACATCGTTCGATCCAGTCTGGTTATTACGCTGCGCCGATTCCTGCCGATCGTGGCGGTCTTGTGGCTGTGGCCGGGCGCCTGGAGCGCCGCCCAGTCCGCGGCACCACTGACGGTGTTCGTCAGCCTGCTCCCCCAACAGCAGTTCGCCCAGGCGATCGGCGGACAGCACGTTCGCGTCCGCGTCATGGTGGGACCGGGGAGCAGTCCCGCCACGTACGAGCCGAGTCCGCGCCAGATGACCGAGCTTGCCAGCGCGCAGGTGTATTGGCGCATCGGCGCTCCGTTCGAAGATGCGTGGATGCCGCGCATTGCCGCAACCAACCCATCCATGCGCATCGTGGACGCACGCGAGGGCATTGCCTTGCGCGATATGCAATCGGCGGCGGCAGTGTTCGGTGCCGAACCGGATCACGGCGACCACGGCGATCATGAACACGGCTTGAAAGATCCTCACATCTGGCTCAGTCCACCGCTGGTCAGGCACATGTGCGAGCGGTTCAAGGATGCACTGGTAAAGTTCGATCCTGTCCATGAGGCCGACTATCGGGCCAACTTCGAGCGCTATGCGCGGCAATTGGATCGGCTGGATGCGGACATCCGCCGCACACTGGCCAATGTGGCGTCGCGCCGATTCATGGTGTTTCATCCAGCCTGGGGTTATTTCGCGGACACCTATGGACTTGCCCAGATCCCCATCGAGATCGAAGGCAAGTCGCCGGGACCGCGCACGCTGGCGGCAATCATCGATCTGGCACGACGCGAGCAGATCCATGTGATTTTTGTCCAGCAGCAATTCGCCCGCAACCAGGCGGAAGCCGTGGCGCGTGCCATCGACGGCAGGGTAGTGGCGGTGGACCCGCTGGCGGTCGACTATCTGACCAACCTGCGCAAGGTGGCAGGACTGTTCGCCGCGGCCATGCAATGAGCCAGTTCCCCGCCATCAGCCTCGAGGAAGTGTCGTTCTCGTATGTACCCGGCCAATGGGCGCTGGAACACATCGATCTGCAGGTGGAACCAGGCGAGTTCCTGGGACTCGTCGGGCCGAACGCGGGGGGCAAGACCACGCTCTTGAAGCTGGTGCTCGGCTTGCTGGAGCCCACGGCGGGCCGTGTGCGGGTGCTGGGCAAGCGGCCCGAGGAGAGGCGCGATGCCATCGGCTACGTTCCCCAGCACACTACCTTTGCCCGCGATTTTCCTTTGTCGGTGAAGGATGCCGTGCTGCTGGGCCGCCTGGGACGTACCCGTCTGTTGGGCGGCTACAGGGCCGCCGATCGGGAAATCGCGCGCCGCGCCATGCAGGAGGCGCAGATCCTGGACCTCGCGGACCGGCGCCTCAACACCCTGTCGGGAGGTCAGTTTCAGCGTGTGCTGATCGCTCGTGCCCTGGCCAGCGATCCGTCCATCCTGATTCTGGATGAGCCCACGGCGAACGTCGACCAACACATCGAAACTGATGTGTTCGAACTGTTCAAGGAGCTCAACCGGCGCATGACCGTCGTTGTGGTTTCGCACGATCTCGGTTTCATCTCTGCGTATGTGACGCGTGTGGCCTGTCTCAATCGAACCCTGGTCTGCCACCGTACCGCCGATATTGGCTCTGACCTTATTGAGCAGATGTACCGCACCCCGGTGCGCAAGATCGATCACCGCCATTAAAGGTCCGAAGCGTGGATGGATTCCTGCAGGCAATAATGACACAAGGCTTCCTGCAGCATGCCCTGATTGACGGGCTGTTGGCGAGCATCGGGTGCGGCATTGCGGGCACCTATGTATATGTGAAGCGCATTACCTTCCTTGCCGGCGGTATTTCCCACACCGTGTTAGGCGGCATGGGAGTGGCCTATTTCCTCGGCGTCGCGCCCATGGGCGGCGCCCTGGTTGCAGCGATACTGGCGGCGCTGGTGATCGGCTGGGTGAGCTTGCGCCTGCACCAGCACGAGGACACCCTGATTGGCGCTCTCTGGGCCATCGGCATGGCCATCGGCGTGGTGTTCATCTCCAAGACGCCTGGCTACAACCTCGACCTGATGAGCTTCCTGTTCGGCAATATCCTCATGGTTCCGGCCGAGCGACTCTATCTGACGGCGGCGGTCGACGGTGTTATCGCACTGGTCGCGACGGCGTTTTACAAGCAGCTCCTCGCGGTGTGTTTCGATTCAGAGTTCGCGCGTCTGCGCGGGGTCCCGGTGGAGTTCTTCTATCTGCTGTTGCTGTGCATGGTGGCGCTGACGGTAGTGCTGCTGATCCAGGTGGTTGGTCTGATCCTGGTGATCGCCTTGCTGACCCTTCCCGCGGCCATCGCCGCCCAATACGTCGGTACGCTGATACGTATGATGGTATTGGCCGCACTGTTGGGGATGGTGTTTACCAGCGCCGGTCTGGCGCTGTCCTTTGTGCTGGACCTTCCGTCTGGGGCCATCATCGTTCTATGCGCCGGGGGCGCCTACCTGGTGTCGCTCGGGGTCTCCGGATTACGGCCACGCTGGCACGTCCACGAGCGGCGTCCGGTGTAGGAATGGAGTCGGGCCGCAACGTCCTCCGAAGATTCTCCGTCTTCGACCGCCGCGACACCCCGACTGCGCCACGATGGCACGTAGTTGCGCCAGCGCTTCCAGCGGCGTGACCACCATCCCATGGTTGCGATCACGAATCATTCGTATTAGCATAAGATCTCGGTAACCAATCGCGACGTTGCAGGATGCGCTCGGCTTCTACGTGCGCCGGGACACCAACCCCGAACAGTGGTACCCGCCCAGCGCCGATGCAACGCCCGGCAATTACCTCAAATTCGACGATCTGCCTGCGGCCTATGGCGGCAACTTCGTCGTGACCATCGGCAATCCCGGCAGCGATTCCGATTATGCCGGCAACGTCAACACCGGCGAGATCCCCTACAACCGCCATATCGGCGAGGCACCGGCCCTGACACCCGACGATATCCAGGACGTAGTCGCCTTCCTGTGCACTCTTACCGAATGATCCCGCCGCCTACTACGCTGGTTTTGCCGACTCAGCGCCCCCAATCCACCTCCCCAGCTGACAACGACCTGGAAGAACCTGCAAAATGAAAATTACCAGAACACCGATCGCCGTTGCCTTGATCACCCTGTTCAGCGCAGTGGCGGCCTGCCCGGCCGTTGCCGCCTCGCCGCCTGCCGGCGCGAGCACCCAGCAGATCGAGCAGCAAATCGACCGGCTGTCCCAGCAGCTGGACGCCCTCAAGGCCCAATTGAAGCAGGTCCAGAGCCAGAACGAGGCACTCGCCGCGCAACAGCAACAGCAGGCCGTTCTGGCCCAGCAGGCCAGCGCGGCGCCTTCCGGGGGAGGCCTCTCCGACAAGCTGAGCCTGTGGGGCTACGGTGAAATCTACTACTCCCATCCCGTGCACAAGCCCGAGCTCACCACCGCGGACCTGGCGCGCGCGGTGTTCGGCATCGGGTATACCTTCGACGAGCGCACGGTGTTCGATTCCGAATTCGAAGTGGAGCACGCAGTGTCCTCGGCCGACGATCCGGGCGAGTTCGAGGTGGAGCAGTTCTACGTCGATCGTCAGCTGAACGATTGGGCGTCGGTCAAGCTGGGGCTGTTTCTGATGCCCTTCGGGCTCCTCAACGAACACCACGAACCGACCTATTTCTACGGCGTGCAGCGCAACTTCGTCGAGACCCTGATCATTCCCAGCACCTGGCGTGAGGGTGGCGTCGGGTTCCACGGGAGTACTCAATCCGGCATCGGCTGGGACTTCGGCCTGACCACCGGCTTCGATCTGTCGAAATACGACATCAATCCGGAAGACCCGCTCTATACCAGCGCCCTCGACCTGGAAGAGGCCTCGCCGCTGCAGGCCACTCACCAGGAGCTGGCGCTCGCCAGCGCCCAGCATCTGTCCCAGTACCTGGCATTGAACTACCACGGTATCCCGGGGCTGTTGGTCGGCTCCGCGGTATTCACTGGCATCGCCCAGAGGCCCTCCCAGCCACCGGGGCTGCCCGACTCACGCATAACCCTCTGGGAAGCGCATGCGCGCTGGACGCCCGGTGCCGCCGATCTGTCGGCGGTCTACGCGCGTGGCGCCATCAGTGATACGGCGGCATACAATCTGGCAAATCCCGGGGCCTCCAATCCCCTGCCGTCCGCCTTCCACGGTTACTACGTCCAGGCCGCATACGACCTGTGGCGCCGCGGCGACCGCCGTTTCGCCCCGTTTCTGCGTTGGGAACACTATGACGTCGGTGCCAGTTACGACGGTATACCCGCAGGCTTTCCCACGGTACCTGCCGGGCCGACCTCGACGGGTGGCGCCTGGCCGCAGCCCCACGACGATGTCTGGACCGTGGGTGCGAATTCCTATCTCAACCGGAATATCGTGCTGAAAGCGGATTACCAATCGTTCCGAACCAACCGTGACCTGACCCGCTTCGATCTAGGTCTGGGTCTCACATTCTGAGCACGCGGGAGTCGCCGATGCCATCGTGCACTCGTCTCCGCCTGCTTCCGGTCGCCGCCATCATGGCGTGCGCGCCGGCGCACGCCATGGTCTACCTTAGCGTGCAACAGGCGCAAAAGCTCATGTTCGGCGATGAGGCGCTCACCCCGCTTCCGCTCGTGCTGACGCCGGTACAGGTCAGCGCGATTGAAAAGGAGTCCGGCGTCAAGGTGGGCAGTCCGATCCTGCGGGTCTGGCAGGCTGGGGATGGATATTTTTTCGCCGACGCTGTGATCGGCAAACATGAACTGATCAGCTATGCAGTCGCCCTCGATAGGCAAGGCAAGGTGCGTCAGGTCGAGATCCTGGAGTACCGCGAGGCCTACGGCGGCGAGGTGCGCAACGCGGCATGGCGCGCCCAGTTCGACGGCAAGAAGGACGGCGACAAGCTGCGCCTGGGCGAAGGCATCCAGGGCATCAGCGGCGCCACCCTGTCCTGCGAACACCTGACCGACGGCATCCGCCGTCTACTTGCCACCTATGCCATCGCCATCCGCCCCCGTTGAGATCTGTCGCGCGCGGCCAATGCTGGGCACGTTCGTGGAGATCCGTGCTGGCACTGACGCCTCCGGCGAGACGGTAGACATCCATGCGGCGATCGATGGCGCCTTTGCCGTCATCGAGCACGTTCACCGTCGCATGGGCTTTCACGACCCCCAAAGCGATGTATCCCGGCTCAATCGCGAGGCCTGCCACGCGCCAGTCCCCATCGATCCGCATACTTATGCCGTGATGGAGGCGGCGCAACACTTCGCCCAACTCAGCGACGGCGCATTCGATATCACGATCGCGCCGCAACTGGAACACTGGCGGCTGCTGCCACCCACCCAGGGGCCTGTCAGCCCAATGGCGAGCTGGCGGGACATCGAGTTGTTGGGTCACCGATGGGCACGTTTCAATCGGCCCCTGCACATCGATCTCGGGGGCATCGCCAAAGGTTACGCCGTCGATCAGGCGGTCGCGGCATTGCGCGAGGCAGGTGTAGCCCGCGCCCTCGTCAATGCCGGTGGCGATGCCCGAGCCCTTGGCACGGAACGCTACCGCATTGCGCTGCGCGATCCGCGGCAGCCATGGTGCCTTGCACAGACATTGCCGCTCCAGAATAGCGCTCTGGCTACCTCCGCAGCGTACTTCACTCGTCGCGCATACGGCGCGAAGCACGTATCCGCACTACTCGATCCGCACAGCCGCCGCCCCTATACCGGTGCTGCAAGCATCAGTGTGCAGGCGCCCGACTGCCTCACCGCCGATGCACTGACCAAGGTGGTACTGTTTGCAGACCGTGCCACCACCGAACGCATTCTCACAGCCTGTGACGCGCACTCCTTCGTGCTTTGCACCGATACAATGACCATGCGGCCCGACGAAATATGCTCAGTCCACTGCACCGGAAGTTGAGTTATGGCATCCTGCTGATCCTGTTTGGAAGCGGCGCCATCCACTTCATCGTACATGACTATTTTCCCGTCCACGGACCTTTCGGTCCAGCTCCCGGCCCGTGGGAACCGTGGCTGCTTCGCCTGCACGGCGGAGCCGCCATGCTTTCGCTGATCGTGTTCGGTACGCTGTTGCCGACCCACGTCGGCCGCTTCTGGCGGGTCGCCCGCAACCGTGCGCCGGGGCTTGGAGTTCTGCTCGTAATGCTCCTGCTCATGGCTACGGGATATGGCCTTTACTACTTTGGCGGCGAACAGCTACGCACGTCGACACGCGAAATCCACATTGTATTTGGATTTGCGGCATTGCCCGCGTTTGCCTTCCACATCTGGCGTGGCCTGGCACTTCGGCAGGGGCGGCACTTCTTGCACTCATCGTAGCCACGTTGGCGATAGCCATTTACTGCGCGTGACGCCCGAAACGACGGGACCTGCGGCCTCCTGACCCCAGCGCCTTTTCCGTCGCCAGGTTCAACACGCCCAGGCGCGCGGATTGTGGCCCATCAGCGCATTGCGGTAGGCGACCGGATCCTGCTCTGCCGCCGCGAACTCGTCGATGAAGCCCTCGACGGCAGCCTGATGCATACGAGTAGCACGTTGTAAGGCGCTGCTCCCCCGCCCCGCCCCCCACGAGGTGGGAACGCGGGGGTCGGGGAAAGCTCGGGCGTGATGCGCCGAGTCCTTGACCACGCTCCCACATTGCTCCCACAATACGCGATTTCGGCGCGGACTTGCCGTGATTCAACGCGTTCCGGAGCTGTGGGACCGTTATGGTCGCGTCCTGGCACCCCAGCCATCTACCAGCAGTGCGACCGGGGACGGGCCGGCCGCCGAAATCGCGCAACGGCGCTGACGGGAGCTGATCGTGTCCGACGGCAGGTTAATGGTCTTTTCGGGTAACGCGAACCCGCAGCTCGCCCAGGACATCGTCAATTTTCTCAAGATCCCGCTCGGCAAGGCCCTGGTGGGCCGGTTCAGCGACGGCGAGATTATGGTCGAGATCATGGAGAACGTCCGTGGCAAGGACGTCTTCATCGTGCAGCCGACCTGCGCGCCGACCAACGACAACCTGATGGAGCTGATGGTGCTGGTCGACGCCATCCGCCGCTCGTCGTCGTACCGGATCACCACCGTGATCCCGTACTTCGGCTACGCGCGCCAGGACCGGCGGCCGCGTTCGGCGCGGGTTCCGATCACCGCCAAGGTAATTGCCGACATGCTGACCGGGGTGGGCGCCGCCCGCGTGGTGACCGTGGACCTGCACGCCGACCAGGTGCAGGGCTTCTTCTCCATCCCGGTGGACAACGTGTATGCCTCGCCCATCCTGCTCGGCGACATCTGGCGCCAGGAGCATCCGGACATGATCGTGGTCTCGCCCGACGTGGGCGGCGTCGTGCGTGCCCGGGCAGTGGCGAAGCTGCTGGATGATGCCGACCTCGCCATCATCGACAAACGCCGGCCGCGTCCCAACGTCGCCAAGGTGATGCACATCATCGGCGAGGTGGAAGGGCGCAGCTGCGTGCTGGTGGACGACCTGGTGGACACGGCGGGGACGCTATGCCAGGCGGCTGAAGCACTGAAGGAAAACGGTGCGGCGAAAGTGGTCGCCTATTGTACCCATGCCGTGCTCTCCGGACCGGCGGTGCCCAACATCACGGCCTCCGCGCTCGACGAGCTGGTGGTGACCGACACCATCCCGCTGCAGGAGGAAGCGCGCTCCTGTCCGCGCATCCGCCAGCTGAGCGTGGCGGAGATGCTCGCCGAGACCATCCGCCGCGTCAGCATGGAGGAATCGGTCAGCTCGCTGTTCATGGATTAGGCCGCGCCTTCAGCGGCAGAGATTCGGGCCGTCTGCGCCCACCATCGCCGGCTCTGGTCGCGGAGCCGGCACGTTGTAGACAACCAGGAGCCTGTGATGATCGACTTTCGACTGACTGCCGAAGCCCGGCACGATAAGGGGAAGGGTGCGAGCCGCCGCCTGCGTCGTGCCAAGAAGGTGCCGGCCATCCTCTACGGCGCGGGTGGCGATACCGTAATGCTGGCGCTGGACGAGGACGAGGTGCTGCGCAAGCTGCAGCACGAGGCCTTCTACTCACACATTCTGACCGTGAAGATCGGTGACGAGGAACAGCGCGCGGTGCTCAAGGATCTGCAGCGTCATCCCTTCAAGCCGCTGGTCCAGCACGTCGACCTGCAGCGCGTCAGCGAGAGCGAGGAAATCCGCGTGCGCGTGCCGCTGCACTTCGTCGGTGCCGACGTCGCGCCGGGCGTGAAGATCGGTGGCGGCGTGATCTCGCACCTGATCAACGAGGTCGAGGTCTCCTGCCTGCCGAAGGATCTGCCCGAGTTCCTGAGCGTCGATCTGTCCAACCTGGATGTAGGCGAGGCGATCCACCTTTCCGGCGTCCAGTGTCCGCCCGGTGTGGAGATCGTCGAGCTGAGTCACGGGCCAGAGCATGATCTCGCCGTGGTCAGCATCCACAAGGGCCGCATGGGCGAGCTCGAGGAGGGTGCACCCGTGGCCGTGGCGGGTGCTGCGCCGGCGACCGGCACGCCCTGACCGCAATACGCTGAGTCGGCGGAGCGGATCCGGTGGCGGAGGGCATGCCACCCGTGGCGCTCCTGGTGGGACTGGGCAACCCCGGCGCGGAGTACCGGGACACTCGCCACAACGCCGGGTTCTGGTGGGCGGAGGAGGTCGCCCGCCGCCATGGCGGAGCCTGGCGCAGGGAGAGCAAGTTCCACGGCGAGCTGTGCCGGGTGCAGCTGCAGGGCACAGAATACTGGCTGCTCAAGCCGGCCACGTTCATGAACCACTCCGGCCAGGCCGTGGCCGCTATCGCCGGCTTCTACAAGATCCCGCCGGAAGCGATCCTGGTGGCGCACGACGACCTCGATCTGCCGCCGGGAACCGTGCGCCTGAAGCGGGGTGGCGGCCATGGCGGGCACAACGGCCTGCGCGACATGGCGGCGCGGCTCGGCAGCAACGGTTTCCTGCGCGTGCGGCTCGGTATCGGGCATCCCGGGCACCGCGATCTGGTCACGCCGTATGTCCTGAATCGTCCCTCGCGCGAGGACCGGGAGTGCATCGAACGGGCGGTAGTCGCCGCGGCCGAGGCCCTGCCGCAGATTCTCGAGGGACGACTGGATCATGCCATGCAGCGCCTGCATACCCGGTCCTGAGCCGCGCAGCGCTTTCGACCTGCCCGCCACACGCAAAGCACGGAGCATCATGGGAATCAAGTGCGGTATCGTCGGACTGCCCAACGTAGGCAAGTCCACACTCTTCAATGCGCTCACGCGCGCCGGCATCTCGGCGGAGAACTACCCGTTCTGCACCATCGACCCCAATGTCGGCGTGGTCGCCGTACCCGACCCGCGGCTCGACCGCCTGGCGCAGATCGTCCAGCCGCAGAAAGTGATTCCGACGACCATGGAGTTCGTCGATATCGCAGGCCTGGTGGCCGGCGCGTCGAAGGGTGAGGGCCTCGGCAACCAGTTCCTGGCGCACATCCGCGAGACCGATGCCATCGCGCACGTGGTGCGCTGCTTCGAAAACGTCGACGTGGTGCACGTCGCGGGCAAGATCGATCCGGTCGCAGACATCGAGGTTATCCACACCGAGCTTGCGCTCGCCGACCTGGAGACCGTCGAGCGGGCGCTCAATCGCGCCGCCAAGGCGGCCAAGTCCGGTGGCAAGGAAGCGATCGCCCAGCAAGAGTTCCTGGAGCAGGTCCGCGAGCAGCTCGACCGCGGCGCCCCGGTGCGTGCGCTTGCCGTGGACGACGAACAGCGGCGCGTGCTGCGCGAGCTGCATCTGCTCACGGCGAAGCCCACCATGTACATCACCAACGTGGCCGAGGATGGTTTCGAAAACAATCCCCAACTCGATCGAGTGGGTACGCTCGCCGCGGCCGAAGGCGCGGTCGTGGTGCCGGTATGCGCCGCCATCGAGGCCGAGATCGCCGAGCTCGATGCCGAGAGCCGCGTCGAGTTCCTGACGGAGCTGGGCCTGCAGGAGCCGGGTCTGGATCGTGTCATACACGCCGGCTACAGGTTGCTGGGGCTGCAGACCTTCTTCACCGCCGGTCCCAAGGAGGCGCGGGCCTGGACCGTACACGTGGGCGCCACCGCCCCGCAGGCCGCGGGCGAAATCCACACCGATTTCGAGAAGGGCTTCATCCGTGCCGAGGTGATCGCCTACGAAGACTACGTGCGCCACAACGGCGAGCACGGCGCCCGCGAGGCCGGGAAGTGGCGACTGGAAGGCAAGGACTACATCATGCAGGACGGCGACGTGGTGCATTTCCGTTTCAATGTCTGACCCGAGGAAGCCGTGCGAGTGATACGGGTTCCGACCGGGGTCGCGGCTGCATGCGGCGTCCCCGCCCGCGGGATCGTTGCTTTGGCTCGCGCCGGCGACCCGGTGCATCAACAGGAACTTCTGACACCTTCGGATTGAGCACATTTGCGGTTATGCTGAGCCGGGCTCGGAAGAAAGGGAAAATTGATGGAAGAAGTTCAGTACGAAGCGCATCCCTCAATGGTGCGCATGTATCCGTTCTGGGTATTGATATCGGTGTTGCTGATCCCGGTGGGCATCGGGGTGCTGGCTCTGCTCTGGATGTATCTCAGAACGCGCATGGACAAGCTCACGGTCAAGCGCGACGAGCTGGTCTGGGAGCACGGTCTGATCAGCAAGTCCTACACGGAGGTGTCCCTCACTTCGGTCCGAAGCCTCAAGGTCAGCCAGTCCCTGCTGCAGCGGATGCTCAACGCGGGCGACATCTCCATTTATACGGCAGGGGATATGCCGGAGCTGGTGATCAAGGGACTGCCTGACCCGGACAAGCTCCGGGAGCTGATCAACGGGTAGTGCAGCGCATGGCAGACGGAAGATCCGGCGATCTCAAGATCTGGGCGGTGGTGCTGGTCGCGGGTGCGGTCTTTCTCGCGCTTGCAGTGGTGTTTGGTTCGGAGCTGCTCGCCAGCCTTGCCGCGGCGCTTGCGCCCGGGATGACGATCAAGGACGCGGTGACCTGGAGTTTCGGGGTCACCTTCGTCATGTTCATCCTGTTCGCGCTCGTGGCGGGCGACGGTGTGATAGGCGAACTGCCGGTCATGCTGCTTGCCTTCTTCGTGTTCTTCGCCATCATCACCGTGCTGATCGCCTGGGTGTTCTGAGGCAGTCGACGCGCGCTGCAGGGCGGCTGGCGCAGATGTCTCCCACCGCACCGGCACACTCCGGCTCAATGGCTCAAGCCGTGATGCGCCGGCCATTCGGGCGTCGGGTGCATCCTTCGCACGGCAAGCGCGGTGAACACCAGCAGCCAGCCGTTCATGATGAGCTCGACGGCCACGAACAGACCGATGATCCACAGGCCTGTGGCAGGCCAACCGAGAAAGATCACCGCTGCGACGAGCCAGTCGACGATGCCCATGACGAGCGGGAGCATCCAGTGGCTGTCGCGGTGGTAGCGTAGCGCATTGACGATGCGCAAAGTCCCGATCACGCCAAACGCCACACCCAGCCAGAGCGTCAGGGCCAGCGAGGCCGCGACGGGGTCCCAGAAGATGAGCCCCGCTATGGCAATGTAAATCAGCGCAACCACGAAGTGGTGGGCGCGTCCCTGCCAGGCCGAATCACGCGTCTGGAAGCTGTGCGCGATCTGCATCATGGCGGCGGCGAGGGCGAACGCGCCGAAGATGAAGACGCTGGCGAGCGTCAGATAGAAGGCGAGGCCCACGCCGATGACGCCCAGCACGGTCATCGCGATGCCCAAAGCGAGTAGCCAGCCCCATTGCTCCGGGAGGTCGTTCACCAGCGTCTCGAGCTCCGGTCGCAGCGGATCGCCCGCCGTCCCTTGTGCACTTCCAGCGTCCTGTGTCTCGTCGGCCATGACGTTCCTCCTCGTACTTCGACTGGATCCAACCCGCATGTCTCAGCGGGATCCCGGATGCGAGACGGGCTCGGGCCTGCGAGGTTCGGCCAAGCACCGTCCCCGGCGCATTGAACGCACTCCGGAAGAATAGCCGGAAGTTGCACTTCGAGCCGGTTTGTCCCACCCGGATGTGGTCGGCGGGCATGCGAGCGGGTCGTCTCCGAACCGAAACCACCGCGTAACGCGGTTGCGGCTGCCCCTTTATCGCCTTCCCGCAGTCGGGTATCGTCGAGCCGACCCGAGGGCGAGATGCGGCGCGCTGTCGCATGCGTTCGCCGCACCGGGCACCGACCGGCTGGGACCGATCGGCGATCGATTCGAACGTCAGATCATTGGGGGAAAGCGGTGGACAGAATCCGGCAGTTGGGGCTCGTGCTGTTGCTGCTCGCAGTGGCGGGTTGTTCGGACGACTCGCAGAAGGCTGCCGGCGACGGCACCGCGGATGCGGCCCGGGATGACGATGCGGCGCACGGCCTGTGCGCGCTTTTCGATCCCGAGGAGATACAGGAACTGCTGGGCGCGCGGGTCGGTGACGGACAGACCGCCGGCCCCTTGGGTACCGCCTGCCAGTGGGACGGCAACGAGGACGGAGTCTATGTACAGATCCAGGTGCTGGCGGGGACGGAGTATTGGGAGAAGCCTTCGCTCGCGCCGGGTTACCAGGCGATCGAGGGACTGGGACATGAAGCCTACGTGGTTCCCGATCTGGGCGGCTGGCGCGCAGGCGCGCTCACCGACGACGCCGTTGCCATCGTCTCCATGAACGGGAACTCCGCGGACCGTGAGCGTACCGTGAAGCTGCTGCGTCGCCTGATGGCGCGAATGTAGCCATCGGGTCGGAATCGCCTGGCTCGCCATCGCGCCTTGACATCCCCAAAGCACAACGGGAGAATTCCGCGTTCCGCAGCGCCCTGCGGCCATGCTCCATGGCTACGTAGCTCAGCTGGTTAGAGCGCGGCACTCATAATGCTGAGGTCGGTGGTTCAAGTCCACCCGTAGCCACCACTCTCAGATCAAGCAGTTACCTTCCGCCCAATCTCAATATACCGTCAGTCAGGGACTTTCCCGTGAGTTAGCACCGACAACACGCTCCGCTACGGCGATCAGCTCGGCCAGTTCCGGGGCCGGGTAGCGCGTCGTGATGTCGCCGTTGCGGTGCCACCCGTCGAGCTCAAGCCGGTAGAAGGCGACGCCGCAGTCGCCGATTGGGATTTCGATGACATCCGGCCGCACGTCGCGGTTGAACCGGTTGCGGTCCATGCCCAAGTAGGCTGGCGCGTCGCGGAATCAGATGGGGCCGGGAGTCATCGTTTCGACTAAGGCCAGGGGATGTCCGTGGCCCGGAGAAGCTCTCGGCCGGTGCGGAGTGCAGTAGACGAATGAACTTCGATCCGAACCCTTAGGACGAATTGCCTGTGGCACTTCAGACCGATCAGACCAGCCATCACGTCAGTCAGTTTTGTAGGAGATTTCCCGCAGAAGGTGTCAGAACTTTCCTACAGACATCCAACCGAATATGCGGTTAGGATGACTGCTGCCGTCCGATCTATCGGGGCGTGCGTGTTGGCTTGAGGACCACGCGCTCGGTGCTGAAGTCCTCCGATAAAGCATCGCGATCGGAGCCGAATACCAGTACAGGCCCTGCGGACTGAAGGCGCCGCGCAGCCGAACTGCAGCAAGGACGCGTCGCGGAACGCCGCCCTGCTTGTGTGTCGCGCAATGTGGACGGTGTTCGGACGAAAATTGACTCAAGCTGCTCCGGCGGCGGGCGCTACCGAAATCCTATCTTGCGCGTAGTGCTGCTTTTTCCCATACTCGCTGGCCTTGTGGCCTGAATGGAGTCGACAGGTCGGCTGCGCGCGCCACGCTGCAATAGCGCGTGCGGACGAGGGGCCGCCGCATCAAGCTGAGCTGCTGCAATGAACGAATCGGGGGCAACTGTGAATGTCGATCAACCCCGCCTGATCACGAGGCAGGAGCGCGACCGGATCCTGAGCGATTGGAACGAGACCGCGATGGACTGGACCGAAGAGGGATGCGTGCATGAGTTGATCGAAGCGCAGGCCCGGCGGTTTCCGGATGCGACAGCCGCCGTCTGCGAGGGAACCTCCCTTTCCTACCGTGAACTGAACCGACGCGCCAACAGGCTGGCACAACGCCTCGCGGGCCTGGGCGCAGGCCCCGGCACGCTCGTCGGAATCTGCGTCGAACGCTCGCTCGATATGATCGTGGGCCTCCTGGGCATCCTGAAAGCCGGCGCCGCTTATGTGCCGCTGGATCCCGGATTCCCGCGCGAACGGCTCGCGTTCATGCTCGAGGATTCGGGGGCGCAGGTCGTGGTGGCGCATGCGGGGCTGCTCGATCTGCTGCCCGCCGATCCGGCCCGCCGGGTTGTCTGCCTGGACCGCGACCGCAGTGCCATTTTCGAGGGCGATGCGGATGGGCCCTGTCGCGCTGTGGATCCGCAGAGCGCGGCCTACGTGATCTACACCTCGGGCTCAACCGGAAAACCCAAGGGCGTGGAAATCATGCATCGGAACCTGGCGAACTTCCTCCAGTCGATGCGCCGGGAACCGGGCTTCGGCGTCGACGACGTGCTGCTGGCCGTGACGACCATTTCCTTCGATATCGCCGGGTTGGAGCTCTACCTGCCGCTGATCGCGGGAGGCCGGCTGGTGGTGGCCCCGCGCGAGGCGGTCGCGGACGGCCGCCGTCTCGCCGAATTGCTCGACGCGCAGGAGCATCACGGTGATGCAGGCGACACCGGCGACATGGCAACTGCTGCTGGCGTCGGGGTGGCAAGGTCGGTCGGGACTGAAAATATTGTGCGGCGGCGAGGCGTGGAACACCGCACTGGCGCGGCAGTTGACCGCACGGGCCCGCAGCGTGTGGAACATGTACGGTCCCACCGAGACCACCGTCTGGTCGACGATCCACCGCGTGGACGCGGACGGCGGCGCCGCCGATGCCGAGGGCACGGTGCCGATCGGACGGCCTATCGCCAATACGCGGATCTACATCCTCGACGGCGCGATGCAGCCAGCGCCCGTCGGGGATACCGGCGATCTCTACATCGGCGGCGCGGGCGTGGCGCGGGGATACTGGCGGCGCGCGGAACTGACGCAAACGCGCTTCGTGCCCGATCCTTTCGGCGACGGGTCCGCGGCGCGGCTGTACCGCACGGGTGACCTCGCCCGCTACCGCGCCGACGGTACGATCGAGTTTCTCGGCCGCGCGGACGACCAGATCAAGCTGCGAGGCTACCGCATCGAGCTGGGCGAGATCGAAGCCGCGCTCGCGCAACATCCGGCCGTGCGCCAGGTCGCGGTCGCGGTGCGCACGACAGCCGCGGGCGACGATCAGCTCGTTGCGTACATCGTGTGGAAGACGGACGCGGGCGCCACCGACGGCAGCGCGGCGGCCTCGGCGGCGGAACTGCGCCGGCATCTCAAGGCGATACTGCCCGACTATATGGTGCCCGCGGCTTACGTCACGCTCGATACCTTCCCGCTGACGCCGAACGGCAAAGTGGATCGGCGCGCGCTGCCCGCCCCGCAAGGGAGGCGACAGGACGCCGACGCGGGGGCGCCGTACGATCCGCCTGCCACGCCGGCGGAACAACTGCTGGCGACAATCTGGTCGGAGGCACTCGGGATCGACCGCGTCGGACGCGCCGACAACTTCTTTGACCTAGGGGGCCACTCGCTGCTCGCGATGCGCGTGGTCTGGACGTTGCTGACCGCACACGGAATCGACTTGCCGATCCGGCTCATCTACGCCGCGCCCCAGCTCGCGGACCTCGCCCGCGAGGTCGAATCGCGGCGGCCCGAAGGGGAAGGGGCCGCGCTACGCGAATTGTCGCCGAAAGTCGAACCACGGCCGGAGGACCGTTATCTCCCCTTCCCACTCACGGGCGTGCAGCAGGCCTATTGGCTGGGGCGCAGCGCCAGCTTCGAGCTCGGGCGGATCTCCTGCCAGTTCTACCGCGAGTACGACGCGTCCGAGCTGGACGTGCCGCGGCTCGCACGCGCGTGGCAGCGCCTGGTGGAACGGCACGACATGCTGCGCGCGATTGTCCGGCCGGACGGCCAGCAGCAGATCCTGAAGGATGTGCCCCCTTACGAAATCGAACTGCTCGATCTCGCCGGGCGTGCCCAGGAGGCGCGCGAGTCCGCCCTGCACGACATCCGCGAACGCATGTCGCACCAGGTTCTCGAGGCCGCGCAATGGCCGCTGTTCGAACTGCGCGCATCGCGCATCGACACCCAACATATCCGCCTGCACATCGCCTACGACATCCTGATCACCGACGCGCTCAGTATGGACATCCTGATGAGCGAGCTCGGCGCGCTGTACCGGAATCCCGATGCCGTCCTGCCGGCCCCGCGCCACACGTTTCGCGACTACGTTCTGGCGTACGACCGGATCCACGAGTCCGAGCTGTGGCGGCGCAGCCGCGATTACTGGATGCGCCAGGTCGACGATTTCCCGCAGCCTCCCGATCTACCGCTGGCGAAAGACCCGGCGTCCATCGCAGTGCCGTACTTCACCCGGCGCGAATTCCTCCTGGAGCGGGCATCCTGGATGCGGCTGCGAAGCATGGCCGCAAGCGCAAACATGACACCGACCGTGGTACTGATGGCGGTGATGGCCGACGTCCTTCGCTGCTGGAGCGGGCGGGACACGTTCGCGCTCAATCTGACGCTCTTCAATCGCCTGCCCCTGTGCGAAGACGTCGATCGGATCGTCGGCGACTTCACGGCGCTGAGCCTGCTGCGTGTCGGGAATGCGCACCTGGACACGTTCGAGGACAGGGTCCGGTGGATCCAGGAACAGCTTTGGAGCGACCTCGACCACCGCTACTTCACGGGCGTCGACCTGTTGCGGGAGCTCCGAATGCGCCGCGACGACCGCTCGGGCGCCCTGATGCCCGTGGTCTTCACCAGCATCGTGACCGACCAGGGCGGCGGCGGGGAACCCGCTGCGTCATGGCTCGGCCGGCAGGTTTACGGCATCGCGCAGACCCCGCAAGTCTGGATCGACCTGATTATCGAGGAAGCGCCGGACGGGATCTCGTTCGGACTGATGGCGGTGGACGAGCTGTTCCCCGATGGTCTGCTGGACGACCTTTTCGATTGCTACTGCCGCATGCTCGTGGAGCTCGCCACCAACGCGCAGCGCTGGAAGGAGCCGCGGCACGCCATGCTGGAGTGGCTGCTGCCGCAGCGGCAGCGCGAGCTGCTGGCGGCGGCGAACGCCACGTCCGCGCCGCTTCCGGAAGGTTTGCTGCACTCGCGTTTCCATGCGCAGGCGGCGCGGCGCGGAGACCAGCCCGCGGTGATCGTCGCGGAACGCGCGGTGAGCTACGCGCAACTCGAGGCGGTTGCGAATCGCGCGGCGCGGGAACTGCGCGCGCTGGGCGCGCGGCCGAACACGATGGTGGGCGTCGTGATGGGCAAGGGTTGGGAGCAGGTCGCCGCGGTGCTGGGTATCCTGCAAGCCGGCGCGGCTTACGTGCCGATCGATCCTCGCCTCCCCGCGGAACGGTTGCACGCACTGCTGGCGATGGCGGACGTGAAGGTGGCCCTGACGCAGGGGCGTTTCGAACAGACGCTTCCCTGGCCGCAAGGCGTCGAGCGAGTGGTGCTCGGACCGCAATGGTTGGAGCAGCCGTCGCCAGGCCCGCCGCTGGAGCCGCTGCAGCGCTCCGAAGATCTCGCCTACGTCATCTACACCTCCGGCTCTACGGGCACGCCGAAGGGCGTCATGATCGATCACTGCGGCGCGCTGAACACGGTGCTCGATGTGAACGAGCGATTCGGCATCGGCGCGTCCGACCGGGTGTTCGCGTTGTCCTCGCTCAGCTTCGATCTTTCGGTGTACGACATCTTCGGGACGCTCGCGGCGGGGGGAACCATCGTGATGCCCGATCCGGACGACGAGCGCGACCCTTCGCGATGGGCCGCGATGGCGGTCGAACACGGCGTGACCGTGTGGAACACGGTGCCGGCATTGCTGCAACTGCTGGT
Organism: uncultured Gammaproteobacteria bacterium; assembly: GCA_963728895.1. Taxonomy (GTDB): domain Bacteria; phylum Pseudomonadota; class Gammaproteobacteria; order JBBQDK01; family JBBQDK01; genus CAVSLM01. The sequence continues at coordinate 134,708 of CAVSLM010000003.1, forward strand.
GGACTATGCCGAGCAGCAACCCGCCTGCCGGCCGTTGCCGCTGCGCCTGGCGATGATGAGCGGGGACTGGATTCCGATAACGCTCCCCGACCGCGTGCGCGCGGTCGCGCCGGGCGCGGCGGTGATCAGCCTCGGCGGCGCCACGGAGGCGTCGATCTGGTCGATCCTCTATCCGATCGGCACCGTCGATCCGACCTGGGCGAGCATCCCCTACGGCAAGCCGATGCGCAACCAGCGCTTCCACGTCCTGAACCGCGCGCTCGAGCCGTGCCCGGTCTGGGTGCCCGGCGACCTGTACATCGGCGGCATCGGCCTCGCCAAGGGGTACTGGCGGGATGAGGCGAAGACGCAGGCGAGTTTCATCACCCATCCGCACACCGGCGAGCGCCTGTATCGCACCGGCGACCGGGGGCGCTACCTGCCCGACGGCAACATCGAGTTCATGGGCCGAGAAGATTTCCAGGTCAAGATCCAGGGCTTCCGCGTCGAGCTGGGCGAAATCGAGGCCGCGCTGCTGGGCCACCCGGGGATCCGCGCGGCCGCCGTCGCGGCCGTCGGCGAACGCCAGGACGCGAAACGGCTCGTCGGATACGTGGTGGGCGAAGGCGCGGTGCCCGCCACCGAGGATCTGCAGGCCTTTCTAGCCGCCAAGCTGCCCGCCTACATGGTGCCGGCGACCTTCGTGACGCTGCCGGCGATGCCCCTGACCGCCAACGGCAAGGTCGACCGCCGCGCCTTGCCGGCGCCCACGGCGCCGGTCGCGCAGATGCCGGTCCAGTCGCGCCGCGCTCGAGGCGACGCTGATCGGCACGATCGGCGAACTCGTCGCGGGCGTGATGGGCGTCGAACACGTCGCACCCGATGCCGATCTGCTCGGACTCGGTGCCACCTCGCTCGACATGATCCGCATCGCGAACCGGCTGGATGTCGACCTGGGGTTCCGGCCCCGGATCAATGCCTTCTATCGTCAACCCACGATTCTCGGACTGGTCGAGCTGCATCGGCAAGATCAGAAGCAAGCGGCGCCGACGCCGCCACAAAAGGCGCAACGGGATCAGAGCGAGGTCGAGCGCGTTGTCGAGACGTTCGAGATGGCGCTCGACCCGGAGGCACGCCTGGCATTCCGCGTCGGCGAACCGGGCCTGCGGAACCTCGGTTCCTCACGTTCCCTGATTCCGCTGGCGACGTCCGAACCGGAGCCTTCCCGCCGCCTTCGGTACGCCCAGCGCCGCAGCCATCGCCGCTTCGCGTCCGTCCCGGTGGCACTCGCGGCATTCGGCGATCTTCTTTCCTGTCTGCGCCAGCTCCGGATGGACGGGGAACCGAAGTACCTCTACGGCTCCGCGGGTGGCTTGTATCCGGTCCAGACGTACGTGTATGCCAAGCCCGACCGCGTCGCCGACCTCGCCGCGGGTGTCTACTATTATCACCCGGGCCGGCATGTGCTCGCCAGGCTGTCGGACGCTCCGATCGACCGCGACCTGTACGACGACCTGATGAATGCGCCAATATTCGAAAGCGCTGCCTTTGCGCTTTATTTTGTCGCGCAGCTCGGCGCGATCGCGCCCATGTACGGCAACGAACAGTATCAAGTACGCCTTGATCGAATCGGGGCTGATGGCGCAGCTCCTCGAGATGACTGCGCCGGCATGCGGGCTCGGCCTCTGCCAGATCGGTGACATTCATTTCGAGCCGATCAAGGCTCTTTTCGACCTCGACGCCAGCCAAGTCCTGCTGCACTCGATGCTGGGGGGCACGCCCGCCTTGCACCCCGAGACGGAACGACGGGTGCCGGAAACGCCGTCGCTGCGGTCGCCGGCGCCGGCCGAGCGCGACGAAGGGGAAATATGACCGCCGAGGAGCTCATCGCTCACCTCGAGGAACAGGGCGTGCAACTCAGCGCGCACGAGGGGCGGCTGCGCTATAGCGCTCCCCCGGGCGTGCTCACGCCCGAGCTCAAGGCCCAACTCGGCGCGCACAAGCCGGCGCTACTCGCGCTTCTGGCCGCCCGCGTGGAATCCGGCGGCGCGGCGGCGCGCGCGATTCCGCGTATTCCCCGCGACGGCAACCTGCCGCTGTCCCCTGCCCAGGAGTCGATGTGGTTCCTGGACCAGTTCAGCTCGCAGCATCCGGTCTACAACATCGTCCTCGCCTACCGCATCGAGGGACCGCTGGATGCACCAGCGCTGGAATGGAGCATCAACGAAATCATCCGTCGTCACGAGATTCTGGGCGCCTCCTGCGCGCTCGCGGGCGGCACGCCCGAGCTGCGCATCGATCCCGCCGCCGCGGTCGCAATCGACGCCATCGACCTGCGGCACCTGCCGCCCGATCGGCGCGAAGCCGAGGCCCGGCGGCGCGCGACCGAAATGGCGCTACGCCCGTTCGACCTCGCTGTCGCGCCGTTGCTGCGCGCCGCGCTGTATCGCATCGACGATGACACCTGCATCTTCTTGCTCGTGACGCATCACTTCGTGGTGGACGGCTGGTCGCTGCAGGTGCTGGCGCGCGAGCTGGCGGCGCTGTATGCGGCGCACTGCGCCGGCCGCGCTTCCCCGCTGCCCGCGCTGGAGGTGCAATACGTTGACGCCGCGCATTGGTTCAGGAACCCGCTGCGGAGTGCGCAACTGGAGCGGGAGCTCGCGCACTGGAAAGAGCAACTCCGCGGCGTCCCCGATCTGATGGATCTGCCCGCCGATCGTCCCCGGCCGCCGGTTCTGTCGCATGCCGGCGCGTCGCAAGCCTTCGAGTTGTCACCCGCCCTGTCCGAATCCGTCAATGCGTTCAGCCGTGCCGAAGGCGCAACCTTGTTCATGACCCTGATGGCGGCGTTCCAGGCGCTGCTGCACCGCTACACGCATCAGGACGATCTGGTCGTGGCGACCATCGTCTCGAATCGGCCGCAGGCCGAGATGGAGCCGTTGATCGGACTGTTCGCAAACCAGCTTCTGGTGCGGGGCAACGCTGGCGGGAACCCGAGCTTTCGGGAATTTCTCGGGCGTATCCGCGACACTGCCATCGACGCGTACGCACACCAGGACCTGGCATTCGAAAAGATCGTGGAGGCACTGCAGCCCCAGCGCAGCCTGGATCGCATGCCCCTCGCGCAGGTGATGTTCCTGCTGCATGGGTTCGACTTCGGCGAAGTCCTCGAACTGGCCGGGCTGCGCGTGTCGGCCTTCCCCATCGAACTGGGCGTGGCCATGTACGATCTGAGCCTGCTGATCATGCGCCGAGCCGACCGACTGGGTGGAGTGGTGGAATACAGCACGGCGCTCTTCGACAGGCCGACGATCGAACGGTTCATTACCCACTTCAAGACGTTGCTGGCGGAGGTGGTCGCGAATCCCGACGTGCCGATTTCGCGCGTGCGGCTGCTCGCGGACGAGGAATGCCCGCGCGGTCCCGCCGGGTGGGAAACCGCCGTACGCGGCCGCTTGTGCGTGCACGAGCAAGTCGCGCGCATGGCGCGGCAGACCCCGGAGGCGACCGCGCTGGTCTGCGCGGATACGCGGTTGAGCTATGCGGAGTTGAACGCGCGCGCCAACCGGCTTGCACACCGGCTGCGCGCGCTCGGCGTCGGTCCGGAGGTGGTCGTGGGCATCTGCCTCGAGCGTTCGGCGGACATGGTCGTCGGCCTGCTGGGCACCCTGAAAGCGGGCGGTGCCTATGTGCCGCTCGATCCCGAATTCCCGCGCGAGCGCCTGGCGTTCATACTCGACGATGCGTGCGTGGCGGCGCTGGTGACACAGACGTCGCGGCTCGCGCAATTGCCCGTGGGGCCGGAGCTGCCGGTGGTGTGCCTCGACCGCCGTGACGAACTGGCGGCGTACGACGGCGCTCGGGAGCCGGAATGCGGCGCCACGCAGGAGCACCTGGCCTATCGCATGTACACCTCCGGCTCCACGGGACGGCCAAAGGGGGTCGAGGTTCTGCATCAAAGCCTTACCAATTTCCTGGAATCGATGCAGAAGGAGCCGGGATGCACCGCGCGCGACGTGCTGCTGGCCGTCACGACGATCTCGTTCGACATCGCCGGGCTGGAAATGTATCTACCCCTGGTCACGGGCGGCACGGTCGTGATAGCGCCGCAGGACGCGGTTGCCGACGGCGCGCGCCTGGCACGCCTGCTTGACGAACACGCAGTGACGGTCATGCAGGCCACGCCTGCCACGTGGCAGTTGCTGCTGGCGGCCGGTTGGCGCGGGCGCCGCGAACTGACGATCCTCTGCGGCGGCGAGGCGCTCAGCCCGGCGCTCGCGGACGAGCTGGTCGAGCGCGCGGGCGCCGTGTGGAACCTGTACGGGCCCACCGAAACCACGATCTGGTCGACGCTCCACAAGCTGGCGCCGCGCGGCGATTCGCAGGCACGCGCTCACGCCGTCCCGATCGGCCGCCCCATCGCCAACACGGGTGTGTACATTCTCGACGAGTGGCTGCAGCCCGTGCCGCCGGGCGTCATCGGCGAGCTCGTGATCGGCGGGGCCGGGGTGGCGCGCGGATACTGGAAGCGTCCCGAGCTCACGCGCGAAAAGTTCGTGCAGGACCCGTTCAGCGCTGCACCCGGCGCGCGGATGTACCGCACGGGCGACCTGGCGCGCGCGCGTACCGACGGCAACATCGAGTATCTGGGTCGCGCCGACGGCCAGGTGAAGCTGCGCGGCCATCGCATCGAACTGGGCGAGATCGAAGCCGCCCTGGCCCAACACGCGGCGGTGCGGGAGGTCGCCGCCGTCATGCACGGCGATCGGCCAGACAACAAGCGCCTGGTCGCGTACGTCGTGCCGGTGGGCAAGGCGGAAAGCGCGGGGGGCGCGGCGCTTCAGGACTACCTGAAGGAGAAGCTGCCCGCATACATGGTCCCGTCCGCCATCGTCGCGCTCGAATCCCTGCCGCTCACGCCGAACCGCAAGGTGGACCGCAAGGCGCTGGCTATGCGCGAGGTAGCGCGCACCCAGCCCGAGAAGGCCTACGTCGCCCCGGGCACGGAGTTGGAACGCCAGTTGGCGGACATTGAAGCCGAGGTTTTGGGACTCGAACGCGTCGGCGTTCACGACGACTTCTTCGATCTCGGCGGACACTCGCTTCTGGCGGTGCGCATCATGGCGCGCATCGGTCGGGCGTGCGGGGTGGACCTGTCGGTGCGCGCGCTGTTCGAGGCCCCGACGATCCGCGGGCTTGCCGCGCGCATCGAGTCGGCGAAAGACGGCCGGGCAGCGCCGGGACCGGGATCGATCCCGCGTGTCGCGCGCGCGCGCGGCTCCACGACGTTTCCGCTCTCCGCCGCGCAATTGCACCTGTGGTTTCTGTACCAGTTTGCGCCGGACGTGGCCGTGTACACCGTGCCCGCGCCCGTGCGGCTCCGGGGCGCGCTGAATGTGGCGACGCTGCGCAAGAGCATCGAGGCCCTCGTCGAACGCCATGAGTCCCTGCGCACGCAAATCGACGTCGTGGACGGCGAGCAGGTGCAGATCGTTTCCGAACGCGCGGCGCTCGACATTCCGCTGCTGGATCTGTCGCATCTGCCTCCCGCGGATCGCGAAGCGGAGGCGCACCGGATGATTGGCGGACGCAGTCCGGCGCCCCTTCCGTCTGGAAACGGACCCCCTGTTACGGGCGAGCATTCTGAAGCTGGACGAGCAGGACCACATCCTGGTGCTGACGCTGCATCACATCGTGACCGACGAATGGTCCATGCGCATCCTGTTTCGCGATCTGGACGCGATCTACGGAGCAATCGACGCCGGCCGAACGCCCGCCCTGCCTCAGCCGCCCGTGCAGTACGGCGATTACGCCGTGTGGCAGCGAGATCGACTGCAAAGTGGCGCGCTGGACGAACACCTGCAGTATTGGGTGCGGCGGCTGGCTGACGCGCCCACGGCCCTGGATTTTCCGTTCGACCGGTCCCGTCCGACGATTCGCAGTTACCGCGGCGAGGTGCTCGAATTTACGTTGCCCGCGACCGTGCGCGACGCGGTCAAAGCGTTCGGCCAGCGGGAAAGCGCGACGTCGGCGATGGTGCTGCTCGCAGTCTTCCAGACGCTGCTGTACTGCCATACCGGTCAGGACGATATTGTCGTCGGGTCCCCGATCGCGAATCGCGGCAAGCTCGAGCTCGAAGATGTGATGGGATATTTCGTCAGCGCCCAGGCGCTGCGTACGGACTTCTCCGGCAACCCGACGTTCCGCGAAATCCTGGACCGCGTGCGCGCGGTCAGCCTCGAGGCTTACGAACACGAGGACGCGCCTTTCGACGAGGTCGTCAAGCGGCTGGCGCCCCAGCGCGATCCCGGCCGCAATCCGGTCTTCCAGTTCATGTTCACATTCGTGGAGATGGCGGACGATGTGGAAACGATCGGCAACCTCTCAGCAAGCATGGTCCCATTCCGGATGGGAACGGCGAAGTTCGATCTGCTGTTCGGTCTCGCCGATGGGGAAGACGGCATGCGCGGCTGGATCGAATACAGCACCGATCTATTCGATCCCTCCTCGGTAACGAGGTTCCTGGCCTACTTCCGGACGCTGCTGCAGCGCGTCCTGGATGCGCCCGACCTGCACATTTCGGGAGCGACACTGGTCCCAGACGGCGAAAGCGAACAGGTGCTTCGCGCCTCGCACGCCACGGGCGCCGAATACGAGCGCCAGGCCTGCCTGCACACACTTTTCGAGGAGCTCGCCGCGCAAACACCGGATGCCACGGCCGTCTGGTACGAGGGCGGGCGAACGAGCTACCGGGAATTGAACGAAGCCGCCAACCGGCTGGCGCATGTCCTGCGCGAGCACGGGATCGGTCCGGACACGTTCGTCGGCCTGTGCATGGACCGCCGTCCCGAGCTGGTGGTCGGCGTTCTCGGCATCCTGAAAGCGGGCGGGGCCTTCGTGGCGCTCGATCCTTCGCATCCGGAATCGCGCCTCGCCTTTGTGCTCGAAGACACGGCGGCGCCCGTCGTGCTGACCGGCGGCGGTCTCGCCGCACGGCTGGAATCGGCGGCGCGCAGTGTGTCCGGCGCATCGGCGCCCCGGGTGATCGATCTCGATGCCGAACACGCGCGCATTGCGCAGGCACCGTCCGTGAATCCGCCGGACCGGGGATTGCTCGACGCACCGGCGTACGTGGTTTACACCTCCGGATCGACCGGCCTACCCAAGGGCGTGGTCGTGGAGAATCGCAGCATCGCCAATCATTGCCGGGACGTGGTGCACCACTACGGGCTGAACGCCAACGATCGCTTCCTGCTGTTCGCACAACTCGTCTTCGACGCATCGTTGGAGCAGTTGTTCTGCCCGCTCGTCTGCGGGGCCGCAGTTGTCGTGGCGGAAACGGCTACATGGGATCTGCCTTTGTTCGACCGCAAACTGGCGGAATTCGGCGTGACGGTGATCGATGTGCCGCCGGTGTTCTGGCACCAGCTGGCGCAGTACTGGCAGGCGGAACCGTCGGAGGCGCTGCGGGCGCTGCGAATCGTCGTCTCGTCTGCCGACGTGATGCGCCCAGAAACGCTTCGCACCTGGCTCGAAGCGCCGGTGCGGCATGTGCGACTGCTGAACTCCTATGGACCCACCGAAGCGACGGTGGCGACTACCGTGTACGACGTGCCGCGCGACCCCAACGCGGCTCGCGCGCTCGCGCGCATTCCCATCGGCCGCCCCTTCCCGTGCCGCCGGGTCTATATCCTCACAGCGGACGGCAAGCCCGTTCCGATCGGCGTGCCGGGCGAATTATGCATCGGCGGATCGCGCCTCGCGCGTGGCTATCTCAACCGCGCCGAGCTGACGCGGGAGAAGTTCGTACCGGACCCATTCAATCGCACGCCGGGCTCGCGGTACTACCGCACCGGCGATCTGGTGCGCCGGCTGCCGGACGGCAATATCGAGTTCCTGGGCCGCATCGATCAGCAGGTCAAACTGCGCGGCTACCGGATCGAGCTGGGCGAGATTGAGTCTGCGCTGCGCCGTCACCCGGCCGTGGAGTCGGTTGCGGCGCGCGTCTGCGACGACGGCGGGGACGGAAGCTTTCTCGCGGCTTACGTGGTACCGCGCGCCGGATCGCCGCCGGCGCCCGGCGAACTTCGCGCATTGGCCCGCCGTTCGCTGCCGCACTACATGGTGCCCGCAGCGTTCGTCCTGTTGGAGCGGATGCCCCTGACGGCAGGCGGTAAGGTCGACCGCCGCGCTCTGCCCATACCGGAGCGCGGCGTACTCGAACCGGATGCGGAACCAGTCGCCCCGCGGTCACCCGAAGAGCAACGCATGGCAGCGATCTGGAGCGACGTTCTCGGACGCGGGCGCGTCGGCGTGGTCGACGACTTTTTCGAACTGGGCGGCCATTCGCTCCTCGCCACGGCAGTCATTGCGCGGGTGCGGGAGGCCTTCCGGGTGGAATTGCCCTTGCGCGTGATGTTCGAGAGCCCCACGGTTGCCGGGCTCACGGAGGCGGTCGCACGGGCGCTCCATGCAAACGCGGAACCCGAAGGCCTGAAACTGACTGCGTTGCCGCGCAAGGCTCGGCCGGCGAAATGAATGCCGGCAATGAAGATTCGCAACGGCTAGCGAACCGGCGGATCGCCGCGACCTCGAACCATGCCGCGCGGATTTCCCGCGCCCGAGCCCGCTCGTCAACGGGCTCGGGCTGACCGAGTGGTCGTTGACGCTGCAGTACGTGCTTGATGCCGCCACGGACGTTGAAAAATAAGTCTGTCACCATCTCGTCTGTTCAGCCCGACTGCTTCGGATCATCGGGCAGTTGCGCAAGTCGATTCGTTAACGAGCGACAATACCCCGCCAAGCCGGGATAGAGGCTTCTAGCCGACACGTTCATTCGCTGCAGCGCTTCGAAACACTCACGCAAAAGACCACGGGAGATGATGAATGATCGAGCATTCCTCGCGTTGGACAGAGCACCAAGCCGCTCCAGGTTTTCTACGAACGTTCGCGAGAGATCGGACGGACATAGAAACACACCTTGTTGGACGCTAAGTCGCTCATTCAACCGTATCGGGTTCACGGGATAAACGAACGGTACCGTAGGACTGGTTTCAATGAATAGCGCCCTGAATGAGGGCCCATTTCGGTTGCTCCTGAACCGATTGAATGTTTCCACCTGTCGCCGTGGGAGGATTCGCGGTACTTCCTCATCGAACCAACTTGCACGGACAGCCCATACGACTACATTCAGACGGTCCTCCAGCATAGTCTTTGATAACAACTCAATGGGCGGTAACGAGGTATGAGGAAATAAATGAGATGGCATTCCTGGTGAGCGAGATGCCGATCCCGGCGGTAGCTGGATTTGCGACGCCATCCGGGATCCCCGTGAGATATGCGGGTTAGTCTTGCCATCGCCGTTACGCTCATGACGAGTGCAGCGGCAGCGGCGCCGCCTGCGGCCGAGCGCACCGTGGAAATCGCTCCCTATGCCGGATATCGCGGCGGCGGTACGTTCAAGGATGGTCCGACGGAAAACGATCTGGACGTGGACGAGTCGGCAAGCTTCGGGTTGACGATTTCCCGCAGCCTGGATTCCGGGCGGCGCGTCGAGCTCTGGTATGGCCACCAGTCCAGCAATATCGCAGAGGGTGGGGCGCCGCTTTTCGATCTGGACATCCAGTACCTGCACGTTGGCGGTACGGTCGCGATCGACGAAACCAATGTTTTCCATCCCTTCGTATCAGGCGGAATTGGACTTGCATACTTCGATCCGGGCCGCTCCGGGTTGGGCTCGGAGACGCGTCCGTCGCTTTCGCTGGGAGTCGGGGCCAAAGCCTACTTGCTTCGGAACGTGGGCGTGCGACTGGATGCACGCTGGATCGGTGCCTTGATGGACAACAATAGCGCTGTGTTCTGCGCGGACGGCAGCTGTGCGGTGCGAGTCGATGGAAGCCTGTTCAGTCAATGGGAGATCGGCGCAGGTGTGTTCGTGGCCTTTTGACGCCATCGTGGACGTCATCGGCGCGCTGGCAACGCGCAGGTATACCACGTCGGAACCGGCAACTGCCTGGATGGTTTGCTCCCGATCGGCAAGGTCTGGCGCGAACACTTCCCCTTCGGCGCACGGCTTCGGATTGTGGCCCGCCAACCGAAAGGGCACGTTCATCGAGCCTAGGATTTTGGTGAGCTCTCTCCCGATCGAGCCGCCCGCACCCAGGATGTTCCTCATTGCAGTCTCCCGAGTTCCCTCGTGGCACTGACACCGAGTCTGCCGGGCGGTTTCAGCCTTGAGCGCTAGTCCGGTCTCGTAGCCTCGATGAAGCGAAGCGAGTCGAGGAAAAGTGTGCACGGGGACGAGGTGATGGAACCCACAATCCCACGGTTGGGGTATCGGACTGAGATTGTGACCCCCAATCCCCGGAATCCACTTCGCTCCATCCGGGCTATGATGCGGTTTCTGCACTGCGCGGATTGCATCAGCGCTGGGAGCTGCGACGGCGCTGGAGCTGTCCAGAGTACGAACCCACTTCAGCCGCCCTTGGCGTTGGGATAGAACAGCTGTTGGCCGTCGATCTTGTATTCGGCGATCGCCGACTGGCCCTCGGGTCCGGTGATCCAGTCGATAAACGCCTGGCCGGCCTTCGCCTTGACCCGCGGGTGCTTGTGGGGATTGACCAGGATCACGCCGTACTGGTTGAAGAGCTTCGGGTCGTCCTCCACCAGTACGGTGAAATCGTCCTTGTTCTTGAAGCTGATCCAGGTGCCGCGATCGGTGAGGGCGTAGGCGTGCATGCCCACTGCGGTGTTGAGGGTTGCGCCCATGCCGGAGCCGGTCTCGCGATACCACTTGCCGCTGGCGCCTTTCACGTCCACGCCGGCATCCTTCCACAACGCCATTTCCTTCTTGTACGTCCCGCTGTCGTCGCCGCGCGAGGCGAACAGCTGCTTGTCCGCCGCGATCTGGTGCATGGCCTTCACGGCGTCCTTCATGCTGCCGACCTTGGCCGGGTCGCTCTTCGGCCCCACGATGACGAAGTCGTTGTACATGACGGCATAGCGCTTGACGCCCCAGCCTGCGGCGACGAACTTCTCCTCGGCATCCTTGGCGTGCACCAGGACCACGTCGCCGTCGCCGTTCTCGGCGTTCTTGAGCGCCTGGCCGGTACCTACCGCCACCACGCGCACCTGGATGCCCGTCTTGTCGGTGAACTTCGGCAGCAGATAATCCAGCAGCCCCGAGTTCTGGGTGGAGGTCGTCGACTGCACCACGATGTATGGCTCGCCGGCGGCGGAGGCCGGCATTGCAGACCACATCCCACTGCCCAACAGAAACACCGACAATCCGAATCCTGCCAGCACGCTACGTCTACGCATCGTGGCCTCCTCCCTATGTATGTTTGAGCTTCAGACGATGATCCGGCCTTCGACGAACGCGCGGGCCGGGAGTGAGACGGGGCGATCGAAAAAGCGCTCTGCAGGCGTGTGCTCGGCGATCCGGCCGTGATGCACGAACACCACTTCGTCCGCCATGCGCCGGGCCTGCCCCAGGTCATGGGTGACCAGCACGATCTTGATCCCGGCGGCATGGGCGTGAAGCACGAGGCTTTCGACGGCGATGACCGACGCGGGATCCAGGCTCGCCGCGGGCTCGTCCAGGAACAGGACGTCGGGCCGCACGCTGAGGGCGCGTGCCAGCGCCAGGCGCTGCTGCTCGCCGCCCGAGAGCACGCGCGCCGGGCGATGTTGCAGGTGCTCCAGGCGGGCCGCGTGCATCACCGCCTGCAAGCGGGCGGCTCGCTCGCTGCGCGGCACGCCATGTCTCGCCATCGCGTAGCAGACGTTGGCGGCAGCGGAGCGGCGCAGCAGCACGGGACGCTGAAACACCATCATCTGGCGCAACCCGATCTCGCGGGTCGTGGGGCGCCCGGCCCAGTGAATGGTGCCCGCAGTGGGTTGCAACAGGCCGTGCAGCAGCCGCAGCAGCAGACTCTTGCCGGCACCGTTCGGACCCATGATGACGGTGCGAAGACCCGCCTGGAGTGTCAGGTCGATGCCGTCGATGAGTCTGCGGCCCCCGACCTCCAGCACCAGGCCGCGTCCCTCCAGTGGCAGGATGCTGTGCGCCGGAGCGACCGTCGCGTCCAGCGCGGGCAGCAGGAGGGTGGCGTCATGCATAGGCGGACCGCACGGAGGTGGTGCGAAGCGCCATCACCCCGGCATTCACGCTGATGGCCAGACTCACCAGAATGAAGCCCAGCGCCAGCGCCAGTGCCAGTTCGCCCTTGGAAGTCTCGAGCGCGATGGCCGTGGTCATGACCCGCGTCACGTGGTTGATGTTGCCGCCGACGATGATCACTGCACCGACCTCGGCGATGGCGCGTCCGAAGCCGGCCAGTGCCACGGTGAGCAGGCTGTAACGCCCGTCCCACAGCAGGGTGGCCACGGTGCGTATCGGACCCACGCCCAGCGAGCGCAACTGCTCGTCATACTCCACGTGCAGCTCCTCGACCACTTGGCGGGTGAGCGCCGCGATGATCGGGGTTACCAGTACGCCTTGGGCGATGATCATGGCGGCGGGCGTGTAAAGCAGCCCCAGCACGCCCAGCGGACCGGCGTTGGAGAGCAGCAGGTAGATCAACAGCCCGACCACCACCGGCGGCAGTCCCATCAGGGAATTCAACAACACCACCACGGTTCCGCGTCCGGCGAAACGGGTGCTGGCGATGAGGGCACCGAGGGGCAGTCCGACCGCGCTGGCCGCCACCACCGCGGTGATGCTGACGCGAAGGGAAAGCAGCACGATCTCGACAAGGTTCGGATCACCGGAGAGGATCAGATGCAGGGCCAAGCCGAATGCCGCACCGAAGTCCTGCATGGTCGTGTCCTCTCGTGCGGCGGTGCAAAAAGCTGCAATCTCTTCGGAAGCCGCCGCACAAATTTCAACATAGCACAGGGAAGGAGGCGCTTCCATAGAGGCGCCAGGACGGCTGCGAATTCCGCCAGCTCCCGGGATGCTGGTGAGATTTTCGGGCGGTGAGCGTTTGCGCAAAGGCCCGGACGGTCGGCCGCGTCGCGACCGGCTTCGGTGGCGCGCCGGCTCGGAAAGAGTGGAGCGTCAGGGCCCGTTGAAGCGCACGGTGCCGAAGCCCGAGACGTCGTAGCCGCCGAGCTCCTCGGCGCGCTTCCGGAAGGCGGGGGTACGGCAAAACGCCAGCAGACGCTGGAACGGGGGCTCGAAGTAGGCGCGCCGGTACACCACCAGCTCGAAGCGCTCGCGCGTCAGGGGTACGAAAGGCAGGTGAAACCGCCTGGCCATGCAGGCGAGTCCCAGCCCGGCCTCGGCCTTGCCCTCGGCGATGGCGAGGGCGATGTCGCTCTGTCCCCGGGCGGGCGGGGAGGCAAGCTCCAGTTCTGTCTCGGACATCGCTTCGCGCCGCAACAGCTCCTGGAACAGCACGTAGGTTCCCGCTTCGGCCTGGCGCGGGATGAACCTCCGGCCGCGCAGGTCGCGCAGGCCACCGACCTCTTCAGCAATCCGCTGCGCCAGGATCAGGCCCTGCTGGCGCCAGGCCCACTCCAGCGACACCACCGGTTCGTCGCCGAGTGAATGCTCGATATGCGCGCGGTTCCAGTCGTCGGTTTCCGGCTCGATGAGGTGGATGCCTGCGGCCACGGCTTCGCCGCGGCCCAGGCGTGCGAGTCCATCCAGACTGCCATCGAGCAAGGCGGCGAGACCGCTGCGCGATTCCAGCAGCGCCCATTCGAGCAGGGGATCGTGACTGCCCACGAAGACATTGGGCCGCTGCGGTTCCGCGCCCGGCGCCGCCCGGATGCGGTCACCTGAGAGCCACGCTTCGATCTCGTCGCGAGGGAACAGCAGCTTGCCGGTGGCGCGCCGGCAGGGAATCTCCCCGGCGGCGGCCAGCTCGTAGATCCTGCGTTCCTTCATGCGCAGCAGGGCGGCGAGCTCGCGGGTGGTGAGAAACTCCGTGGGACCTGCGGACATGGGAACCTCGGGAGCGCTGCCGCCGTCTCCAGCGCAGGAGAGGCACTATAGCAAACGCCGGAACCGGCCTCCAAGGCACCGGTGCGCACCGGCGGCCGCTCGTGCGAACGGCGCGGGTGTGCAGCGGGGGGACGCATGCGGATAATGCGCGCATGCCCACCGGCTCCATGCACCCCGACGCCCTGACCGCGCTTGCCGGGATCGGAGTGCTTGCACTCGCCTGCCAGTGGCTCGCCTGGTGGGTGAAGCTCCCGGCGATCCTGTTCCTCCTGGTGGCGGGGATCTTGGTCGGTCCGGGGTTCGGCTGGCTGCAACCGGATGTCCTGTTTGGCAGCCTGCTGTTTCCGGTGATCTCACTGTCGGTGGCGGTGATCCTGTTCGAAGGCAGCCTTACCCTCAAGCTGGAGCAGATCCGCGGGCTGGAGCGCGTGGTCCGGCGCATGGTCACCATCGGGCTGCTGGTCACCTGGCTGGTGACAACGGTCGCGACCCGCTGGCTGCTGGACTTCCCCTGGGAGATCGCTACCCTTTTCGGTGCCATCACCGTGGTCACGGGACCGACGGTGATCGTGCCAATGCTCCGCACCGTGCGCCCGAACGCTGCCATCGCCAAGGTGCTGCGCTGGGAGGGCATCGTCATCGATCCGCTCGGTGCGCTGCTCGCCGTGCTGGTGTTCGAGGCCATCATCTCCGGGCGCGGCGAACCGGCGCTCGCGCACGCGTTGCTGCGCTTTGGGGAGATGGTCGGCGTGGGCGTGGTGATTGGTGGGGCGGTTGGACAGCTGCTCGGAGTAGTGCTGCGCGCGCATGCGCTCCCCGAGTACCTGCACAACGTCGCGACCCTGACCCTGTTGTTCGGCGTGTTCGCCGCCTCGAACGCCATTCTGCCGGAGTCGGGTCTGCTGAGCGTCACCGTCATGGGTATGTGGCTCGCGAACATGCGCGACGTGCATCTCGACGATATCCTCGATTTCAAAGAGAGCCTCAGTCTGCTGCTGATCTCGGGTCTGTTCATCCTGCTCGCTGCCCGCCTGGAGCCCGCGCAGATCGAGCGTCTGGGCTGGCCCGCCGTCGGCGTGTTTCTCGCCATGCAGCTGGTGGCGCGACCGGCAAAGGTGCTGGTATCGACCTGGCGCTCGGCGCTCACCTGGCGCGAGCGCGCGCTGTTGGCGTGGATTGCACCGCGAGGGATCGTAGCCGCGGCGGTGGCGGCCCTGTTCGCCCTGCGCCTGCAGCAGGCGGGCTACACCAGGGCCAACCTGCTCGTCGCACTCACCTTCATGGTGATCATCGGAACCGTGGTGGTGCAAAGCGCCACGGCACGCTGGCTCGCGCAGTGGCTCGGGGTGGCGGATCCGGATCCCAGGGGCTTTCTTATCGTCGGCGCAAATTCCGTGGCGCGGGCCATCGGCGAGGCACTTACCCATCAACGCTGCCGCGTGCTCCTCGCCGACACGCATTGGGAGAACGTGCATGCCGCGCGCATGGAGGGCTTGGAGACCTACTTCGGCAATCCGGTTTCCGAACATGCCGATCGGCACCTGGACCTGGTGGGCATCGGCAGGCTGCTGGCGCTGTCGCCGCAAAGCGAGCTCAACGCGCTGGCGAGCGTGCGCTATCGCACCGAGTTCGGTCGCAATGCCGTCTACGTTCTGGCCGCGAGCACTGACAAGGATTCGACCGCCAAGCGCGAAGTCTCGCCCCGCCAGCGCGGTTACACCCTGTTCGGTGGCGACGTGACCTATGCCAAGCTCGCCAGTCTCCTCAGCCGCGGTGCGCGTATCCGCGGAACGCCGTTGACGGAGGCTTTCGACTTCGAGGCGTATGTGCGGCAATACAGGCGCAAGGCGATTCCGCTGTTCGCGCTCGACAACCGGGGACGACTGCAGGTATTCGTTACGGACGGCGTCATGAAGCCGCAACCGGGGTGGACCATCATCAGCCTGATCCAGGTGGAGGAGCCGAACGAAGCGCGGCACGGTGCTTGAACGCAGGGCGCTGTGGTATTTTTCCGCGTGCGACCTAAAGGGGATACTGGCATGTCAAAAATCAACAAGGCGTTGCTCGGTCTGGTACTGGGCTTGGCCATCGGGATGTGGCTGGGCGTCAACATCGGGCGCGACCGGCCCCTGCTGTCCAATCCTTTCGCCGACAGCACGGTCGGGCACCAGGTACGGCAGACGGGCGAGCAGATTCTGCAGCGCAGCGGGGAGGCACTGGAGCGCGGCGGAAAGGCTCTGCAGCAGAAGGCAAACGAATAGTTTCCGGCGCCGCACTGCCCGAACGAACATCAGTTGACCTTATGCGCCATAAGGGTAATTGGCTTGCATATATTAGAAAATGGTAATACGCTTTTTTGCGCTGTTATCAAGAACGACCGGTCGATGGTAGGTTTCGCCGGTCACATCCGTGAAGAAGAAGAGGGTGTTGTCATGAAAATGCTAAAAGTTCTCGCTATGGCTGGAGTGTTGGCATCCGCTGCAGCGGTGACGACTTCCGCGAACGCCTGGTGGGGTGGACCGTGGGATGGCTTTGGCGACGGTTGGGGCGGTATGGATTTCAACTTCAGCGCCCATGGGAGCGGCTACGGATACGGTGGCCCGTGGGGGTACGGTCCGTACTACGGTGGTGGTCCATGGGGCTACGGCTATGGTCCCTATGGGTGGGGTGCGCCCTACGCCTATGGCTACGGCTATCCGTATGGTTATGGTTATGCCCCGGCGGTGGTGTTGCCTCAGGCGCCGCAGACTTCCGAGAGCAAGTAGTCGGAGGCCCGCATCCCCGCCTTGGCGGACCAGGATGCGACGAACAGAGGGTGGAGCGATCCACCCTCTGTTGTTTCCGGCACCCGAGGTCACACGCCGAGATCTCCGCCTGAAGAGTTTCCCGCTGGCTTGCATCATCCCACCAGCCGTGGTGCCGATCCTCCGCCGTTCTTTACAACTCTGTGAAATTCTTATGTATTGCAGCGACGTCCGCCGCATGGCGGTTCCGTGGCACTCGCCAGACATCACTTTTGCATTTCGTCGCTGATTTGAGACGCTTTTTTTCGCACCTAACGCTCGACATCGAGAGGCTTTCCCGGCATACTTTGTGGGCATTGACGGAACACGCCGCACCAACGCGGTGCTTTCGCCGCCGCCGCCGCAGCACCACCACCAGGGCCCAAATCCGCAGCCGGAATGTTCGTAACGAGGCGGATCGCTGCAGGCAGTTACATCAGTTATTCATAATGAACTGGTATTCTGTCCGCGGTTCTGGCATTCAGGCGATCGTTTTACTGCCGTGCGGGTTGAGGATGTACCGGCATTGAGCGGGCGCGACGGCGTGGGACATACGAGGGGTCTCCCACCGGGAAGTTGCCGCACATAGTGTTTCGCTGTTTCCGCTTCTAACAAGAATTCACCATGCGCAGGAATCGGCGCTGGTCCTCCGATCACGGCTGCGGACCGGTCCGCCGGGGATCATCGGCTGCAATGCCGCTGATCAGAACAAGAAATCAGGACACACCTGATCGCGAACGAGACGACCAACCAACGTTCACGATTAGAAATGGGGAGATCATGGGAGCCGTAGCCATAGTTCATCACTTTCACCGACACCACCAGCCGCTCCGCGGCATTTCCATGCTGACCTTGTGCTCTGCGCTGGTCCTGCTGTGCCTTGCCATTCCGGCCACGGGCGACGCGGCAGAACTGTGGGTCAGCAACAGTCCGGCGCGCACCGCGCCTACCCCGCTTGCGGGGGCCGTAGTGAGCGGAGACGTTTATATCTACGCTACGCCGCCGCTCTCTTCGGTACTGGTCCGATTCTTTGTCGATGGCCAGTCTGTGGCGCAGCGCACCGAGCTCTATCCACCCTACGACCTCGAGGGAACCCTGCCCGACGGGACGGCTGGCGGCCTGAACACCAGGGACCTCGCGGATGGCACGCACCTCCTCTCGGTTGAGGTGACCGACGCCAACAACCAGCTGCAGCGCTACTATGCGAGCTTCGTGGTTGCCAACAACGCGTCCGCCTCTGCGCCGTCGACTGCCGGCTCAAACGCCCTTTCGGCGCGCGGCGACACCGCGAGCACGGTGCTCGATACGCCCGTCACCATCGACGTGTTGACCAACGACGTTGGCATGGACAATCCGCCCTTCAACGTAACGGTGAGCGCTGCGCCCGCCAACGGAACCACGACCGTCGGGGTGGACGGCAGCATCGTCTACCGCCCTGACGCGGGCTACGTCGGCAACGACAGTTTCCTTTACCGGGTGCAGGACGCGCTGGGCAACACTTCGATTGCCACCGCGACGGTGCGAGTCACCATGTGCACGGGCTGCGGCAGCGGTGTTTCAGTCGTTCTGAGCTGGGCGCCGAGCTCAGGTACCGTTCAGGGTTACCGGGTCTACTACGGCCAGCAGGGTAGTACGGCCGACCAGCTCGTCTCGGATCTGCCGCTCAACTCGGGTCTCATCCAGCCGTCGGCGCCGAAGGTCACTCTGGACAGCGCGGCGGATCTCGGCCTCGCGCCGGGCCAGGAGGCTTGCTTCCGGATACGAGCGTACAACAACGCCGGGACTTCTTCGTTCTCACAACCAGTCTGCTCGGTGCTTTAGTTAGCCGCCGCGACCCTGCCGGTGTCGGCGTGTCGTACGATGTGCGCCGGCACCGACACCGGGAACGATGCAGCCTCGGGGCGGTCGATCTCTGGATGAGGCTTCGAAGACGTCTGTTGCGCGCATCCGGTGCAACCGTGCTGCTGCTCTCGACGGTACCGGCGGCGCACGCGGCGCCCACGGACGCGGCTTTGCCGCGGCTGCAACGCGAGCAGGCGCAAGCCGCACTCGTGCTGCAGCGCCAACAGCAGCGCTATGGGGAACAGCTCGCGCCGCTTTCCATTCCGCAGTGGTTGGACCTCCAGCAGCGCAACGCGCGACAGCGCAGCTGGCAGGGTCAGTTGCTGCAGCGCGAGCAGCAGGAGCAGCAAATCCTGAACCGGCGCAGCGGGGATCCGCCCGCGCCCGTCACGCCCGCGCCGGATTCGCGCTGGCAGCGGGAACAGGGCGCACAGGACCTGCGCTTTCGCATGGAACGTCCCGGTTGGCCGTTTCCCCGCGCGCGCGAGTGAACATCGCGGCGTCAGAGCAACATCGTGTCGCCGCCGCCGTGCAGGACTAGCCCGCATGCATCCCGCGCGCGGCCAGCGCGCCGGACAACGTGGGGGTTCGGTCAGGGGTTCGTCCGTGCGTCTGCTGGTGGTACCAAGAACCAACGCAGCAAGCCGGGCCGCATTCAGCCGATCTGGCTGGCGAGTTGGCGGCGCTTGGTCTCGAGGTATTGCTGCTTGTCCATGTTTTCGAACAGCTGCCGGCGATACTGCTGGGTGAGGTCGTACCAGTGACTGCCGCAGGCTTCGCGTGCGTGCTGCCCGGGTGACAGGGACACGTCCAGGAAAGCCTGCAGCGCGAGGTAATAGCGCACGACGTTGCGTTCGATCAGCCCCTGCCTGCCTTTGACATACACCGGTGCTCCGTCGGCCGTGTGGTCGACGACGGTGAAGCCCACCTTGTGCCGGCCGGCGGTCGCGAGATAGGCGCCCATGACCATGCGGCTCATGAGACTGGTGCGGTAGGCGTACTGCAGGCGGACGAAAGTGTGTGCGCCGTCGACCGGGGTCGCCTGGACGGAAATGCGGTAGTCGCGGGTTCCGAATGGACCCGAGCCTGCGCGCAGCAGCAGCGCCACGTAATCGGGCTGCAGCTGCTGGACCTGATAGTCATAGGAGAGCTCGAACGCCCGGTCCGCCAGGGCTCCGGGCGCGGACTCCACGTTGAGGTGCAGAAAGCTGCGCGGCTCGGCGGGGCCGGGCGTGCAGGCGCTGACATTGGTGACCACCGGCACGAAGTCACACCAGCGCTCCGGGCTGGCAAGCACCTGACGCACGGCATCGAAGGGATGCTCGAGGACCCCCAGCACTTCGGCCTGCAGTACGCCCTGATGCTCGCCAGAGTGGACCTGAAGCGGCAATCCGGCATTCGCTGCGGCAAAGGACGTGTAGAGTGCCTGCAGCTCGGCCTGCGCGGGCGTCATGGACAGGTCGCACCATGCCGGCGCGGCCCATGCGCACAGCACCAGCATTGCGCTTCGGAAGGAATGCCGCACGGCAATCACTCCTTGTGTCAGACGGTCGTGCGCGGACCACCCCGGCCCGCCGGAACGACGGCCACTCAGTCGTTGTGCGTCAGTTGCCAGCCGCGCAGCACGTCGTTGACGCGTGTGCGGATGGCGTCGAGATCCTCCTCACGGTAGCGCGGCTTGGCGATGTGCGCGAAGATTTCACCGGCGGCGAACGGCGCGTATGCCTCCCGCCGCTCCACCGCCTGCTCCAACAAACCGATCATCTGATTCAGGCTGGAGCCGTGCAGACCCATGTGGCTGTCGCGGATGCCAAGCTGTTCCTTGGCGCGCTGAAGCTGCACGACCGGATGCTCTCGGTCGCAGCCGACCAGGCGCAACCGGCCGGTACGGATGGCGTGTTCGGCGATAGCCACCGGCATGCAGTGCAAATCTTTCGGATCGTCGAGCGAATGGGTGTGGGTCTTGCCGAATGGGGCGACCACGATCCATTTGCCGTTAGGACCATCTCCGCCGAAAGACGCAACCTCCCCCTCGTAGATCTGCCCTTCTTCGAGCGTCACTTGATGCCTCCTTGGGGTCCCAAGGTGCGGGTGCAAAGCCTACCACGCGGACGCGTTCGGGCAAAGGGGCGCCGCACTCGCTGACTGCGCCGGTCGGCATATGTCACCAGCCTGCGCATCTCGGCGGCATAGCCATCTCGCCAGACGTAACGTCAGTGAAGGCGCCGTATGCGCCCGTCGCGGCGTGCGGAGAACGGCTGCGGTCGCCGTCTCAGGTATTCGGCGAGCGCTTCCACGTCGGGCGCTCCGACGGTGCGCTGCGTGCCTTCGAGCAGCACGCCGAAGCGATCGCCGCCCGCAGCCAGATAGCTGTTGACGGTCACCCGGTAGCATGCGTCGGGATCGAGTGGCGCAGCGCCGATGCTCACCTCGACCACGCGCGCCCCGGCGGGGCGTGCCGCGTCCCAGGTATAGCGCAGCCCCGCAACCTGCAACAGTCGCGGTTCACTCTGACCGTGCCACTGCTGTTCCAGGAGCGCGCGCAGCTGACGGCCTTTGAGCTGCATGGTTACCAGCGTGTCCCCGAAGGGCTGCACCGTGAAAAGGTCGCCCCAGGTGATGCGGCCGGGCGCGAGGTCGGCGCGGATGCCGCCAGGATTCGTGAGCGCCACGTCGGCGCCGGTTGCCACACGCTGGGCATCGGCAATGAGATCGCCGAGCGCGGACTCGCCCGCCGCATCGGCGCTGCGCGAGATCGCGTCCATGGTGGTCGTGACCGGGACATCGACCTGCGATCCCACGCGTGCAGCGGCACGTGCCACCAGCGCCGCTGCCGCCGCCAGCGGCCGCAGGCCGGGTCCCGCATCGGCATAGGTAGTCACGATCTGCGCCTGCCGCTGCAGCACCTGATCGGTCGCCCCGTCGATGACCAGATCGATGTCGGCGTAGGCGCGGCCCGCGGAGCGGGCCTGCACCGCCAGCACCGTGCCGCCGTCGCGGCTCGCCAGCCGGGCGTTGGTGAAGGCATGTGTATGCCCCGAGACCACGACATCGACGTCGGCATCGAGACGCGCGGCAATGCCGACCAGCGCTCCCTGTGGAGGCTTGGCATCGTTGCGCGTGGGTCCCTCGTAGGGTGGCTGGCGCGCACCCTGGTGCAGTAGCACCACGATGGCGTGCACGCCCTGCGCCTTCACTTGCGACACGTAGACGTTGATGGCCTGCGCTTCGTCGACGAAGCGCAGGCCCGCGATACCCTCGGGCCGAACCACGTTGGGGGTGTCCGCGAGCACCGCGCCGATGAAGGCGACGGCGACGCCGCCGACGCGCTTCACCACATAGGGCGGAACAATCGGGCGACCGGTGGCCGCGTCCAGCACGTTGGCACACACATAGGGAAATCGTGCGCCGCGCCATTCGCGCTCCAGATAGGGGCCACCGGCGTGGTTGCCTCCCCGAATCAGGCGCAGCAGTTCCGATCGGCCTTCGTCGAATTCATGGTTGCCCAGCGTGCCGACCAGGTTGCAGCGTGGATCCATGCGTGCTTCGTAGCGGCAGGCGTCGTTGGCGAGCAGGTTGAGCAGCGAGATCGCCGGCTCGTCCTGCAGCAGGCCCGAGGTCGGCGGGCTGGCACCGACCTGGTCGCCCGCGTGCACGATCAGCGTACGCTCGGGCATCTGCCGCCCCGCCGCCCGCAGGTAGGCTGCCAGCACCGCCGCACCGCCAACCGGACGTCCGTCGTCGCCGCGCGCGCTCGCCAGGTTCCCATGGAAATCGTTGATGGCGAGGATCTTCACCTGCACGGAGTGCGTCGTGCCGTGCGTCGTCGGGGCCGCCTCCGGATCGGCGGCGGTTCCGCCGGCGAGCAGCGACAGGATCAGCAGGATGGGACCTGCGGCGGATCGAGGTGTCACGGCGATTTCCCCGCGTGCCCAGGCAGCTCGAACACCGGGTGGTCCAGTCCATACTGCGCAAGCAGGAACATGGCGGCATTCCATGATTGACCGCGCATGCCACGCGGCGCGCCGGTGCGGCCGTGAAACCATTCGGTGAACCGCCAGCCGCCCACCTGATTGGCCTGCGCGAGGCGCAGCAGCTGTTCGTACGCGCGCTGGCGTTCGCCGGCCCGGGCGAGCGCGAGGATCCAGAAGCCGCCGACGAAGGGCCAGACGCCACCGTTGTGGTACTGGTGCTCCAGGTTCTGCTCGTGGCGGTCCATGTAGCGGCGCCACAGTGGATCGCGCCGGGCGATGGGCTTGCAGGTGACGCGCACCGGATGCGGCTCGTCGATGCGCTCGCGCAGCAAGGTCTCCAGCACCTGCCGGTGCTGCGCCGCGTCGGCGAGGTCGAACAGCAGCGCCAGCAGGTTGCCGAACACGTCGCCTTCCTCGCCCCAGAAGGAGAAGTTCACAAAGCTCAGGTAGAGCTCGCGATCGTCCGCACCGTCCAGCACGTAGCGGGTCAGCAGCCGCAGCCTGCGGTACTCCGGAAGATCGGCGGAGAACGGATGGAACAGACGATTGAAGTGACGGCGCGTGGCATCCGGGCCAGGTACCTCATACAGACGCTTGACGTAGTACCACAACGCATTGCTGTAGAGCACGAAGCCCGAGCGCGGCATGATGTCCGCCCAGTCGCTCGCCTCGTTCTGCTGCAGCAGATGCAGCCGCGGATGCTCCTGACAGCGCAGCCACCAGAGCGCTCGCTGCACCCGCTCGGCGAGCGTCTCGCCCAGGTCTGTGCCCGGCACATGGGCGCAGAAAAAGCGCAGCGCCACCAGCCACCAAAGGGTGGCATCGATGCAGCCCACGTACCAGAAGTCCGAGTCCTGCCGCGCGGGATCCACGAACTTGGGAATCTGGCCATTCTCGGCCTGGTGCCGCGCCAGTGTCAGCAGGCTGGCACGCGCGCCCTCGACAAGTTGAGGATCCGCCGACAACGTCATCGCCGGTATGCAGATCGCCGCGTCTCGGGCGAACACGGCGTCGTAGCCGCGCGCCGCGGCCCGTGCGTTGGGACTTGCCGCCAGGATGCCGTGCGGCGTGAGATTGCGCCGCAACAGCGCCAGAGCTTCGATGCGACACTGCTGGATCAGCGGGAGGGTTTCGGTCGCCGCCCCATCGTGCATGTCCGGCCCGGGCGATGGCGTATCGCCGTCATTGTCCCGCATGGTGCCCTGCACTCCCACGGTGACGCACGCCGGCTACTTCATGGTGGGCATGAAGAACTCGGCCTCGCTGCGGGCACCGCGCGGCCAGCGCGAGGTGACGGTCTTGAGGCGGGTGTAGAAGCGTACGGCATCGGGACCGTGCATGTGCAGGATGCCGAACAGCGAGCGCTTCCAGCCGCCGAAGCTGTGATAGGCCATGGGCACCGGGATGGGCACGTTGATGCCCACCATGCCGGCCTGCACGGCGTGGGTGAAGGCGCGTGCAGTGTCACCGTCGCGGGTGAATATCGCTGCACCATTGCCGAGGTCGTGCTGGTTGACCAGCGCCACGGCGTGGGAGAAGTCCGCCACCCGCACCACCACCAGCACCGGGCCGAAGATCTCCTCGCTGTAGATGCGCATCTGCGGGTGCACGTGATCGAACAGCGAACCGCCCAGATAAAAACCGCCCTCGTGACCGGGCGCCCGGGCCTCGCGGCCGTCAACGACCAGCGTCGCACCTTCCTGCACGCCCAGCTCGACGTAGTCGCGCACCCGCTCCAGGTGCTCGCGGCTCACGAGCGGACCCATCTCGGCCGCGGGATCGGTACCGGGCCCGAGGCGCAGCGCTCGCACGCGGGGCACCAGGGCGTGCAGCAGCCGCTCGGCCACGTCGCCGACTGTGACCGCCACCGAGATCGCCATGCAGCGCTCGCCAGCCGATCCGTAGGCCGCGCCGATCAGTGCGTCCACCGTCATCTCCAGATCCGCGTCGGGCATCACCACCAGATGATTCTTGGCGCCGCCCAGCGCCTGCACGCGCTTGCCGCGGGCGCTGCCGGTGGCATAGACATGCTCGGCCACCGCGGTGGAGCCGACGAAGCTCACGGCCTGCACCTGCGGCTCGCTCAGCAGCGCCTCCACTGTTTCACGGTCGCCGTTGACCACGTTGAACACGCCGTCCGGCAGACCCGCTTCGGAAAACAGCTCGGCCAGGCGCAGCGCGGGGGAAGGGTTCTTCTCGGAAGGCTTGAGCACGAAGGTGTTGCCGCAGGCGATGGCCAGCGGGAACATCCACAGGGGGACCATCGCCGGAAAGTTGAATGGCGTGATGCCGGCGCACACGCCCAGCGGCTGGCGCAGCGACCAGCTATCCACCCCGGTGCCGACGTTTTCCGAGTGCTCGCCTTTCAGCAGGTGGGGGATGCCGCTCGCGAACTCCACCACTTCCAGGCCGCGCACCAACTCCCCGCGCGCATCTTCCAGCAGCTTGCCGTGCTCAGCACTGATCAGCGCGGCCAGAGCGTCGGTGTGCTGTTCCAGGAGATCGCGATAGCGGAACAGGATGCGCGCGCGACGCAAGGGTGTGATGCGTGCCCATTCCGGAAGTGCCGCCGCAGCCGCCGCAACGGCGGCTTTGACTTCGTCCGGGTCGGCGAGCGCCACGCGCGCGGTTTCGACGCCGCGCGCCGGATCGAACACCGCGGCGCTGCGCCGCCTGGTCCCCGGCATGACGCGTCCCGCGATATAGTGACCGATGTGCATCACGCGCTTGGGCTCAAGACGAGCCGTTGCCGGACTCGCGCAGTGCTTCCAGCGCCGGTACGCACGACGCCCCCAGCGACTGGGCGACGGCCTCGTGGGTGATGTGGCCGCGATGCACGTTGAGTCCGCGGCGCAGGTGCTCGTCCTCCATGAGTGCGCGGCGATAACCCTTGCCGGCGAGTGCGGCGACAAACGGCAACGTGGCGTTGGTGAGCGCGAAGGTCGAGGTGCGCGGCACCGCACCCGGCATGTTGGCCACGCAGTAGTGCACGATGTCATCGACCACGTACGTCGGCTCCTGGTGGGTGGTGGCGCGGCTGGTCTCGAAGCATCCGCCCTGGTCGATGGCGACGTCCACCACCACTGAGCCGCGGCGCATGGAGCGCAGCATCTGGCGCGTTACCAGCCGCGGGGCGGCGGCACCGGGCACCAGCACCGCACCCACCACCACGTCGGCCCGGGCGACGTACTCCTCGATGACGTGAGTGGTGGAGAAGATCGTCCGGATGCGCGCGCCGAAGAGGGTGTCGATGTTCTGCAGGCGCGGCAGCGAACGGTCCAGCACTGTGACCTCGGCCTGCAGCCCCATGGCCATGCGCGCGGCATTGATGCCCACCACGCCGCCGCCGATGATCAGCACGTGTCCGGGCGCCACGCCGGGCACGCCGCCGAGCAGCGTGCCGCTGCCGCCCTGCGATTTCTCCAGGCAATGCGCGCCGGCCTGTATGGCCATGCGCCCTGCGACCTCGCTCATGGGCGCGAGCAGCGGCAGGCCGCCGTGCGTGTCCGTCACCGTCTCGTAGGCGATGGCGGTGGCGGCGGATTCCAGCAGCAGCCGCACCTGCTCGGGATCCGGCGCGAGATGCAGGTAGGCGAACAGCACCTGCCCCGGACGCAGCATGCGGCACTCCGCCGGCTGTGGCTCCTTTACCTTGACCACCAGTTCCGCGCGGCCAAACACTTCGGCAGCATCGGTGGCGATTTGCGCGCCGGCCGCGCGATAGACCGCATCGTCCAGCCCGATGCCGAGTCCCGCGCCACTCTGCACCAGGACTTCGTGTCCCTGGCCGGTGAGCTCGCGAACCCCGGCGGGGGTCAGTCCGACCCGGTATTCGTGGACCTTGGATTCGGTGGGCACGCCGATGCGCATGAAGAACTCCTCCTAGACCGGGATCCCGGATGCCGGCGCACAACCAGCCAGCGCCGGGCTGGACATCTCTCCGGGACATGTGGTCCTTATCAGACTCGGAAACACTTGCATTTCCTCCGATGCGTGCGATTGCAGCGCCGCCCGGTGAGGTATGCGCGAGGGAGCTTTTATGCTACGTCGCGCAGCACGCCGGCGATGGTCTCGAACAGCTGATCGATGTGGCGGGTCTCGATGATGAGCGGCGGCGAGAGCGCGATGATGTCGCCCGTGGTGCGCACCAGCAGCCCACGTCGGAAGCACTCGCAGAAGACTTCGTAGGCGCGCGCTCCGGGCCGCCCGGTGCGCGGCTCGAGCTCGATGCCGGCCACCAGCCCGAGGTTGCGCACGTCGATCACGTGGGGCACGCCGCGCAGGCTGTGCGCCGCGTCCTCCCAGTAGCCGGCGAGCTCGGCGGCCCGCTGGAAAAGGCCCTCCTGCTCGTAGATGTCGAGACTCGCGAGTCCCGCGGCGCAGGCGGCGGGATGGCCGGAGTAGGTGTAGCCATGGAACAGCTCGATCACCCCTTCGGGACCGTTCATGAAGGCGTCGTGGATGCCCTTGCGCACGAACACCGCACCCATGGGGATGGAGCCGTTGGTGAGTCCCTTGGCCGTGGTGATCATGTCGGGGACGACATCGAAGTACTCGGCGGCGAAGCCCGCGCCCAGGCGCCCGAAGCCGGTGATGACCTCGTCGAAGATCAGCAGTATGCCGTGGCGCGTGCAGACTTCGCGCAGGCGCTCCAGATAGCCACGCGGCGGCAGGATCACACCGGCGGAGCCCGCCACCGGCTCGACGATGACCGCGGCGATGGTCGAGGCATCGTGCAGGGCGATGAGATCCTGCAGCGTGTCGGCGAGATGCGCGCCCCACTGCGGCAGCCCGCGGGAAAAGGCGTTGTGCTGCAGATTCAGGGTGTGGGGCAGGTGGTCGGTTCCGGGCAGCAGGGTGCCGAAGAACTTGCGGTTGTTGGCGATGCCGCCCACGGAAATGCCGCCGAAGCCGACGCCGTGATAACCCTTCTCGCGCCCGATGAGGCGCTGGCGCGCGCCCTCACCGCGCACGCGGTGATAGGCGAGGGCGATCTTCAGCGCGGTGTCCACCGCCTCCGAGCCGGAATTGGTGAAGAACACGTGATCGAGATCCGCCGGGGTGTGGACGATCAGCCGCTCGGCGAGCGCGAAGGGCAGGGGATGGCCCATCTGGAAGGTGGGCGCAAAGTCGAGCTGCCCGAGCTGGCGCGCGACCGCCTCGCGAATGCTCGGCCGTGCATGCCCGGCGTTGACGCACCACAGGCCCGCGGTGCCATCCAGCACCTGGCGGCCGTCGGCGGCGGTGTAGTGCATGCCCTCGGCCGCGACCAGCAGGCGCGGGTCGGTCTTGAACTGCCGGTTCGCCGTGAACGGCATCCAGAAGGCGTCAAGCCCCGGTGTCGCTTCGCTGCCGTGCCCGGCCATGCTTTCCTCCGCTCTGCGCAGGCAATGGGCGGATCATAGCATGTTGAGTAAAATTAACAATGTCGCGCGGGAAGCTGGAAAATGTGGTTGCATTCCCGAGCATGTGTTAATTATATTGCAACATTGACTCTGTTCACGGATCGCGGAGAACGCGCTCGAGCCATGTCCATCGACGTCGGCACGCGCCTGCGGGCGGTACGCAGAATGCACGGTTTGTCGCAGCGTGAGCTGGCGAAGCGGGCAGGCGTGACCAACGGGATGATCTCGCTCATCGAACAGAATCGCGTCAGCCCGTCGATCGGCTCGCTGAAAAAGGTGCTCGACGGTATTCCCATCTCGCTTGCCGATTTTTTCACCCAGGACTTCTCCGTACGCCAGCAGGTGTTCTTCTCACGCGATGAGCTGCCGGACGTGGGCAGCGGTGACGTCTCCTTTCATCTGGTCGGCCTGAACACCCGAGGCCGCGCCATGTCCATCCTGCACGAGTTCTACGCGCCGGGCGCGGATACCGGCGCGGAGATGCTCAGCCATTCCGGCGAAGAAGGGGGGGTGGTGGTGCGCGGGCGCATCGAGGTAACCGTTGGCGGGGAGAGCCGGGTGCTGGAGGCGGGCGATGCCTATTACTTCGAGAGCCGGCTCCCGCACCGTTTCCGCAACCTGGGTGATGAAGCCTGCGAGATCATCAGTGCCAACTCGCCGCCGACCTTTTGAGGGCGGCGCGAGCAAGGAGGCCTGCACCATGAGCAGGACCGTTGCGGAGTGGGAGTCGCGGGCGGCTGCGCTGCATCCGCGCGGCGAGGCCTTCATCGGCGGGCAGTACGTCGCGGCGCGCTCGGGGCGCACCTTCGACTGCTCCAATCCGGCGAACGGCACGCTGCTGGCGCGCGTGGCGGCCTGCGACCGGGAAGATGCGGAGCGCGCGGTGCACTCGGCGCGCCGGGCCTTCGCCTCGGGTGTCTGGTCGCGCAGGCCTCCGGCGCAGCGCAAGACCGTGCTGCAGCGCTTCGCCGAGCTCATCCTCGCCCACCAGGACGAGCTCGCGCTGCTGGAGACCCTGGATGTGGGGAAACCCATCCGCGACAGTACCACCATCGACATCCCCGGGGCGGCGCGCTGCATCGCGTGGTATGGCGAGGCGGTGGACAAGATCTACGACGAGGTGGCGCCCACCGGTCCCGGGGCCCTGGGGCTCGTCACCCGCGAGCCCGTCGGCGTGGTGGCCGCCATCGTGCCGTGGAATTTCCCGCTGCTGATGGCCGCCTGGAAGCTTGGTCCCGCGCTTGCGGCGGGCAACAGCGTCATCCTCAAGCCTTCGGAGAAGTCCCCGCTGACCGCCATTCGCATCGCCGGGCTCGCCGCGGAGGCGGGCCTGCCGGACGGCGTGCTGAACGTGCTGCCGGGCATGGGCAGCGAAGCGGGCGAGGCCTTGGCGCTGCACATGGACGTCGATTGCCTGGCCTTCACCGGCTCCACGCGCGTCGGCAAGCGCCTGCTACAGCTTTCCGGGCAGTCGAACATGAAACGGGTGTGGCTGGAGTGCGGCGGCAAGACGCCGAACATCGTGCTCGCGGACTGTCCGAACCTGGAAGCCGCGGCGCGCGCCGCGGCCGAGGCGATCTTCTTCAACCAGGGCGAGATGTGCTCGGCCGGCTCGCGGCTGCTGGTCGAGGCCTCCATCAAGGAACCCCTGCTGGAGCAGGTGCTCGCCGTCGGTCGCGAACGCCAGCCCGGCAATCCGCTCGATCCCGACACGCGCATGGGCGCCATCGTCGATCAGACCCAGCTCGACACCATCCTGCGCTATGTCGACGCCGGCAAGCGTGCGGGGGCGGTGCTGCGCATGGGCGGCGAGCGCGTGCTGCAGCAGACCGGCGGCTACTACGTGGCGCCGACGGTGTTCGACCAGGTCACAAGCCACATGCAGATTGCCCGGGAGGAAATCTTCGGTCCCGTGCTCGCGACCCTGCCGTTCGACGACGTGGAGCAGGCGATCGCCATCGCCAACGACTCGCACTACGGACTCGCAGCCGCGGTGTGGACGCGCGACCTCAACACCGCGCATCGCGTCGCGCGCGCGCTGCGCGCCGGCACGGTGTGGGTGAACTGCTTCGACGAGGGCGACCTGACCGTGCCGTTCGGCGGCTACAAGGAATCCGGCAACGGTCGCGACAAGTCGCTCCATGCGCTCGACAAGTACACCGAGATCAAGACCACCTGGTTCGACCTGGGCTCGGCATCGACCGCGTGATCTGGCTGGGGCGCGGGCTGCAGGGCGACGACACCGACGGGCATGTGGACAACGTTGCCTGTTTCGCGGGCCTGGGGAGGGTGGTGGCGCTTACGGCAGCCGATCCCGCAGACGCCGACCACGCGGCGCTCGTCGACAACCTGCAGCGCCTGCACGCGGCGCGCGATGCGCACGGGCGGCGGCTGAAGGTGGTCGGCATCGAGCAGCCGCCTGCGCGCTACTCCGCCGGCAGGCCCGCGGTGCAGTCCTACATCAATTTCTATATCGCGAACGGCGGCATCGTCATGCCGACCTTCGACGACCCGCCGCGCGACGCCGCCGCGGCAGGCGCGTTGCGCGAGC
Organism: uncultured Gammaproteobacteria bacterium; assembly: GCA_963728895.1. Taxonomy (GTDB): domain Bacteria; phylum Pseudomonadota; class Gammaproteobacteria; order JBBQDK01; family JBBQDK01; genus CAVSLM01. Next base: position 165,196 of record CAVSLM010000003.1, read on the forward strand.
TGTTTCCGGAGCGCGAGGTGGTCGCGGTGCCGGCGTTCGACATCATCGCCGGGGGCGGCGGCATCCACTGCATCACCCAGCAGGAGCCGCTGCCGCAGCGTGGCTCGCGCGGTCCGGAGACCGGGTCGTTGCGGTGAGCATGGTAGACTCCGGTCAACCAGCCCGGAAATCTCACCTGCCGGCGAGCGGCCGGCCCGCAGGTGAATGGATCGCAGGGAAGATCTGGCGTGCTTCGCGATCTTCGAACGATGACACACGGTTCACACCGCCGGCCTATCCCGGTTCTGGCGGTTTCTCGCCGCGAATTGCGCCGGCTCCCGCGATGCTGGTGAGATTTTCCGGGCCAGATCGGGGACGGGGTGATCCATGAGCCGGATCATAGTAGCGGCGATCCAGATGGCCTGCGATCGCGGGCGCGACGGAAATGTCGAGCAGGCCGAGCGCCTGGTGCGCAACGCGGCAGCGCAGGGCGCGCAGGTGATTCTGCTGCCGGAGCTGTTCGAGCTCCCGTATTTCTGCAAGGACCAGGACCCGGCGCACTTCGCGCTGGCGCTTCCGGCGGCTGGTCATCCGACCCTGCAGCGCATGAGTCGGGTTGCCGCGGAGCTCGGCGTGGTGCTTCCGGTCAGTTTCTTCGAGCGCGCCAATTGCGCGTACTACAATTCGCTCGCCGTCATCGATGCCGACGGCGCGATACTTGGCATCTATCGCAAGTCGCACATCCCGGACGGTCCGGGCTACCAGGAGAAGTTCTACTTCTCTCCGGGTGATACCGGCTTTCGCGTGTGGCGGACGCGCTTCGCGGTACTGGGCGTGGGTATCTGCTGGGACCAGTGGTTCCCCGAGGCGGCGCGCGCCATGGCGCTGATGGGCGCGGAGCTGCTGCTCTACCCCTCGGCCATCGGCTCCGAGCCCGAGGACCCCGATGTGGATTCCAGCGGTCACTGGCAACGCGCCATGCAGGGCCATGCGGCCGCCAACCTGATGCCGCTCGTGGCATGCAACCGCATCGGCTGCGAGCAGGGGGTCTCCTGCGCGGTCACCTTCTACGGCAGCTCGTTCATCGCCGGACCTTCCGGCGAAAAACTGACCGAGGCCGACCGCGAAGGCGAAGCGGTGCTCACCGCGCAATTCGACCTCGAAGCGCTGCGCACCCAGCGCACCGGTTGGGGCCTATTCCGCGACCGCCGTCCCGACCTCTACGCCACGCTTCTCACCCTCGACGGCACCGGTCAGAACAGGTCGCGCAAGCGGTAGTAGAGCATGGCCAGCACCAGGGCGGGCGTGCGCAGGGTGGGGCCGCCCGGGAAGCTGCGGTGGGGAATGCGCGCCAGCACGTCGAAACGTTCCGCTGTGCCTGCGACGGCTTCGGCCATCAGCTGACCTGCCATTCCTGCCAGCGCAAGGCCGTGCCCCGAGTAGCCCTGGGCGAAGTAGCCATGTTGAGCGAAGCGGCCCAGGTGGGGCATGCGGTTCATGGTGATGGCGACGAAGCCGCCCCAGCAATACTGGATGGCGGCGTCGGCGAGCTGGGGAAACACTCGTAGCATGCGTTTGCGCATGGTGGCGGCGAGCCGCGGCGGTGGCAGCGTGGAGTAGCTGACGCGCCCGCCGAACAGCAGGCGGTGATCAGCGGAAAGCCGGAAGTAGTCAAGCACGAAGTTGATGTCGGCGACCGCCATGCCGTTGCGGATCAGCGCACGCGCACGCTCGGCCCCGAGCGGCTCGGTTGCGGCAATGTAGGTGCCCACCGGCATGATTCGCGCGCGCAGTGTGCCGGCGACGTTGGTCAGATAGGCATTGGCGCACAGCAGCACTTCGCGGCAGCGCACTTCGCCGCGCGGCGTGTGCACCCGCACCGGTCCCGGACCGTCCGCCTCGAGGCGCAGCGCCGGCGATGCCTCGAACAGCCGCGCTCCGGCTGCGACGGCCGCCTGCGCCAGTCCCAGTGTGTAGTTCAAGGGATGCAGGTGCGCGCTGTTGGGATCGTACAGTCCGGCGCGATAGCGTCGCGTGCCGAGCCGCTCGGAGAGCCCGGCATGTTCCCAGAGTTCGAGCCCGCCGTAGTCGTACTCGATTTCGAGCTCTTCGCGCCAGGCGCGCAGCTCCTGCACCTGGCGGCGCTTGATGGCGGCGTGCAGGTGGCCCGGGCGCAGGTCGCAGTCGATACCGTGGCGGGCCACGCGTTCCTTGAGCAGCGCCATGCTTTGCACCGACAGCTCCCACAGCCGGCGCGCGTGCCCGGCTCCGACCAGCCGGCGGATCAGGCTCATGTCGCGGGCGTAGCCGAAGATCACCTGCCCGCCGCTGCGGCCCGACGCACCCCAGCCCACCCGTGCCCCCTCGATCAGCACCACGTCGTAACCGCGCTCGGCGAGCGCCAGCGCCGCGGAGCTGCCGGTGATCCCTGCGCCGATCACGCAGACGTCGCATGTAACCTCGCCCGCGAGCTCGGGATGCTCCGGCGCAGCGTTGGCGCTCGCGGCGTAGTAGGAGTCGACGTGCGCGGGGCGGCTCATCTACGGTGCGCCTGCGCGAGCGGTGTGTTGCCGCCCGGCCCGTGATCGCCCTGTCAGACGGTGCGCAGGTACCACTGGTACTCGAGCGCAGAGACGTGATAGGTGAACTCGGCGCGCTCGGCGCTCTTGCTTGCGATGTACACGCGGCAGAACTCCGCGCCGAGGTAATCGCGCAACACCGTACCACGCTCGAACGTGGTGAGCGCCTGCAGCCAGGTATGGGGCAGGCTCGGCGCGTGCTGGTCGTAGGCATTGCCCGTCACGGGCGGGGCGGGGTCGAGCTTGCAGGCGATGCCGTGGTGGACGCCGGCCAGCAGGGCCGCCACCAGCAGGTAGGGGTTGGCGTCGGCGCCCGCGACCCGGTGTTCGATGCGCCGCGACTGCTCGCTGCCGGCAGGAATGCGCAGCGCGGTGGTGCGGTTGTTGTAGCCCCAGGTCGGGCTCATGGGCACGAAGGAGCCGACCCGGAAGCGGCGGAAGGAGTTGGCATTGGGTGCGAACAGCGCCATCGCCTCCGCCATGGTGGCGGCGAGGCCGGCGACGGCGTGGTGCAGAAGAGCCTCCTCGCCGAGGAAGGCGTTGCGGCCCGCGTCGTCCACCAGGCTCAGGTGCACGTGCATGCCGCTGCCGGCGAGATGGTCGTAGGGCTTGGCCATGAACGTCGCTTCCATGTCGTGGCGCTGCGCCATGCCCTTGATGAGGCGCTTGAGCAGCACGGCGTGGTCGCAGGCCCGCAGGGCATCGGTCTCATGATGCAGGTTGATCTCGTACTGACCCGGCGCGTACTCGGCCACCGCCGCATCGGCCGGTATGCCCTGCAGCTCCGCGGCGCTGGCGAGGTCTTCCAGGAAGGCGCTGTAGTCATCGAGCTCGCTGATGCCGTAGACCTGGGTGGCGTTCTCGCGCGCCCCGGTGACCGGAGACAGTGGAGGCTGCGGGCCGCCGTCGGCGGCGCGGCTGCGGTCGATGAGATAGAACTCCATCTCCACGGCTACCACCGCACGGAGCCCAAGGGTCGCGAACTCTTGTGCCACACGGGCCAGCACCTGCCGTGGGTCGGCGAAGAAGGGCCGCCCGTCGGCTTCGTACATGGTCATCAGCAGCTGGGCCATGGGGCGCCGGTGCCAGGGGGTCACCGACAGTGTGCCCGGCACCGGACGGCAGAGCCGGTCGGCATCGCCTTCATCGAAACCGAGGCCGGTGGCTTCCACGGTGCGGCCGGTGATGTCCATGCCGAACAGCGAGCCGGGCAGGCACACGCCCTCCTGATAGACCTTGGGCAGGCCCGCGCGGTCGATGCGCTTGCCGCGCAGCACGCCGTTGGTGTCCGCCACCAGCAGATCCACCGCGCGGATCTCGGGGTGCTGCGAGAGGAACTCATCGGGTGGCGGTCCCGGATCGGGGGGGTTCATGAGCGAGGAACGGCCTTGTTTAATATTTGCATAGTGGATCGAAAGCCCGCGCAGGTGTCAAGCGCACCAGGCGGTGGCGACAGGTGTTCCCCGCTCCGTGAAATCATCGCGCCGTCTGGCTGCCAGGCCCCCGTGCGCGTGGTCGAACAACAATGGCCCTGCGCCCGGGAGTTGCCTTGTACGGCTTCGGGGCGCGTGCTATCGTTTAAAAAATTGAACATCCGACCATGAGTGTCCCGGTCCCACTGATAGGTATTCCCGCCTGCCGCAAGGCCCTCGAAGGGCATTTCTTCCACGGAGTCGCGGAGAAGTACATCGTGGCGGTGATGGAAGGCGCCCGCGGCCTCCCGGTGGTGATTCCCGCCGCCGGCACTCGTGTTGCCAGCGCCGCATTGCTGGAGCGGCTTGATGGCCTGCTGTTGCCGGGCAGTCCTTCGAACGTCGAGCCCCACCATTACGGGGTCCGCCGAGCCAGCCCGGTACCCTGCACGATCCCGATCGCGACGCCACCACGCTGCCGTTGATCCGCGCGGCGGTGCAGGGCGGCGTGCCGGTGTTCGGCATCTGCCGCGGCTTCCAGGAGATGAACGTCGCCTTCGGCGGCTCGCTGCATCAGGCGCTGCACGAGGTGCAGGGACTGCTCGATCACCGCGAGGACAAGGACGAGGCGCTCGAAGTGCAGTACGCTCCGGCGCACGAGGTCGGCCTGGTGGCGGGAGGGATGCTGCATGCGCTCGCCGGCACCGACACCGTGCGGGTCAATTCCCTGCACGCGCAGGGCGTGGAACGCCTGGGCCAGGGGTTGGCGGTCGAGGCGCTGGCGCGCGACGGGCTGATCGAGGCGTTCCGGGCCGACGGTGCGCAAGGCTTCGCCCTCGGCGTGCAATGGCATCCCGAGTGGCAGGTGATGAGCAATCCCTTCGCCCGCGGCTGTTCCAGGCCTTCGGTGACGCCTGCCGGGTGCGGGCGGCGGAGCGCGCATGAACATCCGTGCCATCCAGCAGTGGCTGGAGGAGCACAACATCACCGAGGTCGAGGGCCTGATCCCCGACATGTCGGGGGTGGCGCGCGGCAAGATCATGCCGGCGAGCAAGTTCTGCAAGGAAGAGGGCATGCGCCTGCCGGAGTCCGTGTTCCTGCAGACGGTGACCGGCGAGTATCCGGAGGAGGACAGCGCCATTCATCCCGCCGAGATCGACATGGTGGCGCGGCCCGATCCCGACACCATGCGCATGGTGCCGTGGGCGACCGAGCCGACCGCGCAAGTGATCCACGACTGCTTCTACCAGGACGGCTCGCCGGTCGAGATTTGCGCCGCGCTACGTGCTGCGGCGCGTGCTCGATCTCTACGAGGCAGCGCGGCTGGGAGCCGATCGTCGCGCCGGAGCTGGAGTTCTTTCTGGTCAAGACCAATACCGATCCCGACTATCCCCTCGAGCCGCCCATCGGTCGCACCGGGCGCCCTGAGACGGTGCGCCAGACCTACAGCATCGACGCGGTGAACGAATTCGATCCGCTGTTCGAGGAGATCTACGACTACTGCGACGCGCAGGAGCATGGAGATCGATACCCTGATCCACGAGGCGGGCGCCGCGCAGATGGAGGTGAACTTCCTGCACGGCGATGCCCTGGATCTCGCCGACCAGATGTTCCTGTTCAAGCGCACGGTGCGCGAGGCGGCGATGCGCCACAAGATCTATGCCACCTTCATGGCCAAGCCCATGGAGAACGAGCCGGGCAGCGCGATGCACATCCACCAGAGCGTGGTCGACGCGCGCGACCGGGCGCAACGTCTTCACCGACGCGCGACGGCGAGCCGACAGCCGCTGTTCCTCCACTACATCGCGGGGCCTGCAGCGCTACATTCCGGCGGCGATGCCGTTGTTCGCGCCCTACGTGAATTCCTACCGCCGCTTCGCAGCGCTACCAGGCGGCGCCCATCAACGTGCAGTGGGGCTACGACAACCGCACGGTGGGATTGCGCGTGCCGAGCTCGGACGCCGAGGACGCGGCGGGTGGAGAACCGGGTCGCCGGCGCCGACGTCAATCCCTATCTCGCCATCGCCGCCTCGCTCGCCTGCGGCTATCTCGGCATGACGAGCGCTGGACCCGACGGCGCCGCTGGGGGGCAGACGCCTACGAGCTGCCGTACCGGCTGCCGCGCGACATCGAGGAGCGCCGCGCAACTGCTCGGCGGCTCGGCCGCGATCGCGGGCGTGCTCGGCGAGCGCTTCGTGACGGTCTACCGCGCGATCAAGGAGCGGGAGTACGAGACCTTCTTCCGGGTGATCAGCCCCTGGGAGCGGGAATTCCTGCTGCTGAACGTCTGATACCGCGGTATCCGGGCCGACAGGGCCGCGCCGGACCCCGGCTTTGGTGGGAATCATGGGCACCGGATCGCAGACCTGCAGCACCGCCGAGTGGCGCGAGAGCGACCGGCGCCACTATCCTGCATCCGTTCACCGATCACAAGGCGCTCGGGCGAGAAAGGCACCGCATCATCGACTCGCGCCGAAGGCGTGTACCTCTGGGACGCGGAGGGCACCGCATCCTCGACGGCATGTCGGGGCTGTGGTGCGTCAACCTCGGCTACGGGCGGCCGGAGCTGGTGGAGGCGGCTGCGCGCAGAGCTCGAGCGGCTGCCGTACTACAACAGCTTCTTCCAGTACCACCCACCCGCCGGCCCTCGGAGCTGGCCGAGACGCTCGCGGAGCTCGCGCCGCTACAGTCGAACCAGGTGTTCTATCACCGGCTCGGGGTCGGAAGCGAACGACACCGTGATGCGCATGGTGCGCCGCTACTGGGATCTGCAGGGCAAGCCCGCACAAGCACATCATCATCAGCGCGAGAACGCCTATCACGGCAGCACGGTCGGCCGCGGCAAGCCTCGGCGGCATGGGGCCCATGCACGCGCAGGGCGGTTTGCCCATTGCCGGCATCGAGCACATCGAGCAGCCCTACTGGTTCGAGAACGGCGGCGGCCATGACGCCGGAGGAGTACGGCCTCATGGCCGCGCAGGCGCTGGGCGGCAGGATCAGGAGCTGGGCGCGACAACGTCGCCGCGTTCATCGCCGAGCCCATCCAGGGCGCGGGCGGCGTGATCATTCCGCCGCGAGACCTACTGGCCGGAGATCCAGCGCATCTGCGCGAGCTACGGCATCCTGCTCGTGGCGGACGAGGTGATCACGGCTTCGGGCGGCTGGGCGAGTGGTGGGGCACGCAGTACTACGATCTGGAGCCGGACCTGATCACATTCGCCAAGGCGGTTACCTCAGGCTACCTGCCGCTCGGCGGGCGTGCTGTCGGCGAGCGCGTGGCCGTGGCGCTGATCGACAAGGGCGGGGAGTTCTATCCACGGCTTCACCTACTCCGGCGCACCCGGCCTCGTGCGCCGTGGCGATCGAGAATCTGCGCATGCTGCGCGAAGAGGGCATCATCGAGCGCGTGAGGCAGCGATACCGGGCCCTACCTGCAGCAGCGCTGGCGCGAGCTCGGCGAGCATCCGCTGGTCGGCGAGGCGCGCGGGATCGGATTCCTGTGCGCACTCGAGCTGGTGAGCGACAAGCGCACGGCGCGAGCGTTCGATCCGGCCGGCGAAGTCGGTACCCTGTGCCGCGATTACTGCTTCGAGAACGGGCTGGTCATGCGCGCCGTGCGCGACGCCATGATCGTCGCACCGCCCCTGACGATGACCCGTGCGGAGATCGATGAGCTGGTCGCACTGGCCGGGCGCTGCCTGGATCTCACCGCGCAGCGTCTGGGCCTGGGCTAACCGGAAATCTCACCAGCCGACCCGCGGCTGGCCGGTGGGGAGATGGATCGCAGGGAAGATCTGACGACGCGATGGCCGCGCACCAGAATCGCGCGGCGGATGCCTGGCCGGTTACCGGCCGGAGCCTGCCGGCCGAGGATACCCGGAACCAAACCTTCGCCCGGGGACAACCTGCCGCAAGCGGTGATATCGTAGCGCCTGTGTCCGGCAAGTCGCCGTGCGCTTCTGGCAACGCGAGGATGGAGGAATGAACATGTCGAGCAAGCTCATTTCCACGGTGCTGGCGGCGGTCTTCGCCCTGTGCTGTGCGGGTTCGGCAATGGCGGCGGAAGAGAAGGTACTGCATGTCTACAACTGGTCCGACTACATCGCCGAGGATACCATTGCGCAGTTCGAGAAGGAGACCGGCATCAAGGTCGTCTACGATGTGTTCGACAGCAACGAGGTGCTGGAGGCCAAGCTGCTCGCGGGCAATACCGGCTTCGACGTCGTCGTGCCTCCGGATTCGTTCCTCGGGCGTCAGATCCAGGCCGGCATTTTCCAGAAGCTCGACAAGCGCGGCTGCCCAACTACAAGAATCTGGATCCGGCAATTCTCGAGAACCTGTCGAATGTGGATCCCGGCAACCAGTACGCCATGCCCTACCTGTGGGGCACCACCGGCATCGGCTACAATGTCGACAAGGTGAAGCAGGGCCTGGGCGACAAGCGCCTGTCAACAGCTGGGACCTGGTGTTCAAGCCGGAAAACATCTCCAAGCTGAAGAGTGCGGCGTGGCCATGCTGGATGCGCCGCTCGAGGTGCTCGCCGCCGCCCTCAATTATCTGGGCAAGAATCCCAACAGCACCGATCCGAAGGACTACGAGGAAGCCGGGAAGCTGATGATGAAGGTCCGGCCCTACATCACCTACTTCCACTCCTCGCAGTACATCAATGATCTCGCCAACGGCGACATCTGTCTGGTGCTCGGCTGGTCCGGTGACATCCTGCAGGCGAAGTCGCGCGCCGAGGAAGCGGGCGACGATGTCCACGTCGCCTACAGCCTGCCCAAGGAAGGCGCTGCGATGTGGTTCGACATGCTGGCGATACCGGCGGACGCCAAGCATCCGGAAAACGCACACGCCTTCATCAATTATCTGCTGCAGCCCGAGGTGATCGCGGAAATCAGCGATTATGTCGCCTACGCCAACCCCAACCAGGCGTCCTTCGATATGGTCGATGAGGCGGTGCGCAACGACCCGAACATCTATCCGTCTCCGGACGTGAAGGCGAAGCTCTACACCTTCAAGATCATGCCCCCGGACATCGAGCGCCTCACCACCCGCCTGTGGACCCGCATCAAGACCGGCCACTGAGCGGGCACGCGGTACCGGAAGTGTGACGCCCCGGCCCGGTGCGGTCGGGGCGTTTTGCCTGCGGTGCTGCACGGCGCAGGCTCGAATTGCGAGAGCCGACAAATGGTCGCAGCCAGGCAACCTGTTCCCGCCAACGAGCCATGGCGCGATCCGCGTGCCCAGCCCAAGGTGTGCCTCGAGAATCTGACCAAGGATTTCGACGGGACGCTCGCCGTCGACAGCGTCGACTTGTCGATCTATCAGGGCGAGCTGTTCGCGCTGCTCGGCGGCTCGGGCTGCGGCAAGACCACGTTGCTGCGCATGCTCGCCGGATTCGAGGCGCCGACCTCCGGCAAGATCTTCATCGATGGTGGAGACGTCGCGCGCATACCGCCGTACCGGCGGCCGGTGAACATGATGTTCCAGTCCTACGCGCTGTTCCCGCACATGAGCGTCGAGCAGAACGTGGCCTTCGGCTTGAAGCAGGACGGGGTGCCGCGCGCCGAGATCCGCGCACGGGTCGCCGAGGTGCTCGACCTGGTGCAGATGGGCGCCTACGCACGGCGCAAGCCGCACCAGCTGTCGGGCGGACAGAAGCAGCGCGTGGCGCTGGCGCGCAGCCTGGCGAAGCGGCCCAAGCTGTTGCTGCTCGACGAGCCCATGGGCGCGTTGGACAAGAAGCTGCGCGAGCGCACGGAGCTGGAGCTGGTCAACATCCTGGAGCGCGTCGGCGTTACCTTCATCATGGTCACCCACGATCAGGAAGAGGCCATGACCATGGCCACCCGCATCGGCGTGATGAGCGAAGGCCGGATCCTGCAGATCGGGACGCCGATCCGAAATCTACGAGCATCCCAATTGCCGCTTTGCCGCGGAGTTCATCGGATCGGTGAACGTGTTCGCCGGGCAGCGTGGTGGAGGACGAGCCCGATTACGTGCTGATCCGATCGCCCGATGTGGACTGCGATCTCTACATCAGCCACGGCATCACCGGTCCCGGAGGCATGCAGGTGTGGGTGGCGGTGCGACCGGAGAAGATCACCCTCAGCCATGAAGCGCCCCAGCAACGCAACAACTCCACGCGTGGCGTGGTCCGCGACATCGCCTACATCGGCAGCCATTCCATCTATCATGTCGAGCTGCGCAGCGGGCGCATCCTTATCGTCACCATGCCCAATCTCAGCCGCGACGCCGAGGGGCGCCCGACCTGGGACGAGGAAGTGCATCTGTACTGGCAGCCCAACAGCGGCGTGGTGCTGACCGCGTAATGCAGCGCTTCCGGCGACTGCTGCCCTCGGCACGCCTGGCGGCGCTCGCCGTGCCCTATCTGTGGCTGCTGCTGTTCTTCCTCGTGCCGTTCGTCATCGTGCTGAAGATCAGCTTTGCGCAGAAGGCCATTGCCATGCCGCCCTACACGGAGCTGCTGCGCTACGCGAGCGATGCCCTGCAGGTGACCCTGAACTTCGGCAATTACCTGTTTCTGCTTACCGACGACCTCTACGCAAGCGCCTATCTCAGCTCCCTGGTGATCGCCTTCAATTCCACGGTGCTGTGCCTGCTGGTCGGTTATCCGATGGCCTACGCCATCGCCCGGGCCAGCCCCGCGGTGCGCAACAGTTTGCTGCTGCTGGTGATGCTGCCCTCGTGGACCTCGTTCCTGATCCGCGTGTATGCCTGGATCGGCATCCTCAAGGCGAACGGCCTGATCAACAATGCGCTGATGGCGCTCGGTCTCATCGACGCGCCGCTGCCGCTGCTGCACACCAACTTCGCGGTGTACCTGGGCATCGTATATTCCTATCTGCCGTTCATGCTGCTGCCGTTGTACGCCAATCTGGTGAAGATGGATCTGTCGCTGCTGGAGGCGGCTTCCGATCTCGGTGCGCGGCCGTGGAAGGCGTTTCTGACCATCACGCTGCCGCTGTCGCGCTCCGGGATCATTGCGGGCTCGATGCTGGTGTTCATTCCGGCCGTTGGCGAGTTCGTCATTCCGGAGCTGCTCGGAGGTCCCGAGACCCTGATGATCGGCCGCGTGCTGTGGGAGGAGTTTTTCAACAATCGCGACTGGCCGGTGGCATCCGCCGTGGCCATCGTCATGCTGTTGTTGCTGGTGCTGCCGATCGCGCTGTTCCAGCGCTACCAGACCCGCGAACGGGAGCCACGTTGAACGGTCATCGCTCGATCGGATTGATGAGCTGGCTGGGGTTCGGGTTTGCCTTCCTGTACCTGCCCATGGTGATCCTGGTCATCTACTCGTTCAACGAGTCGCGGCTGGTGACGGTGTGGGCGGGGTTCTCCACCAAGTGGTATGGCGAGCTGATCCGCGACCCGCAGATTCTGGCCGCGGCCTGGATGAGCCTGCGCATCGCCTTTTTCACCGCGAGCGCGGCCGTGGTGCTGGGAACCGCGGCGGGTTACGCCATGGCGCGCTTCGGCCGCTTTCGCGGCCAGACGCTGTTTGCGAGCATGATCACCGCACCGCTGGTCATGCCGGACGTGATCACCGGACTGTCCTTGTTGCTGCTGTTCGTTGCCATGGAGCAGTGGCTGGGCTGGCCGCAGGGCCGCGGCATGACCACCATCTGGATCGCCCATACCACCTTCTGCACCGCGTACGTCGCCGTGATCGTGCAGTCACGGGTGCGGGATCTGGACCTGTCGATCGAGGAGGCGGCCATGGATCTGGGTGCGCATCCGAGCAAGGTGTTTCTGGTGATCACGCTGCCCATGATCGTACCGGCACTGGTGGCGGGCTGGCTGCTGTCGTTCACGCTGTCGCTGGACGATCTGGTGATCGCGAGCTTCGTCTCCGGGCCCGGCTCCACCACCTTGCCCATGGTGATCTTTTCCAGCGTGCGGCTCGGAGTGAGTCCCAAGATCAACGCGCTCGCGAGCCTCATCATCCTCGCCGTGACGCTCGGCATCCTCGTCGCCGGCTGGGTCATGAGCCGGGTGGAGAAGCGCCGCAACCGCGAAATGCAGCAGGCCATGGCCGAGCCGCCGCGCGAGGATGCCATCCGCGGTCCCCTGCAGGTCTGACCGCGGTGTCATCGTTCGATGATCGCGAAGAATGCCGGATCTTTTCCGCGATCCATTCACCCGGAACCGCCAGAACCGGGATAGGCCGGCAGCGCGAACGGAGTGTCATGGTTCAGAGGTCGTGAGATGTGCCAGATCTTCCCTGCGATCCATTCACTTTCCGGCCCGCCGCTGGCCCGGCGGGTGAGATTTTCGGGCTACAGCGGCCAGAACAGCGGTACCAGGCTCACGGTCAATGTGCAGGTGAGCAGCGCCAGCGGGATTCCCATGCGCAGATAGTCGCCGAACCGATAGCCGCCGGGGCCGTATACCATCAGGTTGGTCTGATAGCCGATGGGAGTCGCGAAGCTTGCCGAGGCGGCCATCATGATGGTGATGGCGAAGGGCATGAAGTTGACGTCGAGGTCGTGGGCGGTGGCGAGCGCGATGGGGAAGATCAGCACGGCCGCCGTGTTGTTGGTCACCACCTCGGTGCAGATCGCCGTGGCCACGTAGACCAGCAGTAGCGCGACCCGCGGGTTGCCGTTGGCGAGCGCAATCAGGTTGTGGGCAAGCACGGCCGCGGCGCCCGTCTTCTGCAGCGCCGCGCCGATGCCGAAGGATGCCGCGATCACCACCAGCACCTGCCAGTCGACATCGCGGCGCGCGATATGGCTGCTGGTGCAACGGGTCAGGATCATCAGGCCTGCGGCAAGCAGCGCCGCCTCCAGCATCGGCAGCCAACCGAAACTGGCCAGGGCCACCATCAGCACCAGGATTCCCACGGCCACGGCAGCGCGTTCGTGGCGCAGCGGTCGGGAGTCGTTCAACCGGCTCACCAGATAGAAGTCCCGCGAGTTGTGCTGCTGTTCGGCGAAATTTTCCCCGGCCTCGAGCAGCAGCGTGTCTCCGGGGCGCAGCACGATGTCGCCGATCTTGCGGTTGAGGCGCTCGCCGTTGCGCGACACGGCGATTACCACGGCATTGTAGAGGTTGCGAAAGCGGCCTTCGCGGATGCTGCGTCCGACCAGCGGGCAGGTGTTGGAGACCACGGCCTCCACGAGGCAGCGCTGTCGCCGCGGAGCGTCCAGCTTGAACACCTGATCGGTGGCGGGCTTCAGCCCGCGCACCCGCTGCAGGTCGACCACCGACTCCAGAACGCCGGCGAACACCAGGCGGTCGTTGGCGGCGAGCCGTTCCTGCGGTCCCACGGCCGGGAGGATCCGGCCCTCGCGGTCGATCTCCACCAGAAAGGTGCCGGGAAGCTGGCGCAGTCCGGCATCCTCGATGCTCTTGCCCACCAGTGGACTGTCCGGCTCGACCAGCATCTCCAGGGTGTACTCGCGGGCGTCGGCAAACTGGGTGGCAGCGGGGCGGCGCTCCGGCAGCAGCCAGCGGCTGACCGCCAGCACATAGGCGATGACCAGCAACGAGGTGGGCACACCCACCCAGGCGATGTCGAACAGGTGCAGCGGCGGCAGGTCGGTCTGGGTCTGAAGCAGTCCGTTGACGACCAGGTTGGTGCTGGTGCCGATCAGCGTGCAGGTCCCGCCGGCAATCGCGGCGTAGCTCAGCGGGATCATGAGCGCGGAAAGCGAGAGGTGATTGCGCCGGGCCCAATCGTGCAGGGCCGGGATGAACATGGCCACCACCGGCGTGTTGTTCACGAAGGCGCTGAGTGCGCTGACAGGCGCCATGAGTCTGAGCTGGGCGCCGATGAGGGAACGCGGCCGACCCAGCACACGTTGCACCACCCATTGCATGCCACCGGTCTCGCGCAGTCCCGAGACCACAATGTACAGCACCCCGACCGTGACCATCCCTTCGTTGGCGAGCCCCACCAGTGCTTCGGTCGGCGTGATGATGTCGCCGAGCAGCAACAGTGCGAGCCCCGCGCTCAGCACCACGTCCGGTGCCACCCTGCTGCGCGCCAGGAATCCCAGACACATGCCCACCACCGCCAGGGTGAACCATGCCTCCCCACTCATGGACTGCCTCCCTCGGTCGTTGTCTGCCCTAGCCGGACGAGCGGCTCGCGCGGCAGCGTCACGCGCCACGCGGCGGCGCATTATACGGAATCCAACGGCACCCGAGCGCAAGAGGAGCCACTTGAAAACTTCGAGCGGCCGCCGGATACAAGGTGCGCGCGTTTTTTTCTGGTACTCTGGCCCTCTCGACAGCTTCCGAAAGTGAATAGCAGTGTCACAACCGCCCCCGCCCCCCCTTGAACCATGCTGCCGAGCCTCGTACCTTAGGGGCCTGCCGGCTTAAAGTGTGGCCCGCGCGCGGCCGAACCATTGAGAGGGCTTGTGCAAGCGCCGCGAGTATGCTTGATGCATGACAGGGGCAAGGGCGATCCGCAGACGGGCGTGGTGCGTTTCACCTGCCGTATCGCAAGCGGGCCCGCCACACCCGCAAATCGGGATCATCCGGGAGCCCCGGCGCTCGCGTACAGTGCCGCACTTTCGTAGGGTCGCAGTCCTACCAAGAACCTCTAACTGCCGACTGCCATGCAACGAATCATCATCATGAATGCCAAGGGTGGCTGCGGAAAGACCACGATCGCGACCAATCTGGCGAGCTGTTATGCCATACGCGGCTATGGCACGGCATTGTTCGACTACGATCCCCAGGCCTCCAGCATGCGCTGGCTCCAGGAGCGGCCAAACGCCGCGCGACCCATCCACGGCGTTGCCGCCTACGAGCCGCCCCCGGTCGGCTGTACGCGGACTTTTCAGCTGCGCGTACCGGCGGACACCGAGCGCGTCGTCATCGACACGCCGGCAGGTCTCATGGGTCAGGAACTGGTCGAACAGGTGCGCGGAGTGGACACCATCATTGTCCCGGTGTTGCCTTCGCCCATCGACATCTATTCCACTGCGGACTTCGTCCGGCGGGTGCTGAACATGCAGCGCAGCCGCATGCCTGCGACACGGGTTGCCATCGTCGCCAACCGCGTGAAGAGCAAGACGCGCGCCTATCAGTCGCTGGAGCGTTTTTTCGAGTCCCTGCAGTTGCCGGTGATCGCGCGCCTGCGCGACACCAACAACTATGTGCAGGCCGTGGAGTACGGCCTGGGCGTGGAGGAGCTCGATCTTCCGGAAGCGCGGGCGGACCACCTGCCCTGGGAGCACATGCTGGCGTGGCTGGAAGGCGAAAGCTACGAGGCCGATGTGGCGGCGCCTACCGCGAACGCGTGAAGTTTGCGCGGTGTGGCGCGCGTAGCATTTCGCGTCCTTGCGGCACCTATCCGATCAGCTCAGCTGATGCTGGGCCTGCAACTCCAGCAGCTCCTCTTCGACCCCTGCCGCGTGGGTGAGCTCTGCGACGTTGTCCTTGGCGAAAAAGCCCTGGAAGTCGCCGAAGCGCTGCACGTACTCGATGATGAGTGAGGAGTGCTCGGAGGCACTCGAGAAAATCTGTTTCAGCCCCTTGTCGCGCGATCCGATCACGTCCAGCAGGAAGTCGCGTCCCTGGGCACGGATCTGGTCCACCACGTACTCGATGTTTTCCCGCCCGCCACGTTCTCCGTCGCGCACCGCCAGTGCAATGTGGTGCAGGCGCGGACCGTAGTTGCGCACGAAGGTTTCGGTGGGGGAGGGCAGGCGCTCCAGATGGTTGACGAAGTACGGGGTGTTGTTGGCGGTGAAGACCTTGGCCGGACTGCGGATCTCGGCAGCGTAGTGCGTGCTCTTGGTGACGTTGGTCGAGGAGTTCTGGTCCTCGATGTCGTAGGAGCCCCAGTAGTAGTAGCTGGACATCGAAAGCCACTCGAGCAGCGCTACTTCCCGGTTCTGGGCGTAGACGCGCGTCGCCAGATGATCGATGGGCAGTAGCAGGTCTTCGAGCTGCAATCGCTGTTGCAGCTCCTTGGATGCCAGGTACACCTCCTGGATTTCGGGACGGATGCTGCTCAGGCCGAGGGCATACACGCGCAGATGTTCCTGCGGCCGCTCCATGTAGGCGACGATGTTGTGCGTGTAGGGCGAAGGCTTACCCACGGCAAGGTTGCCGGGCAGCTCGAGCTTGCGGATCTCGTCCTGCGAGAAGAAGCGGAACTCGCGCTCCTTCTGCAGCTCGGTGGTGCCGTGCAGGTCGGTGACGCGCAGGATCTCGCCCATGTAGCGGCTGTTGGGCTTGCGCGCGCCGATCGGATACACCTCGTTCAGGCTGCGGAAGATGCCGCGGATACCGGGATCCTTCACCTCACGCACCAGGAAATCGGGCGAGCCCATGTCGATGCGCAGGATATGGGTCCAATGCGACTCGCTCTCCAGCGTTACCAGGTAATGGTAGGGCGTCATCAACGCCAGCTCTGCGATGTACTCGATGGAGTGTCCCGGATCCACGGTGATCATGATGGCGTCGATCTCGTGGATCATGTCGGTCAGGCCGACGCGGTCACGCTCCTCCAGCAGGCGGACCAGATAGTCTTCGAAGAAGGCGGAGTTCTGTTTGTCTCCTTGACGGGCGAAGCTCAACGATTGGATCACTGCCGGAACCTTGCTTTCTTGTGGGGATTGCTTCTTGCTTCAGCAAGTCACGGACCAGACTCCATGCTTGCATGAGGGGGTCGGCGCCATCTGCAAGTCGTTGAAGCGCGTAGAATCGTTGCGCGGCGCAAGAGGAACGCGGCGGCCGCCTTGCACTGTAGTGACGCATGCCGGCCAGCCGCCGCACTGCCTCAAGGCAGGGCGGCGGCGCCCATGCCTTGCAAGCAATGTGGCGGCCCATGGTTGCGCCGGGGATTCCCATGCTTTTCACCATTGAGCATCTGACCCGCTACTCGTATTCCGTTCCGGTGCTGCTGGGACCGCAGGTGCTGCGCGTGCGTCCGCGCTGTGACGGTGCCCAGCGCCTGGTGAAGTTTGCACTCGATGTCGATCCGCAACCTGTGCTGCAGGCCGAGTACCAGGACCTGGCGGGCAATACCGTGACCGAGCTGTGCTTCGTCGGTGCCGCGCGCACGCTCGAGGTCATGGTGCGCCTGGAAGTGGAAACGCTGCGCAGCAATGCCTTCGACTTCCTGCCCGTGCCGGGCACCCGCGCCCTGCCGGTGAACTATGGCGAGGACCTGCAGCCCTATCTGGTGCCGTATTGCCGTCGGGCAGGAATCGATGCATCGGTGCGCGCCTTCGCCGCGTCGCTGGCCGGCGCCGCCGGAAGCGAGACACAGGCTTTTCTCGATCTGCTGAACCAGCGCATGTTCCATGAGTTTTCCCGGGGCGTGCGCGAGCAGGGTGATCCGCTGCCGCCCGAGCGCACGCTGGCGCAGCGCGCCGGTGCCTGTCGTGACCTCACGGTGCTGTTCGTTGCCGCCTGCCGTGCCGTGGGACTCGCGGCGCGTTTCGTGAGCGGCTATCAGCGCGGCGATCCTTCGCGGACGCAGCGCTATCTGCATGCCTGGCCGGAGGTGTATCTGTGCGGCGGCGGTTGGCGCGGCTACGATCCGACCCACGGACTGGCGGTCACCGACGCCCATGTCGCGATCGCCGCCGGCGCACTCGCCCGTCATGCCGCACCCGTCACCGGCACGTTTTCAGGCCAGGGTGCACAAAGCGCGCTGGAGACCCGCATCCGCATCGCCACCCGGGAATCGGGGTCGGCGACAAACGAGTACCACTAGACCGGAAATCTCACCAGCATCCGGGGAGCTGGCGGAATTCGCAGCGAGAAACCGCGAGAACCGGAATCGACCGGCGGCATGAACATGGGTCATCGCGGTTGCGAAGAATGTCAGATCTTTCGATCCATTCCCTTACCGGCCAGCCGGCTGGTGAAATTTTCTGGCCAGCCGTAGGGCGGATAAGCGCAGCGCATCCGCCACCCAGCCACCTCTGGTTCAAAATCCGACTCCGCGACGCCCATTGCCTCCCCGATTCCCATGACGCCTGATCCCCTTCGCGATCCACTCAGCACGAGAAACTCGACGGGAGCGAAACGGCTTCGTGCACTCCTGACGCCGGCCGATCATGAATGGCGGATGCGCTGCGCTTATCCGCCCTACCTCCATCGAAGGCTCAAACGTCTCGTCAAGAGTGCATCACTACACTAGACACTAGCCCGTGCCCTGCGGCGCATCTCTGCACGCATCGATCGACTCGGCGCCGGTGGCCAGTCCGTCAAGGCCTCGATGAACCCGCACCTTGCGCGCCTGTCGCTCCGCCGCTCCAAGTGCCGCCTGGTGAAACCGCTGTCGCTCGTTCCACGCCGGCACCTGCGCGCCGCAACGTGCGCCTGGGCCGCGTGATTGGCGCGCCCTGCATGGCGAGCCAAAACAGCGCAAGCGGTGTGCGTGCGCACGGCGCCAGTGCAGCGGTGTGCCGGGTGTCGGTGCTAAGCCCATAGAAGGTTTAGGAAAATTCCCACGCTCGGCGTGTGGCATGCCGCTTGCTCAGCCGGAATTGTGCCCGCTTTGTGCGGGTTTCAGGGGAAACCGCATGCACTTGAAGCTGCTGGCGCGGCTGCCGCGCGTGGTCTCTGCCGCCCTCGGCACGCCGCCTCGCGGGCGCTGACGGCGTATGTCCATTGTGTGGAAGGAGTATCCCGCGAGCGCAGCCTTTGATGAGCTCATTTCGCCCGCGGGTCGTCCGCGGCGCGCGGCGCACGAGGTGGCGCGCTATCTCGCTTCGCTCACCGACGAGGAACTGCAGGACCGCAAGCATGCCGCGGAGCTCGCCATCGTGGTGATGGGCATCACCTTCACGGTGTACAGCGAAGGCACGGCCATCGATCGCGCCTGGCCCTTCGACATCATCCCGCGCATCATTCCCGCGTCCGAATGGGAGCGCATCGAGGCCGGGCTCAAGCAGCGCGCGACGGCGTTGAACCACTTCATCGCCGACATCTACGGCGAGCAGCGCATCATCCGCGACGGTATTTTCCCGCAGCAGGTGCTTGCCGATTCGGTCAACTTCCGCAAGCAGTGCATGGGCGTGAAGCCCGCCTTCGGCGTTTGGGCACACATCTGCGGGACCGACCTGGTACGGGACCGCGACGGCACGGTCTACGTGCTGGAGGACAACCTGCGCGTGCCCTCCGGGGTTTCCTATATGCTCGAGAACCGCCTGGTCATGAAACGCGTGTTTCCCGAGCTGTTCGAGAACCTCAACATCCAGCCGGTCGATGACTACGCCACGCAGCTTTTCGACATGCTGGCGGCCCTGTCGCCGCGTCCGGCCGACTACCCGAACGTCGTGGTGCTGACGCCCGGCATCTACAACTCGGCCTATTTCGAGCATTCCTACCTCGCCCAGCAGATGGGGGCCGAGCTGGTCGAGGGCGGAGATCTGGTGGTCGGCACCGACGACTGCGTGTACATGCGCACGGTCGGCGGTCTGGAGCGCGTCGACGTCATCTATCGGCGCGTGGATGACCTGTTCCTCGATCCGGAGATCTTCCGCGAAGAATCCATGCTCGGCGTGCGCGGCCTGATGCGCGCCTGGCGTGCGGGAAACGTGGCGCTGGCCAACGCGCCGGGTGCCGGGGTGGCGGACGACAAGGTGGTGTATGCCTTCGTGCCGCGCATGATCCGCTATTACCTGGACCAGGACCCGATCATCCCCAACGTGCCGACCTACCTGTGCATGGATCCCAAGGAGCGCGAGTATGTGCTCGCGAACATTGACCAGTTGGTGGTCAAGCCGGCCAACGAGTCGGGAGGTTACGGCATGCTGGTGGGTCCGCATGCCACGCGCAAGGACCGCGAGCAGTTCTCCGCGTTGGTCGCCAAGCACCCTCGCAACTATGTGGCGCAGCCGACGCTCGCCCTGTCCACGGCACCCACGCTGTGCGACGGCAAGGTCGAGCCGCGGCACCTCGATCTGCGCCCGTTCATGTTGAGCGCCGAGGGTACCTACGTGACGCGCGGCGGGCTGACGCGCGTGGCGTTGAAGAAAGGCTCTCTGGTCGTGAACTCGTCCCAGGGAGGTGGCAGCAAGGACACCTGGATTGTCGACATGGGAGGATCGTAGCCATGCTTTTGTCCCGCGTAGCCGAAACCGTGTACTGGATGGCGCGCTACATTGAACGCGCCGAGAGCACGGCGCGCATCACCCTGGCGCATGCCACACTGTTGCTGGATTTCCCGCGCACCCAGTCGTGTGGATGGGAACCGCTGCTCGCGATCACCGGCAGCCACGAGGAGTTCCACCAGCGCTACAAGGAGCCTACGCAGCGCAACATGCTGCGTTTCCTGGTGAGCGATGCCAACAACTCCGGTTCGGTGATGTCCTCGCTCGCTCGCGCGCGCGAGGACATGCGTACCACCCGCGGCATCGTGCCGCGCGAGGCCTGGGAAAAACTCAACGATCTCCACCTCTATACCAAAGAGAACGCGTCCACCGGCCTCACGCGGCGCGGGCCCTACGATTTCCTCGAATACATCGTCGAACACTGCCAGCAGATCACCGGCATCCTGGTTGGCACCATGAGCCACGATCCGGCCTACGGGTTCGCACGCATGGGGCGCAACCTGGAACGCTGCGACATGGCCTCCCGGGTGCTCGACGTGCGCTCGGCAAGCCTGCTGCCGAAGCGGGTGGAGGAGCTGAGGCCATTCGAAGACATCCAGTGGGTGAGCGTGCTGAAATCGCTCGCCGCCTATCAGATGTACCGGCGTCACGTGCACGTGCGGGTCAAGGGCTCCGCGGTACTCGGCTATCTGCTGCAGGATCGCGATTTTCCGCGTGCCGTTCACCACTGTCTGGTCGAGGTCGGCGATTGCCTGCGGGACCTGCCGCGCAACGACGCGCCGCTGCGGGTGCTGGGACGCGCGCAGCGCATGGTCAAGGAAGCCGACGTACACGCGCTTGCCTCGGAAGGTCTGCACGATTTCATCGAGGAGCTGCAGAGCGCACTGGCCAAGCTGCACGAGGACGTGCGCCTGACCTATTTCTCGGTGGAAGAACCGCTGGTCGAGCCGAACGCCGCCATCGCCTGAGCGGGTTTTCACCGCGCGCTGCGCCGTGGCGCTACGCGCGGGCGGGTGCTAGGGTAATTGCAGGACCGCAGGCGACCGTGGTGCGCGATGCATATCCAACCCGGGAAGGTGATAGGCCGGCGCCAGCAGGCGGTGGAGCTCGGTGTGGTGCTGCTGCTGGTGGTGCCGAGTATCGCGATCTCCTCCTCGGCAGTCAGCGCACTCGACGTCGGTTTCTCGACCGTGGCGGTGTCAGTCATCTTTCATGATCTCGCCCTCCTGGCCCTGGTGATCTATCTCGTCTGGCGCAACGGCGAAAGTCTGCACGCCCTGGGTCTGAAACGAGGTGGCGCCGCCCGCGAGGCGGTGCTCGGGGTGATCCTGTACCTGCCGTTCGTGGCCGCGGCCGCAGCGCTGCAGCGACTGCTTGCCGACCTCGGACTGTCCTCGCCCGGTCCGCCGCAGGTCCTGGAAGCGATCGGTCCGGCCCAGGCACCGCTCGCCGCACTGCTGACGGTGGTGGTGGCGGTGTCCGAGGAGACAGTGTTTCGCGGCTATCTGATTCTGCGGCTGCGCGCCTTGAGCGGCAGCCCGGCGCTCGCCGTCCTGCTCTCGGCCGCAGTGTTCTCGCTCGGCCACGGCTATGAAGGTGTCGCCGGCATGATAACGGTGGGAGCGATGGGAGCTGCCTTCGGCGTCATATACCTGCTGCGCAGCAATCTCGTCGCGCCGATGGTCATGCACTTTCTGCAGGACTTCATCCAACTGGTGGTCGTGCCCCTGGGCGGCGCGGGCGCAGGGCGTTAGCTGAACGAGAGGATTTCACAGGATGCCGCCGCCGCGCATGTCCGCCCTGGTACTCGACCGCCCGGGCTCGGCGCTCGAGCCACGCGAGCTGCCAACGCCGCAGCCGGGCGCGGGCCAGGTGCTGATCCGCGTGCACGTGTGCGCGGTGTGCCGCACCGATCTGCATCTCGTCGACGGCGAGCTGCCGAATCCCAAGCTGCCGGTCATCCCCGGTCATGAAATCGTCGGCAGCGTGGCGGCACTCGGCGAGGGTGTCACGCGTTTCGCTATCGGCCAGCGGGTCGGTGTGCCGTGGCTCGGCTACACCTGCGGGGTCTGCCGCTACTGCCGGAGCGGACGCGAGAATCTCTGCGGCGCGGCGCGCTTCACGGGCTATACCCTCGACGGTGGCTACGCGCAGTACACGGTGGCCGACGCCCGTTACTGTTTTGCGCTCCCCGAGCTTTTTTCCGACGCGCAGGCCGCGCCGCTGCTTTGTGCGGGTTTCATCGGCTACCGCACCTACCGCATGGCCGGCGAGACGCTGGAGGCACTCGGGATCTACGGCTTTGGCGCCGCCGCGCACATCATCGCCCAGGTGGCGGTGCACCAGGGCAGGCGCGTGTATGCCTTCACCCGCCCGGGCGATGAGCAGGCGCAGGCCTTCGCGCGCCGTATGGGAGCAGTGTGGGCCGGCGGCTCCGACCAGATGCCACCCGAGCCGCTCGACGCCGCGCTGATCTTTGCGCCGGTAGGCGATCTGATTCCGCTGGCACTGGCCGCGACCGCCAGGGGCGGCACCGTGGTGTGCGGCGGAATCCACATGAGCACCATACCGGCCATGGCCTATCGCCTGCTGTGGGAGGAACGCAGCGTACGCTCGGTGGCCAATCTGACCCGCGAGGACGGCGAACGCCTGCTGGCGATCGCGCCCCGGGTTCCGGTGCAGACCGAGGTCGAGCTGATTCCGCTGCGCGAAGCAAACGCCGCCATCCAGCGCCTGCGCTCCGGCGCCGTGCAGGGCGCCCTGGTGCTGCAGGTCGCAGAGGCGCACTAGCCACGCACCCGGATAGCGCACAGGCATCGACAGTGGGTGTTCCAGACCCCTACAATCGTGCGCAGAACCCCACAATCGTGCCGAATTTCCCGAGCCCGGAAATCTCACCGGCATTCCGGGAGCTGGCGTAATTCGCAGCGAGAAACCGCCAGAACCGGGATAGGCCGGCGGCGCAAACACGGCGTCATCGTTCGGCGACCACAAGAATGTCAGATCTTCCATGCGATCCATTCACTTTCCGCCCAGCCGTTGGCCGGCTGGTGAGATTTTCGGGCTAGCCAGGCCGGTCGATGAGCGCACGCAACCTGGACAAGCTGTTCAAGCCCCGGCGCATTGCCCTGCTTGGCCTAAGGGAGGAGCCCCGCAGCCTGGGACTCGGTGTGCTGCACAATCTGCTTGACGCCGGGCTGAACGGCGCCGTGTACCCGATTTGCGCCGAGCTCGAGTCGGTGCGGGGAGTACCGACCTATCCCACCCTCGCCGATCTGCCACATGCTCCGGACCTGGCGGTGATCTGCAACCCGGCGATCATGGTTCCACAGGTGGTCGAAGCTTGCGGTGTGGCCGGCGTGGGCGGGGTGGCGATCCTGTCGGGTGGTTTTCACGAGACCGGTGCGGCGGGACGACTGCTCGAACAGCGCGTGGCCGACGTGGCACGGCGCTTCACGTCGATGCGGGTGATCGGCCCGAACTCACTGGGCATCATCGCCCCTCGCCTCGGTCTCAACGCCAGTCATGCCGTAGCCATGCCCAAGACCGGGCGCATGGCCTTCATCTCCCAATCGCGCGCGTTGTGCAACTCGGTGTTGGACTGGGCGGCGGAGGAGGGAATCGGGTTTTCCTATTTCGTGTCGGTCGGCAATATGCTCGATGTCGGCTACGGGGACCTGATCGACTACTTCGCGTCCGATTCCGAAACCCACGGCATCATTGTTTACATGCAGTCGGTCGGTGACGCCCGCACCTTCATGTCTGCGGCGCGTGCCTTTGCACGCATCAAGCCCATCGTTGTCTACAAGGCCGGGCGGTATGCACCCACGGCGCACGCGCAAGACTCGAACACCGGCGCCCTGATCGCCAGCGACGCGGTCTACGAGGCGGCGTTTCAGCGTGCCGGCGTGGTACGCGTTGCCGAGCTCGATGACGTGTTCGACGTCGCGGAGCTGCTCGCCTCCCAGCGCCTGCCGCAGGGCGCGCGGCTCGCCATCGTCGGCAACGCCGGTGGCCCCGCACTGATCGCCACGGACGCCCTGCTGGCCCGGGGCGGAAAGCTGGCGCAGCTGGAGGAGACGACGCTGAAGCGGCTCGATGCCGTGCTGCCACCGGTATGGCCGCGCAACAACCCCGTCGATCTGTTCGACGGTGCACCACCCGAGCGCTACGCACGCGTGCTGCCGGCGGTGCTCGAGGATCCCAACGTCGACGCCGTGCTGGTGATCTATGCCGTGCAGGTCGGCAACGACCCCACCGCGACCGCCGCAGCGCTGGTGGAGGCGGTCGGAGGCTCCAGCAAGCCGGTACTCGCGGCCTGGATGGGCGGCGCGGCGGTGCGCGAGGGCACGCGACTCCTGAATGCCACCGGAATCCCCACGCACGGTACGCCCGAACAGGCGGTACGCGCTTTCATGCACCTCGTCGCCTATGCCGGCAACCTGCAGACCTTGTACGAGACGCCGCGCGACCTGCCGTTGCATTTTGAGCTGAACCGGCGCCGGTTGCGCAAGAAACTGCAGCGGCTGCTGGAAGGAACCGGCGACTGTCTCACCGAGTGTCAGGCGAAAACATTCCTCAAGGCCTACGGCATTCCGGTATACGCCAGTCTGGTGGCGAACTGCGCCGAGGAGGCGACGGAGCTCGCCGCGCGCATCGGCTATCCGGTGGCGTTGAAGCTGCTTTCTCCGCAGCTGCTGCGCAGCCTCGGTGCACAGGGCATCGCCACTGAGCTCCGCGGGCCGGATGCGGTAATCGATGCCTACGAGCGCATCGCCCACGCGGTGCGCTACCACGCCGTCGATCCCGCGCGGCTCGGCGTCACGGTGCAGAAAATGGTGCACCCGGAGCACGGTCTGGAGCTGATCCTGGGTGCCAAGAAGGATCCGACCTTCGGTCCGGTGATCGTCATCGGCATGGGTGGCGTCGCCGGCGGCGTGTTCCGCGATCATGCCCTGGGGTTGCCGCCTCTCAACGAGCGCCTCGTGCGACGCATGCTGGAGTCGCTGCGCTCCTGGCCGATGCTGCAGGGGCTGAACGGTCGTCCAGCGGTTCACGTGGAGCGCCTGATCGAAACCGTGATCCGCTTTTCGCAACTGATCGCCGACTATCCGGAGATCCTTGAGTTCGACGTCCACCCGCTGCTCGCCACGGCCGAGGAAGTGGTGGCGCTGGATGCTGCGGTCACGCTCGACACACCCGTCGCGCGCCAGCCGTCGTTGCCGTATCACCACCTTTCCATCCGCCCCTATCCCGAGGAGTACGTGCGCCGCACGGCCTTGGGTGATGACACCCAGGTGACGCTGCGTCCCATCCGTCCGGAGGACGAGCCGCTGTGGCATCGTCTGGTGGCGCAGTCTTCGCCGGAGTCGATCCGTTTCCGTTTTCGCGTGCTGTTCCGGCGCACCACGCACCAGATGGCGGTCGAGCACTGCGTGATCGACTACGAACGCGAGATCGCCATCGTGGCGGAAACAACGATCCGTGGGGAGCGCGAGCTGATCGGTGTAGGCCGGCTGGTCGCCGACGTCAGCCACGAAACCGCGGAGTATGCCGTGCTGGTACCCGACCCTTGGCAGGGTCGCGGTCTCGGGAACGTGCTGCTCGATTACACGCTGGAGCTGGCGCGCCGTTGGGGTATCAGGCGCGTGGTGGCCGAAACCGATCCCGAGAACACCCGCATGCTTTCGGCGCTGCGCAAGCGCGGCTTTGCGGCGCAGGTGCGACGCGACGAGGAGGTGGTGTTGCTGGAGAAGTTTCTGGACGGTGCGCCGTATGCGGGCAGTGCGGAGCGAGGCGCCACGCCCGCCGCACGCGAGCCGATGTAGTGTCTTCCGGAGCCGGTGTGACGTGCCGTCCGCGGTTTCAATCCTCGTCCACTTGCGGTGTCGGACGCCGCGGGCGGTAAAGGTCGAGCAGACTCTGCTGCATGTCGCGCCACATCTTCAGGTTGCGTTCCGCAGTCTCGCCGAGCACCGTGGCCGGGGCGTTGCGCATCATCTGCGCCATCTGATCCTGAAATCCGGCCTGCTGCTGGACGAAGAACTCGAGACTCTTTTCCAGATACATGGCCATGAAGTTCTGCAGGGTGTCGCCGTAGAAGCGGATCAGCTGCTCCAGCACAGCGGTGCTCAGGATCGGCTGACCCGACTCCTCCTGCTCGACGATGACCTGCAGCAGTATGCTGCGGGTGATGTCCTCGCCGCTCTTGGCGTCCGTCACCCGGAACGGGATGCTGGCCATGACCAGACGGCGAATGTCCTCCAGCGCAATGTAGCGGCTCTCGCGCGTGTCGTACAGGCGCCGGTTGGGATATTTCTTGACCAGGTGCTCGTCGGGCACCGGAGCTCCCATGGCATCAGCCCATGTGCTGTCCGCCGTTGGCGGAGAAATCGGCCCCGGTGATATAGCCGGATTCCTCGGCGGCAAGGAATGCCACGATGCGCGCGATTTCCTCCGGCCGGCCGAGGCGCCCGACCGGGATCTGCGCGATGATCTGCTTGCGCACGTCCTCCGGCACCGCCATCACCATCGGTGTCTCGATGTAACCGGGTGAGATGGTGTTGACCGTCACCCCTTTGCGCGCCACCTCCTGCGCCAGGGCCATGGTGAAACCGTGCATGCCGGCTTTCGAAGCGGAATAGTTGGTCTGGCCGAACTGCCCTTTCTGGCCGTTGATGGACGAAATACTGATGATGCGTCCGAAGCCGCGCTCGGTCATGCCCTCGACCACATTGCGCGCCATGTTGAACACGGTATCGAGATTGGAGTGGATGACTTCCTGCCACTGTGCCGGCGTCATTTTGCGCAGTGTGGCGTCGCGGGTGATGCCGGCCGCGTTGACCAGCACCGCGATCGGGCCGAGCTCGGCTTCGACCTGGCGCACGGCCTGCGCCGCAGCCTCGAAATCCGAAATGTCGGCGACAACCACCATCATGTCAGCACCTTCGGCGCGACGCTGCTCGCGCCACTGCGGCGCGCGCTCGGTATCGACCGGGTGGCAGGTGGCCGCCACGCGGCATCCGGCCTGATGCAGATGCCTGCAGATCTCCGTGCCGATGGCACCCGTGCCTCCCGTGACAATGGCGACTCTGCCCTGCATGTTGCTCGCTCTCCTCTCAGATGGCGCCGCGTCGCAGCGGCGTCGTGGGTTGCGCCCAGGCTCAACGCTCGATGGCGAGCGTCACCCCTTGCCCGCCGCCGATGCACAGCGTGGCGAGGCCCTTGTGCACATCGCGCTTGATCATCTCGTGCAGGAGCGTGACCATAATGCGCGCACCGGAGGCGCCGATCGGATGACCCAGCGCGATGGCTCCGCCGTTGACGTTGACGCGCTCCGGGTCCAGCTCCAGCTCCCGGCCAACGGCCACGGTCTGGGCGGCGAAGGCTTCGTTGGCTTCGATCAGGTCGATGTCCGCAATGTGCCAGCCGATTCGGTCCAGGCAGCGCCGGGTGGCGGGCACCGGGCCCATGCCCATGTAGGCGGGATCCACCGCGGCGCTGGCATAGCCGCGGATGGTGGCAAGTGGTCTGATGCCCAGCTTGCGTGCCCGGTGCGCCGAGGCGATCACCAGTGCCGCGGCGCCGTCGTTGATGCCGCTGGCATTGCCGGCGGTGACCGTGCCACCCTCGCGAAAGGCCGGGCGCAGCTTGGCCAGCGCTTCGACCGTAGTACCGTGGCGCGGAAACTCGTCGCGATCGAAGACCAGCGGGGCGGCCTTCTTCTGCGGGATCTCGATGGGCACGATCTCCTCGGCGAAGCGCTCGGACTTCTGTGCCGCCTCGGCCCGGCGCTGGGACTCCGCCGCGAAGGCATCCTGTTCCTCGCGCGTAACGCCGTAGCGCTCGACGACGTTCTCCGCCGTGCAGCCCATGTGATAGTCGTTGAAGATGTCCCACAGGCCGTCGCAGACCATCGAGTCAATCAGCGGCCAGTCGCCCATGCGGTTCCCGACGCGCGAGCCACGCAGCAGGTGGGGCGCGAGACTCATGTTCTCCTGTCCGCCCGCAACCACGATATCGGCGTCGCCGCATAGGATGGCCTGTGTGGCGAGGTGCACGGCCTTCAGACCGCTGCCGCACACCTTGTTGATGGTCATTGCGGGAATCTCGACCGGACAGCCTGCGGCAATTGCGGCCTGGCGCGCGGGATTCTGGCCCACGCCGGCGGTCAGCACCTGGCCCATGATGACTTCATCGATCTGATCCGGTGTCAGGCCGCTGCGCACGAGCAGCGCGGCGATGACTCTTGCTCCCAGATCGCTCGCGGGGATCTCCCCTAACGAACCTCCGAACTTACCGATGGCGGTGCGCGCAGCGGCGACTACGACGACCTCCTGCATGGCAGGACTCCTGTGCGTGCATGAATTCAGCTATTCCGGGTACGCTGCCCGGCAGGAAACGTGGAGTTTACGCAGGTGGACGCCGGAGCGCCACGTCTTGGTGCGTTCCGGGTGGGGGCTGGCGCTGTGACGGGGCAGCGGGTGGAACGTCATTAGGCTGCGGGGCGAGTTTCGCACCCGCAGCCGTGGGCATATGAAACAAACTACTTGACGGGTTTGACCTCGGGTTTGGTCTTGGTGGCTCCGGCGGTCTTGCCGGCCGCATCGCCCGCCCAACCGCTGACTTCGGTCTGGGTCTCGGTGGCGATCTGCAGGAACTCCTGCGCGCGCCCCATGAGCTTTTCGCCGAACTCGGCTACCAGCCGCCCTTCGTCCGCGATAAGCTTCTGCGGATCGGAGGCTTGCCCGATCAGCTGCAAGTGCCGCGCGCCGAGATCGAGATAATCCCGCGCGAGATCGAGTTGCTGGCGTGCTACGCGCTCCATGGCACGCGCGGTGATCTCGTTCAGCCGCATCAGGGGTTCGACGGCGTTCTTGCTCAAATCCATCCATTGATCGAAATATTGAGTACTCATGGTGCTGTCCTCCAGGTGGCCCGTACGCTCGGTGCAAGCACAGACCTCCGCTTGCTGCAATGCAGCATAGTGCGCCTCGAGGTAAATGTCAATACTGGAGTTTGGTGGTAAAAAGAGTATACACATACATACATTACAAATAGATACCTGGTCACTGCCCCGGCCTGCGAGGCGTGGCTCAATGAGGGCGGCTCTGGTGCAGTGCGACAGCGCCTGCCAGACCGCCGTCTGCACAACCAACGGCATCACGGGAGAACACATGGCCGACACAGCGGAATCGTCCAACCCCTGGATGGATCTCTGGCGCGATGCCCAGGGGCGGTACCTGGAAGCCTGGTCGCAGCTTGCGCGCCAGGGTGTTGCTGCGACGGGCGAGCCGGCGCGCGTGCCGGGCTCGACGCCCTGGTTGGAAGGCATGGACCTGTGGTGGAAGCTGGCGGCTCCAGCGATGCCGGCTGCGGCGCGCGATACCGGGGGCAAGCTCTTCGACCTTGGCAAGAGCTACCTGCGCATGGCCGAGGAGGTGTGGAAGGTGCTCGAGCACAGCCAGACCCAGCTGCGTGCCGGTGCTGACTGGCGCAAGGCGCTGGAGTGCGGACTCGGGAAAATGCGCGAGGGCCTCACCCGCGCGCAGGCGCGGCAGGATGATCCGTGGTCGGCCTTCGCGACCTTCTGGGGTATGCCGCTCGACACCTGGCGGCGTGTGCTTTCCTCGTGTTCCCTGCTCCCGGGCGACGCCGAGAAGGCGCTGCGCGGGGAGGGTGTCGCAGCGGACGTTCACGCCATGAACGCGGCGATGCACCGCATGCTGTCCCTGCCTTCGCTCGGCTACACGCGGGAGTGGCAGGAGCAGGTCCAGGAGATGGGGCAGCTGTGGATGGAGCACGTCGAGGCGACAGGCGGCTACGCGGCCATCCTGCAACGCATCGTGCTCGGAGCCATCGACCGGCTGCAGCAGCGCCTGCTCGAAGCCGGCTCGCAGACGGAATCGATCGACGGTCTGCGTGCGACCTACAACCTGTGGATCGACTGCGGCGAGGCGGCCTATGCCGAGGTGGTGCAGACCGGCGATTTCATTCGCGCGCAAACGCGGCTGGTGAACTCGCTGATGGCCCTCAAGCGTCAACAGCAGTGCATGGTGGACGAGGTACTGGCTGGCCTGAACATGCCTACGCGCACCGAGCTCAATACCACCCACCGGCGCGTCCAGGAGCTGCGCCGCGAGCTGCGTGAGCTGCAGTGTCTGGTGCAGGACGTGAACCGCCCCCCGGCACCGGCTGGCGCTGCAGAGCCGGCACGTCAGACGGCGACTGCCAGGACGCGGGCGCAGCCCACTGCCAAGAAGAAAAAGTCCGCTGGCACCACCCGCAACAAGAGGAGATAAGAACGATGGTTTCGCTGCAGCCACAACAGATTCTTCAGGAAGTGCTGGACTTCAACCGCAAGATGGCGGACGGTCTGATCCGTCTCAGCGAAGTGGGTCCGGTGGACGTCGGCGTCACGCCCAAGGAGCCCGTTTACCGCGAGGACAAACTGGTCCTCTATCGCTACAGAGCCCGCGTGGAGCATCCATCACGCGTGCCGCTGCTGGTGGTTTATGCACTGGTCAACCGTCCCTACATGGCGGACCTCCAGGAGGACCGTTCCATGATCCGCAGGTTGCTGGAGGCCGGCCTGGACGTCTATCTGATCGACTGGGGCTACCCCGACGGCGCGGACCGGTATCTCGAGCTGGACGACTACATCAACGGTTACATCCGGCGCTGCGTCGATTTCATCGGCCGCGCGCATGGGATGCGCGAGATCAACCTGCTCGGCATCTGCCAGGGCGGGACTTTCAGCCTGTGCTTCGCCGCCCTGTATCCGGAGCGTGTGCGCAACCTGGTGACCATGGTGACCCCGGTGGACTTCCACACGCCCAACAATCTGCTCGGGCAGTGGACCCAGGGCCTCGATGTCGATCTCATGGTCGATACCCTGGGCAACGTGCCCGGCGAGCTGCTCAACTGGACGTTCCTCTCGCTCAAGCCGTTTCGTCTCACGGGGCAGAAGTACGTGGACATGGCCGACGTGCTGGACGATTCCGCCAAGCTGAAGAACTTCCTGCGCATGGAGAAATGGATATTCGACAGTCCAGACCAGGCAGGTGAGGCATTCCGCCAGTTCGTCAAGCTGTTCTATCAGCAGAACCGCCTCGTTGGCGGTGGGCTCGAGATTGGCGGACGGGCCGTCGATCTCATGCAGGTGACCATGCCCGTGCTCAACATCTACGCGACCGAGGATCACCTGGTGCCGCCGGAGTCTTCAATGGCGCTGGAGCACCACGTCGGCACTTCCGACTACAAGGCGTTGCCGTTCAAGGGTGGGCACATCGGCATCTACGTCAGCGGTCGGTCACAAAAGGAGGTGCCACCAGCCATCGCCCGCTGGCTGCAGGAGCGCGGGGGCTAGCGCCGCGTGCGGTACCGGTCAGATCGTGTGATAGGCGTCCTGCAGAAAGCGCGAAATGCGCGCGCTGAACTCGCGGAACATCAATCCCACGCCCTCATCGGTGACGCGGATTACCTTGGCGAGGATGTGGTGCAGGCGGCGGTCGTTGCCGGCGGCGGGTACGATGAAATCGAGCGCCACCGCCGCATCGATGGGCAGCAGGATGCGGCCGGTATCCAGATAGACTCCACCCAGGCTGATGTTGGCGGTGCGGCAGCGCACCGATCCGAGCGGTTGATGGTGCAGAACCGCATCGAGCACCACGGGCTTGCGCAAGCTCCAGCGTCTCTCCATTCGTGCGGTCCTCGGTTTCCAGCCTGGCGCGACTGCGCGCCGCGCCAGTGCTCCGCAACCGTTTGGTGCTGCACGCGAAGGTGCATGGTCGCGAATCTCCTGGATCTTGGTGGTGTACGGGTCGATCCATATTCGCCGCGCAACTCGTGGTGGACCCGTCACTTGCTTGAACGTGTTTTTTTCTTTGTACCGACGCGGCAGCCCATGCAGAGGGCGCCGGTCGCTTGCGCTAGTGTAATTACTGACACCTGCAAACCGCAACCGTGCCGTGGGTCGCGGCAGGAGCCCGCATGCGCCGTAACCGCATTGCTGCGAACGGCGCATGGCGCAGTACCGTCGCCCTGAAGAAAAACCATCGCGCATCCTGCGTGCGCAGCGTGCAGCCAATGCCCGCAGGCTCAGGCAGGAAAACCGACGCGGGCCATTCGTGCCCGTGCGCAAGCTTGGCGTCACCTTGCGCAAGAACCGAAGCGCCAGCGCGGGCAACGATCCTTCTCGGCCGAAGGATGTTCATCACCTCCAGCGCAGACGCTGTTCGGGTGCTTCCGGTGGTGGGCAGCCACGTCCGCGAGCGCCCGCACGCAGTGCACTTGCCGCGGCGATTTGAATCTTCCCGAGCGACTGACTAGGATTTTGGGTGCAACAGCCAAGGGGACGAAGCGTGACCAACGACAATGCCGAAGCCGGTAAGCTCGACACGGGACGTACCGATGCGCGGGCCGCCGAGGCTTTTCTCTCCGACCTCACCGCCGCCGGCGGGCCGGCGACGGCAGCCGACCGCTGGTTCGTACGCCGCGTGCTGGATGCGCTGGGTGATCCGCCCGTCGAGGTGCGGCTGTGGAACGGTGAAGTGCTCGGGACTTCGGCGCTCAGCCCCTTGGCTTGCCTGCAGGTGCCCAATCGCGGCTGGCTGCTGAAATTGATGGGCAATCCGGAGCTGCACCTGGGGGATGCCTATGCCAGCGGCCTCATCGAGGTGCAGGGCGACCTGGTGCACGCGCTGGAAGTGCTGTACCGGGCCATGGCCCGCGCCGGGCGACGGGGAACGTTCCAGCGCTGGCTGAAATCCTACCTCAACCGCCCGCGCGGCAACGAGCTCGCGCGTGCGCGCGACAACATCCAGCATCACTACGACATTGGCAACGAATTCTACGAGCAGTGGCTGGATGCCCAGTTGGTCTATACCTGCGGCTACTTTCCGCAGCCGGAGCTGACGCTGGAGGCGGCGCAGGTCGCCAAGATGGATCACGTGTGCCGCAAGCTGCATCTGCGTCCCGGGGAGACCGTGGTGGAAGCCGGGTGCGGCTGGGGCGCACTGTCTTTGCACATGGCGCGCCACTACGGCGTGCAGGTCCGCGGGTACAACATCTCACGGGAGCAGATCCGCTATGCGCGCGAGCGGGCGCAGCGTGAGGGGCTTGCAGACCGCGTGGTATTCATGGAAGAGGACTACCGGCGCATCGATGGCAAGTTCGATGCCTTCGTGTCCGTGGGCATGCTCGAACATGTCGGTCCGGAGCACTACGGAGCGCTCGCCGACATCATGCAACGCTCGCTTGCGCCGCGTGGTCGCGGCCTCATCCACTCCATCGGGCGCGATGTGGCGTTTCGCATGAACCCCTGGATCGAACGGCGTATCTTCCCGGGTGCCTATCCCCCCACGTTGCGCGAGATGATGGCGCTGTTCGAGCCCTGGGGATTCTCGGTCCTGGACGTGGAGAATCTGCGATTGCACTATGCGCGCACGCTGGAGCATTGGCTGGAACGCTACGAGCGGGTATTCGAGCAGATCAGCCAGCGCTACGGGGTGGCCTTCGCGCGTGCTTGGCGCCTGTACCTCGCCGGCTCGGTCGCAGGCTTCACCACCGGCTCCATGCAGTTGTTCCAGATCGTGTTCGCCCGCTCGGGCGACAATGCCATCCCCTGGACCCGCGCCCACCTCTACGACCGGGCTCAGGCGGTAGAGGAAAACCCTTACCTCGCGCGCTAACGCAGGTATCGCGGCGGAATCGGCAGCAGCTCCGACATGGGGCTGGCTTTCAGGCGTCGCCACTTCCGCGCATGCGGATGCCTTGTTCCCGAGCGAAGTCCAGCATGCGCTGCACGGGGATCACGGCGCGCCGGCGCACGGCCTCGTCGATGCGGATCTCGTTGGCCCCGGTCTCCAGCACCTGCGCCAGGCTGCGCAGCCCGTTCATGGCCATCCACGGACAATGCGCGCAGCTCAGGCAGGTCGCTCCCACCCCTGCGGTGGGCGCCTCCAGGAACACCTTGCCCGGTGCCGCCTGCTTCATCTTGTAGAAGATGCCGTTGTCGGTGGCGACAATGAACTCGGGCGCATCCAGACTGCGTACCGCCTGGATGAGGCCGGTGGTGGAACCGACCACGTCGGCCATGGCGATGACCGCTTCCGGTGATTCGGGATGCACCAGCACCTTGGCCTGCGGATGCTGCGCCTTCAAGACCGCCAGGCCGCTGGCTTTGAACGCGTCATGCACCACGCACGAGCCTTGCCACAACAGCATGTCGGCGCCGGTGACGCGCTTCACGTAGGCGCCCAGATGACGATCCGGCGCCCACAGGATCCGCTCGCCCCGCTCGGCGAGATGGCGCACGATCTTGTCGGCGATTCCCGAGGTCACGACCCAGTCGGCACGCGCCTTCACCTCGGCGCTGGTGTTGGCGTACACGACCACCGTGCGCTCGGGATGCGCATCGCAGAACGCGGAAAACGCCTCGGCCGGGCAGCCCAGGTCGAGCGAGCAGTTCGCCTCGAGCTCCGGCATGAGCACGCGTTTCTCGGGATTGAGGATCTTGGCGGTCTCGCCCATGAACCGCACGCCGGCCACGACCAGCGTGGTGGCGGGATGCTCGTTGCCGAAGCGTGCCATTTCCAGGGAATCGGCGACATGGCCGCCGGTCTCTTCCGCCAGCCGCTGCAGCGCCTCGTCGACGTAGTAGTGCGCGACCAGCACGGCGTCCTCGCGTGCGAGCAACGCCTTGATGCGTTCGGTAAGCTCGGCGCGTTCCGCCTCGGAAAGCGCCGGCGCAGGCGAGGCGCCGGCTGCCGCCGCGGCAATCTCACCTTCGAGCCGAACGGGAATGTCTGACAATGCCGTGTTCATGGGACTGCCTCCGATGCCGCCTGGGGCGCCGTCGTGCCTCGATGCACGCGGACGCGAACGTATCCGCCCTCATCTGATGATCTCCACACGACCCGGGTACTTCGGGCGGTAGAGACGTGCCGGACGGTGCGAGCCGTTGCGCCGTTCCTCGCCCGTGTCTTCAAGCCGGCCCATGGCGAGAATCTGTTTGCGGAAATTGCGCTTGTCGAGCCGCTCGCGGAGAATGATCTCGTAGACCCGCTGCAGCTCGCTCAGCGTGAACTTGTCCGCCATGAACTGAAAGGCGATGGTCGAATAGTCGAGCTTGGTGGCCAGGCGTTCATGCGCAAGGGTAACGACCTCCCGGTGCACGCCGGGCAGCGCAGGCAACGCTTCCAGAGGAAACCATTGCACGTGGCTCCCGGCGTCGTGCGGCTGCAGGCGATCGGACGCCGCCAGCGCATAATAGGCGACCACGAACGGTTGCATAACTAAGTGTTGAAGATACACGAAGATGATAGTGTCCGATTTACACTGCTTCAAGCGCACCTGCCGTGATTGAGGAAACTCTGCCCTGGGCGGTGTGGGGCGGTGCCGTCGTCGGCGTACTGTTCGGTGCGCTCATGCAGCGCTCGCGCCTTTGCCTGGTGACCGCGGTCGGCAATTGGATGCTGATCCGCGACCCGCGGCACCTGCGGGCGTTCCTCGCGGGCATCGCAGTGGCGGTGTCCGGCACCTACGCGCTGGAGGTGGGCGGTTGGGTGGCGATCGGCGCCTCGGCATATCGTGCCGCACCGGTCGATTGGACAGGCGCGATCGGCGGCGGCCTGTTGTTCGGCATCGGGGCAGCGCTGGCCGGCGGCTGCGTGGCGCGAAGTCTGGCGCGCGCCGGCGAGGGAGGACTGGGGCCCGCACTCACGCTGCTCGGCGTGGCGGCCGCTGCCTCGGTGTGTCAGTACGGTTGGCTCAGTGCGCCGCGTGCCGCCCTCGCCGCGCACACGGCATGGATACCGGCAGGTGGCGACAGCGGTATCGCCGCCCTCACGGGCGTCCCCGCGTGGGTTCTGGTGGCGGGAGTCGTGGCCGTCTGCGCCCTGGGGATAGCGACGCTGCGCGGTTCCCTGCCGAGCGGACGTCTGACCTGGGCCGGAGCAGGGGCCGGCGCACTGGTGGTGCTCGCCTGGTATGTCACCGGCCATCTTGCACAGGACGAATTCGAGCCTACGCGGCCGGTCGCCATCACATTGACCGGTCCGCTGGCGCGCCTCGGCCTGACGCTTTCGGGCGGCGCCGGCTTCGAGCCCGGCTTCGGGGTCGATTTCCTGCTGGGCGTGCTGGGAGGTGCGTGCGCGGCGGCGCTCTTCAGCCGCGACTTCCGCTGGCGCCTGCCGCCGTGGCGCATGCTGCTGCGCATGCTGGTGGGCGGCTTGTTCATGGGCATCGGCGCGACCTTCGCCGGAGGCTGCAACATCGGCCAGGGGCTCAGCGGGGTTTCCACCCTGGCCGCGCAGTCCCTGCTCGCGGCAGTGGCGATCCTGGCCGGAACCGCGCTCGGCGTACGCTGGCTGGAATGGCGGGGCTAGCTTCAGCTAAGCAAGCCGATCGCGGCGATAGCGTTGCAGTCATTCGATACGCTGGCTATGATGCTCGGCGAAGAGGCACAGGAGATGGCATCCTCCTGCACAAGAACTGCCTGACCGGCTAATGATGCCTACCTGATTCCTTGGACGGAAAGGTTAGGTAGGCTCGACTCCCGGGTGCGCCCACCCTTCCCTCGACCGTGCCAGCTTGATACGTATCGCGTTCCAAAGGGGCGCAATGGGCGGCTGCGTGACGGATCGGTGTATCGAACGTAGGTTCGCCTGCGCGAGCGGCGGCTTCGGGGCCGCCGTTGTCTGCGCGGTCGGCCGCCTTCGGTCTGCAGCTGCGTGGCGCGCCATGGCGCGCCACGCTGGGACCCGCGGCATCGGCTCGGAGTGAGCGTGCGCGACGTTCTCCTTCAGATTGCCCAGGTGCTTGCGGTGCTGGTGCTCGCGCCGCTGCTGCATGGCATCATCGTTCAGTTCGAGGAGCGCATACAGCGGGCGCAGGGCCCCGGAATCTTCCAGCCGTATCGGGATCTCCGGAAGTTGTTTCACAAGCAGCTCGTGGTACCCGAAACCGCATCCTGGATCTACTGGACAGCGCCGATCGTGGCGTTCACCGCGATGCTGACGGTACCGATCCTGATCCCGGTGCTGACCGATTACCCGCTGCCGCTGTCGGATATGGCGGATATTCTCGGCGGCGGTCTCATCCTCGCCCTCGGCTCGTTTGCCGTTCTGCTGGCGGGACTCGACTCGGGGAGCGCCTACGGCGGCATCGGCTCGAGCCGCGCAGTCATGCTTGCCATCCTCGCCGAACCGACGCTGATCCTGGTGTTCGTCGGCATCACGCTGCTCGCCAAGGCGATGCTGCCCTTCGTAGTGAATCATCTGCTGGTCAGCGACGTTGCCGTCTACTGGAGTCCCGCACACCTGTTCCTGGTGTTCGCGTTCTTCATCCTGCTGCTGGTCGAGACCGACCGCCTGCCAATCCACTCGAGCACGCACATCGAGGTCTACATGATCGAGGAGGCGCGCATCCTCGAGTACTCCGGACCGTTGCTCGGCCTGCTCAAGTGGGCGTCGATGATGAAGCAGTTCATCCTCTATACGATTTTCTGCAATGTCCTGACGCTACCCTGGGGCCTTTCGCGCGAAGGTACCGCCCAGGGCGCCCTCGGCGCCGCGGGCGCCCTGTTGATCAAGTTCGTGCTCGTCGCCGTGGTGGTGGTGCTTGTCGAGACTTCCCAGTCGCGGCTGCGTTTCTATCGCTATCAGGAGCCGCTGGCGGCGTCGTTCCTGCTGGCGATCCTCGCGATCGTTGCCAACCAGTTGCGCTGAACGATGCCGATCACGAACCTGACGCCGCTCGCAGGCTCGCTCTTCAGCCTGCTTGCGATCGCAAGCCTGCTGCTGGCGTTTGTGATGCTCGGCTCGCGCTGGCTGATGGACTATCTGCGCGCCTTCATGGCCGAGTCCTGGCTGATCGCAGCGCTGTCGGCGGCGGTGGCGTACTACGGGGGTTATCCGGAGCTCTACCTGGTCGCGATCCTGACCGTGGTGTTTCGGGGACTGCTGTTGCCGTACCTGTTGTTGCGCATCGTCCGGCGCATGCATGTCGACCGTGAAATCCACGAGACCCTGCAGCCGAGCTCGGCGCTGGTGGCGGGCGCGCTCGCCGTGATCTTCGCATTCGTCGTTGCGCATCACATTGGTGATAGCCTGAACCTTGCCGGTACGGTCGCCGTGCTGGCGCTCACGATCATGCTGTCGATGAAGCTGATCGGGTTTCTGATGCTCACGGTGCGCCACGAGGCGGTGAGCCAGATCCTCGGACTGCTGGTGCTCGAAAACGGCATATTCCTGGGCTCGCAGATCCTCGTCCCCGGCATGCCGCTTCTGATCGAGCTGGTCATCCTGTTCGACCTGCTGGTGGTTGTGGCGAGCCTGGGTGTGCTGGTGCGCTACCTGCTCGCGCACGTCGGCTCGACGAGCACGCGTGATCTCAAGCGTCTGGTGGGCTGACGTGACGGGAGCGCTCCTTCTCATCGTAATGCTCGCGCCTGCGGTTGCGGTGCTCGGCTGCCTGTTCGTCCGTCGCGCGCGGGTGGCGGAATTCCTGAACCTGGCGGCGAGCGTCGTGGTGCTGTTGGCGTGCCTTCCGCTGCCGGCGTCGAGTCTCGCGGGTCCCGTTACCTGGTGGAACGACTACGTCGTCCTCGATCCGATCGGCGCCTGGGTGCTGGTGTGCACGGCGCTGGTGTACCTGTTGGCCTCGATCTACGCCGTCGGCTACATGCGTCTGGTCGGAGAGGAACGTCGTCTGCACCGTTTCTACGCGTTGTTCGCGGGATTTGCGCTCACGATGCTGATGGGTCCGGTGATGAACAACATCGGAGTGTATTGGATCGCAATCGAGGCGACGACGCTGGTCAGCACGTTTCTGGTCGGCTTCGAGCGCGGGCGTGACAGCATCGAGGCCGCGTGGAAGTACATCATTGTGGTGTCCGCCGGCATCAGTCTGGCGCTGCTCGGCACGATGCTGTTCTACTGGGGCGGCAGCATGGAGCTTGGCCCGACCTATGACATGACCTGGGCGGTGCTGCGCGAAGCCGCACCGCGCATCGATCCGGGACTGCTGCTGCTGTCATTCCTGCTGGTGCTCGTGGGCTACGGTACCAAGGTGGGTCTGGCACCGATGCATACCTGGCTGCCGGATGCGCACAGCGAGGGCCCGGCGCCGGTGTCGGCGATGCTTTCGGGGGCGCTGCTCAATACGGCCATGCTCGGCATCGCGCGCTTCGTGTCGATCGCCGATGCCGCGCACCTCGGCCCGCTGCCGCGCACGGTGCTGGTGGCGCTCGGTGTCCTGTCGTTGCTGATCGCGGCGTTTTTCATCGTGCGCCAGGAGGGGATCAAGCGCCTCATGGCGTATTCGAGTGTCGAGCACATGGGCGTGCTCGCGCTCGGCTTTGGCTTCGGCGGTCCGCTGGGCGTGGCGGGCGCCCTCTATCACATGCTGATTCATTCACTCAACAAGTCGCTCATGTTCTTCGGTGCGGGTCTCGCCATGCGCGGCTACGGCACCAAGGACATCGGCGCGATTCGCGGCGTGCTGCGCCGGCTGCCGGTCGTGGGCTCGCTTTGGCTCGCGGGCGCCGTGGCCATCACCGGTGCGCCGCCGTTCGGATTGTTCCTGAGCGAGATCACCGTGCTGCGGGCCGGGCTCCATGACGCCAATGTGTGGGCGGTCGCCGTGATGGCGGTGCTTCTGATCGTGGTCTTCACGGGGTTTCTGAATCACTACCGGCGCATGTGCTTCGACGAGCCCGCCACCGCCGCGCCCGCCGCGCCGATCGCTTGCAGCAACTGGTGCGTGCTGCCCATGTGGCTGGCGCTGGTACCGGTGCTGGTGCTCGGCTTGTGGTGGCCGCAGTCGCTGTGGAAGTACTTCATGAGCGTGGCTTCACAGCTCGGGGGAGGAGGGCCGTGAATGCGACGCTGATGCGCGATCTTGGCCCCGGCGAGCTGATGACGGCCTGCGGGGACGCGCTGCGTAACGGCGGGCGCATGCAGATGGCCTACGCCTGGTTTCCGGAGCCGGGAAGGCCGGCGGAGCTGCGCTATCTGTGCGCTCCCGGTGCGCGTTTGCCGTTCGTGCAGTGGCGCTGCCGCCCTGGGGAGGCGGCCGTGCCCAGTCTGGCGGGCATA
Source organism: uncultured Gammaproteobacteria bacterium (assembly GCA_963728895.1). Taxonomy (GTDB): domain Bacteria; phylum Pseudomonadota; class Gammaproteobacteria; order JBBQDK01; family JBBQDK01; genus CAVSLM01. The sequence continues at coordinate 205,323 of CAVSLM010000003.1, forward strand.
TCGCCGCTGCTCGGATGGTATGAGCGCGAGATGACCGATCTGTGCGGTGTGCGCGTCGAAGGTCACCCGGAGCCGTATCCGCTGGCGCTGCACGAGGGCGTGCAGGCACCGGTGGCGCCGCTCGATCCGCTGTATCCGCGCGGGCGGCCGCTGGCGTTCCGCCCGGCACCGTGGCGGCTGCCCGAGATCGAGAGTCGCGACGTGCAGCTGCTGCCGTTCGGACCGGTGCGCGGCGACGTGTTCGAATCCGCGCAATTCCTTTTCTTCTACATCGGTGAAGGCATCCTGCATTTCCACCCGCGTCTGTTCTTCAAGCATCGCGGTATGGAACGACGCTTCGAAGGCTTGCCTGTCGACCTGGGTGTGGTGGTGGCCGAGCGCGTCTCGGGCGTGGGCAGTGTGGCGCATGCACTCGCCTACTGCCAGGCGCTTGAGGCGGCCGCGGCCTGCACCGTGCCGCCTCGGGCGCGATGGGCACGCGTCCTGTGCGCCGAGATGGAGCGGCTGTACAACCACCTTCACTACCTCGGCCATCTGTGCCACACCACGACGCTCAAAGTGGGCGAGGCCGAGGGCAAACTGCTCGAGGAGCGTGTGAAGCAGATGAACGCCCGGCTGACGGGCAGCCGCTTCCTGCGTGGCGTGCTGGCGCCGGGCGGGTTGCGGCGCGATCTCGATCCGGCCGGGCTCGGCAGCGCGCTCGAGAGCCTGCGCAAGGAATTCGCCGCCTATGTGGACAAGCTCGAGCGCACGAACAGTCACCTCGACCGGCTCATCACCACCGGCGTGCTGAGCCGGAAGGTGGCGTTCGACCAGGGCGCGACGGGGCCGGTGGAGCGCGCATCGGGTCACGATCGGGATCTACGACGCGACCATCCTTATGCCGCCTACCAGGAGCTGGTGCTCACAGTCGCACAGCGCGAAACGGGCGACGCCTATGCGCGGGTCCAGGTGCGCATCGCCGAGGTCGAGGCGAGCATCGGCATTGTTCACCAGGTGCTGTCGCAGCTGCCCGATGGGTCGGTACGCGCACCGTGCATCGTGCCGGCGCTGACCGAGGGGCTCGGCTGGAGCGAATCCCCGCGCGGCTCGCTCTTCTATGCCGTACACCTCGATGCGGCCGGCCGGCTCGCGCGAGTCAAGATCAAGTCGCCGTCGTTTTCCAACTGGCGCGTGTTTCCCTTCACTGTGCACGACAGCAACATGATGGACTACGCAATCAACGAGGCAAGCTTTGGTCTTACCATCGCCGGTTGCGACCGCTAGGAGGATCGAATGCCGCTGTGGACCTTCTTCGGATTGCGACGCGGGCGGGCCACCACCGGCTGGCCCAGGGCCGGAGGCGATGACGGTCAGGCAGGTGTGCTCGGCATGCCGCGCTTCGAACCGGCGCGCTGCATCCCCGACTGCCGGGCCTGCGTCGAGGCTTGCCTGCCGGGGGCGATTTCGCTCGCGCCGGAGCAAGGTACCGCGGGGGTTCGCGTCGATTACGGTCGCTGCATCGCATGCCAGCTTTGCACGCAGGCGTGTCCCACCGGTGCGTTCACGCCGTCGGACGACTGGGCGTTCGGGGTACGCCGTCGCGAGGACCTGATTTGGGCGCAGGCGGCGAGCTCCGCGGCGGCGCAGGCGCTCAAGGGCGAGATCAGGGCCGTCTTCGGACGCAGCCTGCACGTGCGCCACGTGGATGCGGGCTCATGCAACGGCTGCGAGTCCGAGCTGCAGGCATTGAACAATCCGTTCTACAACCTGCATCGGCTCGGCGTGTTCTTCACACCGTCGCCGCGTTTCGCGGATCTGCTGCTGGTGACCGGACCGGTGACCTATGCCATGCGCGAGCCGCTGCTGGAAACCCATCGCGCCATGCCGGAGCCGCGCTGGGTCATGGCGGTGGGTACCTGCGCCGTCTCGGGCGGCGTGGCCGCAGGCGGCTATGCGTGCGCGCAGGGCCTCGAGGGGCTGCTGCCGGTCGACGTCCATCTTCCCGGCTGTCCGCCCAACCCGGCGGCGCTCATCCAGGCGTTGCTGATGCTGCTTGCACGCGCGCCGCAGCGGGTGCGAGGAGGGCGCCTTGGCGAGTGATTTCCTGACAGCGGCATTCTCGCTGTGGTTGGCGGGCATCGTGCTGGCACTCGTGCGACGCGCGCCGGGACTCGCGCGCTTCCTCATGGGTCTCGGCGGCCTGTCCGGGATCTTCGCCGTGCTGAGCGCCTTGCCCGGTGGAATCACCGGTCTTGCGCTTCCGGTGCAACTCGCAGGAGCGGCGGTGACGGTGTCTTTGCCGCCCGAAGCGCTGTGGCTGTTGGGATTCGGTCTCGTGCCGGCGACGCTCGCCTGCTGGCTCGGCACCCCTGCCGCGGCCAGTCGCCACAGCTGGCTGCTCGGCGTGGGTCTGAGTCTCATCGGCGCGCTCGGGGTGTTCGGACTGCAGGACGGCGTCTCCTTCCTCATCGCCTGGGAACTGATGAGCCTTGGCGGCGCCGTGATGATGCTCGGCGAGCATCTGGCGCCGCGCACGGGGCGGCCGGTGCTGTTCATGCTCGCGCTGCTCGAGGTTGGGACGGTGGCGCTGCTGCTCGCCATGCTGGTTTTCGACGGTGCCGCGCACGGCATGGCATTCGGCAGCTTCGGCGCCGGGGCGGCGCGGCTGTCCGGCGGGTGGCACTTCCTGATCGGTGCGCTGCTATTGCTCGGGTTCGGCGCCAAGCTCGGGTTGCTGCCGTACTACGAATGGTTTCCGGGCGCCTACGGTGTGGCGAGCGGCGCCTCCGGCGCGCTGCTTTCGGGTGTCGTGCTCAACGCCGCGTTTTTTGCTCTGAGCCGGGGCCTCGTGACGTGGTTGCCGGCCACGGGTTCCGGATGGCTGTTTGCACTCGGCATGCTCGTTGTGCTCACCGGCGTGCTGTCTGCGATCCTCGCGATCCTGTATGCGTTCCAACAGGAGGATTGGCGCCGGCTCCTCAGCTTTTCCTCGGCCGAGAACGCCGCGATCGCGGTGACGATGCTCGGCGTATGCCTGCTGTTTCGGAGGGAGGGTCTGCGCGAGCTCGCCGGGCTCGCATGGACCGTCGCGCTGCTGCATCTCGCGGGCCACGCGCTTGCCAAGGGGGGACTGTTCCTGGTTGCCGACGGCGCCTATCGAACCAGCGGCAGCTACGCAATCGCCCAGAACGGGCTGCTGCGACGCAGTCCGCTTGCCCTGGGCGTGGGCGCCGTGCTCTCGGCCATGAGCCTCGCGGCGTTGCCTCCGCAGGCAGGTTTTCTGAGCGAGTGGTACGTGTTCCAGACGGTCTTCCAGGGTTTCCATCTGGCCGGCCTCGGCGGCCGCTTGACGCTCGCGCTCGCCGGCGCGGGCCTGGCGCTCACCGCAGCGGTGGCACTGGCCACCTGCGTCAAGCTCGTCGGCCTCGGGCTGCTGGGCGATGGCCGGCACCCGGGCCCGGGCGCGCCGCGCGGCAACGCGGCGGCGGTGTTCGTGCTCGGTATCGGGGTGTTGCTGCTGGCGGTGGGGATGCCCCTGTGGCTCGGCGCGCTTGATCCGGCGGGCACGGCGCAGTTCGGCGTGCACAGCGCGCGGGCCATGGTCGAGGGCTGGCTCCTGGTACCACTCACGGGCAAATTTGCCTTCATATCACCCTCCAAGCTGATCATTGCGATGCCGCTGCTGGCGTTGCTGCCGCTGGGTCTGCTGCTCGTGGCGTGGCGGCGGCAGGTGCGCCGTGTGCCGGTGTGGTACGGTGGATTGCGCGAGGAGTCGCAACGTACCGCGACCACGGCACTCGCGTTCTCGAACGCGCTGCGCACGTTCTACAGCTTCATCTACCGGCCCACCGCGGACACCGCCTACGAGCACCATGGACTCGACTACTTCGTCAAGCGGCTGGTGTTCACCCATGAGGTGGCGCCGCTGTTCGGACCCGCGTTGTTCGCACCCGTCATACGCCTGGTCTGGTCGATCGCCGGGCGCTTGCGTGGCCTGCAGTCGGGAAACCTCAATGCCTATCTCGGGCTCATCGCCCTGCTGCTCGTGGTGATCCTGGCGCTGGTGCTCGTGTAGCCCGGAAGGGAAGCAATTCCGGGACAGCGTGGTGGCGGTTCTGTTGTCCGCCTTGATTCGACCTCGATCCGCTTTGCGCTCGGGAGGCAATTATGGAGCATCGCGAAGTCCCCATGGCGCACGTCTGCTCCACCGGGGGCGAGCACCCGCTTGCGTGCGCGCAAGATGACACAACATGCGATTCCGACTCTCGGCGAAGCCCTTCCATGGTTGGCCTGAGCGCAGACCGGGAATGCGAGCCCGCCCTGGCGCAAGTGCGCGCCTGTCTCGGCGAGGCAGCGGATCTGACGGGCATCCCTCCTGGCGAGCTGGCTGTCTTGCGGAATCGGGCCGACTCCGACGTCTTCAACCTGGTGGCGGTGGGCGAATTCAAACGTGGCAAGAGTAGCGTTCTCAACGCACTGCTCGGTGCGGAGGTCCTGCCGGTCGGGGTAGTGCCGCTTACCGCCATCGCCACGGTGGTGTCCCATGGCGAGCAGGTGGCCGTGGAGGTGGCGTTCGATGACGGCGAGATTCGGGCAATCGCCCTGCAGGCGCTGGCGGATTTCGTCACCGAGAAGGGCAACCCGCGTAACGTGAAGGGTGTGAGCGAGGTGCGCGTCGTCTGGCCCTCCCCGTGGCTGGCTGGCGGCGTGCGGCTCATCGACACGCCAGGCATCGGTTCGGTGTACCGGCACAACAGTGACGTGACCTACCGCTATCTGCCCCACGCTGACGCCGTGCTGTTTCTGCTCTCCGTGGGTCAGCCCGCCGGGCGGGCGGAAACCGAGTTCCTCGGGGAGGTCCGCGAATATGCCGGGCGGATTTTCTTCCTGCTCAACAAGGCCGATCTGCTCACCGAGAGCGAGCTCGCGGAGTCGGTGGCGTTCGCCTCCGAGGTGATCGCCGAAGCAATCGGCCGGCCGGCGCCGATCTTCCCGGTCTCCGCGCGGCGGGCGCTCGAAGGACTCAGGAGTGGCGACCGGGCGGTGCTTTCCCAAAGCCGCTTCCCCGCATTCACCGAGGCCCTGGCGCGCTTTCTCATGGAAGGCAAGGGCAATGCCTTGGCCGCCGCCCTGGCCAAGAGGCTGTTGCGCCTGGTGGCCCAGGCCAGGCTCAACGCGGAACTGGAAATCTCCTCGCTGCGTACCCCGCTGGAGGAACTTCGCCGCAAGCTGGTCGTCTTCGAGAACAAGCGCGGCGAGGTCGCGCGCGAAAGGCGCGACTTCGTCGTCCTGCTGGAGGCCGAAGTCAAGCGGCTGGCGGACCAGACCGTCACCGAAGACGTGGAAGCCTTCCGCGCCCGCCTGATTGGGGAGATGGAGACCACACTTGGCGCGCGCTTCCAGAGCGCGCGCCACATGCCTTCCCGCGAGCTCTCTGCCGAACTGGAACGCGCCGCCGTGGAAGCGGTGAAGGGCGCCTGGGACGGTTTTCGCCGTGACGAGGATGAACGCATCGGCGCACAATGCCATGGATTGTGTCGTCGTTTCGGCGCCCGGATCGACGCCATCGTAGACGAGCTTTACCGCTTCTCGTCGGAGCTTTTTTCTGTACCCTTCGAGGCTGTCGGTGCGGACACCGACTGGCGCGGCCAGAGTGGCTTCTACTACAAGTTCTGGGACGAACCGCCCGTGCTCAAGACTCTGGCCGCCTCGCTGCTCCTCGCCTTGCCGAAAGTTTTGGGTGACTCTCTGCTCCTGCGGCAAGGCGTGAAATATGGGCGGGAACTGGCGGACACCCAGGCCGGTCGGGTGCGTTACAATTTCGCCCAACGCCTGGACAAGAGCATGCGCGACTACAAGTCCGCCATGCTGGAACGTCTCGACGCCACGCTCTCCAGCATCGAGGCCGCCGTGAAAAAGGGTCTGGAAACCGGCGCGGAAGACAGCGCTCTGGCGGATCGGCGCGCCGCCTCGCTGAGCAGCGAGTTGGAACGGCTGGCTGCGCTTGCCGACCGGCTGCGTATCCTGGCAGCGCTGGAGCACAGGGCCTGAGCGTGCGTGCCGGTTTCTGCCCTGGCCGTCTTGCACTGCGCGCACAGGAAACATGCTCACCCATTGCGTCAGGCTCCGGGGCATTGCTGCCACTATACTCTGCTCCCGGTCCGATCCTGCTGTGCTGCGTGGCACCGGCCCGGATCAGTCAGGTCTGGTACGGCCACCATGACCAATGGCAGTGATTGGTCAGAGCAACGGCATCGACCCTCGTCAATTGTCCAACCGATAGGGAACCATCATGACCCCACGTATTCAGTCCATCGACGCCCAGGAAATCCTCGACTCCCGTGGCAACCCCACGCTGCGGGTTCACGTGCACCTGGACAACGGCATTGTCGGTACCGCCTCGATCCCGTCCGGTGCGTCCACCGGTGAAAATGAAGCGGTGGAACTGCGCGACGGCGACAAGACCCGTTACGGCGGAAAGGGCGTATTGAAGGCGGCAGCCAACGTCCACGACCTCATCGCGCCGGCCCTGATCGGCCACGACCCGCGCCGACAGGCACAGATCGACCACGCCATGATCGAGTTGGACGGCACTGACAACAAGGCGCGCCTGGGGGCTAACGCGATCCTGGGGGTCTCCCAGGCGGTGGCGCGTGCCGCCGCCCAGGCTTGCGACCTGCCGCTGTATGCGTATCTGGGCGGGGCCGGCGCGGTGCATGTACCGGTGCCGATGATGAACGTGCTCAACGGCGGCAAGCACGCCGAATCGGGCCTGGATTTCCAGGAATTCATGATCTATCCCACCGGCGCGCCGAGCTTCGCCGAGGCCCTGCGCTACGGCGCCGAGACCTTCCATGCCCTGAAGAAGATCCTCGCCAAGAGGGACTACGCCACCGGTGTGGGCGACGAGGGGGGCTTTGCGCCCCAGGTGAAGAGCAACGACGAGGCCTGCGAGTTGATTGTCGAGGCCATCGGCGCCGCCGGTTACCAACCGGGCCGCGATATCGCCATTGCCCTCGATCCGGCAGCCAGCTCCTTCTTCGAAAACGGCAAGTACCGGCTGACCCGCAGCCGCCAGGGCGACAAGAGCGCCGAGGAAATGACTGCGCTGTTCCAATCCTGGGTGGCGAAATATCCGATCGTCTCCATCGAGGACGGGCACGCCGAGAACGATTGGGAAGGCTTCAAGGGCGTGACGGCCGCGCTGGGCGACAAGATCCAGATCGTCGGCGACGATCTCCTGGTGACCAACACCCGCTTCATCGCACGCGCCATCGCAGAGAAGTCCTGCAACGCGGCGCTGATCAAGCTCAACCAGATCGGCACCGTTACGGAGACCATCGCCGCCATCCATCTTTGTCGCCGGGCGGGCTGGGGCTTCGTGATCTCCCACCGTTCCGGCGAGACCGAGGATACTTTCCTGGCCGACTTCGCCGTGGCCATGGGCGGGGGACAGATCAAAACCGGCTCGGTGTGTCGTTCCGAGCGCATCGCCAAGTACAACCGATTGCTGGAGATCGAGCGGGAGCTGGGAAGGGCGGCGATGTTCGGGCGCTGAACGGAGCGCCTTTCACTCATCCCGGAAGGGATAGCGCCAACGTAGTGGTGAGTGCATGCACGAGGATCGCAGGCGCGGCACTGTGGGGCCGTTGCCGGGAGGCGGTGATCGGTGTAATTTCGCGTCTGCCGGAGTGGATCCGCAGCCTTCCATCTCTTCATTTCCGGCGTGTTGGGATTGGTCGGAACATCGATGCACAAGAGAGTCGCTTGTTGATATTTGGTCAAGCTCTGGAGGGAATTCGATGAAATTACGCCTGGGTGCTCTGTGTGCATCGGCCTTCTCAATTGCAGTAAATTCCACAGCCGTCGCTGCACCTGTTTCCATAGTCAACGGGAGCTTCGAGGACTTGTCGCCCGGTGTAGTCTTGGGAGTCCGCCAGTGGACATGTAATCCCTGTTTCCAGGCTGGTGGAACCGTGACACCCGATCCAATCGTCGGCTGGGTGGTTTCGGGCAGTGGCGATGCCGGTACATTCCGGCCAAGCGCCAATGAATACCCGGGTGCCGGTAGTTCAGGGACCCCGGCCAGTGGGATTCCGGACGGCATCCATGTTGCCTACAGCAATGGACCGGATATCAGCCAGGTCTTGAATGAGAAATTGGTGGCAGACCGGACCTACGTATTGAATGTCGATATCGGTAACCGAAATGATCTGCCGCTTCCGGATTTTGCTATCGCATTACTGGCAGGGGGGAACGTACTTGCATCGATAGAATCAACATCACTTGTATCGCTTCCTGCCAACGGTATGTTCTCCACGGTATCACTCTCGTATTCTTCGGCAACAGGCGATCCCCTGGTTGGTCAGAGTTTGGAAATCCAGCTTGTCAACAATGGCGCAAGCCAAATGAATTTCGATAATGTAACGCTTGACACCATACCGTTGCCTGCAAGCTTGTATCTGTTTGGCAGCGGTATTCTGGGATTGATTGGCGTATCCAGAATGAAGAAGTCGTCATCGCGGAATTTATCCCGGAAATCTCACCAGCCGGCCAGCTGACATTCTTCGCGATTGGCGAACGATGACACACGGTTTACGCCGCCGGCCTATCCCGGTTCTGGCGGATGATTCTCGCTCGCGCTGGCCGGGTCTTCACTCAAGGGGCAGCTACGGCTGGCCCGTTCGCTCCAGAGCGGCGCCAGGACGGCTGCGAATTCCGCCAGCTCCCGGGATGCTGGTGAGATCTCCGGGCTAGAGCCGCCGTACCACCTGCAGGACGTTGGGGTCTTCCGCGTCGATCGACACGGCGAAACCCAGTGCGCGCACCAGCTTGAGCATCTCACGGTTGTCCGAGAGTACCTGACCTTCCATGCGCTGCAGTCCGCGCGAGCGGGCCTGCTCCATGAGCGCCTCCATCAGCCGGTGGCCGATCCCCCGGTGCTGCCACGCATCGTCCACCACCAGCGCGAACTCGCAGCTCTCGCCATCGGGATTGATGGCGTAGCGCCCTACCGCAATCTCGATCTCGGCGTCGCCCTGCCCGGTGACGGCGATCAAGGCCATTTCGCGGTCATAGTCGATCTGAGTGAAGCGCACCAGCATCTGGGGCGTGAGCTCCCTCAGGGCCTGCATGAAGCGGTAGTAGCGCGAGCGCTCCGAAAGGCCGCGCACGAAATCGCGCTCGATCTTCGCGTCCTCGGGACGGATCGGGCGGATGGTGATGCTGGTGCCGTCGGTGAGCTGCCAGGTGCTCACCAGCTGGGAGGGGTAGGGATGGATGGCCATGCGCGCGTAGCGGTCAGCGGTGGGAGAGCGGGCCTCGACCAGGACCCGCGCGTCGACGGCCAGCGCGCCGCGATCGTCGATGATGAGGTTGACGTCCATTTCCTGCAGCCAGGGCAGCTCGCAGGTCATTTCCGAAACCCGCAGCAGCAGGCTTTCCAATGCCTCCATGTCCACGGGTGGCATGTGCCGGAAGGCCTTCAACATGCACGCAATGCGCGTTCCGCCGATGAGGTTGCCGGCCAGGTAGGCGTTGAGCGGCGGAAGTGCCACGGCGCGATCGCCCAGTGCCTCGACGGCGATGCCGCCTGCGCCGAAGGTGATCACCGGGCCGAATACGGCGTTCATGTTCATGCCCACGATCAGCTCGCGGCCGTTCGGTTTCACGCACATGGGCTCGACCACCACGCCGTCGATGCGTGCCGCGGGCCTGCTCGCGTGCACCTGCGTGAGGAGATCCTGATAGGCGCTGCGCACCGCCGGTGCATTGTTCAGGTTGAGGCGCACGCCACCGGCATCCCATTTGTGAATGATGTCGGGCGAGGAGATCTTGAGCGCCACCGGGAACCCCAGTTCCTCGGCGAGCACCAGGGCTTCGGTCGCCGAGCGTGCCAGCACCGCCTGCGCCACCGGAATCTGAAACGCGCGCAGCAGTGCCTTGGACTCCATTTCGCCGAGGGTGTTGCGATGCTCGGCGAGCGCGTTCTCGATGATCATGCGGGCGCCGTCCATGTCCGGCGGCTCATGATGGGCGAGCGGCCCGGGCGTCTGCAGCAGCAGCGTCTGGTTCTGGTAATAGGCGGTCAGATATGAGAACGCCTCGACCGCGGCTTCCGGCGTGTCGACGCTGGGAATGCGCGCATGTCCGAGGTGGACACGCGCCTCCTCCACCTGCGGCCCCCCCATCCAGCAGGCGAGCAGCGGCTTCTCCGAGTGCTCGGCCAGGCTGCACAACGCATCGGCCACCGCCACGGGTTCGCTCAAGGCCTGCGGCGTGAGGATCACCAGCACCGCATCGACATCTCCATCCTGTAGTGCCGCCGCCACCGCGTCCCGATAGTGTGCGGCGCTGGCGTTGCCTCCCAGGTCGAGAGGATTGTCGATGCGATTGCCCGTTTCCGAAGAGGTGGCGTCGGAGCGCACCGCGAGCGGTATGCCGATGTCGGCGGCGCGATCGGCGGCCATCAACCCGGGTCCGCCGCCGTTGGTGACGATCGCCAGCCGCTCGCCGCAGGCACGATAACGCCCGGCGAGCGTCTTGGCGGCCGCGAACAGCTGGTCGATGGTCATGGCGCGCACCACGCCTGCGCGCCGCAGGGCGGCCGCGAACACGTCGTCGCGCCCGGTCACCGCACCAGTCTGTTGCGCCACGCGCGACGCTCCGCCGTGGCGGCCGACACGCAGGACGATGACGGGCTTGACGCGTGCAGCAGCGCGCAGCGCGCTCATGAAGCTGCGGGCGTGGCGGATGGTTTCTACATAGAGCAGGATGCTGTGGGTGGTGGGGTCGGAAACCAGGTAGTCCAGCACGTCGCCGAAATCCAGGTCGGCCGATGTGCCCATGGACAGCGCGGTGGAGAAGCCCACGTCATTGGCCTGTGCCCAGTCGAGGATGGCCGCCGACAGCGCGCCGGACTGCGACACCAGGGCGAGATTGCCGGCGTTGGTACCGCCGCGGTGAACCGTCGCGTTGAGTCCGGTCGCCGGGCGCATCAAACCGAGACAGTTCGGGCCGAGAAATCTCAGCCCGTGTCGGCGCGCGTTGGCGAGGGCCTCCTGCTCCAGGGCAGCGCCGTTCGGCCCTGCGTCGCGAAACCCTGCCGACACCACGAGCGCCGCGCGTACCCCATGCTCTCCGCAGTCGTTGATGATCTGCGGCACGGCCGCCGCGGGCGTGGCGATCACTGCCAGGTCGATGGGCTCCACAATGTCCGCGAGCGAGGCATGACAGGGCAGTCCCTGAACGCTTTGGTACTCGGGGTTGATCGCAAATAACCCGCCCGCGAAAGAAGACTCGCGCAGGTTGCGCAGCAGCACGGTGCCCGGTGCATCCGGGCGCTCGCTGGCTCCGAACACCGCGACCGAGCGCGGTGCGAACAGCCTGCTGAGGAAGTGTTCACCCATCGGAATCGTCCGTTTCGGTGCCACGATAGCGGCGGGCCGCGCCTCGGACTGCGTCCCTGTTCCGGCACTCCGGGTGCGCGCCCGCGCTGGTTGCGGCTCGACTCGCGCAGTATATACAATCGCTCGGGACAGTGTGCCGAACCAGACCAGAACAATGCGCCTGCGCCGGCCTTCGAAGCACAGGCCGCTTCCAGCCGGGGATCACAGTGTGTCACGTCTTGCAAAGCTCAATCTGGAACGCCGTCTTGGTAAACAAAAGTACAGCGACCTGATCAAGGACTGGCAGCTGGAGCTGCTCAGTCTGCAGCAGTGCGCCATGCGCGGCGGCGTGCGCGCCATGATCAACTTTGAAGGCATGGACGCAGCCGGCAAGGGAGGCTCCATCCGGCGTATGGTCGAAGCGCTCGACCCGCGCGGTTACAAGGTGTTTCGCATCGGTCCGCCCGAGCCATGGGAGCAGGAGCGACACTATCTGTACCGCTTCTGGGTGAAGGTGCCCCCGCCGGGCGAGCTGGTGATCTTCGACCGATCGTGGTACGGAAGAGTGCTGGTCGAGCGTGTCGAGCAGCTGGTGTCGGTGCAGCAATGGAAACGCGCCTACGCAGAGATCAACGACCTGGAGCGCACGCTCATCGAAAGTGGCGTGGTGCTGGTCAAGTACTGGTTCCACGTCGATGCCGACGAGCAGCTGCGGCGCTTCGAGGCGCGCCTCGCCAATCCCTTCAAGGCCTGGAAGATGACCGACGAGGACTGGCGCAACCGCGGCAAGTGGGACCAGTACGTCGCCGCCGCCGAGGAGATGTTCTCCAAGACCGACACCAAGTACTCGCGCTGGCACATCATCCCCGCCAACGACAAACACTTCGCACGCATCGCCTGCCTGCAGATCCTTGCCCAGGCGTTGCGCAAGCGTGCCGAGCAACTCGAGCTCGATTGTCCGAAACCCATCGCCCACGCGCTGCGGCTGCGCTAACCCGCTGGCGAGATTTCCGGGCCAGGCGTCTGCCCCGCATGCATAGCGCTTCGCAGCGCCTTCACGCCTGACCAGCCGGGCGCAGGCACAATCGATGGTACGGCGCGCGCTCCCGTTCGCCGTCAGTGGATGGTTCCGAGCAGTGCGGCGCGGTAGCGACGTACGCGCGCATCGTTCTCGCCGAGCAGGGCGAAAATGGCCATCAGGCCCTTGCGTCCGACCTCGTCGCGGAAGAATCGATCGCGTCTCACGATTTCCAGCAGCTCGTCCATGGCGCCCTCGTAATCGTCGCTCAACAGTCTCAGCGCGCTCAGCTGATAACGCACGCCGAGGTCGGCGGGATCGCGTTCCAGAGCTTGTTCGAGCTCGGTGGCATCGGGCGCCTGTCGGGCTTCGTTGATGAAGCCCAGGTGCGCCATGAGGATTGCCACCGAAGGATCCTCACGGGCGGTGCTGGGCAGTGCGCGCAGGCGCTCGGCTGCCTCGATGGTGTCGCCGTCGCGCATCAGCAGCTTCGCATGGGTGATGGCGATGCGGGCGTTGGCCGGCTCCGCCGCGCCCGCCTCGTCCAGGAGTGCGTAGGCGGCTGCGAGCTGTCCCTCCTGGTGCAGCCGCACGGCAGTGCCGAGCTGGACGTCCGAAGGGCGCCCGACGTATCGATCGATGAGCTGCCGCAGGCGCGCCTCGGACTCTGCGCCATGCACCTCGTCCACCACCTTCTGGTGGCGGTATACCTTGAGCGTCGGCAGGCTGTTCACGCCCTGGTCTCGGGCGAGCTGCCTCTGCTGGTCGGTGTTCAGGTTCACCAGCAGAAACTTTCCGCAGTACTCCTCGGCAAGCTTCGCCAGCACGGGCCAGAGCTTCAGGCAGGGACCCGCCCAGGGCGCCCAGTAGTTCACCAGTACCGGACCCTTTCGCGAGTTCTCCAGCACCAGGGACTGGAAGTTTTCCGCGGTCGCCTCGTAGATGTAGCGCGTATCGTTCATGCGCAACCCCTGTCAGAAGCCCTGCAGCTGTCCGTCGGTCGGCTCGGCGCAGCAATACCACGGCTCCGAGAGCCTGGGGATCGGCGTGCCCAGGTCGCGCGGCAATGCCGGCGTCCCCATGCCGGCCGCCTGGTGTGCCAGGCGCCAGATCGTTTCGAAGGTCGCACGCCGCGACAGGCCCTCGGTTTCGGCGCACTGCAGCCGTACGTGAATTGCCTGCTGCAGCGCGTCGACGCGCGGGTCCTCATGCACCCAGGGATAGCCGAGAGAATGGCGGTCGAAGGGCCCCAGCTGGGTGGCGAGCTCCGGCAGCCGCAGCAGATAGGAACCTTCCGGCACCAGCAGGCGAATGCTCAGCTGCACCGGCGGCACGCTCTCCACCAGTCGCAGATCGACCAGGCGTCGCAACAGCTGCAGGTAGCCTTCGAGGGTGGTCCACGGTGTAAACGCGACGAACGTGGGTGCCAGCGCGATGCCCGTCTCGCGCAGCAGAGCCACCGCGCGGTCGAAGTCCGCGCCGCTGTGTCCCTTGTCCAGATAGGCGAGGACCCGGTCGTCCACCGATTCGACGGCGCTGGTGATGAACACGCAGCCCGTGGCGCGCAGATTCGCAAGCAGCGCCGCGTGCTGCAACAGGTGCTCGATCTTGATGGTGACGTCGTAGGTAAGCTGCGGATGACGCGCATGCAAGCCTTCCACCACGCGCAGGGCGTGGGTGGGACCATTGAGGAAATCCGGATCGCCGAAGGAAATGTGCTGTGCGCCCGCCTCGACCTGCTGGTCGATGTCGCCGAGCACAATGTCCGCCGGGACAATGCGAAAGCGCCCTTCGTAGACCGGTACCACCGGGCAATGGCGACACAGGTGCTTGCAGCCGCGGCTGGCATCGGCGAAGCCGGCAATCCGCGTCCCGCCGCCGGGAAGTTGCAGATGGGCATAACGCCCAAGCGGCGGCAGCTCCGAGCGATCGGGCAGAACGAACGCGATCTTGTCGCGCTGCACGACCGGCTCGTGCTGGGCAGCTGAATCCCCGCTGCGTACCCGTTGGGCCAGCGACAGCAGGCCGGGTTCGAACTCACCGCCGAGCACCACGGCGACACCGAGCTCACGGAACAGGGTTTCGTTCATGGGCGCATACAGGCCGTAGACGCACAGCACCGCATCGGGTGCCGCGGCGCGGATGCGCGGCAGGGCCGCCACCGCAATCCGGGTGGCGGTATGCATGCCCACATGCACTGCCACCAGGTCGGCCCCGGACAGCGCCGGCGCATCCAGGCGTTGGAGGGTCAGGTCGAGGCAGCTCACCTCGAAGCCCGCCGCCCTCAGCCAGGCCGCCGGTTCGGCCAGGGCAAAGGACTGGCGACCCAGCTCATAGGGATTGATCAACACCACCCGGTGGGGCAGCGCGCGTGCCTCCCGGGCCAGGTACACACCCCCGGTCGATTCACTTGACATCTGAAATCCTCATGCGCCTGTTGCACTTGCCAAGCGCTGGTCCGGCGGGGATAGCAGTTTAGAATATCCTAGCGTACCGATCAACAATCGATCCGCCGGCGCAGCCTCGCAGAAGGCCGTCCCGGTCGCGTCGCAGACTCATCAATATGCGTGTGTTAACAAATATTTATGGCGCTCGCTAGAAAGCGGGCCCGGTCTCTGTGGGCAGCGCATCCGTCCACCGAAGCGGCCCGCGGGGCCCTCCGTATGCTAGCTTATAGGCACCATTCCAGCTGGCTGAACCGCTCCCCATGAACAAGCTGCGAGCCGCCCGACCACCTCTCGAGGAGCTGCCCGAATACGCGGTGCGCGTGAGCAAGCGCGCCAAGACCATGCATCTCAAAGTGTCGCCGCTGGGTCGGGTGGAAGTGGTGATTCCGCGCGCCGCAGATCAGCGCAATGTTCATGGCTTCGTCCGCAAGCATGCCCAATGGCTGAAGAAGACCCTCACGCGGCTGGACGAGCAACGCCAGCACGATCCGGCGCTGTGCGCCGTGCTGCCGAAGTCCATTTCGCTACGCGCGGTGGATGAGGAGTGGCGGGTCGCCTACCGCAAGATCGGCACGGATCATGTCGAGGCCATCGAAGAGCGGACCGGAGAGCTGCTGGTGCGGGGTGCGGTGGACGACATCGCCACCTGCAAGGAAGTGCTGCGCGCCTGGATCTCGCAGCAGGCGCGCGCGCACCTGGTTCCCTGGCTGCACCGGTTGAGTATCGAGCTCCGCCTGCCCTTCGATCGCGTGATGGTACGCGGACAGAAGACGCGCTGGGGAAGCTGCTCCAGTCGCAAGGCCATCAGCATCAATCGCGCGCTGCTGTTCCTGCCGCGCGCGCAGGTACGCTATCTGTTTGTCCACGAGCTGTGCCACACCGTGCACCTCAACCACTCGGCGCGCTATTGGGCACTCGTCAAGCGCCATCAGCCGGACTACGAGCTGCGAGACCGTGAGATTCGCGAGGCCGCGCGTTTCGTGCCACTGTGGGTCCAGAGCGACTGAGCCGCCGTAGTGCGCTCAGGCGGTGAGCTGCGTCGCCAGGTCGTCGAGGTGCTCGCAATTCTTCAGTACTCGCTCGCTCACCGCCAGCGCCTGCTCGTCGTCGAGCTCCATGATTTCGAGCACTGCCGCCGGAAGGCCATCGTCTTCGCTGTCGCCGATGCCATGAGTTTTCAGCAGGCGGTTGGCCACCAGCACCAGTTGAGAGTACAGCGCGTGCTTGCCCCAGTAATTCTCATCATGGTGCCAGCGCACGGCCACGCAGAGCTCTTCGGGCATTCCCCAGATCTGCATCAGCCAGCCGCCGATCCGCTCGTGGCCGACGCCGACTACGTGACGTTCGATTTCAATCACCGGTAGCTCGGGATTGGCGAGCAGATAACGGCTGAGCAACCCGCATTCGGCCGGAAATACATGGCACAGCAACAGGCGCCCGAGGTTGTGCAGCAGGCCTGCAAGATAGGCGCGACCGGTGCGCGGACGGATCTGCCGTGGCAGTGCGCGTGCAAGGCGCTCGGTGAGGGTCGCGCAGTACACCGCGTGTTTCCAGAAGGCCCGCAGGCCCAGCGGTCCCTTGGCCGGTACGCGGAATGATTTGCCGATGGCGATCCCCATCGCCAGATTGAGCACCATGTCGAAACCGAGCACGCGTGAGATGGCTTCGTGTATGGAGGTTACGCGACCCTTGTAGCCGTAGTAGGGCGAGCTCGCGTAACGGATCACCTGCGCCGCCAGACTCGGGTCCACTTCCACGACGGCGGCGAGATCGCGTGCATCCGCGTCGGGATCGCCATAGAGCTGTAGAATGCGTCCCGCCGTTGCAGGCATCGCCGGCAGCTCATGGAACTCCTCGATCTGGCGCTTGATGCGTCGCGCGGTGGGCGCGTTGGCGCGCATTGGCGCACCCGGTACGTCGGCTTCGATGTCTCCGGCTTCATCTGCCCATCCCGGTGCGCGTGAGAAGCTGCCATGGGGCTGGTCCTTCCACAAGCCCCACAACGCCGGGCCGGGCAGGCGCAGCAGGTTCTGACCGTCGCCGGCTTCGAGTACGACGTACTCGCTGGCCGCGAGTGCATCGTCGACCACCTGGCCGACACCGTAGGCACCTGCCAGCACCGGGTGCAGGGCCGCGGCGCAGTCCGGGAATTTGTCCGCGAAGTGCTCGGGGCGGGCGGGCTCCAGATCGCGACGCGCCACGGCGCGCAGCTGCAGCACATCGAGTAGATGGCACGCGGGAACCACCGCCGACACCAGTCCGTCTGCGTCGTGAAACGGCACCGCACGTGCCACCTGATCCCAGGCAACGCCGGCCAAGGTGGCGCGCTTGCACAACGACGAGCCGCCCGCATAGGGCAGCACTTCGTAGGGCACTCCCGTGCGCTCGAGAAAGGTCCGGATCTGTGCGGGAATCGCCATCGCTCGTCTGCCGCGGCCTGACTGGAGGTTCAGCAATATGCGCGCCAATTCAGTATTGTGATTCCGCTACAATGTCTTGTCGTTCTCACCATAGGGAATGATTTCGATTGGCGGCGGAATTTTGTCGGCAGGGCCGCCACGGCGCTCTCCGATCACGGTCCGGTGTGCGTCAGTCGGGGCGTGCCGGTACGTGCGGGTTGCCGCGGCTGCGAGCCGCGTCGCAGGCACGCGCGACGTGCAGGATCGCGCGGGCATCTTCCAGTATCATCCAACCCTGCGCCCCGCCAGGCCACCAGACCGTGGGTGCCGCCGAGGATCACCTTCCAACCGAAACGATATGGACTTTTTGCAGGCCCTGATGGCGCACCCGGAACGCGCGATCTGGATCGCGGCGCTCGCGGCCGGCGTGGCTTTGGCCGCTTTGCTGGTAACCTACCGGATGCGTACCGCGCAGCGGGGCCGCATCCGCCAGACGCTCCGGGGCCTTGGCCGCCCGCAGCTGCATGGCGTACTCATCCCCGACGGCGTCGGCGGCGCGATACA
The DNA here is from genome assembly GCA_963728895.1 of uncultured Gammaproteobacteria bacterium. Classification (GTDB taxonomy): domain Bacteria; phylum Pseudomonadota; class Gammaproteobacteria; order JBBQDK01; family JBBQDK01; genus CAVSLM01. The sequence continues at coordinate 223,120 of CAVSLM010000003.1, forward strand.
TCTGGATCATGTGGTGTTGACTCGCGGCGGCGTGCTGGTGCTCGACATCCGCAACTTCAAGGGCACGCTGTTCGGTGGCGAGAAGATGCAAACCTGGACGCAGATGGTGCGATCCGGGAGCTACCGGTTCATCAATCCCCTGCCGGAGAACCGCTCGCGCGTCCAGGCGGTGAAGATGCTGGTGCCCGACCTTCCGGTCATCGGACGGGTGGTGTTTACCAGCGACGGCCATTTCCCCAGGGGCGTCCCGGAAGGCGTGTCGATGCTCGATGACCTGGACCGGGACCTGGCCGCGGTCATCGGCAACGGCGTGGTACCGGAATCCTATCTCCAGGCATGGCAGAAGCTGAAAGCCGCCGTGCTCTCCGAGCAGGAGCTCCTGCAGATCGCGCCCGGAGAGAGCGTGGTCCGCCCGGGACGCCTGCGTTGAACGATGCTCCACGCTGCACACTGTGCCGTGCGCAGCCGGAAGCGGTGCTGTGGCGCGATGAGCGCTGCCGTGTCATCGCGGTCGACGATCCCATCCACGCGGGCCCTGCAATCCGAAGCCGACACCGAGGCCTGCAGTGCCAGCAAGCGGCCAGAACCTGGTTGTGGACGGCGGCATGACCCGCAAGATGATCTACGCCGAATCGTCATGACCCGTCGCGCCTGCTGCCGTGCGCGGGCCGAACCGGTATACTGTATGTCCCCGTCCATATGAGCATCGCCGGTATGTACCAACGCATTCTGGTCCCCGTCGACGACAGCCTCGTCTGTCGCCACGCACTGCGCGAGGCGATCCGGATCGCCGGTGACCGCGGTGCCACGCTGTGTCTGCTGCACGTCTGCGACGGCACGCCGGTGCCGTGCTGCCTCGGGTCCAAGCAGGTCGAGAGCATCCGCAAGGCGTTGCGCGAATCGAGTGAACAGCTGCTGCGCGAGACCCTCGACCACGTCTGTTCGGAGGGGTTGACCGCCGAAACCCGGCTGGTGGAACTGCACACTCGCGGTCACCGCGTCGCTGCGGTCATCGCCAATCACGCGCGCGAGTGGTCGGCCGATCTGGTGGTGATCGCAACCCACGGACGCCGTGGTCTGGAATATCTGCTGATGGGCAGTGTTGCCGAGGGAGTCATGCGGCTGTCCACGGTTCCGGTGCTGCTGTTGCGCGCACCGACCGCCGAGACCACGCAAGCGTCGGCGCTCGAAGAAGCCGCGCGCGCCGGCGGCTGACGCGGGCGGCCGGCTCCGGCGGCCGCCGACCCTTGGTGTCATGCGCAACGCGCCGGACCTCTTTTCCTACCGCAGGTATTGGGCACAGCGCTTCGGCGTCGCGCCCGTGCTGCCCATGTCGCGCGCCGAGATGGACACGCTCGGCTGGGACAGCTGCGACGTAGTGCTGGTGACCGGCGATGCCTATGTCGATCACCCAAGCTTCGGCATGGCGCTCATCGGGCGGCTGCTGGAAGCGCAGGGCTTTCGGGTCGGCATCATTGCACAGCCCGACTGGCGCTCGAGCGAAGCGTTTCGTGCCCTCGGCCGGCCCAATCTGTTCTTCGGCATCACCGCCGGCAACATGGATTCCATGGTGAATCGCTACACGGCCGACCGGCGCCGGCGCGGCGACGACGCCTACACGCCTGGTGGGGAGGGCGGTCGACGTCCCGACCGTTCGGTGATCGTCTATGCGCAGCGCGTCCGCGAGGCCTGGTCCGACGCCGCGGTGGTGATCGGTGGCATCGAGGCCAGCCTGCGGCGCATCGCCCACTACGACTACTGGTCCGACACCGTGCGCCGCTCGGTGCTGCTCGACAGCCGTGCGGATCTGCTGGTGTACGGCAATGCGGAGCGCCAGATTGTCGAGATCGCCCATCGCCTGGCGGCCGGCGAGCCCATGAGCGCCCTGGGCGACATACGCGGAACGGCCTACGCATGCGACGGGGTTCCCGGGGACTGGCAGGAGGTCGCCTCCGATCGGATCGACCGGCCCGGTCGTGTGGATGTTCACCCGGATCCCTATGCCTTGGCCCAGGCCGCGGGCGCGCCCTGTGCCGACCGGCCATCGCCGGGGAGTGAGGGCCGGCCGATGCAGTTTCACCCTCGCGGGCGCGCCGCGGCTCGCGAGCGCAGCGTGATTCGGCTGCCCGCCTACGAGGTGGTGAAAGCCGATCCGGTGCTCTATGCACACGCCTCGCGGGTGCTGCATCTGGAGACCAATCCCGGCAACGCCCGCGCGCTGGTGCAGCGCCACGGCGCGCGCGACGTGTGGCTGAATCCGCCGCCGATCCCGCTCACCACCCGCGAGATGGATGCGCTCTACGAGCTGCCCTACACCCGCCAGCCGCATCCGGCCTATGGCGGGACGCGCATTCCGGCCTACGAGATGATCCGCTTCTCAGTCACCATCCAGCGCGGCTGCTTCGGCGGGTGCACTTTCTGCTCCATCACAGAGCACGAAGGCCGCATCATCCAGAGTCGTTCCGAAGACTCGGTAATCCGGGAGATCGAGACCATCCGCGACGGCGTTCCCGGTTTTACCGGCGTGATTTCCGACCTGGGCGGACCGACGGCGAACATGTACCGGCTGGCGTGCCGCAGCCCCGAGATCGAGTCCGCCTGCCGGCGTCTGTCCTGCGTGTATCCGGGCATCTGCAACAACCTCAACACCGATCATTCGGCGCTGATCGCACTCTACCGTCGCGCCCGGGAGGTGGCGGGCGTGAAGAAGGTGGTGATCGCCTCGGGCCTGCGCTACGACCTTGCGGTGCGCTCGCCCGCCTATGTGCGCGAGCTGGTCACCCATCATGTCGGCGGCTATCTGAAGATCGCGCCGGAGCACACCGAGGAAGGCCCGCTCGGCAAAATGATGAAGCCGGGCGTGGCTGCCTATGAGCGCTTCAAGGCGCTCTTCGAGCGCTACTCGCGCGCCGCGGGCAAGGAGCAGTACCTGATTCCGTACTTCATCGCCGCGCATCCGGGCACCACGGACGAGGACATGCTCGAGCTCGCGCTGTGGCTGAAGCGCAACGGATTCCGTGCAGACCAGGTGCAGGCCTTCCTGCCATCGCCCATGGCGCTCGCCACTGCCATGTACCACAGCGGAAAGAATCCGTTGCGCGCCGTGCGCCGCGACAGTGAGCAGGTCGCCGTGCCCAGGGGATTGCGCGCACGGCGCCTGCACAAGGCTTTCCTGCGTTACCACGACCCGGAGAACTGGCCGCTGCTGCGCGAGGCGCTGACGCGCATGGGCCGCACCGACCTCATCGGCAGCCGCAGGCACCAGCTGGTTCCGGCATATCAGCCTGCCTGCGCCGGCGGCCAATCCGCAGGTGTACGGCGCAAGCGCGTTCCGACCGAGCAACCGATGCGCACACAGCATACCGGACTGCCGCGTGATCCCCCCGTCGTGCCCGGGCGCGGGAAGCTTGCAGGTCGACCGCCGCGGGGGATCAATCCCGGGAGCCCCACGGGGCGCGGCAAGCGGCGGCGGGAAGGGTGACACCTCCTTGGGTCCAGTGGAGGAGAAAACGCGAATGAGCCAACCGACCATTGCCGATGCCGAAGTGGCGCGTCTGGTGCAGAGTGAAGATCCATCCATTCGCATGCTCGCCTGCGAGGTGGCGCGATTGCGCGCTGCGATCCGCGAGCACATGGGCAAGAAGGGTCACGAGCTCTGCTGGCTGAACGATGTCGCGCTGTGGCGCACGGTGTCCGAGGCGTCCGGCTATCCGCACGAGTCGTTGCCGGTGCGCGAGGAGTTCCTGCGCCAATGCGCCGTGTACTATGAGTCGCGGGTGCGCGGCACACCCTATGAAGAGCCGGCGGCGGAGAAAACGGTTACCACCGATCCGTCCGGCGGCTGATCGCAGCGCGCGGACCTCGCGCCTATGGCTCACGCCACTGTGACCAGTCTTCGCGGTTCTCGGCGAGATGGTACAGTGCGGCCAGGGCGTGGCGGTCGTACTTGACGCCGGCTTCGGCCATGAGCCGATCGAGGGCCGTGCGCACCGGCACCGCATCGCGGTAGGCACGCGGACTCACCAGGGCGACGAAGGCGTTGGCGAGCGAGAGGATCTTCCCGGTGATGGTCATCTGCTCGGCGTTGCGTCCTTGCGGATAGCCGCTTCCGTCCAGATGCTCCTGCTTCTGCGCGATGGTGTCGAGCACCGGGCCTTCGAATTGCAGGTCTTCCAGCAGCGCCACCCCGAACTGTACGTGCCTGCGCACCAGCTCCTGCTCCGCTACGGTCAGCGGCTCGCCCTTGGTGAGCACTTCGCGCGGGATGCGGACCTTGCCGATATTGGCCAGTGTGGCGGCCATGTCCAGGGTGCGGCGGTCGGAGGCGCTCAGACGCAGCTCGCGGCCGATGGCATTGGCTACCTCGGTCATGCGTGAGGAATGATGGGCGGAGTAGGGGTCGTGCAGATCCATCGCATGCACCAGCGTCGCGATCAGCTTGCGCAGCAGATCGGCATGCCTTTTCTGCGCCGTCTGCAACGCGGTGATGTCCTCGAGCACCAGCAGCACAGGCTGCACGTGCGGGCCGACATGCGCGATCGGAATGCACCCCGCCTGATACGCGCGGCGCCGCTCGCCGAGTGAAAGCTGTACGACGGCGCGGCCTGGCTCACGCGACTGCTGCGCCGCCTGCAGGCCGGGTTGCAGCTCCCGCCCGTTCGCCGGTCCCAGCGCCGCGGCCAGCTGCCTCCCGAGCAGGTCGTGTGCTCTGCAACCCAGTGCGGTGCCGGTTGCCTGATTGGCGAACAGGATCTCCTGCTTTTCGTTCAGCAGCAGGGTCAGCGCCTCGATGTTGTCCGTGATGCCATGCAGCAGCTCCGTCTGCTGCTGCAGACGTTGTGCCTGCTCGTGCAGCGTGCGCGCCTGCTGGCGGGCGCGCACGCTGCTGCCGTGACGCCAGGCAGCGATGGTCAGTGCCGCCACCAGCAGCAGCAGGAGCGACAGGGAAACGGTGAGAAATCGCCGCCGGGCATCGGAGGCCTGTAGCGCCTGGCGCGCATCAACCTGTTCGGCCACTATCCACGGCACTCCGGCCACCGGTCGGCTTGCCTGGAGCACTTCCCTGCCCCGGTAGTTGTGATAGCGACCGAAGCCATTCGGCGCGCGCAGCGCCGCCGCGGCAGCGAGCTGCGCGCGTGCCAGCGGTATGCTGCGGCGCGTGGCGAGCTCACCGTCCGCCGTCGGGGAGAGATAGACGACGTGGTCGTCGCGCCGCTCGAGCAGCAGCGCCTCGTTGTCCTCGGCGAAGGAGGCGCCGCGTCGCAGCAGGGGGAACAGCTCCTGGTCGGCGCTGCGGATACCGAGCACGGCTCCGATGGCCTTGCGCGCGCGATTGCCGTCCGCGCCCAGCACGGGGAATACGGGAACGACCAGGGCCAGCACGGCACGATCCTGTTCGTCGAGGTGCAACCTGCCGACTTGCGGTTTTCCGTCGTTCAGTGCCTGCTGCACCGCGTTGCGGCAGGCGTCGACCAGCACCGGAAATCCTGCGGTCGATGCCACCGGGCGCAGCTGCACGTCGAGCAGCGCGAGCCCGGTAGGCTGCTGCTGTGGCACGTTCGCCGGGATGCGGGTGCTGGCGGCGGCTGCATAGCCGTAGCGGTCTGCAGCGGCCAGGATAAGGTTGCGCAGATATTCGAGCTGCGCGGGCTCGGTGTTCGTGGCCGCATCGCGCGCCTGCACGGTCTGCCACAGATACAGCTGCAGCGAGGCGTTGTCGGCCAGCTCCTGCAGGTCGTCGAGTCTTTCCTTGATCCAGCCTTCGATGGCGTCGACCCGGGTGTCGGCGACGAGACCGATGCGCGACTCCCATTGCTGCAGATCGCGCTCCCGTTCGTTGTCGATGTAACGGCCAATGAGCCAGGCGCCGGCCGCGACCAGCACCAGCAGTGCAACGAGGCCCGCGGCCAGCGAGCGCGCATGGGAGACGTCGGTCCGTTCGTTCACGGTCGGTTCGGAACGTGCAGCCACCAGTGGGATTCGTTGACGGAATAGACCGGCGCGTAATGCACGATGGCGTGGTGCGAGACGACATCGCTGATCTGGTTGTCGAGGATCATGATGTCATCGTCCTCGCCGACTCCCAGCACCGCGTGCGGAATGCGCAGGTTGGTGTCCTGCAGCACGATGATGCGCAGCACCTCTTCGGGCCACCCCAGCCAGCGTAGCGAGAAGAATTTTGTGATTGCGTAGTCTTCGCAGTCTCCGCCACGCGACAGAAACTCGCGGGGAATGGCCCAGTAGTCCTCCACGCCGTAGTTGTCGATGTCGAGGACGTAATCCTTCTCGTTGGCGTAGCGATTCACTTCCTCGAGCTGGCGTTGCGGCGGCAGCGTGCGGATTGAATCGAGGAAGGAGAGCCACGCCTTGAGGTGACAGCGATTGAAATGTCGCTCGCGGCAGTTGCCGTCACCCTCGACGTCCTTGACCTGGCGTTCGAGCACACGCACCCACTGCGGGAAAACGCCGATATCCGGTTGCTCGGATTGCTTGAAGCCGAACAGATCGGGAGGGAAGTGGGCGGCGCGGACCGGCACCGACAGCAGGACAATCAGACAACCGAGGAGTATGCGGACAACCGGGGAGTTTGCGGCCACGACGCGCGATTCCGTGGTTATTTGATTGAGTGGGAATCGGACGTCCTTTAGAATCAGCGCCTCACGAAAAGCGTGGCTAACCATAGCCGGGTCATGTACACGAGTCAAGGATAACGGCCGATGGTCAAGTCCTGGCATTTGCACGAGTGGTGTCGCGCCTGCCGACTGGTGCTGTTGGGGTTGCTGCTGATCGGACATGTGCATGCCGACGAGCTGCAGGAGCAGTTCGACGCCGCGATGAAGGCGATGGACCAGCATCGCCTGCGCACGGCGCGCGAGGCCTTGCTCGATATTCTGAGAAAGAATCCGCAGCTGCACCGCGCCCGCCTGGAGCTGGCACGCGTCTACTATCTCGCCTACGACTACGACCAGGCGCGGAGCGAGGCGCAACGGGTCCTGGACGATCCCAATACGCCGCCCTCGGTGCGCACCACGGTGCTGGCATTCCTGGCGCAGATCGATGAGGACCAGAAACGCATCGACCAGCGCCACCAGTGGACGCCATCGCTCTATGTGGGCGGCCTCTACGATTCCAATGTCAACGTCGGTCCCGACCGCGACGTCATCGACATCTCCGGCAGCTTGTTTCTGCTGACCCCGGGTTCCAAGCAGCGCGGCGATTTTGCGGTGGTGGTGAATCCGGGCATCGCCCACACCTACAACCCGGGGAAGCGCTTCGAGCTCGGCGAGCACAAGGGCTTTTTCCTGTGGCAGAGCGCTGCCGATTTTTATTACCGGCAGTATCTCAGCGAGAACGACTACAGTCTGGGCGTGCTCACGCTGCGCACCGGGCCGGCATGGGTGGTGCCGGGGCAGTGGCGGGCATCCGTCGGACTGCAGGGTGATCAGATCTGGCTGGGCAACGAGAGCCTGGCACTGTTCGGCACGCTCAATCCCACCGTGACCTGGCAGGTTGCCGAGAATACCGATCTCACGCTGGACGGGGCGGTGACCCGCCGTCATTACTGGCAGGATGCCGACAACGGTCGAGACGGCTGGTACAGGTCGGCCGACGTGCTGCTCGGCCATTCCTTTGGGAAGGAGGGGATCGCGGTCCAGGGCGGGATCGGTTACAGCGATTTTTCTGCCGACGACGATCGCTTCGGCCATCACGGTCCCGAAGTGTTCGCCGGCGTCGTGGCACCCGCAGGGCAACTGGGCACGGTCTATGCGCGCGCCGAATACCGGCGTTATCTTTTCGAGGGTCCTGAGCCGGTGTTCAACTATGCGCGCGACGACGACGAATTCCGCTCCACCCTGGGTTTTCAGCACGACATCGGCGCTGGTCCGCTGATCGGCTGGTCCCTGGTGGGGAACTGGATCTACACCCGCAACGACTCCAACGTCCCGATCTACGACTACGACCGCCACCAGATCAACCTGGGCCTGTCCCGCACCTTCTGAGCCCCTGCCGGTGGTGCGGAAATGCCGGGCGTGCGCCCCGCCGGGAGCACCGGGCCCCGTCGGGAACCCGATCCTGCCGAAAAAACCGCATTTATTTGAGGTCATCCGCCTCCCAGCTGGCGTATAGTAGGCGGCAAGTGTGTGCTCCGGCCGGGCGCCGCGCCTGGCCGGGGCCGAAGCCTAAAAAAAGCACGGAGTCGGGGGATCGGTACCCATGAAGTATGCACGCGTGTTCGCCGCACTGTTGTGCGGCTCCCTGAGTTTCAACGCCTACCCGGCCGGCCTGGCCCTCACCTCACGCGATTGTGTGGAAATCCTCAAGCGCTGGGCGGCGGACCCCAAGTCCGTCCCGAAGGCGCTGGTGGACGCCTGCCGCGACCTGCTGAGCGCCAAGGGCAAGGCCACGCCGGTGCCCAATGTCAAGCCCGCCGCGGGCCGGCGGACGGCTGCCGCAGATCCATGCGCCGGTCCCGGCGCCGCCGACTCGGTGCACTGCTGGGGCCCATGGGCCAGCCTCGCACCCGCCGCCGCGGGGAGCGCGCCCATCAGGGTTGCCGCCATCGATGATCCGCGGATCTACCCCGAGCTTGCCGAGCCGTTCGATCGCAGTGTGGTGAATCCGCCCGGGCCGCCGCCGCCCCTGGGTGCTTGCGCGCCCGGCCAGCCCTGCGGGTTCGCGACCGTGGTGCCGGGCACCACGACCCGCGCCGATGCAGACCAGACGCGTGTGACGCGCTTCGACATGAATCCGGGAGTGACGGATTTCGTCGTCGATGCGGGTGGCAGTGATCCCATCGTTTCCAATCCGGGCATGGTGCCGGCGTTCAACGTCAACCCGCTGGGCCAGGAAAACGTGCGCTCGGAGGTGACCGTCGGGGACCAGGAATCCAAGATCATTGCCCGCGTGTATCGCGATGCCGACGGCAACATCGTCAAGTCGGCAGACATCTGGAAACATGGCAACTACGTTGCGCCCGATCTTACCAACACCCGTTCCGGTGCCTATGCGTGGGGCATCGCCAGCTCCCAGGCCACACTGGATGCGCTGAACGGTACCGGCAACGGGATCAGCGCGTCTTTTGCAGGCCCCATGTCCGTGGATCCCTCGACGCGCGGTATCATGACCGTGAATTTCGGCACCCAGCCCACATGGACCGGCAACTGGGCAAACAACGTCAGGAACTTTTCATTCGACGCCGGTGGTGCGGTGCAGGGCGTGAATGTCGTGTCCGACCCGGCGAAGTTCAGCAGCAACGTGAACGGCAGCGCCAGCTTCGTGCAGGGCGTGCTGCTCGGTACGGCAGGCAATCAATCCGTGGCACATGCGCTCGACGTGCGCCTGAAGGACGGGACGGCCATCAAGGACGTCGGATTGCTGAACCAGGTATCGGGGACTGCGGGCACCACCGCGGCGCCTGCGAGATAGGCAACGTCGTTCCCGCATCGGGGAGGAAGAATCATGGGCATGAGCAGGAGTCTTGTACGCGCACTGGGCGCCGGCGTGCTGGCGCTGTTGGGTTTGCAGGCACAGGCGGTCAGCGTTCCGGGCATCTCACTGGTACCGTCGTCTCAGGCGGTGGGGATCAATCAGGCCTTCACCGTGGATGTGGTTCTGAATGCCGACGCCGCTCCGGGGAATCATCCCGGTGTCTATTGGGGCGAGATCACGATCGATTTCGATGGCAGTCAGTTGAGCTACACCGGTTTCGATACTGCCTGGACCTTGCCCGCCCCGTACACGTCCGGGCCCGTCGAAGGCTCCGAAAATGGGAAGACCACGCGCACGGTCGGCCTGACCGACATATCTTTCGATACCACTCCTGACCAGGGCGTGATTGGAACGTTCTCGTTTCTGGCCGGCCCGACCCCGGGCATTGCTCCCATCAGCCTGGCGGATGGGAACAACCTGGGCAGCTGGGCGAATCAGACGCCGCTCAACATCGCCTTCGTTCCCGGCTTCTCTCCAACGTCCGTCACCGTCGTCCCGCTTCCCGCCGCCGCGTGGCTGATGCTCGGCGGCGTGGGTCTGCTGGGCCTGGCCCGAAGGCGCTGACCGGGTGTACGTGGCGCGCCCCACTCACGCGGACAATGCGGCGTGCCAAGCAAACCGTTCTGGTGCTGCTGGGTGCGCTCTTCGCCAGCCGTGTGACGTGCGCGGATCCGCCGACCCACGTCATCGAGCCCGCGCTTTCGCAGCGGCAGTCCGCCGCCCCGGCTTCGGAATACGCGCTTCCCGATGCCCGCCTGCAGCCGGCGGTCGCTGATCCCGATTGGCACATTCCCCATGCCGGGGGTGTGGACGCCGCCGAACTGCGGGCGGCACATCCCGACTATGTGCGCCTGGAGCAGGTGCTCGCGCGCTATCGAACCATCGCCAGGGCCGGTGGCTGGCCGCGGATTCCTCCGGGACCGGAGCTACAGGCCGGCATGCGGGACGAGCGGGTCATGGCGCTGCGGAACCACCTGCGGATCACGGGCGACTACGATGCCGAGATGCAGGCCGATCCCTACTATTTCGATGCCGCCGTCGATGCGGCGCTGCGGCACTTCCAGACGCGGCATGGACTGCTTGCGGATGGACTGCTGGAGGAAGAGACCCGCGCCGAGCTGAACGTTCCCGTGCAGGATCGCATCCGGCAGATTGCCATCGCACTGCAGCGTTGGCATTGGCTGCCTCGCAACCTGGGAGAGCGCTATGTGTGGGTGAACTTGCCTGCAGCCGGGCTCGCCGTTGTCGAACACGGCAAGCCCGCCCTGCACATGCGCGCCATCGTCGGGCGCCCCTATCGCGCCACGCCGAGCTTCGCCGGTACGATCCGGCGCATCGTCTTCAACCCCACCTGGACGGTGCCGCGCACGGTCGCCGTCGAGGACCTCCTGCCGCAGCAGCGCAATGATCCGCAGTTCCTCGCCCGCAAGCACATTCGCGTTTTCGACGTGCGCGGGGCCGAGCCCCGGGAAGTCTCCCCGATGCGCCTTGCCGACGCCGGAGTGGGCACCGATTACTTCCCTTACCGTTTGCGCCAGGATGCCGGGCCGGACAACAGCCTCGGGCGCATCAAGTTCGAGCTCGACAATCCTTTCGACATCTATCTTCACGATACGCCCGCAACCCCGCTGTTCGTGCTCCCGGGGCGCGCCTTCAGCTCGGGCTGCGTGCGGGTGGAGAGTCCCGTTGCGCTGGCGCAATACCTGCTGGCACACGATGGCTCTGACGCCCCCATCGACGTGAGCTCGCGCATCGAGCGTTCCGACACCAGCACGGTGGTGCTGCGCACACCGGTACCCATCTACTTCGTCTACCTGACCACCTGGGTGGAGGCCGACGGAACCGTGAGCTTCCGCCCCGACCTCTACGGTCGTGACCGGCGGCTGTTGCAGGTGTGGGGTAGATAGAAGACCGCCGCTCCCTAGCAGAACCGGACGTGGGTCCCGGTTCAGCTTTGCCTCATCGATGTTACGAGTTTCGGGCTACGCTCGCTCCTGTCCGTACGCTGTATCTTTGCCACGCGCTTCGGGTTTCGCTACGTTACCGGAGCCCGCGCCCTTTTCGAACAGGTGATTCGCCCCGACCCGATCCACCAAGCGGAATCCCGCACTCTCCAGCAGCCGGATCGATGCCTCGCGATTCGGATTACTCGACCATATCTCGACGAAAACCCGCGCCCTCTCCAACTGGTGCAGCGTGTACTCCATGCCTTTCAGGACCGCGTATTCATGGCCTTCGACGTCGATCTTGATGAAGCGGATTGTGCTAACAGGATCTGTGAACTCATCATCAAAGCGCCGGGTGGGTACTTCGAAATCACCATTCTCGCGTATCGTGCCCTTTCCGGATTCTGTCACTGATGCAGACATGCGGGCGATACCGTCGTCTTCCGAAAGCGCTACGCAGCGTACGCGATAGACCGGCGGCGAATTCATGGCGAGATTGAGCTCAAGCGTGCGGGCGACACGCGGATTCGGCTCGTAACAGACCGCTCCCTCGTAGCCGTACCTGCGCATCGCGAGAACCGTGTAGAAGCCGACATTCGCCCCCACGTCGACGAAGAGGCCATCGTTGTCGAATGCGAGCCACCGGTGCAGGCCGCTTTCGTAGTTCGGGCTCGACTTCTCCAGCGAATCGTCGCAGCTGACCAGAAAGCGGCCGACTTTGTTGGCGATAATCATGCGTCGCTTCGATCGCCATTGAACGTCGAGCCGGCGCATGAGCTTCCACCAAAGAAGCACGGGGCGCGAACCACCCGACTCGACGCGATGACCGAAGGAGTACAGCAACAACTTGGAGATCGCCGACATGGAATTCTTTCGCGCCCCTTCGTTTTGTGCAAGCGAATTCACGGTACCACTCAACGACCATGACCACAAGAATAGCGACGCGTTGAGATGCAAAGCTTTTCCGCGGCACGATGCGGGCAGTCGGCAGCTGCGGGAGTTCGGAGTCAGTGTGGCTCGGCGATGCCGCGTACTTGGGTGAGTTTGACTCCCGTGAACCATGACCGTACGTCAGAGCGGCAAGCTCGCGTGGGTACGGCGCATTCGGTAGGGCGATCCGATCCGGGATCGCGTACGGCGCCGCCGCCGCGGCCGGTCTATACTAGCCCGGAAATCTCACCAGCCGGCCAGCGGCTGGCCGGAAAGTGAATGAACCGCGGGGAAGATCTGGCATGCTTCACGTTTGCCGAACGACGGTTCACGCTGCCGGCCTATCCCGGTGAGATTTCCGGGCTAGCCGCTCGCGCCACCGCGACGGGAGGTCAGGAATGCAGGTGCTCGTCATCCGTCATGGCCGCGCCGGCGAGCGCGCGGCCTTTGCCGCGACCGGGGAGTCCGACGATCTGCGACCGCTCACGGCGCAGGGACGCAGCAGAACGAAAGAGGCGGCCGCGGGACTCGCGCGCCAGGTGGAGGAAATCGACGCCCTGGTGACAAGCCCATTGGTGCGTGCCGCGCAGACGGCCGAGATCGTTGCGCAAGCCTACCCGGCAGTGCACCTGGAGGAGTTGCCTGCGCTGGCGCCGGGAGGTAGCCCGGAACGCGTGGCGGAATGGCTGCAGGAACAGCCGCCGGATGCCTGCGTGGCACTGGTCGGCCACGAGCCCGACCTCAGCACGCTGGTGAGCTGGTTGATGACCGGGAAGAAGCGTCCGTGCGTGGTTCTCAAGAAGGGTGCCGCCGCCCTGCTGGAGGTGCCGCATCCGGTGCGCAGCGGGACTGCGACCTTGTTGTGGCTGCTTGGCGCCCGGCAGCTGGGCGCGCTGGGCTCCTGATCCTGGCGCTCAGCGCGACCGGTGGCGCAGCCGGTCGAGAGAATGCCGGCGCTGTTGCAGCAGGGAGGTGTAGCTGCGCGCCAGCGACTTCTCGTAGGCGCAGTCGCCCGACCAGCCGATGGCGTTGAGCCGTGCCTCGAAGTAGGCGATGTCATGCAGCAGCCGGCTTTCGCTGGCCGCTGCGTCCGGGCCGTCAATTACGTCACTCACGTGTTTCATTCCGTTCGCTCGCTCTTCGGGTTTCCGTGGTGAGAGTACGCACGGAACATGATAGTAATGTTACAGCAGGATGTTGCAACCGAATTTGCAGGTGAACTATCGGCTCGGTCGGCCGCGGGTTGAACTCCGCCATCGGGAGCATTGCGGATCGCATGCCCGACGGTCGCGATGCAACTCGCCGCGATTCGTGTTGCTACGGTGACCGGCGCCGAGCTGCAGCACCTGCAGGCCGCACTCGAGATGTGCATGGCCTGCGACCGGGTGCGTCTCGAGCGGCGGCTGCGCGCATTGGCCCGCGTACCAGGCACGGTCCGCGGCGAAGAGCTCGCGCGCCTTGCCCGCGCGATCGAGGCCTCGATATCGCGGCGCGCGCGGCGCGCGGCGCGCCTGCCGGTCCCGAGCTTTCCGGAGCACCTGCCGATCGTTGCCCATCGCGACGACATCGCCCGCGCCCTGAAGGCGCATCAAGTGATCGTGGTGTGCGGAGAAACGGGGTCGGGCAAGACCACCCAGCTCCCGAAGATCGCCCTGACGCTGGGGCGCGGTGCGGCCGGCCTGATCGGCCACACCCAGCCGCGGCGTATCGCTGCGCGCAGCGTCGCGGCACGCCTGGCTCAGGAGCTCGGAAGCCCACTCGGCGCCGGCGTGGGTTATCAGGTGCGGTTCGCCGATCAGGTCTCGCCCGACACCTGCGTCAAGGTGATGACCGACGGTATTCTGCTCGCCGAGACCCAGGGCGACCGCCTGCTCGCGCGCTACGACACCCTGATCCTCGATGAGGCCCACGAGCGCAACCTCAACATCGATTTCCTGCTCGGCTATCTCAAGCGCCTGTTGCCGCGCCGGCCCGACCTCAAGGTGATTGTCACCTCCGCCACCATCGATCCCGAGCGCTTCTCCCGTCACTTCGGGGGGGCACCGGTGATCGCGGTCTCCGGGCGCAGCTATCCGGTGCAGGTACGCTACCGCCCGCCGGAAGGGCAGGACGAGGAGCAGCGGGACTGCGACCGTCAGCGCGCCTTGCTCGAGGCGGTGGACGAGGCCGCGCGGCTCGGTCCGGGCGACGTACTGGTGTTTCTCAGCGGCGAGCGCGAGATCCGCGAAACTGCCGAAGCGCTGCGCAAGCACCATCCTGGCGGAACCGAGATCCTGCCGCTCTATGCACGCCTCTCCGCCGCCGAGCAGGCGCGGGTGTTCCAGAGCCACGTCGGGCGGCGCATCGTGCTCTCCACCAACGTGGCGGAAACCTCGCTCACGGTGCCGGGCATCCATTACGTGATCGATGCGGGCTTCGCACGCATAAGCCGGTACAGCTACCGCACCAAGGTGCAGCGTCTGCCCATCGAGAAGATCTCCCAGGCCTCGGCCGAGCAGCGCAAGGGCCGCTGCGGGCGCATCGCGCCCGGTGTGTGTTTCCGGCTCTACACGGAGGAGGACTTCCGGCAGCGGGCGCTCTACACCGAACCGGAAATCCTGCGCACCAATCTCGCAGCAGTGATCCTGCAGATGCGCGCCTTGAACCTGGGGGATGTGCGCGACTTCCCGTTCGTCGATGCGCCGGATGCGCGCTACGTAAACGACGGCTTCAAGCTGTTGCACGAGCTGGGCGCCCTGGACGCTCAGCGCGCGCTGACGGCCATCGGTCGCGAGCTGGCACGCCTGCCGCTCGATCCGCGCGTCGGGCGCATGGTGCTCGCGGCGCGCGATGGCGGCTGCCTCGCCGAAGTGCTGGTGATCGCGGCCGCCCTGTCCGTGCAGGACCCGCGCGAGCGCCCCCAGGACCGCCAGCAGGCGGCCGACGAACGTCACCGCGTGTTTCAGGACCCTCGCTCCGATTTTCTGGGTTATCTCAATCTGTGGCGTGCCTATCACGAGCAGGCTCGGCACCTGTCGCGCAACAAGCTGCGCGGCTGGTGTCGCGAGCATTTTCTGTCCTATATGCGCATGCGGGAGTGGCACGACATTCACCAGCAGCTGCTGGGACTGATCAAGGACATGGGCATGCGCCCCAACGAGATGGAAGCCGGGTATGATGCGATCCACCGCGCGCTGCTTGCGGGCCTGTTCGGCAACATCGCGCACAAGACACAGGGGCCCGAGTACCTCGGGGCGCGCGGTGTCAAGCTCATGCTCTTCCCAGGATCCGCACTGGCGGCCAAGGGCGCGCCATGGGTCGTCGCCGCGGAACTGGTGGAGACCTCGCGCAGCTTCCTGCGTACCGTGGCACGCATCGACCCCGGTTGGGTCGAGTCGTTGGCGGCACACCTGGTGAAGCGCAGCTATGTGGAGCCGCACTGGGAGAAGCGCAGCGCACAGGTGGCGGCGCTGGAGACCGTCAGTCTGTACGGGCTGGTGCTGGTGGCGGGTCGCAAGGTGAACTACGGTCCCATCGACCCCGCGGTGGCGCGCGAGCTGTTCATACGCGCGGCGCTGGTGGCGCAGGACTACGATACGCGAGCGCCGTTCCAGCAGCATAACCGCCGCCTGATCGTCGAGTTGGAAGAGCTGGAGGCCAAGTCACGGCGGCGTGACGTGCTGGTGGACGAACAGACCTTGTTCGAGTTCTTCGATGCAAGAGTACCCGCCGACATCTACAGCGGGGCGCGCTTCGAGCGCTGGCGGCAGGATGCGGAGCGCAGCGAGCCGCGGCTGCTGTTCCTCACCCGTGAGGACCTCATGCGCAAGGGAGCGCCCAGCCTGTACGCCGACGATTTCCCGCCCACGCTGTCGCTGGGCGGAGCGAATTTCCCGTTGCGGTATCATTTCGAGCCAGGAAGTGCCGAGGACGGCGTCACCATGACGGTGCCGGCCCCGGCGCTCAATCAGCTTGACGCGCAATGCCTGGAATGGCTGGTCCCCGGGTTGCTGCGGGAGAAGATCGCCGCGCTGCTCCGGTCGCTGCCCAAGGACCTGCGCCGGCACTTCGTACCCGCCCAGCAGTTCGCCGACGCCTGCGCGCAGGCGGTGCGCTACGGTGCGGGCTCGCTCACCGCAGCGCTCGCCGCGGAGCTCGAGCGCATGACCGGCATCCGCATTCCCGCCGACGCCTGGCAGGTCGAGAAGCTGCCGCAGCATCTGTGCCTCAACGTCCGGGTGGTGGACGATCGCGGCCGGTTGCTCGCGGCTGGCCGCGATCTGCACACCTTGCAGGCGCAGCTCGGAGCACAGGCGCGCCGGAGCTTCGAGCGCACCGCCGCCGAAGCGCACCCGCCTTCCGGGCACACCGATTGGGACTTCGGAACGCTCGCGGAACGCGTCGAGCTGCAACGCGGCGGCGCCATGCTGCAGGGCTATCCGGGGTTGGTGGATCGGCGCGACGCGGTGGGCATGCAGCTGTTCGACACCGCGGCTGCGGCGAGCGCTTCGACCCGCTGCGGGCTGCGGCGCCTGTTCATGCTGCAGCTCGCGCCGACCGTCAAGTACCTGCGCAAGCACCTCCCGCACGCGGCGTCCCTGTGCCTGCAATACGCCGCGCTGCCGGAGCCGCCCTGGCGCTCTGCGGCAACGCCCGCGGGCGGCTGCGAAGCGTTGCGCGAACAGCTGGTCGGAGCGGGCATCGATACGGTGTTCGTGCAGGGTGCGCGCATCGCCGACCGCGAGCAGTTCCAGGCGCGGCTCCAGGCAGGAAAGCCGCAGCTCGTGAGCGCAGTCAACGCGGTGTGCGAGCGCGTGCACGAAGTCCAGCAGACCTATGCGGAAGTCGCACGTGCATTGCACTCCGCCAGTGCCGGCGCAGAGCGTGCGCGCAGCGTGGCAGATCTGCGCGAGCAGCTGAGCCATCTCGTCTATCGCGGATTCGTCGCCGACACGCCACCGCAACGCCTGGCCCATCTGCCCCGTTATCTCAAAGGCATGCTGCTGCGGATTGCCAGGCTCGCAGATGCACCGGCCAGGGACCGCCAACGCCTGGCAGAAATCGCGCCCCTGTGGCGCGCCTGCGTGGACCGTCTGAGCGTTTTGCGCGCCGCGGGACAGGAGGACGCGGCGCTCGAGGACTATCGCTGGATGCTCGAGGAGCTTCGCGTCTCGCTGTTCGCACAGGAGCTGAAGACTGCCGTTCCGGTCTCGCCGCAGCGCCTGCGGCGCCGGTGGGACGAGCTGGTGCAGAACGATCCTCGCCACGCCGCGCGGTAATGCGACTCGCCAGCCGGCCAGCGGCTGGCGAGCAAGTACATGGATAGCAGGAAAGATCTGACATGCTTCGCGATCCGCGAACCATGACACTGTTTACGCCACCGGCCTATCCCGGTTCTGGCGGTTTCTCGCTGGTCCTGGCTTGTCTTCACTCAACAGGTAGCTACGGCTACCTCGTTCGCTCCAGAGCGGCGCCAGGACACACGAGCCCTGCGCCGGCAGCCGGGATCCCGATGAGTTATGCGGGCTAGCGCACAGCCGCGCCCGCCGTTCCGAAACCGGGGATGCGCAATGCTATAGTGCGCGAGTCCGCACGCGGCCCCACGCCGGCCGCGGCGGCTCGTTTGTGCTCGAACACGACGCGGAGAACCGGTACATGGCCTATTTCGGCAAGCACTACCATCCGCCGGGCACGCCGCCCGGGACGCTGGTGCGGCACGATCACGCGAAGCGCCATCCGCTGCGCATCAGCGTCATGGTCTACAACGAGGGCACGCTCGAAGAGAAAAGCGAAATCCGTGCCGAGGACTGCCATCTCACCGCCCAGTGCCGCTCCTTCCGCTCCGCGGACTGCATCACCTGGATTCATGCCCAGGGACACGCCGAGCCTGCGGTGATGCGCCAGTTCGGGGAACAGTTCAACCTGCATCCCCTGGCGTTGGAGGACGTGCTCAACCTCGGTCAACGGCCGAAGGCGGAGTCCTACGACACCCAGCTGTTCGTGGTCATGAGTCTGCCGGTGCCTGGCAGCGACACCATCGAGGCGCAGCAGGTCAGCATTTTTCTCGGGAACAATTATGTCGTGAGCTTCCATGCCGGTGAGCAGGACCCGTTCGAGAGCGTGCGCCGGCGGCTGCGCACCAACGCCGGGCGGTTGCGCACCACAGGTTCCGATTCGCTGCTCTATGCCCTGCTGGACGTGGTTGTCGATCAGGGCTTTCCGGTGCTGGAGCGCTACGGCGAGCGCATCGAGGACCTGGAGGAGGAACTGGTGGACATCAGCGAGGCGCCCGACACCCTGGAGTCCATCCAGCGCGTGAAGCGCGAGCTGCTGCTGTTGCGGCGCATGCTGTGGCCGCAGCGCGAGGTCCTGAACACGCTCATGCGCGACGGCCACAGCCTGATTGGCGAGGAAACCAAGCTCTATCTACGCGACATCTACGACCATACCATCCAGATCATGGACCTGATGGAGACCTACCGGGACATGACAACCAGCATGCTGGACGTGTATCTCTCGGCGAACAGCAACCGGCTGAACGAAGTGATGCGGGTGCTGACGGTGATTGCCACGGTGTTCATTCCGCCGACCTTTCTCGCCAGCGTCTACGGGATGAACTTCGACCGTTCGAGTCCGTGGAACATGCCGGAGCTCGGCTGGCGGTTCGGATATGCCTATGCGTGGGGCGTGATCCTGGTGATGGTCGTGGGGATGGCGGTGTTCTTCAAGCGCAAGCGCTGGTTTGCCGTCTAGCTGCCGGCGTTAGGCGAGGTTGTCGATCTCCAGCGGTGGCAGCGGATCTGCAAGCGCGAAGCCCAGCACCCGCGAATAGAAATACAGTTCCGCCTCCAGGGCGCGCTTGATGTTGGCGCCCTGGCGAAAGCCGTGCCCCTCCCCGGTGAACAGCAGGTAGGCTACCGGCAGGCCCTTGTCGCGCAGCGCGCCGACCATGCGCTCGGCCTGATTGGCCGGAACCACGCGGTCGGCGGCGCCCTGCAGGAAGATGACCGGAGTGGCCAGTCGACCCAGGGCGTGGATGGGAGAACGCGCCCGGTAGCGCTCGCGTTGCTCGGGATAGGCGCCGATCAGCCGTTCCAGATAATGCGACTCGAACTTGTGCGTGTCCTGCGCCAGTGCCTCCAGGTCGCTGATGCCGTACAAACTCGCGCCGGCGCGAAACAGGTCGTAGAAAGTGAGGGCGCACAAGGTGGTGTAGCCGCCGGCGCTGGTGCCGCGGATGGCGAGCCGCTTGGGATCGACCCGATCCTGCTCGACCAGGAAGCGCGCGCCGTTCACGCAATCGGCGACGTCGACCACGCCCCATTGCCCGTCGAGGCGGTGCCGATACGCGCGTCCATACCCGCTGCTTCCGCCGTAGTTGACGTCGAGCACGGCAACGCCGCGGCTGGTCCAATATTGAACCGCGAGGTTCAGACTCGGCGAGCAGGCGGAAGTCGGGCCTCCATGGGTGCGCACGATCAGCGGCGGGCGCTCGTCCGCCGGCGCCACCGCGTCGCAACTGCCCGGGGCGTAGAACAGGCCGTATGCGCTGCGCCCCTCCTCGGTCGGGAACTCGATGGGCTCCGGCCGCGACAGGTAACCCGCTTCAGGCAGCCAGGTGCTTGCACGACGCAGTGTGCGCAGGCTGCCGTCCTGCAGTGAACAGTGCACGATGGCCGGACTTGCGGTGGAACTGCCTGCCCAGCACAACAGACCGCCGCGGTCGGCGCTGAGCCAGCCGAACTCGCAGTACGGCGTTTCGATCTCCCGAAGTTTCCCGGCGCGGGTATCGAGCTCGGCAAGATGCCAGATGCCCCGTTCCGTATACGTGCACAGGATGCGTTCGGCGTCGGCGAAGGCATAGGTGGAAAGGCCGAACACCCATTGCGGCACGGCGAATTCGGCATCGCGCGGGCACAGCGCCTGGACCTCGCTGCCGCTCCAGCGATAGAGGTTCCACCAGCCGGTACGATCGGAGACGAAGTGCAGCGTACCGCCGGGTGACCATTCGGGCTGGAACACCGATTCGTCCGCGCCGCCCGCGACCCGCACCGCCTCGCACAGGGAGCCGTCATCCGCGATGGTCGCGGTCCAGAGCTCCGTGCCGTCCCAGGGCATGTTGGGATGATTCCAGCTGAGCCAGGCGAGGCGCATGCCGTCGGGGCTGAGCCGTGGTGCTGCATAGAAATCCTTGCCGGAGGCAAGCCGCAGCGGAAGGTGCTCGGCGCGGTGCAGGGCGAGCCCCACGGTCACCAGGGAATTCACCGGGGCGAGGTCGCCTTCCGTGTGGTCCTCCTGGACGCAGATCAGCCGCCCGCGACGCGCATCGACTTCGATGTCCGCGTAGCGCAGGTTGGCGGTGGGTGTGAGCGGCCGGGGCGCACCGATGCGGCCCTGCCGGTACAGGCGCTGGTCGGCGAAGTTGCAGAAGTAGACCGTGCCCTGGTGCACCGCATAGGCGCCGCCGCCGTACTCGTGCACGGCGCTGCGCACGTTGAAGCCGCCGGAGGTGACCTCGCCGATGCGCCCGTCGCGCGCGCAGCGCATCACCACGTTGCGTCCTCCCTCGCCGGGGCGGCTCTCGATCCAGTACGCTTCGGTTCCGGACAGTCGCGGCTCCATGAGTCCGACCGTGTCCGAGACGATGAATTGCGCCGTGATCGGAGAGCGCCAGCTGCCGTAGCGCGCAGTGGCACTCATCGCAGACCTCGCAGCAGTCCGCGCGGATCAACAAACGAGCAAAGCGTCGCGGAGACAATCGCGTGCAACACGGCTCTCCTCCTGAGGTTCAGGGTCGCGGTCGCCGTTGCGACCGCCACGCGGTCCGAAACGATGGCGCCGGGCGTCGGATGCGGCGCGTGCGACACCCTTGCGCGTGGTCGCAGCAGGCCGCGGGGTCAATCAGACACCTGCCGGTGCCGGATCGCGGGACGGATGATGCAAGCAGCATGGAAAGACTGCGGCACGAGTCGTGCAGTCGGCGCCACTGCGGCGCAGCGCCGTGCAAAACCGCCGCCGCGCCCGCGCATCGGTTGAGTATAATCGCCCGGTCGGCCGGGAACGGCAACCTCGCGGCACGCGCTGCGCCGCTACGCTGATGCCAATGACATCTCCGGAGTGATCGCCCATGGATTCCGATGAAACGCGCTTCGAGTCCGACCGGCCAACCAGGCCTGCCGTGGTGCGCGTGCCCATACACGAGCTGGTGGCGCAACGCTGGAGCCCGCGCGCGTTCGATGCCGCGCGCAGGGTGGAGCGTCACGACCTGCTGGCGCTGCTGGAAGCGGCACGCTGGGCGCCGTCCTGCTATGGCGACGAGCCGTGGCGCTATCTGGTATGGGACCGCGCGCGCGACGCGAGACGTTGGGCCCGGGCGCTGGATTGCCTGTCGGAGAACAATCAGCGCTGGGCAGGGCACGCACCGCTGCTGCTCGCCTCGCTCGCCGACGGCAAATTCCGCCGCGACGACAGGCCCAATCGCTGGGGGCAGCACGACACCGGGGCCGCGAGCGAAAACCTCTGCCTGCAGGCGGTCGCCTCGGGTCTGATGGCGCACCAGATGGGCGGTTTCGACGCCGAACGGTTGCGCGGCCGTTTCCAGATTCCCGAGCGCTACACCTGTATGGCCATGATCGCGGTCGGCTACCAGGCCGATCCCGCCACGCTGCCGGTGGACTTGCAGGCTGGCGAGCGCGCCCCACGCAACCGGCGCCCACTGCAGGAGCTTTGCTTCGAGGGGGACTGGGAAGTGCCCGTGGCATTGGACTGACGCGCCGGTGCGCCTGTGCAGCGCGTTGAAGGGCGCGACGCTG
This sequence comes from uncultured Gammaproteobacteria bacterium, assembly GCA_963728895.1. Taxonomy (GTDB): domain Bacteria; phylum Pseudomonadota; class Gammaproteobacteria; order JBBQDK01; family JBBQDK01; genus CAVSLM01. The sequence continues at coordinate 245,276 of CAVSLM010000003.1, forward strand.
CTCGCCGGTGTGGCCGCGGCGCATGCAGCCCCCACCGCGTCACCGGCGCAGCTCGAGGTGCATTTTGCCCTGTCTTCGCCGCACTACCCCGTCGTCCTCACGGGGGCCGAGCTCGAGGCCTTGCGGGGCCTGCCCATCGGGCGGATCGCACTGCTGGCCGTGCATGGGGGCATTGCCAGGCGTATTGCCTTTCAGATCGATCCCCGCGATGCGGCGGGTGCCTTCCAGCTCGATGCCGGACCCGAGGCGCGGCTCGATGAGAACGACGAGTGCGTGTTCCTGGCCGGGGATGCCGGCGAGCGGGCCGATGCCGCGGTACTTGCCCGCGACGGCGACGTCGCGTTGGAGATCGCGCTTGCGGACCCCTCGGGCGGACGCCGCGCCTGGGTCTACGTGCAGGTGACCGACCACCTCCTGGCCGCGCAGGAGCACTCGCAGGTGCGTTATGACGCCGCGCTTGATCGCGTCGATACCATGACCTATCGCCTGGGCTTCTCCGCGCGCGCACCCATGCTGATCGATTCGATCCGCTGGAGCGATCCGGCCACGGGATGGCTGAGTCCGGAGCTGCTGGACTGCATGAAGATCCGCCACACCGGCCGCTTCCTGCATCATGAGTTCCGGCGCACGGAGGAGGACTACGACAGCCATCTGCTCGGTGTGCGGGTCGGACCGGTGCGGGTCATCCGCAGCACGGCGAACCGCGTGCGGCTGTTCCTCGGCCTGCGCAGCCCGTCGGTCCACATCGACTACATCGCCTATGCGAACTGCTATGTCGCCGAGATCCGTCTGCGCGTTCCGTTTCGCCTCGGCTGGCTGTTTTCCGACCTGCTGACGACCACTACGCTCGACCAGAACGATGATGCCGATTTGCCGCAGGTGACGGTGTATACGCTTGACGCGGCCGATCCCGGCGCGGTGGTGGATGGCCACCAGACTTCGGCCGAGCGGCGTTTCAATGCCGCCCGAGTCGATCGCTTTCTGGTGTCAGGCCGGCTTGGAGTGCTGATGGTCGGACTGGAGGTCGAGCCGCAACTGGCGTTACGCGGATACGCCTGGATGATGGACGCACGGGAGCGTGCCGACCCTCCGGAGCGCAGGCCGGGACAGTTCGGCAACATAGGGTTCGCCTTCACGGGCTGGGAAGCGCTCGATACCGCGGAGCATCGCCTGGAGTACTGGGTGTACCTCACGCGCGATGTTTCGCTGCAACACGCGCGCCGCGCCCTGCAGGATGCGCCGTCGCTGCTGCGGTAGTCGCATCTCAGGCCGGCGACGCTGGAACGACGGCCCGTTTCGGGTCTCAGGCCCTGCTATTGATCGGTGTTCGTACCTTACTATAATGTCGCGATCGTCTAGACCGGAGCCTCCATGCCGCAACGTCCTTCGAAGCTGGAGTGGATCAAGACCGATACCTATGTCGGCCCGGACCGGCGCCGGGGCCCGCGACGCGTGAACGGCGAGCGCCGTGAGTTGCTGCGCTACGAGCCGGATCGGCCCAACCGGCGCTCCCGCAAGGATCGGCGCCAGGGCGCAGGAGCCTGGGATAGCCTGCACACGCTGTGACACGGCGCGCCCGGAAGGGCGCTTCCGGTCGTTCCGCTTTCTGCCGCGCCTGAAACCTCCGTCCGTCCCAGAGTCACTCGATGCCGGTCGAACTTGAACTGCAGGGTGCGCCACTGCCGGTGCCGAAGTCGGCCAGGGGTCGGGAGCTGTACGGCAGGCATCCGCGACGCGCGGCGCTCCTGGTGATTGTCGCGGCACTGCTGTTCGCAATCATGGGCGCGATGGTGAAGGTGGCCTCGCGCAGCCTGCCGAACGAGATGGTAGTGTTCTTTCGCAACGTACTCGGGTGGATTGTCTTGCTGCCCTGGGTGCTGCGGGGCGGCGCGCCGACGTTGCAGACGCGCCATCTGCATCTGCATGCGCTGCGCGCGGTGTCCGGCCTGACGTCGATGTACTGCTTCTTCTACGCGATCGCGCATCTGCAGCTCGCCAACGCCATCCTGCTCAACTACGCAGCCCCGCTGTTCATTCCCTTCATTGCAGCGTTATGGTTGCGCGAGCCATTCCCCGTGGCGCTGCGCTGGGCGTCGGTGGTGGGTTTTATCGGCATCGCCTTCATCCTCAAACCCGATCGCGCGCTGCTCGATCCTGCCGCGCTGGTGGGTCTGGCGGCAGGCGTCTTCACCGCCGTGGCGTTCGTCTCCATCCGCCGTATGGCGGCGACCGAGCCGACCACTCGTATCGTCTTCTACTTCAGCACGTCCGCGACACTGATCTCAGCGGTGCCACTCGCCTGGGCGTGGGTGCGTCCGGAGCCGACGCTGTGGGGCGTGTTGGTGGCGATCGGGATGGTGGCAACGCTCGCACAGCTGATGCTCACCCGCGCCTACGCCTATGCACCCGCGGCACGGGTGGGCCCGTTCGGCTACAGCATCGTGCTGTTTGGCGCGCTGATCGGCTGGGTGCTATGGGGCGAAACCCCCGACCGGTTGTCGCTGTTCGGGGCGCTGCTGGTGTGCTGCGCCGGAATTCTCACCACGCGGCGCACGCGCATCGGCTGAGGGTGGTCGACTCTCCGCGCGCGGGAGCGCCCGGCGATCGCGGCACTTGCGACGCTTCCGCTTATGCCACAAGTTCAAACGGCACCGCCCTGCTGCTTTTCGAGCGCGGAGCGTGGGACAGGGCCGTAGGGCGTGTCACGGTGACGGTCGTGGTAGTACATGCGGTAGTGAACGAAGCGCTCGAGGCGATCGAACTGCAGGAACGGATTGCCCTCGAGCTGCTCCGCGAGGGTGGATACGGGTGTGGACGCATAGTTGTGACCGGGGTGGATCACGGTCTCGGGGCTGAGCTCGGTGCCGAGACGCTTCAGCGTCCGAAACATCTGCTCGGGATCGCCGCCGCGCAGATCGCAACGTCCGCAGCCGAAGACGAACAGCGTGTCACCGGTGATCACGTTGCCGGCCAGGCGATAGCACGTCGATCCCGGTGTATGGCCGGGCGTATGTAGCACCTCGATGGCGGTATCGCCGAGCGAAATCATATCGCCGCCGTGATGCAGCGTCGGCTTGATCGTGGCGTTGCCCCAGAAATCAGCTTCCGGCTTCAGCAGATGCAGCTCCGCGTCACAGGCGTCGAGCAGGGCGTCGATGCCGTTGATATGATCGTGGTGGCTGTGCGTCAGCAGTACATCGGTGATGCGCACGCCATGCTCGGCGGCGCGCGCCAGCACCCGTTCGACTTCCCAGGCCGGATCGACCACCGCGGCGCGAGCGCTGTGCCGGTCCTCGATCAGATAGACGAAGTTCTCCATCGGTCCCAGCTCCAGGGCATGGATCGCAAAGGGCTGTTCCTGCACGGTGCCTCCTTCCGCCGACGTGGCGTTGCAGCTCGCTGGCCTGCGGCGAGTATAACTCGTTCAGCGCTCGTTCAGTGCCGCAGGCATAGGGTGATGCTCAAGGGGCGCACTTCAGCCCCCGCGTTCAAACCACAGGAGAAGGATCATGACCAGCAATCGAATCGCTTTCGGCATTGTGCTGATGGCCGCGCTGGCGATCGGCGCACCGTCGTTCGTGCAGGCCCACGATCGCGGACGCGATGACACCGTAGCGCTCAGGCACGACAGCTACCGCAGCTTCGAGGATCACCATCGTTACAGGGAGCGCGACCGGGATCGTCACGACTATCGCCACTGGCGCCGTGACGATCACCGCTTCCACTACGGTTCGGGCTTGCGCTACCGGGCGCCGGAATTTCGCGCTGCACCCTCGTATCGCTACCGATACGCACCGCACTGGAGCGAGCGCGGCGATTTCAGCGCCACTCCGCGTCATCGATTCGATGATTGACCCGGTTGGATCACCGCCGACCTGGAGCGCTCGTCAAGACCGCGCGGGCGCGCCATGTCGGCGTCTGCCGCACGGTTCGCGCAATCGTTCGGCGGTCCTTCCGGACGGTCGTCAAGGGCCCAGGTCGCGAGCCGCTATTGCGAGGCCGCCGCCCGGCGGCGGTCCTTCTTATCGGTCCCGCCACGCAGGTGCCGTTCCATGGAAAGCGATCGTTTCGTACAGTCCCACGGTTCCCCCACCGGGTCCAAGCCACTGGTGCTGATCGTGGACGACTCTCGGCTCACGCGTCGTGCACTTGGGAAGCTGCTCGGCGAGGAGTTCCAGCTGCTGGAGGCGGAAAACGGCGAATCGGGCTGGGAGAGGCTTTTGGATGAACCGCGCGTCCAGCTGGTGTTCTCGGATCTGGCCATGCCGGAGCTGGATGGATTCGGGCTGCTCGCGCGGATGCGCGGCGCGAGCTCCTCCCGTATTCGGAAGCTTCCGGTCATCGTCGTCACCGGGGACGAAGGTCAGCAGGAAGTGCGCGAGCGGGCTCTGGCAGCCGGTGCGAACGCGGTGGTCGGCAAGCCGTTTCAGGCTGCGGCGCTGCGCGCGCAGGCGCGGGCCTCGCTCTGCGTCATGGAGGCACCGCCGGCGAATTTACCGGCTGCACCCGCGGCCAAGCCTGCTCCGGAGTCCCTGCCGATCGGGATGCGTACCGGTACCGAGCTGCGTGAACGCATGCGTGAGGAGCTGGAACGGGTGCAAGGACAGCCTGCCCAAGTCTCGCTGTTGCTGGTGCGAGTCGATGCGTTCCCGGCGATCGAGCGGGTGTTCGGCGCAAAGGCGGCACGCTACGTGAGCCACAAGGTGGCGGAGCTGCTTTGCGACCATACCCGGCGCGAGGACACACTGGCGCGTACGGGTGAGGCGAGCTTCGCTCTCTGGTCGCCCTCGCAGAGCGCCACCGGCGCCTTGAAGGTGGGACAGCGGCTGGTGCAGGACGTGTCGACTCGCCGCTTCGTGCATGAGAATGTGCAGATTCCGGTCAGCGTCAGCGTGGGCGTCACCGCGCGCCTGGCGATCCAGGGCAGCGCTCCGGAACAGTTGATTGCACTGGCGCAGCGGCGTTTGAGCGCGGCATTGGGCGCAGGTGGCAACGTTGCGGTGGGCGGCGACGAGCGTGCCTCGCCCGCCCCGCCCGCCAGGCAGCCGCCCGCGCATGAAGCGGTGCCTTCCGAAACCGTATCCGGACTTCGGCCTGCCTCCGCCGAAAACCCCTTACCCGCCCATGCGCCCGCGTCTCCCGGCACGGAAGCGCAGCACAGGCGGCCTTCCTGGTGGCGGGCGCTGGTGCGACTGATCGCCCGCGGGTGGTCCTAGTGTAGTGATGCACTCTTGACGAGACGTTTGACCCTTCATATGGAGGTAGGGCGGATAAGCGCAGCGCATCCGCCATTCATGATCGGCCGGCGTCAGGAGTGCACGAAGCCGTTTCGCACCAGTCGAGGTTCGCGTGCTGAGGGATCGCGAAGGGGATCAGGCGTCGTGGGGAAACAGGGAGCCAATGGGCGTCGCGGAGTCGGATTTTGAACCAGAGGTGGCTGGGTGGCGGATGCGCTGCGCTTATCCACCCTACGGCCCTGGTGACCGCCTCGACGAGTCCATTGCCAATTCACAACACCAGGCCCAGGCGATTCATCCGGACCAGGAGCGCTCGCGATATCCTGCAGAAGGTGATTTGCGCCAATCGCCGCTTAGGTTCCAAACAGAACGCAACACTACACTCGCTGTGCCACACGGACGGAGCGTTCGCACCTGCAACGACCATGAGCCCGCGAGCGGGCGAGGGCGCCAGCCGGTTGCGCCATCCTTCCTGATCCGGATCTGCCTTGAGGCGAAGCCCGCAGCCTACCTGCGTGCGATGCAGAGTGTGTTGCCTACACCCAGCCAACGGTGCAGTCCAGCCTGCCGCGGATGGTCTGCAGGCCGTTGAGGCCCTCATCCAGCATCACCTGCAACGGTATCTGATCGTCGAGATACCGGTTCGGGCTCGACAGCCAGTGCATGCCCATGTGCGGATTATGGGGAAAACTGGTGCGCAGGGAGTCGTAAATGGCGATCAGGTGTTCCACCCGCGCCATGGTTTCTTCGCTTTCGGGCAGGGCTGTGCCCTGGCGGTAGCGGTCCATCGTGCGCGGTCGGGTGTCCGCAGGCAGTCCGAGCAGCGTTACCCGGTCGGCGGGTCCGACTTGCCATTCGTCGAGCAGCCGCATCACGCCCACGGTCAGGCGCACGCGCTCATCGTAGCTCAGCTCCGGGGCCATGCGGGGCACCTCTCTCTGACGGACGACGCATGGCGTCGCAGGGTTGGGATGGCGAACGGCAAGTATGGGCGGTGGGCGCTCTTCAGTCAAAAACCAGCCTCTGCAACGCGGAATTGCGCCTGTACTGCCGCATCGGCCGCCGCGTCTGTCACGCGACAGGCCCGCAGATCCGCCTTGCCTCCGGCGGCGAAGCCCTGATACAGCTTCCACAGCCGTTCGTCCACGCGCCGCGCACGCGCCGAACCCGTGGTGTCGAGGAAGCGCTCGGCGGCACCGGGACCGGCGTTGTATACCGAATAGGTTGCGCGCGCGGCCTGCGCGGGCGTGCCGGTGCGGCGTGCCACCCGGGCGCCATAGTCCTGCAGATAATGCAGCAGGATTTCGGCGCCGGCGCCGGCATTGTAGGCCACATCCCATTTGAGCTTCTCGATTGCATAGAAACCGCGCCAGACGTACTGGTTGATCTGCATCATGCCTATGCTGCCGGCGCTCGAGCGCACGTAGAGAACTTGTCCGCCACGACGCTGGAACTGTCGCCAACAGCTTTCGATCATCGCGGTGGCGGGGACCAGGCTCCGAAACACGGGCTCCAGCTTCGGATCGAGGTCGGTGCCCTTCAGGGTGTGGGCCGTTTCGAGCTGGAGGAGCTGGTCGACCAGCGCTCGGTACTCTTCGAGCTCGGAATCCTTGGGCACCCAGTGCGCCAGGCGTTTGGAAAGGCTTGCGGCATCGGGCGCCTCCGTGGCGAACGCCGGCTGCAGCAACGCGCCCAGCATGCGACGGGTGAACGATGGCAGGTTCAGCCAGGGCAGCTGCTGCTGGGAGGGGAAGCCGAACAGTTCGCGCAGCGTGGGGTCGACTTCGAAATCGTATTGCAATGGATCGATGGTGCCTGCCGGACGCAACGTACGCGCAAGGCTGCGCAGCCCGTCCGGTGAAATCGCCAGGCCTAGGCCAGGCGCCGCGACACCGAGCGCGAGCAACGCGTCGCCGGCCCCGATGAAACCGATGTAGTTCAACAGCCGGTCGCGCACCAGACCGCGCTCCGCGGCGTCCTCGAGGATGGCGCGCAGCTCGTTCCACGCCGACACGAACAGGGCGTGCATGGCTTGGTGCGCGTCGCCCCGTTGCTCGCCCGAGAGCAGCGGCAAGAGCCGAAAGCGGCTGCTGATGAGCAGTGCGAACAGGCGCCGGCGGATGTCCGGATCGCCGATGTCCAGCCCCGCGGCTTTCACCACCCAGACCAGGAAGGCATCCCAGGGCTCGAGCGCTCGCTGGAAGCCGGCGAGCTCGGCTTCGGTCAGAGGCGGCTCCGGCCGGACTACGGATGTCGGCGTATGCAACAGGCGGTCCGGGATCTGCAGTCGCAGCAGGATCTCGACCCCGGACGGGCGCACGCTCACCGCACCGAGCGTGGCCGATCGCAGGATGGCCTCTCCTTCCGAGACCGCGGTGGGATCCATGGACGCACGCAGCAGGGTGAGTATCTCCTCGCGCGGTGGCCCAAGATCGAGGGCGAAGCTCGCGAGCTGCGGCTCCAGGAAACGTCGGCTGAGCTTCCAGAGAAAGCCGAGCGCGGCGGCTCGTCGGCCCGCGGCATCGGAGAAACGGGCGTCGGTGACCCGGAAGTGCAGCTGCCAGTTTTCATCCACATAAGGCGTGAGCTGCAGATCCAGCGTCCCCTGCCAGCGGGGCGGCCCGAGGCACAGGCCGAACAGTGCCGTGCCGAGCTGCGCGCTTCCCGCCCCCTCCAAGCGTAGTTGATCACCATCGAGGCGCAATCGGGTATCGCGGATCTCCAGATGGCGGCAGCTGCCGTCACGGTAGATCTCTCGCGTCTCACTGTCGAAGGTGCCCAGATGGCGTTCCAGCAGGCGCTCGAGCACGGGAAGACGCAGCTGCAGCGGCAGCACGATCTCAGCGCCACGAGCCGCCGCAGATGCAAGCGCGAGCCACGCGCACACCAACAGCAGCCCCGCCAGGGCGCGCGCGCGAAGCGGTCGTGGGCCCAGTGCGGCGTCAGACTTTGACGTACACCCAGCCCTCGCGCAGGCGTGCCACGATTTCCTCCACGGCCGTGCCGCCTACGGTCGCACCGGGAATCAGTTGCACGGGCTGGTGCCCGTCATGGATGAGCTTCTCCACGCCGTTGCTGCAGGCGATGACGGTGAGGTTGGAATGCTGCTTCAGCAATTGCTGCACCTGTGCAGACCACGACCCGATGTCGGACCGCAGCAGATTGATGCCCCCACCGTTCGCGAGTATGACCAGTCGTCCGCCCTTGCGTTCGAGGTCGCTCACGATGCGTCGGGCGGCAACGAGCACGGCATCCAGAGTCCGCGGATCGTCCGAGCTCACGTGCAACACGACGTGGCGGCTGTCGACAGGCGCACCGTCGACGCGCGCCGCCTCGAACGACCAGAGGCCGGCCTGTGCCGCCGTATCCGGCAATGCCGCATTGCGCGGGTGGGCGACCCAGCCGAGCAGGACGCCGATCGCGAGCGCCACGGTACTCCAGGCGAAGCGCGGCAGGTACGCGCTCGAGCGCAGAGCTCGAGGGAGACGGGCTGCCCGCAGCGTGGGTTGCGCTTCGCTGCCGCCGGCCGGGTGCGGTGGATCGTAGTAGGCGTACTGCAGCAGGTCCCGCAGCCGGCGCAGCTCGCCCACGTGGCGCTGCAGCGCCGGGTTGGTGCCGATTGCCCGCAGCACGCGACCGCGGTCGCCGGAGTCGAGCTCTCCGTCGACGAATGCGTTCAGGTGTTCCTCGGACAGCTCGTCGTCGCTGCTCATTTCTGTCTCCTGATCGAGGCCAGCTGCGCCGCGTCCGCATCCGATCCCACATCATTCCCCACACCGACCTGCAACAGATGCTGGCGCAGGACACGGCGCGCCCGGCACAGGCGGCTCATCACAGTTCCGATCGGTATGTCCAGTATCTGCGCGACCTCGGTGTAAGAGCAGCCTTCCAGGTCGACCAGCGTGAGCACCTGGCGCTGTCCCATCGGCAGGCGTCCCACGGCGACACGCACCTGGGTGACGATCTCCTGGCGCTGGTTCGCGTCCTCCGGTGTGCCTTCCTGGGCCAGCTCCAGTTCGTCGATGTCCAGCATGTCCCGCTGGCGTCGCAAATGGTCGCGCCAACAATTGGTCAGAATGCAGTACAGCCATGCCTCCAGGGCCTGTGCATCTCGCAGCTGCGCGCGGCGCTGCAGCGCTTTGGCGAGCACCTCCTGCACCAGATCGTCGGCCAGCGCGCAGTCGTGACACCACGCATAGGCCAGGCGATAGAGCCGCGGGCGAGTGTGCTCGAGCTGTGCCGGCAGTGCATTGCTGCGACAGATGCGGCTCAACATGCCCATCGCTGTTCTCCAGGAAAGACGGCTTGCGGCCGGTGGTTATTCCGCGGTCGGAAGGCGGAGCAGACCGCCCATTCTACTGCAGCCGGGCCGGGGCCAATGACGCTTCGCAAGAGCAGGAGCGCCCGAATGCATCAGCGCCGGACGCCGCCGGCAGGGGAGGGCTACGCGCCGGCGGCTGTCGCAAATAATTCTCGTTTGTCACCGACCCCGATCAGGGGGAGACCGGAACCCGTGCCCGGTTGGTGCGCTGCAGCGACCACTTGAGCAGCGGCGGAGTGATGAGCGTTGTGATGATGACCATCATGACCACGGCCGAGAACAGCGCATCGCTGATCACGCCCAGGGTCTTGCCGATGGAGGCGAAGATCAGTCCGACTTCGCCGCGCGGGATCATTCCCAGGCCCACCGTCAGGCGATCCAGCGTTTTCCCGGTGCCCAGTCCGCTGACGATCTTGCCGGCGATGGCGGCGGCGATCAGCGCACTCGCCATGCCGAGCACGTGCCAGCTGAGGAAGGTTTCGAGCTTCACCTGTATGCCCATCAACACGAAGAAGATCGGCACCAGGATCACTTCGAGCGGCGCGATCAGATCCTTGATGGAGAAGCGGTGGGTGTGATGATCGCCCCAGTGCTTGAAGTAGCCGTCGTGCAGGATCAGCCCGGCCGTGAAGGCACCGACGATGGTCGCGAGACCGGACAGATTGGCGAGCCATGCCAGCACCATCACGAACAGAAACGACACGAACATCTTGGCTTCGACGATGTCCAGGTGTTGCAGCAGGCGGATCACCAGGTCGAGGAAGTGGGGTCCGGCGGTGAATGCGCCGACCAGAAACAGCGCCGAAAGCACCAGAATCCTCGCAACCCCCTGCACCTCAACCCCACCCGAGACCACGATGCCCGAGACCACCGCCAGCAGGATCAGGCCCAGAACATCGTCGATGACCGCGGCGCCCAGGATGATGTGCGCTTCGGAGGAATGCAGCTGATTCATGTCCTGCAGCACGCGCGCCGTGATGCCGACGCTGGTGGCCGCAAGCGTGGCGGCGATGAACAGATCCACGTCGGTTGCGGCTTCCGGCATCAGCATCCGGGCGGCCGAGAAGCCGAGCAGAAACGGCACTGCGACGCCGATGCAGGCGACGCGCAGCGAGGCCATGCCGACGCGGCGCATCTCCTCGATGCTGGTCTCGAGACCGACCAGGAACAGCAGGAAGATCACGCCATAGCGCGAGAACACGTCCACGGTCTGTGCCACCTGGATCAGCTCGCCGCCGTGCGGCCCGCGCAGTACCTCCAGCAGCCGCTGGTCGGCGGCAGTGCCGACCGCTTGTTCCGCCGCGCGGGCGAGCGGCTCGCCGGTCAGGACCAGCTGCACGGTGTCGAAGATCCCCGTGCCCTCGCGCAGCACCAGGATGAGGTCCACGCCGAAGTAGTAGAGGAGGTTTCCGATCAACACACCGATGACGAGCTCGCCGAGGACGGTGGGCTGGTCGAACTTGCGGGCAGCGAACCGCCCCAGCACGGCGAAGAACAACAGGCCGGTCACACCGAGGATGACGGGCGCAATGGGATCCCCGTGGGCGACCTGGGTGCTCGGCCAGGCGGCTGAGGGGATCAATAGCAGAAACAGCGTGATGACACGCATACCCTCGCCTGTAGTAAAACCCTGGGCGATTCGGAGGAGTCAGTCTAGCAGAGCGGCCGCGGGCGGGGGAGGGAGGTGGACCCCTCGCAGCCCTGGCGGCATGGGCGCCCCCGCCGGCTCAGTCGGCACCTTACGCCAGGACGGGCGCTGCCATTCATTGCCACCATCGGAGGGAGCGGGCTTCGGCAGCCCGACGAGATATGCGGGCTACCCCTTGCCGCGGGTCCGGGTACGGTGCGGGCGCGCATGCTTTTCGATGAACTCCACGATCATCCCGGCGATGTCCTTGCCCGAGGCGCTCTCGATTCCTTCCAGTCCGGGAGACGAGTTGACCTCCATGACCAGCGGACCATGGTTCGAGCGCAGGATGTCCACACCGGCGACGTTCAGACCAATCACCTGTGCGGCGCGTACCGCAGTGGAGCGTTCCTCGGGCGTGATCTTGACCAGGCTTGCCATTCCGCCGCGGTGCAGGTTGGAGCGGAACTCGCCCTCGCGTGCCTGGCGCCTCATGGATGCAATGACCCGACCGCCGATGACGAAGCAGCGGATGTCGGTGCCGCCGGCTTCCTTGATGAACTCCTGCAGCAGGATGTTGGCGCGCAGCCCATGGAAGGCGTCGATCACGCTTTCGGCGGCCTGGCGTGTTTCGGCCAGTACCACGCCGATGCCCTGCGTACCTTCGAGCAGCTTGATCACCAGCGGCGCGCCGCCCACCATGCGCAGCAGGTCGGGCACGTCGTCGGGCGAATGGGCGAAGCCGGTCACCGGCAGTCCGATGCCGGCGCGCGACAGCAGCTGCAATGAGCGCAGCTTGTCACGCGCCCGGCTGATGGCCACCGATTCGTTGGTGGGAAACACGCCCATCATTTCGAACTGCCGTAGTACGGCGGCGCCGTAGAAGGTGATGGAAGCGCCGATGCGTGGGATCACTGCGTCGAAACCTTCGAGCACCGCTCCGCGATAGTGAATTTCCGGTTTATGCGAAGTGATGTTCATGTAGCAGCGCAGCGTGTCGATCACCCGCACCTCGTGACCGCGCTGCTTCGCCGCCTCCACGAGACGGCGCGTCGAGTACAGCTTCGCCTTGCGCGAGAGTATGGCGATTTTCATGAGCGCACGCGTGACGAGAGATACGCGCAGCCGTGTGCGCGCTGCGTGAGTGACAGCGGCCGCGTGCGACTACGGAACACCGGCCGGGCGGCGGACAAGGGAAGGATCATCGGGGTGTGGGGCTCAGGCAGTCGGTGGCACGCCGGTGAGGAACGAAGCGTCGGGATGAATGACGCATCCGCCGTGCAAAGCCGTGCGTCCGAGCAGCATGCGAAACACCATGGTGTCGCGGTCGGTGAGGGTAAGCTCGGCGCGTCGCGTGCGCCCGCCGATGACCACCAGCGTGCGGATCACGATGCGCCGCTCGCGGTGTCCGCCGGAGTCGCTCACCCAGCGTTGATCGACCACGCGCGCAGTGCAGTAGTGCGCCACGTCGGTACGGCGCTGGAAGGGATGTATGCCGAAGCGCACCTGGCGCGCACCGGCAACATCGAAAATCTGCACGCTGAAGGCATGCAGGGCGGAAGTGCGTGCGCCGGTATCGACCTTGGCCTTGATCGCCGCGATGCCGAGCTCGGGCAATGCCACCCATTCGCGCCAACCGATGTGCAGCGGCGCAGTCGAGGCGCTGTCGCTAGCCCGCATCTCTCACCGGGGCTGCGGCAGAATGGCATGGGGCAATAGCGGTCATCGAATTTCCATCGACTCGCCGGGCTTCTGATCACGTCCAGTGCAGCAAGTCTGTCTCCTGTCGCCCGCGGCAAACGGCCATGCGCGGCTTTTCCCCTCACGGCCTGGCGGATTGGATGCGGCCGCATGGTAGCACGATGCACGTGACAGACACGCCTGCGGTACCGCGCTGGTCTTTTCTGTCCGCTTCGGTGCATAGCGGAGCATGGGTGAAGAGGCGCGCGCTTCGTGCCCATTTCGCGCAGCGATCCGCGGCTCGCAACGAACGGGTGTCGTCGATTGGCTTCACCACGGCGGCGGGCGCGTGATGCAGTTCACTTGCCTGTGCGGCTGCGGGTTTGTTATAAGTCCGCTATTTCGCGACAGCCGAGCGAACAACACACTCCATGGCAAGAATGTTGTACTTTGCCAAGCTCGCCGACGTGCTCGGCAGCACTGCAGAAGAAGTAACGCTGCCGGCGACTGTCAGCGACGTGCGTTCGCTGCTGGGCTGGCTGCGCATGCGCGGCGGCGTGTGGCAGCAGGCACTGCAGGAACGCGCAGTGCGCGTGACGGTGAATCGCCAGTTCGCAGACCTCGACACATCCGTTTCGGACAGCGACGAAGTGGGGCTCATCAACACGCGCGGTTGAGCTGCAGGCTCGTGTTCTTCGTTCCGCGCAGCAGGTTTTCCATCCTTGCTGCCGCTCGCCACGATGCTATCCGAGTTGAACGCCGAGCAGGCCGCCGAGCGCAAAGGTCGCCCCGCCTGCGGCGCCTCCGATCACCAACATGCGCAATCCCCCGCTCACCGCGCTTCGACCCGTAAACAGGCTGAGCGTTGCGCCCACGGCGAACAGGCTGGTCGCGGCCAATGCGGCGGCCACCGGAACCGCCTGGGTCTGTAGCCGGAGCACGAAAGGCAGCAACGGAATCAGGGCTCCGGCACCGAACGCCAGAAAGGAGGACAGGGCCGCTCCCCACGGTGAGCCGAGATCATCGGGATTGAGGCCCAGTTCCTCACGTGCCAGCGTGTCCAGGGCGTGCTGCGGCTCGCGCAGCAGATCGGTGGCGAAAGCCCGCGCCGTATGCAGGTCCATCCCGCGGGCGTTGTAGATCAGGGCGAGCTCCTCGGCCTCCTCGTCGGGATACTTTTCGAGCTCGTCGCGTTCCATTCCGATTTGGTATTGGTACATTTCGCGTTGCGAACGCATGGATACATACTCCCCTGCAGCCATGGAGAACGCCCCGGCCAACAACCCGGCCACTCCCGAAAGCAGCACCAGCCGCCCGTCCAGGCTTGCGCCTGCCATCCCCATGATCAGGCTGGTGTTGGACACCAGTCCGTCGTTGACCCCGAATACGGCGGCGCGCAGATTGCCGCCGCTGCCGACTCCCCGGTGACGGTGACCCACCTCTTCCACCGAGGTGGGCATGACATGGCCGGCAGGCACACCATGGCTCCCGTACAGGGACATGCCGCGCACTTTCATCGCCGCCAGCACCGGGCGTATGGCACGTGGACCCAGCCGCCTGAGCAGCCACGCGACCACACGGGCCCGCGCACTCGGTCGGAAACGCGGGGGCTTGGCGTCCTGGCGTGCAAGCTCCGCTTCCCAGATGCGCGCCTGCGACAGCGCCGCGTCCGCAAGCGCGGCGAACAACGCACGCTTGCCGGGATCGGTCTCGACTTCCACCATGCGGTGGTACAGCCAGGCCGATTGCTGCTCTTCGTGCCAGCTAGCGATCGCCGTCATGGGTGCGACGAGCCCGCATGTGTCCTTTCGCAGGCAGTTTGCGGTCGTTACGTCCGGTTGAGGCCACAGAGGCCACGTGGTGCGGCGGCCCGCACGGAGGCGCCGGTGAATGGTGGGAAATTGTGACAGGCGACGTGAACGGTGTAGGCAAGATGCGCCCGTGATGGGGCATGCTTGCGTCGGCGCGGAAAAGACCTCCCGCGCCGGATGGATGCCGACGACGCATTGTTTTTCTTTCGTTGTGACGGCGGACAGTTCGCGTACCGGTGTGTTCGAACCTGCGCAGTGGCAGCTGCGGCGCGCGCCATAGGGTACGCGCCGTGCGGCGTCGTGCCAAGACGTTCGGCACCCCTGCCCGTGGCGCCAAAGGCATAATGCGCCCTCGGCGCCGTCGCCGGACGCGGACGGGCTGGATTCATCTGGGAGCGGCGGTTATTCTGCAAACCTCGGGGCGGGGCGACGGTGAGCCGCTCGCCGCGCACGTGCCGGGGCTGCTGGACCGATGCGCGCTGCGCAAGTTCTTTCGGCCAGCAAGTCACATGCGCAGGAGCTCGCCTGGGAACGAACGCGGCGCAGCTCAGTAGTCCGTGACGGCGGCTGTGTGTTGCGAAGATTGGGGAGCACAGCCGTGAAGATCGTGCTGTTCGCCAACAGCTTTCTGCCGCAGATCGGCGGGCGCGAGCTCGTGGTGCACCATCTCGCGCGCGCGCTGACCGAGCTCGGTCACCAGGCGCGCGTGGTCGGGCCGGGAGGGTGGTGGACATTCCGTAATTTGCGCTATGTGAATATCCGGTGCATCGCTTTCCGGGCGGCGAGTTTGGAACGAGTGCGGATAGCGGTGCAGTGCTGTAAGCCGGTTGCGATGTCATACATGCCCATACTGCCCTATCCCGCCAAACGGCTCCGCCGCGTGCCTTTGGTGATCAACGGATCATAGCGCCGACATCGACACGATCCCGGAGCTAGCAGCCTGTCCTTGAGCTAACGAAGCGGTCGTACGTGAGTCAAGCAACTGATTTACAAATGGAAACCAAGCCATCACCGGAGGTGTCATGCGAGAAAAAAACGCCGTCGCCAACGCAGTCTTTTCGAAGCCCAATCGGTTGATCGCGTTATCGGGCAGGAACTCACGGCGATGTCGGCATGGCTCGACGAACAGCCGCAACTGCTGCAGCTCATTGCCCAGGACGTGAGTCCGCAGGGTCTGCTACGGCGGGGTCGCAATGGACTGTCGCTGGAGACGATGCCGCGCTGTGCGCTGCTGAAGCTGTATTGGCAGGTGGGTTACCGGGAGCTCGAATTTCTGCTGCAAGACTCCCACTCTTACAACACTTTCGCGCGGGTCGATCCGCTGGCGGTACCGGGTAAATCGGCCTTGCAGTCGAACATCGGTGCGATTGGCGCCGCCACGTTTGAGGCACTCAACGGCTGTCTGCTGGCGTGCGCGCACCGACTCCACATCGAGTCGGGACAGACCGTGCGCTTCGACGCCGCGGTGACCGAGAGTCACATCCTGGAACCGGCCGATAGCCGGCTGTTGTTCGATGGGGTGCGTGTCCTGGTGCGCTTGTTATGCGCGGCCCGCGATGAACTTGGCGAGGTGATTTTGTTTCAGAATCGGCGCCGGGCCGCGAAACGTGGGATGCGGGCGATCCAGAGTGCTCGCAAGGGCGATCGGCGGGTGCAGTTGTACCGGGAGTTGGTGGCGCTGGTGCAGGGGATGCTCAGCGAGCTCGCCGTGGCACGGGAGGTGGTGGCGCACTGTCCGGCAGTGTGGGCCATCGCCTGGGGTGCGGAGACTGCACACTATCAAGGGCTCATCGAGCGCGTCATCGGACAAACCCAACGCAGGGTGTTTGACGGTGAGAGCGTGCCGGCGGGGGAGAAGATCGTGAGTCTGTTCGAGCCGCACACCGGCATCATCAACAAGGGTGGACGCAACCTACAGTACGGCCACAAAGTCACCCTCAGTAGTGGCAAGAGTGCACTGGTGCTCGATGCGGTAATCGAAGCCGGTAACCCGCCGGACACCACGCGGTTCCTGCCGATGCTCGAACGTCACATCAACCGTTACGGCCGTGCCCCGAACAATCTCGCCACCGACGGCGGCTACGCAATGCAGGAGAATCTGGCGCAGGCCAAGGCACTCGGCGTCAAGAACGTCGCCTTCCACAAGAAACGCGGCATCGAGATCGAGGCCATGACCTCGACGCGCTGTACTACAAGCTCAAGCGCTTCCGCGCTGGAATCGAGGCGGGTATCTCCTACGAGGACCCGGTAGTGATTGAGAAGATCCTCACCGATCTCGACAAGAAAGACACCCCGCTGGGGACGAGTCTGTTGCCCGAGACGGGCACCGCCCGTCAGCCCGTTCGATTGACGCCCCTGCCTGCGGCAGGCAGGCGTACCTCTTCAGCTCGCCTCCACGCCCGGTGGCTACTTTCGTGCGGCCAGGTGCGTTAAATCCGGGGGAATCTCGCGGCGGTTGCGGAGTGATTCTCTCCCGGTGCGCGTTGACCAGCGCGCAAAAGGGCGTTTATTCTTCTTCATACTCGAATCCGCTCCTCCATACTCACATAGGAGAACGCTTTATGCTGTCCGCGCGGCCCGCCTCGCATTATGTGTCCCTCATTCGTCGCGATGCGACTGGCGCGCAACAACTGGTGCCGCGTTCTTCATTGGCCTGCTAGGAATGCCGCCATTATGTCTATGCTTAAATGCAGGATTGTCACGGATGGAATATTCGTTCCGGCGGGCATGGTATCCAAGTTTGATCTGGTCTATGGCAGCGATCTTTCCCTGGTCGAAGAATCCGCCTTACGCCGTGGCGAGGGCAAATCGGAGGACACCTCGTTGGTGCCGCCAGAAAGCCTGCCCGCGCGCCTGATTGCCAGCAACTCGATCGTAGATGAGAGGCTTATTTTCCTCGGTTCGTACGATGTCTCACATTATGGCCATTGGCTCACCGAGGGTATCGCCCGGTATTGGTATCTTCTCTCGGAAAATCGCGGTCGGTTCAAAGTAGGGCTGACATGGAATCGCCGCCAGATTCTGAGAAGAATTCGCGACCGTATGTTGCACCATAAGACCACCCATTGGCCGGCTGCAACGCGCGCGTTCAATCTGCGCGCGCAGGATTTTGTTCGCATTGGCAAGCCAATGCGTTTCTCTGAAATACATATTCCCCAATGTTCGATGGTGAACAGACGCGAAATCCATGGCCCACATCTTGATGTGACCAGAAAGATCGCTGCCTACGTGACCAACGGAAGGACATTCGTTCCTGACACGCGTCCAGTCTATTTGTCCCGGACCAAGCTGAAGAAGCGCGGCAGAAGCTATCTTAACGAGGAACCCATAGAAGCGGCCTGCAGGGGCATGGGGTTCAGAATCGTGCACCCCGAGCGTCTGTCACTCGCCCGACAAATTGAAATATTCAACAGCAGTGACGTGTTTGCCGGTTTTGTCGGGTCTGCTTTTCATTCGATCATGTTTCGGCAATCGGAGCGACCTGCGACATCCTATTATTTGGGTGATGGCCGGCGTCATCCCAACTGCGACCTCATCGATTCACTAATGGGAAACAAATCCGTGTATGTAAATTGCTGTGAGCGAGGGCCTCAACGAAGTTTTCGGTGTGACTCGGAGAAGGCGGTTACGGTGCTGACCGCGGCTCTGAAGCAATCGGGCGCCAGTTGAGCAGCCAATCCATCGAGCTGATGTATGGAGCGTTTCGAAGTAGTTGCTGCGCGCTGACATATGCTATCCTTCTTGCGCGACAAGATGAGCGAAATCTCCAGAGTCTTCTGCAGGGGAGCACAGGGACGAACGCGCTTCCGCCCTCATCTCTTCAGGCCGGTAATTACCGTCCCTCTCATGAAGCAGTGTAGCCAGAGAGTGCGAACCTTACCGCCCAAGACCCCCATCCGGACACGCTGGACAAGGTCGCGTGTCGCCGCCGGCTCAAGACGGCTTGGCGCGATACTACGTACCTCATCTTGGAGCCGATGGATTTCATGGCGAAGCGAGTGGCCCTCGTGCCCCAGCCCAACGTCAACCTGGGGCGTCTCCGTGGTGCATTTGCTCTGATTTGCTCTGAACAGCAAAGACTGGCTGACGCTCGCCGAATGCCGGGCGTCGATGAACAGGGCACAACGCTTCAAGCAGGTGTTCAAAATCGACATCGAGACCTGCCGCGGATGCGGCGGCGCAGTCTGGACCATCGGGTGCATCGAAGAGCCGGTAGTGATCGGGAAAATCATCGGCGATCTCGATAAGAAAAGCACCCTGCAGGGGACGGCTCTGTTGCGCAGAGGTCGGGTACCTCCCATCGGCCTGTTTCGATTGACGTCGTGCCTACGGCAGGCAGGCGAAGCTCGTCGGCTCGCGTCCGACAAACGTCGCCACGTTCGTCTGGAAGTGGCAGAGTGGCACTTGGCCGTCGCGCCGGATTGGACTAAGACGTCTGTCCAGGTGAGCGGATGTCGCGGACAGGTGCATGAAATGCCGCGGAATCTGGCGGCGATTCCGGAGTGGATGTCCTCCCGGTGCCCGTTGACCAGCGCGCAAAAGGGCGTTTATTCTTCCCTCACCTTTGGGCGTAGGCAAGCATGGCAAGGTACGTGTATATCTGCTCTGCGGGGCATTCCGGCTCCACCTTGCTGGATCTGCTTATCGGATCGCATTCACGCATCGCGTCGCTGGGCGAAATCTGGCATCTGTCCAAGAACCTTGCACTCAATACGGAGTGCAGCTGTGGCGTTGCGGTCCGCGATTGTGTGGTATGGCGCGAGGTTGTGGCGCGCGTCGGTGCGCGCCTCGGCATCGACGTTATGGCGGATCCCTACGCACTCAACATGGGTCACCCGAAGGCAGCGGTTGTGATCGACCACGGGCACCAGACGCCGTTCTACCTGCTGCGCCGCGGGCTCGTGCTCGGTTTGTACTATCTGCGTCTGCGTTTCGGGGCGCGCATTCTGGATCCATTGTTACGTTCCGTGGAAGAGGGCATCAGCAACAATTTTCTGGTTTTCGATACCGTACGCGCCGTGCTGGATGCCGATCTGGTGGTGGATTCCTCCAAATCGTACCTGAAAGGCGTGGGGCTGTATCTGCGTGATTCTCGGCAGGTGCGCATAATTTTGCTCACGCGGGACGGCCGGGGCGTGTATTGGTCCAATCTCAGACGCAAAGTGCCGCGTCGCCAGGTGGTGGCGGCCTGGAAAAATCAGTATGTGCGTGCACTCCCACTGATTCGCCAGCACGTGCGCTCAGAGCATCTGTTGCACGTGAAGTACGAGGACCTGGTTTCCAATCCGGTTGAGGAGCTGAAGCGAATTTGCCGCTTTCTTGGTGTGGAATATGAGCCCGGAATGGTGGACTTCACCGCCGCGCGCCATCACTCGACCAACGGCAACGACATGCGCTTGTTGCGTTCCTCGGAGATTCGGATGGACAGTGCGTGGCAGGAACAGCTGTCCGAAGAGGACTTGGCTTATTTCGAACATCGTGCCGGTGCTCTCAACCGGCAACTTGGATACGAATGAGACGGGCCACTGTCCGCTTTGGCGCACAGGATTCCTCGCCAGTGCTCGCCGGGAGTGCGTAGTAACTCGTCACCATGACGCGAGGCTGGTAGGCGCGCGCGGCGTTTTTGCGGGCTGCAGCGATGCCTATCAGACTTCCGGCGGCCTGACAGAACGCAAATCGCCCCAACCTTGCCGGTCCTGAATGCGCGCGATGAGTATGGCCAGAAAGAGACTTTGCTTCGTAATGCCTGCCCATTGGAAGGCTTTCATGGGTGGTTCACAGTACCAGGCGAAGTGCATCATTGACGAGTTGTTGGGAATGGATCGATATGAAATTTATTATGTTACCCGACGTGCCGATCCAACCTACCAGCCGCAGGAATATAGGGTAATACCTGTATCGAAGTCCACCAAAAAGTCACGGATGGGATATTCCGTTGACAGCTTCCGATTGCTCCGCCTCCTGCGCCAGTTACGGCCCGATGTCATCTATCAACGTGTCGCATGCGCCTATACTGGAATCGCGGCTTATTACGCGAAACATGCCGGTTGCAATATGGTGTGGCACATCGCTCACGATAACGACCTGTCGGTGCAAGGCGCGTCCTTTTCGGGTCCCGTGGTCAAGCGCATAGAGAATGCGATGATCCGATACGGCATCCGCAACGCGACACGCATCATCGCGCAGACGGCGCATCAAGCGGAACTGCTCGTGACGCACTACGGTCGAAACGCAGTCGCTGTCGTGCCGAATCTGCATCCGCTTCCATCGGAAACGATCGATAAGTCCGGATGCGTTACAGTGGTATGGGTGGCAAATTTCAAGACCTGGAAGCAACCCGAGGTGTTCGTACGGCTCGCCGCCGAACTCGGCGGGATCGGAGGGGTAAGATTTGTCATGGTGGGCGCCCCCCATACCGGAAAATCTCCGCGGCTGGACCCGCTGTTGGCACAAATCAACGCCACCCCCGCATTGGAATACGTCGGCCCGAAGAGTCAAGAAGAGGTCAACGAGATTCTGGCCAAGGCGCATATTTTCGTTAATACCAGCAGATACGAAGGATTCGCCAACACTTTCATTCAAGCCTGGATGCGCCGAGTCCCAGTGGTCAGTCTGCACGTCAATCCCGACAATGTATTCGGGACACAGCAAGTAGGCATCCACGCGGGCGACTATGAGGGGCTTAAGAGCGCGGTGATGAGGTTGATCCTCGATGCTCCACAACGTGAAGCCTTGGGAGCAGCGGCGCGAGCATATGCTCTGAATCACCATTCGCCGCGCAATGTATGGCGCATTGTTGAGGCATTTGAAGGGGGAGCCACGACATCGAGGTCGGCGTGAAGTGCATGTGGAAGCACCGACGCCCGGCCGGCATAGAGGACAGCGCTAACCGCATGATAATTGAATGGATTGTGGCAAGTCATGATTGACATGCCAAAGTGGGCGCTGAAGACTGCCTGCGTTCTACGCCAGCGCAAGTGGGAAGCTGTTCCGCTGTAGTTGAAGGACGGAGGATGTCGGCGCGCTGCTGCGGGTCCTGGTTTTTCTATAGTGAAGGTATTCTTGCTGCCTTTCTTGGTATTTTCGTGATTCATCGGCAAGTGGCAGAATAGAGCATCGGAGTCGGAGGCGTGCGCCAGATCCTGGAATAGCGTGTGGTCGTCACCTGGGACGATGGTTTGGCCGAGCGCGAGAACGGCGGTAAGCAGTGGCCTCAGCAATCGGGATGATGCACGCCACCCTGCACGCGACGACCTGTGCCGCTTTGTTATTGTGTTCCGACCGCCAAGAGCTGCTGTTCGTCGCCGGAGGCCAAGGTCGTCGCCATCTTGCAGGCTAAACCTCCTGCTCATACTTATTGGACTGGCATTCGGGGCGAGGTTCCCCGGCGACCTGCGGTCGGCAGCGCCGGCCGGAATGAATAGTTCCCATGACCAGCGCCCTCGCTACGGCCGACTCGACGTGGTGCCGGCAGGTTTCTTTCTGCACTGCGAATTGCGCGGGGCCGACCGCAATATGCTGGCCGCGGCTTGCCCGGGCGGATGACTTGCCGCCGCGACTTGCCGCCGCAGGGAATGGGTATGCTGAACGGCCCCTGTGCGGCGAGGCCGGGACGCTTCATGCTCACGTGCCGACGCTGCTGGACGTCGGCACGATGCGGCGCCGTCCTCGCCGGACGGTTGCGTGGCCAGGCGTTCGCCCGAGAGATGCGATGTGGCCCGTTGCCCTGGGGCGGAGGCTAGGTGTTGCGTAGATCCGGGAGCACGGCTTTAAACATCGCGCTGTTCACCAACAGCTTTCTGCCGCAGATCGGAGGGCGGAGCTTGTCGTGCATCATCTCGCCCGTGTTTTCACACAGCTCGGACACAAGGCGCGTGTAGTGGGGCCTGGGGGCTGGTGGAAGCTTCGCAATTTGCGCCATCGTTATCCCGTACATCGTTTTCCGGGCAGAGGGCCCGAGCGAGTGCAGATCGCCGTGCAGTGCTGTGAGCTCTTGTTGGACACAGCACTTTCGGGCTGTGATGTCATACACGCTCACAATACCTATCCCGCCGGTTACATAACCACTCTGGTCAAACGGTTTCGCCGGTGCCGTTGGTGATTACTGCGCATGGCGCCGACATCCATACGATCCCGGAACTCGGGCACGGCATTCGTCTCGACCCGGTTATCGATGCACGCGTCAAGCGGGCACTTCGCAGCGCCGAGCTCGCTCACCGCTCATCAGTGCCGCCGTAGAGCACTCGTATCTCAGTGCGGGCGCCGCGCAGGAGCGCATCCGTCGCATTCCCAATGGG
This sequence comes from uncultured Gammaproteobacteria bacterium, assembly GCA_963728895.1. Classification (GTDB taxonomy): domain Bacteria; phylum Pseudomonadota; class Gammaproteobacteria; order JBBQDK01; family JBBQDK01; genus CAVSLM01. The sequence goes on from CAVSLM010000003.1 coordinate 268,249, forward strand.
GTGGACCTGGAGCGATTTCGGTGTGCGGCACGGCGGGATGCGCGTTCGTGGCTCGGTGTGCCGCCTGATGCCCGCCTGATACTCACCGTCGGCAATTATCACCCGCGCAAAGGCCAGGAGGTGCTGATTCGCGCCATGCCAGCGGTTCTGGCGCGGGAGCCGCGCGCCCGCCTCGTAATCGTCGGACGCACCGGCCCGGACCACGATGCGCGCCGGGCGTTGGTCTGCGGACTTCGGGCGTTGCGCATGCCGTGGTGCATACCGGCCCAATTCCGTTTCCTGGGGTGGTGGTGGATGGGGGGAAGATCGGCTAGCAGTATCTGTACAGTAGCAGTGAGCTGTATGTCTCGGCTGGAATCGATGAGGCTGCCGAGGGACTTCTCTGGCGTTGCTCGATGGCATGGCGGCACGGCTGCCGGTGGTGGCCACGAGCATCTCGGGCAACTGCGAATCGTCGCCGACGGTGTCAATGGCGTGCTGGTTGCGCCTCCGATCCGCAGGCGCTTGGCTTGGGTGTGCTGAGCATCCTGGGTGACGCGCAATTGCGCGCGCGGCTGGCGGCAGGTGCTTCGCGCGTGGCCGATGGCTACGACTGGGCGGAAATTGCCCGCCGCTATTTGGAAGTGTACGAAGAGGCGTTGCGGTTGCGGTCCGCGACCCGACAGCGTGAGCGTACGGGAGCCGGTATTTATGGCAGTTCCACCTGCGCGCCGACCACCGGTGCGCAATTGGCCGGAGTTTGCGCGCTACGTGCGTGTTCACGGTTGTGAGCTGCTGTCGCAGCTGCATCGTTTTCCGAATTCTGTCCTCGTGGCCGGTTGTCAACGTTCCGGCACCACCATACCTTCGCGGTGGATCAGCGCGAGCGAGGGCATGGTCAATTTCTGGGTATGGCGGGACGACGAGCTCGATGCGGCGCTGATCTTGTCGGGTTATGTCGCCCACGAGCCGCGCGGACGCTACTGTTTCCAGACCACCTACTTAAACGAATGCGCCGGTGAGTATCTGAAGAAAAAAACCGATCACCGAATCGTATGGGTGCTACGCAATCCTTATTCGGTGGTCTGTTCGCTGCTATACCACTGGAGAAGATTCGCGTTCAACGAGCTTTCGCGGCGTGCGGGGCCGCGCTGCTGGAGCCGCCAGAGCGCATCCGGTATCAGCGCTTCGGGCGTTTCGCGTTGCCGCGGCTGCGACGCGCTTGCCTGTCATACAACGCCAAGACTTCGCAGGTGCTGGAACTCATGCACGCGCTGGGACCCGAACGCGTAATGGTGGTGGATTACGAAGATATGGTTCTCGAAGCGTAAGGGAACGCGTATTGCCCGCGGAATCTACCGTTTCATCGATCTCGCGTACCGTCCTGAGTACGGGGCCGCAATCCGCGACGCCAGCATCTCCAAGGCCAATCGACTGTCCGCCGCACAGCGCGAACAGATCCGACGGTATTGCGCCGGAGACCTATCGACACGTGCGTCGTTCGCAGGTCTGCGATCTCTTTGAATCCGGCACCACCTTCCACCAACCGTCCGGCCAGCGTGTGCCGCAGAATGTGCGTCCCTCGGATCCGATCCAGAGGTCCGCAGCTTTTAGCCGCATAATGTGTTGGACGAGCCCGCCGCTGCGCCGAGACGGACTATTTATAAGCAAATATCTTTTTGGGAGTTTGCGGTGCCGGAGCGCTCGGTCCGGCAGGGACTTTTTGCGAGGCGAGCGCAGGCCTTGGCCTTGTGGAAGGCCAATTTCAAATCAACGTGCTGGCATTGGAAGGAGTGGGTCTCCTGTGCGGGTGAGTGGAAGTCGTGGCACTGGTCGGCGGCTATCCGGATCGACTGGCAGGCAGCACGGCGGCAAGCTGCATGGGCGGCGACAGATCGGGCAGTGCACGGGCGGCCTTGGTTTCGGTGCCGCGGCGTCAATCATCACCCGTAGTGCGAGTTGCACCACGGCCAGCAAGCGCCTGGCGTTGCCATGCAGGAAGCCGTAGTCGCGCACGCGGCGAAAGCCCTTGGGCAGGACGTGTTGCGGGACCAGCCACAGGAAGTCTTCGCCGGGGAGGGTGCGGGATCGGGTTTCGCCGCTCGCCCCTTCGCGGTAGCGGAATGTCACCTGGCCATCGCGCTCGGCGAGGAGGTTGGATTCGCCGATCACGCCGCGGTAGAGATAACGGGACAGATATTCGAGGGCGGGTTTGCCCTTGCCGACGTGCCTACAGTCGACCACCCATCGTTCGGGCAAGCCGGCGGGGAGCGGCAGCCCTTCGGCTTTGATGGCCGCGAGGAGGCGGGCACGGAACACCTTGGGCAGGGCAAATTCGTTGAACAGGTACTTGCCCTTGGCTTTCTTCCATTGCCTTCGGCCCCGGTCCACCGCGCCACCGGGCACGATGACATGGCAATGCGGATGATAATCCAGCCGTCGCGAGTGGGTGTGTAGCACGGCCGTCATGCCCATCTCGCTGCCGAGGGGTTTGGCGTTGAGCCGAAGTCCTTCAGCGTGCCGGCGGCGGTGGCGAGCAGGAGGTGGTACAGGCGTTGCTGATGGCGCCAGGCCAACTCCCTGAGCTCATAGGGCAAGGTGAAGGTTACCAGGAAGTACTCGACTGGCAGGAGCTTCGCGCTCTGACGTTGCAGCCACTGGGTGGTCTCGTGATTCTGGCACTGCGGGCAGCTGCGATGACCGCAGGAGCGCGGGTGTCGGAGCTGCTGCGCACAATCGTCACAGGTCCACAGCACCTCGCCGGCATCCGGCGTGCGGCAGCGCTTCATGGCCTCGAGGGCGCGGATCTGCCCGGGTAGCACGCGGTGCTGGTACTTGGCCTTGAAGGTCGTTTCGTAGTGTTCAATGATGGCGGCAAGCTTCATGGTCAGCGCCTGCGCAGATCGATTTGCAGGGCGTTGACCACGCGGTTGATGAGGGCCGCGGCCTCGAGTTCGGTGGCCTCGGTCAGGCGGGCGTAGCGGGCGGTGGTGGTGGGGCTGGCGTGGCCGAGCAGCGCTTGGATGTGGCGCAGGCTCAGGCCTTGTTCGAGCAGATGCGTGGCGAAGCTGTGGCGCCTATGTCGCCGGCGACATAGGCGCCACACCACCGCCATTTACCTACTCAAGGCCGGCGTCGACTTCGCCACCATCAGCCAGTGGCTGGGTCACGCCAGTCTGAACACGACAATGCGTTACGCACGAGCCGATATCGATCTCAAGCGCCAAGCACTCGCGCAGGTCTTCCCCGAAGTTCTCGCGCGCCCCTAAAGGCGGCGCATACCTGCTCAACGGGGGAGAGCTTAGCAGTTGGTTGCGTCGTCTCTGACCGCGGTTACGTGGAGTATGCCCACACGCATCTGAGCACTGTCTGGTTCCCATCGGCCCATGCTCCACATAAGGATCCGCGAAACAATAAATCCAGTGGTTTGATCGCCAGAGGCGCCTTTTTGGCAAAGCCCAATTTTTCTCCGCCTCGATTGCTACCGCCCCCTTGGCCTAACCCGAAGTTCTTTGGCAGTTTCCCGTTAAGTTGGAGTGAAAGCCGTGAAGGGATAACAGCTTGTATGGGTTATTCGTGGTGGTGCGGGTTTGTTATGTAGCCATGTATTTAGTTGCATTCCACGTGCAGAGAGGTACAATACCGGTCCATGCACATCGACATCGTCCCGAATCGGAGCTCGCGCCCCGCCTACCTGCTGCGCGAGTCCTACCGGGAGGGCAAGAAAGTCCGCAAGCGCACGTTGGCCAATCTTTCTTCGTTGTCGGATGCGCAGTTGATGGCGATTCGCGCGGTGCTGCAGGGGCGCGCGCTGGCGCCGGTCGATGCGCTGTTCGAGATCGCCTCGTCGCGCGCCCACGGTCACGTGCAGGCCGTCAACGTAGCCATGTCCAAGCTGGGCATGGCGGGATTGCTCGGTTCGCGACGCCGTCTCCGGCAGCGCGAGCCGCGTCCTGGCGATGGTCGCCGCCCGCATCGTGGCGCCGCACACCAAGCTCGCCACCACGCGCTGGTGGCACACGAGCACGCTGGCCGAGGACTTCGGGGTGGGCGATGCCGAGCGAGGACGACCTCTACGCGGCCATGGACTGGCTGCTCGAGCGCCAGGATGCGCATCGAGACGAAGCTTGCCGCCCGGCACCTCAGACGCCAGCGGCCTGGTGCTCTACGACCTGACCTCGAGCTACTTCGAGGGCACCACCTGTCCGCTGGCGACGCTCGGCTACAGCCGCGACGGCAAGAAGGGCAAGCTGCAGGTCAACTACGGCCTGCTGACCGATGCGCGGGGCTGTCCGGTGGCGGTGTCGGTGCTACGAGGGCAACACGGCCGATTCCGCGACGCTGCTGCCCGAAGTCGAGCGGCTGCGCAAGGACTTCGGCGTGCGAGCACCTGGTGATGGTCGGCGACCGCGGCATGATCTCGCACAAGGCCATCGAGCAGCTACGCCAGGAGGAAGGGGTCGACTGGATCACGGCGCTGAAGAGCGGCTCGATCCGCGCCCTGCTCGAGCAGGGGCACCTGCAGCTGGATCTGTTCGACGAGCGCGATCTGTTCGAGCTCACCCACCCCGACTACCCCGGCGAGCGCCTGGTGGCCTGCCGCAACCCGGAACTGGCCAAGCTGCGCGCCCACAAGCGCGAGGACTTGCTGGCGGCGACGGAGAGAAGCCTGCACAAGGATGCGCGTCATCGGTCGCGGCCGGGCGCTTGCGCGGGCAGGACAAGATCGGCGTGCGCGTGGGCAAGGTGATCAACCAGTACAAGGTCGCCAAGCACTTCGAGCTGTCGATCGGCGAGCACACCTTCGCCTTCCAGCGCAAAGCCGACAGCATCGGTGCCGAAGCGGCGCTCGACGGGCTCTACGTCATCCGCACCCGGTCTCAGCCGCAGCGCATGGACGCTGCCGAGTGCGTGCGCAACTACAAGTCGCTGGCACAGGTCGAGCGCGCCTTCCGCACCCTGAAGACCATCGACCTGAAGGTCCGGCCCATCCATCACCGCCTCGCCGATCGGGTGCGCGCGCACATCTTCCTGTGCATGCTCGCCTACTACGTCGAGTGGCACATGCGCGAGGCCTGGCGCGAGCTGATGTTTGCCGATGAAGATCAGGCGGGCAAGGCCACGCGCGCACCCCGTCAAGCCCGCCCGGCGATCCGAGCGCGCCTTGCGCAAAGTCGCCACGCACGCGCTCGAGGACGGCTCGCCCGCACACAGCTTCTGCACACTGCTCGCCGACCTCGCCACCATCGTGCGCAACACCTGCCGCGCGCCCCATGCAGCGCACGACGCGCCCACCTTCCAGATCACCACCAACGCCAGCCCCACTCAGCAGCGCGCCCTCGATCTGGTCAGCCAAATCCGCGTGTAGCCAGAACGCTGCACCTCGAATTCAAGCCATCCGCTTGAATCAACGAGAGATATGCTCATGGGTGAACGAAAGAACTTC
>CAVSLM010000004.1:0-239898 GCA_963728895.1 uncultured Gammaproteobacteria bacterium
CTCGGTACCAGCTCGCGAGTGAGGAAGGTCTTTCCGCAGACGCCGCAAACGCGCCGCTCGTTTCGCCTGTTCATACCGAAACTTTCTGACAATCCTTGTATATGAGTGTCCGTGGCCGAATAGGGCTGATGAACCCCGGATAACCGTCATCCAGTGGCGGGCGGACCGCGGGGCTCGGGCGGAGGGATCTTGCCGCGGATCTCTCCGCCGGGATGGGCATCACTGGTCACGTTCACATATAACCGTCCTTCCTGGTAGCTGGCGTACTGCGAGTCTGAAAGCACCGCGCGCGCGGGTAGCACCCACCTGCCCGTGGAGACCCTGGTGAAGGACACAACCACCGGTCCACTGGTGCCCGGAGCCCCTTCGTGGATGTGTGCCGCAGTGGCATCCAGCCCGGACGTGATCAGTTCGCCGCGCACCGAGCGATCGGGCAGTACCGTAATGTACGCGCTTCCCGTGGCTGACGTTCGCACCGGGGGGCTTTCCGCGTTGCCGGTGAGCAGCACGCTCGAATGCTGCGGCAGACCCGGGCCCGCGCAAGCGCCAAGTGCCAGCAGTGCGCCGACCAGGATGTCCTGGAGCCGCCGGCCGGTTGGTCTGTTCAGTGCGCTCATCGTGCTCTCCTGGCACGCGGTCGCGCGCGCCCAGACAAGCTTTCGCTCCACACGAGCGGGGTCTCAGGGCCGATGCCCTCGCTCGTCGATGCGCCCGTAGAGTCCGTACTGCTCGTCGCCCGTTCTGCAGCGAAGAACCGGGTGTAGTCGGGCGGCTCGGCAAAGCCGCTACCGAAGGCGAGCCCTCGCGGGCCGCGGTCTGCACAAGTTTGCCGTCTTCGACGCTCAAAGGACCATCGACATCGCTGGATTGTAGGTCGCAGACTTTGGTCCGTCCGCCTCCAAAGTTTCGGACAAGCGGGTGATCCTAGTCCGATTTTTTTAAAAAAAAAAAAAAAAAAAGGGGGGGGGGGGGGGGGGGGGGGGGGGGGGGGGGGGGGGGGGGGGGGGGGGGAAAAAAAAAAAAAAAAAAAAAGGGGGAAAGGGCTAGAAAAGTGACGCGACGTGGGTGCGGCGCTTTTGCCGACGCGTCAGCAAGAGAAAGTGAGAGTTACCCCCGCAGCGAGGTTTGTAGCCGCTGCTTCGGCACACCGCCTCAGGCAGCGAGCCCTGAGTGGCGCAGCAGCGCGTCGATGGTGGGCTCGCGGCCGCGGAATTCGACGAACAGCTCCATGGGATCGCGGGAGCCGCCCTGCTCCAGGATCGAGCCAGAAACTGCACGCCGGTCTCGCGATCGAAGGCCGTTCTCCTCGAACTTGGCAAAGGCGTCGCGGACAGCACCTCGGCCCATTTGTAGCTGTAATATCCCGCGGCATAGCCCCCGGCGAAAACATGCGAGAAGCTGTGCGGAAAGCGGTTGAAGGAAGGCGGCCGGAGCACTGCCACTTCTTCCCGGACCTCGTCCAGGATCTCCTATATGCGTCCGCCCCTCTCAGGCTCGTATTCCAGATGCAACCGGAAATCGAACAGGGCGAATTCGAGCTGGCGCACCATGTGCATTCCCGATTGGAAGTTCTTGCCGCCACCATCCGCTGGAACAGCTCCTCCGGCAGCGGCTCGCCGCTCTGATAGTGGCCGGATATGAGCGCTATGGCCTCGCGCTCCCAGCACCAGTTCTCCATGAATTGGCTGGGCAGCTCCACCGCGTCCCAGGGCACGCCGTTGATGCCCGCGACGCTGGGAAATCGACCCGGGTCAGCATCTGGTGCAGGCCGTGCCCGAATTCATGGAACAGCGTGATCACCTCGTCATGGGTGAACAGCGCGGGGCGTCGCCGACCGGCGGCGACAAGTTGCAGGTGAGGTAAGCCACGGGGTGCTGCAACCGACGCCCCGCGCTTGCGGTGCGGCACTCGTCCATCCAGGCGCCGCCGCGCTTGTTGGGGCGCGCGTAGAGGTCCAGAAAAAACTCACCGCGCAGCTCGCCACTGCGATCGAAGATGCGGAAGAACCGCACATCCTGGTGCCAGATCTCCACGCCCTCGGCCTCCTCGATGTGCAGCCCATATAGCTTCTCCAGCAGCTCGAACAGTCCTTGCAGTACCCGGGCCTCAGGGAAGTAAGGCTTGAGGTCTTCCCGGGATAGGGAATACTTGTGCTGGCGCAGCTTCTCCGAGTAGTAGCCGATGTCCCAGGCATCCAAGCTCTCCAGGCCGAATTGGTCACGCGCGAACGCGCGCAACTCCTCGAACTCGCCCGGTGCCGGGCAGCGAGCGCCGGGCCATGTCATGCAGGAATTCCAGCACCCGCTCGGGGTCGCCGCCATCTTGGTAGCGAGCGAGCGATCCGCATAGCTTGCAAACCCCGTGATCTGCGCAGCTCGTGGCGCAGCGCCAGGATACGCTCCATCCTCGCTGTTGTCCCAGCGTCCGGCCGTCGGCCCCTGATCCGAGGCGCGGGTGACATAAGCCTCATACATCTCGCGGCGCAGCTCGCGATTGTCCGCATAGGTGATCAGCGGAAATAAGACGGAAAGTCCAGTGTGAATACCCAGCCTTCCAGTCCCTTGCGCTGCGCCTCCTGATGCGCCATCTCGCGGGCGGATCGGGCATGCCCGCGAGCTCCTGCCCATCGGTGATGTGCTTATGCCAGCCGTTGGTGGCGTCGAGCAGGTTCTCCTCGAACTGGCTGGCGAGCCGCGATAGCTCCTGCTGTACGGCCTTGTAGCGCGCCTGATCCTCGGGGTCAGTCACGCCCGCCAGGCGGAAATCGCGCAAGGCGTTGTCCACGATCTTGCGCTGCGCCGCATCGAGCTTTGGATACTCCGGGCCTTCGGCGATGGTTCGTATAGCGCGAAAGCGGTTCTGGCCCATTTCGGTGGCATACGCGCTGAGCTTGGGCAGGCAGGCGTTGTAGGCTGCGCGCAGGGCTTCGGAATCCATGACCGCGTTCAGATGCCTGACCGGCGACCATATCCTGTTGAGCCGGTCATCCATATCCTCTAAAGGCTGGACAAGGCTATTCCAGCTATGGGACCCTCCCGAGCCTAGCAGTGCGGCCAAGCGCGCGCGGTTCTGGGCCAACACCTGGTCCAGCGCAGGCTCGACGTGCTCGGCCCGGATCGCGGAGAAGCCGGCAAGCCGCTCATGTCGAGCAGAGGATTTTCCATGGTGCTGCTGTCCGGAGATATAATGGAGAGTAAAGCAAGTCTAGGGACGCGCGCGCCCTTGGCAACGGGGGCGTCAATAAGCTGAGCTATACTACCCGGAACCGGCCCAGCGCACCAATTCCGAGAAACCACTCCATGAGCAAGCATTACGATCTCATCGCTATCGGTGCCGGCAGCGGCGGGCTTTCAGTCACTGAGAGGGCGGCCCACTACGGGGCCCGGTGCGCCGTGATGGAGACGGAGCGGCTGGGAGGCACTTGCGTGAACCGCGGCTGCGTCCCCAAAAAGGTCATGTGGTATGCGGCGAGCCTTGCCCATGCTGTGGAAGATGCGCGCGGCTATGGATGCGCCGAGTCTCGGAGGACAGGACTGGGCGCAATTGAAGGCATCGCGCGACCGCTTTGTGAGTCATCTGAACGACTCCTACCGCAATTACCTCGCCGATTCCAACGGGAGATCATCCGGGGCCTCGCGCGCTTCGTCGATGCTCGCACGCTGGAAGTGGAAGGAGAGCGCTACAGCGCGGACCATATCGTCGTCTGCTGCGGCAGCACCCCCTTCGTTCCCGCCATCCCCGGCGCGGAGCTCGGCATCACCTCCGACGGCTTCTTCGAGCTGGCGGAGCGGCCCCATCGCGTCGCCATGGCGGGCGGCGGGTACATGGCGGTGGAGCTCGCCGGGGTGTTGCATGCCATGGGCAGCGAAGTGATCCTGATGCTGCGGCGGACGAGGATTTCCTGACCAATTTCGACGACATGCTGCGCGAAGGGCTCATGGAGGAGATGCTCAACGAGGGCATGGACATTCTGGCGAGCAGCCAGGTGCGCGCGCTGGAGGGCAGCGAGGGCGCTCTGACGGTGCACTGCGACCGCGGTCTGGATCTGTCCGGGTTCGATACGCTGTTGTGGGCCGTCGGACGCGCGCCGCGCACGGCGGACCTGAACCTGGAGGCTGCCGGCGTCGCCACCGACCAGGCCGGCTACATCGTGACGGATGCGTGGCAGAACACCAATGTGCCCGGCATTTACGCCGTGGGCGATGTTACCGGACGTCCGGCCCTGACGCCGGTGGCGATCGCCGCCGCACGGCGGCTCGCCGATCGCCTGTTCGGCGGACGACCCGATCGCCGCCTCGACTATGAGCTGGTCCCCACGGTGGTGTTTTCGCATCCGCCGATCGGCACCGTCGGCCTCAGCGAAGAGGCGGCGCGCGCACGGCACGGTGAGGCGGTGAAGGTCTATCAGACGCGCTTTACGCCCATGTACGACGCCCTGGCGGGAAATCCGCAGCAGACTGCCATGAAACTTGTGGCGGTCGGCGCACAGGAAAAGCTCGTCGGCTGCCACATCATCGGGCGTGGCGCCGACGAAATGCTTCAGGGCTTCGCGGTGGCGCTGCGTATGGGCGCCACCAAGAGCGATCTCGACGATACGATCGCCATCCACCCGACCAGCGCCGAAGAACTGGTCACCATGCGCTGACCCCGCGCCGGCGCCCTCTGCAGGAGGCCTTGCCATGATCCGCGCTTTTGGCGGTCATACACCCCGGATTGCGGACGACGCCTACGTCGACGACACCGCCCTGGTCATCGGCAACGTCGAGGTAGGTGCGGAATCATCCATCTGGCCCATGGCGATAATTCGCGGGGACATCCATTCCATCCGCCTCGGTGCGCGTACCAACGTGCAGGACGGGAGCGTGCTGCACGTGACCCACGACAGCCGGTACGCCCCCGGGGGCCACGGTCTGGTCCTCGGTAGTAACGTGACCATCGGTCACCGTGTCGTCCTGCATGGCTGCACCATCGGCGATGGCTGTCTCATCGGGATGGGGGCGGTTCTGATGGACGGTAGCCACGTGCATCCGCAGACCATGGTCGGCGCCGGCAGCCTGGTTCCCCCCGGAACGGAGCTCGATGGTGGCTTGTGGCTCGGCAGCCCGGTGCGGCGGGTGCGGGATCTGCGCCCCCAAGAGCTGGAATATCTTGACTACGTCGCCGCCCACTATGTAAAACTGCAGCAAGCCCACAGGGGCGACCGCAAATAATGAATAAGGATCGCTTGCCGAACCGTGGCTCCAGGGAATGGCGCCGCGTCCGGCCGCGACGTGCAGCCGAGCGTTGCGCGCGCGTGGCGATCCCGGCAACCAGGGAGAGGAGCGGGATCCGTGATGATTTTGATTGGAAATCTTCAGGACGAAACCATTGTGCAGGAGCTGACACAGTTGTTCGCGCCCTTCGGGGAGAAGGCGCAGCTGCGCGTCCACCGAAAACGCGACCGCAGTGGTGCTCAAGTGTGCTATGCGCTGGCAACCATAGCTTCTGCGAACCTTGCGCGTAAGCTCAGCGCCAGGGTGGCTCGCCTGGGCAGGCGCGGGCACCGGCCGGTTGTCCGCGAATTCGTATACCGGGCGTGCGGCAATGAACGTCGGGCCCTGGATTGGCGGCAGAAGCCGTGGGCGAACCCCGAGCGGCGTCAGGGCGAGCGCCGCACCAGCGAAAACGACGGGAAGACCATGGCGCCCGTCAGGCGGCGTGCATTTCTCGCCGCAGCGTCTCGATAACCGGCCCGCTGTCGGGCCGCAATCCGCGCCATAACAGGAACGACTCCGCGGCCTGCTCTACGAGCATTCCCAGCCCGTCCAGGGAATGCGAGGCGCCGTGCCGCGCACCCCAGCGCAGAAACGGGGTGGGAACCGCAGCATACATCAGGTCATAGCACCACCCGCCGCTCTGCAGGGCGTTTTCCGGAAGGTCCGGCAAGGCGCCTTCCAGGCTGGCGGCCGTGGCGTTGATGATGAGGTCGAAGCGCTCCCCCGCCAGTTCTTTCAGCCCGCACCCGTGCACGGGCCCCAGCTCCGCGAACCGTTCGGCAAGCAGTCGCGCCTTGTCCGCGGTCCGATTGGCGATTACGATGGCTTTCGGATGTTCTGTAAGTAGCGGCTCGAGGATGCCGCGTGCAGCACCTCCCGCCCCCAATAACAGTACCCGGATTCCGGTGAGGCACACTCGGTTGTTGGCCGTGAGGTCCCGCACCAGCCCGATTCCGTCGGTGTTGTCGCCGTAACTCGTGCCGTCGGAACGGAACAGCAGCGTGTTGACGGCTCCGGCGCGTTGCGCGCGCGCGCTGCGCTCGTGCGCCAAGTCGAACGCCTGCTGCTTGAAGGGCACTGTAACGTTGGCTCCCCTACCGCCGGCCATATGGAATGCATCGAGTGCTGCGGCGAAGTCGTCGATCGGCGTCAAAATGGCGTCGTAGGTCAGTTCCTGTTCGGTCTGGGCCGCGAACAGGGCGTGGATACGGGGCGACTTGCTGTGCGCAACAGGGTTGCCAAATACGGCGTAGCGGTCGGGCGGCGACGCGGAGGCACTCATTGGCTGACTTCGAAAGAAGGAATCTGGCGATGATAGCACTCGGAGGCGGTGGCGGATCGCCCAGCCGTTTGCGGCATGCTCGAGGCATTGACAGCCCCCAAGGGTGGGAATAGTTTCCCAATTAGTATGCAGTACCGTCTAGAAAAAGCCTTGAACACGGCGGTTTTGCGGCTGCTCCGACCGCTGGTGCGGGTACTGCTACGCAACGGCGTCCCTTTCGGCGCCTTTTCGGATCTGGCGAAGGCGGTGTACGTCGATATTGCCACCCGCGATTTCCCCATTGCGGGGCGCAAGCAGAGTATCTCCCGCGTGTCCGTGCTTACCGGACTTTCGCGCAAGGAGGTGCTGCGCGTGCAGCGCTTGGGCACGCCCGAGGACCACACCATCGCCGACCGCTACAATCGGGCCGCCCGCACCATCAGTGGCTGGGTGCGCGACCGTGACTTCGCCGACGTCAGCGGCGCGCCGTCCGCCCTGCCCATCGACGGTGTGACGGCAAGCTTCAGTGCTCTCGTCAAGCGGTACGGCGGCGACGTCCCAATGCGTGCCGTGCTCGACGAGTTGCTACGTGTCGGGGCGCTGGAGCGACTCGAGGACGGGCGGGTACACCTGCTCACCCGCGCCTACGTCCCTGGCACCGGAGAGGAAGAGAAACTGGACATTCTCGGCCGGGACGTGGCCGAGCTCATTTCCACGATTGATCACAACCTGCGCGAGGACCGGCCCTATCCGCTGTTTCAGCGCAAGGCGAGCTACGACAATCTTCCCCAGGAAACATTACCGGATTTGCGGGCACTGATCGCCAGAAGGGGCCAGGAGCTGCTGGAAGAACTCGACGACTGGATGGCCGCACACGATCGTGACCTCAATCCGTCGGTGGCGGGCACCGGCCGCAAGCGTGCATCGATCGGCGTGTACTACTTCGAAGGCGATGTTTCACTGGAGAACCCGCATGAGACCGACTAGTGCCCTCCCGTTGCTGGTGGTGGCTCTGGCCATCAGCGCCTGCAACGGCGGTACGATCGTGGCGGGCGGCGGCATCGGCGGGACCGGCATCAGCTTCGGCCCGATTGCGGGTTTCGGCAGCATTTTCGTCAACGATACGGAGTTCGACACAAGCGGCGCAACCATCGAAGTCGAGGACGAAGCCGATGGCCACGAGGAAAGCCTTCAGCTCGGCATGATGGTCACCGTGAACGGGACGATTTCTGCGGACGGCACGCGCGGCAGTGCCAATCGCATACGATTCAGCGACAACGTCGAAGGTGTCGTGACCGCGGCCGATCCGGTGACTGCGACTCTTACGGTCCTCGGCCAGTCGGTACTTGTAAACACCACGACCGTATTCGAGCTCGATCACGATGAAAGCGCGCATGAGGCCGAAAGCACGCAGGCGTCGCAACGCGGCCCGCTCTATTTGCAATTCATCTCGGTCGGCGACATCGTGGAGGTGAGCGGTCCGGTCGACGCCGGAGGCGAAATCCTGGCGACCCGGATCGAGGCCAAGGGCACCGAATGTCTGGACGATCAGACAGAGCTTGAAATCAGGAGCACCGTAAAATCTCCCGATCTCAACGCCAAGACCTTTGTGCTGGGAGGAATGCAGGTCGATTACAGCGCCATCAGCGGCTTCGCACCCGTCGCAGGCGAGCTGGTCGAGGTCAGGAGCGGGGACTGCACGAGTGCCGCGACCGGCACTTTGCGCGTCAACTCCATCTCGGTGGACGACGAGCGCCTGGATGCCACCGAAGGCGACAAGATCGAACTGGACGGGTTCGTGGTCAATCTTTCCGGGAGCGCCCCCCGGTTGCGCTTCGAAATACGCGACCAGGTGGTGGTTACCAACGAGGCGACCGTATTCGGGGTCGGCACGGCTGGTGACATCGCCAACAACGTACACGTGGAAGTGAACGGGCTGGTGAACTCGAGCGGCGAGCTTATCGCGCGCAGCCTCTCGTTGGAAGAGTTAGCCGGTACGCATATTCCGCCCGTGCTTGCCGCATTCGCGGCGGGTATGGTGCCGGGCAGTGAAACCGTTCATCGCGCACGCAGCCAGTGCGCGGCACGTTTGGCGAAGTAGGTCAGGATTGCGTCGGCTCCGGCCCTCCGGATGGACAGTAGCGCCTCCAGCACCACTGCTCGCTCGTCGAGCCAGCCATTGCGGCTGGCGGCCATCAGCATCGCGTACTCTCCGCTCACCTGGTAGGCGAGCGTGGGCACGCCGAAGTGATCCTTCACGCGTCGCACGATGTCGAGATACGGCATGGCCGGCTTGACCATGACCAGATCGGCACCCTCCTGCAGGTCGAGGGCCACCTCGTGCAGCGCTTCGTCCGAATTTGCAGGGTCCATCTGGTAACTGTACTTGTTGCCGCCACCCAGATTGGCCGCGGATCCGACCGCGTCGCGGAACGGGCCGTAGAAACTCGACGCGTATTTTGCGGAATACGCAAGGATCCGCGTATGGATGTGTCCCGCCGTCTCGAGTCCGTCTCGTATGGCACCGATGCGCCCGTCCATCATGTCCGAGGGAGCCACGACGTCCGCTCCGGCATCGGCATGCGACAGCGCCTGACGCACCAGCACGGCGACCGTCTCGTCGTTGAGCACGTAGCCTGAGCCGTCGATCAGGCCGTCCTGTCCGTGCGTGGTGAAGGGATCAAGGGCGATATCGGCGATCACACCCAGCTTCGGAAACGGCTCCTTCAGCGCTCGCACCGCACGCTGCGCCAGCCCCTCGGGATTGTATGCCTCCCGGGCGTCCTCACTCTTCTTCTCCGGCGGTGTGACGGGAAACAGCGCTACTGCCGCTACCCCCAAATCCACCAGCTCGGCAGCTTCTTCAATCAGCAAATCCACACTCAACCGGTCGACGCCGGGCATGGAGTCCACCGGTTCGCGCCGGCCGCTGCCGTCGAGGACAAACACTGGATAGATTAGGTCGCCGACGCTCAGTGTCGTCTCGCGCATCAAGCATCTCGAGAACTCGTCGCGCCGCATACGGCGCATGCGCGTACCCGGAAAGCCCGCGCGCTGAAACTCGTTGGTCATGGTGCAACCTCCCGCAAAGTCGGGAGAAACGATACACTATCGGAGCGCACTCGGGCAGGCGTGCATCTTGCCTCGACCGGGTGTCGAGCAACAGACCGACATCGTGCCGCGAAGGGCCGCATTGGCGTTCCCCGTCCCTCCGCTCCCGATTACCTGGGCACGGGGCCACACCATGCGCAATACACTGCCGAAGCTGCTGCGCGTTGAATTCCCCTCCATCCGGCGCGCCGCGCTGCAGACG
Organism: uncultured Gammaproteobacteria bacterium; assembly: GCA_963728895.1. GTDB lineage: Bacteria > Pseudomonadota > Gammaproteobacteria > JBBQDK01 > JBBQDK01 > CAVSLM01. The sequence continues at coordinate 9,830 of CAVSLM010000004.1, forward strand.
CTGCAGGTGAACCTGGGCTATCGCTGCAATCAGGCCTGCCTCCACTGTCACGTCAACGCCGGGCCGCAGCGCAAGGAGATGATGCAGCGCGAAACCGTGGAGCAGGTCGTAGCCTTTGCCACCGCGGCTGGTGTGACAACCCTGGACGTCACCGGGGGTGCACCTGAGCTCAATCCGCACTTTCGCCGCCTGATATCCGTCGCGCGCGGGCTGGGACTGCATGTCATCGATCGCTGCAATCTCACGGTGCTCGAATCCGCCGGGCAGGAGAGCACCATGAAGTTCCTGGCCGATCACTGGGTGGAGATCACCGCCTCGCTCCCCTGTTACCTGCAGGAGAACGTCGACGGGCAGCGCGGTAGCGGTGTCTACGAGAGCAGCATCCGCGTGCTGCGCCGGCTCAACCAGCTGGGCTACGGCGCGAAGGAAAGCGGCCTCATCCTGAATCTCGTCTACAACCCCACGGGGCCGGTGCTGCCCCCCGCTCAGCGCGACCTTGAACTCGACTATCGCAATCGACTCGGCGAGGAGCACGGGATCGTGTTCAACCGGCTGCTCACGCTGGCGAACATGCCGATCCAACGCTTCGGCAGCACACTGCTCTCCCGGGGTCAGTTCGATGCCTACATGACCCTGCTGCGCGATGCGCACCAAGAACGCAACCTGCAGACGGTGATGTGCCGCACGCTGCTTAGTGTGGACTGGCGAGGTTATGTCTATGATTGTGATTTCAATCAGATGCTGCAGCTGCCGCTACCGGCCGGACGTCGGCACATCACCGAGCTCAATGCCAGCGAACTCGCGAACAGCCCGATCCGCGTGGCCGGGCATTGCTACGGCTGCACCGCGGGCCAAGGTTCGGGGTGCAGCGGCGCGCTTACCTGACGCGGTGTGCCTCGACCAGAGTTCCTGAACCGGAGCATGCCTTGACCACTCGCCACAGCGCGCCGTGCGATCGGGCGGCGGTCGCAGCCGACACCATCGATGCGGAAGCCCTGAGCCGCGTTACTTCGCCATCGTTGCAGGCCTGGTACGCAGATCCATTGCCGGCGGCGCGCGTACGCCCGCTGCTCGAGACGGTACGCGCTCATCGCCTGCGCAAGTCATCCGCGCCGGGCAAGCCCTTTGCGCTCGCGCTGCAGGAGTGGCTGGGAAGATTCTGGCTGGGAAGGGCCACCGATGCGGATTACCACAGCGTGCGATCGCAGGCGGAGAACGCCCGTGACCGGGCTCTGGTCGAGTTGATCCGCGGGCAACTTTCGATGAGCCGTAAACTTTCGGGTGCCATGCAACAGCTTGACGCCGGGCTGGCGCTCGCCGCGGATTTGCTCGAAGCACGGCAGTACCTGGTGGTCCTGAAGCGTCACGAGGTGTTGCGCCACTTGGCATTGTCCGCACAGCCGGCCCTTGCCCAGGACCTTGCGAGTCTGCTCTGCGAAGCGCGCGTGCAGCTGCGCCTGAAGCGCAGCATGGGACGGACGCAGCGTCATCCCAGTGATCCCTACGACACCTTCGGTTGAACCGTGACCGATACAGTGCCCAGCAGCGAAGCGATCAGTCTGCGCATCATCCGCCCCGGCGACCTGCCCGCACCGCCGCAGGCCGCCATCAGGGTCGTGCAGGCCTGCTCGGACCCGGCGGTAACCAGCCAGCAGCTAGCGCAAATCGTAACAGCCGATCCGGTCCTGACGGCCGAGCTGCTGCGCATCGTCAATTCGGCTTTCTTCGGCATGCCGCGCGGCATCCGCACCGTAACGCATGCCGTAACCGTGCTCGGCCAGCGCGCCTTGAGAAACTTGGTGCTGTGCGTCGCCAGCCGCGACATGCTCAAGGCAGGAACGCATACCGGGCTCGATCCGCTGGAGTATTGGGAAGACGCCCTGCGTCGTGGCGTGGCCGCGCGCACGCTCGCCACGCCCTCGCGCCTCGGTGCCGAAGAATGCTTCACGGCTGGTCTGTTGCAGGACCTCGGCCTGCTCGCGCTGTTTCATGTGATACCGCAACCTCCCTCCGTGTGGCAGCAGCTGCGCTCGGCGGATCCCGAAGGACGCTACCGCCTCGAGATGCAGCACTTCGGGCAGACGCACGAACAGGTCGGTCAAGTCCTGGCAAAAACCTGGGATCTGCCCGAGGAGCTCGGCATGGCCATGGCGGGGCACCACGACTGCGGTGGACGGGAGGCCTCCGTGGCTCCACCGACGCTCTGCGACGTCTGCCACGCCGCAGATTGGCTGGCGGCGGTGTTCAGTGTACCCGACGTAAACCCGGCCATCGATCATTGCCGCACACTGCTGCAGCGCCGCTTCGGCTTCGGCCAGGGAGCGATGGATACGTTTCTGAAAGCCATGTCCGGCGATGTCGAGGAGGCAGCGACCGCCCTGGGCCTGCGCGTGCGGGTGCAGCCTGCATTCGAGGACATCCTGCGACGCGCCAGCGCGCGTTTGGTTGAGGAAAACCTGAGCTACCAGGAGCTGACTTGGCGTCTGGAACAGGCGCTGCGCGAACGCGACGCGTACTCCGCGCAATTGCATGGCGAGCTGGAACTCGCCCGCGAAGTCCAGCGTGGGCTCCTGCCCGCTCGATCGGAGCGGACTTTGGAACTCACTGGCATCAGCGTCCCAGCGCGCGAGGTTTCGGGGGACTTCTATGACCATTTCGTGCTGCCGGACGGACGCGTATGCTTCAACCTCGCCGACGTATCCGGAAAGGGGTTCACGGCAGCACTGCTGATGGCCAAGGCTAGTGCACTGCTACGTTGCCTGGGCAAAGCCATACACGAGCCCGCGCGATTGCTGGCCGCTGTCAACCGCGAGCTTTGCGAGACCGCCGTGCGTGGCATGTTTGTCACCGTGGTGGCCGGAATCTACGATCCGGCGCATGGCCTGGTCCGCATCGCAAATGCCGGACACCAGCCGGTTCTCTATCGCAGCCTTTCCGGGAGCTGGTCCGACATACCTGCCCATTCGCCGCCGCTGGGTATCCTTCCCGAGGTGGAATTCCGAGAATCTCAGTTCTTGTTGAACGATGGCAGCCTCTATCTGTTTACAGATGGATTGAGCGAGGCGCCGCATACGGCGGGAGGACGGCTTGAACTCGCGGGAATTCGGAACATGGCCGAACGGATGCGGCAACTTCCCCCGGCGGACCGCCTACAAGCGATGTTGGCCGAGGTGACCTCTTCGGGGAATCCACCAGTTGATGACATCACGTTGTTACTCCTTGAGCGCGAAACGGCCCGTTGATACGGACGCCCGCAGGGTGGTGGAACTGCGCCTGTGTGCCCGCTCCGACGGTCTGCGACTGATCCGCTGCGTCGTGCAGCAGGCTGCGCTGCTTTGCAGCTGTCCGCCAGAGATTGCGGAGCGACTGGTGCTAGCGGTCAACGAGGCCTGCATGAACGTGATCCAACATGCCTACCGCTCCGATCCCGGCGGGGAGCTGATTCTCCAGGTTCTGTACCGAGACAGAGAGCTGATCTTCCGGTTGATGGATTTTGCATCGCCCGTGGATCCCGCGACCTGCACACCCTGTCCCCGCGAAGCGTTACGTCCGGGGGGCCTGGGTCTGCACCTGATTTCGGAGACCATGGACGAAGCGTGCTTCCTGGCACCCCCGCAGGGGGTTGGAAATCTGTTCCAGATGTCCAAACGCTGGCCGTGACAAGCCGAAAGGACCCACCATGGACCTAGAGATCAGAAGTGAAGAGAACCTCACGATTGTGGCGCTCAGGGGAGAGGTCGACCTGCACGTTTCGCCGCAGGCCCGGCGTGCGATTCTGCAATGTCTGGATGGAGCGCACGACGTGCTGGTTGACCTGTCCGCGGTCGACTACATCGACAGCTCCGGAATCGCCAGCTTGGTGGAAGGCTACCAAACCGCGCGGCGCCAGCAGGTGCGCTTCGGACTGGTCAGCGTAAGCGCGAGCGCCATGAACGTGCTCAAGCTTGCCCGACTCGACGGAATCTTCCCAATCTACAACTCGATCGCCGAGCACCGCGCAACACCGGCACCCTCCTGAGCAGCGCCAGCAGCTCGGGGACCCGCCAGGTTGCCCACCCGTTCGTCGGGGACGACGTCGCGCGACTTATCCGGTGCCGTCCGGAGTTTGACGGTTAGGCGTCGGGTGTTCGGCGCCAACCGACCGTCGGTGGGACGATTGCATCCGCGGCGCCCGGTTCTATTAAGTTAAAGTGCTGTAAAACCAATTACATGCAAAATCAAAAAAAGCATTCGATCAAATCGAAGTTGGCATTGCTCCTGCATGGTAAAGGACAAGCATCACGGGTAGGAGCAAAAGGCTCAAGAATGTCTGGAACCGGCCGATGTTAGCTCCACGAACGGTGGTACTTCCTGGCTGTGTCATGAAGCTGACGTTGATTTTGAACCTAAACGGGACTCTCGACTGATCTGACTGTTGCCGATGTTGTTGTGAATGTCCACTACGAGTGGAAATCCTGATACATCGCTCGGTCCCCAGCACTAACAGATCGGTTCAGAAGCGGCGGTAGCATGGCACAGCCAAGAAGTTCCCCCTGCAGTTGACCGACTCCTCCGACGCTGCCAAAGCGTTTTTCCCCGCCCCCCGGCGGGGTTTTTTTTGGAGGGCCCTCAGGGCGAGAGCGCAGGAATCCGCACGAGGAGTCGTGAATTCTAGCCGGTATATGGTCTCCTCCCGTTTTGCAAGGCCCTATGCGTAGCGTGACGGGGACAGGATTGCTTCGGCATATCCGGCCTGTTAATCTGAAGTTCCCATGAGCATTACGCACGTTTTTGCCATTGATTCAAATGGATAGTTTGGAATCGGGTGCGCGGTGCTGCCTACGCGGTGATTTGCTCGAGGAGGTCGAAGGCGCGTTGCTGCTTGGCGTCGGGGGTTGTGACGACCATGAAGGTGGGCGACTCGGCGGGTGCACCGGGAACCTGACAGGTATTGCGCACGATGGTGCTGAGTCGCTTGAGCAGGGTTGCGAAGCTATGGACCTCGCTGCCGTCCTCCAGAGTCCGGGTGTGCACCTTGCGTAGCGCCGCCGCCGAGCGCTTGGCCGGTGCCACGGGGTCGCGAGTGTGCTTTGCTTGCGGGTCCTGGTCACAGAACAACAACTCGCGCCACGCCTCGAGCATGTGCCACTGCACATAGTAGGCGAGCATGCACAGGAAGATGTGTGCGCGCACCCGTGATTCGAGGCGATGATGGATGGGACGCACGTGCAGGTCGATGGTCTTCATCGAGCGGAAGGCGCGCTCCACTTGGCTGAGCCGCTTGTAGCTGCGCACGGTATCGTCGGGGCTCATGCGCTGCGCCTCCAGGCTGGTGCGTACCACATACAGGCCATCGAGCGCGGCCTCGGCGGCGACCTTGTCGTGGTCGATCTCGAAAGCGAAGTGGTCATCACGGATGTCGAGCGTGAAGTGCTTGGCCACCTTGTACTGGTTCACGACCTTGCCCACCCGCACGCCGATATGGCCTTTGCCCCGTAGCCGGGCGCGCTCGACCATGTGCTGCACCTTCTGCAGTTCCTTGCCCGTTGCCTCGAGCAGGCGGTTGCGTTTGTCGGCGCGACGCTTGGCCAGGTCCGGGTTGCGACACGCCATCAGCCGTTCGCCGGGGAAATCGGGGTGGGTCAACTCGAACAGGTTGCGCTCGTCGAACAGGTCCATTTGCAGCAGGCCACTGTCCAGCAGTTTCCTGATCGCCTCCGGACGTAGCGCCGCAATCCAATCGACCCCTTCGGTGTCGCGCAGCGCGTCGACTTGTTTTTGGGTGATCATGCCGCGGTCGCCGACCAACACAAAGCGCTTGATACCAAAGCGTTCGCGTACCTTCTCGACCTGGGGCAGCAGCGTCTTTGGGTCGCCCGTATTGCCTTTGAACACCGACACCGTTAATGAAGGGTAAGTGGCCCTTCTGGCGTCGATGAAATACGCGCGTATCGGCCTTATCGACTTATCGGCATCGTGCAGCCGCCGTTGGGCTGGTCTAGATGCGGACCCCAAAGGTCTGCACTACACGAGGGTAGCCGACGTGGCCTGTGTGGTGCTGATTTTCGGTGGCGGTTGGGCAGGCAATTCGAGGTGCAGTCGCTCGAGCAACAGCCGCAGGTCAGGCTCGGGCTCGGTGTAGCGCGTGAGCACGATCTGGCGCCTGTCGGGCGGTGGGGATTTCGACGTCGAGCATCTGCACGCCGGCGAACTTCTCGAGCACGCTGCGCGGGGTGAGGCCCGGAGCGTGTGGGGAGCCGTGCGGGCGCAACTGTTGGGCGAGCGTAGCGTGCAGGCAATTGGCCAGGAAGGCGATGAACACGTGCGCCTCGATGCGCTGTTCATCCTGATGGTAGATCGGACGAATCGCCAGATCGCCCTTGAGGTTCTTGAAGGCCTCTTCGACCTGCACCGGCTGGATGTAGTAGCGCCACAGCTCGGCCGGATCGTTGCCGCTGAGATTGGTGCGTAGCAAGTAGCGAACCTCACGGCGGGAGTGACCACCAGGGCAATCACGATCTGCACACAATCGCTCCTGCGATCGCGCGAGTAGCCGTAGCGGCGCTTGTCGCCTTCCGGGAACGGCGGGTTGGATTCGAAAAAGGTGCTGGTCAGGCCATAGAGCAGCACGTCGAACTCGACGTTGAACAGATGGCGCCAGCGCCCCACCAGATGATCGAATACCGCCCTCTTGTGCGCCAGCAGCAAATCGTGACAGGGGTAGAGCTTGTGGATGTCGGCCACTCCGGCATCGGTGCCCAGCAGATCGGCCAGCGCACTGCGCTCGAACTACTGCCGGTGCAGCCGCCACTAGGTGCCAGGCGAAAGCAGTCGGTATGCCACCAGCACGAACAGTACCTGCGCCCAGCGCGTGCCCTTGCGACTGCTCGGCAGGCGCGCCGACCAGAACCGGTCCAGCTCCAGCAGCTCCCACAGCTTCAGCGCCAGCCAGCACGCACCCCACATGCGCGGACGCTGCAGGCGCAGCTGCGACAAGCGCAGCCGTACCACAGAACCGTCGGCCGCGCGCTCATCGAGCACCTCCACCGACTTGTGGCAGGCACGCTCCTGCGAGAATTGATCTCGCCCAGATACAACACGTGCCGTTGCAGCACGCGCCCCCCGGCCACCCGTCGATTCTCGACGATGCTCCAATACCGGTGCTCCTTGCCATCCTTCTTGCGTGTTCTCGCGCGCAGAAACATGCCCGCGCATTATCCGCAGTGCGCCACCAAAGAAAGCAGGCAAAGTCTGCACTACAACGCCTTTTACGTGCTTATCCACAGAGGCGGCACTGCTCCAAAATGAAATTCTTTTCACGCGCAGGCAAAATCAGGGGCGAATCCGCTATATGGGCTAGGTTGGCCAGGTCACGGCGCTCCCTGCCGGAAGAACGTCGGTCATCGGCCGTCAGGCGCGTGAGCGTTCGATATATGTTCGAGTTTGCCAAGCGCCGGACAAAGGTGGACCGGCAGGGCCTGTGCCGTCGGTGAAGAGCGCTCGGCTCACGGTGAAGGCAAATCATCCGCGTACAGCCACTCGCGCGGTTTGAGGAACTCCTCGTAGAGTTGGGCTTCTGCAGTGTCCGGTTGCGGGCGCCAGTCGTAGCGCCAGCGAGCGATCGGTGGCAAAGACATCAAGATCGATTCGGTACGACCACCCGACTGCAGGCCGAACAGCGTCCCCCGATCGTACACAAGATTGAATTCCACGTAACGGCCGCGACGATACAGCTGAAAGTCGCGCTCACGCTCTCCGTACGTCATGTCCTTGCGTCTGCCCACGATGGGCGCGTACGCTGGAAGGTAATGATCCCCTACGCTGCGCAGGAAGGCAAAGCAGCGCGCGAATCCCCCCTCATTCAGATCATCGAAGAACAACCCTCCGATGCCTCGGGTCTCCTTGCGGTGACGTAGAAAAAAATAATCGTCGCACCATTTCTTGTAGCGCGGGTAGACGTCGTCTCCAAACGAGGCGCAGGCCCGGTGCGCGACCCTATGCCAGTGAACAGCATCTTCGATAAATCCATAGTAGGGTGTCAAGTCGAAACCGCCGCCGAACCACCATACCGGCGCGGCACCTTCCCGCTCAGCAATGAAAAACCGTACGTTGGCATGGGAAGTGGGAACGTACGGATTCTCCGGATGGATGACCAGCGACACGCCGAGTGCGCGAAATTGCCGGCCTGCAAGCTCCGGTCGGTGCGCCGTGGCCGATGGTGGCATGCACTCGCCGCCAACGGCTGAGAAATTCACGCCCGCCTGCTCGAAAACCGCCCCCCGCTCGAGCACGCGCGTGCGCCCGCCACCACCTTCAGCACGCTGCCATGTGTCCTGCCGGAAATGGGAGCGACCGTCCAGCGCCTCGAGCGCGTCACAAATACGTTCCTGCAGCGCAAGGAGATAGCGCTCGACCGCCTTTACATCCGGCTCATCGGTCATCCGCGTCTCGGAATCTGAATCAGGGCGGTTGCCCGCGCTGCGGGCGTGATACCGGTGGCGAGCGTCAGTGATTATCCTCCACGAACACGGTGTTCCGGCCGTTGTTCTTGGCCTTGTAGAGTGCCGCGTCAGCCCGCCCTATGAAAGCTTCCAGCGATTCGTCCGGCCGATATAGCGAAACTCCGATCGAAATCGTAACCGAGCCGATCGACTCCTTGCTTTCCTTCTTGCGCAACCGCTGCGATTCGATCGTCGCACGCACGCTTTCGGCGACGGCGCGGGCGCCCGCGATCGGAGTATCCGGTAGCAGAATGGCGAATTCCTCTCCACCGAACCGAGCCACCAGGTCCTTGCCCTTCACGCATTGCTTAAGGCTGTTACTTACGAACGCCAACAGCCGATCCCCTAGCAGATGACCATGAGCGTCGTTGAAGCGCTTGAAACGATCGATGTCGGCAAGCAGTAGGCACAGCGGGGAGCCCTGAGAATTGGCGGTTTGGGCAGCTTCGGAAAGCGCAATATCGAATCCCTTGCGGTTTGCGATACCGGTAAGCGCATCGATGGTCGCCTCTCGTTTGGCATCGTCAAGTTCCTGGCGAATCCTCTCCAACTCACTGGTCGTGCTCTTGAGACGCTCCTCGAGCAGTGTGTTCGAGTATTCCATTGTCTTGGTCTCGGTGATGAGCAACCCTATGATCTTCCGCATCTCGTCGGCAGTCGTGCTCGCCGACATCTGACCGGAGTAGGCCTCCAGCACACGACCGTAATGCATGGCCTGCCCGCTGGACTCCAGGACCTGCGCTGCGACCTGCGCGATCAGGCGCCGCACCGCATTGCGCATCTCCTCCACCAGCGCCTCGTTCGCTTCTGCAAGAAAGCGACGGTAGAGTTCGCGTTGAGTATCAGCGGATAAGTTCGCACCATTGCCGAGAATTTCGTCGACGAACTTCCGCAACTCGGGAATGCGACCCGAGACATACTCGTACCAAACCGCAAAGTTCATCGGGTTCGGCGCGACATTGTGCTGCGCCATCATGGGCAGCGCGAGGCGTACGTACTCGGCGGCCTGCTCAGCACTCTCTGTATATTCCATCGCTCGTAACCTGATGGTTTATGGCAGCCCCGCACACTGATGCGGACCCGGTCTATCCGGCTGTTGGCGGCCCCCCTGGCTGCAATCCAATCCCGGTTGTCGAGGATAATCCGCGAACAACATCGAAGGAATAGGCTGGCAGCCCCCGTCAGCGCAGTACCCGACCGCTCAGGGCATCACAGATGGCACTCGGCTTGGCTGCACCACCCGTGCCGCCGGGCGCAATAGCTCCCAGCGCCTTGCCGAACACCCGTCGCACGGCAAGATGGTCGCGCGCTGGCGGCCTGCCGCTCAGGTTGGCGCTCGTCGAAATCAGCGCACCGTCCCACATTCGGCACAGTGCGACCGCGGGAGGGTGAGCCGTCACGCGCACCGCAACCCCCGCGTGCCGACCCCGCACCCAAGAAGGAACCTCGGGCCGCGCCGGGCAGATCCAAGTCACTGGACCAGGCCAGCTCCGCTGGATTCGGTTCAGCACTTCGCCTGAAACAGCGGCAACGAACGGGACCAGCTGCTCGAAATTGGCGGCGATCAAGATCAGGCCCAGTTCCATGTCTCGATGCTTCAGTTCCAGCAGGCGCTGCACGCTCGCGGCACTCCACGGGTCGCATCCCAGGCCGAACACCGCTTCGGTCGGGTAAGCGACAATCCCACCCTCGCGCAAGACGCGCACGGCGCGCCTCAGCGGCCATTCCGGAAGATAGGCTTCGGTGTGCTGATGCCGGAGTCCGCCTGCAGCCTGGCGCTCCGCCCGACGACGCCCCCGGGAGGAGGCTCGCGCTGCAGGTGCTTGGACGATTTGCGCACGTTCTAAGGTCTTGTGGTTCAAAGGAACAGTGCTGCCGTCGGCAACCTCTATGTCGGTGCCTCGATGCGATGTTCCGAAACCGATTGTCCCGTCCCCATCACACCTCCAGGCCCGCGCGAGGCAATCACATGTCTCTGGTCAGGAGCATGCAGGGGCTCCAAGGCCGTCGAGGCGCTCCTGCAGCGCAGCGTCCTTCTCCAGCACGACCCGAGCGTTCGCTTCGCGCTCGGTTGCCAGCCGGTCGGCGAGAGCCGGGTCGGACAGTGCCATGATCTGCGCAGCGAGATAGGCGGCGTTCTTGGCTCCGACGTTTCCGATAGCGACACAAGCGACCGGAATGCCACCTGGCATCTGGACCGTGGACAGCAGCGCATCCATCCCCTGCAAGGGACCGGCATCCAGTGGCACACCGATGACAGGCTTCAAGGTCAGGCCCGCGACGGTGCCGGCAAGATGTGCGGCGAGTCCGGCCGCCGCGATGAAGACGGCGGCACCCCGCTGATCCGCGTCTGCCACATAGGCGTGGGTCGCGGCTGGCGTGCGATGGGCGGAAGTGATCTTGACTTCATAACGGATGTCGAGCGAAGCGAAAACGTCCAGGGTCGCCTGCATAACTGGCAGGTCCGAGTCGGAGCCCATCAGGATCGCAGCGAACGAACGGCTCATGACTTTGCCTCTGTCAACTTACCACGCCTACGGGTCAATTGACTTCGACCGTCATGAGACCGCAGTCTTCCCGTCAGTCGCCGCATGGGTCTGCCCTTCATAAGGTTCTGAAAAATTGCATTCGCGCTGCGGGCAGACCTTCTCGGTCCCGCGCCGTTTTGTGGTCTTGATGGTGAGAATGGGCCACTGGCATTTGGGACATGGTTCCGCGAGCGGCTCATTCCAGGTCGCATAGTCGCAGTCAGGATAGCGTGAGCACGAGAAAAATACCTTTCCATAACGAGATTTGCGCTTGAGCATGCTGCCCTCTTTGCACTTCGGGCAGGTCACGCCGGTGTCCGCCGGCTTCTCCAGCGGTTCGATGTACTTGCAGTTGGGATAAGCGCTGCAGCCGATGAACTTTCCATAGCGTCCGCGGCGCACGATCAGCGGCGCCGCACAGGACGGACAGGTGCGACCCTGGACAACCTCCGGTTCTGTGGGGGCAGTGCTGTCCTCGTCCAGATTTCGAGTGTAGTCGCAATCAGGATAGCCGCTGCAACCTATGAACCGGCCACGGCGGCCTAGGCGGATGGAAAGGGGTTTGCCGCACTTGGGACACGTTTCATCCAGAGCTTCGTGCGTGACGTCGCTGCGCTTGACATTCTCTTCTTTGGTGACTACCAGTTCCTTGAATGGAACCCAGAACTCCCGCATCACCGGAACCCAATCCTTTTCGCCGCGGGAAACCGCATCAAGCTCGTCCTCCAACCGCGCGGTGAAGTCATAATCGACGTACTGCGAGAAGTGCTGTGTGAGGAAACGACTCACGATGCGGCCGACATCAGTGGGTTTGAACCGGCGCTTGTCCAGCTCGACGTACTCCCGCTGCTGCAGGGTGGAGATGATCGAAGCATAGGTCGACGGACGTCCGATACCATACTCCTCCAGCGCCTTCACCAGACTGGCCTCGCTGAAGCGCGGCGGCGGTTCAGTGAAATGCTGTTCGGTGCGAATGGCCTGCAGCCGGACCTTTTCACCGCTCGCCAGCGGCGGCAACATGCGCTCCTCCCCATCGCCCGGAGGCTCGTCGACCCCTTCCTCATAAACCGCCATAAAACCCGGATCAGTCACGGCGGAGCCAGTAGCACGGAAGGTGTTTCCTTCTCCGCATACGAAGTCCACCACCACCGTGTCGATGGTTGCATGCATCATCTGGCAGGCCACCGTGCGTTTCCAGATCAGTTCGTAGAGACGCGCCTGATCGCTCGAAAGGCTCTCCTTCACCGCGTCGGGCAGGCGCTCGACCGAAGTGGGGCGGATCGCCTCATGCGCTTCCTGGGCGTTCTTGGCTTTGGTCTTGTACTGGTGAGGATGGCGCGGAAGCGCGTCCTGCCCGTAGCGCCGTGCGATCAGGCTTCGGATCTCGTCAATCGCCTCCCGAGCTAGATTGACCGAATCGGTGCGCATGTAGGAAATCAGACCGACGGCGTCACCGCCGATGTCGATTCCCTCATATAGCTGTTGTGCCACTCGCATGGTGCGGTTGGTGGAAAACCCCAGCTTGCGGGCCGCCTCCTGCTGAAGCGTGGAGGTGGTGAAGGGCGCGCGCCGGATTGCGCTTACGCTGCTTCTTCTCCACCTTCCCTACGACGAGCTCGCCGGCGGATGCATCGAGTAGCGTCTGTCGCGCCTCGGCGGCGGCTGTCTCGTCCGTAATCGAGAACTGTGTCAGTTTCTTGCCGTGCAGCTGAACCAGACGTGAGCTGAACGCCTGCTGTTCCTTCGCGGCATCAGCGAGGATCGTCCAGTACTCGCGCGGCTTGAAACGTTCGATCTCCTCTTCGCGTTCCACGATCATGCGCAAAGCAGGACTCTGAACACGTCCCGCCGACAACCCTCGTCGGATCTTCTTCCAGAGCAGAGGGGAAAGATTGAAGCCGACCAGATAATCAAGCGCACGTCGCGCCTGTTGAGCATTGATGAGATCATACGAAAGGGTACGGGGGTGATTCACGGCATCATCGATCGCGCGCTGAGTGATCTCGTGGAAAACGACGCGGTGCAGCGGCTTGCCATCGAGCAATCCGCGCTCCCTGAGAATTTCGTGAAGGTGCCAGGAGATCGCCTCGCCCTCGCGGTCGGGGTCGGTTGCCAGATATAGGGCATCGGCTTTCTTCGCAGCGCGGGCAACTGCGTCGACATGCTTCTCGTTCTTGTCGATGACTTGGTATTTCATCGCGAAATCGTGCTCGGGATCGACGGCCCCTTCCTTGGGTACCAGATCGCGCACGTGTCCATAGGACGCCAGCACTTCGAAGTCGCGTCCCAGATACTTCTTGATGGTCCGCGCCTTAGCCGGCGACTCTACGATAACGAGGTGTTTGCTCATGGCAGATTGCACGACGCCCAGCGTAGCGGTGCGCGGATAACGCGCGTCGCAAGGGTGCCCCGGGCCTTTGTCCCTGTGATCGGATTGGTCTTTAGTGGAGGTTGCCGGACATGGTGTCGAAAACCAAGTCTTCCATCCACGCGTAAGCAGCCTCTTGGCCGGGCTGATTGAAAAGCACCATGAGGATCACCCACTTCAGTTGATCGAGTTCGATCTCTTCCGTTTCCAGAGCCATCACCCGATCGACCACCAGTTCGCGGCTCGCTGGACTTAGGATTCCGGTCTGCTCGAGAAACATCAGGAAGCCGCGACAGGCCACATCCAGCTTTTCCACTTCCTTGTGAGTGTAGAGGCGAATGGAACGATCCGCGGGCAGGCGAGAGTCCACATGCTCCTGACGCGCGCTCAGTCCCTCCAACCATTCGAAGGCTTTATTGATCTCGATCTTGGGGAAACCAGCCTCCAGTAGCTCGACTCTCAGAGACTCCTGATCCGGACCCGTCTCGGCATCGCTATCCATATAGTTCTCAAAGAGATACATGAGCACATCGAGCACGTTTTCTTTCATCTCAAGCCCTCTTGGTGGTGCGGCAATACCGCCCGCCCGCCGAGCACGTCACGTAGCCTTCCAATTCCATGATCAGGAGCATGGAGGAAACGACTTCCGGCGTCAATCCGCTGCGCTCGACCAGCTGGTCGACCGATGCGGGCTCGTACGCAAGGCATGACAACAGTTGCTCGTGCTCCGGCTCGAGTGACACCGCGATGCCGGAAACGATCCCTTCCCGATCCCGCAGACCAACCAAGTCGCCAGCCCCCATTTGAGCGAATACCGTGCCGTTAAGTTCCTCCAGCACGTCTGCGGCAGTCTCCACGAGTTTGGCGCCCTGTCGGATCAGCGCATGACATCCGCGTGACAGGGGGCTGTGGATCGATCCCGGCACGGCGAATACCTCTCTTCCTTGATCCGCCGCCAACCGCGCGGTGATGAGGGAGCCACTGCGCAGAGCCGCCTCGATCACCAGAGTACCGAGGCTCAGGCCACTGATGATGCGGTTGCGTCGAGGGAAATGCTCGGGCAGCGGCGGCGCACCCGGGGGGAACTCCGAAATCAGTGCGCCGTGTGCCGCAATTCGATGCGCCAAGTCCCGATGACGCGAGGGGTAGACCCGATCCAGACCACAGCCGCTCACTGCCACGGTTCGCCCGCCGGCAGCCAGTGCACCCTCATGCCCCGCCGCATCGATGCCGAGCGCCAACCCGCTGGTAACGGTAAGTCCGGCCGCAGCAAGCGCCACCGCAAAGTCATGTGCCGTCTGCCGCCCTCCAGGCGTGGGGTTGCGGCTGCCGACGACCGCCAGCTGCGGGACCGACAAGGCGTCGAGTCGTCCGCATACGAACAGCACAAGCGGGGGATCAGCGATCTGGGCAAGTAGCGCTGGATAGTCCGGCTCCGCCATTGTCAACGCGGAATTATCCGGCTGTTCCACCCAGCGCAAATCGTCCTCAACCTGCCTCCACGGCGGATCGGCCAGACAGCGCAACGTCTCGGGAGCCACTTGGCCGCGCAACGCCTTCCGTACTTCGGGCTCGAACACGGCGGCTACCCCGCCCGCGAGGTTTACCAGGGGTCTGGCTGTTCGTGGCCCGATCCCTGGCATTCGTGCCAGCGCCAACCAGTAGGGAAGGTCTGAGTTCACTTCCTTGTAACCTCCACCCCGGCTACTCCCACACGCCGCTTAGGTGGGCCGCAGCCCCCCGAGCTTCGCTGCAGCACTAAGGATTACGCACTGAATCCAGTACGTGAATCGGACGGACGGCCTTCATGATGAGAGCGTAGCTAGCACGCTCGAACGGCCGAAACACCATTAGGAGGCCCGCGTACTCGTCGGGCAGCTTGACCTCCCCACCCCGCACCGTATCCTCACATCTTCACCAGTCTGGTCCACGGCGAGTACGGTACCCGCATCCATGCCCTCGCGCGCACCCTTGTTCAGCACAACTACCTGAAACTGGCCGATCTGCCTCACTCCATCGAGGACCGCGATGATGCGCCCATGTACTGGTGTCGGTGGTGCATGCGGGAAGAAGTTCTGGTTGATCTCTTCTTCCGCCACGGGTAGCAGTCTGTCCCCAATCACGGCTTCGCGACTGGATTTCGTCAGCAGCAAGGTCGCGGGATCACCGTGTCGTTGCAGCGCACTGTCGGCCACGAATATCCCTTCATAACCCAGGGACTCTCCTGTCTGCGGATCGCGGTACTCGACACCGGGTCGAACTACGCTGTAGCGGGCACGGTCCAATCCTCCACGAGCGTACACCCGATCTCCAGCACCGGTAATGAGGTGTTCGTCGGCACTCTGCACAATGTAAGGCGCGTGATCCAGCTCGTCCTCTGATACGATACGTGAGCGCGTCAAGAATTGGCGGATCGCGTCTATGGGAATCGTTGGTATGGCGGTCTCAAGGGGAAGCTCACGCACCGTCGGGCTCAACTTGTTCGAACCGCCGCGCTCGAGGCGCAATTGCGGGTGCCCGTTTACGTACACCAAGTTGATGGCATCCCCAGGGTAAATCAGATGCGGGTTGGCAATCTGCGGATTGACGTACCAAACTTCCGGCCAGAGCCACGGGTCGCGCAGGAAACGCTGGGAAATGTCCCAGAGGGTGTCACCTTTCACCACCACGTAGCGCTCCGGGTGATTGGGAGCGAGCACCACGGGTCCGGGTGCGACCTCGCCGCTCGAGGAGGCTGATGCTGACGAGTGTCCGGGCTCGGCTGCAGTAGGAACGGTCGCGGCCACCGCCATCACGAGCGCCGCTATGCCAAGGGACTGCACGAAGGACGATCCGGACACTTTGGTGTTCAGCATGTTGGTCCCTTCCAGTTTGCGGTTGCGCGGAGTTTAGCGGAAAACCCACAGCACTCAAAGTGTGGCGGGTTGAATACGGAATCCAGTATCATCATTGTATTAGCAGCTTATGCTGCCCATGAACTGCAATTCGTTGATGGAAATCACATGTCTATACTCAACATCTTGCATTTTCCCGACACGCGACTGCGCAATCCTGCGCTCCCGGTGGAACGCGTCGATGATGCCATTCGGACCTTGATCGACGACATGCTCGAGACCATGTACGACGCGCCGGGTATCGGCTTGGCCGCCACGCAGGTTAACGTCGCCAAGCGGGTGGTTGTTATCGACATCTGCGAACAAAAGAACCAGCCGCTGTGCCTCATCAACCCGCAAATCATGAGCCGAGACGGCGAAGAGGAAATGGAAGAGGGTTGCCTCTCCGTGCCCGGCGTGTACGACCTCGTGCGGCGCGCGGCGCGCGTCAGTGCGCGCGCCCTGGATCGGAACGGCAAACCGTTCGAGCTCGACGCTGACGGACTTCTGGCGGTCTGCATCCAGCATGAGATCGATCATCTCGATGGCAAACTGTTCGTCGATTACCTGTCGCAGCTCAAGCGTCAGCGCATCCGCAAGAAAATGGAGAAGCACCAGCGTCTAGACGGTGGTCCGACCGTCGAAATACGCGTCGGCCGCCATCCGGTCATCTGATTCTTGATCGTACGTCTGCTTCAAGGGGGGCCACCCACGGAAACGTACCGCATGTGGTTTCCGAAGCAGGCTTGAGCGTGGGTGAGCCGCTGCGCATCGTTTTCGCAGGCACACCGCCGTTTGCGCTCCCGTGCCTGGAGGCGCTCGCCGGGAGCATACATCGGGTGGTGGCCGCGTACACGCAGCCGGACCGCCCCGCCGGCCGCGGCCGAAAGCTGCAGGCGAGCCCCGTCAAGGTATACGCACTGGGACGATCCATTCCGGTGGCGCAGCCGGCGAGCCTCAAGTCGCCGGAGGAGGAACGGCGACTTGCCGCGCTGCAACCGGATCTCATGGTTGTGGTGGCGTACGGCTTGATCCTGCCGAGGACCATACTCGCCACCCCGCGGCTGGGCTGCATCAATGTCCACGCCTCGCTGCTACCGCGCTGGCGTGGCGCGGCACCGATACAGCGGGCGATTCTCGCCGGCGATCCCGAAACCGGCGTGACTGTCATGCAAATGGATGCCGGTCTGGACACGGGCGTCATACTGGACCATCGCAGTTGCCAGATCGAACGCGGGACCACGGCCCAGATGCTTCACGATCGGCTTTCGGCACTCGGTGCGCAGGCGCTGACGGAGACACTCGAGGACCTGCCGCGCGCACAACGGGTAGGTCAAGCGCAGGACGAACGGCTGGCGTGCTATGCATCCAAGATCGAAAAGGGAGAAGCCGAGATCGACTGGTCGCAGCCCGCGCCAGACCTGGAGCGCAAAGTATGCGCCTTCGACCCGTGGCCAGTGGCCAGCACATTTTTAGAACATCGGCCGCTGCGGATCTGGACGGCACAGGCGGTGGACGCACCCGAGGATCATACTGACCCGCCGGGAACGGTAGTGGGCACTGAAAAGTACGGTATAGACGTCACCACAGGCAACGGACTGCTACGCCTGCTTCGCTTGCAGCTACCTGGGGCGAAAGTGGTCAGCGCAGCAGAATTTCTCAATGCTCACCCGATTCGGGGTGCACGGCTTGGCATGCACGCACATTGACGAAGGCGTCGCGCATTTCCATCGGCCACCTCCTCCTGCATGCTCCGGACCGAAATCCCATGACGGCTCGTTCGGATGGCTCGCCACGAACCGAAGCTGCGCTTGCTGTTGCAGCCGTAGTCGGACGAGGCGAGTCGCTCGCGACGCGGCTGCCACCGGTACTGCAGAGACTGACTGCGGGGAACGCGCGCGCCTTGGCACAGGAACTGACCTACGGCACTTTGCGCTGGTATTTTCAACTCGATGCTGCTGCCGCCCAGCTGCTCACGACACCGCTGCGCCGGCGGGACCTGGATCTGCATTGTCTGATCCTGATCGGACTCTATCAGCTCGCCCACCTGGAGATACCGGAGCATGCAGTCGTAGCCGAAACCGTCCATGCAACACGGCTACTCGGAAAGGCCTGGGCGAGCGGGCTGGTCAATGGTGTGTTGCGCAGCTTCCAGCGTGACCGCGAGCGTTATCTCACGGCTGCTGGGCTCGATGAGCAGGCGCGACTTGCGCACCCGGCCTGGCTGCTGCAGCGCTACCAGGCCGACTGGCCGCAGGCGTGGGAAGTTATTGCCGCTTCGGGGAACGCCCGCCCTCCCATGTCGTTGCGCGTAAATGCACGTCAGCGAGATCGGACCCGCTACGCGCGAGAGCTTCAAGCCGCGGGCATTGCGTCACGTCCCGCGGCGCATGCTGCTCAGGCTCTCATTCTGGAGCAGCCGGTGGAGGTCTCCCGGCTCCCGGGGTTCGGCTCAGGCGTCGTATCCGTGCAGGACGTGGCAGCACAGCTGGCGGCACCCTTGCTCCAGTGTGGCCCGGCAATGCGTGTCCTGGATGCCTGCGCGGCCCCTGGCAGCAAGGCCTGTCATGTCCTGGAAGTGAATCCGCGTCTCGGTTCTCTGGTGGCACTGGACCTGTCGCCCCAGCGACTCGAACGGGTGCGCGACAACCTGCGCCGGCTGCATCTGCATGCTGTTACCGTATGCGGCGACGCTACCCAGCCACGCCAGTGGTGGGACGGTACCCGATTCGATCGCATCCTGCTTGATGCTCCCTGCTCGGGTACCGGTGTCATAAGGCGCCATCCCGACATCAAAATCCTGCGCCACGCCGACGATCTGGCCGCCCTCACAGCATTGCAGCAGCAGATGCTTAGCGAGCTGTGGCCCTTGCTGGTTCCGGACGGTATCCTTTTGTACAGCACGTGCTCTGTACTTCGCGAGGAAAACGATCAGCAGATTGGACGCTTTCTGGATGCCCATCCGGATGCGTCGGAGCTCCCGATCGCGGACGTTTGGGGTCACACGGCAGCACACGGTCGCCAGGTGCTGCCCGGCGAGGACGCAATGGATGGTTTCTACTATGCCGCGATCCTCAAACGCTAGACAGATGCGCGTCGGGTTTTCCGCCTTTCTCGAACTGCGCGCCTGCACCGGCAATCGCCAGAGCGCGCTCGGGCGGCCGGGCGCATGAACGCTGCGCATCGCTTTGACCGTAGTGCCCCACAGCACCTGCTGTTCGTCCTGCTGGTCACCTGGGTGATGCTGCCGTCGATTCCGGCACATGCTCGGTCAGGGGATGCCGGTTTCCGGATCATCAGCGCGCGGACTGACCTCGTCGAGGAGGTCTATCGCCTTGACGCCAACATTCGCTATGTGCTGAGCAAGCCCGTCCAGGAGGCGTTGGACAATGGGGTCCCGCTGATCCTCGAGCTGCAGTTCCAGGTACTGCAGGACTGGTGGGGCCTGTGGGACTGGGAAGTGGCGAGTCTCAGCCAGCGTTACCGCGTTCAGTATCACGCGCTGAGCCGCCAGTACCTGGTGGAGAACCTCAACAGTGGCGTACAAACCAACTACGCCAGCCAGGAAGATGCGCTGAACGCCCTGGGAACTATCCGTGGTCTTCCCGTGCTGGATCGAAGACTGCTCGATTCGGACCAGGACTACACGGCCCGCCTGCGCGCGAGGCTTGACATTGAGGCACTCCCCACTCCGCTGCGCGTTTGGGCCTATCTCAACTCCGGTTGGAGCCTGGCAAGTAACTGGTATCGATGGGCGCTACACCCCTGAAGCGCTTCTTCAGTGGCGCTGTCCCGAAGTTCAGCCTGTTCGCGGTGTTGCTGGCGGCGCTCTATTTTATGAGCGACGCGACGCAGAACTCGGAGCGTTTCGGGCGTCTGTATTCGCTGATGCTACTGCTCAACGCGCTGGGTCTCGTCGTGCTGATGGGCCTGATCGGCGTCAATCTGTACCGTCTGGTTCGCCAGTATCACGCCCGGGCGCCGGGTTCCCGACTAACCCTGCGACTGGTTCTGACCTTCGTGGTGCTTTCTGTCGCCCCTGTCACCGTCGTGTATTACTTCTCCCTGCAGTTTCTCCTGCGCGGCATCGACAGCTGGTTCGACGTGCAAGTTGAAAACGCACTGGAAGCGGCGCTCGACCTTAGCCGGTCGGCCCTCGACCTGCGCATGCGCGCACTGCTCAAGGAAACCGGCGAGATGGCTTCGGAGCTTGTCGCCGTACCCGATGAGCTGGCACCGCTTACGCTGAATGAC
This sequence comes from uncultured Gammaproteobacteria bacterium, assembly GCA_963728895.1. Classification (GTDB taxonomy): domain Bacteria; phylum Pseudomonadota; class Gammaproteobacteria; order JBBQDK01; family JBBQDK01; genus CAVSLM01. The sequence goes on from CAVSLM010000004.1 coordinate 30,333, forward strand.
CTGCGTAGCCGCAGCGGGGCCACCGAGCTCACGCTGGTGGCGCAGAACGGCCGGATCGTTGCCTACAGCAGTGCCGATCCGCTGGTCATCGTTCCCGACCGACCCACGGACGAGATCCTGATCCAACTGCGCCAGGGCAGCACCTACGTGGGGCTCGATCCGGTGCGCGACTCGGGATTGCACGCCCGCGCGGTCGTACCGGTGCCGGATGCCCGGGCAGGCGAGGAGCAGCATTTCCTGCAGGCACTTTTCCCTGTCACCGAGCGCGTCGGAGCGCAGGCCGACAACGTCCAGGTGGCATTCTCCCGATACAAGGAGCTCGCCTACCTCCGGCGGCCCTTGAAGTACAGCTTCACCTTGACTCTATCCCTGGTCCTGCTGCTTAGCCTGTTGTCGGCGGTATGGGCAGCGTTCTTCGCCGCACAACGGCTGGTCGCGCCGATCCGACGCCTGGCACAGGGCACGCAGGCGGTGGCGGCCGGAAACTATGGGCAGCAGCTCCCACTCTCCGGGCGCGATGAGCTGGGCTTTCTGGTTCGTTCGTTCAATGACATGACTCGCCGTATCGCGCAGGCGCGCGACGAGGCGGCACGCAGCCAACGACAAGTGGAGGACCAGCGCGCCTATCTGGAAGCGGTGCTCGGACGTCTCTCCTCGGGGGTGCTGACCCTGGAGCGCGACTACACCCTGCACACGGCAAACGCCGCGGCGACACACATTCTCGGGTTGGATCTGAACGCCTACGTCGGTTCGCGGCTGGATCGGTTTCCGCAGGAGTACCCGGCCTTGTCGCACTTTGTAGGCGCCATACTTCCGCACCTCGACGAGTCCCCACAGCACGAGTGGCGCGAGGAGGTTACGCTGTTCGGGGGATCCGGCCGCCAGGTACTCATGTGCCGTGGCGCGCGCCTGCCCGATGTCGGCGGGATGCAGGGCGGCCACGTTATCGTCTTCGACGACATCACCAATTTGATCCAGGCGCAGCGCGATGCCGCATGGGGCGAGGTCGCGCGCCGCCTGGCACACGAAATCAAGAATCCGCTGACGCCGATTCAGCTTTCGGCGGAGCGCCTGCGCCACAAGCTGCTGCAGAAAATGGCCGAGCCCGATGCGCAGATGCTGGACAGCGCAACCCACACCATCGTGCAGCAGGTGGAGGCGATGAAACGCATGGTGAACGCCTTCAGCGAATACGCCCGCGCTCCGCAGATCCAGCTCGAGCCCCTCCAATTCAACACCCTGGTGAAGGAGGTCGTGGATCTGTACCGCGGCCACGAGGGGGTGGAAATCATCCTGGAGCTGGACACCGGCGCACCGCCGATCGCCGCAGATCCGGGGCGGCTGCGCCAGCTGCTGCACAATCTGGTCAAGAACGCCCTCGAGGCGATGGCCGACCGACCAGGCTCGAGACTGGCCCTGGCGACGCAGTGCTTGGAGGAATCAGGTTACCGCTTCGTGGAAATTACCATCCGCGACAATGGACCCGGCATCCCGCCCAGCGTCGCCGGCTTGCTGTTCGAGCCCTACGTGACTACCAAGGTGCGCGGAACAGGTCTAGGATTAGCCATCGTGAAGAAGATCGTAGAAGAACACGGAGGCGTGATCGCGGCCGACAATCTGCCGGACGGAGGCGCCCGAATCACTATCCGACTTCCGGTGCTCGCCGCCGAACGTGCGACCGCTGAATCCGTGGAACACAGCGCCCAGCCACTGCCACCCGCCCGCACCCTATGAGCGCACCGCACATTCTGGTGGTGGATGACGAACCCGACATCCGCAACCTGGTGAAGGAGATCCTCGAAGACGAGGGTTACGAAGTGAGCGTCGCCGAAAGTGGTGAAGCGGCACGCGTGGCGCGCCGTTCGCGGCGCGCCGACCTGGTACTGCTCGACATCTGGATGCCCGACGTCGACGGAATCACGCTTGTTGAAGGAGTGGTCGGAGGGCGGCGCCACAGCATGTCCGGTGATCATGATGTCGGGTCATGGCACGGTCGAGACGGCCGTGGAAGCGACCCGACTCGGCGCGTACGATTTCATCGAAAAGCCTCTGTCGCTCGCCAAGTTGCTGCTTACCGTCAAGCACGCGCTCGAGACGGAGCGGCTGCACAACGAAAACGTGGGCCTGCGCCGCCATGCCCAAGCCCCGGCCGAGCCGATCGGTCGCAGCCCCGCGATGCAGCGCCTGCGTGAGCAGGTTCGGCGCATCGCGCAGCACGATACCTGGGTGCTGATCACCGGGGAAGCAGGAAGCGGCAAACAGACCTTCGCCCGCTTTCTTCACGCCACGAGCGCACGGCGGGAAGGTCCTTTCGTGGAAGTCGGAGTGAGCTCGCTTGCGGACGAGCAGTCCGCAGTGGGGCTATTCGGCCGCGAGGGTAATGGAAAGATCCACTACGGCCGCCTCGAGCAGGCCAACGGCGGGGTGCTGTTCCTGGAGGAGGTGGGAGACATGGACCTGCAGACGCAGGTGCGTCTGCTGAGCGCCCTCGAAAATCAGACTTTCCTGCGCGTGGGCGGCAACGAGCCGGTGCAGGTGGACGTGCGGGTGGTCGCGGCCACCCATCGCGACCTCGCCAAGGAGGTGCAGGCCGGCAGGTTTCGCGAAGATCTCTACTATCATCTGAACGTCGTGCCCCTGCACATCCCACCCTTGCGCGAGCACTGTGAGGATGTACCGGAGCTCCTCAATTACTACGTGGACCTCTTCGTAACCCAGGACTCGTTACCCTATCGCCGGTTCACAGTGGCGGCCCAGAATCGACTGCGCAACCATGGGTGGCCGGGTAATGTTCGCGAGCTGAAGAATCTGGTGCAACGACTCCTGATCCTCGGCAGTGGCGAGGAAATCGAGGTCGACGAAGTGGAGGCGGCCCTCGGCCGGCAGCCCGCGCCATCGCGCGCCGAACACGCCGTGCCCGTCGCGTTCGATCAACCCCTGCGCGAAGCGCGCGAACAGTTCGAGCGCGCCTATCTGCTTCATCAACTTCAGGAGTGCGACGGAAGTATCGGCAAGCTCGCCAAGCTGGTCGGAATGGAGCGCACTCATCTTTACCGCAAGCTTCGCGCGCTGGGCATCGATCTCAAGAAGGGCGCGGATTGAGGCATGCGCTCGCCCGGTTCTGCAGTTGCGGTGCGATGCGGCGGCGGAGAGCAGGTGAACTTCGTACCAGCCGTTGCGCGCGTGAGCTGAAGCCATGAAGATCATCATTCTCGGCGCCGGTCAGGTCGGCTCGTCGGTCGCGCACAATCTTGCTAGCGAAGCGAACGACATCACCGTTGTCGACACCGATCCCAACCGGCTTCAGGACCTGCAGGACCGACTCGATCTGCGTACCGTGGTCGGCCATGCTTCGCACCCGGAAGTGCTGATGCGCGCCGGAGCCGAAGACGCCGACATGATCATCGCCGTCACCAATAGCGATGAGACCAATATGATTGGCTGTCAGGTTGCCTACACGCTGTTCCATACGCCGACCAAGATCGCGCGCGTGCGCGCCGTCGAATACCTCAACTACGGCAAACTGTTCAGTCAGGATGCTCTGCCCATCGATGTGCTGATCAGTCCGGAGCAACTGGTCACGGAGTACATCCAGCGGCTCATCGAGCACCCGGGCGCGCTGCAGGTGCTGGACTTCGCTGGGGGCAAGGTTCAGCTGGTCGCGGTTCGTGCCTACTACGGGGGTCCGCTCGTCGGTCATGAGCTCAGTGCATTGCGCGAGCACATGCCTGGCATCCAGACCCGCGTCGCCGCGATCTTCCGCCGCGGCAAGCCCATTATTCCCGAGGGCAATACCGTCATTGAGGTGGACGACGAAGTGTTTTTCATCGCCGCCAAGAAAAACATCCGTGCGGTCATGAGTGAGCTGCGGCGGCTGGACAAACCGGTCAAGCGGGTAATGCTGGCCGGCGGCGGCAACATCGGCAAGCGCTTGGCGGAAGCACTTGGAGGACAGCTACCAGGTCAAGATCATCGAGCGTAACCCCGAGCGCGCCCGGATGATCTCCGAACAACTCGGCAAGACCATCGTACTGCATGGCGATGCGGCCGACGAGGAGTTGCTGCTGGAGGAGAATATCGAGAATACCGATGTCTTCTGCGCGCTCACCAACGACGACGAGGCGAACATACTTTCGGCCATGCTGGCCAAACGTCTCGGCGCGCGCAAGGTAATGTCCATCATCAACCGGGCGGCGTACGTCGACCTGGTGCAAAGCGGTGTGATCGATATCGCCATCTCGCCCCAGCAGGCGACGATCGGAAGCCTGCTCACCCACATCCGCAGAGGTGACGTCGTGGTCGTGCATTCGCTGCGCCGTGGAGCCGCCGAGGCCATAGAAGCGGTGGCCCACGGCGACAGCAGAACCTCGAAGGTCGTGGGGCGGGCCATCGATGACGTGCGACTGCCCGCCGGGAACGAGCATCGGCGCCATCGTGCGGGGCGACGAGGTCATTATCGCGCATCACGACACCGTCATTCAGACCGAAGACCACGTCATACTGTTCCTGGTGGACAAGAACCGCATCGTCGAGGTGGAACGGCTGTTCCAGGTCGAGGTCACGTTCATCTGAGCAGCGCTGCGAAGTATTCTCCGGCTGCGCGTTGTCTGCGCCAGTACCGGTCGAGCGCTATCTCACCTGCCTTCGCGATTGCGGGGTTATCCGATAAGGCGAGGTTTTCACGCGTGCCCCGGTCGTTTACCAGCCGAATCGGAGGCCGTGCCGGCCTGCGGAAACAATCTGCGAGCGCCTCTGGCATGTAAATCAGCGTGCGCCACACGATCATGCGACGGTTGCGCTCCCGGTGCACCGATCCTGGTACAACTCGCAGATCAGCGAACGCCAAACCGGATTGTGGGCCCCCTGGGGACGCCTTCTTGTTGGAACGGCGCGAGAATTTGAACGTGCCGGTACCGATTTCCCGTAGTTGAGGGCATCATGATCGTCACAGGATTCGCAACGCCTGACCGAACGCGGACCGGGACGCCCGCCCAAGCGCCGCCTTGGAGCCGACGCTGATGTCGTTCGGGGTAATTCAGCAGGTTCTGGGGTACCTGATCATGACCTTCAGCCTCAGCATGCTGCCTCCGATGGTGGTGTCGGTCTGGTATGAGGATGGAGAGCTGATCCACTTCCTGTGGGCATTCGCGCTGATGCTCACAGCGGGTTTGCTGTTGTGGCTGCCCGCGAAAGGTCAGGACGCGGAATTGCGCGTGCGCGACGGATTCCTCATCGTGACCTTGTTCTGGACGGTTTTGGGCATGTTGAGCGCGCTGCCGTTCATGCTGGGACCGCACTTGTCTTTCGTCGACTCCTTCTTCGAGTCGGTTTCGGGATTCACCACCACGGGCGCTACGGTTCTCACTCAGCTCGATTCGCTGCCCAGGTCGGTTCTCTACTACCGTCAGCAACTGCAATGGTTGGGAGGCATGGGGATCATCGTGCTCGCAGTGGCCATTTTCCCCATGCTGGGCGTGGGCGGAATGCAGCTTTATCGCGCGGAAACGCCGGGCCCGATGAAGTCCGACAAGCTCACCCCCCGGATCATGCACACCGCACGGGCCTTGTGGTTAATCTATCTGGCGCTCACCCTGGCTTGCGCGGTGTCGTACTGGCTTGCCGGCATGACGCCCTTCGATGCGGTGGGACACAGCTTCTCCACCATCGCCACCGGGGGTTTCTCGACGCACGACGCCGGCATGGCGTACTTCGACAGTTCGCTGATAGAGTGGACCGCAGTGCTCTTTATGCTGCTCGGCGGCATCAACTTCGCCGTGCATTTTGTCGCCTGGCGCCAGCGCAGCGTGCTCGTGTATCTGCGCGACACGGAAGCGCTCACCTACCTGATCATCGCTGGTGCCGTAGCTGTGCTGGTGACACTCGTGCTGCTGGTGTCATCGCGTTATCAGGACGTGGTAGTGGCATTCCGTCACAGCGTGTTTCAGGTTGTGTCCATGATGACCACCACCGGATTCCTGACGGCGGATTTCTCCAGCTGGCCGCTGTTCGTCCCCATTCTGATCATGATCATCACTTTCGTCGGCGGCTGCGCCGGCTCGACTGCCGGAGGTATGAAAGTGATCCGCATCCTGCTGCTCTACAAGCAGGGCATGCGCGAGGTCGCGCGCCTGGTGCATCCCAGCGCCGTTATTCCGGTGAAGGTCGGTGGCAAACAACTTCCCGAGAAGGTTATCGAGGCCGTTTGGGGATTCTTCTCGCTGTACATTCTGAGTACACTGGTATTGTCCCTGGCCGTGATGGGCACGGGTCTCGATGCGGTCTCTTCGTTTTCGGCAGTCGCCGCTTGCATCAACGTCACCGGTCCGGGGCTGGGTTCGGTCGCGTTCAGCTTCGCGGGCGTTCCCATGTTGGGCAAGGTGATCCTCACATTCGCCATGCTTCTCGGGCGCCTCGAGGTCTTCACGCTTTTAGTGCTCCTGACCCCCGCGTTCTGGCGCAAGTGAAAACTTCTGTGGACGTCAGGGTATTGCACGCCTCCGTCGGGGTTATCTTGTTGCCATGAATCTCATCGCCAACCTAGAAGCCATGCTTGCATCCGGCAGGGACGATGCACTGCTGCGGCTCAGCCTGGGCAATGCTTATCTAAAGGAGGAAAACCTCGCGCGTGCGATCGAGCATCTCGGCCGTGCCGTGGAACTGGATCGTCATTACTCGGCGGCCTGGAAAAGCTATGCCAGGGCGCTTCAACAGGACCAGCGCAAGGAGGAAGCCCTCGCGGCGTACCGCACCGGGATAGAGGTGGCCGAAGAACGCGGAGACCTGCAGGCTGCGCGCGAAATGAAGGTATTTCTGAAACGGCTGGAAAAGTCGGGCGACGGTGTATAGCCCGCAGATTCGCGCAGCCAATTGGCTAGCCGGCTAGCCCGGACGCGCCGCATGGTCACGCTGCATCAGCGGTCGCATGGCGGCCAGTATGCTCTTGAACAGATACCGGTTGCCCGCCTCTTCGCTGGCAAGCAGTGCCTTGAAATGCTGGCGCCGGGTCGGCCCGCGGAAACAGGCGGGGCAGTTGTCTCCGATCACCGGCAGTCTGCGCTCGCGCGCGAAAGCGGCGGTCTGGCGCTCTCGCACATACACCATGGGGCGTATCACTCTGACGTCACCGGTATCGTTCACATACCCTGCCCGCATGCTGCGCAGTCTTCCTCCGTGAAAAGCCGATAGCAGAAACGTCTCGGCCAGATCGTCGAGGTGGTGCGCCAGCGCCAGGGTTCGATAGCCTTCCTGGCGTGCCAACCGGTAGAGGATGCCACGGCGCATGCGCGCGCACCACGCGCAGTAGGAGTCGTTGCCCATGTGCTCGCGCGCACGCGCCAGCACCGGCTGGCGCGAATAAACGTAATCGATGCCCAAGTCCTCGACATAGCCCTTCAGGGGCGTAAGGTCGAGCCCCTCGACCATAGGGTCGACCGTTACGGCGCCGAGTCGGAAGTGCACGGGCGCGTGACGCTGCAGATGAAGCAGAACATGCAGCAGTGACAGGGAATCCTTTCCCCCGGAAAGACCGACGAGTACGCGGTCGCCGGCGTCGATGAGCCCGAAATCGGCGATCGCTCGTCCGACCTGTCGCAGCAGGGCCTTAGGCGGAATAACAGGATTGTTCACGCGGCCAAGTTACAGTAGCCTCCCGGGATCTGACAACACCTCAGGCATTCGCGATGGCACGGCGTGCCGGCAGGGGAAGGATCTATGACTGATTCGGTACGCAGTCTAACACCTCAACAGGCGTGGGAACTGCTGGAGGAGAATCCGCGGGCGGTGCTCATCGACGTTCGCTCAAGCATGGAGTATCTGTTCGTAGGACATCCCAGGGGTGCGATACACGTGTCGTGGATCGATGAACCCGAATGGACGATCAATCCGCATTTTGCAACGGAGGTGCGCAAGGTGATGTTGGGTGGAGTGAGCTGCGACGAAGACATGGGCTGCGCGCCCGTAGTGCTCATCTGCCGCAGCGGTAAACGATCTCTGGAGGCGGGGAAGGAGCTTGTGCATCAGGGGTTCAAAGAAGTCTACAACGTGCTGGAAGGTTTCGAAGGCGAGCTTGACGAGCAGCACCACCGCAGCGCCAGTGGAGGGTGGCGGTATCACGGCCTGCCGTGGGAGCAATGCTAGCCCGCATCTCTCACCGTGATCCCGGACACTGACGCAGACTCGTGTATTTGGACGCTGCGGATAGGGGAACGCCCGCCTCATGTGCGAAGGACAAGCCCGGGCGCAACAATGCCGGCCGGAATCAGAACGCGTCTGCGCCAACACGGTTCTTCCCTGACCGCGACCCTCGAATTTCCTCCACCGCCATCCCGTGAGGGCGCGCCTCAATGGGCCCGTTCGCGACCGGAGTTACTGTCTGATGAAGGACATCCGGACCATTCCTGAAGCGCGTTGTTCGGATGTTAGTGTATGCTTATTTTAGCGCTTGTTGACCAAGAGGGGCGGGTAAGTATAATCACCTGAGGTCGTTTCGTCCTCCCAAGGTTCTGGCGGATCTGTCAATGCGCCACCACCTGAAGTTTAGCTCCCCGATTCTGTGGATTCCGGCCGGCGCTAGCGGCAGGGCTGGAACGCCCGGATATCCGCGATGATTACGCGGGAATACAGGGATGTCTACACATTGCGCCGTGAGGAGGGTAAACATGTCGACTTCCGCTGAAGTGATGAAACACGACGATCTGGACGCGTGGCTGAATCAGCGTCTGGACGAGTTGCTGCCCAAGAAGCTCGAGGAGATCGAGGCTGCCAAGACACCATCGATGTCCATCATTGCGACCAAGGGTACTCTGGACTGGGCCTATCCCCCGTTCATTCTCGCGTCCACGGCGGCCGCCCTGGGGTGGGACGTGACGGTGTTTTTCACGTTCTACGGCCTGTCACTTCTGAAGAAGGATTTCGACTCCGACGTGAGCCCGCTGGGCAACCCGGCCATGCCCATGAAAATGCCCTTCGGTCCCAAGTGGTTCAAGGACATCAACTGGAACATGCCGAATCTGCTTATGGCGGGCATACCGGGCTTCGAGAAGTTGGCAACCTCGCTGATGAAGAAAACCATCAAGAACTGCGGCGTCGCCAGCGTGACCGAGCTTCGTGAGCTGTGCCTGGAGGCGGACGTGAAATTCGTTGCGTGCCAGATGACGGTCGAGCTGTTCGGTTTCAAACGCGACGACTTCATTCCCGAAGTGAAGGACTACGTCGGCGCGGCAAGCTTCCTGCCGGTTGCGCAGAAATCCGACGTTTCGCTTTTCATCTGACGCTTCCTTTCTCCTCGATCCCGGCGTAGAGCGCGGGGCAGCAGTTCCGGCTGCTGCCCCGCGTGTCAGCGGCTGGTGCGCATCTATCCCGTCACGAGCCCGGAAGCTGGCGACCAACTCCTGCGCCCGGCCCCCGCTCCGTTGCCGTGTTCATTCCTTTCGTGAAGAGCAAGTGCAGGCGTGCAAACCAGCCAGCCCGGTTGGGCCTCGTCACCGCCGGGACCGCGTGTGGTGGTTCAATCCTGACGAGGCGCTTAATCGGGGAGAAGGCCTTGTGGTTCCAGGGAATCCTATGTTCCACCCTGCGTGTAACACTACACGAGCGCTGCGCCGGGCATCGGGACGCCGGCGAGGTACGCAGACTGGCTGCGTCCCGGCCCGCACGCACTGCGAGCCAGACCATCGTCGAGCCTGGAGTGGCCCCGGAGGAAGTGCGAGCGCAGCACCCTTGGCCGCCGTCGCTTGCACCGCCTCCGGAGCACTTGAAGGTCCCCGACGCGTTCACGCCGGGGATGGCCTCCCTGGCCCACTGATGCCCGCCTTCCCTGCGCAATTCTCGCAGTTGTGATCGGTGCGTGCTCCCTGCACAATGCATTTGCAATCCGTGCATGGTCTCGTGCTGCGAGCCATCAGCAGCGCGCATAATGCCCTTCAAACGTTTTCCTTGCTGTCAGTCAGGAGCGGAATTGTTTGTAGGAAACTTCTGAATCTTCGTGCGGCAATTCCTCATCCGAAGCGCGACGAGCCGCTATCCAACGAGGCACATCTGCGTGTCGAGCCTATACCCCGCCATACATCCCTACGTAACCCACAGCCTGGCCGTTGAGGCGGAACACACGTTGTATGTCGAAGAGTGTGGCACTCCCGCCGGCATACCCGTGGTGTTTCTGCACGGTGGACCCGGCGCAGGCTGCGAGCCGTACCACCGGACGTTCTTCGATCCTGCTTTGTACCGCATCGTCCTGTTCGATCAGCGCGGCTGCGGGCGATCCACTCCACACGCAGAGTTGAATGCCAACGACACGCACGCGCTCGTGCGGGACATCGAAACCATCCGCGCGCACCTCGGCATCGAGCGCTGGATCGTCTTCGGCGGCTCATGGGGATCGACACTGGCACTGGTGTATGCGCAGGCCCATCACCGCAAAGTGCTCGGGCTGATTCTCCGTGGGATCTTCCTGTGTCGCCCCCAGGACATCCACTGGTTCTATCAAGAGGGCGCGCGGCGGGTGTTCCCGGACTATTGGGAGGAATACCTACGCCAGATACCCGAGGTAGAGCGCGACGACCTTTTGAACGCCTATTATCGTCGCCTCACCGGCGAGGACGAGGTCACGCGCATGGCAGCTGCCAAGGCATGGTCTATCTGGGAAGCGCGGGCGGCCAGCATGATGCCGCAGCCTCGTCTCGTGGAGCACTTTGGCGATCCACATACCGCCCTGAGCCTGGCGCGCATCGAGGCGCACTATTTCGTCAATAACTGTTTTCTCGAGCCCGATCAGATTCTGCGCGACGCTGCCCGGCTTGCGGACATACCCGGAGTAGTCGTGCACGGTCGCTACGACATGGTCTGCCCTGTCGATCAGGCCTGGGAGCTACATCGGGTCTGGCCGCAGGCCCGCTTGGTGATCGTGCCTGATGCCGGACACTCGGCTACCGAGCCTGGGATCGCCCATGCGCTCGTCGAGGCGACGTGTGAGATGGCGCGACGGCTGGTGTGATCGCCCTGCTGCAGCGGGTCGACGGTGCGGAGGTGCGCGTCGGTGACGAGGAGGTGGGCGCGATCGGTCGCGGCGCACTCGTGCTGGTCGGCGTCGAGCGCAGTGATGGAACGCTACAGGCCAAGCGGTTGCTGGAGCGGCTGCTCGGCTATCGCATCTTCCCCGATGAGAGCGGACGCATGAACCGCAGCCTGCGGGACATCGCGGGAGAGCTCCTGCTGGTTCCCCAGTTCACGCTCGCCGCGGACACCTGCAGGGGCAACCGCCCCAGCTTTGCGCCGGCCGCAGAGCCGCGTGCCGGAAAAGCCCTGTTCGACCATTTAGTCGAGCTTGCACAGGGAAGCGGACTCAAGGTGGCGTCCGGACGCTTCGGTGCGGATATGAAGGTCATGTCGATCAACGATGGACCGGTGACCTTCTGGCTGCACGTATCCTCGGTGCAAGCCTGAACGGGTGCCGGCACCGGACACCGGCCCTGCTCAGCTGGAGGCGAGATCCACCCGCCGGTCGCCCGAGCGCGTCATGCGGGCTTCCAGTCGCCAGCGCTGGTCCAGTGGCTCGACAATGACGTACCAGCGGCCCCGCGGCAACTCGCCGACCGCTCCGCGGAAGGCGCCTACAGCATCGCGGTGCAGCACCACCTGCACGTCGTGATGGGCCAAGGTCGGGTGCAACAGCTGAAGGCGCAGGGCGGTGTCCGCCAAGGGCGTGTCGGCCGACACCGTGACGCGCGCGTCACCACCGGTCAGGTACAGTATCGCACTCAGCCCAAGTTGCTTCGCCATATGGTCGCGGGCCAGCACCTTGTTGATGGCAAGTCCTTCCTTGTAGTAATCGTCGACGACTAGGGCCTCTGGGTGGCTCATTGCCAGCGCCAGCGTGGCCAGTCCCGCGATCACGGCGCTGGCCGGGAGCGCAATGAGGAACCAAGGCCAGAACTGGCGATACCATGGTGTGACGTTCTGCGCTATGGACATGGACGGAACCCTCACCGAAGCGCTACTGGTCCCAGGAACCGCGCCACTTCCGTGCGCTGCAGCCCGGGCGTATCGGCGGCCTGGATGTGAAATTCGATTTGATTGCCGGCTTGGTGAAGGTTGATCGGGTCGATTTCCACACTCACGGGCAGCGTCGTGACCTCACCGCCCGGAACCTCGAGATCCCTGTTCGAGCCCACGAGCTTCAGCCCGGGCAGTCCTGAGACCTCCAGTCGGTAGCGGTGCGTGCGCTCGTCCATGTTGACGATGCGCAGCGTATAGACGTTCTCCACCATACCTTGCGGCGTCTGCCGGTAAAGCATGTTGCGGTCACGCATGATGTCGAGCCGCAATGGCATGCGCTGGGTCAGCCCGTAGGCTAATCCGCCGAGCAGCGCAAAAAGCAGCACCGTGTAAACCAGTATGCGTGGGCGTATCAGCCGACTCTGCAGGCCCCGCATGGTGTTGTACGTGGTATAGCGAACAAGGCCCTTGGGGTAGCCCATCTTATCCATGACCTGGTCGCAGACATCGACACACGCGGCACAGCCGATGCACTGATATTGCAGGCCGTTGCGAATATCGATTCCAGTCGGACACACCTGGACACACAGCGTGCAGTCGATGCAGTCACCCAGTCCCTGCGCTCGGTAGTCGGTGCCCCTCCGGCGCGAGCCACGCGGCTCGCCGCGCGCCTCGTCGTACGAGATGATGAGCGTGTCGTCGTCGAACATGGCACTCTGGAAACGCGCATACGGACACATGTAGATGCACACCTGCTCGCGCATCCAGCCCGCGTTTCCATAGGTGGCAAATCCGTAGAACAGAATCCAGAAGGTCTCCCACGGCCCGAGCGAGAAGCTCGCCACCTTGTGGCCCAGCTCCAGAATCGGCGTGAAGTATCCTACGAATGTGAAGCCCGTGAACGCCGCGAATGCGATCCACAGAGCGTGTTTGCCCCCCTTCACGGCGAGCTTGTGCACCGACCAGGGCACCTGGTCGAGCTTCATCTGCTTCATGCGATCGCCTTCGACCAAGCGCTCCATCCACAGAAACACTTCCGTCCAGACCGTCTGCGGGCACGCATACCCGCACCAAAGTCGTCCTGCGAGGGCGGTGAAGAAAAACAGCGACAGCGCCGCAATGATCAGCAGAAGCGCGAGAAAGAAGAAATCCTGCGGCCAGAACGTCCACCCGAAGATGTAAAACTTGCGGGCGGGAAGATCGAGCAGCACGGCCTGCCGCCCCTCCCAGCGCAACCAGGGGAAGCCATAAAAGATGCCCAGCAGTGCGAGCGCGCCGACCACGCGCCAGGTGGCGAAGATGCCGTGCACCTCGCGCGGATAAACCTTCTGGCGCTTGGCGTACAGCACCTGTTCCACGGAATCGGTAGCACCGGGAATGGAACTCTTGTCGCCGCCCGTCGCGTGGGCAAGATTGTCGCTGCTCATTGTGGGGTACCCGCGTCAGCGGCTGGAGGCGCCGCCGACCACTCGGTTGGTGTCGCAGGGCCTTCTGAAATAACAGGTCAGCGTGCAGGACACCGCTGTCAGAAGCCAGAACAGGAAGAACCCGATGCTGTAGGCACCAATGCGGCTGATCTGCGGGCCGCCGGTACAAAGAAGAAATTCGTCCGGGTCAAACGCCGTGAAAAACAAGATGGTCGCCAATCCGGCCGTCAGGAAGGAAGGCCATAGCACGGAGACGCAATTCTGGGTACGACTGATCGACGTGTTCTGAGGATTGGGCATGCTTCGCGACCGGTGAAGGCGTTCGGCGAGGGGCGTCTCCACCCCTCGCCCAACATCTTATTGCTCAGGGGTACTGTGAGACAAGCTGTATACGTAAGCGGCCAGGAGATGGACCTTATCGGGACCCAGCAGGTCGGCCTGGGCCGGCATGTGTCCGTTCCGACCGTGCGTGATGGTCTCCTGGATCACGCCCGGCGAACCGCCGTATAGCCACACATTGTCGGTGAGATTGGGTGCGCCGAGCGCCGGGTTACCCTTGCCGTCCGCACCGTGGCAGGCGACGCAGTAGGTTTCGAACTTGGCCTTGCCCGCGGCCGCGAGCTGCGGATCCACGCTTTGGCCGCTCAGCTGTTGCACATACGCGGCCGCTTGGCGGACACCGTCCTCGCCAAGCACCGCACCCCAGGCGGGCATGCTGCCGTTGCGCCCGTTCAGAATGGTGGTCTGTAGGGTCTGCGGGTCGCCACCGTACAGCCAGTCTCCGTCGCGCAGGTTCGGGAATCCCGGTCCACCGCCCGCATCGGATCCGTGACATACGGCGCAGTTGTTGAGAAATAGCCGCCGTCCGATCTCCAGCGCATCGTGGTTGGTAGCGAGAGCAGCGATGTCCTCGCGTGCAAACTTCTCGAAGATCGGCCGGTATTTCGCGTCCGCCGCCTGCACTTCGCCCTCATACTGCTTCTGTTGCGTCCAGCCCAGCAACCCGCCGAAGTTGCCGAGCCCGGGATACAGCGCGAGATAAACAAAGCCGAACACGATGGTGATGTAGAACAGCCACAACCACCAGCGCGGCAGCGGATTGTTGTACTCTTGAAGGTTCTCGTCCCAGGTGTGGCCGGTGACGGAACCGGCGACCGCTTCACCCTGGCGCGGCTTGGTGGTCCAGCGGATCAGCCACCAGCAGGCGAGGATGTTGCCCACCGTCAGCACGATAATGAACCAGCTCCAGAACTCACCCATGATCGTTCTCCTTCCCGCGCACCGCGTCTTCGGTGAGCACGCCGTCGTCGTCGAGCGGCAGGCGGGCCGCTTCCGAAAAGGCGCGCTCCCGCTTGCCGCTCCAGGCCCAGACCCAGATGGCGATGAACATTACCGGCATGATGATGACGAACAGCGAACGAATGTCATTGAGGTCCATGGTCATCGCCCCGCCTTGATGCTGGTGCCGAGCACCTGCAGGTAGGCGATCAGAGCATCCATTTCCGTCTTGCCCCTGACTTCGTCGGCCGCCTTGCTGATCTGCTCGTCTGTATAGGTCTCGCAGCCGTTGCAGGTGAGGGAAATGAGTTTGTTCATCGCCCTCAATTTGGTGGCGGTACCCTTCTCGTCGACGAGGTTGGTCGCAAGCCAGGGGAAGGCCGGCATATTCGATTCCGGTACCACGTCGCGCGGATTGTTCAGATGCACGCGATGCCAGTCGTCACTGTAACGCCCTCCCACTCTGGCCAAGTCCGGTCCCGTGCGTTTGGAACCCCACTGGAACGGATGGTCATAGACGAATTCCCCGGCGACCGAGTAGTGGCCGTAGCGTTCGGTCTCCGCGCGGAACGGGCGGATCATCTGCGAGTGGCACACGTAGCAGCCCTCGCGCACATAGATATCCCGACCCTCGATCTGCAGCGGCGTGTAGGGCTTGAGCCCTGCAACCGGCTCCGTGGTGTCCTTGAGAAAGAACAGGGGGACGATTTCCACGAGGCCACCGATGCTGATCACCACCAGGATCAGCAGGGCCATCAAGCCAACGTTCTTTTCGACGACTTCATGACTCATGTCGGTATCCCTCAGGCCGGCTGCGGTATGGCCGCTTCCACGGGCCGCTGACCAGAAACGGTCTTGAAGACGTTGTAGCTCATCACCAGCATGCCCAGCAGGAACAGCGCGCCTCCGAGCAAACGCACGGTGTAGAATGGATACATGGCCTTGAGTGTCTCGGTGAAGCTGTAGGTGAGCGTGCCATCGTCGTTCACGGCGCGCCACATCAGCCCCTGCATCACGCCCGCGATCCACATGCTGGCGATGTAGAGCACGACACCGATCGTGGCGGTCCAGAAGTGCACCTCAATGAGCTTCACGCTGTACATCTGCTCGCGTCCAAAGAGCCGCGGCACCAGCATGTACACGGCACCGATCGATATCATCGCCACCCAGCCGAGCGCACCCGAGTGCACGTGGCCGATCGTCCAGTCCGTGTAATGCGACAGCGAGTTCACCGTCTTGATCGACATCATCGGACCTTCGAAGGTGGACATGCCGTAGAAAGACAGCGAGACGATCAGGAAGCGCAGGATCGGATCGGTGCGCAGCTTATGCCAGGCGCCCGAAAGGGTCATGATGCCGTTGATCATGCCGCCCCAGGACGGAGCAAGGAGAATCAGCGAGAACACCATGCCAAGGGACTGCGCCCAGTTCGGCAGTGCTGTGTAGTGCAGGTGGTGCGGACCCGCCCACATGTAGGTGGAGATCAGCGCCCAGAAGTGCACCACCGAAAGTCGGTACGAATAGATCGGCCGGCCGGCCTGCTTGGGCACGAAGTAATACATCATCCCAAGGAAGCCCGCCGTCAGGAAGAAGCCGACCGCGTTGTGTCCGTACCACCACTGCACCATGGCGTCGATGGCGCCCGGATAGACGGAATAGGACTTCGTCAGGCTCACCGGCAGCTCTGCGCTGTTGACGATGTGTAGCACCGCAATGGTGAGGATGAACGCGCCGTAAAACCAGTTCGCCACATAGATGTGAGGCGTACGGCGCTTTAGGATCGTGCCAAAGAACACGATGGCGTACGACACCCAGACGACCGCGACCAGGATGTCGATCGGCCATTCGAGCTCGGCGTATTCCTTGGACGTGGTGATGCCGAGCGGCAGGGTAATGGCGGCCAGCACGATCACCAGCTGCCATCCCCAGAAGGTGAAGGCCGCGAGGCCGTCAGAGAACAGTCGCACGTGGCAGGTGCGCTGGACAACATAATAGGAGGTAGCGAACAACGCCGATCCACCGAAAGCAAAAATCACTGCGTTGGTGTGCAGGGGGCGCAGATGGCTGTAGGTCAGCCATGGGGTGTTCATGTTCAGTTCGGGCCAAACCAGCTGTGCAGCAATGAGGACGCCGACCAGCATGCCGACGACGCCCCACACCACGGTCATGATGGTGAATTGCCGCACAACCTGATAGTTGTACGTGGTCTGCGAGTCCATACCTCTCCTCTCTCCGGGTGCAAGATTTAGGGGGCCCGTACTGGCGCCCCCGCCCCCATGGGGTTCGGCAAGTTTACGCATTGCCGGTTTCGTGGCAACAACGTCTAATCAAATGAGGCTCACGTGATCAAACGAGGCTCACGTGCGCAGCAATTCGGAGCGTCGGTTGCGACGGGATGTTAGAAACGCCGGCCGGCACCCAGCACGAACGCCAGAGGATCGATCTGCACATCGACCTGCCCGAGACCGCCACCCAGCTTGGCGGTGGTGTCGATGTTCATGTACCAGAGCGAGGCGTTCACGAACCAGTTGTCATCGAGGCTCACGTCCACGCCGAGTTCGGCGGCGACGCCCCAGGACGGGGTGAGCCTGATGGGCGTGCCAGCAAGAGCACCCTCGGTCTGCTCGTCGAAGAAGAACGTGTAGTTGACCCCGAGGCCGACATAGGGACTTATGTTTGACTTGGGCATGAAATAGTACTGCAGACTCAACGTCGGTGGCAGGTGTTTGACCGTGGCGATGGTTCCGGCTCCGGACAACGAACCCTTCGCTTCGATGTCGTGCTTGAAGGGCGAGGCCGCAAGCAGTTCGACGCCGATGTTTGGGGTCAGCATATAGGCGATGGTCAAGCCCAGTGCGTCGCCGCTGCCGACACCAACCTCGATGGTAGGATCTGCGGTGAGACCCCCACTATCGTCGTTGGGCTCGACGTGCGCCCATCCTGCTCTCACCAACCAATCCCCCTGCTCTACGGCACCCACGCTCATGGCCGGCAGCAGGCAGACGGCCGCGATCACACTACTTCTCAGAATCGATGCGCGCTTCATGAGGTTATCCCCTAGTTTTATGTTATTAAAGGACGATCTATCTCGTGCGGCCGAGCCTCGAAAATAACTCCTTCTTTCAGGAGGTTCAGGCAAGGCGCGCGGCATTTTCCCGGCGCAATGGGTCACCAACCATGATGTGGGTCAACTAAAGCGCCCCTGGGTGGCGCGCGTTACAGAAAATGCCTCAGGCGCGAATCTTCGGCTCGTCGCCCTCGGCGGCACTTCCGGCGAGTTGCCTGAGCTCTTCGAGGTTGTGGATATGAACGTACTTGCGCTGGACTGTCAGCAGTCCCTGCTGCTGAAACCGGGTGAACAGCCGGCTCACCGTCTCCACCGCAAGTCCGAGATAGTTGCTGATGTCGGTCCGCGACATGCTGAGGTGGAACTCGCTCCCGGAGAAATGCCGTTCGCGAAACCGGTTCGAGAGGCTCATAAGAAATGCCGCGAGCCGCGCGTCGGCGGACTTCTTGCCAAGCAGCATCATGAGTTTCTGATCGTGCAGAATCTCCTTGCTCATGATGCGCAGCAACTGACGCTGCAGTCCCCGTACCCGGGCGCCGAGCTCTTCCAGACGTTCGAAGGGGATTTCGCACAGGCTGGTGGTTTCCAGCGCCTTCGCCCCACACTGGTGATGTCCGGAGTGGATGGCATCCAGGCCCACGAGCTCGCCGGGGAGATGGAAACCCGTAATTTGCTCGTTGCCGTCGTCGGTGAGCGTGTAGGTCTTGATCGACCCAGCGCGCACTGCGAAGAGTGCGCTGAAATCCTCACCCAGGTGAAACAGATGCTCGCCGCGCGGCAGGGGCCTGCGGCGCCTGATGATACGCTCCAGCAGATCAAGATCCGCGTCGCCGATTCCCAGGGGCAGGCACAGCTGAAAGATGGAGCAGTCCCTGCAAGCGACCTTGATGCCGGCGAGCTTTACGACCTTGTCGTTCGGATCGCCCATGGAAGATCCAGGAGTCGGCCGGGCGCAGCGGCCGGTGGGTGCCCGCCCCACCCCTTGACCGACCGGGGTGGCCTTCAGTGTAACAGGTCACCCCGTGCGGGACCAGCCACCGCCAGGATTTTCTTCAAACGGCCGTCGGTTACAGGTATTCTATGGCGTCGCCCCGCGCTCTGTCGGGGCTGAAAACAGCCAACACCAATGGCGCATCGCACAGCCCAAATCGAGCGCTCCACCCTGGAGACCCGGATCCGCGTTTCGGTGAACCTGGACGGTAGCGGTCAATCCGCATTTCGCACCGGAATTCCGTTTCTCGAGCACATGCTCGACCAGGTGGCACGCCACGGACTGCTCGACCTGGAGATCGCGGCCGAGGGTGATCTGCACATCGATGCCCACCACACGGTGGAGGACGTCGGCATTGCGCTGGGGCAGGCGGTTGCAAAGGCGCTGGCCGACAAACGTGGCATCCGCCGCTATGGGCATGCCTACGTGCCGCTGGACGAGGCATTGTCGCGCGTGGTAGTCGATTTCTCGGGACGGCCGGGACTCCTCTACCAGGTCAGCTTCGCACGCGCCCGCATCGGCGAGTTCGATGTCGATCTCATCCACGAATTCTTCCAGGGCTTCGTCAATCACGCCCAGGCGACGTTGCACATCGACAGCCTGCGGGGCGAGAACGCCCATCATGTGGCAGAGACCGTTTACAAGGCATTCGGACGTGCCGTACGCATGGCCGTGGAACCGGATCCTCGGATGCAGGACATGCTTCCCTCTACCAAGGGAGTGCTGTGATCGCGCACTGCGAATGGCAATTTTGCTAAGATTCGTCCCGACTGAATCACCTCCAAAAATTCCATCCTCGTGAACTCCATCGCAGTCATCGACTACGGCATGGGCAATCTTCGCTCCGTGGCCAAAGCACTGGAGCACGTCGCCGGCGATACCCGCGTCTTAGTCACATACGACCCCAGGGAGATCGCACGTGCCAACCGTGTGGTGTTTCCCGGGCAGGGCGCGGCCAAGGACTGCATGGCGGAGATCCGCCGCCTAGACTTGGTGCCGGCCATCACCGAGGCGGTGCACTTGAGGCCGTTTCTCGGCATCTGCATGGGGCTGCAGGTACTGATGGAGTTCAGCGAGGAAAACGAAGGGACCGAGTGCCTGGGCCTCGTGGCGGGTCGCGTGCGGCGTTTCGATCGTGACCTGACCGACCCCGAGAGCGGTGTACGGCTCAAAGTCCCGCACATGGGCTGGAACCAGGTGCATCAGCTACGCGCGCACCCTTTGTGGCATGGCATCGAGCAGGACTCGCGGTTTTATTTCGTACACAGCTACTATGTGGAGCCCGATGCTCCCGGCGATCTTTGCGCAACCACCTGCTACGGGACAGATTTCACCTCCGTGGTGGCGCGCGACAACATCTTCGCAGCCCAGTTTCACCCCGAGAAGAGCCAGGCCGCCGGCTTGGCGCTGCTTGCCAATTTCGCGCGATGGGACGGCAGCGCATCATGATCCGGCCACGAGCCAGACCAGACCAACGAAACGCCTGAGGATGGGAAGATGCTGTTGATACCGGCCATTGACCTCAAAGACGGCAAGTGCGTGCGCCTGCGCCAGGGGCGAATGGAGGATGAGACGGTGTTCTCCAGTAATCCGCTCGAAGTCGCGCAGCGCTGGGTTGATGCGGGTGCGCGCCGCCTGCACATCGTGGATCTCAACGGCGCCTCGAGCGGCAGACCGGTCAATGCCGAGGTCATCCGGCGCATCGCCGAGGCGCACCCCGAGATATCGATACAGGTCGGCGGCGGTATCCGCGACGAGGACACGGTTCAGGCGTACCTCGAAGCCGGTGTGCGCTACGTGATCATCGGGACCAAGGCAATCAATGCACCCCACTTCATCAACGACCTGTGTCTGGAGTTCCCAGGCCACGTGCTGGTTGGGCTGGACACGCGGGAGGGGAAAGTGGCCATCAACGGCTGGTCCAAACTCTCGCACCACGACGTCGCCGAAGTCGCCCAGCGCTTCGAGCGGGATGGCGTCGAGGCCATCATCTTCACCGACATCGGCCGCGACGGCATGATGGGCGGGCCCAACCTGGATGCCACGGTAGCCCTTGCCCGTGCGATCACCATCCCGGTGATTGCGTCCGGCGGCATCACCACGATGGAAGACATACGCGCCTTGTGCGCCGTTGCTGCGGAAGGCATCACCGGTGCCATCATCGGCCGTGCGCTCTACGAGGGCAGCATCGAGTTTTCCGCCGCGCAGCAGCTCGCCGATGAGCTCTGCCCCGCTTCCGGCGGCAGCGCCTGACCGCGGATCCCCGAGCCCGTACTACGGCACAGTTTCGATCGAGAGTACACCCATGGGGCTCGCCAAACGCATCATCCCCTGCCTCGACGTGGACAACGGCCGCGTGGTCAAGGGCGTGCGCTTCGTCGACATCCGTGATGCCGGGGATCCGGTGGCCGTCGCCGAACGCTACGACGAGCAGGGCGCCGATGAGCTGGTGTTCTTGGACATCACCGCAAGCTCGGACGATCGCGAGACCATGGTGCACGTGGTGGAGCAGGTGGCTGCCGAAGTCTTCATCCCGTTGACGGTGGGTGGTGGGATACGCAGCAGCGCAGACATCCGGCGCATGCTGAACGCCGGCGCCGACAAGGTCGCCATCAATACCGCGGCGGTTTTCAACCCTGCGTTCGTGCAGGAGGCGGCGGAGCGCTTTGGCTCGCAATGCATCGTGGTCGCGATCGATGCCAAGCAGGTTGCGACTCCGGCAGGCGCGCCACCATGCTGGGCGATCTTCACTCATGGGGGGCGGAAGCCTACCGGGCAGGACGCCGTCGAGTGGGCACGACGCATGGCCGCGCTTGGTGCCGGCGAGCTGCTGCTCACCAGCATGGACCGCGACGGGACGCGTGCGGGCTTCGACCTGCCGCTCACTCGCGCCATCTGCGATGCGGTGGAAGTGCCGGTTATCGCTTCCGGGGGCGTGGGCAACCTGGATCACCTTGCCGCGGGAATCCTCGAGGGCCACGCAGATGCCGTGCTCGCCGCCAGCATCTTCCACTTCGGGGAGTTCACCCTCGAGCAGGCAAAGCGGCATCTGCAGCACTACGGGATCGAGGTCCGACTCTGAATCGGGCGCGGCACGGCTACCCTTCCGGGAAGAGACATAAGGCGGTTGGATGAGGCGCGCGAGAGGCGTGCTTTCGGGGCGCCGGATGCGTGCACACATCCGGGGCGGCATTGGAGTAGTATTGTGTCATGTCTACGAGCTCCCCGTCGGCACCGCCCCCCTCCGCAAATTTCGACCGGAACGAAAACTGGCTTGCACAGGTCCAATGGTCCAGTGACGGTCTCGTCCCGGTCATCACCCAGGAAGCGGCGACGGGCAGGGTGCTCATGTTTGCCTGGATGAACCGGGAAGCGCTGGCGCTCACGGCGGACACCGGCCATGCGGTCTACTGGTCGCGGTCGCGACAACGGCTATGGCACAAGGGCGAGGAGTCAGGGCACCGGCAACTGGTGCGCGACATCCGCCTGGACTGTGACGGCGATGTGGTGCTTCTGGCGGTGGAGCAGCTAGGGGGCATCGCCTGCCATACAGGGCGCCACAGCTGCTTCTTCCGGCAGCTGCAGAGTCGCGAATGGGTAAGTGCCGAGCCGGTGCTGAAAGAGCCCGATCAGATCTACGGGCGCGCTCCCCATCACAGCGAGCCGGGCGGGGAGCCATGAGCGATGTGCTGCAGGAGCTAGCACAGGTGCTGGAGGCACGCAAGTCCGCCGATCCGGAACGCTCCTATGTCGCCAGCTTGTACCGGAAGGGCCTGGATGCCATCCTCCGGAAGGTGGGCGAGGAATCCGTCGAGCTGCTGCTCGCGGCCAAGGACGGTGATCGCGGCAGCGTGATCCACGAGACCGCGGATCTGTGGTTTCACACTCTGGTCCTGCTGTCGCACCAGGAGTTGGATCCGGCCGAGGTGCTAGAGGAGCTGCAGCGCCGGTTTGGGATATCGGGGGTCGAGGAAAAGGCGCGCCGCGGACAATGAGCGCCCTGTTGGTAGCAGGGTCGCGGCACACGTGCTCGGGTCCATTGCCGGTGCAGCCGTACCGGGAGGGCTTGAAGCCATCGAGTGGAGTACGTAACCATGGGCATCGGTTTCAAAGAACTCGTCGTCATTCTGTTGATCGTCCTGGTCCTGTTCGGCGCCAAGCGTCTGCGCACCATCGGCGCTGACCTGGGCAGCGCCATCAAGAACTTCCGCAAGTCGGTTCAGGAAGGTGAGGAGGAGTCCACCAGCGATACGCGGACCGCGGAAACGCCGGTCGGTGGACGGGTGATCGAAGGTGAGATCAGCTCCAAGCCCAAGGATCGGGTCGGGTAGTCGTCCATCCGGGCCACGCGGGTTCCATCGTGTTCGAGATCGGCTTCTGGGAAATCGTCGTCATCGGCGTCATCGCGCTCGTGGTATTGGGGCCGGAGCGCTTGCCGCAGGTGGCACGCACTGCCGGGCTATGGATGGGGAAGGCGCGTGGCTTCGTGCGCACGGTCAAGGCCGACATCGACCGCGAGCTGGCGGCTGACGAGCTGAGACAGATTCTGGATCAGCAGGCGCAGGCCCGCGAACGCTACAAGATCATGGACGGCCCGGGTGAGGCCGGGGCCGGAGCGAAGCCCGGCACCCGTTCGAGCCAGCCCGAGATCGAGGCAACGCGGAGCCCCGGATCGCCAACCCCGGCGTCTCCGGCGGACGCCACGTCGAGCCCGAGTGACGACCGACCGCGGGAGACGGGCTCCTAGGAGCGTGCCCGAATGTCGAACGTCTCGGCCGTGGAGCGTTTACTGCGCTGAAGAGAATGGAACCTTGTCCAATCGGGCCAAGACGGCGTGTAGTGGGCAGACGTCCATTCCGGTGAGCCATGCAGGGTAGAGTGTCGAAACCGGACGCCGCGGACAACTCAGCCGAACAGCCCTTCGTCTCGCACCTGCTCGAGCTGCGCAGCCGGCTGCTGCGTGCGCTGGCGGCCGTGCTGGTGATCGTCGTCGCGCTCCTGCCCTTCGCCAACGATCTCTATACCCTGGTGGCAGGACCGCTTCTGGCGCACATGCCGCAAGGCAGCAGCATGATCGCCATCGAGGTCGCATCCCCGTTCCTGGCGCCGTTCAAGTTCACCCTGGTGCTGGCGGTGTTCATCGCCATGCCCGTCATCCTCTACCAGATCTGGGCGTTCGTTGCGCCGGGCCTCTACCGTCACGAACAGCGCCTGGTGCTGCCGCTGCTGGTTTCCAGCTCGGTCCTGTTCTACGCCGGAATGGCATTCGCGTTCTTCGTGGTATTCCCGATGGTGTTCGGGTTTTTCACCAGCACGGCCCCGCACGGGGTGGCGGTGATGACGGACATCAACAAGTACCTGGATTTCGTGCTCACCATGTTCTTCGCCTTCGGCGTGGCGTTCGAGATCCCCATCGCCACCGTCATCCTGGTCTGGATCGGGGCCATCACGCCGAAGAAGCTATCGGAAATGCGGCCCTACGTGATCGTCGGCGTGTTCGTCGCGGCGGCCGTGCTGACACCCCCTGATGTGGTCACCCAGACCATGCTGGCGGTTCCCATGTGGCTGTTGTTCGAGGCCGGCGTCTACATCTCGCGGATGGTACAGCGCCGGCACCAGACCGCGGCCGAAGGGGCGCAGACTGAGGAGAAAGCTTCCTCCTTTGGAGACGCCGAAATGGAGGCCGAACTGGACCGCATCGACGAGGAGGAGAGGCGCGGGCCGACAAGCCCTGATTAGCTTCGCGGGTCCGGCAAAGATGCGGTGGCCATGGCGCCGGCGGCGGCCGACTCGTAGACGTCCCGGTAGCTGGCATACATCGCGGCCACCATCACGGGAATCGCAACCAGGAACCCGAGTCCTAAGGGAATCGCTGCCACAACGCTGATCACCAGGAACGCGACGCCCAACGCCAGGAGGGGCAGCGCGTTGACGACACAGGCCTCGACGCTGCTGCGCAGGGCGGCAAGCGGCGGCATAGCGGTAAACATCACCAGCGGTACTGCGTAGAACAGCGCGGTCACCAGCCCGAGACTCAACAGCAGCAGCGCCAGCACGCCCGTCAGGCCGAGCAGGCCGAGGCCGGATGCGCCGGCGGCGTTCCCTCCGCCGTGCTCCAGCATGGCCATGCCCACGAAACCACCCAGCAACACCACCGTGCTCAGCAGCAGCAGCACCTGGCCCAGTGTCGCCGCCGCTCCGAGCACCAGCATCGGCCCACTGCGCCCCGGCTCGCGGAGCGCCTGAAACACGTACCCGGCTTCGATCGCTCGTGCGGCGTCCAGCTCGCGTGCGGCAAACAGCATGCCTCCGGTCAGCGCCGGGGTGATCATGGACACCGCCAGCCAGCCGAGCACCGGCACCAGGGACAACGCCAGGCTGATTCCCCCCGAGATCACGGTCATCAGCACCCACGTCCCCGGGCGCCGCATGAACAGCTGCCAACCCTCGGCGCACCAGCGCCAACCTCCGGCGAATTCGACTCGTTGAACGTTCACTCGGTCTTTCTCCCGACGACCTCGAGCCTACCGGCCCGGATCGCGCTGCGCGAACGCAAGCCACGCCCGCTCAGCGGAAGATGCGCTCCTTGCGTGCCTTGTCGCGCGCTTCCGGCGCGCCACCCTTGCCTACCCGATGCGCGATCTCGAAGCGAAATTGCGTGAAGGACTTGGTCGATTCGACGATGCGCACCAGCTTCACATACAGCAGCTGCTCGGTCATGTTCAGCACCAGAACCGTGCCAACGTCATAAATCGCCGCAGGTGTAATCAGCGTGGTCGGATTTTCCAGTGGATTGAGCCGCGGAACCAGCAAGCCGCGGAAGTACTCCCCCCCCTTGCCGATGCCCTCCACCGCCCGCGTCGCCACTGCGAATGCATCCTCGGCCAGCGCCATGATGCCGAGCTCCACGCTGGTGTCGTCCCAGCTGCGCAGCCAGCGGATCACCCCGATGTGCCAGCTGTCCTGCTCCCCGGCGGGATCTCGCCGGTAGCCGACCAGCTCTCCCACCCGCACTCGTGTGCGACAGTCGGCGACACAGTAGACGCACATCCCGCCCAGGCTCTCGTTGCGCTGTTGCCATTCGCTGACCACGTAATGCGGCTCGCTGCGAACGGGGTGGCGCTGATCGCTCGATTCCAGGGTCGCGGGCGTCGCATAGACCTTGATCCAGATGTCCTTCTCGTCGTCATTATCGGTGTCGAACTCCGAAGTACGAGGCCGGTCGATGCCGGCCTTGAGCCGCGCCTCGCGCTCCTGCTGTGTCCAGGGCTCCTCGTCCTCGGGTGCCAGCGTGAACTGCAGACTCTTTCCGGCCAGGCTGTCGCCGCGCTTGCGCAGCTCGATCTCGTCCTGCTCGGGCGTGAACCGCCGCTGCTCGCCGATGAAGACGTGACAGGCACTCAGCCCGGCAACCATGGAGACACCCGCCGGTCCGGGGCTGCGCGCCGACAGCCGGTCGAAGCGCGCACCCCAGGAACGCTTGAGGCGTGCGTACATGTCGAGCTCCATGCGCTCGGCGAGCCTCGGCGGACGTTTCGCGAAACGTCCCTTGGTCCGGTCATGGGCCTCGATGCGCGTGGACAAGGTCTCCAGCAGCAACGACACATCGACCACCCGCGCCTCCGCCGGACGCTCTTCCTGCCGGTCGGAAGTCTGGTAGCGCGGCGGCGAGTCCGAGAGCAGATCGATGATGAATTTGCCGGCGACCCCGGTACTGGGCCCGAGTCGCGCCAGCTTCACCTGCTGCGCCCATTCGGCCATGGCGTAATACACCACGTCCGCCTCGCCCTGCATGAGCTGATAGGGGTTGCCGAGCGCAAGCAGCACAATCTGCTTGTAGGCATCGGCAAGCGTGATCTCCTCCGTCCCGGGTCCCGGAGAACCCTGCGGCACGGGCAGCACGTGCAGCAACTGGTTCTCCGCGTAGCGGTACAGGGCGTGCAGTTCGCTCCAGACCTCACGCGGCTCCGGCGCGTACACCAGGTAGCTTTCCACCAGCACGCGGCTGAGCAGCGTGGTCGCGCGGTACAGCGCATCCAGCAGCACCGGATCGAGTCCGTCGCGCACTACGGCATGGGCGCCGGCTGCCGGACCGGTCTGCAGGGCAAGGCGATCCACGATCACGATCTTGTAGCCGACTGCGAGCTCGGTGAGCAGCCTCTGGATCAGCGCCGCTATTCCCGCGCCGCGCTCGGTGAGCGGAAACGCCGCGCCGATGTACTCGTTCTTCAGGGCGTCCGTCACTTTCTGGACCGCGGGACGGATCAGCTCCAGCGCCTGATGGCGGATCTCGGGCTCCAGTGCCGAGCGGTTGCCGCGGTGCAGGACCTGGTGCAACTGCGCACCGGCTTGATGACCATTGCTGAGCGGCAGCCCACTCAGCCACTGTGCAACGCCGCGGGGCCGCAGGTTGACTTCGAACTCCGGCCGCAAGCCGTGCTCCGGCACCCAAAGCTGCAGCGCGATCATGCGGACCGGCCGCTCCGCCGCACAGCGGCCGGCACGGTTTGCGCCGGCGGCGTGAAACCGGGCATTGCGGATTGAACCTGGAATGCGCGAGCGCGCTTCACTACTGGCAGGATGCACATGGGATCATGCAGCTCCTCGAAACGGCCTGGCGATGCGCAATGCGCCACCGCTGCCCTTCCGCCGCTCACGACGGTCCTTTGTCTGTAGCCGCGGTATCGTAGCACAGGGCGGGCGGGATTGAGCGGGCTCAGCCGCCCTGCAGTGCCTGATAGAGCAGCGGGATCAGCAGCAAGGTTACCAGGGTGGACATCGTCAGCCCCGCAACAATGGCGACCGCCAGCGGCTGCAGGAGTTCTCCACCTTCGCCGAACCCGGCGGCCAGCGGCAGCAGACCGACGACGGTGGTCAGCGTGGTCATGAGGATCGGGCGCAGGCGCGGCGCGACGGATCGCGCTGCGTACCGGCAATCCCCCAGTGCGCAGGATTTCAGCATATCCCACCAGCACGATCGCGTTGTTCACGACATTGCCGGCCGGCAACGCCGTGTTCTGCAGGTGCCGCTCGATGGCCGCGGAAACCTGCGCCAGATCGGCGTTCTCGCGCAGCGAGGCACTGACCTCCAGCGTGACCCGGCACAGCTGCCCGGCCGTGCCGCCTCCGGCGTGCGCTTCAGTGCCAACTCGACGACGGCCTGGCGGCTGCGCGGATCCACGGGGGGATGGATACGCACGATACGTCCGGAGAAGCTTGCTTGCAGTGGATCGATCCGCACTGGCACGGCATCCTCCTTGTGCAAGGCGGGCAGCAGCTCGGAGACCGGCACCTCGATCGCCAGGGAGGCGGGATCGACCACTGTGAGCGTGAGCAGGTGGGCATAGCGCTCGGCGATATCGCCGGCTCCGCCAGACGCTCGGTGACCACGCCATCGAACGGCGCGCGGATCCCAGTGTAGCCCAGGCGCGTACGCAGCAGCGCCTCCTCGGCCTGGGCGACCCGCAGTGCGGTACGCGCACGAGTCCGTCCAGCCGTTGCAGGTCGAGCTGTGCCTGGCGGCGCGTGGCGCTTGCCTGGTCCAGTTCGGCGCGTAGCAGTGCATCGTCCAGGCGCACCAGAACCTCGCCGGTCCGCACCCGGTCGCCCTCGAAATGCGGCCGGCGCTCGATGCGCCCTTATTCCTGCGTGTAGATGCGCACTTCACGCCGCGCGCTGAGCGTGCCCGTGCGTACTGCAGAATAGCTCTCCTCGGCGTTCGCCGCCGGTGCCACCTCCGCCAGATGACGCTCGGGCTGTGCGGATTCCGCCGCCGAAGCGGATCGTTGGGCGTTGCCGCCGCCGCGCGTAACGAGCGCGAGGAAAACGGGAAGAGAGTGCAGCAACCGGGTGCTCGAGGACATGGACGATGCCAATTCGGGCCGAAGCGTCGGCCGCGGGAATTCCCCGGCGCCAGCCCAGGATGCTAAAGTGTAATCGAATCCGGTGGCGGACGGGCCTCTTCCGGAATGGAGAACGACCCGACCCTTCCTATTTTCGCGGGCAGAGCGCCCGTCCCATGCACAGGTATCCATGTACGAAGCCTTCTACAAGCTGAGCGCCAAGCCTTTCCAGCTGAGCCCCGATCCGCGCTTTTTCTTCGGTAGCCGGGCGCACAAGCGCGCCATGTCCTACCTGCGCTACGGACTTACGCAAGGCGAAGGGTTCATCGTCATAACGGGCGATATCGGCACCGGCAAGACCACGCTGGTGCGCACCCTGTTCGAGGAACTCTCCCAGGAAAACATCGTCGCGGCACAGCTCGTCACCACACAATTGGACGCGGACGATATGCTGCGCATGGTGGCCGCCTCTTTCGGCCTCGAGCAGGAAGGCGTCAGCAAGGCAACGCTGCTGAAGAACCTCGAGGCCTTTCTGGTTGCGCGCACTCGCGAAGGCAAGCGCGTGCTGCTGGTGGTCGACGAAGTGCAGAACCTTCCGCGGCGCACGCTCGAAGAGCTGCGCATGCTGTCCAACTTCCAGATCGGAGAACGAGCGCTGCTGCAAAGCTTCCTGCTAGGGCAGGAGGAGTTCCGTGAGATCCTGCAGTCCGACGGCATGGAGCAGTTGCGCCAGCGCGTCATTGCCGCATCGCATCTGAGTCCGCTGGGACGCGACGAGACCAAGGCCTACATCGAGCACCGCCTGCAACTGGTGGGCTGGAAGAACGATCCGCATTTCACCGACGAGGCGTTCGAGGAGATCCATCACTACACGGACGGCATACCGCGGCGCATCAACACCCTGTGCGATCGCATGCTGCTGTTCGGTTTTCTCGAGGAGGCGCACGAGATCAATGCCAATACCGTGCGCTACGTGACCGACGAGCTGCTGCAGGAAACCTCCAATCCGCGCGCCCAGGTCGCGGTCGCCGCCTCGCGCCACGGACAGGGCGGCACCGAGGACGTGCGCGCGGCGGCAGTGGACCTGAGCGAGGTGGAGCGTCGCCTCGGCAACCTCGAAGCCAAGATCGCCGCCATCGAAAAGGAGCTGCGCAAGGATCGGGTGCGGCTGCTGGAGGCGCTGCTCGCCAAACCCGGCCGACCGGTGAGCAGGGAAGTCGAGGAGTAGCCGGCGGGATCGGCACCACCTTCGTCGGCCCGCGGCGCGCCGGACTCCCGCTATCCTGAGTGATTCAGGGTTGCACGTTGATACTGGCGGTGGCGACGTTGGAAAGACTCTGCAGGCTGGCGCCGTCGATCTCGCTGTAGCGGCGCACCTGGAAGTAGAGCATCTTGCGCCCCTCGCCGGGGCTCAGCGCATAATGCGGTGCGCCTTCATACGGCCGCCATTCGGCGCCGGCAAAGTCGGGATGCTCGCTGACCCGGTACTGATTGGGCTCTCCGCGCACGGTCGGCTGAAGCACTACGGTGCGGCCACCCTGTGCCCCGGCGTCGTTGCGCACCCGCAGCGCCGTCACCCGCAGGTTGGTCACCGCACCCAGTGCCGACGTCTCCTCCGGTGGCGCGCACCGCGGCCCACCGCGGCCGTCGGCGATGCTTACAACCAACAGACGGTCAAAGGTCTGCGCCGCCAGCGACACCTGGAAACCATGGTGGCCCGCTCCGGACACGGTGAGCAGCAACGGGCTGGTCGGGACTTCCGCGAAAGAGGCAGTGCCATCGGGTCCGGTAAGCTGCACGCCGAACTGGCGCTCATTGGCAGGCGTGCCCAGGCAGGCGGCCGCCCCGGCCACGGGTCGATCGGTACCGCGCTGCAACACCTGCACCTTGAACTCGGCGCCGGAAGCGGGATACGCAGCGAAGGCGGTGAGTGCGGCGCACACGGCACCGGCCGCGGAACGAAGGACGGGATGTCGGGACACGGCTGCACCTCCAGGGGGAAACCAGCGCATGGTAGCACCGCAGCCCGCGGGCCAGGCAAGCGACAGCGCCGAGGACGTGACCTGGCCCGCAACTGCCGCCGCGAACCCGGGAGGGCCGGAGTCCGTTGACGCCGTCATGGGGGCCACTGGCCTGGAAATCTCACCGGCATCCGGGATAGGCCGGCGGCGTGAACGGTGTGTCATCGTTCGGCGATTGTGAAGCATGCCAGATCTTCCCTGCTCTCCCTTCACTTACCGGCCAGGCGCCGGCCGGCTGGTGGGATTTCCGGGCTGGCGGTTCCTTTTGTCGAGCAGCGCCCGCAACTGCGGCCACACGTTGTCCAGCAGGCGTGGCTGGGCGGCGGCCGTGGGATGGATGCCGTCCGCCTGCATCAGCGTGGTATCGGTGGCAACGCCTTCCAGCAGGAAGGGCACCAGGGCGAGATCTTCGCGTGCAGCCAGGTCGTGGTACAGCGCTTGAAACTTTTCGGTATACCGGCTGCCATAGTTCGGGGGCAGGCGCATACCGATCAGCAGTACGCGCGCACCCGCGGCACGCGAATCTTGGGTCATGGCAGAGAGGTTGGCGGCCGTCCGTTCCAGAGACAGGCCGCGCAAGCCGTCGTTGCCGCCCAGCTCGAGGATCACCACCGCAGGGTGATGCCGCTCAAGCGCCGCGGGCAGGCGCGCCAGCGCACCGGCGGTGGTGTCGCCGCTGATGCTGGCGTTGACCACCCGGTAGGGGAGCCGCTCCATGGCGATGCGCCGGTTCAGCAAGGTGGTCCACCCTTGGTCGCTTGGCAATCCGTAGGCGGCACTGAGACTGTCCCCCACCACCAGGATGACGGAGTCCGTGGAGCCGGGGGCTCCTGGGTGGGTCCTGCATCGGTCCCCGCCCCACTCCAGAAGGCGAGCACCAGTAGCCATGACGCACATGCGTGACCTTCCCACCGCTTGTATCCTGTCCATTGCAAACCTCTCCAAGCGCGTCGCAAGCCCTGCCGGTTCCCTGGAAATCTTGTCCGGCGTCAGCCTGGATATCAAGGCCGGGGAACAGGTCGCCATCGTCGGCCCTTCCGGGTCCGGCAAGTCGACGCTGCTCGGCCTGATGGCCGGCCTGGACGTGCCGACCGCTGGGAGCATCACCCTCGCCGGTCACGCCCTGCAGCAGCTCGATGAGGACGGACGCGCACGCGTGCGTGCCGGACGGGTGGGCTTCGTCTTCCAGAACATCCAGCTGCTCGGCGGGATCAGCGCGCTGGAAAACGTCATGCTGCCCCTGGAGCTGGCGGGTGCTTCGGCGCCCGCCGCCACGGCGCGGGCGCTGATGGAGCGCGTCGGCCTCGGTGCGCGGGTCGACCACTATCCGCAGCAGCTCTCCGGCGGCGAGCAGCAGCGCGTGGCGATCGCCCGCGCCTACGCCACTCGCCCCGGCATCCTGTTCGCGGATGAGCCGACGGGCAGCCTGGACCGCGCCACCGGCGCGCAGATCATCGAGCTGCTGTTCGAGCTGAACCTTGAACGTGGGACCACGCTGGTGCTGGTCACCCACGATCCCGCGCTCGCCGAACGCTGCGGCAGATGCATCCGTCTGGACGGCGGGCGCATCGCCGGCACAGCGCCGTGAACCGCGTGCACATCGGCCTGCGGTTGCTGGCGCGCGAATGGCGCGCCGGTGAGCTGCGCCTGCTTGCCTTTGCGCTGGTGATCGCCGTCGCTTCCGTGACCCTGCTCGGGTTTTTTGCCGATCGGCTGGGCAGGGCCATGACCGCGCAGTCGGCGGACCTTCTCGGTGGCGATCTGCTGCTGTCCAGCCCGCGACCGGTTGCGGACGACTGGCTGCAGGCGGCGCGCCGCCGGGGTCTGCGGACCGCTGTCAGTCTGTCCTTCGCCAGCGTGATCACGCACGGCGATGCGCTCGAGCTCGCCGGCGTCCAGGCCGTAGGCGCCGGATTTCCGCTGCGCGGCGCGCTGCGCACGGCACCGCGTCCCTATGCCGCCGACGCAGCGACTGCCGAGATTCCCGACCCCGGCACCGCCTGGGCCGAGGCCCGCCTGTTCAGCGCCCTCAGGGTGCACGTCGGCGATACGCTCGGAGTGGGAGCAGCGACACTGCGCCTGACGCGGGTGCTCACCTACAGTCCCGGCAAGGGTGGGAGCCTGTTCCTCGCCCCCCGGTTACTGATCAACCGCACCGACCTGCCCGCGACCCAGCTGTTGCAACCGGGCAGCCGCGTCACCTATGAATATCTCTTCGCCGGCCCGCCTGCCCTGCTGCAGGGCTACGGCGCCTGGCTGCGCTCCCGACTCGGACCGAGCCATGAGCTGACAGACGTGCGCCGGGGACGGCCCGCCGTGGGCGCGGCGCTGCAGCGCGCCCAGCGCTACCTCGGGCTTGCCAGCCTGACCGGCGTCCTGCTGGCGGCCGTGGCCGTGGCCATGGCGGCGCAGCGCCACAGCCGCCGGCACTTCGATGTGGCGGCGATGCTGCGCTGCTTCGGTGCCACCCAGCGCGACGTACTGGCAATCTACATCCCCCAGCTCTTCGGCGTGGGCATCGTGGCGAGCACCATCGGCTGCGTCCTCGGCTGGCTGGCCCAGCAGGGGCTGGTGGCCCTGCTTTCCGGGCTGCTGCCCAAAGCCCTGCCGCCGCCGGGACCGGCGCCGGTGCTGCTCGGCCTGCTCACCGGTCTGGTCACGCTTGCAGGCTTCGGTCTGCCACCCGTGCTGCGCCTGCGCGAAGTGCCACCGCTGCGCGTGCTGCGCCGCGACCTGCTTCCCCTGCCGCGCAGCGGCTGGGTCACCTACGTCGCGGCACTCGCGGCGATGGTGCTGCTGACCTGGGGTTATGCGGGCGAGTGGCGGCTCACGCTCGCCGTGCTCGCGGGTGTGGCGGCCGTCGCGGTGACGCTCTCGCTCCTGGCGCTGGGGCTGCTGCGACTCGCGCAGCCGTTGCGCAAGCGGGTCGGTGTCGCGTGGCGGTTCGGGCTCAACAACCTCTGGCGCCGCGCCGGCGCCACGGTCGGCCAGATTCTGGCTTTCGCCCTGATCCTCATGGCTATGGGCGCAATTGCGCTCCTGCGCACGGATCTGCTCCACACCTGGCAGGCGCAGCTGCCGCCCGATACCCCGAACTACTTCGCTATCAACATTCTTCCGCAGCAGGTCGAGCGGGTAGGCCGGTTCCTCGAGCATCACGCGCTGCACGCAAGCGAACTGTATCCCATGGTGCGTGGACGACTCACCGGAATCGACGGCCGTCCGGTAAGCGCCGCAGGCCCCTCGCGAGACCAGCCGGAGGCACTGCGCCGCGAGCTCAACCTGACCTGGGCCGGCGCATTGCCGTCCGACAACGCCGTGGTTGCCGGGCATTGGTGGCGCGACAACCGCAGGGAGCCGGAGGTTTCCGTGGAAGCCGAGCTCGCCTCGCGCCTCGGCATCCGGCTCGGCGACACCCTTGAGTTCTCCATCGGGGACGCGCGGCTGAGCGCGCACGTCACCAGCCTGCGCAGCGTGCAGTGGGATTCGTTCCGGCCCAACTTCTACATGATCTTTCCGCCGGGGGCTCTGGACGGCTATCCGGCAACCTATGTCACCAGCTTCCACCTGCCCACGGCACGCGACGCCGTGCTGGCCGAGCTGGTGCGCACGTTTCCCTCCGTCACCGTGCTGGACATCGGGCAGATCCTGCACCAGGTACGCCTGATCCTGCAGCAGGTGACAGTCGCCGTCGAGTACGTCCTGCTGTTCGTGCTGATCGCCGGGTTGGCAGTACTTTATGCGGCATTGCAGTCCAGTCAGGACGAGCGCCTGCACGAGGGTGCTTTGCTGCGCGCCTTCGGCGCCAGTCGGCGCCAGCTGCGCGCCGCCCACCTCGCGGAGTTCACGATGCTGGGGCTCGGGGCGGGATTGCTCGCGGCGCTCGGAACCGAGCTGGTCGTCTACCTGCTCTACACGCAGGTGTTCGAACTGGAGTTCGAACCGCACGCACTGTTGTGGCTGGCGCTACCCCTGGCTGGCGCGGCAGTGGTGGGTGGTGCCGGCTACTGGGGGACCCGGGCCGTGGTGCGCCAGAGCCCGATGAGCGTGCTGCAGCGTCTCTAGCCCGGAAATCTCACCAGCCGGCCAGCGGCTGGCCGGTAAGTGAATGGATCCCAGATAAGATCTGACACGCTTCGCGATCCGCGAACCATGACACACCGTTTACGCCACTGGCCTATCCCGGTTCTGGCGGTTTCTCGCTCGCCCTGGCTGCGAATTCCGCCAGCTCCCGGGATGCTGGCGACATTTCCGGTCCTAGCCGGGTCACGCGTCGCCGTCGAGCAGCTTCTTGAGATCGGCGAAGGGATTGTGCGTGGCCCGTGGCTGTCCCGTGCCCGGCCCCGCCGACGTCCCGCCCAGCGCCTGGGACAGCTTCACATGCTCCTGCTCGTGACAGTAGATGCAGAGATTCTCCCAGTTGCTGCCGTCGGGCGGATTGTTGTCATGATTGTGGTCCTTGTGGTGGACGGTGAGCTCGTGCAGGTTGGCGCGCGTGAATTCGCGCCCGCAGCGCGCGCACACCCAGGGATGAATGCGCAGGGACTGCTCGCGATAGCTCTTCAGGCGTTCGTCCTGCTGCCGGCGGCTTTCGGCGACCAGCCGCTCCAGACGCTCGTTGCGCGCACCCGAAGTGCGCCCGCCACGGGAATCTTCGACCATGCTGTCCTCCTGCGTGCCGCGCGAGGTGATCGCGATCCGTGCGCGCCGCGCGGGTCGGTCAGTCCTCGCCTACGCGCGTGCGTGCGCGTTTGGCCTCTGCGCGCCTGCGCTTGTCCTGCAGGCGTCGCTCGCGCGCGGCCGCGGTAGGACGCGTGGCCTGACGCGGGCGGGGTGCCTCCGCGGCGCGGCGGATCAGCTCGTCCAGGCGCCCCAC
Source organism: uncultured Gammaproteobacteria bacterium (assembly GCA_963728895.1). Taxonomy (GTDB): domain Bacteria; phylum Pseudomonadota; class Gammaproteobacteria; order JBBQDK01; family JBBQDK01; genus CAVSLM01. The sequence continues at coordinate 65,826 of CAVSLM010000004.1, forward strand.
GGCGTCCTCGCGATTGCGTTCCTGGGTGCGGAAGCGGCGCGCATCGATCACCAGGATATCCTCGCCGCTGAGGCGCCGCCCCGCCAGCCTGCGCAGGCGCGCCGCCACCGCCTCCGGCAGTGCGGAACGCGCCACGTCGAAGCGCAGCTGCACGGCGGTCGCGACCTTGTTCACGTTCTGACCGCCGGGGCCTGAGGCGCGTATGAAGCGCAGCTCCAGCGCGCGTTCGTCGAAGACCACCGTTGACCTGACCATGGTATTAGCATACGCCACGCGGGCTGCGAGCTCCCACCAGGGCCATGGTGCACCGGCACGGCATGACGCGCCTGTGGTATTCTGGAGCGCGTCTTTCGGGGGGCCCGTGCCATGATGGACGAAGACGTCGAGGTTCTGCGCAGCAGACTTCAGCAGCTCACCCTCGAGCATCGCGATCTCGACGACGTCATCGCACGTCTGTCCGAAAGCGTTTCGGTCGACCAGTTGCAGCTGCGGCGCCTTAAAAAGCGCAAGCTGCTACTGAAGGACCAGATTGCGCGCATCCAGAGCCGTCTCATCCCGGACCTCGATGCCTGAACCGGCGGGCCGGGAACGCCTCCTCCTCAGCCACGCCCCGCGACCTCCCGCAACACCTCCCCTACCGCAGCCGCTTCGATCGGGAATGGCAGTGCCGCCGCAATCGGAAAGCGCGCCCGCAGCCGCTCGAACTGATGGCGGTATTCGGGCTCATAGAACACAATAACCCGGGTACCGGGGCGTCGTTGCAGTACCGCGAGCAGCGATTCCAGGCTGCTGGTGCGATCACGAAAGTCGGACTGGTAATTGAACTCGGCGACGATTACCGCCGGGTCGCTGCGCTTCAGGGCGGCAAGCGCCTTGCGCATGGAGGTCGCCACCTCGACCGCGTAGCCGGCCTGTTCGTACACGGGCGCAAGATTCGGGTAGCCGCCGAGCTCGACGATCGCCAGCAGACCGGGCGGCCCCGATGCCCTCGGATGTTCCATGTCCCCTCCGCTGCAGTGACTGTGCGAGGCGTCCGCCCACCATGCGGACATTTGGAGTCTACATCAGAATTCATGGACTCCGCCGAACACCCAGCGCCGATCAACTTGCGGTTGACAATAATTTTGACGAGTCCTTTAATTGAAGCGTCTTTCCCTTCGGGACATGCCAATGGCCACGGCGGTAAGGATCCCGCTGCGCGAGCGCAAATATGCCCAGACCAAACTGGCGCTCATGAATGCCCTGCTGTCTGCCCTGGAGCAACAGTCTCTCGAGGACATTGCGGTACGTGCGCTGTGCGACACCGCCGAAGTCTCGGAAGCCACCTTCTTCAACTATTTTCCCAGGAAGACGGACGTACTCGCCTATGCCATCCAGATGTGGACCCTGGAGATGCTGTGGCACGGCCGCCATGCCGCACCGGGCACATCGGGACTGGCGGTCGTGCATGCGGTGTTTGACCGCGCGGCCCACCAGTTCCAGGACCGCCCCGGCTGGACGGGCGAGGTGCTTGCCTATCAGGCGCGCCTGCGCGAGCGCCCGGCGACGGTCGAGGTGACCCGTGCCGAACGGCTGCTGGCGTTTCCCGGTCTCGAAGGCATCGAGGAGCTACCCCTGAAAGGACTGGACAGCATTCTGGTGCCGGGACTGGAACAGGCCATCCAGAGTGGCGAGCTACCGCCGAACACGCCGGTCACCACGGTGCTGGTGGCGCTGCTGGCGATCTTCTTCGGCATACCGCTCGCCCTGCGCGTCGCCAACCCTCGCGGCATCGGCAGCATGTACCGCCAGCAGCTGGCCCTGCTGTGGGCCGGCATCCGCGGCGCCACCGGCGGACGCAATCCGTGACGAGCCGGGACGCGATGGGAGGATAACCGCAGCCGGCCGACCGCGCGCGCAAGACAGCAGCCTGACATGCAGGGCGGTTGCCGGTTCACCGGCAGACAACGATCCCATGACGATTGCATTCCTTTCCCATCCGGATTGCCTGGGACACGAAGTTGATCCGCAGCATCCCGAGCACGCAGACCGTCTGCATGCCATCGCAGACGAGTTGATCTCCTCCACCATGGATCTGGCACTGCGCCACTACGACGCGCCACGTGCCACACGCGAGCAGCTCGTGCGCGTGCACGATGCGGACTACGTGCAGCGTGTCCTTTCCCACGACCTGGCACAGGGGCCCCTCCATTTCGACGACGACACCACGCTCGGTGCCGGCACGCTGTCGGCGGCCTTGCGCGCCGCCGGCGCCGTTGTTGCCGCCGTCGACCTGGTGCTCGGCGCGCGTGCCGGGGCCGCCTTCTGCGGCGTGCGCCCGCCCGGCCACCATGCGGGACGCTCGGGGGCCATGGGCTTTTGCATCTTCAACAACGTGGCCGTGGGTGCGGCACACGGCTTGGAGCATCACGGTCTGCAGCGCATCGCCATCGTCGATTTCGACGTCCACCACGGCAACGGGACCGAGGACATTTTCCGCGACGACCCGCGGGTGCTGTTCTGTTCCACCTTCCAGCACCCGTTCTATCCCTGGCTTGGCAGCGAGTGCGGCGGCCCCCGTATCGTCAACGTGCCGCTGGCGGCCGGCAGCGACGGCAGCGTGCTGCGCGAGGCGGTGGTCGAGCGCTGGCTGCCCGCACTGCATGCCTTTCGCCCGGACCTGGTGCTGATCTCCGCCGGATTCGATGCGCATGCGCAGGACCCCATGGGTCAGCTGCGCTGGCGCGAGGACGACTATCGCTGGATCTCGCGTGCCGTCCGCGAGGTGGCGGAGCGTTATGCGCACGGGCGCATCGTCTCGGTCCTGGAAGGGGGCTACCATCTGCCGGCGCTGGGACGCAGCGTGGTCGCGCACCTCGACGGTCTGCTGGGCCAAGGCTAAGGTTTGCAATTCGTCCTCGAGTCGGCCAACCTGATCGCGAGCGCAACGTGACAGGACACCGGACCATGACCGAAGCCTTCGAGCCCCGCAACGACCTGGAGCACCGGCTGCTACAGGCGCAGGAGGGAGAAATCGGCGCGGAGCTGTTCCTGGAAGGTCTGCTTTCGGCCCAGGTCTTCATGCCGGTGCGCGACGACGATCTGGGGATCAGCGGCCTGCAGCGCTCCGCACGTGCCGTACCGCTCACCTTGCCGGGCGCGGACGGCGGGGAGATCCTGGTGCTGTTCACCAGTCCCGAGCGCGCCCGGCCCTTCCTCGCCGATCATCCGGATTTCAAGGGCGGCCTGCTGATGGAGTTTCAGCGCATTCTGGAAAAAGTAGGCTCCGGAGTGGGTGTCGTGCTCAATCCGGGATGGCCGGTCGGGCTGGACATGGCGGCCGAACAGGTGGCCCAGCTCGCCCGCCACTGACGCGAATCGAGGGACCGCAGCCATGACTGAAAAAGTCGTCAAGAGCGCGGCCGAATGGCAGCGCCAGCTCACCCCGGAGCAGTATCGCGTCGCCCGCGAGGGCGGGCACCGAGCCCGCCTTCACCGGCGCGTTTCACGCACTGAAGGACCCGGGCATCTACCGTTGCGTGTGCTGCGGCACGCCGCTGTTCGGCTCCGAGCGCAAGTACGACTCGGGCACCGGCTGGCCGAGCTTTTCCGCGCCGATTCTGCAGGCCGCGGTCGAGACCGCGACCGACCGCAGCCTGGGCATGGTCCGCACGGAAGTGCGCTGTGCGACGTGCGATGCCCATCTGGGTCATGTCTTCGACGACGGGCCGCAGCCGACCGGACAGCGCTACTGCATCAACTCCGCGGCACTGCGCTTCGAGCCCCGGTGAGCGACGCCCTGGGGCAAACCGGCGTCGTCCTTGTCGAAGTACACCATCTCGATGCGCTGATCGTGCCGGCCATTGCCTCAGTCAGCAGCGGAAACGCCGTACCCGGCGTTGCAGCTCCCGCAGCGCCGGTGCCGCGGCCTCGATCCTTCCATAGCGCAACGCGATGTAGCGCTCCGTAATGTCGGCAATGGGCGCGCGCAGATCCGGACGCAGCTGCACGGCGCGCGCCGCAAAGTCGCGCGGCCCTTCCGCCGGACGGCGAAGTATGCCGCGCCGTGCCAGCCTGCGGCACCAACGGGTGTAGACCGCACGTGCGGCGTCCCGGTCGCGCGGCATCCGCAGCAGCAGTACGGCCGCAACCAGCAGCGTCACCGCGCCTCCTGCGAGCGTCGAGGCGAGGGCCAGGGTCCGCCACGAAGGCTGATGCAACCCGAGGCGTGAGAGCAGCGCCTGCTGCCGCTCGGGCCCGAAGCCGAGCACCGAGCGATTCCAGGCATCGTTCATGGCATCCGCCGCGAAACGCAGCTCGCGAGCCACGCGCGCGACCAGGTCGCCGGCCGCAAAGCGCAACGAAGCAACCACCGGCGAGGCGCCCGTTCCGAAGCGCTCGACCCGCTCGGGCGCAATCGCTGCCGTTGCGTCCATTCGCACCCAGCCGCTCCCTGCGATCCAGGCTTCGCTCCAGGCGTGCGCGTCACTCTGCCGCACCACCCAGTATTCGCCGAGCGGATTCCACTCGCCACCGAGATAGCCGGTCACCACCCGCGCCGGTATGCCCGCCAGACGCATCAGCAGCGTGAAGGCCGCCGCGTAGTGCTCGCAAAAGCCCGCGCGGGTCTCGAACAGAAAATCCGCAGTCGGGTCACGTCGCAGGACCGGCGGCGCGAGCGTGTAGCGAAACGGCTGGTCGTGGAAGTAGGCGAGCGCCGCCCGGGCCGTGCCGCGCGCGTCGCGGCCTCGGGTAAATTGCGCCGCGAGCGCGGAAACGCGCGGATCGACGTGCTCGGGGATCTGCAGCGCGCGAGCGCGATCCAGCGCCGGCAACCGCGTGCCGTGATGCTCGGGGAACGACAGCACGTCGTAGCGCAGCGGCTCGCGAACCGGCTGCGCACTGCGCCAATCGAGGCCCGCCGCGGGGCGCGCAGCCGCCGAGACCTGCACCGGCAGGTCGAGCCCGAACAGCCAGGTTCCCTGGTGCGGCTCGAGCGTGATGTGCTGGCGCACCGGCGTGCCGGCGAGCTGCAACCCCGCCAGCGCCACGTGACCCTCGCGCTGCGACCCTGGCGCACCGCCCCGCCATGCCCGCCCGTCGGTGTACCAAAGCACCGGGCCACGCCAGTAACGCTGCTCCGAGGACGGGACCGGACCTTCGATGCGTGCCCGGAACGCAACGGCATCGGACTGCGCCAGCATGCTGATGGAGCCCGGCTCCATGGTTTCGCCGAGGCCGGTGACGCCCGAATAGGCGTCGGCCGGCAATACCCAGAGCGGCGTGGTGACGCGCGGAAAGAGCACGAACAGCACGAGCGTGAGGGGCAGTGCCTGTCCCACCAGCGCCCCCGCAAGGCCCAGGCGTGCGCGGATGCCGAAGCCTGCCGCCGGCTGCGTCACCGCCACCAGCGTAGCGGTAATGACCACCGCTACTGCGGACAGATAGGCGGCCACGGCCATGCTCTGTGCGAACAGCAGACCCACCGCGACCAGGAAGTAGCTCAGGAACACCGCCGCCAGCGCATCGCGCCGGGTACGCAGCTCGAGCAGCTTGAAAGCGAGCAGTAGCACCAGCAGAACCAGCCCCACCTGCTTGCCGAACAGGGTGCCGAGCTGCAGCAGCACTGCCGCGGTGCCGGTCATGGCCAGCGTGGGGGCCAGCCAACGTGGCGGCACCACCTCGCGCAGGCGTGGTCGTGCCTGCCAGAGTCCAACCAGCGCCGCGAGCGAGGTCACCCAGAGCGGCAGGCGCCCCACGTGCGGCAGCAATACCAGCAACAGGCAGGCGAGCAGCCAGCGCCGTTCGCCGGGCGTAACTTCGGGCTCACGCGATGCCAAAACGCGCCAACGCCTCGAGACAGCGGTGACGGAAGCGCGGGCCCTCGGCCGGGCCGAAGCTGATGCCCGGCAGCCTGAGGCCATAGCGCTCGCCGCGCGCCTGCGCATCCAGGACCCCGCGGCACAGCACCTGCAGCCGGGCTTCATCCTCCAGGTGCGCCAGCGCATCCCAGTCCAGCCAGCACGGATCGCCGCCGTACCCACCGAACTGCTTGGTCAACAGGCCCTGGCCGCGGGCAACCGCCTTCCAATGCACGTGGCGCGGCGCATCGCCCACCCGATAGCTCCGGCAGCCGAGAAAGTCCTCGCCCCCGGAGGCCTCGGGTCGACGCCCGGGCGAGCCCGAGCTTGCCACCTGCGCCTGTGGCCCACGCCGGGCCGGCGCCGGATAGACGACGCAGGTGAGCCGCGGATCGATCTCCGACCAGGCGCGAAACAGCCCCAGCGGCCAGCGGGTGGAAACACGCACGCGTCGCAGATGCTGCGGCCCGCGCTGCGGCGCATCGCGCAACAGGATCACCGGTGTTGCCGCCTCGGCGGCGACGGCACACACCACCGGCGCGCCACCTGCTGCGGAAAACTCCAGGGCATGACGCGCACAGGGGCTTGCGTTCTGCACCAGCAGCTCGAAGTGCGCGCACTGGCCAGCAAAGACCGCGCCGGCCCGCGCGCCGCTTACTGCCAGTCCCGCCAGGTTGCGATAGGTGTGCAGGATCGACACCACGGCGACGCTGCCCAGCAGGAAGGTGAAACCGTAGGCAAGGCTGCTGCCGTAATTCATGGCGCCCACCAGCATCACCAGCAGCAGTGCGCCGAAGCTCACGCCCGCCGCGGTCGGCAGCACGAATATCGTGGCGCGGTCCAGCACCAGGGGTGCGCTCTGCGCACCGCCGTCATACCGTGGCCAGGTAGCCGCGGCGTCGGCGGATCGCACTCGGATCTGCGGAACCATGTGCACGGGAGACGGCCCCCGGGCGTTGCGGCTGCCGGTCAGGGGACCGGCACCGACTCCAGTAGCACGCGAGCCCCGCCCGCGGCAGTTCCCGAATCTTCCAGCGCCGGCTGCAGGCGGTGGTTCACCACTGCCGGCAGCACTGTCTGAACATCCTCGGGCAGGACTTCGTCGCAGCCGCCAAGGAACGCCCAGGCGCGTGCGCTGCGCAGCAGCGCCAGTCCGGCGCGGGGCGAGAGTCCGTTCTGGAAACGCCCGCAGCTGCGGCTGAAGGCCAGCAGCGCCTGTACGTAGTCGAGCAGTGCGTCCGCCACGTGCACCTGGGTGACGCGCTGCTGGAGCACCAGCAGCTCGCGCGCCGAGACACAGGGGCGCAGCCCGGCGAGCAGCTGGCGCCGGTCATCGCCCTGCAGCAGGGCGCGTTCCGCAGCCGGATCCGGATAGCCGAGCTCGATGCGCATCAGAAATCGGTCGAGCTGCGATTCGGGCAGCGGGAAGGTCCCGAGGTGGTGGGCAGGATTCTGGGTCGCGACCACGAAGAACGGCGCCGGCAGCGGCCGGGTCTCACCGTCGACCGTGACCTGGCGTTCCTCCATGGCTTCCAGCAGTGCGCTCTGGGTCTTGGGTGTGGTGCGGTTGATCTCGTCGGCCAACACGACATTGGCGAAGATCGGTCCGGCGTGGAAGCTGAAGCCCCGCTCGCGCTCGTAGATCGCGACTCCGAGCAGGTCGGCCGGCAGCAGATCGCTGGTGAACTGGATGCGCTGGTATTCGAGTCCCAGGCTCATGGCGAGCGCGTGCGCCAGCGTGGTCTTGCCAACCCCGGGCAGGTCCTCGATCAGCAGATGACCTTCCGACAGCAGGCAGGTGAGCGCGAGGCGCAGCTGCCGGGGCTTGCCCAGGACCACCCGCCCAACCTGCGACAGAACGGCCTCGGGCGTACCCCAGACGGCCTCGGACATGACCAACCTCGTGACTTCAGTGGCGGTGGGCTCGCTCCCTCCTATCCATCAGCTTAGCCCGGAAATCTTACCAGCATCGCGGGAGCTGGCGGAATTCGCAGCCGTCCTGGCGTGCGAGAAACCGCCAGAACCGGGATAGGCCGGCGGCGTAAATACGCTGTTACCGTTCGGGGATCGTGAAGCATGCCAGATCTTCCCTGGGATCCATTCACTTACCGGCACGCCGCCGGCCCGCTGGTGAGATTTCCGGGCTGGCATCGCCGTACGGCGGGCCCGCGGCAGGACGGTGAGACCCGTGGGCGGCGCTGCACCCTCAATCGGTCCGGCCCCAGGCGTCAACCCTGCGGCGGAGGCGGCAGCGGCCTCATTCGGGCCCGCGCGCGTGCCGGCTCAGGACAGGCTCTTGTGCGCGATCTCGTACACGTCGCGCGAGAGCTTCGGCTCGCCCAGGATGCGCTCGAGCTCGGCGCGCATCAGGTCCTGTCGCTCCGTGCCATAACGACGCCAGCCGCTGAGCGGTGCCGTCAGGCGCGCGGCGACCTGGGGATTGACGGGATCGAGGCGCAGCACCTGGTCCGCCAGGAACCGATAGCCCGCACCGTCCGGACTGTGGAAGCGGGCGGGATTGCCCTGCGCGAAGGTGCGGATCAGCGCGTACACGCAGTTGGGATTGCGCAGCTGGAACGCCGGATGCGCGGTGAGCGCACGTACGGCCTCCAGCGTGCCGGGCAGGCGCGAGGCGGCCTGGATGGAAAACCATTTGTTGACGACCAGCGCATCCTTGTGCCAGCGATGATAGAAGCTCGCCAGCGCCTCGGCGCGCTCGGGCCCCTCGCTGTCGGCCAGGCAGGCAAGTGCCGCCAGCGTGTCGGTCATGTTGTCGCTCCGGTAGAACTGCTCCAGGCAGCGCTGGCGTATGGAGGCATCATCGAGCTCCATCAGATAACCCAGGCAGGCATTGCGCAGGCTGCGCCTGCCGGCCGCGGCGGCATCGAAGCGGTAGGTCGCCGACTCGGCGCCCACTTCATAGACGCGCATCAACATGGGATCGAGCAGCTCGGCGATGCTGCGTCGCACCTGCACCCACGCTTCGTGGATAGCCAGCGGATCGGCGGGCTGGGTGAGCTCGGCAACGTAGCCCTCTGATGGCAGGCTCAGCAGCTGCGCCACGAAGGCGTTCTCCAACGCACCGTCGAGCAGCTCGCAGTCCTGCAGGGAACGGCGCAGCGCCGCACCGAGCGAGTCGTCCAGCACCGGCGTCGCGCGGTGTGCAAGCATCTGTATCATGCCGAGAATCGCGTTCAGCGCGAGCTGCTGGCCGGTATCCCAACGCGAGAAGCCGTCCCGATCGTGGGCCAGCAGAAACGAGAGCTCGGCTTCGCTGCGCGCCATGTGCAGCTTGACCGGCGCCGAAAGCCCGCGCAGCAGCGAAGGTACCGGAGGCCCGGAGAGCCCGCGGAACACGAAGCGCTCCTCCAGATTACGCAGCTCCAGGATGCGCGTACCGTGCACCGGCTGCTGCTCGCCTTCGAGCAGCGTGGACAGCTCGTTGCCGGCAGTGTCGAGCAGGCCCATGGCGAATGGAATGTGCATGGGACGCTTCTCCGGCTGCCCGGGCGTCGGCGGGCAGTGCTGCCGCACGGTCAGAGCGTAGCTGCGCGCCGCCGCATCGTACTCGCCCCGCACCTGCAGCTCGGGGGTGCCGGCCTGGTCGTACCAGAGCCGAAACTGGCCGAGATCGGCGCCGCTTGCATCCTCCATTGCGCGCACGAAATCGTCGCAGGTCACTGCCTGGCCATCGTGGCGGGAGAAGTACAGGTCGGTGCCCCTGCGGAAGCGCTCGGCCCCGAGCAGCACCCGCAGCATGCGCACCACTTCAGCGCCCTTGGAATACACCGTGGCGGTATAGAAGTTGCTGATCTCGACGTAGGAGTCCGGGCGCACAGAGTGCGCCATGGGCCCGGCGTCCTCGCGGAACTGCGCCGTACGCAGGGCATTGACGTCGGCAATGCGCTGCACCGGCCGCGAGCCCAGATCGGCGCTGAACTCCTGGTCGCGAAACACCGTGAAGCCTTCCTTGAGGCTCAGCTGGAACCAGTCGCGGCAGGTCACGCGGTTGCCCGACCAGTTGTGGAAGTACTCGTGTCCGACCACGCGCTGGATGGAACGGTAGTCGCTGTCGGTCGCCGACTCGGGACCTGCCAGAACGCAGCTCGAGTTGAAGATGTTGAGCCCCTTGTTTTCCATGGCCCCCATGTTGAAATCGTCGACTGCCACGATGATGTAGGCGTTGAGGTCGTACTCGCGACCGTATACCCGCTCGTCCCAGCGCATCGCCTCCTTGAGCGAGGCGAGCGCGTGCTGGCAGCGATCGGCGTTGTGGTGCTGCACGTAGATCAGCAGCTGCACCCAGCGTCCGGAGGCGGTGACGAACTCGTCGGCGATGCAGGCAAGGTCTCCGGCAACGAGCGCGAACAGGTAGGAAGGCTTGGGGAACGGGTCCTCCCAGCGCGCCCAGTGCCGACCGTCCGGCAGATCGCCACCATCGACGAAATTGCCGTTCGACAGCAGCACCGGGTAGCGCGCCTTGTCCGCGACGATGGTGGTGGTGAAGCGCGCCAGCACGTCCGGGCGGTCGGGATAATAGGTGATCTTGCGAAATCCTTCGGCCTCGCACTGGGTGCAGAAGTTTCCGCCCGACTTGTACAGCCCTTCCAGCGAAGTGTTGTCCTGCGCACGCAGGGCCGTCTCGATTTCGAGCTCGCAGGCCACCGGCGCCTGCGGGAGCGTCAGCGACTCGGCATCGACGCGATACTGCTCGCAGGTCAGGGTTCGCCCATCGAGACGCACGGCGCGCAACGCCAGCTCCCGGCCCTGCAGCACCAGCCGTGGTGACGCCTGCTGAACGGCGTTGGGATTGAACCGTAACGTGAGGCGCGCGCGCACCACGCTCTCCAGCTCCTGGAGGTCGAAATGGAGCTCGATGCGCTCTACGAGATAGTCGGGAGGTCGGTAGTCCTGTCTGTAGGTGGTGTGCGGCGCACTGCCGTCCATACCGCTCATGCCGTCGGTTCCCCTTTGCGCGCCGCACGGCACGCTGCTCTATCATTGGTTCTCATGCGGCCGACGGACATGCGTGCCGCGGCGAAGCCACTAGGATACTGCACGGGATCGAAAATGCGATCGGATCCGACGGCGCGGCGCAACGATACTTGCGGCAGGGAGGTCGAGCAGCCTGCAACCACCGGCGCGCAACCTGCAAAGCACGGGAGAGCGCACCAATGGCGGCACGGCGCGCGCTGTTGATCGTCAACCCGCACAGCCGCCGCGGGACCGAGGCGCGCCTCGCCGCACGCACGTTGCTGCATCGGCTCGGACTGCGTATCCTCGACGCCGATCCCGCGAGCCCGGGTGTGGTGGCGGAGGTTATCCGACGCACGGAGCGAGGCACCGATCTGGTGATTGTTGCCGGCGGCGACGGTACGCTCAATGCCGCTGCCGCGGCTGCACGCTACCCGCTGCCACTCGGCACCGCCAACGACCTGGTACGCACCCTGGGCATTCCGGACACACTGAGAAGTAACACCGCAGGCCGTGCGGGCGTACGTACCGGTGGCACAGGAAGCTCGCGCCGAGACGGGGCACCGTGCTGCGCAATGACCGCCAGGTTGCCCTCGGCGAGGTTGCCGCCGATTGTGAGGCCGCAGTGAGGAGTTACGAGGATGCCGCAGGCGCCAGCGAAGGTCCCGTACTTGCGGAGTTGTTCCGCAGCCTTGCCGTACGTCGCCGCCCCCCGTATGAGGAGCTCGAAGATTCCATCCGGCGCAGCGGAAATCTTCCGCAGGCACCCGACGCCGATCGCGAAGCTCTCGGGCACCTGGTGCAGCACCTGCAAAGCAAGCCGCTGGCGGACAATTCGCGACGGAGCGTGCTCGAGCAGCGCATGGCCGCCGAACGCCGCAGCGCCGAACTGATCGAGAGCGCCATGGGCCGTGCCGATTGGAGATCTATGGTGGGACTACTGCTGCAGCGCCTGCGGTCCGAGGTGGCGGCTGTAGCCACGCACCTTGCCGGGTGCCTTCAAGGGTGATTTCGCGCGCCGTCCCGTGCGCTCCGAGGGCAATGCGAGCTGCCTGCGTACTGCTCCTGGCATGGCTGACGCTGGGCGCCGGTGTCGCGCGCGCCGACGATCCGCGCCTGCTGATAGTGGACACCACGAATCGCTTTCTTGCCGCTTTGAAGGAGCAGCGCGCAGCGATCAAGGCCGATCCGCAGATCGCCTACCGGCTGGTGGAACGCACGGTCCTTCCGTACCTGGATTTCCCGCGCATCGCGCACTGGGTGCTCGGCCGCTACTGGCGCAGTGCCACCCCCGCGCAGCGCCAGCGCTTCACCGAGGAGCTGCGCACCTTCCTCACCCGCACCTACGTCACCGCCATGATCACCTACGCCGACAAAATCCTCGCGCAGGCGGATAACGTGTCCTATCCGCCGGTGCACTATGGACTGGAGGACCGCGACGTGATGGTTCCCATGGTCATCGAGCTGCCGGAACGCGGCTCGATTCAGGTGGGCTATCGGATGTATCGCTCGGGCACGCACTGGCGCATCTACGACGTGGTGATCGAGGGTGTGAGCCTCGCCATCACCTACCGCACCAGCTTCGCCACCGAGATTCAGCAGGTCGGCCTGCAGGGACTGATTGATGCCATGGCCAAACGCAACCGCGACGCGGGCCCCCTCCCGGCGCCGCCTGCGGCGGCGCCGTAGTGGCACATCACCCTAGAGCCCGATGAGCTGCGCCGTCAGCCCCTGCCGCGTGACCCGCTGCAGGATCTGGCGACTGCTTCCCGACTCGGGTAGATAGGCGACGAGCATGAGATGCGGATCGTCATGCGACATGCACGCGCTGATCACGCCCTGCTCATGTCGTACTTCCTCTTCCAGCGCAGCGAGTGTCTCTGCCGGAAGCGATGCGTTGAAGTGGATCATTACATCAGCGATGGACTTGTCCATGACCAGCCCTCCTACTCTGCGGCGGCACAGACCGTCACACATATTATACCTCATGAGCCGCCGCCGCGCGTGATGAGAAAGCCCCGATGCGCACGATTGTGATAAGCTAGCGCGACTTCATCCAGCCGGTCGCACCGCACTTCCCGGCGGTCGCGACATCATGGCACGCATGCTGTCAGGAGCGACACGCAAGCATGACCCGACCCAGCCAAACGTTGATGTGGATGATTCTGTTTCTCGCGGTGGTCGCGGTCACGGTGGTGTTGATTCATGGCCCGCTGGTGACGGCCTTCCTCACCAATCCCGCGCTCAATGGCCTGATCCTGGGCGTGTTCCTGGTGGGCATTTTGATCAACTTCCGCCAGGTCACCCGGCTGAGCGGCGAGCTCACCTACATCGATGCGCTACAGGGAACCACGCGACAGCCTCTTTCGGCCAGCTCGCCGCGGCTGCTCGCGCCCATGGCGCGCATGCTGGAACAGCACGAGCAGGAGCCGTTCAGCCTTTCGCCGCTGTCGCTGCGCTCGCTGCTCGACGGCATACGGCTGCGACTGGACGAATCGCGCGACGTCGCACGCTACATGATCGGGCTGCTCATCTTTCTCGGACTGCTGGGCACGTTCTGGGGCCTGCTGGTCACCATCGGCTCGGTGGGAGACATCATCAGCGGCCTCGATGCCGGCAGCGGTGCGGTCAACGGCGGCAGCATGTTCGACACCCTGAAGCAGGGGCTGCAGCGCCCGCTGGCGGGCATGGGCACTGCTTTCAGCTCTTCGCTGTTCGGCCTCGCGGGCTCGCTGGTACTGGGCTTCCTCGATCTTCAGGCCGGCCATGCGCAAAACCGCTTCTTCAATGAGCTCGAGGATTATCTTTCCGGGGTCACGCGGCTCAGCAGCGAGCTTGCGCAAGGCGGCGAGCGTGAAATCAGCGTACCGAGCTACATTCACGCCATGCTCGAACAGACCGCCGATACTCTGGACAAGCTGCAGCGCAGCACCGAGCGCGACGAAGCGCTGCGGCGCGTCACGGGCGAACAGCTCGCGACCGTCGGCGACGAGCTTGCAACCCTCACCGATCAGCTGCGCACCGAGCAGCGCCTGCTGCACCGCCTCGCCGAGGGACAAGCCGATCTGGCGCCCGTGCTGACGCGCCTCGCCGATACTTCGAGCATGCTGGACGAGGCCACGCAGGATCACATCCGCAGCCTGGACGTCGGACTCAAGCGACTGCTGGAGGAGATTACCGGCGGGCGCGAGCAGCTCATCTCCGATCTGCGTAACGAGCTGCGCCTGGTCGGGCGTACCGTGGCCGCCCTCGCCGACGAGCGCCTGCGCGAGCAGGGCTGAGACCGGAGCCGATTCCGTGCTCGCAGTCTCCCGCCGCCGCCGCGCGCTGGACATCTGGCCGGGTTTCGTCGACGCCCTCTCGGCGTTGATCATGGTGCTCGTGTTCCTGCTCCTGCTGTTCGTCCTCGGGCAATTCCTCCTGACGGATGCGCTGTCCAGTCGCGACCAGATCCTGCGCCGCCTGGACACCCGCATTGCGGAGCTTGCCGACGTGCTGGCCATGGAGCGCGCCACCAAGGAGGACCTGCAAGGACGCTTGACGCGCCTGCGCTCGACGCTTGCCGGCACGGAGAAGGCGCGCGCCGACCTCCAGCAACAGCTGGCGCAGATGACCGCACAGGCGCAAAGCAACGCGGCCGCCACGGCCAAGACGCGCGCCGAGTTGGAGGACGCCTACGGCGTGATCAGCGCCGACAAGGAAAAGCTAGAGGTGCAGGTGGCCCGGCTCGCGACGCTGGAGGCAAAGCTGAAGGATCTGGACGAGGCACAGGGCGCGCTGCAGGCGAAGCGCGCGCAGCTCGAGACCGATCTGCAGGGCAGCCGGCGCGAAACCGCCGAGCAGGCCGGGCTGACGCAGCAGGCGCAGGCGGAGGTCGGGCGCCTGAACGAACAGCTCGGCGCGCTGCGCGAGCAGATCGAGAAGCTCAACACGGCGCTCGCGACGTCGGAGGGCACCGGCAAGGAACAGGCGCTGCAGATCGAGGACCTCGGCAAACGCCTCAACCTGGCGCTCGCCAGCAAGGTGGAGAAGCTGTCACGCTACCAGTCGGAGTTCTTTGGCAAGCTGCGCGAGGCATTGAAGGACGATCCCAACGTGCGCATCGTCGGTGATCGCTTCGTGCTGCCCTCGGAGGTGCTGTTCGACTCCGCCTCCGCGGAGCTCGACCAGCAGGGCAAGCGCCAGGTCAAGGAGGTCGCGGGCGCGCTCAAGGAGATTTCGGGCAAAATCCCGCAGGACATCGACTGGGTGCTGCGGGTCGACGGGCACACCGACAAGCGCAACGTGCGCAGCAAATTCCCTTCCAATTGGGAGCTGTCCACGGCACGCGCCATCAGCATCGTGAAGTACATGATCTCCCTCGGCATTCCGCCCGATCGCCTGGTCGCTGCGGGATTTGGCAAATACCACCCGATCGATCCCGGCGACAGCGCGGAGGCCTACAGCCGCAACCGCCGGATCGAGCTCAAGCTCACCAACCGGTGAACGCGCGCACACCCCCCACTGTGGCCGGTCTCCAGGCCTTGCGCTAGGCTTCCAGTGATGACCAGCGATTCGTCACACGTCTCCAGCACCCATCAGAAAGCGCTGCAGATCAACCTCGATCCCAGCAAGTACGGCACCTTCGCCGAGATCGGTGCGGGACAGGAGGTGGCGCGGTGGTTCTTTCGCGTCGGGGGCGCCGCCGGGACCATTGCCAAGGCCATGTCGGCCTACGACATGAAGTTCAGCGACGCGATCTACGGCCCCAGCCAGCGTTACGTGAGCCGGCAGCGCCTGCAGACCATGCTCGATCACGAGTACGGTCTGCTGGTGGAGCGGCTGGACGCGCAGCGCGGCGCCGTCACCTGCTTTTTCGCCTACGCCGACACGGTGGTCGCACGCAGCTTCAAGAATCCCCAGGACGGCCACGGCTGGATGGGGGTGCGCTTCCAGACCGAGCCGCGCCAGGAACCCTCCCAGGTCATCGTTCACGTGCGGCTCTGGGACAAGGAAAATATCCAGCAGCAGGAGGCGCTGGGCATTCTCGGCGTCAACCTGATTCATGGCGCGCTGAATCTGTCGGATCGTCCGGAGGCATTCATCGGTGCGCTGGTCGATGACCTCACCACGCAGCGCATCGAAGTCGACATGATCGAGCTCTCCGGACCTGCGTTCGCAGACGTGGACAACCGCCTGATGAGCCTGCGTCTGGTGCAGAGCGGGCTCACCAACGCCGCCATGTTCACCGCCGACGGCGAAGTGGTGCAGCCCGCCGATGCGCTGTACAAGAAGGCGATCCTGGTCGAGCGCGGCAGCTTCCGGCCGGTAACGCGGCTGACGCTGGACATGCTCGCCGCCGCCTACGCGCGCTTCGTGCAGGAACCGGCCGTACAGGGCGAGCAGGTGATCGTGCTCATGGAGATGACCCTCAAGAGCCTCACCGACGAGAACGGCATCGATCACCAGGACTTCCTGGACCGGGTCGACATCCTGGCGACGGTAGGCCGCAACGTGCTGATCTCCAACTACGGCGCTTTCCACCGTCTCGCCGCCTACCTGTTTCGCTACACGCACAAGATGATCGGCATCACCCTGGGGGTACCGACGCTGAAGGAGGTGTTCGAGGAGAAGTACTACACCGACCTCGACGGCGGCATCCTCGAGTCCTTCGGGCGCCTGTTCAAGCATGCCCTCAAGCTCTACATCTACCCGATGTGCGAGCCGGCCACCGGCGCCATGATCACGGCCGGGAATCTGCGCGTGGCACCGCACCTGCGCCACCTCTATGCCTACCTGCTGGAGAACGGCTATATCGAAGGCCTGCGCGACATCGACCAGCGCTGCCTGCCGATCCTCTCGCGCGAGGTGCTGGCCAAGATCCGCAGCGGCGACCCGTCCTGGGAAAGCATGGTTCCCGAGCAGGTGGCGCGCATCATCAAGGAGCGCCGCCTGTTCAATGCGGCGGTTTGATCGGGGTTGGAATCTGCCCCGGGCGCCTGGCTCTTCCAGCCGCGGATCACCGATGTACCCGCCCCAGCTCCCCGCATACCGCTGCGAACCGCAGAAGCCGGCCCGGCGGGAACAGGTTGTGGCACGCAATCACCTCTGCGCGTGACCGCCCATCACATCCCGCAATTCCGAGCGCATTGAGATCGTTGCGCCGTGTTTATTTCGGGGCCCGGAAATCCCGCCGGCATCCCCAGTGGGCGGATCGGCGCGTAGCGGCTACCTTTGGCTGACGAACCATCGCGCACCAGGCCATGACATGACCGGTCAACCGCCAAGAATGACGCGTGCTCCGCGCCGTGCCCGCTTCGCCGCGGGCATCGCCAGAGTGGGATTGGCGCTGGCGCTCGCGAGCGTCGTGCCGGCGGCGCTTTCCGGGTTCGGCTACCAGTTCGGCTGGTGGGAACTGCCGGCCGGGTTCCTGATCCTGAGGGTTGCGGTATACGGCGCCGTGGCCGGTGTTGCGCTGGGACTGCTGGCGCTTATTCTTGCGCCGGCAGCGAATGCTCGCCCGACGCGAGTGGCGGGCACGACGGCGCTGGTGATCGGGCTCGGCGTCACGGCGCCGCCCGTGTTCTGGCTGTACCGGGCCCAGACCGCCCCACCCATTCATGACGTCACCACCGACTTCGACGATCCGCCGCGCTTCGAGGCCGCGCTCGCTCCGCGCCGCGAGGCGCCGAACGACAGCATCTATCCGGGCAAGGAGGTGGCAATCCTGCAGCGCGGGGCGTACCCGGACCTGGCGCCGTTGCGCTTTCCGGCTGCGCCGGCACTCGTCTTCGAGCGCGCCCTTGAGGTGGCACGAGACATGGGCTGGCACGTAATTGCCGCCGAGCCCGCAGAGCGGCGCGTCGAGGCGACCGCAACCAGCTTCTGGTTTGGCTTCCACGACGACGTGGTGGTGCGCGTGACGCCCGACGGCAGCGGTTCGCGCATCGACGTACGATCGGCCTCGCGCGCGGGCCGCAGCGACCTCGGCACCAACGCGCGCCGCGTGCGCATGTACCTAGCGCATCTGCACGAGCGCCTGTCCGGCGAACCGGCGCAGCCTTAGCCGGAAAATCTCACCGGCTGGCCGGTAAGTGAATGGATCGCAGGGAAGATCCGGTCTTCTTCACGATCGCCGGACGATGACACGCGGACTCGCGAACGTCGGCAGGCGGAGGAGGGGCGCCGGGCGTACGAAGACGCTCTGTCGCCACGGGGCGATCGCGGATCTGGAGGCCTTTTGGGGACCGCAGACCAAGCGGTGCCAGCATGGCAGTTCGCACCCAGAACCTGTCGCCGCAAGGCGACGGGCGGTCTGGCGCGGGCTCGTCGCAAGTGCTGGACTGACGGCAAGGATTTCGGTATAAGATATGCCAAGACAGGGACCGTCCGGCGGCATACGGCGGGACAATAAAACAGAGCCGTACGAGGGCTCCCCCATGGCATCCATCCTTCGCAAGCTGTTCCGTAATACCGAAAATACCGAAGCTGCCGCAGCCCAGGTGCCCGCGAGCACTCCTGCACCGAAGGCCGACGAAAAGCTCGCTCGACCCGATCCTGACGAGCCCTTCACCCAGGGTCTGCTGCGTACCGCCAATGCGCTGCGCCAGGAAGTAGGCCTCGCGCCATCCGCGAGTGTCGCTGAAGCTGCCTCGTTCGTAGTGACCAGCGCGGTGGTCGATGCCTTGAAAACCGCCGGCCAGCCTCCAGGTGCGCGGTTCATCGATCTCGAAGAAGCGGCCATCGGCGCGGCGTTCCTGTGCGTCGCCTGCGTGCCCATCATCTACCACCTGGACCTGGAAGGTCACAAGATCGCCCACCGCGACCTCATTGCCAATGTGGGGTTTACCGTATACGAGATGTACTCGGAGCAGGCCGCGGTGAACATCGTGCATGCCGGCATCGAGCATTTCCAGAACATCGTCGCCGCGGCGCAGGACTATCAGAACATCAAGGAATGGAATGACGACGTATCCATGGTGATGTGGGCCTACGCCAAGACGGGCGACCAGAATTACGTCCCCATGCTGGCCAAGCTGTATCGCTCGCTGTTCGAAGCCCAGCGCAGCTAAGCCTCGTTCGTTGACCCGATGCGGCCTCCGTGGCACACCACGGGGGCCGCAGTCGTTCTCGGCCGTGAGTCCCCCGACGCCTCATCGGTTATGATGACGCTCCCTTCGCGTCCCGCTCCTTCGGCATGGCATTTCTCGAAGTCCGCGATCTGGTCCAACGCTACCGCACCCTGGAGGCGGTCGCAGGCATCAGCCTGACGCTGCAGCGCGGGCGCTGTTTCGGCCTGCTGGGACCCAACGGCGCGGGAAAGACCACGACCATAGAGATCATGGAAGGCATACACCGGCCCACCAGCGGTCAGGTGCTCTATCAGGGCGAGCCGCTGGGCAAGCGCTTTCGCGAGCAGGCCGGCATCATGTTCCAATCGACGGCCTTGCAGGAATTCATCACCGTCCGGGAGACCCTGCAGCTGTTCGGCCGCTTCTATTCCCGCGGGACACCTCTCGAACGCCTGATCGAGGAGTGCTCGCTGGAGGGCTTCATCGATCGCGACGCCCATCGGCTCTCAGGCGGCCAACGCCAGCGGCTGCTGCTCGCGATCGCACTGGTGAACGACCCCGAGGTGCTGTTCCTCGATGAGCCGACCACCGGTCTCGATCCTCAGGCGCGGCGTAATTTCTGGGATCTGGTGGGGCGCATCAAGGAGCGCGGCAAGACCGTGCTGCTCACCACGCATTACATGGAGGAGGCCTACGCCCTGTGCGACGAAATCGCCATCATGGACCACGGTCGCATCCTTGCCCAGGGCACGCCGCGCGCACTGCTGGCGGCGCACTTCGACGACGTGGTGCTGGAGCTGCCGCGGGAGAGCTTCCCCGAAGCCCCGCCGCCGCTTGCGGCGACACTGCTGCAGCGCAACGGTAACGTCGAGATCCTGACCAGTGACGTCAATGCCACCATCCGCGCGCTGCTCGCCGCCGACGTGTCACTGGCGCGCCTGCAGGTCCGGTCGCGGACGCTGGAGGATCTGTTCCTGGAGCTCACCGGCCGGGGGTTGCGCGCCTGATGTTGCGCCGTTTCCTGGCGGTCCTGCGCGCACGCAACCGCGAGTTCCTGCGCGACCGTGCCGCCCTGTCGTGGAATATCCTGTTGCCTGTGTTCATCGTCATGGGGTTTGCGTTCGCCTTCTCGGGCGATCGCCTGGACCTCTACAAGGTGGGCGTCTATGGCACCCCGTCGGGCTGGACGGCGCAATCCGCCGGGCCGGGCTTTTTCGCCACGCGGTACGTGCAGCTCATCCCCGTGCCGGTGCTCGCCGACGCCATCACCAAGGTCGAGCGTCACCAGCTCGACATGCTGTTCGATCTGCCGGGTCGCCGCTACTGGGTGAACGAGCGTTCGCCGCGCGGCTATATCCTGGAACGCGTACTGCGCGGCACCAGTCCCGGCGCGTACCGCCGCCAGGCGGTCAACGGGCGCGAGATCCGCTATGTGGACTGGCTGATCCCCGGCATCCTGGCCATGAACATGATGTTCAGCGCCCTGTTCGGCGTCGGTTACGTCATCGTGCGCTATCGCAAGAACGGGGTGCTGAAGCGCTTGAAAGCCACACCGCTCGGTGCGTTCGAGTTCATTGCCGCGCAAGTAGTTTCGCGGCTATGGCTGATCCTCACCCTCACCGGGCTGGTGTTCATCGGCACCGATCTGTTGATCGGTTTCCCGATGTACGGGTCCTACCTGAATCTCCTGCTGGTGTTCACTCTCGGCGCGGTCTGTCTCATCAGCCTGGGCCTGCTGGTCTCCTCGAGGCTGGCCAGCGAGGAGCTTGCCGGTGGAATCCTGAACGCCATCAGCTGGCCCATGATGTTCCTCTCGGGGGTGTGGTTTTCGCTCGAAGGCCTGCATCCCTGGTTCAAGAAGCTGGCCCTGCTGCTGCCGCTCACCCATGTCATCGATGCCGCGCGGGCGGTGATGATCGACGGTACCGGACTCCCGGGGATCGCAACGCATCTGCTGGTGCTCTCGCTGATGAGCGCTGGATTCCTGGCGGCGGGCGCCCTGCTGTTTCGCTGGGAGTGACCCCACGCCCCTGCGCGATAGAACGGCCTTGGCGCTGTGCTGCGAATTCCGCCAGCTCCCGGGATGCTGGTGAGATTTCCCGGCTGGTGTCCGTCCCTCAACCGGTTGGCAGGCAGGACCGGCGGAGGAAAGCGTACCCGTTCAGCCCTTCGAGGTGGCGGCGCGCCATCGCGCTCAGGAATCAAAGTACAGCATGAACTCCCACGGGTGCGGGCGCATGCGCAGCGGGTCGCACTCTTGCTTGCGCTTGTATCCGATCCAGGTGTCGATCACGTCGCTCGTGAACACGTCGCCCTGCATCAGGAACGCGTGATCGTGCGCGAGCGCGTCGAGCGCTCCCTCGAGCGAACCGGGCACGCTCGGCACTTTTTCCAGCTCTTCGGGCGGCAGGTCGTAGATGTTCTTGTCCAGTGGTTCACCCGGGTCGATCTTGTTCAGGATTCCGTCCAGGCCGGCCATGAGCATCGCCGCGAATCCCAGATAGGGGTTGCACGAAGGATCGGGGAAACGCACCTCGATGCGGCGCGTCTTGGGGGACAGGGAATACATGGGGATGCGCACCGCCGCCGAGCGATTGCGCGACGAATAGGCAAGGTTCACCGGCGCCTCGTATCCCGGTACCAGCCGCTTGTAGGAGTTGGTCGTCGGTGCGACGAAGGCACACAGCGCGGACGCATGCCTGAGGATGCCGCCGATGTACCACAGGCACTCATCGGACAAGCCAGCGTGCTTCGAGCCGGCAAACAGCGGTTCGCCGTTGCGCCAAAGGCTCTGGTGGACATGCATGCCGCTGCCGTTGTCGCCGAACAGCGGCTTGGGCATGAAGGTCACCGTCTTGCCGTGACGCAATGCGACGTTCTTGGTGATGTATTTGTACAGCATCATCTTGTCGGCCATGTGGGTTAGGGTGTCGAAGCGCATGTCGATCTCCGCCTGACCCGCGGTCGCAACCTCGTGGTGCTGTTTCTCGACGACGATGCCCGCATGCTCCATCTCGATGATCATTTCATTGCGCACGTCCTGCAGCGAGTCGGTGGGCGGCACCGGGAAGTAGCCTTCCTTGTGACGCGGCTTGTACCCGAGGTTCGGACGCTCGGCACTGCCGGAGTTCCATACCCCCTCGACCGAGTCGATGTGGTAATAGCCCTCGTGTGCGTTCTGGTCGTAGCGCGCGTTGTCGAAGATGAAAAACTCGGCTTCGGGGCCGAAGTAGACGGTGTCGGCGACGCCGCTCGCCCGCAGGTAGATTTCGGCCTTCTGGGCGATGAAGCGCGGATCGCGCGAATATTTCACCCGAGTGATCGGGTCGACGATGTTGCAGATCATCGAGAGCGCGGGCCGGCGGTTGAACGGATCGACCACCGCGGTCTCGGGATCTGGTACGACCAGCATGTCGCTCGCGTGGATCGCCTGCCAGCCGCGGATGCTTGAACCGTCGAAACCCAGTCCCTCGTCGAAGAGCTCCTGGTTCACCTGGCTCACGGGGATGGTGAAGTGCTGCCAGGTGCCGAGCAGATCGCTGAACTTGAGGTCCACCACCTCGATATGCTGGTCCCGGATAAACTGCATGGCCTCTCTGGCGTCCATATACCCTCCTTTCACACGCGGCGCGGGGAGGGCTGGCCAGGACTTCAACCGTTTCCGCCTCCCGCTGGGCGAATATCGTGCGCCGACATCGCTGAGTCGGTCAATGCAGGAAAGGTGACGGATTTATTCTTCTATCCCTGTAGGCAATACCTTCAAGGTCGGCATCACCCGTTACCTTTACACCTCGCCTGCTTTCGCACCACTAGCTATAGCTAGGCATTCGCACGCCCGTTACGACACCATCTCGCTGCGAACTCGAGACCCTACGCGAGAGTGAAGACGGCCGAGCGCCTCGATGGAAACTTCTTCGTACAGAGCAACGGCAACACCTTGAGCGCTGAAGAATGGCGCCGGGCTACAAACAGCTGTAATGCGGGAGGGTGTCGTGCCGTCACGCACCCGAATCCAGCGCCTTAAGGAATCAGCATGTGTGTAGCAGGTGTCAAAGTCGGGCCGTGGGAGCACCTACGTGGAAGATCTCTGGGGGGGTCTTCTTGCTGCTATAATTTCGCCCGTCGCAAAACACGGTCGTCAAGCGAATGGGGAGTCATTACGATGAAACTGAAAAGGGACGCATTCAAGGCCAAGGGTTTGGTCCTTGCGCTAGCAGCGGTAGCTTTATTTTTCACCTTCCAGTCGCCGGCGCAAGCTGGCCTTGTCAGTGTAACGTTCGACACCACTTGTTTCAGTTCACTGACGCGTGACGCAGGCGTTATCGTCAGAGTTGAGGATACCGGTGCAAACCCGGAGTCAGTCGTACAGAACCTCGTCAATGGAACAACGACGTCGTTCACGATTACCATGAGGAGCGGAACACACCGCGTTAGATACGAGTTCCTGCCGGATTCGACATCCGCGCAGATTATCGATAGCTGGGTCAAGATTCCAAACTCCAACACGACGGTCTGTGTCCCGATCTATGACGTAGTTTTCCAGCGAAGCCCTGCTTCGAGTAGCTACAGTGCGTTCAATGTTGCTGTCGTATCGTCTCGACAGGCGGGGGAAGCCCTGGACCTTGCCAAGCCTGCAAACAGAAACCTCGGTATTGGCATTGTTCAGATTTCCTCGTCTGGAACGGCAACCAAGCGCATGCTCGCTGGATGCTATACCGTATTCGGGTATAAGGGGACATGCCCAGGGACCACCGCGCAGTGCACGCTCAGTTTTGCCGACGGGCCGGTGTGCGTTGGCGGAGATTCAGGGAGTACGAACACAGTCGTGCTGGAGCATCCCGACGGCTGAATTCTTCACCACTCAATTTCTCAAAGGGGGTTGGCGTCGTCTTCCGCGACGCCAACCTTTGTTTTTGGAAAATAAGGTTTCACGAGCTGGGTCAGGTCTTGTTTTGTGCATGATCCAGCGAGCGCAGCCGGAAACTCGTAGCCTCGTAGCCTCGATGAAGCGAAGCGGAATGGAGGAAAGGAGCGCACTGCAACCAAGGTGATGGAACAGTCGCATGGTTTGGGTATCGGACTGGCATCGTGATCCCCGATCCCGGGATTGCACTTCGCTCCATCCGGGCTACGATGTGGGTCCTGGAATTCGACCAACCGTCTCCGAACAAACGGGGACAGTGGCAACACCAGCGATGTCACCGACCCCGATTTTTTGCGCGCACCTGCTCCAGGTGCCCGACCACCGCCTCGGCGCGCGCATGTGCGGATTTCACGCAGTCGCCCACCGAAATGCCGCCGCGATAGTTGGCGCAGAAGAACAGGCCCGGCAGCTCGCGTTCGGTCTGCTCCAGGGCGGCGACGCGCTGCAGGTGGCCCGGCGTGTACTGTGGTATGGCGCGTTCCCAGCGCTTCACACGCACGAATCGCGCACGCGTGGGGGTCTTCAGCAGTTCCGCCAGCTCGCGCACCACCAGCGCGGCGATCTGCTCCTCGCTTTGTTGCGCAAGCTCCGGCTGGCGCATGCCGCCGACAAAGGAGGTGAGCAGCACCTCGCCCTCCGGTGCGCGCCCGGGAAACAGGGTGCTGGAGAAAATGGTGCCGAGGATGTCGCGCCGCTCTGCCGCCGGGACCAGGAATCCGAAGCCGTCCAGCGGGTGCATGCCGGGCGCGCGTGCATAGGCACTCACCACGGCCGCCACCGGCGGATAGGGAATTTCGCGCAGCACCGGCGCCAGGGACGGTGCCAGCTCACCGAGCAAATCCGCTGCGGGGCCGGCCGGGGTGGCCAGTACCAGCGCCGTGCACGTGTAGCTGCGCGGTCCGGCATCTGTGGCCGCCAGCAACGTATATCCGTCGCCGCCATGCTCGCTCGCGACACCATGCGTCACCGCCTCCAGGCGCGTAGCGAGCTCCACGCGGCGCAGGCGTTCGGCGAGCGCGCGCGTCAGCGTGCCCATGCCTTCGCGGAAGGAGAACAGCTCGGCACTTTGCTTGGACTTTTCCGGGTTGCGCTTGCGCTCGCGCCGGCCGCGCAGCTGCGCCTTGATCAAACTGCCGTAGCGCTGCTCGACTTCGAACAGCCTGGGGAATGCCGCGCGCACGCTGAGCCGCGCCGGATCTCCCGCGTACACGCCGGCAACGAAGGGATTGATCGCGTAGTCGAGGAACTCGCGCCCCAGGCGACGTACCACGAAGTCCGCGACCGTTTCGTCGCACGCGGGATCTGCGGGTGCGATGAAGGGCTCGCGGAACAGGCGTAGCTTGGAACCCCAGGAGAACAGCGGCGTGCCGAGGAAGGAAATCGGCGACATGGGCAAGGCCACCAGACGTCCGCCGCGCAGGATGTAGCGCTTGGCAGCCGCGCGGTTGGCGTAGCATTTCCCGCCTTCCAGCCCGAGCTCACGAATGAGCTCGGTAAGCAGCGGCGTGGTCTCCAGCGCGCTGTTGGGCCCGTCCTCCACCAGCAAGCCCTGCTCGCGGGTGGAGCGGATCGCACCGCCGGCATGGCGCGACTGCTCCAGCACCAGTACGTCGCTGCCCTGCTGCTGCAGCCGCCAGGCGAGCGTCAATCCGGAGATGCCTGCGCCGGCCACGATGACTTCCGCATGGGTGGCGCCGCTCAAGGTGGCTGCTCCAGTCGCCTCGGACCGACCGTGCCCATCAGCCGGCGCACCGTCGTACCCTGTACCAGAATCGAGAACACCACCACGGCGTAGGTAATGAAGACGATGAGATCACGCTCGGGTGCCGGCGGCAGCGACAGGGCCAGCGCCACCGAGATCCCGCCGCGCAAGCCGCCCCAGGTCATGATCTTCACGGTCCCGGGCGCGACGGCACGGCGCAGCCGGGTAAGCCCGATGAGGGTGCCGACGCTAAGCAGGCGCGCGAACAGCACGACCGGAATCACCACCAGCCCTGCGATCAGGTAATGGCTCCTGAAGGTGAGCACCAGTACTTCCATGCCGATCATCACGAACAGCACGGCGTTCAGGATTTCGTCGACCAGCTCCCAGAAGGTATCGAGGTTGCGGCGGGTCTTCTCGGACATGGCCATGGCTCGTCCCTGGTTGCCCGTGAGCAGGCCGGCCACGACCACGGCGATGGGGCCCGACACGTGCAACGCGCTCGCCAGCGCGTATCCGCCCGTGACCAGCGCCAGCGTGATCAGTGTCTCCACTTGGTAATTGTCCACCGTCTTCAGCATCCAGTAGCCCAGCAGGCCGATGCAAAGCCCGAAACCGATACCGCCCACCACCTCGTGGGCCAGGAGCCCGGCGATGTGGGCGGGCTCGGGCTGCGCGCCGCCCGTGGCCACTTCCACCAGTACAATGAAAGCTACCACTCCCACGCCGTCATTGAATAGCGACTCGCCCGAGATGATGGTCTGCAGCGGGCGCGGCGCACCGAGCTGGCGGATGATGGCGAGCACGGCAATCGGATCGGTGGGTGAGATGAGCGCCCCGAACAGCAGACAATAGACGAGCGGAACGGCTTCGCCGAGCGCTGCCAGCAGGTAGTAGGAGAGCACCCCCACCATTGCCGTCGAAACAATCACGCCACCGCTCGCGAGGCCCATTACGATCCAGCGCTGGCGTCGCAACTCGCTGAGGTTGACCTGCAGGGCCCCCGCGAACAGCAGGAAGCTCAGCATACCCTGGAGCAGTGCCTGGTTGAAGTGCAAGCCCTCGAGCATCTCCTTCGCCTGCTCCCGCAGACCGACGAAGCCCAGCTTGCCCAGTCCGATCAGCGCCAGGGACATGCACAAGGCGATCAGCATCACACCGATGCTGCCGGGCAGCCCCACGAAGCGGTAATTCACGTAGGAGAAGGCGGCGGACAGGGTGATCAGCACTGCCACCACATCGAGCAGATTCATCCGCCGCCCCCGTTGCGCCGAGCCGGCGTGCGGCGTTGCGCCGTTTGGATCACGGATACTGGCGTAGCGTCAGAACGTCGCCGCGCTGCGCGAAGTCCAGGTGCCTGAGAAAACTCATACCGAGCAGGACGTAATCCTGGTCCATGCCGGGGTTGATGGAGGCGCGCACGTCGCGCACCACGATGTTGCCCAGCGAAACGGTGTCGAGCACCGTGGCATAGCCGAGCACCACCCCGTTCGCGGTCTGGTAGCTGCGTTGCGGGCCGGCGTGCAGCCCCAGCCGGCCGGCAAGCGTCGAGGGCACCGATACGTCGCTTGCACCCGTATCGAGGATGAACACGACTTCGCGCCCCTGGATGGCCCCGGTGGCGACGTACTGCCCGTAGTGATTGCGCTTCAGCACCACCTCATGCACGCCGGTGGCGTCAGTGTAGTAGTTGACCGAGCGGTTGGGGTTGCGCTGGCCTTCGAGCCAGGTGTTGAAGAAGAGGGTGAGTACCAGCAGCACGAGCAGCCACATCAGCACCAGCATGCCCCGACCGAGACGTCTTTCTTGTTGCCCGTTGGCATCCATGGTGCAGCGTAGGGAGCTCACGCATCGCAGGCCGCTTCACGGCTACTATAGCCGATCCCCGCGAGCGGTACAGCGGCGCCGGCCGGCTCAGGTGCGCACGCCGTAGCCGCGCCGCAGCAGGTACAGGCCGAAGGAAAATATCAGCACGATGAAGGCTATGACAATCCCGTAGGAGATCGGCAGACTGATGTCGGAAGTCCCCAGCAGCCCATAGCGGAAGGCATTGACCATGTACAGGATGGGGTTCAGCAGCGAGGCGTGCTGCCAGAATTCGGGCAGCATGTGGATGGAGTAGAACACCCCACCCAGGTAGGTCAGCGGTGTAAGGACGAAGGTCGGCACGATGGAAATGTCGTCGAAGCTCTTGGCGAACACCCCGTTGATGAAGCCCGCCAGCGAGAACAGCATCGAGGTCAGCACCACCATGGTCACGGTCACGGTGAAGCTGTACATGGGCAGCGCCGCAAAGAGCAGCGACACCAGGCTCACCGCCAATCCAACCGCCATGCCGCGCGCCACCCCACCGGAGACGAAGCCCAGCAGGATAATGTAGTTCGGTACCGGAGAGACCAGCATCTCCTCGATATGGCGCTGGAACTTCGACCCGTAGAACGACGACACCACATTGGCGTAGGAGTTGGTGATGACCGACATCATGATCAGCCCGGGCACGATGTAGTCGATGTAGGGGTGACCGTCCATGGGTCCGATCTGCGAGCCGATCAGCCGGCCGAAGATCACGAAGTACAGCGCCGTCGTGATCATGGGCGGCAGTATGGTCTGCAGCCAGATGCGCGAAAAACGCAGCACCTCCTTGACGAGTATGGTCTGAAACGCGATCAGCTTCTGCCGGAAGGTCATGGTACGGTGGCGACCTCGTGTTCGGTGTCCGCAACCAGATGCATGAACAGCTGTTCCAGGCGGTTGGTCTTGTTGCGCATGCTGAGCACCTGGATGTCATGGGACGACAGGTCCGCAAACAGCGCATTGAGGCCCTTACGCTTGGAGAGCTCGACCTCCAGCGTGTGCTCGTCGATCAGGCGCACGGCGTGCCCGGGCAGATCGGGAAGCTGCTGCAGCGGGGCGCCGAGATCCAGCACGAAGGTTTCGCTGTCGAGCTGGCCGAGCAGCTTGCGCATGGTGGTGTTCTCGATCAGCTCGCCCTCGTCGATGATGGCGATGCTGCGGCACAGGCTTTCGGCTTCCTCGAGATAATGGGTGGTGAGGATGATGGTGGTGCCTCGGGCGTTGATCTCGCGCAGGAACTGCCACATGGAGCGGCGGATCTCGATGTCCACCCCGGCCGTGGGCTCGTCGAGGATCAGCAGCCGCGGCTCATGCACCAGGGCACGGGCGATCATGAGCCGCCGCTTCATGCCGCCGGAGAGCTCGCGCGCCTGACTGTAACGCCTGCTCCACAGCCCGAGCTGACGCAGATAGCGTTCGGCGCGCTCCTGCGCCACGTGCCGCGCGATGCCGTAGTAGCCGGCCTGGTTGATCACGATCTCCACCACCGGTTCGAAAATGTTGAAGTTGAGCTCCTGCGGCACCAGACCGAGGCAGGCCTTGGCGGCCTCCAGCTCGCGGTCCAGGTCGTAACCGAAGATGAGGACCTTCCCCGAGGTCTTGGTCACGAGTGAGGTGACGATGCCGATGGTGGTCGACTTGCCCGCACCGTTCGGGCCGAGCAACGCGAAGAAGTCGCCCTCGGCGACGTCGAGGTCGATGCCCTTGAGCGCCGTGAAGCCGTTGCGATAGGTCTTGGTGAGACCGCGGATGGAGAGAGCCGGGATCATGTCAGCGCGAGTGTCCGGCGCGCCGGCGCCGGAACAGGCGCAGATTCTAGCACAGGCTTAGGACAGGCCCGTCCCGCTGACGCCCGCCACCGGTGGCGACGGGAGGCTGGATCCCGAACGGTTGCGACAGCCACCTTGCTCCTTATTTCATCAAGCCGCGACGGGGTCGGGCTAGCGTCGCACCAGGTAGATCAGCAGGGTCACGAACAGCACCACGGCACCGATCGGCAGCAGCAGCGCGCGCCAGTCGTCTGCGGTCGCCTTGCGGCTGTTGGCAAGCGCCGCCTTGACACCCGGCCGGAACCACAACAGCACCAGTACGGCCACCACTCCGATCAGGATCTTTTCCCAAAGCCCCAGAGGTTCCACCGCAGTCTCCCTCTTTGCGTTCGTGCCGTGTGTGCGCGGCGTAGCCTGCCGCGCGAGCCAGACCCAACATAGCACATGCCGGCCGCGGCCCGGGTCCGCGCGATCCGCCGGGCCGGCGCTCGTGCGAACGTCCGGCCAGCCGCAGCCGCAGGTTCGGGGCGCGGTGCGGCGCCGGGGTGGTATCCTGCGACTGCGCCGTGCGCCCCTGCGGGCACTCTCCGACGCCATCCCATTCCCGGCGAGACTGCTCTTGCGCTTCTTTCGACATCCGGCCCTGGGCCGGCACCCCTGCCCCCGGCACTTCGACCGCAATCTGGTCGTCATCGGCGGCGGCTCGGCCGGTCTCGTGGCCGCCTACATTGCCGCCGCCGCGAAGGCCCGGGTAACGCTCATTGAGCGTGCACGCATGGGCGGGGACTGTCTGAACACCGGCTGTGTGCCTTCAAAGGCGCTGATACGCTCGGCGCGCTTCCTGGCCGAGGCACGGCAGGCGGCACGGCTCGGCATGCGCAGCGCCGAAGTCCACTTCGATTTTGCCGAGGTCATGGCACGCATCGAGCGCGTGGTGCGCAGTGTCGCACCGCGCGATTCGGTGGAGCGCTACCGCCGATTCGGCGTCGAGTGCCTTACCGGGGCTTGCGCGCGCATCCTCTCACCCTACAGCGTGGAGGTCGAAGGGCGCACGCTGACGACACGTGCAATCGTCATCGCCACCGGCGCGAAGCCGATCGTGCCGGCGCTGCCGGGTCTCGCACAGGCGCCGCACGTCACCTCCGAGACTTTGTGGAGCCTGCGCGAGCTGCCGCGGCGGCTGGTGGTTCTGGGAGGCGGTCCGGTCGGCTGTGAGCTCGCGCAGTGCTTCGCGCGCTTCGGCAGTGAGGTGAGCGTGATCCAGCGCCGCCAGCAACTGCTGCCGCGAGAGGACCCGGAGTTTTCGTTGCTGGTGCAGGAGCGCTTCCGGCAGGAGGGCATTGCCCTGCACCTGGCGCACGCGGCGCAGGCGGTGCGCACAGACCTCGGCGGCGCACATCGCCTGATCTGCGCGCACGAGGGGCGCGAGGTCGCGATTCCCTTCGACCTGCTGCTGCTGGCGGTCGGCCGCCGCGCCGACGTGGCGGGGCTGGGATTGGAGGAGCTGGGCGTTGGGCTTGGCGCAGACGGAACAGTGGCGCTGAACGAGTACCTGCAGACCCACCTGCCGAGCATCTACGCCTGCGGCGACGTGGCAGGTCCCTTCCAGTTCACCCATACTGCATCGCACCAGGCATGGTATGCGGCTGTGAATGCCCTGTTCGGATCCCTGCGCCGCTTCAAGGCCGACTATTCGGTCATCCCGTGGGCGACTTTCACCGACCCCGAGGTGGCGCGCGTCGGTGTCAACGAGATACAGGCGCGCGAACGCGGAATCGACTACGAAGTCACCCGCTTCCCCTACGCCGAACTGGATCGTGCCGCCGCCGAGGAAGCCACCGAGGGGATGCTCAAGATCCTGACGGTTCCCGGCAAGGATCGCATCCTGGGGGCGACCATTGCCGGAGCGCATGCCGCTGACATCATCGCCGAGTTGGTCCTGGCCATGCGCCACCGCCTGGGGCTGCGCAAGCTGCTCGGCACCGTTCACATCTATCCGACCTGGTCCGAGGTGAACAAGCTGGCCGCCGGTGCCTGGCAGCGTGCCCATGCCCCGCAGCGGCTGCTGCGCTGGGTGGAGCGGTATCACCGTTGGCGGCGCGGGTGAGCGAGGCGGCTACACCTGCAGAGACATCGGCGCTCAACCGCGTGGCGGAGCGGCCCGCGGCCGGGTTGACGGGCTCGCGCGGCCGTGGCAGCGTGATTGCTGAAAGACTACATGCGGCGCGATGCTTGCATTGATCAAGTGCCATGTCCCGTTCACGAATCTTGTCCAACCTGCTGGCTGCGGCGCTGCTTGGCAGTGCCGTTGCCGGTGCGTGTGCTGACCTCGACCCCGATACGATCTACGGCTGGAACCTGTACGATCCGAGCTTCGGCAACTCTGCCGCCGGTGCGCCAAGCAGCGACTATGCCGTGGTACGCAGCTCGCGCGACTACGGCTACCGGGGTTACGGGAATGGCGGCTACGGCTATCCAGGGTATGGCTATCCAGGATATGGCAATCCGGGAGCAGCGTATGGGGCACCCGGTTGGGGCTATCCGCCGGGCAATGCATACGGCTACGCCGGATATCCGGGCTACGGATACCCTGCGCGCCAGGCCTCTACGTGGGGTTATCCTCCCTTCGGATATGTGACGCGCGCGCCCGGACAGCTTCTCTATCGGAACCGCTTCCAGGCGGGCGACTTCCAGGGCTACGTCTACGGTGGGCTGGATCAGAACGGCGACTACTGGATGCGCGTCCGGGTGCGCGGACCTTTCGAGCGGCTGATGCAGCAGATGCTCTGGTACTGGC
Organism: uncultured Gammaproteobacteria bacterium; assembly: GCA_963728895.1. Classification (GTDB taxonomy): domain Bacteria; phylum Pseudomonadota; class Gammaproteobacteria; order JBBQDK01; family JBBQDK01; genus CAVSLM01. The sequence goes on from CAVSLM010000004.1 coordinate 97,737, forward strand.
TATTCCAGAATCGGTATGCCGGGCGATGATCCGCGGCAACTCGGCATTTCGATCCCGCGCTGAACTTACGGAAGTATGCGCTTGACGAAAGAGAGCGAAGCGAGGGCCGGTAGTCCCCGGTAGCGATGAGGGCGCACTGTTTACCCGGAGTCGCGAAGCGGCGCAGGGGAAACAAAGTAGCCATCCGACCATCGCGTCCAGCCAATGCGGGAGTGCTGCGAAGCCAGCACCGGGCGAAGCAAGGGTGTGGCGTGGCGGCACGGACGCATCACAGAATCGTTCTTAGTGGAGCGACTTTGTACTTTCTTCCTTCTCGGACATGGAAACATTCTGCTTGACGCAACGATTTCGTCAAAATGTTTCTTTGATTAGTTGACAGTAGCCAGCTTAGGGCCGGGATGGTCCTCCTGAGCCCATGATGACGGTCTATCGCTCAATCCGCGTTGAATCTCGGAAACAATGTTCTCAGCGGCTTGCCTTGGATCAGGAGATCCCGTAATTGGACGTCCGACGACGAGATAGTCAGCCCCGTACATAATGGCCTGGTAGGGAGTCAAATAGCGCTTGTGATCGTCAACTGGGGCACCTTCCGGGCGTATCCCTGGCGTCACAATAATGAACTGTCTATCACGGAAGTGCTCCCGGAGTTCTCTAACTGATTCGCCAGAGGCTATAAGCCCATCACAGCCCGCGTCCAACGCTCTAGAGGCTCTAAAGTTTACAACGTGCGACACGGTCGCATCCTTTCCATACAATGCTTTCATATCCCAATCGTCGAGGCTTGAAAGCAGTGTTAGCATCAAGAACTTCAGATTTTTTGCATCCTTCGCCCCGGCTTTTGCTGCTATCAGCGTTTCGCTCACACCCTCAAGCGTCATCAGTTCGATTAACTCAACAGAGTCCGATGGCGCATTCTTGATTGCTTGTTGAACCGTCTGAGGTATGTCGCTCATTTTGAGGTCAAGAAAAACCTTCTTGCCCATCCCGGTGAGGGTTCTCACCATGCTGAAATGGGTTCCGAAGAATAACTGCCAACCAACCTTATAGAAGTTGACCGCGCCATCAAGTGCATCAACCATGCACTTGGCCTCTGGTTCCGTATTAAAATCAAGCGCTACTATCAACCGATCCCTTGCGGGCAGATCATTTGGCATATTACCGGCTCCTTCAGCAAAAGACCGCGCCCAGCTCTGCAATGAGCCAGACAATCGCTATGTGATAATCATTTGTTTTGCGGAGAATTCGAAGATAGGAGCTGCAGCCCAACGCGACAACTGGCGGTAATTCGCAGCCTGTTGATTTTGCCTGTCACCGAATGTAACTGGCAGATAAGGCTCCCTTGTCAGCGCGCGATTGTATTCTCAATCTACTTGTGTGACAACGGATAACATTGTTGCTGTGGCTCTTTCGTCAGGTACATACTTCCGAATGATCCGCGGCAACTCGGTGTTTCGATTCCGCGCTGAACTTAAGGCATACACCAAAGATGGTGCGCGAGCTCGGCTTGGCGTTCACACCACCAGCTGAATAATCCAGTTCAATCAGGCTCGTAGCCCAGCACCGGGCCAAGCCAGCGCTCGGCTTCCTTCACCCGCATGCCCTTGCGCCGGGCGTAGTCCTCGACCTGGTCGCGGTTGATCTTGCCGATGCCGAAGTAGCGCGCCTGCGGATGGGCGAAGTACCACCCGCTTACCGCAGCCGTCGGGACCATCGCCAGGCTCTCGGTTAGCGTGACGCCGGCATGGCCGGCGGGGTCGATCAGATCCCACAGCGGGTATTTCTCGGTGTGGTCTGGGCAGGCCGGATAGCCCGGCGCCGGTCGGATCCCGCGGTAACGCTCATGGATGAGCGCATCCTTGTCCAGCCGCTCGTCGGCGGCATAGGCCCACAGGTCGCGCCGCACCCGCTCGTGCAGGCGCTCGGCAAAGGCCTCCGCCAGCCGGTCGGCAAGCGCCTTTACCAGGATGGCGCTGTAGTCGTCGTGGGCGCGCTCGAAGCGCTCCACCGCCGCTTCGATGCCGAACCCGGCAGTCACGGCGAACGCCCCGATGTAGTCGGCGAGTCCGCTGTCGGCCGGGGCAACGAAATCGGCCAGGCACTGGTTCGGCCGCCCCGGCGGTTTCTCGGTCTGCTGGCGCAGGTGGTGCGAAACGATGCGCACCTCGCGGCGCGACTCGTCCGTGTAGACCGCGATGTCGTCGCCGGTGCTGTTGGCGGGAAACAGACCCACCACCCCGCGCGCCTGCAGCCAGCGCTCCTCGACCAGACGCGCCAGCATCGCCTGGGCGTCAGCGAACAGCTTGCGTGCCTCCTCCCCCACCACGGGATCGTCGAACAGCCGTGGATAGCTGCCGGTCAGCTCCCAGGCCTTGAAGAACGGCGTCCAGTCGATGTAGGGCACCAGCTCGGCGAGCGGGTAGTTGTCCAGGAGCTCGATTCCGATCCGGACCGGCTCGGGCGGCACGTAGGTACTCCAGTCGATGGCCGTTCGATTGGCCCGCGCCCGATCCAGCGACAGCCAGCGCAGCTGTGCCGTTCTTCCCTGGTGCATGACACGCACCTGGGCGTATTCCTCGGCCAGCCGGGCGGCATAGGTGGCGCGGTGCTCGGCGCTCACCAGGTTCTGGGCCACACCCACGGCGCGCGAGGCATCCTTGACGTACACGGTTGGGCCCTGGTAATGCGGCGCAATCTTCACCGCCGTGTGCACCCGCGAGGTCGTGGCGCCGCCGATCAGCAACGGCAGGTCCATGCCCTCGCGCTGCATCTCGCGCGCGACGTGCGCCATCTCGTCCAGCGAAGGCGTGATCAGGCCGGACAGGCCGATGAGGTCCACCTGCTCGCGGCGCGCGGTCTCCAGGATGCGGGCCGCAGGCACCATGACTCCGAGATCGATGACCTCGAAGTTGTTGCACTGCAGGACCACCCCCACGATGTTCTTGCCGATGTCGTGCACGTCGCCCTTTACCGTCGCCATCAGGATCCTGCCCTTCGCGCGTGCACCGGCCTGCTTGCCGGCCTCGATGTAGGGGATCAGGTAGGCCACCGCCTTCTTCATTACGCGCGCGGACTTGACCACCTGAGGCAGGAACATCTTGCCGTCACCGAACAGATCGCCGACGATGTTCATGCCATCCATCAGCGGACCTTCGATCACCTGGATGGGACGCTCGAACTGGCGGCGTGCCGCCTCGGCATCCTCCTCCACGATACTGATCGATGCCCTTGACCAGTGCGTGCTCCAGACGCCTGGCGACCGGCCACTCGCGCCAGCCCAGGTCCTCGGTGCGTGACGCCGCGGCGCCCGCGCCGCGGAAACGTTCGGCGAGCTCGAGCAGCGCGTTCGGTGGCATCGGAGCGGCGGTTCAGCACCACGTCCTCGACCGCCTGGCGCAGGTCCGGCGGAATCTCCTCGTACACGGCGAGCTGGCCGGCGTTGACGATGCCCATGTCCATGCCGGCATGGATGGCGTGATAGAGAAACACGGCGTGGATGGCCTCGCGCACCGCGTCGTTGCCGCGGAACGAGAACGACACGTTGCTGACGCCCCCGGAAACCAGCACGTGCGGCAGGCTGCGCTTGATCTCGCGCGTGGCCTCGATGTAATCGACCGCGTAGTTGTCGTGCTCCTCGATGCCGGTGGCGATGGCGAAGATGTTGGGGTCGAAGATGATGTCTTCGGGCGGGAAGCCCACCTGCTCGGTGAGAATGCGGTAGCAGCGCCGGCAGATCTCCACCTTGCGCGCACGGCTGTCGGCCTGGCCGGCCTCGTCGAAGGCCATCACGATCACGGCCGCACCATAGCGGCGCACCAGGCGTGCCTGGCGGATGAACGCCTCTTCGCCCTCCTTGAGGCTGATGGAGTTCACCACGCCCTTGCCCTGCAGGCACTTCAGCCCCGCCTCCAGGATCTCCCACTTGGAGGAATCGAGCATCACCGGCACGCGTGCGATGTCGGGCTCCGAGGCCGCAAGGCTCAGGAACCGCCTCATCGCCGCCTTGCCGTCCAGCATGGCCTCGTCCATGTTGACGTCGATGATCTGCGCGCCGTTCGCCACCTGGTCGCGAGCCACCTCCAGCGCCGCATTGAAGTCGTCGTTCAGGATCAGCTTCTTGAAGCGTGCGGAGCCAGTGACGTTGGTGCGTTCGCCGACATTGACGAACAGCGAGTCGGGTCCGATGTTGAGCGGCTCCAGACCACTGAGCCGGCAGCGGTGCGGCAGCTCGGGCACGCGGCGCGGCGGGTGCACGGCGACCGCCTCGGCAATGGCGCGGATGTGCGCGGGCGTGGTGCCGCAGCAGCCGCCGACGATGTTGAGAAAACCGCTGCGCGCCCAGTCGCCGATCTCCCCGGCCATGGACTCGGGGGTCTCGTCGTACTCGCCGAACTCGTTGGGCAGGCCGGCGTTGGGGTGGGCACTGACATGGGTGTCCGCGAAGCCTGCCAGATCCTCGACGTACTGGCGAAGCTGGCGCGCGCCGAGCGCACAGTTCAGGCCGATGCTCAGGGGACGCACGTGGTGCACGGAATTCCAGAACGCCTCGTCGGTCTGGCCCGAGAGCGTGCGCCCGCTGGCATCGGTGATGGTGCCGGAGATCATGATCGGCAGGCGCGTGCCGCGCGCCTCGAAGTACTGCTCGATGGCGAACAGTGCGGCCTTGGCGTTCAGGGTGTCGAAGATGGTTTCCACCAGCAGCAGGTCGGCGCCGCCCTCGATCAGGCCGATCAGTGCATCACCATAGGCGGTAACCAGCCCATCGAAGTCGATGTTGCGGAAACCGGGATTGTTCACGTCGGGCGAAATGGAGGCGGTGCGGTTGGTCGGCCCCAGGACACCGGCGACGAAACGCGGCCGTCCGGTGCGTGCGGCCACCTCGTCCGCCGCCTCGCGGGCGAGGCGTGCCGCGGCAAGGTTGATCTCGCCCGACAGATGCCCGAGGTCGTAGTCCGCCTGCGAAACCGCATTGGCGTTGAAGGTGTTGGTCTCGACGATGTCCGCGCCAGCTTCCAGATAGGCGGTGTGGATGGCGCGGATGATCTGCGGCTGTGTGAGGACCAGCAGGTCGTTGTTGCCCTTGAGGTCGGACGGGTGATCCGCGAAGCGCGCGCCGCGATAGTCCTGCTCGCCGAGCCGGTAGCTCTGGATCATGGTGCCCATGGCACCGTCGAGGATCAGTATCCGTTCCCGGAGCAGCTGCGCGATGTGTTCCATTGGGGGGCTCTTTGCCGGCCGGGCGCTAGCCCGGAAATCTCACCCGCCGGCCAGCGGCTGGCCGATAAGTGAATCGATCGCACGGAAGATCTGACATTCCTCGCGATCGACGAACGATGACACACTGTTTCCGCCGCCGTGCTATCCCGGTTCTGGCGGTTTCTCGCTCGCCCTGGGTGGGTATTCACTCAACGGGTGGCTACGGCTACCCCTTGCGCTCCAGCCCGGCACCAGGCGGCTGCGAATTCCGCCAGCGTCCCGCGATGCGGGTGAGATTTCCGGGCTAGCGCTTCGAGCCCGTCGCTGGCTTCGTGCCGCGCAGCGGGGCGGGCTTGTCACCCCCGAGAAAGGCGCTGAGCGTGACGGTGGGAACCTGGTCCGCATCCACCAGGGGGTACAGCGTGCATTGCTCGCAGGCGCGCAAGCGCGGCTGCAAACCCGCCGCGGCCTTGCCGACCGGTCGGCGCCGCAGCTTCCGGCAGTTGCTGGTGCGCATGTAGGCTTTCTGGGGTATGCAGAAGAACATCAGGCTCTGGTCCATGGGCTTCTCGTGCTTGGGTTGCGTCGTTGTCGCCGGGGAGCTACCCGGCGGATGGCCGCGCGACGGTCAGGTCTCGGGGAAAGGCCGCAGCGCGGCGTCCCCGTCCTCGACATTCGTCGCCCGTACCAGCGCCTGCAGCCCGTCCTCCAGCTGAAGCAGGGCCTCGTCCGACAAACGGGTCAGCGCCTCGTTGAGTACGCCTTGGGGCGGCTGCGGTGACCGGCAGGAGCAGCTCCGCGCCAGCCTCCGTCAGGTACAGGGGTACCACGCGCTGATCTGCGCCGCTACGGTCGCGCCGCACCAGCGCTTTCTTCTCCAGCTTGTCGAGCAGGTTGCTGGTCGTGGACTGATGGACGCTGAGCGCCTGGGAAAGCTGCGAAACGCGCAGACCTGGCGCGCGGAGCGGCTCCCACAACGCCCCGAGCTGAGCCGAGCTGACGCCGCAACGCTGCTCGACGCCCCGCGAATTCGCCTGGATACTGCGCGCCACGATCCGTATGCTCTGGACCACGTTGCGCGCCCGTGCCGAGCGCAGCTCGGCCGATTGATCCCGAGGCGACACGGCGGGCACGATTGAGCTCCCGGCCAAGGATGTATTCACGCGATCGCTCCCGTCCACCGAACTCGCGACAAAAAAGTTTTGGCAGAATAGCATCTTCGGCCCCTGCGGGCAAACGCATAGGCGGGACACGGTCGCGCAGAAGGGGACGAGAAACGACTGGCGGCGCAAACACATCGCCACTCACAGCCTTGAAACGCAGGGATTGCCGCGCACATAGAAGCGCAACAAGCGCCTCGCCCAGTGTCCGGCATACTCGACGCCGATGCGCGGGCGGCGGACGAGTGCCGGAGAGCGCTCTCCTGCGCGCGCCGCCACATGGAAATCCTCGCTGAGCAGATCGTGGCCTTGCAGCCGCCCGTCGATACCCATGGCCTTGCACAGCAGTCCCGGTCCCTGGGTTCGCCCTTCCAAGTTGCGTACCGGCTCGAGCGCGCGCAGCAGCACCGCCGAGGCATGACCCTCGCGCTCCGTCACGACGTTCATGCACCAATGGATCCCGTAGATCAGGTACACGTAGGCATGGCCCGGTGGACCGAACATGACCCGGTTACGCGCGGTCAGGCCGCGTGCGGAATGCGCCGCCCGATCATGGGGCCCGAGATACGCCTCGACCTCGACGATGCGTCCGACCCGTTCGCTACCGTCCGAGCGATGAACCAGATACTTTCCCAGCAGCTCGCGCGCAACCAGCACGGTATCGCGGTCATAGAAGCTGCGTGACAGCGGCTGCAACGGTGCGGGATCGGAATCGTCGCACCCCGTATCACGCACCTGGCTCATTCAGCGCACGGGCCCCGGCGTGGCGGCGCGACCTCGCGCGGCGCGCTCAGAGACTGCGCCCGTCGAACGGGTAGATCTTGAGGTCCGAAACCTCGACGCCGTCCAGGCAGCGTACGTTGATGGCCGCCATCTCCGAGCCGGTATCGTCCGTACCCTCGCCGAACGGGGCGCAGCCGCACTCGGGGCAGAAATGGTGCTTGATGGTTCCGGAACCGAAGGAATAGGTCGCGAGGTCCGCCGCCGGCGTGGTCAGTTGCAGGTGTGAGCGCGGCACAAACCAAAGCAGTGAACCGCGCTTGCTGCAGAAAGAGCAGTTGCATTCCATTACCTGCTCCAGGTCGCCTTCGAGCTCGAATGCGATGCGACCGCAGTGACAGCTTCCTTGGTAGTGCATGGTAGCTCCTGTCTTGGCAGGTCCGATATCCTGCGCCCAGCGCCGGTAGCGCCGCAAGCCGGCGCCGGTCACTGCGCCCGTGTCCCGCGTTGTTCCATGAGCCGGCCGTGGCGATCGACCTGCGCACCGCACGACGGGCAGCTCCAGCCTCCCATCAGCGCCTGGCGCAATCCGCCCGGCCGGAGCATTTTCGGCAACCGCACGCGGCACTTCGGGCAGCGCCGCTGCGGTTGCAGCACAATCAGCAGAATCAGGGACACTGCGCCGAGCAGGACTCCAATGAGAACGCCTTGGGCAAACGGCTGCATTGCGTTTCCTCTGTGTTTCACGGGGACGGCGTTCGGATGGGCCGGGTGCGCGGCACACCCCGCGATTCCGCGACCCCGTGGACAAAGGGAGCTGGTCAGCCCGGATGTCTCACCGGCCGCTTCCCACGTACGAGGGGCACAAAGGCGACCGGCAGAATCTCGCGCGATTCGATGGTGCCGTCGGCCTGTTTGTGCACCACCATCAGCATTTGCCCGACTTCGCGGTCGACCGGCAACACCAGCTTCGCACCGCACGCCAGCTGCCCGGTCAGGGCTTGCGGAATATCCGGCGCCCCGGCGGTGACGACGATCCCGTCGAACGGCGCATGTTCCGGCCAGCCGAAGTACCCGTCGCCGTGCTTGACGGTGACGTTGCGATAGCCGAGCCCCGAAAGGCGCGCCGTGGCAGCGGCGGCAAGCGCCTCGACGATCTCAATGGAAAACACCCGGCCCACCAGCTCGGCGAGCACGGCGGTCTGATAGCCGCAGCCCGTGCCGACTTCCAGCACCCGGGAATCGGGTCCCGGCTCGAGCAGGTGGGTCATCAAGGCGACGATATAGGGCTGTGAGATCGTCTGCCCGTATCCTATGGGCAGCGGGCGATCGGCATACGCTTCCCAGACGAGCTCCTCCGGAACGAAGCAGTGACGCGGCACCCGCTCCAGCGCCGCAAGCACCGGCTCGGAAAACGCACTGGTCCCGGTGTAGTGCCGCGTCATCTGCGCCTCGGCACGGATGGTCTCCAGCATGCGCCGTCGTTCCTCGTGTCGTGCACGAGTCCCAGAACTCATGCCCATCTCCCTCCGCGTGACCCGCCCCGGTGCCGGCCTTCATCAGAATCTGCAGGCGGCTCCTGCTGACGGTCGCAATTCGGTCAGGCGACATTTTAGCCCGCAAGTGCCAGACGGTGGGGAAACCCGTTGCGGCGACCTCGACCGGGCTGCGACTCCCAGCGTGCGCAGGCTACGGAATCCCGAGAAGTGTTGCAGGTGACCCAGCCCTTCATCGCGCCGGCAAATGCCCCGTTTCCGTGGAGGACGCCCCTGGTGACGACCGGCGCTGCCGCGTGACGGGAATCTTCGCTCCTTACCGTGGTCTACCGGTACATTGAACAATGACCATTTCCCGACCGCCGGCGCATCCGCTGCCGCGAAGGCAAGTCGGATGATCGGGCCTCGATCTGCCAAAGCGCATGAACTACTTTCCGCTACCCCCCACACTGCTGATTGTCTTTTCTCTGCTGTTCGTGATCCTGGTGGTGCTCCTGCAGGTTCGGATCGTCGGGTACGCATACGAGACGCTCGGCGTGCGCCGCGAGTACATGCTCGCGCTGCTGCTGCTTTCGTTCCTCGGCAGCTACGCCAACATCGCAGTGGCGCAGCTTCCGCCCGAGCCGATGGTTTCCGACCAGCTGGTGGAGTTCATGGGCATCCCCTACGTGGTTCCGGTGTTGACCGGCCTCAAGGGCACGGTCATCGCCGTGAACGTGGGCGGTGCGATCATCCCGGCGCTGCTGTCCGTGTACCTGATCATGCGTAACCGGCTGTACTTGAGCGGTGCGCTGGCAATCGGCATAGTGACGTTTGCGGTGCACATGATGGCACGACCCGTCCCCGGCGTGGGCATCGCCGAGCCGGCGTTTCTACCGCCGCTGGTGACCGCCGCGGTGGCGCTGCTGATCTCCTGGGAGCACGCCGCACCGCTCGCCTACGCCGCGGGGAGCCTGGGTACGCTGATCGGTGCCGACCTGCTGAACCTCGGTCAGATCCGCGGGCTCGGTGCTCCGGTCGCCTCCATCGGCGGCGCCGGCAAGTTCGACGGCATCTTTCTCAACGGACTGGTCGCGGTGCTGCTGGCGACGCTGGTGACCCGGATGCGCCGGCATCGCAACGCTCCCGCCAGCTAGCTCGGCCCGAACATCGCGATGACGAGAAAAGGGGGAGAGATGTTCGCGCGCATATGTCCATCCCATTCACCGCACTGCCGGGTGATCACGCGCGGGCGGTTGGGCCGTTGCATCACCGGTATGTGGCGCGGCGCACTGGGCGTGGTGCTGCTCGCTGCGCCGGCCGTCGCCCCGGCGGCGACGCCGGTGCTGCGCGCCACGCTGGACAATGGCCTGCGGGTGGTGATCGTACGCAACACCCTGGCGCCGGCGGTCACCACCGAAGTCAACTATCTGGTCGGCTCGAACGAGGCGCCGCCCGGATTTCCCGGCATGGCGCACGCCCAGGAGCACATGATGTTTCGCGGCAGCCCGGGCCTCTCCCAGGACCAGCTTTCGCAGATCAGCGCCGGTATCGGCGGCGACTTCGACGCCGACACGGGACAGACGGTGACCCAATACTACTTCACCGTCCCGGCTGCGGACCTGGAGGTGGCGCTGCAGGTCGAGGCAATCCGCATGCGCGGCGTGCTGGATGACGAGGAATCATGGAAGCGCGAGCGCCAGGCGATCGAGCAGGAGGTGGCGCAGGACCTGTCGAATCCGCGTTACCTGCTCTATACCGACCTGCTTCACACGGCCTTCAAAGGCACGCCCTACGCGCATGATGCCCTCGGCACGAGAGCGTCCTTCGACCGCACCTCGGGAGCGATGCTGAAGCAGTTTCACGATGCCTGGTACGCGCCCAATAACGCCGTGCTAGTGGTCGTCGGCGACCTCGATCCGCCCGCCACGCTGGCGCGGATCAAGAAACTGTTTGGCGACATTCCGGCACATCCGACGCCGTCCCGTCCGGCGATACACCTGCAGGCGCTCGCAGCGCAGACCCTGGAGCGCGAAACGGACCTGCCCTACGGAACGGCCGTGATCGCGTTTCGCATGCCGGGTTACCGGTCGCCGGATCATGCCGCGGGGGTGGTGCTCGGCGATGCGCTCGCGAGCGAGCGCAGCAAACTCTATGGCATGGTGCTCGACGGCCAGGCGCTGGCGACCGATTTCTCGCTGGACCTCATGCCGGGCGTGGGACTAGGCTATGCCATCGCGTCCTTCCCGAGCGGCGCGAACGGACGCAAGGTGCTGGCACGGATGCGAGAGATTCTGCACGATGCGGCGCGCCACGGCGTGCCCGACGATCTGGTCGACGCGGCCAAGCGCCGCGAGCGCACGCAGCCCGAACTCGAGAAAAATTCCATCCCCGGGCTCGCCAATGCCTGGTCCGAAGCCCTGGCGGTGCAGGGGCGACGCTCGCCCGAGGCGGCGGTACAGGAAATCGAGCGCGTCTCCTCCAAGGACGTGGCGCGCGTCGCGGCACGCTACCTCGATCTCGACCATGCCGTCTTTGCCCTGCTGAAGCCCCATGTGTCGGGCAGGCCGGTGACCTCGAACGAATTCGGAGGCAAGGAGTCCTTCGTCGCGGAGAAGCCCGTCCCGGTGGCGTTGCCGGAGTGGGCACGAGCTGCGGTGGCGCGCATCGCCGTACCGCGCTCGACACTGCACGCGGTGAGCACTCACCTGTCCAACGGCGTGCGCCTCATCGTCCAGCCGGAGTCGATCAGCGATACGGTCAGCGTCTATGGCCATATCCGCAATCGCCCCGCGCTCGAGACGCCCGCCGGCCAGGAAGGCGTGGACCGGTTGCTCGGCGCATTGTTTTCCTACGGCACGACCTCGCTCGACCAGGCACAGTTCCAGAAGGCGCTGGACGACATCGGCGCCCAGGAATCCGCGGGCGAGGATTTCTCCCTGCAGGTACTGGCCGAGGACTTCGAGCGTGGCGTGCAGTTGCTGGCGGCGAACGAGCTCGCTCCCGCATTGCCCGAGGCGGCGTTTCGCACCATACGGGAGCAGACCGTCGCCGCGGTGGCCGGCGAGCTGCAGAGTCCGGCGTTCCTCACCCGCCAGGCGCTCAAGACCGCGCTGTTTCCGAAGCACGATGCGGAGCTGCGCCACGCGACACCCCAGAGCGTCAGGGGATTGAAGCTCGCGGACGTGCGCAGCTATTACCGGCGCGTGTATCGGCCCGACCTCACCACCATCGTGGTGATCGGCAAGGTGACGCCGCAACGGGCGCAAGCGATCATGGAGAAATACTTTGGCGGCTGGAAAGCCCAAGGTGCGGCTCCGGTGGTCGAGCTGCCCCCGGTGCCACCGAGCGGACCGTCCGTGACCGCAGTCCCCAACGACAGCCGGGTGCAGGACAAGATCGTCCTGGCCGAGACGCTTCCGCTCAGCCGTTACAGCCCCGACTACTACGCGCTGCAGCTGGGAAATCGCGTGCTCGGCGGCGGGTTCTATGCCAGCCGCCTGTACCGCGACCTGCGCGACAGCGCCGGTCTGGTCTACCACGTGGGTTCGAACTTCGAGTTCGGCCGCACCCGCACGGTGTACTCGGCCGACTACGCATGCGATCCGCCGATGGCTTCCAAGGCCCGCGCCATCCTCGAGCGCGACCTGCAGGCGATGCGCACGGAACCGGCCAGCGCCGCAGAGCTGCGCCAGGCGCTATCGCTTCTGCTCAAGGAGATCCCCCTGGCCGAGGCCAGCGTGGACGACCTGGCCGCCGGCCTGTTGCAACGCGCCGCGCTCGATCTCCCCCTGGACGAGCCCTACCGCGCCGCGCGCCGTTACGCCGATCTGAGCGCCGAGCAGGTGCGGGCCGCGTATGCAAAGTGGCTGCGCGTGAGCGACCTCGCCCAGGTGAGCGAGGGCCCGGCGCCGCATTGATTGGCGGCGCGCAGGGACGCATCACCCGCCGCGGCACCCGCAAGCCGGCATCTTTCACCCGGCGGCGGTAGCGAGGCATACCGCGGAATGCACGCAATGGAATTCTTCTCGGCCCCGGGAGCGAAGCTCCCGCCGGGGACCGATGGCGTGGAGCAGCAAGCGACTCCCGGCCGGTGTCCTATGAGCAGGAAGTTCCGGACGCACGCGCGGACGGCGCCCTTGCCCAACCAAGGAGCAGACCATGACCGATCGCACCGTAGCACAACAAGTACGGGCCACCGCCACCCGCGAAGGCGCGGGCGTCACCGTGCACCGCACCATTGGCACACCGGCACTCCGGCAGGCCGATCCCTTTCTGATGCTGGATCACTTCAGCAGCGACGATCCCGACGACTACATCGCGGGTTTCCCCGATCATCCGCATCGTGGCTTCATCACCTTGACCTACATGATCGACGGCCACATGCTGCATCGCGACAGCATGGGTAACACCGGCGATCTGCGGCCCGGCGCCGTGCAGTGGATGAAGGCCGCAAGCGGCGTCATCCACTCCGAGATGCCGCAGCAGAGCGAAGGTTTGATGCGCGGCTTTCAGCTGTGGATCAATCTCCCCGCTGCGCAGAAGATGAGCGACCCGGCCTACCAGGAGTTCCGCCCCGAGGCGATTCCCGAGGTCCGGGCGGACGGTGCACGGGTGCGGGTCATCAGCGGCGAATTCGGCGGGAGCCGTGGTCCCATCGAGGATCCGAACACCGGGGTGGTGTACCTCGACGCCGCATTGCCTCCGGGAGGCGGCTTCACGCATTCCGTGGACCCCCAGGCAACGGCGTTCGTGTATGTGTTCGAGGGCGACGCGCAGCTCGGCGCTCAGCCGGTGCCGCTGCACACCCTCGCCCGGCTCGGGCCCGGCGATCGCGTCGGCGTGCGCGCCCAGGATCATGGCGCGCGTTTCATCCTGGTGGCGGGTCGCCCGATCGGCGAACCGGTCGTCCAGTATGGGCCGTTCGTCATGAACACCCGGGAAGAGATCGAGCAGGCCGTGGCTGACTACCGCGACAGCCGTCTGGTACGCAAGAAGGCAGTGATGACCGGCGTCTGAGGCCGGACGGCCGGTGGCGATTGCGAGGGGATGCGGCGCACCGACCGGCAGGTGAGGCCGTCCAAACCGCGCGCGGCGCCGGAGCAACGCCACTGCTGGCTGGCGCCGGTGAATTTGCCGGGGCCGGGCACGGGTGCGGATGCCGCCCTGGCCGGTCGGTGAGATCTCCGCGCTAACGGTTACGGGCCAATCCGGACGCCGCAACCGTTTCGCGGATCGCTCGGATCGGCCGCACCTCGATGCTCCCCACCCGGGCGGGCGGGATCTTCGCGGCGAGCGCGAGGGCCTCGTTCAGGTCTCGGGCTTCGATGAGGTAGAACCCGGCAAGCTGTTCCTTGGTCTCGGCAAACGGCCCGTCGGTGACCGACATCGTTCCGTTCCTCACGCGCACGGTGGTCGCAGTCTGCACGGATTGGAGGGCTTCCGAGGCAAGGCAGTGTCCACTTTCCCGCAGTGCCGTGTCGTAGTCCACGCAATCGGTGTCCGGCAGCTCGTCGAGTCGCTGCTCATCGAGATACACCAGGCAGAGGTATTTCATGGTCCGCTCCCCTCGTCTATGCAGCGGGTATGGCGGCATACGCTTACCGCCCGGGCGTACGCCGCCTTCCCGGAGCCGTGGAAGTTGCCTCGTCCGCTTGCGGACGGTCAGCCACAAATCCTCTTTGCCGCCTCCTGCATCTCCTCCTTGCTCAGGTCGCGCACGTGCGTGGCCACCGACCAGTAATGGCCGAAAGGATCCTCCAGCTTACCGTAGCGGTCGCCCCAGAACATGTCCTCGACGGGCATGGTGATCTTCGCGCCCGCATCGACGGCACGCGCGACGACCGCGTCCACGTCGTCGACGTAGAGATGGATGGTCACGGGCGTCCCCTTGAGCGACTTGGGACCGAGCGCATTCCACTCCGGGTATTCATCCACCAGCATGACGGTGGAGTCACCGATGCGGATTGCGGCGTGGAGCAGCTTGCCCTGCGGACCCGGCATGCGACCCAGCTCCACTGCATCGAAGGCGTTCGTGTAGAAGGCAATGGCATCCTCCGCGCCGGCGCAGACCAGGTGTGGCGTTACAGTGTGCATCCCCTCCGGGATGGGCTTCACTTGCGACATGACAGCATCCTCCTTTGCATTTCGGGTCAAAAACCGGGTCTCCGGGGGGCGCCGGAGCAGCCGGATCCTTCACTGGTCGAACGGCCTGCTGCAATTTCGACAGCAGGCTATGCAGAGCCCTTGATTCCAGGCTCGCGAATCCGATCGACCGCCGCGCGCGGGCGCGCAGCTGCATCTCCCACCGGTCCCCAGGCGCGGCTTGCCCTGCGCGGCGGATCGAACGAGCATTTGCGGGACTTCGCACCGAAAGTCGGGTGGCACCGTCGGCGCTGTCGGAGCAGCCACGGCTCAGCCGCCGAGCTCCCGCAGCCGCCGCTGCAGGAATCGCCGTTCCGGCTCCTGACGCGTCAGACTCAGGGCGCGCTCGTAGGCCGCCCGCGCTTCTGCCGTCTTGCCTAGACGCCGGCACAGGTCCGCGCGCGCCGCGTGCGCGAGGCGGTAATCGGCCAGCGCGCCCCGCGCAGAGATGGTGTCGACGGCCGCGAGCCCGGCCTCCGGACCGTCGCGCATGGCCACTGCCACCGCGCGATTGAGCTCGACGACGGGTGTCGGCTCGACGCTCATCAGCGCGTCGTACAATCCGACGATCTGCGCCCAGTCGGTCGCGCCGGCACTGGGCGACTCGGCATGCACGGCCGAGATCGCCGCCTGCAGGGTATAGGAGCCGAAGCGTCGCGACGACAGCGCCCGCTCCACCAGCGCGCTGCCCTGCGCAATCAGGTCCCGGTTCCACAACGAGCGATCCTGTTCCTCCAGCACGATCAAGTCACCCGTTGCGGAGGCGCGCGCCGCTCGCCGCGATTCGTGCAACAGCATCAACGCGAGCAGACCCATGACCTCGGGTTCTGGCAGCAATCCGACCAGGAGCTGTGCCAGACGGATCGCCTCCTCCGACAGGTCGTGGCGGGTCAGCGAATCGCCCGAAGAAGCGGCATAGCCCTCGTTGAACACCAGGTAGATGACGCGCAGCACGCTGTCGAGCCGCTCCGGCAGCTGTTCCGGAGAGGGAACCTGATAGGGAATCTTCGCGGCGCGGATCTTGTTCTTGGCGCGTACGATGCGCTGCGCCAGCGTGGGTGCAGCGGTGAGGAACGCATGCGCGATCTCTTCGGTCGTGAGCCCGCACACTTCGCGCAGCGTCAAGGCGACCTGCGCGTCCGCAGCGAGCGCCGGATGACAGCAGGTGAAAATCAGCCGCAGCCGGTCGTCCTCGATCTCCTCTTCATCGGCGCCGGCAGTCTGGTCGGCGAGTGCCTCGACCCGCTCGGCGACATCCTCCAGCGCGTCGAAGCGCGCGCCGCGCCGCAAGCGGTCGATGGCCTTGAACCGGCCGGTCGAGACCAGCCACGCCCGCGCATTGGAGGGAATGCCGTCACGCGGCCACTGTTCCAGCGCCGCGCGAAAGGCGTCGTGCAGCGCCTCCTCGGCCAGGTCGAAGCTGCCGAGCAGCCGGATCAGGGTCGCAAAGACGCGACGCGACTCGCGGCGGTAGATTGCGTCCACCGCCGCATGCATGCGTTGCTCTGCGCCCTCGCTCATAGAGTTCCTTCCGGCTGCAGAAACAGTATATGTGCTGTGCAAAGTCCCTTCCTGTCGCACCGGCGCCATGGGGTACGCGAGTGGCACGTGGATCCTGCGCTCGCGTTTACCGCCGCGCATTCATCGATCGTGGAAGGAAGCCGGTTTCGAGGTGACTGCGCTCGGGCGCCGGTTGCGTCCGATACCGGGGTCCGCACCTTGGTACCGGCACAACAGGGGGTGGGGTCCGGTAGCCGTCGGCTAGCCCGGATCCATTCACTTACCGGCCAGCTGCTGGCCGGCTGGTGGGATTCCCGGGCTAACCGGCGGGGGTGTCCATGCGCTCGGCGAAGTAGGCGATGGTCTTGCGCAGCCCTTCCTCCAGGCTCACGGTGGGCTCCCAGCCGAGCTGGCGGCGGGCCGCGCCGATGTCGGGATTGCGCTGTGCCGGATCGTCCATTGGCAGCGGACGCTGCACCAGCTCGGAACGCGAGCCGGTGAGCGCCACGACCTGCTCGGCCAGCTGGCGGATGCTGAACTCCACGGGATTGCCGAGATTGATCGGGCCGGTAAGCTCGTGCGGTGCTTCCATGAAGCGCACCATGCCCTCGATGAGATCGTCGACGTAACAGAACGACCGCGTCTGGCTTCCGTCTCCGAACAGCGTGATGGGCTCGTCGCGCAGCGCCTGCACGATGAAGTTGGACACCACCCGCCCGTCGTTGGGATGCATGCGCGGCCCGTAGGTGTTGAAGATGCGCGCGACCCGGATGGTCAGACCGTGCTGGCGGTGGTAGTCGAAGAACAGCGTCTCCGCGCAGCGCTTGCCCTCGTCGTAGCAGGCCCGCTGTCCGATGGGATTGACCCGGCCCCAGTAGTCCTCGGTCTGCGGATGCACCTCGGGATCGCCGTACACCTCGCTGGTGGATGCCTGGAAAACCGGCACCTTCAGGCGCTTGGCGAGACCCAGCACGTTGATGGCGCCGTGCACGCTGGTCTTGGTGGTCTGCACCGGATCGAACTGATAGTGGATCGGCGAGGCGGGGCACGCGAGATTGTAGATCTCGTCGACCTCCACGTAGAGCGGGAAGGTGATGTCATGTCGCATCAGCTCGAAGCGCGGGTGCCGCAGCAGGTGCAGGATGTTGTCCTTGGTGCCGGTATAGAAATTGTCGACACACAGCACGTCGTGGCCGTCCGCCAGCAGCCGCTCGCACAGGTGCGAGCCCAGGAATCCGGCGCCTCCGGTCACCAGAATGCGTTTGTGGCGCGCATCCTTCATCCCCGTGCTTCCGCAACGGTCACGCTCGCGACCTCCGCCGCCTGCCCGACGGCATTCACATTGCCGAACAGCGCCTCGGTAATCTGCGCCGCGACGTGATCCCAGCCGTAGCCTTGGCGGGCGAGCAGATAACCGCGCTCTGCCATGCGCTCCATCAGTGCCGGATCGCGAAACAATTCGATCAGGTGCCGCCCCAGCGCGTCCGTGTCTCCGGGATCGATGAGATAGCCGCTGGCACCGTGCTCGATGACTTCAGGCATCGCGCCGGTGCGTGTTCCGATACAGGCGGTCTTGGCCCACATGCCCTCGACCACCGCCACGCCGTAGGGCTCCCGGTAGGAGGGCAGGACGAAGACCTGGGCGGAATAGAACAGGTCCTTCAATCGTTGGCCGCCCACCCGGCCATGGTAGTGGATGCCGGCGCCGCTCTCGCCTTCCACGCCGGCGACATGCAGACAGGCGTCGGGAAACTCCTCCCGCACCCTTGCAAATGCCTGCGCCAGCATCGGCAGGCCCTTGCGCTCGGCATCCAGTCCGACGAACAGCACATTGCGCTGCCGAAAATCCTTGTGCACGCCATCGCGTCCGGCGTCCAGATCCTGGTTGGGCCCGGCGCGTACCACCGTAATGCGCTCCCGCGGGATCCCGTACTGCGCGGCGATGCACTCGCCGACGTAGGCGCCCATGACGAACACATAGTCCTGGCCAGACAGAATGGCGCGCTCGGTGCGGTTCCAGGCGGCGCTGACGCGTTTCTCCGGAATCTCGAAGCCGTAATCGGGAAGCTGCTTGGAAAGCAGATTGACATGGTCGGTGAGGAGCGCGTAGCGCACGCCAGGGCGCTTGTGGGGGTGCCAGCACGAGGATTCGACCTGCATGGCGAGCACCGCGTCCACAGGCGGGCAGCGGGCGAGCGCAGCCTCGGTGGCACGACGGCGCGCCCAGTTTGCGGTGGGGGTGCGGTGCAGATAGCGCCGGAACTGCGTACGGTAGAGGAGCAGGGCATGTGCCGCCATGAGCAGAAGATACAGTGGTCGCAGCCGCGAGTGGCGCAGCGAGCGGCGCAGTTCGATCACCTCGCAGCCGCGCGCCCGCAGCGCCGCGGCGACCGAGCTGGTAATGCCGGAAAAGGCGCCGCCCACCAGCAGGATACGCTTGCCGGCTGCGGGATTGGCGGCAGGAACGCGAAGCGCGGGGACGTCCATCATGGAACGGGGCAGCTCACGACCGCCACCGGATCGGCGCGCCCGACTCGTGCCGAAGGGAAGAACACATCCTTCATGCCGGCGTGGCACTGGGGTCTGGGCGGCCCCGCGTCGGGTTGCCCACGCGGCGGAACGGCCGCTGCCGTTGCTTTGTGTGGTGACTTTTTCGCCATATGAAACACCCTGGCGCCCTTCAGTGCTTTGGATGGCCGGGGTGCGCCCTCATTGTCGTCGATTATATGGGTGCTTGGCCGATCCGCGCCATGGTTCTGCAGCGAATCCACCAACGGCTGCCGTGGCCTCAACGACCGAAGCAAGCGACGCATACCGATGGCGCGACGCGTGCTACCGCAGGACGATTCCCCGCGGCCGGGTGAGGGGCGGCGGCAAGCGCATCATCGCAGCGCCGCATGCACAGCGGGACACGCCGCCATGGCTGCGGCCCAGGCAGATCTCGAGCCCCGCCATCGGGAAATCCGGACCAGGCCCGTGGCGCGTGCCGGCCCGGCCGATGGCAAGCGGGCACGGTTCAGGCTGCGGCCCTGCTGCGCCTCGCGATTCCGAACACCCCGAGCATTCCGGAGCCGAACGGCCACACGGCAGCCGGAACTGGACCTTCGCTGATTTCCGCGCGGGAAATGATCAGTACATCGAAATTGATGCCGGCATACCCATCGCCCAAGGCAAGAGCAACGCGAAAATCGGGATCATACTCGGCATCAGTGCGCGTACGGTGGACAAGCATCTTCAATCGATCTACAAGATTCTCGACGTGACCACCCGCACCCAGGCGGCAATCATCGCCATCAACAAGCTCGTCGAAGCGGAAATCGGCAGCCGGGGGAGATGATATTCCGCGACAGCGGCAGGTCGAGGCTCGACACACTTCAGCGGTCTCGCGCAACCTTGCAGGCTCTTCGGAGTGACTGCCCGGACGACGCGAGCTGAAAACCAGGCCGGGGCGAGCGAGAAAACTACCACGACCGGAATGGGCCAGTGGCGTAAACAGAGTGTCATCGTTCGGGAGGTCGTGAAAAATGCCAGATCTTCCCTGCGATCCATGCCCTCCAGCCGCTGGCCGGCTGGTGAGATTTTCGGGCTAGTCCGCCTCGACGAGCGCGGCGAGTTTCGCGAGTGAAGACCGCCAGCCGGCCTCGTTGTCCGCGAGCGGCAGGTCGCGCGGCAGCTCGTCGTGCACGGCGAGGACATCGGTGCCGCCGTCTGCATCGGTGAGCGTGATCGTAATCGTCATCTCGCCGAGCAGGTGGGGTTCCGTGGTCTCGAACTCGACGACCTCGACAATCAGCTCGTTGGTCACGAGCTTTACGAAGCGGCCATGGAAGGTGTCGGTGTTCGCGGTCGTCTTGCCTGTCCCGGTCGGGACGTCGTACGTAAGCGAAATCCGGAACGAGCCACCTTCGCGAGCGTCGAATGTATGCACGTGGCTGTTCATGCCCGCCGGTACCATCCACACCGCGACCGCGCGCGGATCGAGAAGCGCGCGATAAACGTCAGCGCTGCGCGCGTTCGGGGAGATTGATGCGGGTCGAGCTCACTCTCGGACAACCCACTGGGGATTCCACGCTACTTCCCACAGATGCCCATCAGGATCCTGGAAGTAGCCCGCGTAACCACCCCAAAAGGTTTCGTGCGCTGGTCTTGCGACGACTGCACCCGCTCTCCCGGCTTGTTCCATCACTACATCGACTTCGACTTTCGAGGAGACGTTGTGCCCAATGGTGAAATCGGTCGCATTTCGGCTACCCAGCGCGATGCCCGTATCGCGGGCAATACTCTTTCGTGGCCAAAGCGCGAGCTTCAAACCGTCCTGCAGGTCGAAGAATGCGACTGCGCCGTGCTCGAACTCTGTGCCGACAATGCCTTCCGTCGTCAGGCCAAGACCGTCACGGTAGAACCGGACCGCCCTTTCCAGATCTTCGACACCAAGAGTGATGAGCGTTATCCGAGGCTTCATGCGCTGACGCTCCGAGCGGAGGTTGGGGTCAGGAGGTTGGGGTCAAGGAGGTTGGGGTCAGGTCTTGTTATGTGCATAGACCTCCCACGTCCCGTTCACGATGGGTCTGATCGTTGCGGCGCCATTCCAACGAGTGCGACATCCCAACCCGCTCCGCCACTAGACCGGAAATCTCACCAGCATCCCGGGAGCTGGCGGAATTCGCAGCCGTTCTGGCGCCGGGTTGGAGCGAAAAGGGTAGCCGTAACCCCTTGAGTGAAGTCCAAGCCGGGGCGGTCGAGAAACCGCCAGAACCGGGATAGGCCGGCGGCGTGAACCGTGTGTCATCGTTCGGAGGTCGTGAAGAATGTCAGATCTTCCGTGCGATCCATTCGCCTACCGACCAGCCGCTGGCCGGCTGGTGAGATTTCCGGGCTAGAATATCCTGATCACTGCGAGCTGCGCTACGCGCAACGCCAACGCCAACGCCAACGCCAACGCCAACGCCAACAACCGCATACGCTGGAATTGTGACGGCGTCAAGGTACCCGTCATTTGCGCCGGCCAGTGTGTCGACATCGAAGAGTTCGACGTAGGCTTCTGAAACGTCAACTTCTGCGCTGTCAAATCGGGTCGCCTGCACGGACGCCACATGCACGTTGAGGGCAGCCGCTCCGTCCGCGATAATGTGCCGAACATTGTCGAAGAACCCTCGAAACAGACAGCCCGGGAAACCGCGTGAAAGTACTCGAATACGTCGGTCTCGATGCCTCGCGCGTCGAGGTCGCCTACCGCAAGGTGACGGAAGCCATTGCCCGCGGCGACTTCCGTACGGCACAGGTCAAGAAGCTCGCCAATCTCAGCCACGGAAAGTTTTACCGGGCGAAGCTCGATGACACCGACCGGCTGTTGTTCTCGCTGGTGCGCCACGGCGATGAGGTCTGTGCCCTGATGCTGGAAGTGATCCGCAATCACGACTACGACGGGTCGCGCTTCCTGCGTGGCGCTGTCATCGACGAGTCGAAGGTTCCCGACTACGATGCCACGGAGGCCATGCGCGAAGCGCAGCCGTTGCGTTACCTGCACCCGCAGCGCACCACCGTGCATCTGCTCGACAAACCCCTCTCCTTGGATGACACACAGGAGGCGGTCTACCGTCAGCCACCGCCACTGATCGTGGTGGGCAGCGCAGGCAGTGGCAAGACCGCGCTGACGCTGGAGAAGCTCAAGCACGCCGAAGGCGAGGTGCTCTACGTCACGCACTCCGCATTCCTCGCCCAAAGCGCGCGCGATCTCTACTATGCCAACGGCTTCGACCATCCGGGACAGGACGCGACGTTCCTCTCCTACCGCGAGTTCGTCGAATCCATTCGCGTACCGTCCGGGCGAGAGGCCACGTGGCGCGATTTCGCCGGCTGGTTCGCCCACATGCGCCAGGGGTTCAAGCATGTCGACGGCCATCAGGCCTTCGAAGAGATTCGCGGTGTGCTCGCCGCGGGTGCAGGTGGCATCCTGTCGCGGGACGGCTATCGGGCACTGGGCGTGCGTCAATCTATTTTCCCAACGGAGCGGCGCGATGCACTATACGATCTTTTCGAAAAATACCGCGCCTGGCTGCGCGAGGCGAAGCTCTACGACCTCAACCTCGTCGCCCACGAATGGCAGCCACTCGCCGCGCCCCGGTATGATTTCGTCGTCATCGACGAAGTCCAGGACATCACGACCGTTCAGCTCGCGCTGATTCTGAAGACGCTGAAAAAACCCGGTCAGTTTCTACTCTGCGGCGACTCCAACCAGATCGTTCATCCCAACTTCTTCTCCTGGACGCAGGTCAAGAGCCTGTTCTGGCACGACCCGGAACTGGCCGAACGGCAGGAACTACGCGTACTGACCGCCAACTTTCGCAACGGTCTGGAGGCCACGCGCGTCGCCAATGCGCTGCTCAAGATCAAACATCGGCGCTTCGGATCCGTCGACCGCGAGAGCAATTTCCTGGTCCAGGCGGTCGGGGGTGAGCCCGGGCAGGTCGCCCTGCTGGCGGATCAGGACGGCGTCAAGATGGACCTCGACCAGGAAATCCGCCAATCCACCCAGTTCGCCGTGCTGGTCATGCGCGACGAGGACAAGGCCGATGCGCGCAGGCACTTCTCTACGCCGCTCCTGTTTTCGATCCACGAGGCCAAAGGGCTGGAATACGAGAACATCGTCCTGTACCGCTTCGTCTCCGATCATCGCGCGGATTTCGCCGACATCGTGGAAGGTGTCGAGAAGAAGGATCTCGCGGACCACACACTGGATTACCGGCGAGCCAGGGACAAGAGCGACAAATCGCTCGAGGCTTACAAGTTTTTCGTCAACGCGCTGTATGTGGCCCTGACGCGCGCAGTGAAGAATCTCTATCTCATCGAATCGGACATGTCGCATCCGATCTTTGGCCTGCTCGATCTGGCTCCGGCGGGGCAAGTCAAGGTAGATGCCCGCAAATCGACGCGCGAGGACTGGCAGAAGGAGGCGCGCAAGCTCGAGCTGCAAGGCAAGCAGGAACAGGCCGAGGCCATTCGTCGCAGCATCCTCAAACAGACGCCCGTACCCTGGCCGGTGTTCGACGAAACAAAGGTGCGAGAGATGCTGGTCAAGGTGTTCCGTGAGCAGGTCCCCGGCAACAAGACGAAGGCGCAACTCTATGACGTCGCTACGTGCCACGACGAACCGGTACTGGCAGCCTACCTGATGCAGGAAGCGAGATTCGATGCGGCGAAGGGATTTCACCGGCAGCGAACGACCTTGGGCCGCAAGACCTATGCGCCGTACTTCGCCCGCCACTTCAAGGACATTGTCCGCCAGTGCGACCAGCACGGTCTGGAACATCGCCTGCCGATGAACCAGACGCCACTCATGGCCGCCGCGGCAGCGGGCAACGTGCCTCTGGTGGAGACCCTGCTGGAACGGGGAGCCGATCGCGAGGCCGTCGATCACTTTGGCTGCAACGCGCTGCACTGGGCGATGCGCGAGGCATTCCGTGACCCGCAGTTCGCGCGCGGTGCCTTCGCCGTGCTCTACGAACTGCTCGCTCCAGCCGGCATCGACGTCAATACCGGCACGCGGCTGGTACGCATCGACCGGCACCTGTCGGAATACTTCCTGGTGCAGACCCTGTGGGCGCTGTTCAAGTCGCGTTTCACCCACCGGCAGCACAAGCACTACGGCGCCTTCGATACCAAGGCCATTCTGGAAGCCTGGCAACACCTGCCGACCAATGTGGTACGCCCGGAACGTAACAAGCGGCAGCATCTTTCCAGTCTGCTGGCCCGCAACGAGGTCGAGCGTGACTATGCCTATAACCGCGCGCTGTTCATGCGCGTTGGGCTGGGCTGGTATCAGTTCAACCCCAAGCTCTCCGTTCGCCGCAAGCAAGGCGAAGCCGAGGCCTGGGTGCCGATCTACCAGGCACTCAACCTGCCGTTCATCAACGAATTCGCCTGCGAAGTTGTCTGGGAACGCATCGACGAGTACCTCGCGCTCGCCGACCTGGCCGCCCGCACGGTGCCGATCGCCGCGGAACGGGCCATTGCCCGCCGCGACGAAGCCATGCGCGAGCGCGCACAGCGGGAGGCCGAACAGCGCGCCGAGCTTGCGCGGTGGCGGGAACAACAAAGGACAGCCAACGCGGGCCGAACGGCCACCGAGCCCAAGTGGGGCACGCCGGAAGCCAAACGACGCGAGATCGAGCGAGTGAGGGCAGCGATCGAGGCGCGCAGGAAGGGATGATCGTCAGCAACTTCTATCCGGGTCGACGGCGAGTCCACGCTCTCTCCATGCACGAAACAAGATCTGACCCTCTACTCCAGATCTGACCCTCCACTCCCAGGCAGATTTCTGCCGCATGGGCAGCCGGGGAGAAACCGGAGCGACCCTAGATCTAAAACGAAGTGAGTAATGGGTAAACTGTCCCCGCAATTCCTCATTCGCGAGTCTCGTCGGTTTCCCGTTTGTATTCGTCGTAGCTTTTCCCGGCCCTTTCCAGGCAGCTTTCTCGCCCCGCGTCGTCTGGAATCTTGTAGCACTGGTTGCGCTGGTAGGCTTGACCGGTGGCATAGAGCTGCTGGGACGAACATCCAGAAGAAAGCATCAGCACAGCCACGACGACTGGCGACATGCACACCCGATTCCGAGAGCTAGAACCAGAACTTCTGGACGGATTCATCCCTCGCATGAGGATCGGTCGAGTCCTGACTTTCCGATGTCTACGGTGGACGGGTCGGCTGCACCGCCTGATTGGGCGCGTGCCTTTTTCTCACGCTTCTGCGCCCTGCGATTTTCATCTGCTCTTATCATCTCTTCCAGAGTGCGCACATTTTCGGGCTGTGTGCGTTTGAATCTTTTCTCGTAGCATGCCTCGATAAAATCCGGGAGCGGGGTTTTCCACGGCTCCTGCCGATGGTTCGCGAGAGAGCCGAATTTGCTTGGGTTCATACCCAGCTCCCTTGCCATCTGGATTTGGACATGGCTGAGCTTGAACCGTTTCCTTGCCTCGAACCACGGCTGAAGCTTGCTTCTGTATTGGCTCACTTTCCTCCACCCCCAAGTTGCGGCGGCTCGACTTTCCGTCTGCCGGCATCAACCTTCGCTGGGCCTTTCGCTATCAAGTGCGGCTGCACGTCCGGAGCCCGCGCAGAAGGCGCCACAGCGAAGTGGTCAGTTCTTGCTATGTGTGCATAGCCCACTGTACGCCCGGTTCACGATGCGGCTGGTCGTCGAATATTGAAAGTCCACTGCACAACCGGTCTCCGAGAGGTTGCAGCCGTACTCCAGAAGGACCCGCTGGATGGCTTCATGGCGTCTGCCGCGCTCGGCGAGCATTTCGCCACATAAGATCCTGGCCACTGTGGGCCCGTTCGAAAAACGTTGACTGCGCGGGATCTCCTGGGCCCTCGTTTGTCCCGCCGTTGCGGCTGCAGGCGCTCGACGAATGGCTCACTATCCCGGCAACGTTTAACCGCGAACCTGAGAGTAAAGTGCAGTCTGGCATCCCACCGTGCACGGAACAAGATCTGATTCTATGTCCCGCGCAAAGCTTTCATAGCTCTTGTGAGAAAGTCTGCCAGGCCGTGGAGTACGTCGTCGAGTGGGGTGCTGCAACAGCGCCAACTCGGTCCGATTCGGCCCATTGGCGTGGACGAGATCCAGTATGGACGCGGCCACAACTATCTCACCCTGGTTTATCAGATCGAGGCGGGCTACGCCGGATCCTGTTTGACGGCACGCCATCCACGCCGTCCGGGCGCTGCGCAGCCCGGGGCCTTCTCTCACATTCCTGCAATGAACGAGAGCCGCCCGACGCTTCAGGACACGAACGACACGGCACGAGGTGGTACGATCACGCCTTCGCTCGCTTGCGTCATGGTAACGGAACTCCTCCTCCGGGCACCTGCGCACTTCGGTCGCGATCGCCGAACGGAACTTTTGGCGGCTCGCCGTTGTCACTTTGCCCTAAAACCAGCGCGGTAACCCGGGCGCCCGGGACCGGAAAGGTCCGTCCGATGCGCCGGGGTGGAGTGCGGGCGACTTCAGTCTGCTGCGATCGGACTTCGGGAGGCGCTTCGGCTCGCTCCGCCGGTCGTGTCGTCCCCGGAGAACTGGATCAGGCCACAGCGGCCGGGTCGTGGCCGGGTTGGTTGTTGGGTCGGAAAAGGAGAACCACACATGATCCAGGTTGAACACCTGACGCGTCGCTACGGCGATTTCACCGCCGTGGACGATGTCAGCTTCAGCATCGGCCGTGGCGAGGTCGTGGGCCTGCTGGGACACAATGGCGCCGGCAAGACCACTATCATGAAGATGCTGACGGGGTTTCTGGAGCCGTCCGCCGGCACCATCGACATCGACGGGCTGCAGATCGGCCGCGACACCCGCGCCATCCAGGCACGCATCGGCTACCTGCCGGAGAACTGCCCGCTGTGGCTCGAAATGACCGTCATCGATTACCTCGACTACGTAGCCACCCTGCGCGGGGTACCCGAGTCGAAGCGCGATCAGGCGGTGGCCGGGGCCATCGCGCGCACCGCCCTGAAGGAAAAGGCGACCGACACCATCCAGACCCTCTCTCGCGGCTACCGCCAGCGCGTCGGTGTCGCCCAGGCGCTGCTGCACGCGCCCGACATCATCATCCTCGACGAGCCCACCAACGGGCTCGACCCCACGCAGATCCGTCACATGCGGGATCTGATCCGCGAGCTTTCCGAGAGCGCCACGGTGATCGTCTCCACCCATGTCCTGCAGGAAGTGCAGGCCGTGTGCGAGCGGGTGCTGATCCTGCGCACCGGCAGGCTGAAAGTGGATTCGCGCATCGACGCCCTGCAGCATGCCGGTGGCCTGCTGGTCAGCGTCGAGGGCGACGCGCGGGCGACGCTGCAAGGGGTCGAAGCGGTGAAGCGCGTCGAGGAGGAGCGCGACACCGCGGAAGGGCGGCGGCGCTACCGGATCGAGGCCCCACCCAACGCCGCACCGGAGGTGGCGCAGGCGCTCGCCCGTGCCGGGATCAGGCTGCATGCCCTGCAACCGCAGCGCCGCGATCTCGAGGCCGTGTTCGCGGAGGTGAACGAGGAGGTGGTCCATGGCTGAGGTGCTTCGCATCGCCCGCAAGGAGTTCCGCGGCTTCTTCGCCACCCCGGCCGCCTATCTGTTCCTGGGCGCCTTCCTGGCCGTGACCTTGTTCGTGTTCTTCTGGGTCGAGGCGTTTTTCGCGCGCAACATCGCCGACGTGCGCCCGTTGTTCGAATGGCTGCCGCTGCTGCTGATCTTTCTGGTGGCCGCGCTCACCATGCGTTCGTGGTCCGAGGAGCGGCGCGCCGGCACGCTGGAAAGCCTGCTCACGGCGCCCGTGCGGCCGTTGCATCTGGTGCTGGGCAAGTTCACCGCGGCGCTCGCGCTGGTGATCCTGGCGCTGGTGTTGACGCTGCCCCTGCCCATCACGGTCGCGCTGCTGGGTCCGCTGGATTGGGGCCCGGTGGTGGGCGGCTATCTCGCCACGGTATTCCTCGCCGCGGCCTATGTGGCCATCGGGCTCTACATGAGCGGGCGCACCGACAATCCCATCGTCGCGCTGATCCTCACGACGCTGGTCTGTGGCCTGTTCTATCTGCTGGGCTCGAGCACCCTGACCACGCTGTTCGGCAACCGCGTCGGAGGGCTGCTGGCGCTGCTCGGCACCGGCACGCGCTTTGAGTCGATCACCCGCGGCGTGCTCGACCTGCGCGACCTCTACTACTACCTTTCCATCGTGGGCGTGTTTCTGACGCTCAACCTGTTCGGACTGGAGCGGCTGCGCTGGGCGGGTAACCCAAGCAGCCGGCGCCATCGCCTCTGGGGTTGGGCGTCGGGTCTCGCCGTTGCGAACTTCGTCGTCGCCAACCTTTGGCTGGCACCCATCGGCTGGGCGCGCGCCGACATCACAGAGGGTCACCTCTACTCGCTTTCCGCGGCGACCCGTGAGCAGCTTGCACAGCTGCGCGAACCACTGCTGATCCGCGGCTACTTCTCGGCCAAGACCCATCCGTTGCTGGCACCCCTGGTGCCGCAGATCAAGGACTTGCTCGAAGAATATGCCGTGGCAGCCGGCGGTCGCGCGCACGTGGAGTTTGTCGATCCACAGCGCGACCCGGCGCTGGAGGAAGAAGCTACGGCCAAGTACGGTATTCGTCCGGTGCCATTCCAGACCGCCGACCGCTATCAGGCTGCCGTGGTAAATTCCTATTTCGACATCGCGGTGGCCTACGGCGATCAGTACCAGACCCTGGGTTACCGTGATCTGATCGAAGTGAAGGTGCGCGGCGAGGGCAATCTCACCGTGATGTTGAAGGATCCCGAATACGCCATCACCAGCGCCATTCGCAAGGTGGTCAATTCCTACCAGGCGGGAGGCAATCCCTTCGAAACCCTGAACAGCCCCGTCACGTTCAAGGGTTACCTGTCACCCGACGACCGCCTGCCCGCGTCGTTGCGCTCGCTGCATGCCGACCTCACGAGCGTGCTGGACGAGCTCAAGAAGGAGTCGGGTGACAAGCTCAAGATCGAGCTCGCCGATCCTGATGCCGACGGCGGGCGGCTTGCACGCAGCCTCAAGCAGCGCTATGGCTTTGCGCCCCAGATCGCGAGTCTGCTGGACCCCCGGCCATTCTGGTTCTACATGGTGGTGGAAGGCGCCGGAAACACAGTCCAGGTGCCGTTGCCCGAGACGCTCGACAAGGCATCGCTGAAACATGCCGTGATCGCGGCGCTGCAGCGTCTGACTCCGGGTTTCCTCAAGACGGTGGCCGTGGTGGCGCCGCAGACCCTCGTGCATGGCGGCGAGCGCTACCGCATGCTCGATGAAGAGCTGGGGCAGAACGCGCGCATCGAGCACACGGACCTGAAGGACGGGCGCGTACCCGGCGACGCCGACCTGCTGCTGGTGCTGGCGCCCCGCGATCTCGACGACAAGCAGCGCTTCGCCATCGATCAGTTCCTGATGCGCGGCGGCAGCGTGGTCCTGACCACCTCACCCTTCGACGTGCAGCTGACGAACACGCTCACCGCGACACGTGAAAAGTCCGGGCTGGAGGATTGGCTGGCGCATTACGGCCTGAATGTCGGAGCGTCCATGGTTCTGGATCCGCGCAATGCCGCGCTGCCGGTGCCCGAGCAGCGCAGTATCGGCGGCATACCGGTGCGTGAAATCCACATGCTGCCCTATCCGCAGTTCCCCGATCTGCGCGGCGCAAGTCTCGATCGGAGCAACCCCATCACCGCATCGCTCGGCCAGCTGACGCTCAACTGGGCTTCCCCCATCAGTGTGGACGCCGCAAAGAACAAGAGCCGCACCGTTTCCAAGCTGCTCAGGAGCTCACCACGAAGCTGGACGTCGGACAGCCTCGATGTCGTTCCCGACTACCGCGTCTATCCGGATACCGGCTTTTCCGTCGCCGGCAAGCGCAAGCCGGAGCTCCTGGCCGTGGCGCTGCAGGGAAGCTTCGAGTCCTTCTATAAGGGGAAGGAGTCCCCCCTGGCCAAGCCGCCCGAAATGAAGTCGGCAGGAAAAGACGATGGGGCCAAGGACGACGCGACCGGCAGCGGGAAGGCGCAGGCCGCGAAGAAAGGCGATCAGGGCGAGCCCTCCATCACCAGCGTGATCGAACGCTCGCCCGAGTCGGCGCGGCTGGTGCTGGTCGCGAGCAACACCTTTGCCTCCGACACCGCGCTCGAGCTTGCGTCGCAAGGACTCAACACCCTCTACACCAAGCCGCTCGAATTCCTGCAGAACGCGATCGACTGGTCGCTCGAGGACCCCGGCCTGCTCGCCCTGCGCGGGCGCACGCAGCTCGCCCGCACATTGACCCCGATTCCCGAGAGCCGCCAGCGTATGTGGGAATACCTGAACTACGCTCTGGCGCTGGCCGGGCTTTTCGCCGTGTGGGCCTGGCGCCGCCGGATCGATGCTCACGACCGGCTGCGCTATCAACGCATCCTCAGGGAGGTCTGAGCCATGGAGAAAACCATTCGACTGCTCGCCGTGCTGCTCGGCGCGCAGCTCATCCTGGCCATCGGGCTCGTATTCACCGGACCCGACCTGTCGGCGCAGGGAAGTCGAGGGCCCTTGCTCGCGGTCAAGCCCGACCAGGTCGATCGCCTGACGGTAGAGGGGCCTGACCATGCGAAGGTGGTGCTCGCCAGGTCCGGCGGCATCTGGCGCGTACCGGACGCGGTGGATTTCCCCGCCGATGGCAACAAGGTGCAGGAGCTGCTCGAGCGGATCGCGGCACTGCAGCACGGACTGCCCGTCGCGACCAGCTCGGGCGCACAGGACGCGGTTCAAGGTGGCTGACGCGACTTTCGAGCGTCGAATTACGCTTGCCGCCGGTGATCGCTCGCTCGCCACCCTGTACCTCGGCACCTCGCCCGGCATGCGCCAGGTCCATGCCCGCGCGGCAGACCAGGATGCGATCTATTCCGTGGACTTGGCGACCTATGAAGTGCCCGTCAAAGCCGAGGAGTGGATCGACAACACCGTTCTGGAAATCCCGGCCGGCGACATCCACGCCATCGATGTCGCCGGATTGCGCCTGCAGCGGGTGACCGAACCGGCATCGGAAACGAAGGACTCTGCGTCCGCCGCGAAGGGCACCGCCACCGCTGCCAAGTCGACCTGGCAGGTCACGGGCGCCGCGGCCGGCGAAACCCTCCATGCCGAGGCCGCCGACAACCTCGCCGGTCTGCTCGCGAACCTGCAAATCGGTGCGGTGCTCGGAAAAGATGACAAGCCGGAGTACGGGCTCGACAAACCTCTGCTGAAAGTTTCATTGACCGCAAAGGAAGGCAAGGAGATCGACTATCGAATCGGCAAGATGAAGGACGGCAACGCCTACGCCCTCAAGGTCTCGACCCGCCCCGAGTACTTCCGCCTTCCGGACTATACCGCCAAGCCGCTGCTCGACGCCGCCGAGCACCGTACCTTGCTGGCAGCGGCACCCGCAGCGGAAAAAGCCGCGGCGAAGGCAGCCACGTCATCCACCGAGCAGAAACCCGCCAGCAAGGCCGCCACGGAGGAAACGAAAGGTTAAGCATTTCGGGGACAGTTTACTTATTCTTCGCAGCGGACATACAGTTGGTGATTAGACTGCGTACTGACAGTTCAGGGAGGAACGTCATGGCGCGATTACCCCGGGTGGTTTTGCCCGAACACCCGCATCACGTTACCCAGCGTGGCAACCGCCGTCAAAAGGTCTTCTTTTCGGATCAGGACTTCCGTCATTATCTGAAGCTCTTGTCGGAAAGTTGCGCCGAGTGCGCGACGGCATGCTGGGCATACTGCCTGATGCCGAATCACGTGCACCTCGTCCTGGTTCCACAGTGCCCCGACGGTCTGCGCGAAGCGCTGGCGCACGCCCATCGTCGGTACACGCGCTGCGTCAATCTGCGGGAAGGTTGGCGCGGACACTTGTGGCAGGAGCGGTTCCACTCGTTTCCCATGGACGAACTTCATCTTGTGACCGCCGTAAGATACATCGAGCAGAATCCAGTCAAGGCAGGCCTTGCCGGTCATGCCGGTGACTGGCCGTGGTCAAGCGCACGCGCGCATCTACGCGGCTTCGACGACGCCCTGGTCACTGTCCGACCATTGCTGGATCGCGTCAGCGACTGGGCCGAGTTCCTGGCGAGCAGCGATGAGCCGGAAACCGTCTCCCGCATCCGAGAACATACGCGCACAGGACGCCCCGCCGGCTCCGCCGGATTCATCGAACTGGCCGAGAGCATCACGGGCAGATCGCTGCGGCCTGCGAGGCGCGGGAGAAAACCAGGTAGTAGCAAGCTCGATCAGAGAAGCAATGAGTAAACTGTCCCCGTAATCCGCGACCGCCAATTAGGCCGCATGGGATGTAAGCACGGAGTACAGCCGCCAAGAGAAAAGCAACAGGCCAAGCACGCAAACCATAAGCGTGACACCAGTTGCTTGAAGGAATCGGCCACGCCAAACAGCCGCTGCTTCCTGAAGGATCACCGTGTCGCGAATGACACGCGAGTCAGGGAGAGGAAACCGTCGGGCTGCACATATGCGAGTGCCAATGTGCCACAGGTAAATCCCCAACGAGAAGACGGCAAAACCACCGGTACCCATAAGCCAGACGAACACAGTGAGCAAGTGGCGTTGCGCATCTTCGGATGGCAGCCTTTTCACTTCGGCGATCCAACCCTGGAAAGGCACGAGAGCCACTGCGCCCGCGGCAATGACCGCCACGAGAAAAACACCTGCGAAGATTCGAAGATTCTTGTGAGCGCGCTGGACTTCCATGGCGGCCTAGACCTTGCCTTGAGCCGCGGCTTGCCTTGGAGCGCAGCGGAAAGGTAAGCCGTCTGACTCGACGCTTCCCGCCGGTGCCCGCTGCTCCGCTGCGGCAAACTTCCAAAGGATACTTGAATTTCGGGGACAGTTTACTTATTCCCCAGCTGGGCATACTCCCGGATGCCAATCACGTGCACCTTGTCCTGGTTCCACAGCGCCTCGACGGGCTGCGCGAAGCGCTGGCGCACGCCTATCGTCGCTACACACGCCTTGTCAATCTGAGGGAAGGTTGGCACGGACACTTGTGGCAGGAGCGGTTTCACTCCTTTCCCATGGCCAAGCTTCACTTGTGGCCGCCGCAAGATACATTGAGCAGAACCCGGTCAAGGCAGACCTCACCGGACGTGCCGATGACTGGCCGTGCTCAAGCGTACGCGCGCACCTACGAGGATTTGACCACAGCTTGGTTAGTGTCCGACCTTTGCTGGATCGCGTCAGCGATTGGGTCGAGTTCTTGGCGCGCGGCGATGAGCCGGAAACCGTCTCCCGCATCCGAGAACATACGCGCACAGATCGCCCCGCTGGCTCCGCCGGATTCCTGGAACTGGCCGAGAGCATCACGGACAGATCGCTGCGGCCTCGCGAGGCGCCGGAGAAAACCAGGCAGTAGCAAGCTCGAGCAGAGAAATAATGAGTAATGATTAAACTGTCCCCGGTAATCGGTATTCGCCAACCCGTGTGGGCCAGAGGACGACATTCCCGCACAGCGCCGGATGCTGATCTACGAGAGTGTTGGCTTCGATTGCGACAAGATGATCGCCGGTTACGAGCGCCATCACGCCGACGTGGCGCGCTATTTCGCCGGTCGCGAAAGTCGGATGCGCATCTGCGACGGGGAAGGCTGGGAAACGCTATGTCCTTTCCTCGACCTGCCCGTTCCCCGGCAGCCGTTCCCGCACCAGAACCTGCGCAAGGAGCTGCGCGGCGCGACGCAGGCCGCCCCCTTGGGCGATATTGGCCATACGGATCGGAAGCGGTGACAGCCTTGATGAATCGACCCTGTCTGTCGCGCTGAAGACCTGCCGCGCAGCGAACGGGCCGAGAGCATCACGGACAGATCGCTGCGGCCTGGGAGACGAGGGAGAAAACCAAACTGGCAGTAAGCTCGAGCAGAGACCCAATGAGTAAACTGTCCCCGTAATCGGCACGGCCACTGCCGCCAGCCACGTGGCGGTGGCCTGTCCTCTCAACGGAACTCAGCGACCTTCCTTCTGTACTTTTCGAAAGCTCTGTCCATCGCGCTCAGGAGCCGCGTCAGGGTGGTCTTGAACTCACCGGGTTCGGTCAGGAACAGCTCGGAACTGAAAGTCGGGTCGCCGTCGCGGTCGAGATAAGCCTTGACTACCTTGACCTCGGCGCTGGCGGTATTGCAACCCTCCAGCCGGCGCGCGCGCGCCTGCGGGCTCTTGTCCTTTTCCGCGAATCCCAGCACCAGGTTGAAGAAAGTGGGGTCCGTCTCGTCGACCATGATCACGTAGGAGCGGCCCTCGCGCTTGAAGCGCACGTTGCCGCTGGGCGTGAGCTCGGGACGAAAGCCTTCGGTGCTCAGGTACGAGGAGTAGGTTTGCTGCAACTGGGCCTTGGTGTAGGTCTGCGCCGAGGCGGTGCCGGCGGCGAAAGTGAACGCGGGGGCGCACAAGGCGGCGCAGACAGCGGCCCGGGCGAGGACGGTGGTCTTTTTCATCGTGGGCTCTCTCGTTAAGGACGGGGTCTCCGGACAGTTCCTCCAGCGCCGCAAGAATGAGGTGGACGCAGCCGCCGTTGACGTCAATTGCCAGATAGGCCTCGTAGTCGGCCTTGCGCCTGCTGGAGAACCGTATGCAGGATAAACCAACTTTTTGCTCCGATCGAGCAAACATC
This sequence comes from uncultured Gammaproteobacteria bacterium, assembly GCA_963728895.1. Classification (GTDB taxonomy): domain Bacteria; phylum Pseudomonadota; class Gammaproteobacteria; order JBBQDK01; family JBBQDK01; genus CAVSLM01. Next base: position 132,105 of record CAVSLM010000004.1, read on the forward strand.
CCTTGGTTTGCGATTCACAAGGCAGCCGTCCATCTGCCCCTCGACGCGATGTCGGCCTGATTCCCGTCGACATCCCCCGCGTGAACGGCGCAAGCGCGGAGGTGGGATACGCCGCACGCGCAGCCCTGCGTTGCCTGATCCGCAAACCGACAGCAAACACCGCGCGCGGGTGACACCGGCCAAGCGGGGCAGGGGTGGTCAGCGTGCCACGGCTGCGGATCTGGATGAACCGACAGCGGCGGAACGCCGCGCCGCGCTTACCCCGGATCAAGTCCGGGGCAGGCTCTGGGCCAACGGCTCAAGCGGGTCTTCGGGACCGACATCGAGACTTGCCCGGCCTGCGGCGGGGCATTACGGATCATCGCGAGCATCGAAGACCCGTGGGGATCGAGAAGATCCTGACTCACCTGAATGCGAAAGGAGCTGAGCCTGAAGCTACCCGGCGGCCGCCGTGCCGGGCGCCGCCTCAGCGGGGGCTGTTCGACGAGAAGGGCTATTATAACTCCACGATGCCCCCCGGTTGGGGCCTTGCCGTCCACGGCGCGGCAACGGCGTCGCCCGTCCAGAAAACCGGCAGGAGGGGGGAAGTGTGCTGGCAAACCCATTGCCGAGGCGAATTCGGGGACCGTGACGCAAACCTGAGCACCGATGCGCGAGCAGGAGCGGCCTGCCGATGGGAGGTGTCGACGCCGATCAGGCGAGACTGCCCGCTGCGAGCCACCAAAAGGGTGGTTTATACTGCCTATTCGCCAACAACCACCAGACAATCCTGACCGGCCTGTTCATCGCCGCCGGGACACAGCTACCGGTTGCCAGCGATCTTCCTAAGTTGATGCGGTCGTTCGATCGGGAAATCTCGCTGTATCTGCGCTCTCGAGTAACGCTGACCGAGCCGCTTCATCACGGCCCCCGAGTGTGCGGCGTGATCAGCAGGTGCACGTGGTTTGTCATGAGCATGTAGGCGTGAATCTCGCACCTGGATTCGTCAGCGCATTCGCACAGCCACTTCAGGTAACGCTTGTCGTCTTCCGTGGCGAAGAAGCACGCTTGCTTATTGTTACCGCGCTGGATCAGATGCAGCGGAACGCCCGCCAACGTGATGCGTGAGCGTCTCGGCATAGATACTCATCCTTGAGTAGCTTCCGTCAGTGGACAACTGCATTTTTACCCGCCGCAACACAGCTTGTACTTGCGTCCACTCCCACACGGACAAAACGCGTTGCGACCCGTTCTTGGGTACTCCTTCGTCGGCCGAGACACGACACTCGCCGTGTGCGATATTTGCTTTGAACGCACGTGCAGCCTTGGGAACATCTCGCGATGACGCTGAATCATTGGAAGGACGATGGTCTGCCGGAATTCGGCGAACTCGTCTTCCGTCATCTCCAATGTAGGCTTCATCTGGGCGAGTACTGCGTCCCGCTCGCCCTCTGGCACGAGCGCGAGGTTCCAGCACATCTGAGCAACTGCCATCGCCCCGTTCATTTGGGATACGGAGCCGTCGGTTTGCTCGAACAACGGCTCGGCGTAAGCTGCGATTCCCTCACCAATGGCTCCCATGAGCAACTCCTTCCGCGGCGAGCCCAGCGCATCGCTAAGCGGCCGGTTGATCGATCAATGGTCAATGGTGTCAGACTCGACCGTGGCCCCACTCCTTAGCACTGCGTAGTGCCTAGGCAATCCGTTCGTTGAGTACATTACCGGCGCACTACCGTCGGCGAGATGTCGAGTTCGAAAACCGTAGTACAACCCATGGTACGTCCCCTCCTATTCCTCCGGCAGATTCGCCGAAAGGATGGCGGTGCAGGCTATATTCAAGCTCAGTAGTTTACTTGTCCATTGCCATCGATTCGAGCACCGCGCAGAAAACCGTCGCAGAAAACCGTGGTACGTCTCCCATTGTTACGGGGAAGGTTGGCGCGGACACTTGTGGCAGGAGCGGTTCCACTCGTTTCCCATGGACGAACTTCATCTTGTGACCGCCGTAAGATACATCGAGCAGAATCCAGTCAAGGCAGGCCTTGCCGGTCATGCCGGTGACTGGCCGTGGTCAAGCGCACGCGCGCATCTACGCGGCTTCGACGACGCCCTGGTCACTGTCCGACCATTGCTGGATCGCGTCAGCGACTGGGCCGAGTTCCTGGCGAGCAGCGATGAGCCGGAAACCGTCTCCCGCATCCGAGAACATACGCGCACAGGACGCCCCGCCGGCTCCGCCGGATTCATCGAACTGGCCGAGAGCATCACGGGCAGATCGCTGCGGCCTGCGAGGCGCGGGAGAAAACCAAACTGGCAGTAAGCTCGAGCAGAGACCCAATGAGTAAACTGTCCCCGTAATCTACAGGCAACTGTCGGGTCTACTCCACCGTCACCGACTTTGCCAGATTCCGCGGCTGATCGACGTCCGTGCCTTTCAGAACGGCGACGTGGTAGGCAAGCAGCTGCAGCGGAATGGTATAGATGACCGGTGTTACGTTTTCGCCGCAGGGCGGTACCTCGATGACGTGCACGGTCTCGTTGGCGTCGACGCCGGAGGTGTGGTCGGCGAAGACGTAGAGCTCGCCGCCGCGGGCGCGCACTTCCTCGAGATTCGATTTGAGCTTTTCCAGCAGCGCGTCGTTGGGGGCGACGGCAATCACCGGCATCTCGGCGTCGACCAGCGCCAGCGGGCCGTGCTTGAGCTCGCCGGCGGGATAGGCTTCGGCGTGGATGTAGGAGATCTCCTTGAGCTTGAGCGCACCCTCCATGGCCACCGGGTACTGGACGCCGCGGCCGAGGAACAGGGCGTGGTGCTTGTCGGCGAAGCGTTCGGAGAGCGCCTCGATGGTGCCGTCGAGCTGCAGCACCTGCTCGATCCAGCGCGGCAGGGCCTGCAGCTGGCGCACGATATCGGCCTCGCGCTCCGCGCTCAGCTTGTGCCTTCGGCCCAGCGCCACGACCAGCAGCAGCAGGGCGACGAGCTGGGTGGTGAAGGCCTTGGTCGAAGCGACGCCGATCTCGGGGCCGGCGCGGGTCATCAGCACCAGGTCGGACTCCCGTACCAGCGAGGATTCCGGCACGTTGACGATGCCGAGCGAGGGGCCGAAGCCCTGTTGCTTGGCGCCGCGCAGTGCAGCGAGGGTGTCGGCGGTCTCGCCCGATTGCGAGATGGTCACGAACAGGCTGTCGGGGTTCGGCACCGGATGGCGGTAACGGAATTCGCTTGCGACCTCCACATGGCAGGGAATGCCGGCCAGGCCCTCGAACCAGTTGCGGGCCACCATGCCGGCATGAAAGCTGGTGCCGCAGGCGACGATCTGCACCGCCTTCACGCGGTCAAAGATCGCTTCGGCGCCGGGACCGAAGCAGGCCTCCAGCACGCGCTTGCCGTGCAGTCGCCCTTCGAGGGTGTCGGCGATGGCGCGCGGCTGCTCGAAGATCTCCTTCTGCATGTAGTGGCGGTATTCGCCGCGCTCCACCGCGTCGGCGGTGAGCTCGGAGACATGCAGCGGTCGCTCGATCACGGCGCCCGTCGCATCGTACAGGGTCATGCCGTCGGAGCGCAGGTCGCCCACGTCGCCGTCCTCCAGGAACAGGAAGCGCTGGGTGACGGGGATCAGCGCCGAGACGTCGGAGGCAACGAAGTGCTCGCCGATGCCGATGCCGATCACCAGCGGGCTGCCGCGGCGCGCGACCACCATGCGGTGGGGCTCGTGGGTGCTGATCACGGCGATGGCGAAGGCGCCGATCAGGTCCTGCGCGGTGGCGAGCACCGCCTGCAACAGGTCCGGGCTGCGCTGCAGGTGATAGTGCACCTGGTGGGCGATGACCTCGGTGTCGGTCTCGGAAGTGAACTCGTAGCCAAACCCGCGCAGCTGCTGGCGCAGCGCCTCGTGGTTCTCGATGATGCCGTTGTGCACCACGGCCACGGTCTCGTTGCTGACGTGGGGGTGGGCATTGCTGGTGGTCGGCCGGCCGTGGGTGGCCCAGCGCGTGTGGGCGATGCCGGTGGCGCCCAGCAGCGGCGTGCGCGTCAACGCCGCCTCCAGCTCGCGTACCTTGCCGGTGGTGCGAACGCGCTCGAGCGCCGTGTGCTCGTTGAAGATCGCAATGCCTGCCGAGTCGTAACCGCGGTACTCCAGCCGCTTGAGTCCCTCGATCAGAATCGGCGCCACGTCGCGTTGCGCCACCGCACCTACGATGCCACACATATCGATTCCTCCCAGCCTGGCGGTTGGGCGAAAAGGGCCCGAGGGCCGCGCCAGGACGTTGGATGAGCTTAACGGATTGGGGCGCCTGCCGGAATGTCGGGGTTGGCGTCGGGGTGTGGGGTCAGGGGTCGGGGCCCAGGTTTCTCGCGGGATCGCGCCGCGAGGGCGGTGCAAGCGTGGGGCGGTTGCGGTTCGTCATGCACCGGGATGGAGCGGCTGGTCTACCATGGGATGGTTTATGGTCGCTCGCTACGCGAGCGGGTTTATTGGCCGCGTGCGGGGGCCGCACCCTAGGGGTGGTTTTGCCCGCCTGCGGGGACCGTATCCCGGCGGTTTGTCCCCGGGGCGCGCCTACTTCTTGGGGCGCTTCCAGCCGCGGATGGTCTGCTGGGGGGCGCGGCTCAGGGTGAGCTGGCCGGGCGGGGCGTCGCGGGTGAGGGTGGTGCCCGCGCCGAGGGTGGCGCCGGCGCCGACGGTGACCGGGGCGACGAGCTGGGTGTCGGAGCCGATGAAGACGTCGTCCTCGATGACCGTGCGGTGCTTGTGGGCGCCGTCGTAGTTGCAGGTGATGGTGCCGGCACCGATGTTCACGCGTGCGCCCACGCCGGTGTCGCCCACGTAGCTGAGATGGTTGATCTTGCTGCCCTCACCGACGGTCGATTTCTTGATCTCGACGAAGTTGCCGACGTGCACGTCGGCGGCCAACGTGGTTTCGGGGCGCACTCGGGAGAACGGGCCGATGCGGCAGCGCTCGCCGACCGTGGCGTCCTCGAGCACGCAATGCGGTTGGATCTCGGTGTCCGCGCCGATGTCCACGTCGCGCAGCACACAGCCGGCGCCGATGCGCACCCGGTCGCCGAGGCGTACCGTGCCCTGCAGTACCACGTTCACGTCGATGACCACGTCCTGGCCCGCGCTCACCGCGCCGCGCACGTCGAAGCGCGCGGGATCGAGCAGGGTCACACCTTCCCGCATCAGCTGCCCGGCGACGCGTTGCTGGTACCGGCGCTCGAGGTCTGCGAGCTGCACGCGGTCGTTCACGCCGAGGATCTCGGAGGGATCGTACGGGGCGCTGGTGCGCACGGGCACGCCCTCGGCGGCGGCACGCTCGATGATGTCGGTGAGGTAGAACTCGCCCTGGGCGTTGCGGTTGTCCAGCGTCGCGAGCCAGCCGCGCAGGCGCGCCGCGGGCGCGGCCAGCATGCCGGTGTTGATCTCGTGGATGGCGCGCTCGGCGCCGGTGGCGTCCTTCTGTTCGACGATGCGTGTCACCCGGCCTTCGCGATCACGCACGATGCGGCCGTAGCCGGTGGGGTCCTCCAGCTCGGCGGTGAGCAGGGCGAGCGAACCGTCCTGCGCGCCGGCCAGCAGGCGCTGCAGGGTGGCGGGGGTGATCAGGGGGACGTCGCCGTACAGCACCAGGACGGTGTCTTCGTCAGGGATGCCGGGCAGCGCCTGCTGCACGGCATGGCCGGTGCCGAGCTGACGCTCCTGCAGCACCCACTGGAGCGGGAGGTCGCCCAGCTGCTCCGGCACCTGGTCGCCACCGTGACCGTAGACAACGTGGATTTCACCGGCGCCGAGGGCGACCGCGGTCTCTACGACGTGGGCGAGCAACGGTCGGCCGGCGAGCGTGTGCAGTACCTTGGGGAGCGCGGAGCGCATGCGGGTGCCCTGTCCCGCGGCGAGTACCACGATGCTCAGCGCCACGGCCGACGCTCCAGTTTCGAGTTGGACATTGGTGTTCCCCTTGCTGACTGCCCCGCTGCTCGCGGCATTTTCGTATTTCGCCAAAGTGTTAGGGTGACCTGATCGATGCGCCAATAAACTTAGAAAGCGCTACAACTTTTGATCCGGTTCGCTTTCTGGGTTGGAACCCCGTTTTTCGGGTATTCGGATGCCCATGCCGGCCTATGCCACACCCACTGCGGGCCATCCCCGAAGCGACACTTCTACAAGCTTGGGGTCGGCTTGACTATTGAGCAGGACTAGGAGCGAAGGGTGTGCCGGACCGCCGGACAATGCTTCCCTCTCTCCCGACCCTTGCGCTCCCGCATGTGCCGACCTATTGCCCACGGGTCTGGTGGATGCGCTGCGACTGGCCATGCTCGGGGTCGGTTAGTGGTGGATGCGCTGCGCTTGCCATGCTCGGGGGCGTGGTCGGTTAGTGGTGGATGCGCTGCGCTTATCCACCCTACTTCTATATGTTCACTGCGCGCATCCACCAGCCACCCGCTCGGCTCGCAGCGTGATGCTGCCCTTCAGTGAATACCCGGCCGCCCGACGCCGCCGGCGGCGATTTCCGCGGGGGTGGCGTCGCGCACTTCCAGCACGGTCACGCGGAAGGTGAGCTGCTTGCCGGCCAGCGGGTGGTTGCCGTCGACGGTCAGCTTCCCGCCCTCGATCCGGGATACCACGAAGGTGCGCACGTCGCCGCTCTCGTTTTCGAACTGCACCTCGGCGCCGACCCGGTGGTATTCGTGCGGAACGTTCTCCAGGTCGTCCGTGTAGGTGAGGCTGGGATCGTGCGGGCCGAAGCCGTCCTCGGGGTCCAGGGTGACGGCGACCGTGTCCCCGGCGGAGCAGCCCTCCAGTGCCTCCTCCACGCGCTCGATCAAACCGCTGTTGGCGCCGTGCACGTAGGTGAGCGGCAGGTCGCTGCGCTCAAGCTCGTGCCCGGCAGGGTCATGGATGACGTAGCTGAAGGAGACGAGCTTGTCCTTTGAGATGGCGGCGCTGCTCATGGGTCATGGCTCCGCGGGTTGCGACGTTGTATCAGCGCCGCGCCTGCACGCTGCAGCCCGGGATCACGTGCCGTCTGCCGGCAACGCCCCGGCCCGAAATCTAACCGGTATCCCGGAAGCTGGCGCAATTCGCAGCTGTCCTGGCGCCAGGCTGGAGCGAAAGTGTCTGCCCCAGCTACCACCGGAGTGAATGCCCAGCCAGGGCGAGCGAGAAACCGCCAGAACGGGGATAGGCCGGCGGCGTGTGTGTCATCGTTCAGGGATCGTCGAGAATGCCAGACCTTCCCTGCGATCCCTTCGCTTACCGACCCGCCGCTGACCGGCCGGTGATATTTTCGGGCGATCCACCACCTCTGCCGTTCGTGCCCGGACTATTTCAGCTTCTTGCGCAGCGTCTGCAGGGTGCGCAGCTGTGCGACGGCTTCGGCGAGCTCGGCCTGCGCCTTGGCGTAGTCGATGTCCGCCTTGCGGTCGGCGAGCGCCTGCTCGGCGCGCTGCTTGGCTTCCAGGGCCGCCGCCTCGTCGATGTCCTTGGCGCGCAGCGCCGTATCCGCCAGCACCGTGACCACGTGTGGCTGCACCTCGAGAATGCCGCCGGACACGTAGAACGACTGCTCGTCGTTGGGTGCGGTCTGGACCCGCACTTCGCCGGGACGCAACCGGGTGAGCAACGGTGCGTGGCGCGGCGCGATGCCCACCTCGCCCATCTCCGCGGGCGCGAACACCATTTCCGCCGCGCCGGAGAAGATCTCCGACTCGGCGCTGACGATGTCGACGTGGATGGTCATGGCCATATACTAGATGCTCTCCCGGCAGAATTCCGCCCGCGCCCCGAACCGCTCAGAGCTTCTTGGCCTTCTCGGCCGCTTCCTCCACTCCCGCCCACCATGTAGAACGCCTGCTCGGGCAGGTGATCGTACTCGCCGTTGACGATGGCCTTGAAGCCGCGGATGGTCTCCTTGAGCGGGACGTACTTGCCGGGCGTGCCCGTGAACACTTCTGCGACGAAGAACGGCTGCGAAAGGAAGCGCTGGATCTTGCGCGCGCGCGACACGGTGAGCTTGTCCTCCTCGGAAAGCTCGTCCATGCCCAGGATGGCGATGATGTCCTTGAGCTCCTTGTAGCGCTGCAGCGTGCCCTGCACCGCTCGCGCCGTATCGTAGTGCTCCTGGCCGATGACCAGCGGGTCGAGCTGGCGGCTGGTGGAATCCAGTGGGTCGACCGCGGGGTAGATGCCGAGCTCGGCGATCTGGCGCGACAACACCAGAGTGGCATCGAGGTGGGCGAAAGTCGTGGCGGGCGACGGGTCGGTCAGGTCGTCGGCCGGCACGTACACCGCCTGGATGGAGGTGATGGAGCCGGTGCGCGTGGAGGTGATGCGCTCCTGCAGCACGCCCATCTCCTCGGCGAGCGTCGGCTGGTAGCCCACCGCCGAGGGCATGCGCCCGAGCAGGGCCGAGACCTCGGTGCCGGCCAGCGTGTAGCGGTAGATGTTGTCGATGAACAGCAGCACGTCGCGGCCTTCGTCGCGGAAGAACTCGGCCATGGTGAGGCCGGTCAGCGCCACGCGCAGGCGGTTGCCGGGCGGCTCGTTCATCTGGCCGTAGACCAGCGCCACCTTGTCGAGCACCCCGCCTTCCTTCATCTCGTGGTAGAAGTCGTTGCCTTCGCGGGTGCGCTCGCCGACACCGGCGAACACCGAGTAGCCGCTGTGCTCGACGGCGATGTTGCGGATCAGCTCCATCAGCGTCACGGTCTTGCCCACGCCCGCACCGCCGAACAGTCCCACCTTGCCACCCTTGGCGAACGGGCAGATGAGATCGATGACCTTGATGCCGGTCTCCAGCAGCTCCACGCTGGCGGCCTGCTCGGCGAAGGTGGGTGCGGGACGGTGGATCGGCCAGCGCTGATCCTCACCGACCGGGCCCTTGTCGTCCACCGGCTCGCCGAGCACGTTCATGATGCGCCCCAGCGTCTGCTTACCTACCGGCACCGAGATCGGCCCGCCGGTGTTGCTGGCCTTGAGCCCGCGGCGCAGGCCGTCGGTGGAGCCCATGGCGATGGTGCGCACCACGCCGTCGCCGAGCTGCTGCTGGACTTCGAGCGTGATCTCGGCATCGGGAATCTTCAGCGCATCGTAAATTTTGGGCACGGAGTCGCGCGCAAACTCCACGTCGACCACGGCGCCGATGACTTCCACTACGTTGCCAGAGCTCATGTCCACTCCTCCAGGGATTTGCTGACTCGCGCGCCGCCGGGGTGCGCGAATCGGAATGCGTTACACCGCCGCCGCGCCGCCCACGATCTCGGAGATCTCGCGGGTGATGGCCGCCTGGCGCGCCTTGTTGTAGGCGAGCTGCAGCTCGTTGATGAGCTCGCCGGCATTGTCCGAGGCGCTCTTCATGGCCACCATGCGCGCGGCCTGCTCGCTCGCGATGTTCTCCATCAGGCCCTGGAACACCAGCGACTCGATATAGCGCATGAGCAGGCCATCCAGGACCTCCTTGGAATCGGGCTCGTACAGGTAGTCCCAACGGTGGCGCAGCTTCTCGTCCAGCGCCGGCGGGATCGGCAGCAGCTGGTCCATGCGCGGGCGCTGGGTCATGGTGTTGACGAAGTCGTTGTAGACCAGGAACAGACGGTCGATGGTGCCGGCATCGTAGGCGTCCAGCATCACCTTGACGGTGCCGATCAGGTCGGCGATGCGCGGTGCATCGCCCAGATGGGTGGTGCGCGAGACGATGTTCGCGCCGAGGCGCTTGAAGAAGGTGCCGGCCTTGGTGCCGATGGTGCACAGATCGATGCCGACGTCCTGCTCGCTCCAGCGCTTCATGGCCAGCACGGCGGTCTTGAACAGATTGATGTTGAGGCCGCCGCACAGCCCGCGGTCGGTGGAAATGATCGACGAAGCCGACGCGCGCGACCTCGCGCTCGAGTGAGATAGGGATGGCGGTACTCGGGATGCGCCAGCGCCAGATGGCCGATCACGTTGCGCATCTTGTTGGCATAGGGGCGCGTCGCCAGCATGCGCTCCTGTGCCTTGCGCATCTTGCTGGCCGCGACCATCTCCATCGCCCGGGTGATCTTCTGAGTATTCTGGATACTCCTGATCTTGCTGCGTATCTCTTTTGCGCCTGCCATCGTTGCGAGTGCCGTCGTCCGGTTGCTCAGTGTTGGGGGTGCGGTCGGCCCGGATCACCAGGCGTGGTTCGCCTTGAAGTCCTCGACCGCCTTGCGCATGCTCGTCTCGATCTCGTCGTTGTACTCGCCGCGCTCGTTGATGCGGGCGAGCAGGTCGGCATGGCTGGCGCGCACGTAGCTGTGCAGGGCGTGCTCGAAGTCCACGACCTTCTTGATGTCCACGTCGTCCAGGTAGCCGTTGTTGACGGCGAACAGCGAGACCGCCATCTCCGCCACGGAGAGCGGCGAATACTGCTTCTGCTTCATCAGCTCGGTGACGCGCTGGCCGCGCTCGAGCTGCTTGCGGGTGCTCTCGTCGAGATCGGAGGCGAACTGTGCGAAGGCCGCCAGCTCGCGGTACTGCGCAAGGGCCAGACGCACACCGCCGCCGAGCTTCTTGATGATCTTGGTCTGTGCCGCGCCACCGACGCGCGACACCGAGAGGCCGGCGTTGATGGCCGGACGGATGCCGGCGTTGAACAGATCCGACTCGAGGAAGATCTGCCCGTCCGTGATGGAGATGACGTTGGTCGGCACGAACGCCGACACGTCGCCCGCCTGGGTCTCGATGATGGGCAGCGCGGTCAGCGAGCCGGTCTGGCCCTTCACCTCGCCATGGGTGGCCTTCTCCACATACTCGGCGTTGACGCGCGCGGCCCGCTCCAGCAGGCGCGAGTGCAGGTAGAACACGTCGCCCGGGTAGGCTTCGCGGCCCGGCGGGCGGCGCAACAGCAGCGACACCTGGCGGTACGCCCAGGCCTGCTTGGTGAGATCGTCGTAGACGATGAGCGCGTCCTGGCCATGATCGCGGAAGTACTCGCCCATGGCGCAGCCGGCATAGGGGGCGATGAACTGCATGGCCGCCGACTCGGCGGCGGCGGCCGCCACCACGATGGTGTGCTCCATGGCACCGTGCTCTTCGAGCTTGCGCACCACACCGGCGATGGAAGAATTCTTCTGGCCCACCGCGACGTAGATGCATTTGATGCCGGTGCCGCGCTGATTGATGATGGTGTCGAGCGCCACGGCGGTCTTGCCGGTCTGACGGTCGCCGATGATCAGCTCGCGCTGGCCGCGGCCGATCGGCACCATGGAGTCGATGGACTTGAGTCCGGTCTGCACCGGCTGGGACACCGACTGGCGCGTGACCACGCCCGGCGCCACCTTTTCGATGGGCGAGCTCGCCTGCGCCTTGATCGGGCCCTTGCCGTCGATCGGCGCGCCCAGCGCATCGACCACGCGCCCGAGCAGCGCCTCGCCCACGGGAACCTCCAGAATGCGGCCGGTGCAGCGGACGCTGTCGCCTTCGGAGATGTGCTTGTAGTCGCCGAGGATCACCGCACCCACAGAATCGCGCTCGAGGTTGAGCGCCATGCCGAAGGTGTCGCCGGGAAACTCGATCATCTCGCCCTGCATGACATCGGCAAGGCCATGGATGCGCGCGATGCCGTCGGTGAGACTGACCACCGTGCCTTCGGTCCGGGCCTCGGCGACGGCGGTGAAATCCTGGATGCGGCTCTTGATCAGCTCGCTGATTTCGGACGGATTGAGTTGCATGGTTCTGTTCCTCTCAGTGGTTCAGGGCGCTGATGAGCTTGGTCAGCTTGCCCTTCACCGAACCATCGATGACGAGATCCCCGGCGCGGATCACCGCGCCGCCGAGCAGCGAGGGATCCGTGGTGCACGTCAGGGTGACTTCGCGGCCGAGCCGGGCCTGCAGTGCTGCGGCGATACGCTGTTGCTGCGCCGCATCCACCGGCTGCGCGGAAATCACCTGCGCTTCGGTGATGCCTTCCGCCTCCGCGCGCAGCACCTCGAACTGCCGTGCGATCTCCGGCAGCACGGCGAGCCTGCGGTTTTCCGCGAGCAGGCGCAGCAGATTCCTGCCGGTATCGGGAAGCTCCCCGCCGCACACTTCAATGAACAGCCCGGCGAGCTGCTGGCGGTCGACGCGCGGGCTGCCGATCAGGCCGGCCATGGTGGGATCGCGCGCCACCGCAGCGGCATGCGCCAGGACGTCCGACCACTGCGCGAGCTGTTGCTGCGCGCGGGCGAGCTCGAACAACGCCTGGGCATAGGGACGCGCGACGGTGCTGGTCTCGGCCATGTCGACCTCAGAGCTGGGCCGCGAGCTCGTCGAGCATCGCGCTATGGGTCCTGCGGGTCGATCTCGCGTGCCAGCACGCGCTCCGCGCCGGCCACGGCCAGCGATGCGACCTGCGAGCGCAGCTGTTCGCGGGCGCGGTTGACCTCCTGGTCGATCTCGGCACGCGCGGCCTGCAGCAGCCGCTCGCCCTCGCCGCGGGCATCGTTCTTGGCCTCTTCGATGATCTCACCGGCGCGGCGCTGCGCCTGCGAAATGATTTCGGCGGCCTGACCCTTGGCACCGTGCAGCACTTCCATGGCGCGCTTCTCGGCCAGCTCCTGTTCGTGCTGGCCGCGCTCTGCGGCGGCCAGCCCGTCGGCGATGCGCTTGCTGCGGTCGGCCATCATGCGCGTCAGCGGCCCCCACAGGAAGCGATTGATGAACCAGACCAGCGCCGCGAAGGTGAGGATCTGGCCGATCAGTGTGGCGGTCATGTTCACGTGTGCGACTCCTCCGGCGGACTGCCCGACCCGGCCTCGATGCTCTTAGCCGGCACCGGCCGCCGCCGCCGCCGCGCCCACGAACGGGTTGGCGAACACGAACCACATGGCCATACCCAGCACGATCATGGGGAATGCCTCCATCAGACCGCCGGTGAACAGCATCTGACCCATGAGCTGCGGGCGCATCTCCGGCTGGCGCGCAATGCCTTCGATGAACTTGGAGCAGATCAGGCCCCAGCCGAGCGCGGAGCCGAGGCCCGCGGCGGCCAGAATGATGCCCACGCCCATGGCGGTATAGGCGTAGATCATGGCAATGGTTTCAGGACTCATGGAGGTCTCCTCGAATGAAATGAAGTCAGGTCGGCGGTGCCGGATCGGTTGCTCAGTGATCCTCTTCCTGATGCGCCATGCCCAGGTAGACGATGGTCAGCAGCATGAAGATGAACGCCTGCAGCGTGACCACCAGGACGTGAAAGATGGCCCACATGGTGCCCAGCGCGACCTGCGCAGGCAGCACCAGCCAGGAGAACGAGAGCAGCGCGATCAGCATGAAGATCAGCTCGCCGGCGAACATGTTGCCGAAGAGTCGCAGCGCCATGCTGACGGGCTTGGCGATTTCCTCGACGAGGGTCATGACGATGTTCACCGGCACCAGCCACTTGCCGAAGGGATGGAACAGGAACATCTTGATGTAGCCCACCGGGCCCTTGATCCTGATGTTGTAGAAGATGATCAGCGCGAACACCGACAGCGACAGGCCGAAGGTGGTGCCGAGGTCGGTGGTGGGCACGATCTTGAGATGATCGACTCCGATGCCGCGCGCGATCAGCGGCAGCAGATCCACCGGAATCAGATCCATGGCGTTCATCAGGAACACCCACATGAAGATGGTGAGCGCAAGGGGTCCGATGAGCGGGTTGTGCCCCGGGAAGATCTCGCGCACCTGGGTGTCGACGAACTCCAGCACCGCTTCCAGCACGTTCTGCACGCCGGTGGGCCGGTCTTCGCTGAGCGTGCGCCCCACGCGCATGCTGAGATAGATGAGGATGCCGGCCGTCAGCCAGCCGAAGAACAGGGTGTCGAGATTCCAGGTCCAGAAACCCTCACCGACGTGCAGGTTGGTCAGGTGATGCTGGATGTATTCGACTGCACCGCCGGCTCCGGGGGATGCTGTCTCGCTCACAGTAGGCTCCACACGTTTTTCGATCCGACCGCCGGCGCTGACACCGGGCGCGACAATACACGGGGGGCACCGGTGACAGCGCCCTCCGGGCCGCGGTGCCGCATCCGATCCGGGGGACTTCAGGCGGCGGCGTCGTGACCGCGCAACGCGACCACGTAGCCAAGCTGGGCGAGAGCGAACGTGACCAGCAACGGTGCGGGGGCGAGGCCGAGCCAGCCCATCCCCAATGCAAATGCTACGAGCGTGAACACGAATCGCTCGACCGCACCCAAGTACAGCGTCAGGCTGCTGCGCGCCGGCGTCTGCTCCGCAGCGGCACCGGCGCGTTGGACGCGCCTGCGCATCAGTACGGAGTTCACCACCGCTATGCCGCCCCCGTAGACCGCCGCCCGCGCCGCCGGTTGACCAGCGACGGCAAAAGCTGCCGCTCCCACGATCGCCGAGACGATCAGCTGGGTGATCAACACACTACGCATGGCGCGCCAAGTACCAGGGATCAGCACGAAGTGCCCGCCGCGGGATCCCTCGCGGCGGGCGCAGTATAAAGATTCGGGGGGGCGGGGTCAATGATGATCCGGAGGAAAAACTAGGCGGAAAAACAACCGCATGGCTGCTGTGAGTGTGCCGCCGCGAGCGCTGGAAGGCGGCGCGGCGCGCAGGCCGCCAGTGTAGTGGTGCACTCTTGACGAAACGTTTGAGCCTTCAATGGATGTTGCGCGGATAAGCGCAGCGCATCCGCCATCCATGATCGGCCGGCGTCATGAGTGCACGAAGCCGTTTCACTCCAGTCGAGTCTCGCGTGCCGAGTGGGTCGCGAAGGGGATCAGGCGTCATGGGGAAACAGGGGGCCAATGGGTGTCGCGGAGTCGGATTTTGAACCAGAGGCAGCTACGTGGCGGATGCGCTGCGCTTATCCGCCCTACGGCGCCGGTCACCGCCATCGACGAGTCCATTGCCAATACACAACACCAGGCCCAAGCGATTCATCCGGACCAGGAGCGCTCGCGATATCCTGCAGAAGGTCTTTCGCGCCCAATTGCCGCTCAGGTTCCGAACAGAATGAAACAGTACACTAGCGCAGGCGCTCCAGAATGCCTTCGAGCTCGTCCAGGCTGCTGTACTGGATCAGCAGCCTGCCCTTGCCCTTGCTGCCGTGCTGCACCGAGACCCGGGCGCCGAGGCGCTCGCTCAGGTCCGATTCCAGGCGCCGCACGTCGGGATCGGCGCTCACCCTGCCCCCCGGCGGCTGTGGAGGCGATTGCATCTGGCGCACCAGCTGCTCGGTCTCGCGTACCGACAGACCGCGCGCCACCACACGGCGCGCGGCTTCGCGCTGTGCCGGGCCGTTCAAGCCCAGCAACGCGCGGGCATGTCCCATCTCCAGCGTGCCTTCCTCCACCATGCGCCGGACCTCTTCCTGCAGATCGAGCAGCCGCAGCAGATTGCTCACCGCCGCGCGCGAACGCCCCACGGCCTCCGCGGCCAGCTGGTGGGTCATGCCGAACTCGTCGATCAGGCGCTGCAGCGCCGCAGCCTCCTCCATGGCATTGAGGTTCTCGCGCTGGATGTTCTCGATCAGCGCCATGGCGATGGCCGCCTGATCGGGCACTTCGCGGATCAGCGCCGGAATCTCTTCGAGGCCGGCGATCTGCGCGGCACGCCAGCGCCTTTCGCCGGCGATGATCTCGTAGCCGCCGCTCGCAAGCGGTCGCACCACGATGGGCTGCACCACCCCCTGCACGCGGATGGATTCGGCGAGCTCCTGCAGACTGTCCGCGTGCATGTTGGTGCGCGGCTGATACTTGCCGCGCTGGATCACATCCAGCGGCAGGTTGCGCAGGTCGCCGCGGGGCACGCCGCCGCCGGCGTCCTCGTGTGGCGGCGCCGCGGGTATCGGGACAGATGCAAACGCGGGCGCTGCCGCGGGGGCGGGCGCCGGCGCGGGGGACGGATGGATTCCGGTCAGCAGGGCGTCGAGACCGCGCCCCAGACCGCGCTTTTTCGCCAGCATCTGTGATTTCTCCATAGGGCGTTCAGCTCGTGCTCTGCGTGGCGTGGGCTTCGGCGTCGCTCTCCGCGAGAACCGGGTCCTGACCCTGCTGTGCTTCCTTCTCGGCTCTGCGCAGCATCTCACCTGCGAGGGCGAGATAGGCGATCGCTCCGTTCGAATTTCTATCATACAGCAAAACCGGAAGACCATGGCTCGGCGCTTCGGCAAGACGGATGTTGCGCGGGATCACCGTGCGATACACCTGATCGGGAAAGTGCGTGAGCAACTGATTCGAGACCTCGGTGGTGAGGCGGTTGCGTGGATCGTACATGGTACGCAGCAGACCTTCCACGCGCAGCGTGGGATTGAGGCCTGCGCGAATCTTTTCGATGGTGCCGAGCAATGCCGAAAGGCCCTCGAGCGCGTAGTACTCGCACTGGATGGGAATGATCACGCCGTGCGCGGCGGCGAGCGCATTGACCGTCAGCATGTTGAGCGCCGGCGGACAGTCGACGAGGATGTAATCGAACTCCTCGATCACCTGCTGCAGCGCGAGCCCGAGCCGCCGCTCGCGCTGCTCGGCATCCATCAGCGCGACCTCCGCGGCAGTGAGATCGCCATTGCCGGGCAGCAGCATGAAGCCTGCGGGGGCCGCGCTCACCAGTGCGTCGCCGATATGGGCCTCGCCGAGCAGCACGTCGCAGCCGGTGCGGTGCAGGTCGTGCTTGTCGACGCCGCTGCCCATGGTGGCGTTGCCCTGCGGATCGAGATCCACCAGCAGCACGCGCCGGCGCGTGGCCGCGAGCGAGGCGGCGAGGTTCACGCACGTGGTGGTCTTGCCCACGCCGCCTTTCTGATTCGTTACCGCGAGAATCTTGCTCATCGGACGCGTCCTGTGACTTGCATATGGTTCCCCCACGCACCGCCGTCGCTCACGCTGCGGTGGCACGCACGCAGATCAGATGGCGCTCGGCGCCGAGCCCCGGCACCCGCAGTGTCCGCACCCATGCGACTTCGAAGCCGTCGGGCAGCCGTGCGAGCTCCTCCTGGGGCAGCGTGCCTTTCATCGCCAGCAGGCAATTGCCGAGGCGCGCGAGCGCCGCGACCATCTCGGGCAATGCCGCGAACGCGCGGGTGACCACGGTATCAAAGAGGCACGCGGGCTGGTAGTCCTCGATGCGGCTGCGCACCGCTTCGGCGTTTCGCACGTCGAGCTCGGCGAGCGCCTGGACGAGGAAGCGGATCTTCTTCGCGCTGCTGTCGAGCAGCGTGAACCCGCGCTCGGGGAACGCGAGCGCCAGTGGAATTCCGGGCAGACCCGCGCCCGTGCCGGCATCGAGTATGCGCGTGCCGGGAAGGTGAGGCACCACTGCGAGGCTGTCGAGCAGATGCCGCACCACCATCTGTTGCGGATCGCGCACCGCCGTGAGGTTGTAGACCCGGTTCCATTTGGCGAGCAGATCGAGATAGGCGAGCAGACGTTCCTGCACCGGTGCATCGAGCGGCAGCTCCAGCGCGCGCAGCCCGTCGGCGAGCGTACGCGCCTGCGTGCCGCGATCGCCCTGCATCATGCAGAGCGTGCAAGGCGTGCGGCGTGCTTCTTGACATGCACCAGCAGCAGCGAGACGGCGGCGGGCGTGACACCCGGAATGCGCGCGGCCTGGCCGAGCGTCAGGGGACGCGCGGCGAGCAGCTTCTGGCGCACTTCGCTCGAGAGCCCGCGCACCTGCGCGTAGTCGAGATCCTCGGGCAGTGCCAGCTCCTCGTGACGGCGCGCGCGATCGACCTCCTGGTGCTGGCGATCGATGTAGCCGGCGTACCTGGCCTGGATCTCCACCTGTTCGGCGGCGGCCGGATCGTCGAGACCGGGTCCCGCCGCAGGCAGCGCCATCAGCGTACGGTAGCTCACGTCCGGACGGCGCAGCAGCTCGAGCAGCGTGTATTCGCGCGTAAGCTCCGTGCCCAGCAAACGCTGCGCCTCGCCCTCGCTCAGCGCCTGCGGGCGCAGCCAGGTGGTGGCAAGGCGCCGCTGCTCGCACTCGATGGCATCGCGCTTGCGCGCCATGGCATCCCAGCGCGCATCGTCCACCAACCCCAGCGCCCGTCCTTTTTCCGTCAGGCGCAGGTCCGCATTGTCTTCACGCAGCAGCAGGCGGTGCTCGGCGCGGCTGGTGAACATGCGGTAGGGCTCGCTGGTGCCGCGGGTGATGAGGTCGTCGATCAGCACGCCGATGTAGGCTTCGTCACGCCGCGGCCACCAGGCATCCCGCCCCTGCACCTGCAGCGCCGCATTGAGCCCCGCGACCAGACCCTGCGCCGCGGCCTCCTCGTAGCCCGTGGTGCCGTTGATCTGGCCGGCGAAGAACAGTGCGCGCAGCGCGCGCGTCTCGAGCGAGGGACGCAGGCCGCGCGGATCGAAGAAGTCGTATTCGATAGCGTAGCCAGGGCGGGTGAGATGCGCGCGCTCGAAGCCGCGGATGGAGCGCACCAGGGCGTGCTGCACGTCGAACGGCAGGCTGGTGGAGATGCCGTTGGGATAGACCTCGTGGGTGCCGAGGCCCTCGGGCTCGACGAAGATCTGGTGTGAGTCCTTGTCGGCGAAGCGCATGACCTTGTCTTCCACCGACGGACAGTAGCGCGGCCCGACACCGTCGATGCGCCCGGTGTACAGCGGCGAGCGGTCCAGGCCGGCACGGATGATGTCGTGGGTGCGCTCGTTGGTGGCGGTGATGTGGCAGGGGACCTGCGTCGGGTGCTCCTCGGCGCGGCCCAGATACGAGAACACCGGAACCGGGATGTCGCCCGGCTGCTCCGCCAGCACCGAATAGTCGATGCTGCGCCCGTCGATGCGCGGCGGCGTGCCGGTCTTGAGCCGCCCCACCCCGAGCCCCAGCTCGCGCAGCCGGCCGGCCAGTGCGTTGGCCGCCGGGTCCCCGGCACGGCCGCCTGCATAGTTGGCGAGCCCGACGTGGATGCGCCCGCCGAGAAAGGTGCCGACGGTGAGCACCACGGCGCGGGCGTGGAACTGCAGGCCCATCTCGGTCACCACGCCGGTGACGCGCTCACCGCTCACCATGAGATCGCTCGCTGCCTGCTGAAAGAGCCACAGGCCCGGCTGGCGCTCCAGCGCCGCGCGTACCGCCTGGCGGTACAGCACGCGATCGGCCTGCGCACGGGTGGCGCGCACCGCGGGTCCCTTGCGCGCGTTGAGGATGCGGAACTGGATGCCGGCGCGATCCGCAGCGCGCGCCATGAGACCGCCGAGCGCGTCGATCTCCTTGACCAGATGGCCCTTGCCGATGCCGCCGATGGCCGGGTTGCAGCTCATCTGGCCGAGGGTCTCGATGTTCTGGGTGAGCAGCAGCGTGCGCGCACCCATGCGCGCCGCCGCGAGCGCGGCTTCGGTACCGGCGTGCCCGCCACCCACCACGATGACGTCGAACGGATCGTCTAGGCCCATGGCCCGGTCTCCTGTGCGCAGGGGAGGCGATTATCCCGCATATCTCACCGGGCTGCGGCAGACATGGCGATCGCCGTCATTGAAGCTACGCGGATTATAGGCCGGACCCAGGCCACCCCGTGGCAATCGCGGCGGACCGGGTCTTCATCGCGCCGCCCTCAGCGTTTTCATCAGCACCTCGAAACGCTCCGGTGACACCCCCCCGTGCGCAACATGGTCGATGCTGATGGCCGGCGAGCGCGCGCAATGCCCGAGACAATACACGGGTTCCAGCGAGACAGCCCCGTCCGCCGTGGTGTCGTACAGTTTGGCACCCAATACCCGCTCCGCATGCGCGAGCAACGCCGACGCGCCCAGGGACCGGCAGGACGCGCCGCGACAGATTCGTACCACGTGCCGCCCCGGTGCCGCGCAGCGCAGGTGCGGATAGCCGCTCATGTCGTCGCGCACCGGATCACCCGACGTCCGGAGCGCCCGGGCGATCGCCACAGTGAGCGGGCACGGCATGCAACCGGGACGCTGCACGATGCCGGTCAGCACCGGCAACCCTGCGTCCGGCGCAGCGGCCTGCAGGCCGAGCGCGGTTCCAGCGTACGTTGCGTGATCGCCTGCGTGTACCGGGATTCGCGACGGATGGGTGTGCATGGCTAGGGTACTGTTTCGTTCTGTCTGGAACCCAAGCGGCGATTGGCGCGGATGACCTTCTGCAGGATATCGCGAGCGCTCCTGGCCCGGATGAATCGCCTGGGCCTGGTGTCGTGAATGGGCGAGGTACTCGTCGATGGCGGTCTCCAGCGCCGTAGGGCGGATAAGCGCAGCGCATCCGCCACCCAGCCACCTCTGGTTCAAAATCCGACTCCGGGACGCCCATTGCCTCCCTGATTCCCACGGCGCCTGATCCCCTTCGCGATCCACTCGGCACGAGAAACTCGACGGGAGCGAAACGGCTTCGTGCACTGCTGACGCCGGCCGATCATGAATGGCGGATGCGCTGCGCTTATCCGCCCTACCTCCATTGAAGGCTCAAACGTCTCGTCAAGAGTGCACCACTACACCAGCCTGGAAATCTCACCAGCATCGCGGGCTCGCACCGCAGCGCCGGTACCAGCGAAAACCGTAGCACTGTCCAAGCCGGCGGAGCGCTGCAAAACCTCGCAGGGAGCTTCAGGCGGTAACGGAAAGGGATCGCCACCTCACTGGCATCAGCCTTGGCAGTGGGGCCGTGCAATGCGCTGCGGCATGCAGCGGCTCATGCCCAATCCCAGGTAGCCCAGGAGTCCGGAGCCCAGCAGCCATCGGGCCGCCGGAAGCGGGACGAGGCGGACCTCGTCTACCAGCAATGCAGAGCTCACCGAGAAGTCGTTCAGGTCGACCACACCCAACACCAGGGTGTGAGCGCCGCCGGAGGTGAACGCGTCCGAGAGCCAGGTGCTGTAACCGGTTTCGCGCTCGAATGCCGTGGCGCTGGCCGTCAGGCTTGCGCTCGAGCTGTCCGCGAGCAGTGTAACTACCCCGTCGACAGACACAAACGCGAAGTCGGCGGTACCGGTGGTGGACGGTTCGCTGGTGAGCAGGTTCCAGTCGAGCGCGACTCGCGTGCCGGGTGCGGCGGTGAAGCGCTGCAGCAGGCCTGAGCCTTCCGTCGGACGCTGCGCAAAAATCCCGTCGAGGTCGCCGACGGCGAGGCCCAGCCGCTCCTCCATGCCGCCCGCCGACCCGATCGATTCCGGTTCGACGCCGCCAAAGTTGCAGGCGCCGGCAGCCGCAGGGGCATCATCGTCGAAGACCGATGAGGCATTGGTGAGCAGCGCCTGAGCGACCCCACCGGTGGGAACGCTTCCGAGCTCGGCCGTCTGTACGCTTGCGTCGCCGACCGTGGTCCAACCTGACAGGCCGAGCTCGAAGCCGCCGTTGGCGGGGGCACCGAGGACCGGCGCGGAGCAGGCCAGGGACATTGCGAGCAGGATGTTCCGACACACGTTTCGATTTTCCCTTGTCGTCACGGCAGCATCACGAGATCGGTCACGGCGTTGGCGCCGGCATCCACGCCGTTCAGGCGCAGCAGCGTGACGCCGCGGCCCCGGCCCGCGGCACCGTCCGCATCGACGATCAGGGCGGCACCCCCCGCGGCAGGCGCGAGGCGCACCACCCCGGTGCCCACCGGGTCCGTGCCGGCGCCGACCACGTTCAGCAGCGCTCGGAGGTCCAGCGCATCCACGCCCACCGTGAAGTCGGTGATGATATCGCCCGCATCGCGCAGGCTCGTGTACTCGAAGATGTCGACGCCCGCTCCACCGCTCATGACGTCGCCGCCTGCGCCCCCAATGATCCGGTCGTAGCCCGGCGTGCCAGTGAGGGTGTCGCGACGGGCCGTTCCGCTGATCAGGTTCGGCGCGCCGAGCGCGAGCCCGATGACGATGGGATCGTGATCGGAGGAACGGTAGGGATCCGGGCTGTAATAGCCGGCCGGATTGAAATCCTGGTCGTAATCGAGCACCGCCGGCTCGTCGGTGTTGATGTGCCAGGCGGTCACACCAGTGATCTGGCCGCACAGGCTGACGCTTGCAAGCGCGTGATCGAGGTAGCCGACCAGGCCGTCGTAGATATAGGAATAAGCCTGCTCGCCTGCGAAGCGCCGCACCTGATCCCGGTAGCCGGCGCGCTGCAAGGCCACGATCGGGTCTTCCCGGGCGTAGGCATTGAGGTCGCCAATGATGAGAAAATCCGGGTCGCCGCTGCCGGTGGGATCGGTTGCCAGCCACCGCGCAAGGACCTCGGCTGCCGCGGTGCGAGTACGATTGCAGTTGCCCTGGCCGTCGCCGGTGTCCGGATCGCCGTTGTCGTTGCAGTCGGACCCCCGGGACTTGAAGTGGTTGACCGCGACCGTGAACGTCTCCCCGGTTTGCACTTCGCGAAAGGTCTGCGCGAGCGCCGGCCGGTTTCGGGTATCGAGGAATCCGGCATCGAAGGCCGATGTGAGCAGGGCCGGACTGCCGAAGGGAATCACCGTACCGGGCTTGTACAGCATTCCCTGTGCGATGGCATCGCTGCCGATGTGCGCCACAGCGGGATCGACGTAGGCGTAGGTATCCGCACCGGCGACTGCATTGAGTGCCGCCGCAAGATCGGCAAGCGCCGCACCCGCAGCGAAATTGTTTTCCAGCTCGATCAGTCCGACCACGTCCGCATCGAGGGCGGCGAGCGCCGCCACCAGCTTGTCGCGCTGGCGGGCGAGCTCGCTGTCGCTGTCGGCGCCCCGGCAGTTGTTGCGCGGCGGCGAATCGCGGCCGAAACACGCGGCGCCAGCCCGATCGATGCTGGTGAAGTAGTTGAGCACGTTGAGGCTGGCCACCCGCAACCGCCCACCGACGGACCGCTGAGCATCGGGCGTCGCGGTGCGCGGATTCGCCGGCACAAAGACCGGCGTGGCAGTCGGCTGGAGGCGGTAGCCGGTCGCCGGGGGCGAGGACGCATCGATGCGGCCTTCGCCCAGGATTCCCACCAGGTTCTCCACCAGGTCGCCTGCGCGAACCACGGCGGGCGGCGGCGGGCCGAGCCAGGGCACGGGATACGGATCGTCGCGGTATCCGGACCGGTCGACGCCGTCGTCCAGCACCAGCAAGCGGCGCGCGTTGTCGGCGGCCACGGCGAGCGCTGCGCGTGTTTGGGGGCGGAATCGAGCGGTCGGCTGCGACAGACGACCTTCGGCTCCGGCCCCATCGGGGGACGCAAGGGTGAGCTGCCCGTAACGGCCGAGGAAGAAGGTCTGGGTGACGGTCATGTGTCCGGTTGCCGTCGCGATCTGCACCCGCATGCCTTCGTAGCGCTCGAGCTCGCCGTCCGCGGTCTCGGGCAGCATCACCGGTACCGGCGCGGGCAACGCCGCCGTTGCGCACTTCAGCACCGGACCGAACGTGGAGAGCTCGGTCTGAGCGTTGAACTCGGACACGATGCCGGCGACCCGCACCACGTCACCCGCAGCGACGTCCAGCGCAGCGAGCGGGTCGAAGACGAAGATGCCTTCCGAACTTTCCGGATTCGCGTCCTGGTCGCCCGCCTCCTCCTGAACGAAGAAACCGTTCATTGCGGTGGCGCCCTGGAAGTCGCCGACGACGATACCCTTGACGGCGCGCCTGACACCCACGTCGGGACTGACCGCGCCGGTGCCCTGTATGGCACTGATCGGCGTCACGGGGTCGGAGCACCGCGCCGCTCCGGCCGGCGCTTCGCTGGCGAACATTTCCGCCCGCAGCAGCGCCGCCGGCAGAACGAGTGCGGCGAGCGCGACAGACAGGATCGTTCGTATCATGGTGTGCACTTCCCGCGTTCGATGGCGAGGGCCCAAGGCAGGGCCCCCGGACCACAGTGCACGAGGGCAAGAAGCTCCGCGGGCCCACGTATGCGTGGGCATTCGTGAGCAAGCGCCTTTCCCTGCGCACCATTCATATCCCGGCCAGCCGCTGGTCCGCTGGGCTAGCCGCTACATTGTGCTAGCGCCGTGCATGATGACCCAGCCTGCACCGCGCAAACAATCAGCAGCTGCAGCGTCCGTTTGTAGGAAATCGTCGATGCGCGAATATCGACCGCTTCGATGGCCTCGCCCGCACATCTCACCAAGACAGGCATCTCACCGGTACACACTGCATTTCCCAGTCGCGCGAAATTCGACGACCGCTCCGGTCGTATGCTATTTCGCCGCCGCGCAGCGAGATATGTGGACTTCGAGGAACAAGGCAGTGTTTCCCCACGACGCTTCATACCGTTCGCGACCCACCCGGCACACGAACCTGGACTGGAGCGAAGCGGCCTCGCGCACTCATGGCCACTGCCCATCAGGAATGGCGGATGCGCTGCGCTTATCCGCCCTACATCGATTGAAGGCGCAAACGTATCGTCAAGAGTGCACCACTACACTGGTACTCCGGCAGAAAAGTATTTCCGTAACGAAGCGGCGAATAGACACCGACATGTGATCCAATGGCGCTTCACCAAGGCCAAAGTGCGCAAGAGCAAGGGGTATCAACAGTGAAACCATGACCGCTCTGGTCGTACGCTTATTTCACCGCCGCCCGGCGAGATATGCGAGCTTCGAGGAACAAGGCGGGCGCAGCCGCGGCGTGCGTCATGCCGCGCGCCGGTGCTCGTAGCGCAGGCGCTCGCGATCCTCCAGCAGCTGGCGCAGCGCCCCCCGCTCGGCGACTTCCGGCGTCAGCCAGCGCTGGACATGATCGGGCTTCAACGCAATGGGACAACGGTCGTGACCGGTGGCTGCAACCTCGGGCGGCGGTTCATCGGTGACGATGGCGAACGAATCGAGGTCTTCGTGTCCCGGTGAACGCCAGGCGTCCCACAGACAGGCCAGCAGCATCTGCGCCGGTGGGCGCGGCTCGAAGTGCAGCACCAGGCTCGATTCCTTTTCGCCCGGACGCAATGCGCGTTTTTCGTAATCGTGCAGCGCGACATTTTCGAAAAACCCGCTCGCCATGACCATCGCATGGTGCCGGCCGAAGAGCGCTTTCCAGAACTTCTCGAGGTTGTCGCGCCGGGCGTTGTAGAGACCGGGGTAGCGCGCATCGTAGGAGGCGGGCTTGCCGTTCGGGCGGCAGTGATAGCGCATCGGCTTGATCAGGTACCCGCCGTTCTCCCGCACCATCACCGGCGCATACCAGAAAGGGAAAATGCGTGAATCGCCGGGCTCGCGCTCGACACGCCTCAGGTCGGCGATGCGGTTCAGGACGCGCTCGACCTTGTCCGTGGCGATGCGCCGGTCTTCCTGCGCTTTTCGGGTTTGCCTGCGTTTCAGGCTGCGCTCGGCATCAGCGAGACGCCTTTTCTGTTTGAAGACCTCCGCCTCCCATTCGGCGGTCTTGCGTGCCTGATAGTCGTCGATGAACCTGCGGATTCGCTGTTCCTGGGGCGTGCGCGGCTCCAGGAAATTCGCCTCCAGCGCCTTGGCGATTTTCACCGAGTCATCGCAGGCGCGGCGGCGGAACAGGTCTTCGAACAGATCCATCTGCACGCGAGCGCCCGACCAGCGCAGCCAGGTCTTGAGATTCTGCTCCACCATCGCCGAATAGCACATGCGCAGAGTAGGCCGTGTGACTACGACATGCGGCCGATCGGACTCATCCGCATGATGGATCGCTTTCCCTGTGGGATCCGGGCGTCGGGACGTGGCGGGGGGCAGTGCCAAGGATGCGCTGCAGGACTTCGATCTGCACGGGCTTTACCAGGTGATCGTCGATGCCTGCGGCGGCCGAGCGCGCACGGTCCTCCTCCTGCCCATAGCCGCTGACGACGATCAGCACGGGTTGCGCATCCTTCTGGCGCCGCCGCAGCTCCTGTGCCAGCGCATAGCCGTCCATGTCCGGCAGTCCGATGTCGAGCAGCACCGCCTCCGGCGCGAAGGCTTGGGCGATCTCCAGCGCGCTGCGCGCATCGTAGGCGTGGCGGACCTCGTAGCCGGAGTGCTCCAGCAGCAGCACCAGGCTGTCGGTCGCATCGTGATTGTCATCGACCAGCAAGATGCGCAGGGGTGGTTCGGCAGATCGCAGTTCCTGCACAGCAGTGGCTACCTCGGCGGTGGGTAGCCCGGGCACGGCTTCACCCGCCTCGTCCTCCCCGCCGTCCTGCGCCGCAATCGGCAGATACACCGTGAACTCGCTGCCCTGCTGCGGCCCGGGGCTGCGTGCCTCCACGCGCCCACCATGCAGCTCGGCCAGCCGCCGCACCAGGGTGAGACCCAGGCCCAGTCCGCCCTCCGGGCGCGCCGGTACCCGCGGGCCCTGGCTGAAGACATCGAACACGCGTGCCAGCACCTCCGGCGGCATGCCTGCGCCGTTGTCGGCGACCGAAATGACCGCTTCTCCGGCGACGCGCCGCGTGGTGAGGCGGATCACGCCTCCTTCGGGCGTATACTTGGCCGCGTTGTTCAGCAGGTTGGTGAGAATCTGACAGAGGCGCACTTCGTCGCCCTCGACCGGTAGCGGTTCGCGGGTCTGCTCCACGATCAATCGGTGACGCTTGGCGCGCATCAGCAATTCGCAGCTGGCGAGACCCTCGCGCACGACGTCGTTGATGTCCAGGCGCTGCCGGTGCAGGGTGATCAGCGCCGACTTGATGCGCGACACATCGAGCAGGTCGTCCACGATGCGGGTGAGGTGCGCGACCTGGCGCTCGTTCATCTCGCGCACCCGCTGCAGCTCCGGATCGGGCGGCAGCAGGCGCCGGAACAGATCCATCGCCGTCTGCATGGGCGCGAGCGGATTGCGCAGCTCGTGTCCCAGCATCGCCAGGAATTCGTCCTTGCGCTTGTCCGCCTCGCGCAGCGCCTCCTCGGCGCGCTTGCGCACGGTGATGTCGATGTTCATGCCGACCCAGCCGCGCACCTTTCCCTGCGCGTTGCGCAGCGGCACCGCACGCACTTCGGTCCAGCGCCATTCGCCGCTGACGTGCTGCAGGCGGAACTCTGCGTCGAACGGCTGCTCGCTCTCCACTGCGTGCAGCCAACGGTCCCGGGTGAATTCGCGGTCCTCGGCCTGCACGGCACCGAGCCAGCCCGTGCCACGCCACTGCTCGAAGCTCTGCCCGGTAAACGCCCGCCACGACGGAGAGTCCTCGACCATCTGGCCCTGGGCATTGGTGGTCCAGACGATTTGCGCGGACGCGGTGACCAGCGCGCGAAAGCTCTCCTCGCTGTCGCGCAGGGCAAGCTCAGCCTGCTTGCGGTGCGTGATGTCGATGAAGGTGATGACCACGCCCTCGATCCGGTCGGCCTCCGAGCGGTAAGGGAGTATGCGGCACAGATACCAACTGGCAAGCTCGCTCTGCACCTCGCGTTCGATGGGCACCAGGCGCTCCAGGACCCGCTCGGCATCCTCCTGGAGATGGTCGTAGCCCAGCCGGTGGGTGAAATCGCCGAGCGGCCGGCCGCGGTCGCTGGGGCGCAAATTGAAGAGTTCCGACACCCGTGGCGTGACGCGCAGGATGCGCTGCTGGCGGTCCAGAAACAGCGTGGCGATCTCCGTGGCAGCCATCAGGTTATTCAGATCGCTGGTGAGCTGGCTGAGCTCTTCGACCTTGTGGCGGTTCTCCTGGTTGACAGTGTGCAGCTCCTCGTTGACCGACTGCAGCTCCTCCTTGCTGGTCTCCAGCTCCTCCAGCGTTGAGCGCAGCTCTTCATTGGAAGACTGCAGCTCCTCGTTCGAGGCCCTCATCTCCTCCTGGCTCGTTTCGTACTGCTCGATTACCGCCTGCAGGCGCTCGCGGGTGCGCTCCAGCTCGGCAGCCTGCACGCGCGGCTGCTCATTGTCGCTGAAGGCCTGGTCGGGCTCCGTTTGCACGGAAGCGGTCTCGTCGAAGATCACCAGGCTCAGACCCTCGAGCTGTGGTTCCCGCGAGGGTCGCACCTGCAGCGTTACGCATCGGGGTTGACCTTCCAGCTGCACGGTCACCGGTCGGGAACGAAGGTCCTGATTTCGCTCGTGGGCGGCTTGCAACGCGGCAGCCAGCTCGATGCGCAGCTCCTCGCGCACCAGCTTCAACAGGTTCGCGGAGGGTTCGCCTCCGGGGAGGTGCAGATAGCGCCCGGCGTGCTCCGACACGTGCACGATGCGGTAGTCGTGATCGACCAGCACGCTGGGCGGCGCGTAGCGCTCGACCATCTTCTGGTGCAGCGCGCCGAAACTGGGGGACGCTCGAAGCGATGACGGTGAGGCTCATCGGCAGCCATTCCGTGGCGCGCCCCGCTGACGGCGAATACCGGGAGGCGCGGTTGCGGCACGGGAACGTTGCGGCGCCGGTACAGGGCGTGCGGTTTATTCTCGGCGTGGAACAGCCCCGAGTGATCGATGCTCTCCGCCGGTCCCAGGAACAGCAGGCCGTCCGGGTCGAGCGCGTAGTGCAGCAGATCGATGACGTCCTGCTGCGCGTCGCGCTGCAGGTAGATCAGCAGATTGCGGCACACGATGAGCTGCATGTGGGAGAACGGCGGATCGCGCAGCAGATTGTGGGTGGCGAACACCACGATTTCGCGCACCTCGGCGCGAATGCGGAAGCTGCTGTCCTCCTGGATGAAGAACCGGGCGAGGCGCTCGGGGCGGACGTCGGCGGCGATCGAATCCGGATACAAGCCCTCGCGCGCGCGCTGCAGCGAGCGCTCGTGGATGTCGCTGGCGAATACCTGCAGCGCCGGAGGATCGACGAGCCGGGCCGCCTGTTCGAGGAGCAGCATGGCCAGGCTGTAGGGCTCTTCTCCGGTCGCACAGCCTACCGACCACACGCGTATCTGGTCGGAGGACGTCCTGCCTTCAAACAGTTTTGGCACCACCTCCCGCTCGAGATACTCGAAGGTTTCGGCATCGCGGAAGAACTCGGTGACCGTAATGAGAAACTCGTCTGCGAGCATGCGTGCCTCCCCCGCACTGTCGCGCAGCAGGGCAAGGTAGTCCGAGATCGCTTCGCGACGGTGCAGCTGCATGCGACGGCGGATGCGCCGCAGCACCGTCGAGCGCTTGTACCTGGAGAAGTCCTGGCCGGTGCGCGCCCGAAGCTGCGCAAAGATCTTCTGCAGGACCTGCGCTTCCGTATCCGGCATGCCTTCGTCTTCGGCAATCTCGATGCCCGGGCGCGTGCGCGCAAAATGCAGGATCCGCTCGGGCATTTCCGCGACCGGCAGGATCAGATCGATGCTCTGGGTGGCGATGGCGTTCTGCGGCATGACGTCGAACTCCGCCTCTTTGGGATCCTGCACGATGGTGAGCCCGCCCTGCTGGCGGACCTCCCGGATCCCGAGCGCGCCGTCTGAGCCGGACCCTGACAGAACGATGGCGACGGCGCGCTCCCTGTGGGTCTTCGCCAGGGTACGGAAGAAGTGATCGATGGGCGCACGCACGCGACGCTGCTTCTCCATTTCCGACAGTCGCAGGTGGCTGTCGATGGTGGAGAGATTTCTCCCTGGCGGAATCACGTAGATGCAGTTCGGCTGCAGCGCAACGGTTTCGGTCACCTGCAGCACCGGCATGCTGGCGTGCGGCTGCAGAACTTCCGCGAGATGGCTGGGGTGCTCGGGGGAGAGGTGGACGACCACCACGAAGGCCAGCCCGGTGTCGGAAGGCAGATACGAAAAGAATTGCTTGAGGGCGTTGAGCCCACCCGCGGAGGCACCGATCCCGACCACGGTCGCTTCGAGCTGCGGGGTGCCGCTGATCTCTTTCAAAGCGCCTCCTGCTCCGGTATCAACAGGCTCCACTTGAGAGCACAACGGCAACCATTCATGGATCGGCCGGCACCCCGCCGACATCGACAACCGCGCCCACGCAGAAATCCCAGGGCGCGAAGGAAACAGCAATCCGAGGGCGTTGCTGCTGTTCCCTACCGCGCCGGGAGGGGG
Source organism: uncultured Gammaproteobacteria bacterium (assembly GCA_963728895.1). Classification (GTDB taxonomy): domain Bacteria; phylum Pseudomonadota; class Gammaproteobacteria; order JBBQDK01; family JBBQDK01; genus CAVSLM01. The sequence goes on from CAVSLM010000004.1 coordinate 161,831, forward strand.
GGAGCTTTGCGCAGTTCCGCACCAACTGTCAACGTTGGCACCCTTCCGGCGCGCAACTGCATGTGGAAGCATAGCAGAGGCCGTCCGGTCGCTGGTCGTCGTCCCGAGCTCGCCTACCGTGCCACGCTGCTGCCGGCCTGAGGAATTGATACCCGCCACTGCACGGGGCGGCGGGCGCAGGGATCTTCCGTGCCCCTCGCACACCCGTGGGGTAGAACGATGCATTGCTTTAGGGCGCGCCCGCAAGCCTCGGAACGCGCCGAATACCCCTACTTATTTTGTCGCAGAGGTCAGTGAACCCAATCATGTGGGTGCTGCGATCGGCGATTCCATTGGTGGACTCCCTTGGTTTTTTCTCTGCGGTCTCCTCTTTCTTTCCGGGGCATCCTGGTCGGTGCCAACGTCGATCTACGAGAAGGTTCCAGACTTCCGCTGAAGAAGGGTACGCATAGGCCGGGGCAGCACTCGGCGTTGTGTCAGCGAGCGTAGCCCGAAACTCGTAGCCTCGATGAAGCGAAGCGGAATCGGCCTGGTGGTCGCTGACCTCGCGCTCTCGACTTTTGAAGACAAGCTCTCGGATGCCTGGCCGCGCTGCCACAATCGGGACGAGTCCGCGTTTCGCACCATGACCGTCTTCCACCGCGGCGTGCAACACGCCGCAGCCAGCCACAACGTGGGATGATCGGGCCGCACGCCGACTGGACCGTGCGTGAAAGACGCGGGCGATGTAGACAGCTGCCTTTAAGACAAGTTGTGTCAGGCGGAGGGTTCTGACCGGTCGGGCGAGCCGATGCTCGCGCCTCGCCGAGGTTCCGGGGTACGCTTGACTCCCTCGAGCATCTCCTTGATGCCGCCCACTGCGCTGAGGACCCCTGTCGCCTCGTAGGGCAGGTAGATCACCTTGTTGTCCTTCCCGGAGACCATTTCCTTCAAGGTCTCGATGTAGCGCACCGCGATGAGATAGTTGGAAGGATCGCCTCCGCTGGCAACGATGGACTGGGTGACCATCCTGATGGCTTCGGCTTCGGCCTCGGCCACTTTGACGCGTGCTTCGGCCTCCCCCTGGGCGACCAGGATCCGGGCCTGCTTGACGCCTTCGGCCTTGTTGATTTCGGCGGTCCGTGCCCCCTCGGCCTCGAGGATGCTCGCCTGCTTCAGCCCCTCGGCCTCCAAGATGGCCGCTCGTCTGTCGCGCTCGGCGCGCATCTGCTTTTCCATCGCGTCGCGGATCTCCGGAGGAGGATTGATGTCCTGCAGTTCGACGCGGTTGACCTTGACTCCCCACTTGTCGGAGGCTTCGTCGAGGATCGCTCGAAGCTTGCTGTTGATGGTATCCCGGGAAGTCAGGGTTTCGTCCAGGTCCAGTTCGCCGATCACATTTCGCAACGTCGTCTGGGTGAGCTTTTCAATGGCGTCGGGGAGGTTGGCGATCTCGTAGACGGACCGAACGGGGTCCGTGATCTGAAAGTAGAGGAGAGCGTTGATTTCCGTCACCACATTGTCTCGTGTGATGACGCTCTGTTTGGGAAAATCGTAGACCGTTTCCCGCAGGTCGATCCGTTTGACGGTTTCTTTGCGAATGATCGTTCGCCCGTCCGGGGTTGTCTGGACGTAACGCCATTCGATCTGGCGCGCTTTGTCGAACACCGGCCACAGAATGTTGATGCCCGAAGAGAGGGTTCGATCGTAGCGTCCCAAACGCTCGATCACCATCGTCTCCGACTGCTGGATGACGAGAAAGCCTGTTACCGCAAAAGCGATCACGAATACCGCCAGAGCAAACAGAATCAGCAGTATGCCAGCCTGCGCCGCCATTCGGTTCCTCCCTCTCTCTGTTACGTCTTCTTGACGAAGAGTTTGGTGCCTTCGACACGGAGCACTTCGACGCTTGCTCCCGGCTCCAGCACTCCTCCCTCGGCGTTAACCGCCCGCCAATCATCCCCACGCACCTGCACGCGTCCAGACGGCGACCGAGCGTTCACTGCCGAAGTGACGATTCCCGTCATGCCCACGAGCCCGTCAATGTTGGTTTTGATCGTCCCCGACGATCGATGCATGTATTTCTGAAAGAAAGGCCGCACCCCAAAATAGGTCACCAGCGTTCCCACGATAAAACCGACGAGCTGTCCCTTGATCCCGAAACCAAGTCCCGCAGCGAGTGCAGATGCAAGGCATCCGAATCCCAGACAGGCCAGGAGAAAAGTCGGGGCAAAAATTTCGCCGACAAAAAGCAGGACGGCAACAACGACCCACAAATGCCAAGCCGAAATACCCATGTCCGTTTCCCGTTACCGCCCGTGTGCAAGACCCGTCTCATCGAGGCTGCGCCAGGCAGCACAGCCCGCGAATGACAAACTCCAACATGGCTGAGCTCTTGTCAATGAAATAAGATTCCGTCTGCTCCGATGCAGAAGGCGGAAATCCCCTCGTCGGTGAGACGCCCCGGGGCCACTCGACCGTGGTATTCATTCCCAAGTGCCGTCCGAGGACGTTGTACGAGCAACTGAGGCATTACCTCGGGAAGTGTTTCGGAAACTGGCTGTTCAGAAGAAGAGCCGGATAGGAGAAGGACATCTGATGCACCACTACACTAGCCTGAAGTACTAGTGTAGTGGTGCAATCTTGACGAGACATTTGAGCCTTCACATGGATGTAGGGCGGATAAGCGCAGCGCATCCGCCATTCATGATCGGCCGGCGTCAGGAGTGCACGAAGCCGTTTCGCTCCCGTCGAGTTTCTCGTGCCGAGTGGATCGCGAAGGGGATCAGGCGCCGTGGGAAACAGGGAGGCCAATGGGCGTCGCGGAGTCGGATTTTGAACCAGAGATGGCTGGGTGGCGGATGCGCTGCGCTTATCCGCCCTACGGCGCTGGTGACCGCCTCGACGGGTACATCGCAAGTTCACAACACCAGGCCCAGGCGATTCATCCGGACCAGGAGCGCTCGCGATATCCTGCAGAAGGTCATTCGCGCCAATCGCCGCTTAAGTTCCAAACAGAACGCAACACTACACTAGTACTCCGGCAGAAAAAGTATTTCCGTAACAAAGCGGCGAATAAACACCGGCAGCTCCTTCAAAGGCGCTTCACCAAGGCCAATGCGCGCAAGAGCATGAGGTATCAACCGTGAGACCATGCGGAAAGACTTTTCGGACGGGGTACTAGTCGCCTGTGCGTACACGATAGTGCTTGAACCAAAAGCTATCTTTCCTTCCAATATTGACGTTGAGCAGGATCGCGTGCAGCTGACCCCCTGCGATGCCCGGCACATGTCGGCCATCCAGATCAAGATAGGCAAGGCCCTCCGGCTCCTGCAGTCTCGCGGCAATCGGATGGAACTCGTATTTGAAATTTCCACTACCTGCCGATTTCATAATCAATCGGCCGGAATTTACATCGAAGGCCCAGATTCCGCCATCCTTGGCATCGAAGTTTCTCCCCTTGCCGTTGAGTAGATAGAGCGTGCTTCCATCGGTCGAGAAGACGCCACCCTGCAGATAGGGTTTGATCTCCTGCGGCCGGTTCGCCTGTTGCCAGAGGCGGACTTGCGTCCTGAAATCGAGGACCAAGCCTCGAGATTTGTCGAATCGCACCCCATAGACGAGGATCGGGTTGTGCTGATCGATATGGTTGGTCGACGTATAGAGATATCCCGTGAGCGGCTCAATGGCGCACCAACCTGCATGAGCCTGCTTGAATCCATTCCCGGGCTTTAGAGGATATGAATCGATGTATGCCAGAGTCTTTGCATCGAACACCGCGATACGCGGGATCCAATTACTGTGGGTCTTTTCTACCGGGACGAAAAGTTTTTCCTGATAGACGTCGGGATCACCAAAATGATCGTATCCCTTCAACTCGGACGGTGCGTGACTGTCGCCGAGGTGAAACGAACTTATTATTCCGTGGCCCGGGTCTGCGCTGCTCACCTTCGTGTTGAGATCATGCGTGAGGGGAAATTTCCAGATCTGGTGCTTGTTGGTGAAATACCAGGAATGACTGTCGGCCGCGACCCCTTGGAGATTTTCATTCCAGCCCGCGATTCGGTCGGATGGATGGTTGCCGAGATAGTCGATTCTGTGAACGTTGCTCGTCCTGCGTTCGGCGCCCGGCGTCGCCACGGCCAGACCGGTCAAGATCAAATGTTCGGCGCGTGCCTTCCACAGATCGACGAGCTGGATCGCCTGCAGCGGCTGAAAGCTCCCTTTGTCGGTGCTGGCCGTGAGCGGCCCAGCGCCGCTGGCGACGCGCCACACACCGATGAAGTTCCAGTGCCCGTCGCTGGTCTGGAACATGTCGAAGTCGATCATCTGCTGTCGCGCATCGAGCTGGTGCTTGAGCGCCGCGAATGCCGTCCAGTCGTCCTTCCAGTACAGTGCACCATTGCCGCTGCCCAGGCGCCAGACACCGGCGAACAACCGCTTGCCGCCGCTGACATAGGTTTCCACGTCGGCCAGGTACTGGGTATGCGCCAGCTCGGCGCGTTTAGCCACCAGTGCATCCCAGCTCAGGCCGACCAACAGTGCGCCGCTGCCGGGCGCCGGCTTCGGCTTGCGTCGCCACACACCGAGGTACTTCCAATCCTGTCCATCGTGGACCAGCCCGAGATCGATCAACTCCTGGGTGTTGGCGAGCTCCTTCCAGGTGGCGACGAATTGCTTCCACGGTGCCAGCAGCAGGGCGCCCTGGCGCGACCCTGCGCGCCACACGGCCGCGTAGCGCTGCGCACCGTCACGGCGATACGGCTCAACGTCGGCGAGGTATTGGTCGCGGCCGCCCAGGGTCTTCCATTTCTCCACCAACTGGTCCCAGCTCTGATCGTAGTACAGGGCGCCCACCCCGCCGGCACCTCTGGTGGCAGTCCTGGTGGACCAAATACCGGCGAACGCCGGTTCGCCGTCGGGGGCTGGCCAGGCACAGATCGGCCAGAGCAGAGCCGCCACCAGTGTGAAGATGGGAAGTGCGTGCGCGAGAGCTGCGGCCATATCCCAGCGAGAGGTCATCGGAGCCTCACTCGATCTCGGCCGCAAGCGGCACGTGGACCTCGACGTCGATCAGCGTGTTGCTGTCCTGCAGCGCGTTCCATTTGGCAATGAAGGCATCGTAGCTCATGCCGCGGAAAAGCGGGCCGGATGCCCCTCCGTCACGCCAAACTCCGATGTAGTGGGCCCGGCCGTCCGGGTCGCGGTAGGACTCGTAGTCAAGCATCCGCTGGGTATCGTGCAGGTCCTGCATTGTGTGTGCGAAGGCCGTCCAGTCGGTCTGCTGCAGCAGTGTGCTGCCGCCGCCGTCCACTTGCCAGACGCCGACGTAGCGACGGCTGTCGTGCTCGACATAGGTCTCCACATCGCTCAGGTGCGCCACCTTGCCCTGGGACTGCCACTGCATCACCAGTTGGTCCCAGCTGAGTCCAGCCAGTAGACCGCCGTCGCCGTGCCGGCCAGCCGGCCTGAGCCGCCAGACGCCAAGATAGCGCCGGCCGGCACCGCTGCCCCAGGTCTCGATGTCGATCAGATCCTGGGTCTTTTTCAGATCGGTCCAGGTCTTGGAAAAATGCGCCCAGTCGTTGGCGTAGAGGGCGCCGTTCCCGGCGCCCTCCCGCCACACCGCGAGATACCGTCGCTTGCCGCCAATCACGTAACTTTCCACGTCGGCAAGGTACTGATGCGTGCGCAGCGTCTTCCACTTGCCGACCAGGGCGTCCCAGGTCATGCCCACGAACAGGCCGCCGGTGCCGCCCGGATCCTTGGGGGCGAAAAGAGCGCTGTAGGTGGGCGCGGCCAGACCCACGGCACGAGCGAAGAAGGCGTAATTGTCGTTGTTGCGGATCGCCCAGGACGGCTTGTGCTCGGCAAGCGTGGTGCTCTTGTCGACGCCGTAATACTTGTCGTCCTTCATGCCGCCAGCGCCGTCGGCGTGGTAGTCCACCACGTACTTTGCATTCACCGACAGCCAATGGAAGGCCTCGTGCACCAGGCGCCGGGCCGCGTCATTCAGGCGGACCTCGGGGTCGACGAAGTTGTTGTTCACCGCGTCCCAGAACGCCGGACACGTGACGATGGTGCCGACCGGCGCGTGATAGGCGCTCGGCGCGCCGCTGCTGCCGACATTGTGCGCCGGGCAGACATCGGTGTGCTCGTTGCGCGGCGGGGCGATCGGGCTGCCGCAACGCAGGGTCCTGATGCCCTTGACAGCTGAGCCGCGCATCTCGAAGCGCCGTTCGGCCTTGCCCAATGCTTCGGCGACGAACGCTGCACGGTCTGCGTCGTATGGGCCGAACCAGCGTCGCAGTGCAGATGACGTTGACGAGTCCGTCAGGTCGCGACTCCACAAGGCCGCACGCTCGGCGGCGGGCCGCGAACGCACATAGGCGGCCACGCGATCAGCGCGCCAGGTGAAATAATGCGCGCGGCGCCAGGCCCGCTTCAGAAAGGCCTCCTGCGTATTGCTGCAGCCTTTCATCTCCGGCATCGGCGTGGCCGGCATCTGCGCGGGGTAGCTAATCTGCGCCAGGGCAGGCGTGGCGGCACAGGCCATCGCGGTGATCAACCCGGCGAACAACCATCGCCGGCCGTTGGAGGCGAAAGAGCGACCGCAGCGAGCGCGATCTGCGGAGCGCGCGTCAATAGCTTCGTGGGTCATCGTCCTACTCCTTTTTGCAGGGCGGGACGCCGCCATCCCGCGGACGGGCACTCAACCAATAAGCTTGCAACTGTGTACCATATTCATCAGAGTTTGCGACGGTAGGCATTCTCATAAGGAGCTTGGGCATGAATATTATCCGAACGCTGTCGGTGACGTATGGGATTATCGTTATCGCGATTTGTCATCTATGTATTTCTCCGGATATCGCGCAAGCGGATCCCATGAGTACACGAGAGAACTTCACGAACCGCCCCGGAAATGACTTCCATCATTTCCGGGTGGGGAATGGTTCGTGCTCGACCTCCTGCGCCACCATTGCCAAGTGCCGGGCGTATACCTATGTGATCTCGACCGACACCTGCTGGTTAAAGGACAAAGTCCCCAACCCGGTTAGTAACCATTGTTGTCTGTCCGGGGTAAAAGTCATGAGTGCGCAGGAGTACGGCGTAGATCGGCCAGGATCCGATATCAAGCCCGGTTTTCCGGTCGTTACCAGCGACCAGTGTGAGTCCTATTGCAAGAACGAATCACAATGTCGTTCCTATACTTTTGTGAAGCCGGGCGTACAGGGGCACAGCGGAATGTGCTGGCTCAAGAAAAGCAGGCCGCAGAAGGTCAATAATAACTGCTGCGTATCAGGTCACCGGCTTTTCACACCCGTGAAATCACCTGTCGAGCCAATCAAGCCAAAAATTAAAATGACGCCGGATTGATCTGCCCACGCGGCTATTTCAAACCCGAAATCCAGTCCTTTCCCCATGCCGCCAGCTTCCGCGAAGCCGGCCCGGCCGCGGCAGTCAGCAGGGTGAGGAGAAATCGGCACTCACCGGGCAGGCGTGCGGATCTTCCGCGCAGACCTCCTTCACATAGGCGTCGATCGAGCAATAGCCGTTGTCTATCTCCATATCCTTTTCGAACGCCTCGGCCGCCTTTTTCATCACTTCGAAGACGTCGTCGGAAAAGAGCTCCTTGGCATCGAGGGGCGCTTCGGGGTGGATGTTGGAGTTCAGGAATTCCAGCGCGGAGCCAGCGACCTGGATCGTCAGGCGGCGGGCGGGCGGCGGGCCGCCGGTGCTGTTGGAGGTGATCGGATATTTGAACTGCCAAGGCTTGTTTTCCTCGGCGCAGGCGCCGATCGGGCCAGTGAGCTCGATACCCGCCTGATACCACGTCTGCAGGTCACCCGTGTCCCAGCTCGTGATGTGGAGATAAGGGAAGTTCGTCTCCAGTTGGCCCTGCCCGGTCTCCCAGATCACCTCGTCGGGATGCTTGATTCGCAATCCGCAGAAATTGTTGGGGATCACATAGTCGCCGTTCGCATCCAGCGGCAGGTAGTTCGGAAGTAGCTCATAGGGCAATGACATCCTCGGATGGTTGTCGATCATCGTGGTGAAATCGACGACCACGCGAAATTCGTGATGGGTGATGTTCAGCCATGGCGGCGGCGAAGGCAGCCCCGCGACCGTGCCGCCCCGACCACCGCCACCGCCTCCACCGGGCGGCACCGTACCGCCACCCGGCGGCTTGATCTGCGGGCTCGGCACCACATAGGTCTCGATGTCTCGCGTGCGCAGCCCGTGCGCCGTCTCCTGTTCGCCCAAGGCCACGAAATGCTCGAAGTCGCGCGGCTGCGAAAGCTCGCTCTCGCCGTGGCCGCCGACCCAGAGGCCGACATAGCGGACCTGCCCGCCGATGATCACCCGCTCGAAGTCGCGCAGCTCCAGCCCCTTGGCGTGCATGGCGTCGCGCGTCTTCAGAAAGGTTCCCGGGGCCTGCGGTGGCGTCAGCAGGTTGGACCCGGTGCCGCTGTGGAAGAGTCCACTGTAGAGGAGCCGGCTATCCACCACCTCGACCTCGACATCGTCGAGCCGCATTCCGCGGCTCACCAGTGCCTTGCCGCGGGCGAGGAAGGCATCCTGCTCCATCGGCCCGGTCAGAAGCTCGTCGCCGGTCCCCGGCCGCCAGACTGCGATATAGCGCCGCCCACCATTGGCAACACGGAAGATCTCGAAATCGACCATACGCAGCCCCTGCGCCATGCGCCTCTTGCGCGCCTCGCGCAGTTCGACCGGGCCCATCGGCCCGTCGAAGATGCTGGAGCCGGTGCCGGCGACCCAGAGCCCGGTATAGGTCCGGTGCCCGTTCACTTCGTTGGTCTCGACGTCAATCAGACGCAGGCCCTTGCCCGTCATCTCGACACCACGCGCCGCAAAATCGGCGCGGCTCAGCGGTCCCGTCACGAGGTTCGATCCGGTTCCCGAGCTCCAGACGCCCTGAAAGCGCAACTCCTCGCCCTGCGCCATGCCGGCAATTGACAATAAAAGAACTGCCGTGGTAATTGCCCTGCAAAGTTCAAGCATTGCGAGCCTCCTTCAGGGAGTAGACCTGCACGATAGCATTCTTCCGCTTTGCGACGAGCGGACCGACCAAATACACGCCCAGGATGCCCATGATCAGCCGCCGCGTCCGGGCGCCCGCAGTGGCTGCATCGAATCCGAAATCCTCTATCTTGGAAAGGTATCGTACAGAGCCCGGCGCCGATTGGCGTCTTCGACGAGTACGTCAAGCGAAACGACCCGCTGTTCGTGGACGCGCCGCAATACGGCGTCCCGATTGTGCGCAACCGATACTCGTCGGGCGGTCACCAAAGCGTAGTCGCGGATTCGGAGGGCGTCGCAACGGAGTTTGGCCTACACATGAAATGGTGGAAGTAAGCAAGCTGATGCCGAGCAAGCGTAGCGAATTGGACAACATTCTTCGCCTGCTCGCGGATTGTATTGACCGCTATCCGGACGAGGATTTGGCTCCAATTTTTCGGCCGGCCGCAACGTTCATGCATTCTGCCGAGCCCAAGAAGAAGTCTCCCGCGCAGAAGGCGGGACCGCAGAAATGCGTGAAATAGCCGACCTTGATCGAAGCGCTTTCAAGGCGCTTGTGCAAGCCACTGAATTCCATTCACACCAGCGCGCACGCGCAAGAACCATATCGAAGACCGGATAGAGCAAAGTGGAATCCAGGTATCGGATGACAATGTTAGTCCGATACCCAAACCATGGGACTGGGTTCCATCTCCTCATTTGCGCTGCACACTCTTCCTCGATCCCGCTTCCCTTCATCGAGGCTACGAGTTTCTTCCTGGGAGCAATTGTTTCTCACCGTCCTCTGTCCGCTTAGTGCACGATCGGCAATTCCGGCAGCATTCCTTCTACATGCGCCGGAGTCGCGAAACAAAGCAGATGACGCAGTATTCGCGACGTGTCCCGATGCGACTACTGCGTCTACTTTCCGATGCAGAAACTGGAAAAGATTCGCTCCAGGAGATCTTCGCTGGTAAACGCGCCGGTGATTTCCGAGAGCGCTTGTTGCGCGAGGCGCAGCTCTTCGGCCATGAGCTCGCCGGCGCGCTGCTGCAGGTGCGCACGTGCGGCTTGCAGGTGTTCGTCGGCGCGGCGCAGGGCATCGAGGTGGCGGCGGCGTGCGACGAAGTCGCCTTCGCCTGCACCCTGGAAACCCATGCAGTCTTCGAGATGCGCGCGCAGTGCGGCGATGCCGGCGCCGGTGTGCGCGGAAATTCCGATCTCGGGAGGATCGGCGGCTGCGATCAGGCCGGCGCTGCGGCCGGTCAGGTCGATCTTGTTGCGTACCACGGTGATGCCCGGACCGGTCGGGAGCTTCGCCGGCAGCTCGGTGTCTCCGGCCTGTGGACCGGCACTGTCGTCGACGATCAGCAGCACGCGATCGGCACGCCCGATCTCGGTCCAGGCGCGGCGGATGCCTTCGGCCTCGATGCGATCGGCGCTGTCGCGCAGGCCCGCCGTGTCGATGACGTGCACCGGCATGCCTTCGATCTGGATGGGCTCGCGCAGCACATCGCGCGTGGTGCCGGGGATGTCGGTGACGATGGCCGCGTCGTAGCCGGCGAGGCGGTTCAACAGACTGGACTTGCCGACATTGGGGCGTCCGGCAATGACCACGGTCATGCCTTCGCGCAGCAGACAGCCCTGGCGCGCAGCGCGCTGCACGGCGGAGAGACGCTCGGCGATTTCATCGAGCTGCTGCACGATCTGTGCGTCGGCGAGGAAATCGATTTCGTCCTCCGGAAAATCGATCGCGGCCTCCACGTAGCTGCGCAGCGCAATCACGCCTTCGACGAGATCCTGGATCCGCTGCGACAACGCGCCCTGCAACGTGCGCGCGGCGGCCCGCACCGCCTGGTCGGTGCCTGCAGCGATGAGGTCGGCGACGGCTTCGGCCTGCACCAGATCGAGCTTGTCGTTGAGAAAGGCGCGCAGCGAGAACTCGCCGGGCCGCGCCGGGCGTGCGCCGAGCTCCAGCACCCGCTGCAGCAACAAGTCGAGCAGCACCGGGCCGCCGTGGGCCTGCAGCTCGAGCACGCTCTCCCCGGTGAAGGAATGCGGTGCGGGAAAGAACAGCGCGAGGCCGGTGTCGAGCGCCTCGTCCCGCGCGTCGCAAAACTGCGCAAGCGTCGCGTGGCGCGCGGCAGGTATGACGCCCAGCAGGCGCTGCGCGATATGACCGGAGGCAGGCCCGGAGACCCGCACGATGCCCACACCGCCGCGCCCCGGCGCCGTGGCGATGGCGGCGATGGTGTCGTTGGGCTGCGGCATGTGGGCGTCGCGCGCCGCCGAGGGGCGCGCGTTCAGGCGGGCTTGGCAGCGGCCTCGATGCGGCGGGTGATCACCCACTGCTGCGCGATGGAGAGGGTGTTGTTCACCAGCCAGTAGAGCACCAGGCCGGAGGGGAAGAAGGCGAAGAACACGGTGAACACCACCGGCAGCACCATCATCACCTTCTGCTGGATGGGGTCCATCGGGGCCGGGTTGAGGCGCTGCTGGATCAGCATGGTCACGCCCATAAGCAGCGGCAGCACGTAATAAGGATCGGCGCTCGAGAGGTCGTTCAGCCACAGCACGAAGTGCGCGTGGCGCAGCTCCACGCTTTCCAGCAGCACCCAGTACAGCGCGATGAACACCGGAATCTGCACCACGATGGGCAGGCAGCCGCCAAGCGGATTGATACGCTCCTTCTTGTACATGTCCATCATGGCCTGATTGAGCCGCTGGCGATCGTCGCCGTAGCGCTCCTTCAGCGCCTGCAGGCGCGGTTGCATCCGGCGCATGTTGGCCATGGACTTGTAGCTGGTCTCGGAAAGCTTGTAGAAGGCGAGCTTGATCAGCACCGTGAGCAAAATGATGGACCAGCCCCAGTTACGCACGAGATTGTGGATGTGCTGCAGCAGCCAGAAAATGGGCTGCGCAAGGAAGGTCAGATAACCGTAGTCCACGGTGAGCTCCAGCCCGGGGGCCACCGCGGCGAGACGATCCTGCTGAGTCGGACCCACATAGAGCCGACTGGTGAAGGTCTCCTGCGCGTGTGGTGCCACGGTCCGCTCGGGTGTGAGATATCCGATGACGTAGCGGCTGGCGTCGACCACCTTGGTGTAGTAGTGCAGCTTCGCGTCCTGGGGCGGGATCCAGGCGGCTACGAAGTAATGCTGGAGCATGGCTACCCAACCGCCATCCAACGTGCGGTTGAGGGGCTCCTTGGTCATCTGTTTGAACGGGATCTTCTGGTACTTGGTCTCGGCGCTGTAGAGCACGCCACCCAGGTAGGTGTGGATGAAGGAGGACTGTCCCTTCTCGGCAACTTCGGTGCGCTGCAGCTGCAGGTAGGCACGCCCCGACCACGGCTGATCGCCGGGGTTGCTCACCTCGTAGTGCAGGTCGACCACGTAGCTGCCGCGCTCGAACGTGTAGACCTTGACCACCTGCAGGCCGTCGGAGCCGGTCCAGCGCAGGCGCACCTGCAACTGGTGGGCGCCGGGCGCGAGCTCGTAGCGCTGCCGACCGGCCTCGAAGGTCGCGCGATGGTTGGGTGCCGCCGCCGCGCCGGGATCGGCGAGCAGCCCGGTCTGGCTGATGAACAGATCCGGCAGTGTGTCGTTGAGCAGCACGAACGGGTGCGGGTTTCCGACTTCGTTCGGGTACCTGCGCAATTCCACGCGTTCGATGTCGCCGCCCACGGTGCCGAGCACGACATCGAGCAGGTCCGTCTGCACGTGGATGCGCCCGCCCGCGGGAGCGACCGCGGCCGGTGTTCCCGGCGCGCCGGAGGGCGCGGCGGCAGGCGGCAATGCAGTCGGCAGGTCGGGGACGGCGGGCGCGGTGGTTTCGGGGGCGGCTGCCTTACCCGGGGCGGGCGGCGGAGGCGGCGCGGTGCCGTAGTCGCGTTGCCAGGCCTGCCAGATGAGCAGCAGCACCAGCGATAGCGCGATGAACAGGAACAGCCGTTGATTATCCATGCACGTGCTTCCGAAGCACCTCGGGTACCGGATCGTACCCGCCTTCGTGCCAGGGATGGCAGCGTAGCAGTCGGCGCAATGCCAGCCACGAGCCCGCTGCAACCCCATGCCGGGCAATGGCGGTCTCGGCGTAGCAGGAACAGGTGGGATGAAATCGACAGTGCTGGCCCAGCCAGGGGCTCAGCAGATAGCGATAGCCACGCAGCAGCAGGATCAGCAGTCTTTGCATCGCGCGATCAATCTCGACCAGAGTCTTTCCAGCTCGGCATGCAGCTGCTTGCGGCTCTGATCCGCTACGCCCGGCCGACCCAGTATTACGACATCCACGCCGCACAGCCGTTCCTGACTCAGGCGAAAACTCTCGCGCACCAGTCGTTTGATGCGATTGCGGGCGACCGCGGTCTTGGCGTGCTTCCTCGAGATCGCCAACCCCAGACGCGGATAGCCCAGCTGATTGCGCCTCGCCAGCGCCGCGAGACATGGGACAGACAGTTTCGTTGCGCTGTTAAAAACGGCCGAGAATTCTTCCCGCTTGGTCAGCCTTGCGCGTCTCGGCAAGCGCACCCTCCCACTCGCCATCGACCCCGGGGATCAGGGACAGAGGCGCGCACGACCTTTGGCGCGGCGGGCCTTGAGTACCCGGCGGCCATTCTTGGTGGCCATGCGCGCACGGAACCCATGCACGCGCTTGCGCCTGAGGACACTCGGCTGAAACGTTCTCTTCATGACGGTCGTACCCGCGATGGTGTAATGCCGAAGGCTCGAGCCAGACGGGGCCGGGCACGAGAGACGCGAAGGCTACTGGGAAGGGCTGCATCGTGTCAACCGAGAATGCGCGTTAAAAACGACAGACGCGACAATAATTGAGGCTCCGAATTGGCTGTCCGCGCGTACAACAGCGCGCATTTGCGACCCGAGGCAGGATGTGGATAACCCTGGTCAAGGGGTATAGACTGCCGCACTCCAAAACAAGTCGCGAATCTTCTTCTCCGGGGGGCTGGGCGGTGGATGAATCGCTGTGGAAGAGATGTCTGAACCGCCTGGAAGGCGAACTCTCCGAACAGCAGCTGAACACCTGGATACGCCCCCTGCATGCCGTCGTCGAACACGATGCGCTACGTCTGCTGGCGCCGAATCACTTCGTGCTCGACTGGGTCAAGGATCACTTCTACCAGAACATCAGCGATGCCGTTGCCGAGGTCGGCGCCGCCCGACCCTTGCGGGTACTGTTCGAGGTGGGCAGTGCAAGTCGCAAGGACGTGGCGGCGGATGATGCGCCCAGGGAACCGATACTGGCACCGGATCGGCGCGCGAAGGCCGGGGCCGGTGCACTGCACGGTGGCACGCTCAATCCCGGCTACAGCTTCGAGACCTTCGTCGAAGGCAAGTCCAACCAGCTCGCGCGCGCCGCGGCAAGCCAGGTCGCCGAGAACCCGGGCGGCGCGTACAACCCGCTGTTCATGTACGGTGGCGTGGGGCTCGGCAAGACGCATCTGATGCATGCGGTCGGCAACACCATGCTCACGCAACCGTCCCAACGCACGCGTGGTGTATCTGCATTCGGAACGTTTCGTCGCCGACATGGTCAAGGCGCTGCAGCACAATGCCATCAACGAGTTCAAGCGCTATTATCGCTCGGTCGACGCACTGCTCATCGACGACATCCAGTTCTTCGCCGGCAAGGAGCGCTCCCAGGAGGAGTTCTTCCACACCTTCAATGCACTGCTGGAAGGCCAGCAGCAGGTGATCCTCACCTGCGATCGCTATCCGAAGGAGGTGAACGGGCTGGAGGAAAGGCTCAAGTCGCGTTTCGGCTGGGGATTGACCGTGGCCATCGAGGCGCCCGAGCTGGAGACACGCGTGGCGATTCTCATGAGCAAAGCCCAGCAGGCCAACATCGGCCTGCCCCACGAGGTGGCGTTTTTTATTGCCAAGCGCCTGCGCTCCAACATCCGCGAGCTCGAGGGTGCACTGCGCCGGGTGATCGCCAACGCTCATTTTCTCGGCCGGCCCGTGACGCTGGATTTTGTGAAGGAGTCGCTACGGGACATGCTGGCGCTGCAGGAGAAGCTGATCACCATCGAAAACATCCAGAAGACCGTAGCCGAGTACTACAAGATCCGCGTCCACGATCTGCTCTCGGCGCGCCGCAGCCGCTCGATCACGCGCCCGCGCCAGGTGGCCATGGCGCTCGCCAAGGAGCTCACCAGTCACAGCCTCCCCGAAATCGGCGACGCCTTCGGCGGCCGCGACCACACCACGGTGCTGCATGCGTGCCGCAAGGTCATAGAGCTCAAGGAAGCGGATGCCAGGATCGGGGAGGACTATTCAAACCTGTTGAGAACCCTGACCACTTGATGTGGATAACTCGCGAACGGCGCGGGAGTGCCGCTCCAGGGGCAGAGTTACCCACAGCTCGTCCAGAGCTTTACCCCGGACAGGTCGCAGGTTTCACGGATGGAGATGGTGAATTATCTGATTGATTTATTTCTTGTTTTAGAAGTTATCCTCATTCCATGGGCGAGCTAATAAAGAGCATCAGGCTTCTTCTCTTAACATGATTGATAGTGCGACCAGGCCATCATGAAATTCACCATTCAGCGGGAAACGCTGCTCAAGTGCTCTGCAACAGGTGATTGGCGTCGTGGAACGCCGCCAGACCTTGGCGGTGCTGTCCAATCTGCTGGTGGTTGCCGGAGAGAATGGCATTTCCTTGACGGCGACGGACCTGGAGGTGGAGCTCGTGGCGCAAGCCGCGGTGGAAGGGGCGGAACCTGGCGCGCTCACCATCCCGGCTCGCAAGTTTTTCGATGTCTGTCGCACGCTGCCGGAAGAGGCACAGTTGGAGGTTGTCTTTGAACAGGAGCGGGTCACGGTACGTTCCGGACGCAGCCGCTTTCATCTTGCCACCATTCCGGCCGACGACTTCCCGAATCTCGAAGGTGTGCTGGACGCACAGCGGTTCTCGATCGCTCAGAATGCCTTGCAACGGTTGATCAGCAAGACCCAGTTTTCCATGGCCGTGCAAGACGTGCGCTACTACCTCAACGGTCTGTTGCTGGAAGTGTCGCCGAACCTGGTGCGTGCAGTGGCCACCGACGGTCATCGCCTCGCCTGGTGCGAGCATTCCATGGATACCGGGGTCGAGGAACTGCGGCAGGTCATCGTACCGCGCAAAGGTGTACAGGAGCTGCTGCGCTTGCTGCCGGAAACGGACGACGTGGTACCGGTCGAGCTCGGCACCAATCACATCCGCATCACTCTGCCCGAGATCCGCTTCACCTCGAAGCTCATCGACGGACGTTTCCCGGACTATCAACGCGTGGTGCCGAAAGGCGGCGAGCGATTGCTCATTGCCGAGCGCGAGCCCCTGCGTCAGGCCCTGCTGCGCACTTCCATTCTCTCGAACGAGAAATACCGGGGGATTCGTCTGAGCTTCGAGGCCGAGCTGTTGCGCATGCAGGCCCACAACCCCGAACAGGAAGAGGCGGAGGAAGAGCTGGCCGTTTCCTTTCGCGGCGAACCGCTGGACATTGGATTCAACGTCAATTACCTGATCGAAGCCATCGCCGCGGTGGATGGCGAGCAGATCCAGATGGGGCTGATCGATTCGAACAGCAGCTGCATCATCCAGGCTCCCGGCAGCAGCGACTGTCGTTACGTCGTGATGCCCATGCGCTTGTAGTCCCCGCGCCACGCGATGCACCTCGACGGCATCGGCATCCGTGACGTCCGCAACCTCGTCCACGTCGAACTACCGCTCTCACCCGGTCTCAATGTCTTCTGCGGCGCCAACGCGTCCGGGAAGACCAGCCTGCTCGAGGCGGTGCATCTGCTGAGCAGGGGCCGTTCCTTCCGCACCAGCCGATTGGATGACGTCATCCGGCATACGGCCGAAGCCTTGAGGGTCGCCGGCCGGGTGGTGTATCCGCAGCGCAGTCCGGTCTCCTTGGGCATCCGGCGTTCGCGTACGGAGACGGAAATCCGTGTTGGCGGGTATCCGGCAAACTCGTTCGCCGAGCTGAGCGTGCATATGCCGCTGCAGATCATCCAGCCCGACAGCCACGAGCTCATCGAGCAAGGTCCCAGGTTTCGCCGGCGTTTCCTGGATTGGGGGGTGTTCCACGTGGAACCGGCCTACCACCCGGTTTGGCAACGCTATCAGCGCGCGCTGCGACAACGCAACGCAGCCCTGCGAGCCGGCAGCTCCGCGCCGGCAGTGGCCGCCTGGCACCAGGAGCTGGATGAGGCGGCCGAGCGCATGGATGACCTGCGGCGCGGATACCTGCAACGCCTGAACGCGCTGCTTCCGCGGTACGTGCAGGAGATTCTTGGCGACTGCGCCCTGCAGCTCGGCTATCTGCGTGGCTGGCCCGAAGGTACTGGCCTGCGGGAGCTGCTGGAACGAGCCCTGCCGAGAGAGCGCGAGGTGGGCCACACGCGGTACGGACCGCACCGGGCCGATCTCGCGCTCGAGATCGAGGGAAGAAAGGCGCGGGACTGCCTGTCGCGCGGTCAGCAAAAAGCGCTGGTGGCCGCGCTACTCGTCGCGCAGGTGGTCTGTTACCGCGAAGTTACCGCCGAGACCTGCCTGTTCCTGATTGACGATCTCCCATCAGAGCTCGATGACGAGCACCGAGGGCGGTTGCTGCAGGCTTTGCACAGCCTGGGACTCCAGATGCTGGTGACCGCCATCGACCCGGGGATGCTGGCGTACGAATTCTGGACACCGCGCGCGCTGTTTCACGTGGAACGCGGAACTTTCCGGCCAATGGTATAATGACGTGCTTACGGCCCAGGGACAGCGCATGAATCAAATCCCCAAGTACGATTCTTCCAATATCAAAGTATTAAAGGGGCTGGATGCGGTCCGCAAGCGTCCCGGGATGTACATCGGCGACACGGATGACGGTACCGGTCTGCACCACATGGTATTCGAAGTCGTCGACAACTCGATCGACGAGGCGCTGGCCGGCTTTTGCTCGGAAATCACCGTAACCATCCACAGTGACGGCTCCGTAACCGTCACCGACAACGGCCGTGGCATTCCCGTGGACATCCACCCCGAGGAGGGACGATCTGCCGCCGAGGTCATCATGACGGTGCTGCACGCCGGTGGAAAGTTCGACGACAACTCCTACAAGGTGTCCGGTGGCCTGCATGGCGTGGGGGTTTC
The DNA here is from genome assembly GCA_963728895.1 of uncultured Gammaproteobacteria bacterium. Classification (GTDB taxonomy): domain Bacteria; phylum Pseudomonadota; class Gammaproteobacteria; order JBBQDK01; family JBBQDK01; genus CAVSLM01. The sequence goes on from CAVSLM010000004.1 coordinate 179,972, forward strand.
CGTTGTCAACGCGCTGTCCGAGGTACTGCAGCTCACCATTCGGCGCGACGGCCAGATCCACGAGCAGGAATACCACCTCGGCGAGCCCGTCGCACCGCTGCACGTGGTCGGGGAATCGGACCAGACCGGGACGGAAATTCGCTTCTGGCCGAGCGCGACCATCTTCACGAATCTCGAATTTCACTACGACATCCTGGCCAAGCGACTGCGCGAGCTGTCTTTCCTCAACTCCGGCGTGCACATCTCCATTACCGAGGAGTTGAGCGGCAAGAGTGACACCTTCGAATATCAAGGGGGAATCCGCGCCTTCGTCGAGCACCTCAATCGCAACAAGACGCCGCTGCACTCCACGGTGTTCTACTTCAGCGTCGAGCGCGAGGGCGTGGGCGTCGAGGTGGCGATGCAGTGGAACGACTCCTATCAGGAAAATATCTTCTGCTTTACCAACAACATACCTCAGCGCGATGGCGGCACGCACTTGGCCGGGTTCCGTAGCGCCCTGACCCGTACGCTGAACCATTACATCGAGCAGGAAGGCGTGGCCAAACGCGCCAAAGTGGCCACCACCGGCGACGATGCCCGCGAGGGCCTGACCGCCGTACTCTCGGTCAAGGTGCACGACCCGAAGTTCTCGTCCCAAACCAAGGACAAGCTGGTGTCGTCCGAGGTGAAGGCCGCCGTCGAGTCGGCCGTGGCAGAGAAATTCAGCGACTACCTGTTGGAGAACCCCTCCGAGGCGCGCGCCATCACCGGCAAGATCGTCGACGCGGCGCGGGCACGCGAGGCGGCACGCCGGGCACGCGAAATGACCCGTCGCAAGGGGGCACTGGACGTGGCGGGTCTGCCGGGCAAGCTCGCCGACTGCCAGGAGAAGGACCCGGGACTTTCCGAACTGTTTCTGGTGGAGGGTGACTCTGCCGGCGGTTCCGCCAAGCAGGGACGCGATCGCAAGTATCAGGCGATCCTTCCGCTCAAGGGCAAAATCCTCAACGTGGAGAAGGCGCGCTTCGACAAGATGCTGAGCTCGGCGGAAGTCGGCACGCTGATCACGGCGCTCGGCTGCGGTATCGGGCGCGAGGAGTTCAATCCCGACAAGCTGCGCTACCACCGCGTCATCATCATGACCGACGCCGACGTGGACGGCTCGCACATCCGCACGCTGCTGCTGACCTTCTTCTACCGGCAGATGGTGGAGCTGATCGAACGCGGTCATATCTACATCGCCCAGCCACCCCTCTACAAGGTGAAGAAGGGCAAGCAGGAGCACTACGTGAAGGACGACGGCGAGCTCAACGAGTACCTGCTGCAGCTCGCGCTGGATGGCGCCAGACTCTACCCTGCGCCAGAAGCGCTGCCCGTTTTCGGACCGGGCCTGGAGAGTCTCGCCCGCCAGTATCTTGCCGCCATGATGACCATCCGCCGCCTGTCCAAGCGGTACGATCCGCAGGTGCTGACGATCATCATCGGTTTGCGCGAACTCGGCGGAGAGGCGCTCTACGATCGCGCGCAGATCACCGCCTGGTTCCAGGAGCTGGAGGGCCGTCTCAATGCCACGCCCGGGCCAAACATCCGTTATGCCGTTGACGTGGAGCTCGATCCGGACCGCGCGAGCTTCCGTGCGCGCATCGCCCGCCGCACCCATGGGATCGCGGCCGAACATGTCGTGAGCAGCGACTTCTTCAAGACCGCTGAATACAAGTCTTTGATATCGCTTGGAAAGAGCCTGGATCAATTGCTGGGCGAAGGTGCTTACGTGCAGCGCGGCGAGCGCCAGCAGACGGTGCGGGATTTCAACGAGGCCATGCAGTGGCTGATGGACGAGGCCCGGCGTGGGCAGCAGATCCAGCGCTACAAGGGACTTGGAGAGATGAATCCGGAGCAGCTCTGGGAAACCACGATGAATCCGGAAACCCGCCGCCTGCTGCGGGTGCAGATCGAGGACGTGGTCGCCTCCGACGAAGTGTTCACCACTCTGATGGGCGATCAGGTCGAGCCGCGGCGCGAGTTCATCGAGGGCAACGCCCTGTACGTGGCCAACCTGGACGTCTGACCGTCTTCCCGAGCGCACGGTGGCGGTGCGCACCTTCGCGGGCGATCCACCTTACACTTCCCGCTCGCGCGCGACGGGCCCACTGATCTCTCGCATGGTGTTCTCGATCCATTGCTCTGCAAGGGCGGTCACCTGCGCCGCGCTGCGCCCTTGCGGAAAAATGGCCGGCCCCACCGCCAGCGTGATGGTGCCGGGACGTTTGACGAACCCGCGGCGCGGCCAGTACTCACCGGCATTGTGGGCCACCGGTATCACTGGGTAGCCGCTGGCGACCGCAAGCGCCGCCCCGCTCTGGCTGAAGCGCCGCGTCTCGCCGGGCGCGACACGCGTCCCTTCGGGGAACACGATCACCCAACGTCCCGCGCGCAGGCGCTCCGTTCCCTGCTCCAGCACCTGGCGTAATGCCTTGCGTGTCGCCTTGCGATCGATCGCGATGGGCTCGAGCATGGCAAGTCCCCAACCGAAAAACGGAATCCACAGCAGCTCGCGTTTCAGCACCCAGGTCTGGGCCGGGAAGAGAAACTGCAACGCGAGCGTTTCCCATGCCGACTGGTGCTTGGACAGCACCACGGCGTTGGTGCCCGGCAAGTGCTCACGTCCCTGCACGCGATAGAACAGCCGGCAGGTGACACCAAGCCACCAGATGTTGAAGTGCGACCAGAGGGCGACGAAGCGGGAGCGCTGTGCGAAGGGCAGCGGATAGGTGAGCAGCGTGAGCGGCGCATACGCGACGGTGGAAAGCACGAGGCCCAGCCAGAAAAGCGCGGAGCGCACCACCAGACCCGCCGCTCCGGCCGGTGCACCCCTCGCCTGCGCCGCGTCGCAGCCGGGCGCTGGATCATTCATTTCCGCGCTGTGGGTACGGTGTCTATGGTGTGCCCTCGCGGGTGAGGGCGTCGACGAGAGCGGACAGATCGCGGTAGACCGGCACGTCTTGCAGCTCTGCGGCATGGGCGCGCAGGGTCTGCGCTCCCTTGCCGGTCAGCAGCAGCACCGGCCGCGCGCCGGCCGCCCGGGCCGCCTGGACATCGCGCAGTGAATCGCCTACGGCCGGCACGCCCGCGAGCTCCACATGCAGCCGCGCCGCGATGTCCAGCAACAGACCGGGTTTGGGTTTGCGGCAGGAGCAGCCTTCGTCCGGTCCGTGCGGACAGAAGAACACCGCCTCGATATGCCCGCCGAGGTCGGCGACGAAACGATGCATTTTTTCCTGGATCTGCAGTAATCCCGAGATGTCGAACAGACCCCGCGCCAGTCCCGACTGGTTGCTCGCGATAACCACCCAGTAGCCGGCATGATTGAGGCGTGCGATCGCCTCGACGCTGCCGGGAATGGCTTGCCACTCGGCGGGCGACTTGATGTAGTCCTCCCGGTCCTCGTTGATGACACCGTCGCGATCGAGGATGATCAGCCGCACGGCAACCGTGCTCCGTCAAGCCGTGCGCACGATGTGGCGGCGGCCCTTGCACTGCGCCGCGCCGCTCCTGCTCCGGGCATCGCGCGCTGCTTACTCATCGACGCCACGAAACTCGGAGACGCGGATGCGTCCGTCCACCATCCGTGCATCGCGCCGCTCGAGCTTCGCCATCTTGTCCCAGAATCCCTGCAGCAGATCGAAGTCGGCGGCGATCGCCGTACCGATGACCAGTATCAGCAGGTCTGCCACCTCCTCGGCCAGCGCTTCGCGGCGCTTGCCTTTGGTGATGCAGGAGGAGATCTCACCCAGCTCCTCGGTCATCAACGCCACCCGGTAGACCAGGTCCTCGCCGCCGTTCTCGCGGAAGCGGTGCTTGCGATGAAAGGCGCGCACCGCCTCCAGCATCTGGCCGTAGGAATCGGGATCGTTCATGTCTCGTGTCCGTGTCCGTGTCCGTAGCATGAGCGCGTCTGCCGCCCGTCAGCCCTGCAGGCGCGACAGGTCCGCCACCTGCAGAAACAGTGCACTGAGCCCGGTGAGGAGCGCAAGACGGTTGGTGCGCACCGCCGCATCGTCGGTCATCACCATCACCGAATCGAAAAACCGGTCCACCGGCTCGCGCAACGCGGCGAGCAGGGTCATGGCCTGGGTGTAATCGCCGCGTGCAAGCAGTGGCGCGACCTGCGCAGAGAGCTCGGCGACGCCTGCGGCGAGCGCGCGCTCGGCGGGATCGGTGAGCCGTTGCGGATCCACCTGCTCGGGTACCGGTTCCTGCGTCTGGCGCAGGATGTTGCGGATGCGTTTGTTGGCTGCCGAGAGCGCCGCGCCTTCGTTCAGGGTGCGAAAGGCGCTGACGGCGTGCAGGCGCCGGTCGAAGTCGAGCGGTCGCGCCGGCCGGCAGGCCAGAACGGACTCGAATACGTCGGGCTTCAGCCCTCCTTCGAGATAGTAGCCGCGCAGGCGCTCCATCGCGTAGTCGAACACCTCCGCCTCAACCGCGCCGGCGCGCAGCGCGGCGGGGTAACCGTGGGAGGCGGCGGCGATGGCATCGGCCAGGTTCAGCTCCAGGCGTCCCTCGATGACGATGCGCAACACCCCCAGCGCCGCGCGGCGCAGACCATAGGGATCCCTGTCGCCGCTCGGGCGCTGGCCGATGGCGAAAATGCCCACCAGGGTATCGAGGCGGTCGGCGAGCGCCAGAGCCTGACCGCAGCCGCTGGAGGGCAGGCGGTCGCCGGCGTAGCGCGGCAGATACTGCTCGGTCGATGGCCTGAGCCACTTCGACGGGTTCTCCATCATGCGCGGCGTAGTAGCGCCCCATGATGCCCTGCAGCTCGGGGAACTCGCCCACCATGCTGGAGAGCAGATCGCACTTGGCGAGCCGTGCGGCGCGCCGTGCCATGGCGGGATCGGCCTGCGCCGCCGGCGCGATGGCCTGGGCCAGACGCTCCAGACGCAGGGTCTTGTCGTACAGGGTGCCGAGCTGATCCTGGAACACTACGCTCTTGAGATCCGCGAGCCGTTCCCCCAGCGCGCGGCGGCGGTCCTGCTCCCAGAAGAACGCCGCGTCACTGAGCCGCGGACGCACCACCCGCTCGTTGCCGGCGCGCACCTGATCCGGGTCGCGGCTCTCGATGTTGCTCACGGCGATGAACCGCGGCAGCAGTATTCCCTGCGCATCCACCACGTGGAAGTACTTCTGGTTGCCCTTCATGGTGGAGATCAGCGCCTCGTGGGGTACCTGCAGGAACTGCGGATCGAAGGCACCCATGATCGGCACCGGCCATTCCACCAGCGCTGTCACTTCATCGAGCAGCGCTTCGTCGATCACCGCGGTTCCCCCAGCCGCAGCGGCAGTCTGCACCACCTGGGTGCGAATCGCCTCGCGGCGCGCATCAAAATCGGCCAGTACGTGACCCTCGCGCTCGAGCAGCGGCGCGTAGTCGCGCGGCTCGGCCAGATACAGGGGCTCGGGATGATGGAAGCGATGCCCGCGCGTGTGGCGGCCCGCCTGCTGGCCGAGAATCGTGGCGTCGAGCACCTCGCTGCCGAACAGCAGCACCACCCAGTGCACCGGGCGCACGAACTCCTCCTCGAGTGCGCCCCAGCGCATGCGCTTGGGTATGGGCAGGCGCGCCAGCGCTTCTTCCACGATGCCCGGCACCAGCGCACCCGCCGGCTGCCCGGGCTGGGTGCTGCGAAACACCAGCCATGCGCCCTTTTCCGTCTCCTCGTGCTCCAGGTCGTCGACCGCGACCTTGCAGGAGCGCGCGAATCCTTCCGCCGCCCTGGTGGGCGCACCGTCCGCTCCGAACGCTGCGCCCAGCGCTGGACCGCGGCGCTCCAGCACCCGATCCGGCTGGCGTGCGATCAAGCCCTGCACCAGCACGGCAAGGCGCCGCGGCGTGGCGTAGGGGCGCAGCGCCAAGAAGTCCAGGGCATCGTGCTCCAGCCCCTCGCGCATACCTGCCGTGAATGCGTCCGAAAGCGAGCGCAGCGCCTTGGGCGGCAACTCCTCGGTACCGATCTCGATCAGCAGGTCACGACGCTCAGCCACGGGCGCGCGCTTCCTGCAGCAGGGGGAAGCCGAGCGCCTCGCGCCGGGCGTAATAGGCCTGTGCCACGCCACGCGCCAGTGTGCGTACCCGCAGGATGTAACGCTGGCGCTCGGTCACGGCGATGGCCTTGCGTGCGTCGAGCAGGTTGAAGGTGTGGGAGGCCTTCAGCATCATCTCGTAGGCGGGCAGCGGCAGACCGGCGTCCAACAGCCGCGTACTCTCCTGTTCGCAGGTGTCGAACCATTGGAACAGCGCGTCGACGTCGGCCTGCTCGAAGTTGTAGGCCGACATCTCCACCTCGTTCTGATGGAACACGTCACCGTAGGTCACTCTGCCCAGCGCTCCGTCGGTCCACACCAGGTCGAACACGCTCTCCACGCCCTGCAGGTACATGGCGATGCGCTCCAGCCCGTAGGTGATCTCACCGCTCACCGGCCGGCAGTCGAGGCCTCCAACCTGCTGAAAATAAGTGAACTGGGTCACTTCCATGCCGTTCAGCCATACCTCCCATCCCAGCCCCCAGGCGCCGAGTGTCGGGGACTCCCAGTTGTCCTCCACGAAACGGATGTCGTGCACCAGCGGGTCCAGACCAAGCCAACGCAGCGAGTCCAGGTACAGATCTTGTATATCCAAAGGCGACGGCTTGATGAGCACCTGGAACTGGTAGTAGTGCTGCAGGCGGTTCGGGTTCTCGCCGTAGCGCCCGTCGGTGGGACGGCGTGAGGGTTGGACATAGGCGGCGCTCCACGGCTCCGGACCGATCGCGCGCAGGAAAGTGGCCGGATGAAAGGTACCCGCGCCGACTTCCATGTCGTAGGGCTGCAGCAACACGCAGCCGCGCACCGACCAGTAGTGCTGCAGGCTCAGGATGAGACCCTGGAAGGTGCGCGGTTCGGACCCGGCCTGGTCGGGGGCAGGCTGCTCGGAAGGCAAGTGGCGGTTCCCGGAAAGTGGTGCAGTGCACGAGGTGTGCAAGTATATCCCCTTTACCGGGCGTTTCATTAACACGTCCAGCCGCGGCGAAGAGCGGATGACACGTTGACCTGCGGCTCAAGGGGCATCGATTCGAGTCGATGCCGTGCGTCGCAAAGGAGGTACTATGAAGCCCCTGGTATTGGAACCGACCGCCACGGCGCAGTGGCACGCGCTGGTGAACGAAGCCGCGCAGCGCTGCGACTGCCGCCTGGACGAAACACTGGAAAGCTACCTGGTGTTTCTGCTGATGCGTTTCACCGGCCGACCGGAGGTTACGGCGAGCGTGCTGGCGCTCGAGTTCCTGCAGGGCGCCCACGCCTCCGGCCGGGCACGGCGCGAGCAGCTCCAGGAGGTGGGGGACAAGTGCCTGCTCTTCTCGGGCCTGTTTCCACGCCGCGCGGATCGGTGCCTGGTGCGGGTCGGCTACTTTGTGGCGCTGGGCCGCACCGCCTATCACGAGCTCGCCGCATCGCTGGCGCGCGGTGCCGCCGAAACCTACACGCGGCTTTCCGAAGGCTTCGTCACCCTCATGGACGTCCTGCAGGCCATGCGCGGCATGACCGGCAACCCGGCACTCACGCAGCTGGCCGCCGTTGAGTTGTGGCACGACACCGCCAGCCGCGGCGCGCTGCGCCAGCTGCAGGGCTACACCGACGCCACTCCGGTTGCCGATCCCAGCGGTCGCCGCCACTAATGAGGGCTTGGCCCGGCGCCAGGACGGCTGCGAATTTCGCCAGCTTCCGGGATGCTGGTGAGGGTTTCAGGTTAGCCCGCCGCGGTGCAAGGGCGGTGCGATTGGACTAGAATCGTCAGTCCCTTTTCCGCAATCGAGCCTCGCTAAGCACCTGTGGCGACCCAGCGCAAAGCCGTAGCCCTGATCTCGGGCGGGCTGGATTCCATGCTCGCCGCAAAGGTGATCGTGGATCAGGGTGTGCACGTCGAGGGCATCAACTTCTTCACCGGCTTCTGCGTCGAGGGCCATACCCACGCCATTCGCAAGCAGCGGCATGGGCGCGTGAAGCGCAACAACGCGCTGTGGGTCGCCGAGCAGGTGGGCATCGCGCTGCACATCGTCGACGTCATCGAAGAGTACAAGCAGGTGCTGCTGGCACCACGCCATGGTTACGGCGCCAATCTCAATCCCTGTCTCGACTGCAAGGGCTTCATGGTCGGCAAGGCCCGTGAATGGATGGAGGCGCGCGGCTTCGACTTCGTCGTCACCGGGGAGGTGCTGGGGCAGCGCCCCATGTCGCAGCGCCGCGATACCCTGCCGGTGGTCGCGCGCGAATCGGGCGCCGGTGACCGCCTGCTGCGCCCCCTGTGCGCGCGCCTGCTGCCGCCCACGCTGCCCGAGCGCGAAGGCTGGGTGGACCGCGCGAAGCTGCACGATTTCAACGGGCGCTCGCGCAAGCCGCAGATGGCGCTCGCCGCGCGCTACGGATTTCGCGATTACGCGCAGCCGGCCGGCGGCTGCTGCTTTCTTACCGATCGACAGTACGCCGTCAAGCTCACTGATCTGTGGAATTCACGCGGCAGCCGCGCCTATGAGCTCGATGACATCCTGCTGCTCAAGGTCGGCCGTCACCTGCGCCCGCGCCCACACTTCAAGCTGATCGTGGCCCGCGAGGAAGGGGAAACGCATTTTCTCGAAGGCTACCGCCGCCAGTTCACGCATCTTCATCCGGTCAGTCATCGCGGTCCGCTGGTGCTGGTCGACGGCCGCGTCGATGCGGATGATCTGCTGCTCGCGGCGCGCCTGACCGCGCGCTTCAGTCAGGGTCGCGACGCCGCGCAGGTGTCCGTGGCGGTGACCGAGCCGGGCGGCGCCACGCGCACGGTGCAAGTCGCGCCCATGGCCGCCGAGGCGGTGCCGGGCGAGTGGTATCTGTGAGCCGGCACACCCTGGACGCCCGTCGCCTGTTGTGTCCGCTGCCGGTCATCCGCGTGCAGGATCGCGTGCGCGACCTCGCGCCGGGCGACGTTCTGGAGGTGACCTGCACCGACCCGGGCGCCACGTATGACATCCCCGCCTGGTCCCGCATCAGCGGCCATCGGGTGCTCGACACGCGCAGTGCCGACGGAGAGTTCGTGATCACCATTGAAATCGGAAGACAGCCGTGAGCAACCCCGCCGACCTGCGACCGCTTTCGGCCGGCGCCGACCGCTATCTGCAGATACGCCGCGTCACGATCGTCGGCGCGCTGGTCAATGCATGCATCGCCTTCGTCAAGCTGCTGTTCGGCGTCATCGGTCATTCGCAGGCGCTGGTCGCGGACGGCTTGCACTCGGTATCCGACCTGGCCAGCGACTTCCTGCTGCTGTTCGCCGCCAAGCATGCGAGCCGCGGTCCCGATTCCGAGCACCCCTACGGGCACGGGCGCATCGAAACCCTGTTCAGCGTCGTGCAGGGACTGATCCTCGGCGCCTTCGCCGTGAGCATCGGCGTCGACGCCGTGCGGCGTCTGTTCGATCCGCAGCAGCTACTGCGACCGGAGGTCTCCACGCTGTTCATCGCCGTGCTTGCGGTGTTCACCAAGGAAGCGCTCTACCAGTACACGGTGCGTGCGGCGCGCCGGTTGCGATCGAGCATGCTGCGCGGCAACGCCTGGGACCATCGCAGCGATGCCATCTCCTCGGTGGTCGTGGTGTTGGGTGTCGCCGGTACGCTGGCGGGCCTGCCGTACCTCGACGCCGTGGCGGCGGTCGGCGTGGCGCTGACGATCGTGAAAATCAGCTTCGAGCTCATCTGGCAAAGCATGCGCGAGCTCATCGACACCGCCTTGGACGCCGAGCGTGTCGATGCCATCCGCGGCACCATCCTCGCGGTGAGCGGGGTGCGTGCCTGTCATATGCTGCGCACCCGGCGGATGGGCGGCGACGCCCTGGTCGACGTGCATATTCTGGTCGATCCGGAGCTCAGCGTCTCGGAGGGACACCAGATCAGCGAGCAGGTCCGCACACGGCTCATCGACGCGTTCGAGGAAATCAACGACGTCATGGTGCACATCGATCCCGAGGACGACGAGCGCAGTGCGCCGAGCGGTGCCCTGCCCGGGCGCGAAGAGTTGCTGCAGCGCCTGTATGCGCAGTGGCGGGAAATGCAGGCGGCACAACAGATCCAGAGCGTCAACCTGCACTATCTGGACGGCAAGGTGCACGTCGAGTTATTGTTGCCGCTTTCGGCCGCCGGCAGCCTGGAGCGGGCCCGGGAAATTTCCGCCTCGCTGGCGGCGGCGGGCAGGGCCGTCGAGGAGGTCGCAGAGATCAAGGTCCTCTTCCACTGAGCACCATTGCGGTGCCCCGTCTTTGGAGATGCACTATTTCTGTGCGACCACTTGCCGGCATGAGCAGGTTGCGCGATCCAACCTGCTGAGCGAACAACAATTCCTTCATGGCATGCTTGATGCAGAACGGCCGGAACAATTGGGCCGGTACGGTCCGGCAGCCTATTCCCCAGTGCTACTTCCCGGAGGAGCGTAATGTCCGCAAAGGTGTTGAAGCTGATCAAAGACAAGGGAGTCAAGTTCGTCGACTTCCGATTCACCGACACGCGCGGCAAGGAGCAGCACGTCTCCGTGCCCGTCAGCACCGTCGATGCCGGCCTGTTCAAGGACGGCAAGATGTTCGACGGCTCCAGCATCGCGGGATGGAAGGGCATCAACGAGTCGGACATGGTGCTCATGCCGGATCCCGACACCGCGGTGATCGATCCGTTCATGGACGAGCCGACGCTCAACCTGCGCTGCGACATCCTCGAGCCCCACACCATGAAGGGCTACGAGCGCGATCCACGCTCTCTTGCCAAACGTGCCGAAGCCTACCTGAAGTCCACCGGGATTGCGGACACTGCCTACTTCGGGCCGGAGAACGAGTTTTTCATTTTCGACGATGTGCGCTGGGGCGCCGAAATGAGCGGCTGCTTCTGCAAGGTCGACTCGGAGGAGGCTTCCTGGAACTCCGAGCGCGCATTCGAGGACGGCAACATCGGTCATCGCCCGAGCATCAAGGGCGGCTACTTCCCGGTTCCGCCGGTCGACTCGCTGCAGGACATCCGTTCCGCGATGTGCCTTGCGCTGGAGGAGATGGGCCTTGGCGTCGAAGTGCACCATCACGAGGTCGCCACTGCCGGCCAGTGCGAGATCGGCGTGCTATTCGGTACGCTGCTGCAGAAGTCCGATCAGGTCCAAATCCTGAAGTACGTGGTGCAGAACGTTGCCCACTCCTACGGAAAGACGGCGACCTTCATGCCCAAGCCGCTGGTCGGCGACAACGGCAGCGGCATGCACGTGCACCAGTCGCTCGCCAAGGCCGGCAAGAATCTTTTCGCCGGCAACAAGTACGGCGGACTGTCGGAGACCGCACTCTACTACATCGGCGGCATCTTCAAGCATGCGCGCAGCCTGAACGCCTTCACCAACGCCACCACGAACAGCTACAAGCGTCTGGTGCCCGGATTCGAAGCGCCAGTGCTGTTGGCCTATTCAGCGCGCAACCGCTCGGCCTCGATCCGCATCCCCTACGTGTCCAATCCCAAGGGGCGCCGCCTCGAGGTCCGTTTCCCGGATTCGACGGCCAATCCCTATCTGGCGTTCTCGGCCATGATGATGGCAGGCCTCGACGGCATCCAGAACAAGATTCATCCCGGCGAGCCCATGGACAAGGATCTCTATGACCTGCCTCCGGAGGAGGAGAAGCTGATTCCAACCGTGTGCTACGCGCTGGACATGGCGCTCGATTACCTGGACAAGGACCGGCAGTTCCTCACCCAGGGCGGCGTGTTTACCGACGACATGATCGACGGCTATATCGAACTCAAGATGCAGGAGGTCACGCGCCTGCGCATGACCACCCATCCCATCGAGTTCGACATGTATTACAGCCTCTGATCGCAGGCTGATCGACGAAGTGCCTACGCCCCCCCTCGCGCGGGGGCGGAGTTTTTGTGCCGCCGCTCGTGGCTGCAGGCTGCGCCGTCCGGGGGATCATCTGAATATGCCGCCCAGCGCGGGTGCGAATCGGGTCGGATCCGCGGACGATGGAAGGCCGTGTGCGGTGAGCTCCCTTGCGGGCGCGCCCGCGGTTGGGTATCTTGCGGGCATGTGGAAGCTCGCGTTCATCGCCCTGTGGTGTCTGGCTGGATCCGCCTCGGCCGCGATATACAAGTCCGTGGATGCCGAAGGCAACGTCGTCTACTCGGATGAGCCGCGTCCCAATTCCAAGCCCATCGACCTTCCTCCCCCTTCCGTCTATACGCCGCCGCCGCTCCCCAAGGTGCGTCCCGCGCCTTTGCCGCCCAGCGCCAAAAGCGCCGAGCAGCGCCGACCGGCCGACGGGTACACAAGCTTCACGGTGGAGCATCCCAAGCCCCAGGACACGATCTGGAGTCGGGACATCGATGTCGTTCTGCAGCTCGAGCCCGCGTTGGAGCCGGGAGATCGGATCGAGGTGCGGCTGAACGGCACGGTGATTCCCGATATTCAGACCACCCGGTTCGCCCTGCACGACCTGGACCGCGGGACGTATCACCTGAGCGCCGCGGTACTCGACCGAAATGGACGTCGCGCAATTTCCACCGGTGACGTGGAGTTCTACATCAAGCAGCACTCGGTCCTCCTGCCCTAGCCCGGAAATCTCACCAGCCGGCCAGCGGCCGGGCTAGCGGCAGCGCACCGCGCCACGGTCCTCAAACCGCCACCAGGCCGCACCTCGAGCAGCCACTATCCCAGCGCTCGGCTTCCCGCGCCGCGTGGGGCGCCGCCGCTCCCCGGAGAGTCGGCCGCGCCATGCGCACTATAATGGTGCGTCGCTTGAAGCGCTCGGGATCTTTTCGAGGCAGGTGCCGTTCGCGCCGGTCGTGCATGCATTCCGGTACCCGCCGCCGAGCCGATACACACGCCTAAGCCACTGAAACCTGGGGCCTCGTTTGGACGGCAGTGCGACCGTTTTGGGCGACGTTCACTGGTTTGGTTCTTGCAGGAGCACCATCATGCACGCGGATGCCACCCGACAGGGCGAGATCGCCCAGCGCATCCTGGAAAACCTCACCACGGCGGTACTGCTGCTGGATCAGAAGTTGCGCCTGGTCTACCTCAGCCCGGCTGGGGAAATGCTTTTCGCGATCAGCTCGCGACAGGCCGCCGGCATGCTGCTCCACGAGCTGCTGCCTTCGGAGGTGGCGGCAGGAATGCGTCGCGCGCTGGCAAGCGGGCATCCCTACACGGAGCGTGAGCTGCAACTTCCACTGCCGGGGGAACGGATGATTACCGTGGATTGCACCGTCACGCCGCTCAGCGATACGCGCGAGCCCTCCGCCCTGCTGGTCGAGCTGCTGCAGGTCGACCGGCAGCTGCGCATTTCTCGCGAAGAGCACCTGCTCGCCCAGCATCAGGCGGCGCGTGCCCTGGTGCGCGGCCTGGCGCACGAAATAAAGAATCCGCTGGGCGGGCTGCGCGGCGCGGCGCAGCTCCTCGAGCGCGAGCTGCCAGAGGAGGCCCTGAAGGAGTACACGCGCATCATCATCCAGGAGGCCGACCGCCTGCAGAACCTTATGAACCGGATGCTGGGCCCGAGCGCACTCCCGCATAAGCGCTACATCAACATCCACGAGGTGCTGGAGCACGTCCGTCATCTTGCGCAGGCAGAATGCTCTGAGCGGGTTGTGATCGCCGCCGACTACGATCCCAGCATCCCCGGGCTGATGGCCGACCCCGATCTGTTGATCCAGGCCGTGCTCAATCTGGTGCGCAACGCCGTCCAGGCGGTGGGCGAACGCGGCACCATTCTGCTGCGCACGCGCACCCATCGCCAGTTCACGATCGGACCGAAACACCACAAGCTGGTACTCCGGATGGAAATCGTCGACAACGGGCCGGGCATCCCGCCCCATCTGGTCGAGAGCATTTTCTATCCGATGGTGAGCGGCCGGCCGGAGGGGACTGGCCTGGGACTGCCCATCGCGCAGTCGCTGGTCAACCGGCACGGAGGGCTGATCGAATGTGCGAGTCGGCCGGGGGAAACCGTATTCACGCTTTGGTTGCCATTGGAGTCGTTGGATGAATAAGCGGGACCATATCTGGGTAATTGACGACGATCGCTCGATCCGCTGGGTGCTGGAGAAGGCGCTGCGGCATGCGGAAATGGACGTCGATTGCTTCGAGACGGCAAACGGCATTCTGGAGGGGCTGGCGCGCAACCAGCCGGACGCCATCATCACCGACATCCGCATGCCGGGACTGGACGGTCTGCAGTTGCTCGAGCGTATCCACGCCAACTATCCGGCCCTGCCGGTGATCATCATGACGGCGCATTCCGACCTGGACAGCGCCGTATCCGCCTACCAGGGCGGAGCCTTCGAATATCTGCCCAAGCCCTTCGACGTGGACGAAGCCGTGGAGCTGGTGCGCCGCGCCGTTGAGCACCGGCGCCAGCAACGCCCCGACCAGGACAACGGCGGCCAGGCCGAAACACCGGAGATCATTGGCGAGGCGCCCGCCATGCAGGAAGTTTTTCGCGCCATCGGCCGGCTGTCGCGCTCCAACATCACCGTGCTTATCAACGGTGAATCCGGGACCGGCAAGGAGCTCGTGGCGCGGGCGCTGCACCGCCACAGTCCACGCGCCGATCAGCCCTTCATCGCCCTCAACATGGCAGCCATTCCCCGTGACCTGCTGGAGTCGGAGCTTTTCGGTCATGAGCGCGGTGCATTTACCGGTGCCCAGACCATGCGCCGCGGACGTTTCGAGCAAGCCGACCACGGCAGCCTGTTCCTGGACGAGATCGGTGACATGCCGGCCGAGCTGCAGACGCGCCTGCTGCGCGTGCTCTCGGACGGGGAGTTCTACCGCGTGGGCGGCCACACTGCACTCAAGGTCGACGTGCGCATCATCGCCGCAACCCACCAGGATCTCGAGGAGAGGGTGAAGGACGGCCGGTTTCGTGAAGACCTGTTCCACCGGCTCAATGTCATCCGCATCCACATTCCGCCCCTGCGGGAGCGGCGCGAGGACATCGCACAGCTGGCGCGTTTCTTCCTGCGCCGTGCGGCAGAAGAGCTCGCGGTGGAGACCAAAGCGATGCGCCCCGAGACCGAGGAGTACCTGTGCCGGCTGGACTGGCCGGGCAACGTGCGCCAGCTGGAGAACACCTGCCGCTGGCTGACGGTCATGGGCTCGGCCCGCGACATCCACGTACGGGACCTGCCGCCGGAGCTGCGTAGCGGCGATGCCATGGCGACAGGCACCACCGAGGACTGGGAGGCGGGACTGCAACGTTGGGCGGAGCAGCGCCTGGCGCGCGGTGACAACGGCCTGCTGGATCGCGCAACACCGGTGTTCGAGCGCATCCTGATTGAAGCCGCGCTGCGGCGCACCGGCGGCCGGCGCCAGGAAGCAGCGCGGCTCCTTGGCTGGGGGCGCAATACCCTGACGCGCAAGATCAAGGAGCTGGGAATGGAGCAGGCGGCGGTGGACTGAACCGCCGGGGTTACTCAGCTCCCGCAGACTGCGCTCGCCCCGTTCAGCACCAGGCTGCCGGTGAGCTGCCCGACCTCCGCCAGGCGGTGACGCTCGAGGTACTCGACGACGCCGCGATTGATGCGCGGCAGGATCAGCGGGTCGTAAAACAGCGCCGTGCCGACGCCGACGGCGCTGGCGCCTGCAATCAGGAATTGCAGTGCATCCTCGGCAGAGGCCACGCCGCCCTGCCCGATAATGGGAATGCCGTGCGCACGACAGACCTGATACACCTGATGCACCTTGAGCAGGGCGATGGGCTTGATGGCCGGACCGGAAAGTCCGCCCTGGTTGTTGCCGATCACCGGCACGCGGCTCTCGATGTCGACGGCCATGCCCATGAGCGTATTGATGACAGAAAAGCCGTCGGTACCGGCATCGATGCAGCGCCGCGCATTTTCGGCGATGTCGCTCTGATTGGGTGACAGCTTGGTGATCAGCGGCTTCTCGGTCACCGCACGGCAAGCCTGAACCACACGCGCGGACATGTCCGGGTCGTTGCCGAATGCGACGCCGCCTTGCTTCACGTTTGGACAGGAGATATTGATCTCGATGGCGTCGATCGGCGAATCGTCGAAGCGCTGCGTGACCGTTACGTATTCCTCCACCGTCGAGCCCGAAACGTTCGCGATGAAGCGCGTCTCGCTGAAATCGAGCTGCGGCAGGATGTGACCGACGACATGATCGACCCCGGGATTCTGCAGGCCGATCGCATTCAACATCCCGGCCGGCGTTTCGCACACGCGGTGCGGTGGATTGCCCAGGCGCGGCTCCAGCGTGGTGCCTTTGAGGCAGATGGCGCCGGCGTCACGGTTCGAGAAGCCCGCCACACGCGTGTATTCCGCGCCGAAGCCCACGCACCCCGACAGCAGCACCAGCGGTGTGCGAAACTGCATGCCGCAAAACTCCACGGCGAGGCGCTGAAGTTCCTCGGGGTCGAGGGGCTGCTCGATGTGCATCGAGCGCTCCTAGCCCGGAAATTTCACCAGCCAGCCGGCGGCTGGCCAACAAGTGAATGGATCGCGAGGAAGATCTGGCATTTTTCACGGCATCCGAACGATGACACCCTGTTTACGCCGCCGGCCTATCCCGGTTCTGGCGGTTTCTCGCTCGCCCTGGATGGGTCTTCACTCAACGGGTGGCTACGGCTACCCCTTGCGCTCCAGCCCGGCACCAGGACGGCTGCGAATTCCGCCCGCTCCCGGGATGCTGGTGAGATTTCCGGGCTGGCGCGCGGCGACCGCCGCCGGTTCCGGTTGACGAGTGCAAGGGCCCGTACGCCGATGTTTCATGTCGTCCTCTATCAGCCCGAGATACCGCCCAACACCGGCAACATCATACGCCTGTGTGCGAACACGGGCGCCGGGCTGCACCTGATCGCACCGCTGGGTTTCGTCCTCGAGGACCGGCGGCTGCGCCGGGCCGGACTGGATTATCGCGAATGGGCCGAGGTACGCGAGCATCCGCACTGGGAAGCGTTTCTCGCTGCCGTGTGCCCGACGCGCGTTCTCGCCTGTTCAACGCGTGGTCGGACCGCCTACACGGATGTGCACTACGGCCGCGGTGATGCGCTGCTCTTCGGACCCGAAACCCGCGGCCTGCCCGCGGCACTGCTTCAGGCACTGCCTCAAGCCCATGTGCTGCGGGTGCCCATGGTACCCGGCAGCCGCAGCCTCAATCTGTCCAATGCGGTTGCGGTGGTGCTCTACGAGGCCTGGCGCCAAAATGCTTTCGGCGGTGCCGCGGGCCCGGGATGCTGGAGATCTCCGGGCTAGTGTAGTGTTGCACGCAGTGCGGAACATACGAGTCCCGTGTAACCACAGGGACTTCGTCCCCGTTACACGTCTCGTCAAGATTGCACCACTGCACTAGAGCCGTTCCGGCTTGAGCTCGCGCGTGAGCAGGGCGTGCACGGCATCGCGCGGTGGCAACGTCTCGTACAGCACCCGGCACACCTGCTCACAAATCGGCATTTCCACTCCTGCCCGTGCGGCGAGCCGGCTCACTTCGCGGGCGGCCTGTACCCCTTCGACCACCTGGTCGATCTCATCCAGCGCCTCCTCCAGACGCTCGCCGCGCGCGAGCGCGAGG
This sequence comes from uncultured Gammaproteobacteria bacterium, assembly GCA_963728895.1. GTDB lineage: Bacteria > Pseudomonadota > Gammaproteobacteria > JBBQDK01 > JBBQDK01 > CAVSLM01. Next base: position 197,573 of record CAVSLM010000004.1, read on the forward strand.
CCCATGCGGCGGTTGCGCGATTGATCGTCGGTGCAGGTGAGCACCAGGTCGCCAAGCCCGGCCAGTCCCATGAACGTCTCGCGATCGCCACCCAGCGCACGCCCCAGCCGCATCATCTCGGCCAACCCGCGCGTGATCAGTGCTGCCCGGCTGTTCGCGCCGTAGCCGAGACCGTCGGCGATACCCGCCGCTATGGCCAGCACGTTCTTCACCGCGCCGCCCAGACCGACGCCGATCATGTCTTCGCTGGTGTAGGCGCGGAATGTGTCGTTGTGAAAACGCTCGGCGAGATCGGTCGCGAATGCGGCGCTGGTCGAAGCCACGGTGATTGCGGTGGGGAGACCCGCCGCGACCTCGCGCGCAAAAGTGGGACCGGACATCACCGCAGCCTCGACGGCACTTCCCAGCACTTCCTCGGCCACCTCGTGCAGCAGCTTCCCGGAGCCTGTTTCCAGACCCTTGGTGGCCCACACCAGCCGTGCGCCGGAAGGCAGATGCGGTCGCAGCCGTTGCAGCAGCTCGCGAAAGCCGTGGCTCGGCACCACGACCAGGACAGCCGCCGCGCCCCGAACCGCCGCCTCGAGGCGCGGCTCGATCACCAGGCGCTCTGGAAACTTGACTCCCGGAAGATAACGCGCATTGCAGCGAGCGCCGGCGAGCTGTGTCATGGCGTGCATCTCCCGGCCCCACAGCAGCGTGCGATGACCGTTGCGTGCCAGCAGCACCGCGAGCGCCGTGCCCCACGAGCCGGCGCCCAGCACGGCAAACGGCGCCTGGGCGTTCACGGGTACTGCCCGCGCGCCGGTGTCGACCCGGGACGAGGGTGCCGGACCAGGCGACTACTGTGGCGTCGCCGGTGCCGCCTGCGCGTGCTGTTGCAGCTGCTGGGCGTACAGGGCATCGAAATTGACGGGCGCCAGATACAGCGGCGGGAAACCGCCCTTGCCGATCAGATCGGCGACCGCTTCGCGTGCGAAGGGGAACAACAGATTGGGGCAGTAGCTGCCGAGCATGCCACCCGCTTCCCGTTCATTGAATCCCTGCACCACGAACACGCCGGCCTGATGCACCTCGACCAGGTAGGCGGTCTTGTCGCCGAGCTGTGCCGTGACAGTCAGCGATAGCACGACTTCATACACCCCCTCGTTGATGGTACTGGTCTTGCTCCCCAACTGCAGGTTGATCTCCGGCTCCCACTTGGCAAGAAAGATCGCGGGTGCATTGGAGGTTTCGAAGGAAGCATCCTTGATGAAAATCTTCTGGATGCCGAACTGCTGTTGCCCGTCGGTGGGCTGCTGATTTGCCATGAGGGGTTCCCGTAGTTCTCGCCGCCACAGCGCACTGGCGGACAAAGTCCGGGCATTTTAAAGGGACTGCCGGACCCAGGCCAGAAGATTCGGCAGGTCCATCGCGCCGGAAACGCGGGCCAGCTCCCGAGCGCGCGCAAAGAGAATGAGCGTGGGGATGCCGCGGATCTGGTGCTCGGCGGCGAGCTGCGGGTGCTGTTCGGTATCGACCTTGCCCAGCCTAACGCCGGGTTCGAGCTCCGCGGCAGCGCGTTCGAACACCGGCGCCATCATCTTGCAGGGACCGCACCAGGTAGCCCAGAAATCCACCAGCACGGGGATGTCGTTGCGGTTGACGTGCCGATGGAAATTGGCCTGGGTGAGCACCATGGGATGGTGGTCGAACAGGAGCTTGTGGCACTTGCCGCACTTGGCCTCATCCGCCCTGCGTTGCGGCGGTAGTCGGTTGACGCTGTCACAATGTGGGCAGACCACGTGCGGAGTATCGGGCATCGGCGCTCAGTCCTCCGAAACGGCGGGCAGGCAGTTCGCTACTTCTTGCGGCGCACCGGCAGGTTGGAATCACGCCATGCGGCCATCCCACCGGCGAGATTATAGACAGGATCGAATCCGTGGCGACGCAGGAGACTCCCGGCCCGCAGGGAACGATGCCCGCTGCGGCACAGGGCAATCAACGGCCGCGATCGATACTTGTCCAGCTCGGTCAGCCGGTGCGGCAGTGCGCTGAGTGGGATGTGGACCGAGCTCGCGATGTGTCCCTGACTGTACTCGTCGGGTTCGCGCACGTCGAGCAGCACGGCATTCTGATGGTTCATGAGCTGCACCGCTTCGAGCGGCGGAACGTCCTTCAGCCCCTGCAGGCGGCGCGCAACCTCCGTGCCGACGAGCAGCGCAAGAATGACCACCAGTGCCAGGAACAACGCCCAATGATTGACGACGAACTGCGCGAGCTGATGGGTCATCACCTACCTGTGGCGCGCGGAATCAGGGTAATGGAGCTTACAGCAGAATTGTGAAGGGAGGTGACTGCGCCGAGGCATGGGGAACGTGCGTTGAAGAGGCGGCGCGGCAATGAGCCCGTCGTGCCGCGGACCTACGAATCGGAGCAGAACACCTCGCGCATCATGCTGATCAGACGTAGCGTACGCGCGTCTCCGACGCGATAGTAAACGCGATTGGCGTCCTTGCGCGAAGCCAGTATGCCCTTGTCGCGCAGTATGGCCAGATGCTGGGAGATGTTGCTCTGCGAGGTGCCCACGTGATCCACGATGTCCTGCACGCTGACCTCTTTGTCCCCCAGGGTGCACAGTATTTTCAGGCGCAAGGGATGTGCCATGGCCTTGAGCGACCTCGACGCGCGGTCGATGTCTTCCTCGCGCGTGATGAGGTCAACGGTCATCGGTGAGAGTTCCGAGTCGGTGCCGAAGGCAAATTTCTCGATATTACACGTCATCGTCAGATAACCATTTGCGGCAGTAGCCTTCAATAAGGTTTACATTATACAAGAATGCTGTGGTTGAAAAGCTTTTTTCAAGCATAGTCGCACCATCGACGGCGCTCTTGATGTGGGCGTTCTGGTCCCACCGGCCGAATCAAGTTAGACTCATGGGGCTGATTTGTCACTCGCAGACCCCATGCCCGCCAAGCCCAGACCCATGGTCCTCATCGTCCTGGACGGTTGGGGATACAGTGAAAACCACGAGCACAATGCCATTCATAGCGCCCGCAAACCGGTCTGGGACCGGTTGTGGCGAGACTATCCCCACACCCTGATCCGCACCTCCGGACCGGACGTCGGTCTGCCGGCAGCCCAGATGGGCAACTCCGAGGTGGGCCACCTCAACCTGGGTGCGGGGCGGGTGGTTTATCAGGAGTTCACCCGGGTGAGCCGGGCCATCAAGACCGGTTCCTTCTTTACCAACCGTACCCTGACCGACGCCGTAGACGCCACCAGGGCTTCCGGTAAGGCCCTGCATATCCTGGGCTTGCTTTCGCCGGGGGGGGTTCACAGCCATGAGGATCACATCCACGCCATGGCCGAGCTGGCGGTGCGTCGCGGTGCGCCGCAGGTCTATCTGCATGCCTTTCTGGACGGGCGCGATACCGCCCCGCAGAGCGCGGCGGCCTCCATCAGCGCCATGGAGCAGCACTTCGCCGCGCTCGGCGGTGGACGCATCGCCTCCATCATCGGGCGCTACTACGCCATGGACCGCGACCACCGCTGGCCACGCATCCAGGCCGCCTACGATCTGATTACGGCCGGCATGACACCATTTCGCGCCGACACGGCGAGCGCCGGACTGCAGCTCGCCTACCAGCGCGGCGAGACCGATGAGTTCGTGCAGGCTACGCGCATCGCCGCGCCGGGCACGCCGGTGCTGGAAATGGACGATGGCGATGGGGTGGTATTCATGAACTATCGTTCCGATCGCGCAAGGCAGATCACCCGGCCATTCATCGAGCCGGACTTCGATGGCTTCGAACGCCGCGCCACTCCCTGCCTCGACCGCTTCGTCAGCCTGACCGAATACAGCAAGGAATTCGACGTGCCGGTGGCATTCCCACCCGAGCGCCTGAGCAATGGCTTCGCCGAATACATCGCCAAGCAGGGATTGCGCCAGCTGCACCTGGCCGAGACCGAGAAATACGCACACGTCACCTTCTTCTTCAACGGCGGCATCGAGACGCCGTTCGAGGGCGAAACGCGCGTGCTGGTCCCCTCGCCGAACGTGGGTACCTACGACGAACAGCCGGAAATGAGTGCCTTCGAGGTGACCGGGCACCTGGTGGATGCAATTCTCGGCGGGGAATACGACGCCGTCATCTGTAATTTCGCCAACCCGGATATGGTGGGTCATACCGGCAACTTCGAAGCCGCCGTACGCGCGATCGAAGCCGTCGACCGCTGCCTGGGGCGCATCGTCGAGGCGCTGCATCGGGTGGGAGGCGAAGCGATCGTCACGGCCGACCACGGCAATGCCGAACAGATGCGGGGGCGCGATACCGGCCAGGCGCATACCGCCCATACCACGAATCCGGTGCCGTTCATCTACATCGGCCGGCAGGCACGCCTCGCGCCCACCGGTGCGCTGTCCGACGTCGCTCCGAGCATGCTGTACCTCATGGGCCTCGACCAGCCGGCGGAGATGACCGGAACCTCGCTGGTCGAGCTGGCAAGCGTATCCGACCGGCGCACTGCCGCCGCCGAATGAGCACCGGGGCTCCGCCGTCCGCGGCAGACACTCCGCGGGCAAAGTGCTGATGCGACGCAGGCGCACAGCGGCGGCGCTGCTCGGGTGCGCATTGCTGCTGCTGGGCGCGGCGCTCGCCCCGCCGATTGGCGCCGACGACGCGGCGACCGAGGCGCGCAAGCTGCAGGCGCTGCGTGAGCGCATCGGTGAGGTGCGCAAATCGCTCGAGCAGGCGCGCGGGCGCAAGGGCGACGTCGAGCGGCAGCTGGCGGCAACCGAGAGTGAGATTGCGCGCGTCTCGACGGCACTCAAGCGAACCGAGGGCGAGAACCGCAAGCTGCGCCGACAGCTGCAGGCGCTCGAGCACAAGCGCGCCACGTATGAAATGCACATCGCCGCGCAGCGTAGCCGACTCGCAAGCCAGGTACGTGCCGCCTTCCTCATGGGTCGCCAGGAGCAGCTGAAGATCCTGCTCAATCAGGAAGACCCGGCGCTGCTCGGCCGCGCGCTCACCTACTACGATTACTTCAATCGCGCTCGGCTCGAAGCGATCTCGGGCATAGAAGGGCAGCTCGCGGCACTGCGCGAGGTGCGCGCACAGATCTCCAGTGCGCAGGGCGAGCTCGATGCAGTGCGGATGCGACAGGGCGAGCAGATGGCGGCGCTGCAGCGCACCCGCGAGGCGCGGAGCAAGCTGCTTGCGACCATCGACGGGCAGATCAGCGATGCGGGCCAGCAGCTGCAGCGCCTGCAGCGCGACGAAGCCGACCTGCAGCAGCTGGTGCAACGCCTGCAGCAGGCCTTGAGCGAGTTCGCGCCCGCAGACATCGCGGGAAGGCCTTTTTCCGAGCTCAAGGGACGTCTGCCCTGGCCGACACGCGGTGCCCTGGTGGCGCGCTTCGGACAGCCGCGCGAGGTCGGAAAGCTCGCCTGGCGCGGCGTGCTGATCGGCGCGCCCGCGGGTGCCGAAGTGCGTACCGTGTCACGCGGCAGAGTGGTGTTCGCAGACTGGCTGCGTGGTTTCGGTCTGATTGTGATCGTTGATCACGGACACGGCTACATGAGTCTGTACGGTCGCAACCAAAGTCTTGCGCGTCACGTCGGCGAACGCGTCGCCGCCGGAGACGTAATCGCAACCGTGGGTGACAGCGGCGGCAATGAACAGGCGGGGCTGTATTTCGAGATTCGCCACGACGGTCAGCCTGTCGATCCTGCGCAGTGGTGTCGCAGTCCCGTTACCGCGCGAAAGAGCTCGTCCTGAGGGCTTTTTTGTGCCGCGTGCAGCCACCAGCCTATGGTCAAGCGCCCCGGCCTCATGTAAGTTAGCAACGTGCTCTGGTGAATCGGTCGGGCCGGCCCCGGTCTCGGAGCAATGCCGAGCGGTCCGACCGACGCGTGTCGTGCCGCCCGTGCGCACTTCGCATGGCCGGTGCAGACCCGAGCACATTGCCTCCTCTCCCAGTCAGCGGCTGTCCAGCCGACGGTAATCGCACATGAAACCCAATCTCCGCAATTCCCTGGTACTCAGTCTGGGCCTGACGATGGGCGTGGCCCTTTCAATCGGGCACGGCGTGTTCGCCGAGCGCGAGGCGCAGCCCGCGGTCTCGGCCAGCCTGCCACTCGACGAGCTGCGCAACTTCACCGACGTGTTCGCGCGCATCAAGAACGACTACGTCGAATCGGTGGACGACAAGACCCTGCTGGAGAATGCCATCCGCGGCATGCTCGCAGGCCTCGACCCTCATTCCGCCTATCTCGATGAAGAAGAGTTCAAGGATCTGCAGGTCGGAACCACGGGTCAGTTCGGAGGACTCGGCATCGAGGTCGGGATGGAGGACGGCTTCGTCAAGGTCGTCGCACCCATCGACGATACGCCTGCGCAGCAGGCCGGCATCGAAGCCGGCGATCTCATCGTGCGGCTGAACGATACCCCGGTGAAGGGGCTGACCCTGGAAGATGCCGTAAAGATCATGCGCGGCAAGCCCGGCACCGACATCAAGCTCACCATCGTACGTGAGGGCCTGGACAAACCGCTGGAGGTGAAGCTCACCCGCGCCGTGATCAAGGTGCGCAGCGTGAAGAGTCGTCTGCTCGAACCCGGTTATGGCTATGTACGCATCACGCAGTTCCAGTCCAAGACTGCCGAGAACCTTGCCGAGGCCATCAGCACACTGAAAAAGGAATCGAAGGGCAAGCTCAAGGGTCTGGTGCTCGATCTGCGTAACAATCCCGGCGGCGTGCTGGATGGCGCGGTTGCGGTGTCCGACGCGTTCCTCGACCGCGGACTGATCGTCTACACCGAGGGCCGCGTCGCCGACTCGCGGCTGCGCTTCAGCGCCCGGCCGGGCGATCTGCTGGACGGTGCGCCCATGGTGGTCCTGGTCAACCAGGGGTCGGCCTCGGCGTCCGAGATCGTCGCCGGCGCACTGCAGGATCACAAGCGTGCCCTGATCACCGGTACCAAGACCTTCGGCAAGGGATCGGTGCAGACCATCCTGCCGCTGAACAAGGACACGGCGGTCAAGCTCACCACGGCACGTTACTACACGCCATCCGGCCGTTCGATCCAGGCGGAGGGCATCGTCCCCGACATCGAGCTCGATGAGCTGAAGGTCGCCAAGGCGGAGGATCAGGGCATCTCCCCCATCAAGGAGGCCGATCTGACGCACCACCTCACCAACGGCAGCACCAAGAGCAAACTCATCGAGCAAATCTCGAAGGGCGACGCGGCGGCAGCGGGCGCCAAGTCCAAGACCGATGAAAAGTCCGATGCGCAGGCTCTCGCCAGCACCGACTACCAGCTTTACGAAGCGCTGAACCTGCTGAAGGGCGCCACCATCTTCCGGGAACGCGTGCTCTGATGCCGGCGACGCACCGGCACCGTCGCCGCAACGACGGAGCCGGTGCGTTCGTTTCCTGCTGTATCGCAGGCCTGCTGCTCGGCCTGTGCAGCGCGGCCGGCCTGGCCGCCGATTCTTCCCACCCCCCTTCCCGAGCGCCCACCATCGCGCTTATCGTCGACGATCTCGGCGACAAGCTCGTCGAAGGCGAGCGCGCCGTTGCGCTGCCAGGCCCCATCGCCTGCGCCTTCCTGCCGCGCACCCCCTATGCGGCGCAACTGGCCGAACGCGCTCATGTTGCGCGCAAGGAAGTCATGCTGCACCTGCCCATGCAGTCGGTCGAAGCCCGACCGCTGGGACCCGACGGCCTGACGCTGGATATGACCCGCGGTGAGCTGGTCGCGACGCTTTCCGACGCGCTGGATTCCCTGCCGCACGTGAGCGGGGTCAACAATCATATGGGCAGCCTGCTGACCCGCCACCCGGGACACATGCTGTGGGTCATGCAGGAGCTGCGGCGCCGGGGCGATCTGTTCTTCATCGACAGCCGGACCACCGCGGCCACGGTCGCCCAGCAGATCGCCGCGGAGACCGGCGTGCCCAATTTGCGCCGCAACGTGTTCCTGGATGCAGACCGCGCGCCGGCCTCGATCCGCGCCCAGTTTGCTAGACTGTTGGCCATCGCGAGGCGCGAGGGCATCGCGCTGGGCATCGGCCATCCCTACCCTGAGACGCTGGCGTTTCTGGAGCAGGCGCTCCCGCAGCTCTCCGCCGGGGAACACGTGAAGCTGGTTTCGGTCCGCGCCCTGATCGCCGCACAGCAACGGAGGCCCCAGGTATGGCAAGCGTCCTTGTCCCACTAGCGCAAGGCTGTGAAGAACTGGAAGCGGTCACCATCATCGACCTGCTGCGGCGCGCCGGAATCGAAGTGGTGAGCGCCGGTCTCGACGCGGAGCCCGTCAGGGCTTCGCGCGGCACGGTGCTGATTCCGGACACCACGCTCGATGCCGCGCTCGAGCGCGAGTACGACATGGTGGTGCTTCCAGGCGGACTGCCGGGCGCCGATCATCTCGACCGCGACCCGCGTATTCACGATCTGCTGCAGCGTATGGCGGGTGCCGGCCGGTACACCGCGGCGATCTGTGCCGCGCCCAAGGTGCTGGCCAACGCCGGTATCCTCGAGGGCAAGCGTGCGACGAGCTTTCCCGGTGTGCTCGCAGAGACGGGCTTTCCCGTCGCTGACGTGCTGGAAGCACCGGTGGTGACCGACGGCAATGTGATCACTTCGCGTGGACCGGGAACGGCCATGGACTTCGCGCTGGAGCTGGTGCAGACCCTGGCCGGGCGTGAGCGACGCGACCAGGTCGAGGTGGCACTGCAGCGCCCTGCTCACCAGAAATAGGCCAGCACCAGCACGCCCAGCACGATGCGATACCAGGCGAAAGCCTCGAAGTCGTGGTGTGCGATGTAGTGCAGCAATCCTTTCACCGCGAGCAATGCGCTTGCGAACGCGGTGACGAAGCCGACGGCGAAGGTTCCAAGATCCTCGAGATGCAGCAGATCCCAGCTGTTGTATAGATCGAAGGCGGTTGCGGCGAACATCACCGGGATGGCAAGGAAGAAGGAGAACTCGGTTGCCGCGCGCCGGTCCAGCCCGAAGATCATTCCCCCCATGATGGTGGCGCCGGCGCGCGAGGTTCCGGGGATCAGCGCGAAGGTCTGCGCCAGCCCGACTTTCAAGGCGTCTGCCCAGCGCATCTCGTCGACGGTGTGTAGGCGTGCCGCACGCGGCTGGCGCTCCACCCAGAAGATGACCAGCGCGCCGATCACCAGCGCAATGGCCACCGTTACTGGTCGGAACAGATACTCCTTGATGGCGTGATGAAACGCCAGTCCCAGGATCGCCGCCGGAAGAAATGCCACCAACAGGTTGACCACGAAACGCCGTGCCGCCGGATCGTCCGGCAGCCCGCGCAGCACGGCGGCGAGACGCGAACGATACTCCCAGCAAACGGCGAGGATCGCACCGAGCTGGATCACCACCTCGAACACCTTGCCCTTCTCGTCGTTGAACGCCAGCAGGTCGCCGACGATGATGAGATGGCCGGTGCTGGAGATGGGCAGGAATTCGGTGAGACCTTCCACGATCCCCAGGATCAGGGCTTTCCAATAAATCACCAGATCCATTCCATCCTCTTCTCTTGTGAAATTACCGTCGGCGGGCGGGCCAGGCGGCGAGCAGCAGCACTGCTCCCAGTCCGCCGAAAGCCCAGCTGAGCAGCGGTATTGCGGCGAGCGCGGACTGCTGTAGGCCATGCAGCCCGGCGCCCAGCACAGCCCCCAGCAGCAGGCTGCTCCCGACCACGGCCAGGATGCTGCGCCGATTGGCCTCGCGCAGCTCCCGGCGCACCTGCTGCAACTCGGCGAGCTCCGCCTCCACGCGCAGCCGACCGCTGGCGGTCTGCTTCAAAGCGTCGTAGAACAGACCCGGAAGCCCCGGCAGGCGTTCGCTCCACAGCGGGAACCCGGTGCGCAGGTGGCGCACCAGCGAGCGCACTCCGAGCTGCTCGCTCATCCAGCGCTCGAGAAACGGCTTGGCGGTCTGCCACAGGTCGAGCTCCGGATAGAGCTGGCGCCCCAGTCCTTCGATGTTGAGCAGGGTCTTCTGCAGCAGCACAAGTTGGGGCTGCACTTCCATCTGGAAGCGTCGCGCGGTCTGGAACAGCCGCAGCAGGAGGTGTCCGAAAGAGATGTCCTTCAGGGGACGCTCGAAGATCGGCTCGCACACGGTGCGGATGGCAGCCTCGAACTCATCGACCCGGGTGTGGGGCGGGACCCAGCCGGATTCCACGTGCAGTTCGGCAACGCGGCGGTAGTCGCGCCGGAAGAACGCCAGGAAATTGTCCGCGAGGTAACGCTGGTCAGTGGGGCTGAGCGTTCCCATGATGCCGAAATCCACCGCCAGATAGCGCGGCTGGCGCGGGTCGCTGCAGTCGACAAAGATGTTGCCGGGATGCATGTCGGCATGGAAAAAGCTGTCGCGAAACACCTGGGTGAAGAAGATTTCCACGCCGATTTCCGACAGCTTCTTCAGGTCGGTTCCGCAGCGCCGCAGCGAGGCGACATCGCTGATCGGCGTCCCTGTGATACGTTCCATGACCATGACGTTGCGGCGCGTCAACGGCCAGTCCACTTCGGGGACATACAGTAGCGGCGAGCCCAGGAAGTTGCGGCGCAGCTGCGAGGCATTGGCCGCCTCACGCTGCAGGTCCAGCTCGTCGAAAAGCGTCTTTTCGAATTCCGCCACCACCTCCCGAGGTCGCAGCCGGCGGCCTTCGCGCCAGTAGCGCTCGGCCAGCCCCGCCACGGTGTAAAGCAGGCCGACGTCGCGCCGGATGACTTTCTCCACATCCGGGCGCAGTACCTTGACCACTACCTCGCGCCCGTCTTTCAAGCGTGCGACGTGCACCTGCGCGATGGAGGCCGAAGCCAGCGGACACTCGTCGAAGGCGGCCAGCACCTGTTGCAGCGGGCAGCCGTAGGCGCGCTCGACGATGGCGCGTGCCTCGGTGCCAGGAAAGGGTGGTACGCGATCCTGCAGCTTCGCGAGCTCCTCGGAGACGTCGTCCGGCAGCAGGTCGCGGCGGGTGGAGAGAATCTGTCCGAACTTGACGAAGATCGGACCCAGATCCTCCAGTGCCCGGCGGATGCGCACGCCGCGCGGCTGCGGGTTGCGCTGCAGCCAGAACCACGGGGAGAAGTAAACCAGGAAGCGCACCGGGCGCAACAGGTGGGTCGCCAGGATGATCTGGTCCAGACCGTGCCGGACCAGCACCATGTTGATGTAGAACAGCCGCAGCGCCTGTCCGGGACGGATCACGGCAGCGCTTCCGGGGCGCTAGCGCGGAAATCTCACCAGCCGGCCAGCGGCTGGCCGGTAAGTGAATGGATCGCAGGGAAGATCTGGCATTTTTCATGACCTCCGAACGATGACACTCTGTTCACGCCGCCGGCCCATCCCGGTTCTGGCGGTTTCTCGCTCGCCGTGGCTCAGGTCTAACTCAAGTGGTAGCTACAGCTACCACTTTCGCTCCAGCCCGGCGCCGGGACGGCTGCGAATTCCGCCAGCTCCCGGGATGCTGATGAGATTTCCGGGCTGATGACGAGCCGGCGCTCGCGCGGCCGGCCGCTGGTGATGTGATGTGGCTGTAAACAAAGGCTCGTTGTTGTGCCGGAGGAACCTGAAGCCGGTAACCGGTATGGAAGGCGGGCCGCAGCCTTCTACGGGCGCGCGCCGCGGAGTATACCGGAGCAGCGTGGCGACTGCAGCGCCGCCTCAGTCGCGCCGCTCGTGGTCCGTTGCGCCGGAGCCGGATTGCAGGCGCCGGACGCGGGCTTCGAGCCGGTCGCAGGCTTCGCGCAGCTCGTCCACACCCGAGAGGAAGATCTCCATTTCGGTGGCCGACGGCAGGTGGCGCGACTCCTCCTGCAGGTATTCGGTTACGTCGAGACGCAACGCCTCCATGGCGCGCCCGCTCCATTGGCTGAGGCCACGAAACAGGTTGCCGACCTGATGGGCCACCACGTCGCCGGTAACGGACGCGAGCTGCTCCTCCCAGTCGATGTCCACCGAGCGCAGGAATTCCTGGAATGCGATGGCCAGCTCCGATTCGCCCTCGATCTGTACGCCATGGGCCGCGGGAGTCTCGCGCCCACCGGCCGTTGCCAGCCGCGCCAGCGCACCCGGCGTGCCGCGCAGCGTTACGTCCGGCGCGCCCTCATGGCGGGCCAGCAGGTGCACCGACTCGGGCGTCGGAAGCAAGTACAGCGTCAGATCGACTCCGGTGATCTGCACGGCCAGCACCTTGCCCGCGAGCGGCTGCAGGCGCGGAAGCGCATCGGGATCCAGGCGCAGGACACGGTTGCAGGCGCGCTCCAGGGCGAGCAGCACGGATGCCGGGGCCTTCACGCGGCCTCCTCCATCAGTTGCGCGAGGGATTTTTCCGCATCGTCCGGGATGACCACCACGGTACCGGCGAGCTTGTCGTGGAAGCCCTGTTTGCGCGGATCCCACATCACCCAGAGAAATCCCAGCAGCAACGGCAACGTCGATAGCAGATAGCCAAAATAGCGCAGCACGGCCTGCCCGCTTGTGATCCGCCGGCCGGTTCGCGCGTCGACGACCTCGCACTCCATCAGCAGCTTGCCCGGTGTGCCGCCGAGCCGCACCCAGAGCACCACGGTCACCACGAACGGCAGCACGTACTGGGTCAGGATCGCGACGGGGTCGGTCCAGGCGCGGTCACCGCTCAGGGCGTCGGCCGCGTCGCCGCCTGTCACGTAGACCACGGGAAGGGTGGCCAGCACCAGCAGCACGTAATCGAGCAGCTGCGCGGCCACGCGGCGCCAGAACCCGGCATAGGCCTGGTTGCCGTGCGCTGCACTCAAAGCTTGTATCCCCGGTGCAGGGCGACGATGCCGCCGCTCAGCGAAAAGTACTCGCAGGACTCGAAGCCCGCCTGCTCCATCATGCCTTTCAGGGTTTCGCGATCCGGATGCATGCGGATCGATTCGGCGAGATAGCGGTAGCTTGCGGCGTCGCCTGCCACCAGCCGGCCGAGCAGCGGCAGGGCCCTGAACGAGTACAGATCATAGGCCGGCTTCAGCAGCGGCAGCGTCGGGTGCGAGAACTCCAGCACCAGCAGGCGTCCGCCCGGCACCAGTACTCGCTGCATGGCGCGCAGCGCGGCGTCCTTGTTGGTGACATTGCGCAATCCGAAGGCAATGCTCACGCAATGGAAGCTGCCATCGGCGAACGGCAGGCGCTCGGCGTCGGCCTGTACGTAGTACACGTTGCCGACCGCGCCGCGGTCGACCAGCCGCGAGCGTCCTTGCCCCAGCATCTGGGCGTTGATGTCGGTAAGCACCACGCGCCCCTCGGCGCCCACGCGCCGCGCGAAACGTTCGGTCAAATCCCCCGTGCCGCCGGCGACGTCGAGCACCCGCTGCCCGCGCCGCACCCCGCTGAGCTGCACGGTATAGCGCTTCCACAGCCGATGGATGCCGAACGACATGAGATCGTTCATGAGGTCGTAGCGCGAGGCGACCGAATCGAACACCTCCGCGACCCGCCGCGCCTTGTCGGCGATCGGGACCTGCTGATAACCGAAATGAGTAACCCGGGAATCGGAATCGCGTTCGTTCATGAAAGGGGCTCGCGCTTGGATGTTTTCGCCGGAGCGGTCAGTTCTTGGGATCCTTGCGCTGATAGCCGGCCTCCTGCAGCCGCTCCAGGTAGTCTTTCCAGTATGCGTCCTGGTGCCTGCCCAGATCGTAGAGCGTGTCCCAGGAGTAGATGCCGGTGTTATGGCCGTCGTCGAAATGTAGGCACACGGCATAGCTGCCCACCGGCTCGATCTTCTCGATATTGACGTTTTCCTTGCCCTTCTGCAGCACTTCCTGCCCCGGACCGTGACCGCGCACCTCGGCCGAGGGCGAGAAGCATCGCAGGTACTCGCAGGGCAGCTGAAACCGCGACCCGTCGTCGAATGCGACTTCCAGGACGTGCGATTTCTGGTGCAGGTTGATCTCGGTGGGCAGATGCTTTTCGGCCATGCGGGCTCCTCTCGTGTCGGCAGCCGGCGTTCGGCGCCGGTGATCCGGGATCACAGGATGTAACGGCTCAGGTCGATGTCGCGGGCGAGCTCCGCCACATGCGCGTCGACGTAGGCGGCGTCCACGGTGAGCGCCTCGCCCGAGCGGTCGGCCGCTTCGAACGAAAGCTCCTCGAGCAGGCGCTCCATTACCGTGTGCAGGCGCCGGGCGCCGATGTTCTCGGTGCGCTCGTTGACCTCCCAGGCGACCTCCGCAATGCGCGCCACGGCGTCCGGCGCAAAGCTCACCGTCACGCCCTCGGTCGCGAGCAGCGCGGCATATTGCTCGGTCAACGAACAGTCCGGCTCGGTCAGGATGCGCACGAAGTCCTCCACCGCGAGCGCGTTCAGCTCGACCCGGATCGGGAGCCTGCCCTGCAGCTCCGGGATCAGGTCCGAGGGCTTGGCGACGTGGAACGCGCCGGAGGCGATGAACAGGATGTGATCGGTCTTTACCATGCCGTACTTGGTGGTGACGTTGCTGCCCTCCACCAGCGGCAGCAGATCGCGCTGCACGCCCTCACGCGAGACATCGGGGCCTCCGTGCTCCGAGCGCTTCGCCACCTTGTCGATCTCGTCCAGGAACACGATGCCGTTCTGCTCGACGTTGCGCAGCGCCCGCAGCTTGAGGTCTTCCTCGTTGATCATCTTCGCCGCTTCCTCGTCGGCGAGCACCTTCAGCGCATCCTTGATGCGCAGCTTGCGGCTGCGGGTTCGACCGCCGGAGATGTTCTGGAAGATATTCTGCAGTTGACTGGTCATTTCCTCCATACCGGGGGGCGCCATGATTTCCACGCCCATGGGCGTCGCCGAGACCTCGACCTCGACCTCGCGATCGGCGAGCTCCCCTTCGCGCAGCTTCTTGCGCAGCTTCTGGCGCGTCGCCGAGGTGTCCTCGGCAGGCGCCTCCTGGGAGGAGAAGCCGATGCCGCGCGGCTTCGGCAGCAGCACGTCCAGAATGCGCTCCTCGGCGGCGTCCTCGGCACGGTAGCGCACCTTGTCCATCTCCTCCTCGCGAGTCATCTTGATGGAGGCGTCGACCAGATCGCGGATGATGGAATCGACGTCGCGTCCGACGTATCCCACCTCGGTGAACTTGGTTGCCTCCACTTTGATGAAGGGCGCGTGGGCGAGTTTCGCCAGACGACGCGCGATCTCGGTCTTGCCGACACCTGTTGGGCCGATCATCAGGATGTTCTTCGGCGTGATTTCATTGCGCAGGCTCTCGCTCACCTGCATGCGCCGCCAGCGGTTGCGCAGCGCGATGGCCACGGCGCGCTTGGCCGCGACCTGCCCGACGATGTGCTTGTCGAGCTCCTGCACGATTTCCCTGGGCGTCATTTCCGACATGGTGGTCAGCCCCCGATGGCGCTGCGCGCGCGCTGCGCGGCTGCGCACGGCCTCAGCCCGCGAGCTCTTCGATGGTAAGGTTGTGGTTGGTGTAAATACAGACGTCGGCCGCGATCATGAGTGCGCGCTCCACGATGTCGCGGGCCGCAAGCTCGGTGTTCTCCAGCAGTGCGCGCGCGGCGGCGCGCGCGTAGGGACCTCCCGAGCCGATGGCCATCAGCGACTGCTCGGGCTCGATGACGTCGCCGTTGCCGGAGATGATCAGGGAGGTGCTGCGATCGGCGACCGCGAGCAGCGCCTCCAGGCGCCGCAGCAGGCGATCGGTGCGCCAGTCCTTGGCCAGCTCGACGGCGGCGCGCGCCAGGCTGCCGCGGTGCTGTTCCAACTTGGCCTCGAAACGTTCGAAGAGCGTGAAGGCATCCGCCGTGCCCCCGGCGAATCCCGCAATGATCTGGTCGTGGTACAGGCGGCGCACCTTGCGCGCGTTGCCCTTCATCACGGTGTCGCCCAACGTAACCTGACCATCGCCACCGATCGCCACCACATTACCGCGCCGCACCGACAGGACCGTCGTTCCGCGAAGTTGCTCCACTGCACCACCTCTGTCCCGGGGCGCTCGATTGTACATCAACCGCGCTCCTCATGACTGTAGCATCCCGTGTGTCACCTAGGCCTGGGCGGCGGTTGCCTCTGGTAGAATCACCGCCATGGACGTCTCGCATATCCTGGACCCGCTGAACGATGCGCAACGCGAGGCGGTGACGGCGACGCCCGGGCCGCTGCTGGTGCTGGCGGGCGCCGGCAGCGGCAAGACCCGCGTGCTCACCCACCGCATCGCCTGGCTGGTGCAGGTCGAGGGTGCCTCGCCGTATGGAATTCTTGCCGTCACCTTCACCAACAAGGCTGCAGCCGAGATGCGCTCGCGCATCGAGGCGCTGCTCGGCCGGCCTGCGGCCGGGATGTGGGTCGGCACGTTCCACGGTCTCGCGCATCGTCTGCTGCGCCTGCACTGGCAGGAGGCGGGGCTGGCACAGGGCTTTCAGATTCTCGACGCCGACGACCAGTACCGGATCATCCGCCGCGTGCTGCGTGCCCTGTCGCTCGACGAGTCGCGCTGGCCGCCAAGGCAGGCGCAGTGGTTCATCAACGCGCGCAAGGACGAGGGCCAGCGCCCGGAGGGTCTGGTAGCGGGCGGCGATCCCTACGCCCGGCAGATGGCGCTCATCTACAAGACCTACGAGGAGACCTGCCAGCGCAGCGGCCTCGTCGACTTCGCCGAGCTGCTGCTGCGGGCCCACGAGCTGTGGCTGAAGCGCCCTGAAGTGCTGCAGCACTACCGCGAGCGCTTCACCCACCTGCTGGTCGACGAGTTCCAGGACACCAACGCCCTGCAGTACGCCTGGCTGCGGCTGCTGGCCGGTGCTGCGGGCAATCTGTTCGTGGTCGGCGACGACGACCAGTCCATCTATGGCTGGCGCGGGGCGAGGATCGAGAACATCCACCGCTTCAGCGAAGACTTTCCGGGCACACGGCTGGTGCGGCTGGAACAAAACTACCGTTCGACCGGCACCATCCTGCAGGCGGCGAACGCGCTGATCGCCCGCAACAATGGACGGCTCGGCAAGAATCTCTGGACCAGCGGCGAGACCGGCGAGCCCATTCAGCTCTACGCCGCGTTCAACGACCTCGACGAGGCGCGCTTCGTCATCGAGCGCATCCGACTGCTGATCGAGCAAGGTCATCCGCGCAGCGGCATCGGTATTCTGTATCGCTCCAATGCCCAGTCCCGCGTGCTGGAAGAGGTACTGATCCAGGCCGGCATTCCCTACCGCGTGTACGGGGGCCTGCGATTCTTCGAGCGCCAGGAGATCAAGGACGCCCTCGCCTATCTGCGACTCATGGGCAACCGTGAGGACGACGCCTCCTTCGAGCGCGTGGTGAACACCCCGCCCCGCGGCATCGGGGAGCGCAGTCTGGAGCCGGTGCGCAGCTACGCCCGCGCGCAGGACGTATCGCTGTGGGCGGCAGCCCAGGCACTGGGCGCGGGACCCGGCCGGGGCGCCCGGGGCTCCGCGGCGCTGGCGGGTTTCCTGGCGCTGATCGAGCGCCTGGCGGCGGACGGGGCGGGTCTCGAACTCGGACAGCAGGTCGAGCACGTGCTCGCCGTCACCGGCCTGCTGGAACACTATCGCAAGGAGAAGGGCGAGCGCGGCCAGGCGCGGGTGGAGAATCTCGAGGAACTGGTCAACGCCGCCCGCCAGTTCGAGCACGATGCGCAGGAGCCGGGACTGGGTGCCATGGCGGCGTTTCTTTCGCATGCTGCGCTGGAGGCCGGCGAGGGCCAGGCCGATCCGTGGCAGGACTGCGTGCAGCTCATGACCCTGCACTCGGCCAAGGGCCTGGAGTTCCCGGTGGTGTTTCTTTGCGGCATGGAGGAGGGCCTGTTCCCGCATCAGCTCTCCGTAACCGAGCCCGACAAGCTCGAAGAGGAACGCCGCCTGTGCTACGTGGGCATGACGCGCGCCCGGCGCCAGCTCTATCTCACCTGTGCCGAGCGCCGGCGCCTGCACGGCAGGGAGAGTGCCCCCCTACCCTCGCGATTCATTGCCGAGCTGCCCGGGGAGCTCATGCGCGAGTTGCGCCCGCGCATGACCATCAGCCGGCCGGTCGCGGTCCCTCCGCGCCCGATGATCGAAGAGCCGGTCGCGGGGTTGCGGCTGGGGCAACGCGTGCAGCACGCCAGGTTCGGCGAGGGCGTGGTACTGAACTACGAGGGTGCCGGCGCCCACGCGCGGGTGCAGGTCAACTTCGAGCGCGAAGGCGCCAAGTGGCTGGTCGTCGCCTACGCCAATCTGCAGGCAATCTGAGGCAAGATCCGCTTAAGCCCTGTGGGGGGAGACGCGGGCTGGGTGTCACCCGGAAGCTTCCGATTCCTGACGACCGTCAATCAGGTCGGCGGCCGGGGTGGTTCCCATCCGCTTCGGCGGTTAGAATGCCCTCATGCGAATTCGTATCCACACAAGTCTCATGGTTGCCTGCTGCGCCCTTCTGACGTCCGCGCCCGTCGAGCGCCCGGCCGCTGGCGTCGATCCGGGCTCTTCGCAGCTGATGTCGGGCGTCGCTCTGGTGCACTCCGAGGTCGCCACACGGGGCGAGGCGATAGGCAAGGCCTCTTATTACGGAGAGGAGTTCGCCGGACAGCCCACTGCAAGCGGCGAGACCTTCGATCCCGGCCGCCTCACCGCGGCGCATCGCTCGCTTTCCTTCGGCACCCGGGTGCGGGTGACCAACCTGCACAACGGCAAGAGCATCGTGGTGCGCATCAACGACCGCGGGCCGCATCGCAAGGGCCGCATCATCGACTTGTCGCGGCGGGCTGCCACCGAGCTGGGGTTCCGCAAGCTGGGCCTCGCCCAGGTACGGCTCGAAATTCTGCGCTGAGGTTCGGGTGCGCAGCACCGGCGTGCGCAGAACCGCGTTACCCACCCCCTTCGACTTCCGCCAGCTTCCGCCCAACGCCGCAGGGAGTAGGCACGCTTCGTGAACGACCTGCAGCGTGTGCGCGCACCCTGCTCGCGGCCCGGCCCCCGCAAGAGTGCTGCCGGGTGGGAGTGACCAGCACCGCCGGGGCGAGCGCCGTTGCATGAAAGCTGCTGCGCAAGTCCCTGATGCGGACGGGCTGCTGATGTGCCGGCGGTGCTGAATCGGCGGGTCCCGTCGCCCTGGCGCCCGCACCCGTTCCTGACGGAGCTGGCACCATCCTGGCGGGGAGAGTGGTTCGAATGACTGACGACCAAATCCAGCCTAACACTGTAGCGCTGTATAATTCTCGCTTTATATAGATAATTTATATAAACTCCATGTATCCATGCAAGTTATTGTTGTTCCGGTCCATATTCCCTGCTTCCGGTCGCCCAGCAGACTTCCTGGCGCGTTCCCACCGCCACTGACGGCTGCGGCTTGCTCACCCGCTTCCACCGTGACGCGCCGCGCGGTGACGGCGCCTCCCGCTTCTCGTCTGTCACCGACCCCGTTTCTCCGGCTCGTGGTCCGGATCATCCTCCGATTCCTCGCCCGGCCGGTGAAGAGGGTCGCCCTTGCGGCGCAGCACGCCGGCGGTGTTCTTGGCCGGATCGCTGAACACGAAACGGCCATACAGCACGCAACCCTTCATGCCCGGATCGCAGGGCCGGTTGTGCACACGTTGGCAGAGGCCGTTGGCCTCGTGTGGGCAGCCCCATCCACCACTCATGGTCTTCGCCTTATCCGCTTCCCGCCGGCTGGCAGCGCTTACGTTGAGCCCTGGCGCGTCCGAGACGCAACTTTCGGGCAGCCGCCGTAGGCGTCTTCTATGCTACAGCGCATGAGCCGCGGCGGGCATCTGCGTCATTCACGCTCGGAAGCTTGCCCCGCTCGCGGCCCTGCTGTAAACGATGAACGGCATGGTCGCGCCACCACGCATGCGCGATACGGTACCCGATCGCAACGCGACGACAAGAACAGAGTGCGGTTCGCAGCCGCCCACGGGAGAGGAGAACACAGAATGGGCAGCTCGAGCGAAAAGCTCCCCACTTCGTCTGACCTGGACGCGCTCCCCTTCGTCGCACCCTGTCGGACGCTGGAGCCGGGCGCACCCCTGCGCTGGCTGCAACTGGGCTGGGCCGACCTGATCCATGCGCCGCGCCAGAGCCTCACCTACGGTGCTTTCATGGTTCTGTGCAGCCTCGGCATCAGCTATCTGGCGTTCCGGCTCGGCAGCTATGTGCTTCTGCTCAGCGTACTGTCGGGCTTCGTGTTCATCGGGCCGGTGCTGGCGATCGGCCTGTACTCGATCAGCCTGCAGCTGCAACGCGGCGAAGTGCCGCGCATCGGTCGCTGCCTGCGAGAAGGTCATCGCCACCTGGGCGACGAGATGCTCTTCGCACTGATCCTGCTGATCATCTTCCTGGTGTGGGCGCGCGCCGCATCCATGGTGCACATCTTCTTTCCCGTGGACGCGCATCCCAGCTGGACGGAGCTCGCCATCTTTCTCGCGGTGGGCTCGGCCGTGGGCTCCATCTTTGCCGCCATCACCTTCAGCGCCAGCGCCTTTTCCCTGCCGATGATCCTGGACCGCAAGGTCGACATGGTCACGGCCGTGGTCACGAGTGTGAATGCCGTGTTGCGCAACAAGGGCCCGATGCTGGTGTGGGCCACGATCATCGCAGGTGCCGTGGCCCTGGGCTTCGCCACTGGCCTGCTGGGCCTCGCCGTGCTCCTTCCGCTGATCGGTCATGCCACCTGGCACGCCTACCAGGAAACCATTGACGCGAGCGCCTGGCCGGCACACTGCGCTCCCGGAGCCGAAGAGGAATCTTCCGGCACCTGACAGGTGGAGTCCGGTTTGGGGAGACCCGCATGGAAAGACAGATTCCCAGTGGCCACATTTTCCGCACTCCGTTGTTTGCGGACCTGACCCAGGAGCAGTTCGACGGCTTGGTGGCATTGGCCGACACGCGCCGATTCGGTACCGGTACCGTGCTGTTTCGCCAGGGCGATCCCGGCGCCGAGATGTACGTGGTCGTGGAAGGCGCGGTGCAGGTGAGTCTGGAACTCGCCGACGGCAAGGCGGTGGCGGTCGGTCGGCTGGGCGTCGGAGACGGTTTCGGGGAGATCTCGCTGTTCGATCACCAGGAGCGGACTGCGACCGTCACTGCGCTCGAGCCGACGCGCACCCTGGTGCTGGGGCACGCTTCCCTGGTGGACTATCTGGAACGCCAGCCCAAAGTGGCCGTGGCCTTGCTCTCGGCGCTGGCCCGGCGCCTGCGCGCTTCGGACGATCTCATCAAGCATACGCTGTCGCTCGACATTCCCGCTCGGCTGGCAGAGAAACTGCTTGCCCTTGCGCGTGTGCATGGCCGGCACACGCGCGACGGCGTGCGCATCGACGTCGAGTACACCGATTCCGAGCTTGGCGAATTCACGGGTCTCGCGCCGGAGATCGTCACCGCCCAGCTGCAGCAGTGGTCGCGCCAGAAGCTGGTGACGCGCAAGGGCGACTATCTGCTGTTGCACGGCACGGACGAGCTGGCGCGGTTGCTGTAGCCGGGCCCTGTCACTTCCCGGCGCCGCCTCCCTTTGAGGTATCTGCGTGCGTGCCGATAGTGGCTTCCCGCCGGATTGGGTGCAACGCAGGCCGCGGGTCCGGTTGGACGCCCCGCAACACGGCTGAGGTGCCCGACCCCGGATCGACAGCGCCCATGGCATGACCCCCAGGATCGACTCATGACGTATTTCATTGTGGCTTCCTCGGTGCTGTTCGCGCTGCTGCTCGATGGTGTTGCACGTCGGCGCGGCGGCAACGCGCCCTTCTGGTCCGCCATGGGCTTCTTCTTCGGTCCTCTGGCGCTCGCCCTGGTCTGGATCGCCACACGTCCCGATACTCGGCGGCGCTGAGCCGGTTGCCGCCGCCCCGGCGTTGCGGCGCCAGCGCCAGTGCCTCTTCGGGGCGCAGCGGCGCGAGATCCAGGGTGGCGAGCGCGCCCCGTGCATGGCCCCGCGCCACGTCGGATCGAGCGGCTCGCGGCGGCCGCTGTGAAGGGTGGACGTCGAAGCGCGTGGTCATGACCAGCAGGATCGGACAGCTCACGGCGGCGGAGGCCAGCTCGATGAGGTGCGCCAGCATGGCGGCCGAGGAGGGAATGTTCTGCACCGCCGGGAGCGCGAAGTGTAGAGGCGCAGGGTTGTGTGGCATTCGAAGGGAGCTGACCAGCAGGATCGGACAGCTCACGGCGGCGGAGGGTAGCTCGATGAGGGAGCATGGCGATCGGACCAGTCAATGTCCTCCACCGCCAGCCGCGCGACGGTGGTACGCATGCCGTCCGCGCGCCGGGCATTGTCCATGGCATCGATCCGCGCCACGTCTTGCCTGCAGGCGGGCCCTCCTCGGGCGAGTACAGTCTGGGACCCGGTGCCGGGGTGATGATGCGCTGCGGCTCAGCCGCGGCGTGGCGGTGCCGGTGCGCTGGCCTGGCGCAGCAGGGTGTCGTAGCCTTTTTGCACCAGGACGGACAGCACCACGGTGACCGGCAATCCGATCAGCAGCAGATAGAGCGCGCGATGCGCATCCGCGACGGGGGCGTGCAGCTTCAGCGCCGCCAGGAACACCAGCCGATGCAGGAGATAGATACAGAAGCTGGCGTAGCTGATCCAGTACACCGCCGGGCTGCGCCACGTGCCCGCATAACGCTCCGCGAACACGAAGCTCACGGTCGCCCCGCACAGCACCAGTGGGATGCGGAGCAAGGCACCGGTCAGGGTGGCGAGATCGCTCACCACGCCCACGGCAAACGCCGGCACCAGCGCGCCGAGAAGTCCCCAGCGCCAGCGGCGCATGCGCTCGAGCATGTCGCGGCGCCGCTGCAGCCACACGCCCCAGACGAACGCCGGGAAGTACTGGACGATGCGCACGTCGATGCCGTGGCTGCGATGTGCCACGGCAAGGGCCGCCAGCACCAGGGCGCTGCCCACCACGAACCACATGGGGCGCGCCGCCATCTGCAGGAACAGCGGCGTCGCCACGTAGAAGAACATGATCATGGTGATGAACCACAGCGTGTAGATGGCGGGCGGCGAGAACATCGAGACCAGCAGCGCCGCCTCTATCGCCTGCTCGCGGGTCGCGAGCTGGGTGAGCGCGAACAGCACCAGCGCCAGCAGATAGAGCGGATAGATGCGCGCCACGCGCCGCTGATAAAAGCGGTAGAGATCGCGGGGCGTCAGCGCGACGTCGCGGCTTGCCAGTAGAAAGCCGGAGACGAACACCAGCGTGGCGAGCGCCACGTCCTTTACCGCCTCGGTGTAGTCGTTGGCGTAGGCGAACAGCGCCGGTGTATAGCCGAACAGGTGCCAGTACCCGACAATATAGAGGATGTAGGCGGCGCGCAGAAAGTCGATGGCGTGATCGCGTTGTGCGGGCATGGCCTCGATCGCCTCCGGTGGGATAGGCCGCCCGCGGGCGGCTTGGGCGCGGAGCATGGTACACCGCGCCGCGGCTTGGCGCCTCGTCCTGCCAATACGGCGTTACGCACCCGGCAGGTACGCTCCGGCGCGAATTCGTGCGCTGGAAATCCCACCGATCTACGGGAACAGAGCGTCCATAACGGAGCACAGCCCGTGACGCGGCAGGCTGCGGCTGGCACACAGAAAGCGCCGAACTGTCACGGGTACGAGGTGACACCACTTCGGGTGGTCATGCGTAAGTTGTTATAGGTTCAGGCAATATGGTTGCGGAGGGGATCCGCGCATGCGATTGCGGGCGTCCCCGGGGATGGGGCGCGCGGGCAGGACGAACCACCGATCCGCTTCCCCCAAACCTGCAGGTGCCGGGGAAAGTCGCACCACAGGCTGCGATTCCCTCCGATTTGTTCCGGTTCGTCGCACGCGATTCCTCTGCAGTTGAAATGCGCATCCCGTTCGTCGAAACTGGCGGGCCTTTTTCAGCTCCCTTTATACGCGCAGCGCTGCCATGCTCCGAACGTCCGCAGCGCGCCGCCATGGGTACGCGATGCCTGCTGACGACGCTGCATGGCTGGACCGGGAGAGCGCTGCGTCGTTGCGCCGGCTGCTGCCCCGGATCGAGAACCGCTTCCGCGAGCGTACCGACCCTGCGGAATGGGAAGCCTACGGCGCGCGGCTGACGCGCCACTTCCCGCGCCTTTTCGCGCGGCTGCACGCGCTTTACGGCGATCAGTACGATTTCTTCTTCCACCTCGAGAGCATCCTCGCCTCGGCTACGCAGATGTGGCTGGAGCGGCCGGCCGAGCTCAAGGCGCTGGACGCACTGCGCGCCGCCGATCCGCACTGGTACGAATCGCACCGCATGGTCGGCGCCATGTGCTACGTGGATCTGTTCGCCGGCAAACTGCAGGATCTGCGCGCGCGCATTCCCTATCTTTCGGAGCTCGGCATCACCTATCTGCACCTCATGCCGTTGTTCGACGTGCCGCACGGCGACAATGACGGCGGCTACGCCGTTAGCAGCTACCGCAAAGTCAATCCGGCGCTCGGCAGCATGGAGGACCTCGCCGACCTCGCCACGGAGCTGCGCCACCACGGCATCTCGCTGACGCTCGATTTCGTATTCAACCACACCGCGGACGAGCACGAGTGGGCGCAGCGCGCGCTGGCGGGGGAACCGGAATATCAGGCCTATTATCGAATGTTCCCCGACCGCGAGCTGCCGGACGCGTACGAGCGCAGCATGCCGGAGGTGTTCACCGAGGATCATCCCGGCGCCTTCACCTATCGCACGCGGATCAAGAAGTGGGTGTGGACCACGTTTCACACCTATCAATGGGACCTCAACTACGCCAATCCCGCGGTGTTCAACCGCATGCTGGAGGAGATGCTGTTTCTCGCCAATCAGGGCGTGGAGATCCTGCGCCTCGATGCGGTGGCCTTCCTGTGGAAGCGCCTCGGCACCAACTGCCAGAACCTTCCCGAGGCGCACTGGATCATCCAGGCCTTCAATGCACTGGTGGCGATCGCGGCACCGGCCATGGTTTTCAAGTCCGAGGCCATCGTGCATCCGGATGAAGTGAGCAAATACATCAGCGTCGAGGAATGCCCGCTCTCCTACAACCCGCAGCTCATGGCGCTCCTTTGGGAGGCACTGGCCACGCGCGACGTGCGCGTACTGCGGCATGCCATGCAGCGGCGCTTCGCCACGCCTGCGGGCTGCACCTGGGTCAACTACGTGCGCTGCCACGACGACATCGGCTGGGCGTTCTCTGACGACGACGTTGCAGCGGTGGGCTTCGACCCGCGGGAGCACCGCCGTTTCCTCACACGCTTCTACACCGGACAGTTTGCCGGAACCTTCGCCCACGGCGCGCCGTTTCAGGAGGACTTGCGCAGCGGCGATGCGCGCATCTCCGGCACCTGCGCCTCGCTGGCGGGTATCGAGCAGGCGCTGCAGAACGGCGACGAAGAGGGGCTGGAGCTTGCCATCCGCCGCATCCTGCTCATCCACGGTGTGATCATCACCATGGGCGGCATACCCCTGCTCTACCTGGGCGACGAGATCGCCACGCTCAACGACTACGGCTACGATCGTGATCCGGTCAAGGTTGGTGATTCGCGTTGGCTGCACCGAAGTGCCTTCGACTGGGAGCGCGCGGAGCTGCGCCGCGACGCGGCCTCGATGCCGGGGCGCGTCTACAGTGCCCTGCTTCGACTCATCCAGCTGCGCACGCAGAATCTCGCCTTCACCCGCGCCGAAACTGAGATCGCCGAGACCGGCAACCGCCACGTGTTTGGTTTCTTCCGCAGTAATGACCGGCACACGGTTCTGGTACTGGCGAACTTCAGCGAAGCCGTGCAGCGCCTGGAGGCGCGCCGCCTGCGCCAGATGGGACTGCGCAAGACCATGGTCGATCTGTTCGCCGGGCGCACGCTGACCGCCACCCAGGAACTGCCGATCGAACCCTACCAGCTGATGGTGCTGAGCCGCGTCCCCTGAGACATGACGGTGCGCATCGGCACTTCGGGGTGGGTGTATGCGCATTGGCGCGGGGTGTTCTATCCGCAGGACCTGCGCGAGGCGAAGTGGTTCGAGTGGTATGCGCAGCGCTTCGACACCGTCGAGATCAACAATTCCTTCTACCGGCTCCCCAGCGCCGCGACCTTCCGCCGCTGGGCGGCGCAGGCGCCGGGCAATTTCCGCTATGCGGTCAAGGCCAGCCGTTTCCTTACCCACATGAAAAAGCTCAAGGATCCGGAGCAGCCGCTGGCGAGCTTTTTCGAGCGCGCCGAGCGCCTCGGCGCCAGACTGGGGCCGGTGCTGTATCAGTTGCCGCCGCGCTGGGCTCTCAACCTCGATCGTTTCGAGACCTTTCTGCGCGCGCTGCCGCGGCGGCACATGCACGTGGTGGAGTTTCGCGACGCCAGCTGGCTGGTGGGGGAGGTGTACGCGTTGCTGGAGCGCTATGCTGTGGGGCATTGCATCCACGACATGGGACACCTGGATGTTCCGCGACGCGTCACCGCATCTGTGGCCTACGTGCGTTTCCATGGCGATGCCCGCCACGGCGGGAGTTATTCGCATGCAGCGCTGAGCGGTTGGGCGCGGCGCATCGAGGGTTGGGAGCGCGAGGAGCTCGATGTGTATGTCTACTTCAACAACGACCTGGGTGGCCATGCGGTGCGCAATGCCACAAGCCTGAAAGCACTGGTGCATGATGGCACCTGAGAGGCTGGTGCGCCGGCTGCCCGTGGTGGCCGTGCTCGGCTCCGGCACCGAGGCGTGGGGGCAGCGGACCGCGGCTTTGGGGACCTGGCTCGCGCACGCCGGCGTGCATCTGCTTACCGGTGGCGGCGCGGGCGTGATGCGCGCCGTGGCCGAGGCGTACTGCGCCGTCGCATCCCGTCCGGGCTACGTCATCGGCGTGCTGCCCGCGGCCGCCGGCGACCCGGGTCATCCGCCCGTCGGCTATCCGAATCCCTACGTGGAAATCGCGCTGCACACCCATCTGCCGCTCACCGGCGCCCGCGGCGCCGAGCCCCTGTCGCGCAACCATATCAACGTGCTCAGTGCCGATGCGGCGGTGGCCCTGCCGGGGTCGGCAGGCACGGCAAGTGAAATCGTACTGGCGCTGCGCTACGGGTGCCCGCTGATTGCGTGGCTGCAGACTCGCGAGGAGATGGCGGATCTGCCCGATGCAGTTCCCGTCGCGACGGATCTGCAGGAGGTCGTGCGCTTCGTACGTGGCGCGCTCGCGGCCCGCGGCTGGGCGCGTTTCGCGCAGGCTGACGTCAGCGACCCTGTACGGTAACGGTGACCTTGCGCGTATGACCGCGGTTGCGGTGTTCCCAGAGATAGATGCCCTGCCAGGTGCCGAGGGCGCAGCGTCCGTCGCTGACCGGCAGGGTCAGATCGGTGTGGGTGAGTATGGTACGCACGTGCGCCGGCATGTCATCGGGTCCCTCGTCCTGATGCTGGAACATGGGATCGCCGTCGGGCACCGCCTGCCCCATCCAGGTCTCCAGGTCCCGGCGCACCGTCGGGTCGGCGTTCTCGCACAGCACGACCGAGGCGCTGGTATGGTGTACGAACACATGACACAGTCCCACGCGCAGACCCGCGCCGCGCACCGCCTCCTGGACCCGGTCGGTGATGTCGTAGGTGCCGCGCCCGCGGGTGGACACCGCGAAGCTGTGCTGGGCGATCTCGATCATGGTCATGCCAGGACGTTCCGGTTCGGGGCTTCGCAGCCGCACCTGCTGCCGAACGTCCGGACCGGCCGTTGACCGCAGCCGGCCTGCGGATATCCGTCAAAGTCGCTGCGCTCGGCGCGCGCCGGGCGATGAGGGACAGTATCATGGATCTGAAAGCGTTTCGCGAGTCGGTGCGCGCCGGCACATTGCCATCCGAGCTCTCTCTCGCGCTGCAGGCGCTGTGGCAGGACGCGCGCGGCGACTGGCATGCCGCGCACGAGCTGGCGCAACGCGAGGACGCCGGCGACGGCGCCTGGGTGCATGCCTATCTCCACCGCAAGGAGGGTGATCTCGGCAATGCCGGATATTGGTACGCACGCGCCGATCGGGCGCCCTCCCGCCTGACGCTGGACGAGGAATGGGAGGAAATCACGCGCGCCCTGCTGGACGGAAGCGCCGCGGCGCGGCGTTGAGCCGGCCGGCGAGCGCATCGGGCATTGAAGTGAGCGGGGCTGGAGCCGGTGGGAGCACGGCCATGGTGCAGCGTTGTGAGTGGACCCGCGGTGGTGCGCTCGAGAACGAATACCACGATCGCGAATGGGGCGTGCCGGTGCACGAGGAGCGAATGCTGTTCGAGTACCTGCTTCTGGGTGGGGCCCAGGCAGGACTCAGCTGGTCGACCATTCTGCGCAAGCGAGAAGGTTATCGCCACGCCTTCCACGACTTCGATCCGCAGCGCATTGCCCGTTACGGCAAGAAGCAGATCGCGCGTCTCATGGCCGATCCCGGCATCGTGCGCAACCGCCGCAAGATCGAAGGCGCCATCGTCAACGCGCGCGCGGTGCTGGAACTGCGCGCCGAACCAGGCGGTTTCGATGCCTTCCTGTGGCAGTTCGTCGGCGGCCGTCCGATCCAGAACCACTGGCGCGCCATGGCGCAAGTGCCCGCCACCTCGCCCGAGTCGGACCGCATGAGCAAGGCATTGAATGCGCTGGGTTTCAAGTTCGTGGGCAGCACCATATGCTACGCATTCATGCAGGCTGCCGGCATGGTCAACGACCACACCGTCGACTGCTTCCGCTGGGGGGAGATTGGAGCCTTGGGCGCGGGGCCGGGCACCGGTGCCGCGCGCTGATCGGATGGCGCCCGGCAAAAAAATCCCCCTCCCGCGAGAGAGGGGGTCGTTGGAGGTAATTGGGGAACTGCTGACGTCCGTGTTCTTGCGTTCGACCGACCGAGTTCAGGTTCGCGCGCCTGTCACTGGCGCGTGTTCACCACCAGGATTGGACGGGCCACGCTATGTATCGCCTCTAGTGGCTTGCCCAGGTAATTGCCTTGCGCGTAATCGACACCATACTGCCGGAGCAGCTCCAAAGTCTGTGCATTCTCCACAAATTCGGCGATGGTGAGCTTGCCGAGCGCATGTGCGACCTGGTTCATGGACTGCACCATGGCCTGGTCGACCGGGGCATGGGCGAGGCCCTGCACGAACGAGCCGTCGATCTTCAGCTTGTCGACCGGCAGGTGTTTCAGATAGGTGAAGGAGCAGAAGCCGGAGCCGAAGTCGTCGAGCGCGAACTGGCAGCCGATGTCCTTGAGCGCGCCGATGAATCGGGCGGCGGCGCCGAGATTGGCGATGGCCGCGGTCTCGGTGATCTCGAACGTGAGCAGGGCGGGATCGAGCCCTGTCTCGTCCAGCATGGCCTGGATCATCGGCAGCAGGCCGGTGTCCTCGAACGCGCGCCCCGACAGGTTGACCGAGAAGCTCGCCGTGCTGCCGTTCTGGCGTGCGGTGGCGAGCTGCTGGATGGCGCGGCGCACGGTCCAGCGGTCCACGCTGTGGACCAGGCCGAAGCGCTCGGCCGCCGGCATGAAACCGCCGGGCAGGATAATCTGCCCGTCGTCGCAGACCATGCGCACCAGCACCTCGTAGGCCTGGACGCGTCCGTCCGTCACCGACACGATGGGCTGGTAGAACAGGCGGAAGCGGTCGCGGTCCAGCATGTCGCGCACGCGTGCCGCCCAGCCCATGTCCTCGGCCATGCCGGCCTTGTCAGGGTCCGACGGGTTGTACAGGTTGACGCGGTTGCGGCCTTGCGCCTTGGCCATGTTGCACGCCAGGTCGGCATGCGACATGACTTCCTCGGCCGAGGGCGTGCTGGCGTCGAGCACCGCGGCTCCGATGCTGCAGGTGATGTTGAAGGCATTGCCGGACTCATGGAAGCGGTAGGCGTCGAACAGATTGCGGAAGTTTTCGGCGGCCTGCAGCACCCGCTGCGGAGCGATGTCGTAGAGCAGCACGGTGAACTCGTCGCCGCCGAAGCGGGCCAGCAGATCGCTGCCGCGCACGTGATCGGCAAGCAGGCGCGCGATCTCGATGAGCAGGCGGTCGCCGGCGGCGTGCCCCAGCGTATCGTTGATGTACTTGAACTGATCGAGATCGATGTAGAAGAGCGCGCAGGGCGTGCCACCGCGTCCGACGCGGGCCACCAGGCGCTCCAGCTCCTGCTGGAAATAGTGGCGGTTGAAGAGCCCCGTGAGGGAGTCGTGCTCGGCCTGGTAGGCAAGCCGGCGCTCGACCGCCTTCTGTTCGGTGATGTCGCGTGCCGTGCCGCTGATGTGCACCACGCGCCCGGTGTCGTCGATCATCGGCCTGGCATTGAAGCTCAGGTGCCGCGCCGTGCCGTGCCTGTCCATGTGCACGGTCTCGTAGAGCACCAGCTCATCGCCGCGTAGCAGCTTCGCGAACGCCTCGGCATCGGGTGCAGCCCGGTCGGGCGCGGAGCGCTCCAGCAGCGCGCGACCCACCAGCTGCTGCGGCTCGCAGCCGTAGATGCCCTTGCACGCGCCGTTGAGATAGGTCCAGCGTCCCTCGAGGCTGATGCTCCATACCAGATCGTGCGCAGTCTCCACCAGATCTCGGTAGCGCTTCTCCGCGCGGGTGAGACTTTCCTCTGCGGCTTTGCGCGCCGAGATGTCCGCGACCAGGCAGGTGAACATGCGCCGCTTGCTGATGCGCATTTCGCTGACGCGCACCGACATCGGTCTGGGCGTGCCGCCGCGGTGCAGGCCCTGCACCTCGTGCTCCTCCCATGCGACCTTCGGCGCCTCGCCTTCGGCGCACAGTGCCGGCAGCAGGCGTGACAACGGTCGGCCGCGGATTTCCTGCGCGCGATAACCGAACAGGCGCTCCGCGGCGGCATTGAACGTGTCGATCGCTCCGCGCTCGTCCACTACGAGAATCGCTTCTGCGGCATGGTCGACGACCGCGTGCATATGCGTTTCCTGATCGGTCAGGCGCCGGAAAACCCGTCCCAACGTCTGCGTGAGATAGCCGATCTCGTCGGTGGAGCGGGGACGCAGCTCCGCGAGCTCGCTGTGCGTGGAAGCGCCGCTGCGTCCCAGCACTTCCTCGACCGGCTGCAGCGCCTGGCACAGGCTGCGGATGCAAATCACCGTGGCGGCAAATGTCAGCAGGGCGAGTACGCCCCATACCAGCAGCGCATCTGCACCTACGCTTCCGGTGCGCAGCGAGTAGTAGTACAGGAGCACACAGTAGGAGAGCAGTGGCAGCAGTCCACCCACCAGCATCAGCTTCGACTTGATGCTGACGTGCACCTCGGTGAGTCCCAGGTGGGCTACCAGACGTCCGAAGCGATCCAGCGCGATCAGGTACGCCGGCAGACCGATCAGCACGCCGACCGTCAGCTGCAGAAGCGCGAGCTGCGCAAGCCGCGGGAGGTCTTGGTCGATCGCGCCCGTGCGTCCCGGCCACAGGTAAAGCATCGGCATGATCAACGCAGAGGCGAGGATCACCGTCCAGTAATCGCGCGAGAAGCGCGCCAGACGTTGCCCCAGCGGGCTCGGTGCCGTACCGCCGTGCGGCTGGCGCAGCCAGGTAATGATGGGATTGAGGAAGTGCCAGAAGTACAGGCTGGCGGAGGCGAGCAACAGTGCCAGGAATCCCGGAAGCACGCCGCGTGCGAGCGCCGCGTGCACCTGTCTCCAGTCGGTGAGCTGGAAGGTCAGGGCGGCCCACAATCCCAGGCATGGAAGCAGTGCCAGACTACCCGCCACCATCAGTGTGGTGCGGTTGCGTATGCTGCGCAGCTCCCCCGGCATGCGCCCGATCAGGCGGACGCTGCGCTGCCGGTACAGCGCGGCAGGTCGGGCGTAAGTGTGCGGGCGTTGAAGCGCAGTGAAGAAGATTGCGGTCGTGTTATCGGGAGCGGCATCCGCTGTCAACTCATCATGCGACCGATTGTGTGAGTAGTGACTGCCATCATGACAAATTCCAAATCGTTTGGCCAGTCGCGATCGCGTGCGAGCGCGCCACTCGTGCTCGACGTGGCGCATGCATGCGCGGCGGCCGCGACACGCGGTTGGTAACGTGCCGCGATGGCACTAAACTAGTGATTCGCCGTCGGATCTCCGACGCTTCGACAAGGGATGCATCCATGAAACGACGCACGCTGATTCACGGTGTCGGTGCTGCGGCGCTCAGCGCCGGGACGTGGTCCGCCGCGACGCCGGCACGCGCCGCCGACGCGCGTCATTGGAAAATGGTGACGACGTGGCCGAAGAATTTTCCCGGCATGGGCACCGGCGCCAACTATCTCGCGCAGCTGATCGGCGACATGAGCGACGGGCGCATCAAGGTGCGGGTGTACGGTGCCAACGAGCTGGTGCCGCCGTTCGAGATCTTCGATGCGGTGTCGCGCGGCACAGCGGAGATGGGCCACGGTGCTTCGTATTACTGGAAGGGCAAGACCGAGGCGGCGCAGTTCTTCTCGGCCGTGCCGTTCGGTCTCACCGCGCAGGAAATGAATGGCTGGCTCTATCACGGTGGCGGCATGGCGCTGTGGCAGGAGGTCTATGCGCCGTTCGGACTGGTGCCCACGGCCGCGGGCAACACCGGTGTGCAGATGGGCGGCTGGTTCAATCGCGAGATCCGCAGCCTCGACGACCTCAAGGGGCTCAAGATGCGCATCCCCGGACTCGGCGGCGAAGTGCTGCAGCGCCTCGGCGGAACACCGGTGAACCTCCCAGGCGGCGAGCTGTTCACGGCGCTGGAGTCCGGCAACATCGACGCGACAGAATGGGTCGGACCGTACAACGACCTGGCGTTCGGTTTCTACAAGATTGCCAGGTACTACTACTATCCCGGATGGCACGAGCCAGGCACCACCCTCGAATGCTTCATCAATGCCAAGGCCTACCGTGCGCTGCCCAGGGATCTGCAGAGCATCGTCACCAACGCCTGCAAGGTCGCCAATCTGGATATGCTCTCGGAGTACACGGCGCGCAACAACGATGCGCTGGAGACACTGGTGAAGAAGCACAAGGTGGTGCTGAAGCGCTTTCCCGACGCGGTCCTGGAGAAGCTGCGCGCGCTGTCCGACGAAGTCGTGGCCGAAGTGGCCGCGAAGGACGCGCTCACCGGCAAGGTGCATGCGTCCTTTCGTACATTCCGCGACCAGGTGACCGCATGGCACCGCGTCTCGGAGCAGGCCTACCTCAACGCGCGCAGTCCCGTCTGAGCGCCGGGCCCGGTCACGGTCCGTATACGACCTCCGGCAGCCAGGTCGCGAGCTTGGGCCAGTAGGCGATCACCGCCAGCATCATGAGCTGCAGGGCGACGAAGGGCGCCACCCCGCGGTAGATGTCCGCGGTCCGCACCTGCGGCGGCGCCACGCCGCGCAGGTAGAACAGGGCGAAGCCGAACGGCGGCGTGAGGAACGAAGTCTGCAGGTTGATGGCCATCATCACGCCCAGCCAGATGGGATCGAGTCCCATGGCGAGCAGCACCGGGCCGACGATGGGCACCACCACGAACGTGATCTCGATGAAGTCGAGCACGAACCCCAGCAGGAACATCACCGCCATGACCACCAGCATGGCGCCGAAGGGGCCGCCGGGCAGCGTGGTCAGAAGCTCGCGCACGGTCTCGTCGCCGCCGTAGCCGCGAAACACCAGCGAGAACACCGAGGCACCGATGAAGATCAGAAACACCATGCTGGTGACCCGTGTGGTGCCGCGCATGATGGCAAGCAGCCGTTCGAGGTCGAGCTGGCGCTGCGACAGCGCGAGCAGCAGGGCACCGAGTGCGCCCACCGAGGCGGCCTCGGTCGGTGTCGCGAGACCGCCGATGATCGAGCCGAGCACCGCCACGATGAGCACCAGCGGTGGCAGCAGCGCGCGCAATGCGCGTCGCGCCAGCGCAGCGCCCGACAGCTCGCGCCGCTCCTGCAGCGGAATGGCCGGCATCGCCTGCGGGCGCAGCAGCGCCACCGCGGTCAAATAGAGGATGTACACCGCCACCAGCAGCAGCCCGGGAATCAGCGCGCCCACGAACAGGTCTCCTACCGACACCGTGTCGGGCGAGAACTGCCCCATGTCGAGCTGCGCCTGCTGATAGGCCGAGGACAGCACGTCGCCCAGCAGCACCAGGATGATCGAAGGCGGGATGATCTGGCCCAGGGTCCCCGAGGCGCAGATGGTGCCGGTCGCAATGCGCGGATCGTAGCCCCGGCGCAGCATGGTCGGCAGCGACAGCAGTCCCATGGTCACCACGGTGGCACCCACGATCCCGGTGCTCGCCGCGAGCAGCATGCCGACCACGGTCACGGAAATCCCCAGGCCGCCGCGCAGCGGACCGAACAGCAGGGCCATGGTATCGAGCAGGTTCTCGGCGAGGCGTGAGCGCTCCAGCGTAATGCCCATGAACACGAACAGCGGCACGGCGATCAGCGTCTCGTTGGTCATGATGCCGTACAGGCGGTTGGGCAGCGCTTCGAGAAACGCCTGGTCGAACGTGCCAATGAGGCTGCCGACGAACGCGAAGGCGAGCGCAGTGCCGGCGAGGGTGAAGGCGACGGGATAGCCTGCGAGCAGCACCACGCACACCGCCACGAACATCAGCAGGGGGATCAGTTCCGCCATGCGCTCAGCCACCGTCCGCGGCGCGCGCCTGCGCGGCGCGGAATGCATGGTGCTCCGGCGTGTCCTCGGCATGTCCCAGCAGCACCAGGACGTTGCGCATAATGAGCGCGAGGCCCTGGAGCAGCAGCAGTGCGGCCATCACCAGGATCACCGCCTTCAACAGATAGACACCCGGCAGGCCACCCGCCTCCATGGAGCCCTCGCGCAGTGACCAGGATGCGGCGACGTACTCCCAGCTGATCCAGAAGATGAAGACACAGGTGGGAATCAGCAGCAGCAGTCCACCGAGCACGTCGATCAATGCCCTGGTGCGCGGGCCCAGGCGGGCGTAGTAGATGTCCACCCGTACGTGACCGTCATGCTTCAGGGTGTAGGCGGCGCCGATCAGGAATATCAGGGCATGCAGAAAAACCGTGCTCTCCTGCATGGCGATCCAGCCCATGCTGAAGAGATAGCGCAGGGCCACGATCAGGGCCGTGACCAGCACCAGCAGGAGCGTCAGCCACGACACCGCGCGACCGCTCCATTCGCTGAGCAGCTCGATGGCCCCCGCAATCCGGCGCAGGCGCTCGGGCCAGCGTGTCACGCCGGCGCCCGGCCGGTTGCGGGCGCACGCCGGATGCGGCGGTGGCGCAAAACGCTCCCGCCGATGATGCCTGGCAGAACTCTGATGTAGCTGATGGCTTAGGTGGCCGCCTCGCGCAGGTGCCGTAGACGGATCGGTCTTCAGGCTGCATAGAGCGGCCGGGCGGTGGTGGTGACCTCGTCGCGGAAGTAGGGGCTGAGGTCTTCAGGCGTGCGGAGTTCGACCGGCCGGCCGAGGGCTTCTTGAGCTCAAGCTCCATCTGAGCCAGGTGCAGCAGGCCCGGCGTGTGCTCGGGCCGGAACTCGACCAGGAGGTCGATGTCGCTGCCGGGGCCGAAGTCGTCACGCAGGGCGGATCCGTAGAGGGCAAGGCGGCGGATGCCGTGGGCGCTGGCGAACGCGGCGAGGAAGGCGTCGTCGAGGGACAGGCCCGGCCGGAGCTCCACACCGTCATGATGCCGCACTCGGGAGACCGAGCTCCCGTCGGTCAGCGGCGGCGGACGCTGCCGTCGCGGCGCCTTATCCCGGAATCGACCGCGGGTGAGCTGAGGTGGCCGACCAAGGCCGAAGCCATTCCGGAGGACTTGCTGCACCTCAAGCCTCAGAGGGCATGGATGCCGTGTGCCGAGCCAGCAGCGTGAAAGGGTGTCAGCGTGGAGCCGACTGGCCGAACGCCGGAGCTTGAGGCGGAGTTGGCCCGCCTGCGGGTGGAGAATGTGCGGTTGCTCCGGCTGCTGAAGATGACGCCGCAGCAGGCACGTCTACCGGAGGCGACCCACGGGGTTTTTTCTCGAGCGGCCGGGTCCGGTCACGGCGTCGTCGCCTGCGGGGGACAAGGTCCGATTCTTCCGTTCGTTGTTCGCGGCCCGGCGGGATGTGTACGCGACTCGGTGGGAGAACGCACGCTTGGGCCGGTCGGGGTGGGCGCCGGCGGTCGTTGGCGGCTGGCGGAAGGGTTCGAACCGGCCCTATCTGGCCTTGACCGATGACGTTGTTGCAGCGCATCTCACGGGCGAGGTGCACGTCGGGCTCTATCCGCTTCTCAAGGGGGACATGTGCTGTTGGCTGGCTGCGGACTTCGACGGCCCGGCGGCCATGCTCGATGCGCTGTCGTATCTGAAGGCGGCTCGGGCGATCAGCGTGCCGGCGGCGTTGGAGGTGTCGCGGTCGGGGATCGGGGCGCATGGTGATATTCTTCAGCGGTGCGGTGCCAGCGGCGACGGCGCGGACGCTGGGGTCGGGCTGCTGCGGGAGGCCATTGCGTTGCGCGGCCGTATGGATCTGTCCAGCTACGACCGGTTGTTCCCCTCCCAGGACGCGCTCCCCGCGTCGGGCAGCATCGGCAATTTGATCGCCGCGCCGCTGCAGGGGCGCTCGCGGGAGGAGGGCGCGACCGTCTTCCTCGGCGGACACCTTGGAGCCGCACGAGAACCAGTGGGCGTACCTGTCCGGCTTGCACCGGCTGTCGCCGCGGGATCGACCGTCTGGCAGCGCGGGTCGGCCCGGTGCGGGTGGGTGCGGCGGTGGACCGGCTGGCTCCGGCGACCGCGTCGCGACCCGGCCACAACCCGCGCCGCTGGTGCGCGCGACGCTGGGTGCGGGCGTCAGCGTCGACATGGCCGACCTCACTCCGGCGGCGTTGGCCACGCTGAAGCATGCCGCGTCGATGCCGAATCCTGCGTTCTACGACCGGCAGCGGCGCCGGTTCTCCACCTGGGGAGTCCCGCGGTTCCTGCACAGCTATGACGAGACCCTCGACGGCAAGTTGGTGCTGCCCCGAGGTTTGGCCGACGTCGTGGCCGCCGTCGTCGAGGAAGCCGGCAGCAAGCTCGAGTCCGCCGACGAGCGGATGAGTGGGGAGTCACAGCAGTTCGGGTTCACCGCGAGGCTGCGATGACCAGGCTTCGGCGCTCGCGGATCTCGCGGATCACGAGCTGGGGGTCCTGGTCGCACCACCCGGCGCGGGCAAGACGGTGATCGCTTGCGCAGTGATCGCTCGTCATGCGACCTCGACGCTTGTTCTGGTCGATCGCAAGACGTTGGCCGATCAGTGGCGGGCGCGCCTGCAGGAGCATCTCGCGGTGACCGCGGGCCAGCTCGGCGGTGGTCGCGCGAAGATGCGCGGCACGGTGGACGTGGCGATGCTCCAGAGCCTGGCCCGGCGCGACGACCTGGCCGAGCTGACCGCCAGGTACGGGCTGGTGGTGGTCGACGAGGTCATCACATCCCAGCCGCGGCGTTCGAGAACGCGGTGCGGCAGATCGGGGCGAAGCGGTGGTTGGGCCTGACCGCGACTCCCTACCGGCGCGACCAGCTGGACGACATGATCGCGCTGCAGCTCGGACCGGTCCGGCACACGATGTCGACCCCCGCTCCCGGCACCCTGGCCGCCGCGGCGGCCGGGGGATCGCCGGAACGATCGCTCACCGTCCATCTGACCGCGTTCGTCTACGGCGGACGCCGATCCCTCGGCACCCGGTGGGATCGCGGCGATCTACCGCGACCTTGTCGCGGACGAGTGCCGCAACCAGCAGCTGATTGCCGACGTCGCAGCGGCACTCGATCGGGGTCGCCACTGCATGCTCCTGACCCAATGGACCACGCACGTCGACGTGCTCGCCGAGAAGCTGCGCGCAGCCGGCCGCGACCCGGTGGTGCTCCGCGGTGGCATGGGTGCCCGCAAGCGGGTTGGCGCACTTGACCAGTTGAGGCCCGAGGACGGGCCGCTCCTGGTCGTCGCCACCGGTCCCTATGTGGGGGAGGGATTCGATTGCGCGGCGCTCGACACGGTGTTCCTCGCCGCGCCGATCGCCTTCAAGGGCCGTCTGGTCCAGTATGTCGGGCGGATCCTGCGGCCCTACCCCGGCAAGGAAGTCGTCGGGTCCACGACTACCACGACATCAACACCGGTGTGCTGGCGTCGTCCCTGACGAAACGCGCTCCCGGGTACACCAGCCTCGGCTTCCCCGATCCACGAAGGCTGCAGCACCTACCGCCGGATCGCGCCTGAAGCGCCAGGAGTCTGTCGCCAGCCGGTGCGGAAGCCTGGCCGCCATGGGCCCGCTGCACGGGAGCAGGCAGTTCGCCGCTCGGCGGCGCTCAGGCGAGCAGGGCCTTGATGTCGTCGGCGTTCAGCGTTGAGCCGAACACCGCGCCGTCGTCCATCACTCCGGTGAACAGTTCGGCCTTCCGTTTTGCCAGGGCGAGCACTTTTTCCTCGATGGTGTCCTTCGCGATGAGGCGGTACACCATGACGTTGCGGGTCTGCCCGATGCGGTGCGTGCGGTCCACCGCCTGCGCTTCCGTCGCGGGTCGACCACGGGTCGAGCAGGAAGCATAGTCCCCTCGCTGAGGTTGAGCCCGAAGCCGCCCGCCTTGAGGCTGATCAGGAACACCGGCGCCGGCCCCTCCTTGAACCGTTTGATGACTGACGGCCGGTTGCGTGTCGTGCCATCCAGGTAGGCGTACTCGACGCCGGCTGAGTCGAGGCGCTCCCGGACATGGGCGAGGAAACCGGTGAACTGGCTGAAGACCAGGGCCCGGTGGCCGCCGTCGATGACGTCGCGAAGCTGGCCCACCAGCGCGTCGATCTTGCTGGCGCCCAGGTGCGCGTGCTCCGGCTCGACAAGCGCGGGATGCAGGCTGAGCTGGCGCAACAGGGTGAGCGACCTCAGGATCGTGAATCGGTCGCGATCCACGTCGTCGACGAGCCCGAGAACCTTCTGCCACTCGCGCTGCAGGTGCCGCTGGTAGATGCGACGGTGGCGTAAGCCGAGCTCTACTTCGAGGACCTGCTCCTGCTTCGCCGGCAGGTCGGCCGCCACCTGTTCCTTGGTCCGGCGCTTGACTAGCGGCTTGATCCGCCGCCGCAGCCGGGCCAGCAGCTCGGGATCGGTCTGCTTCTCGATGGGGCGGGCGTAGTGCTCGCGGAACCGGGTGGGGCTCGGGAACAGGCCCGGCGCCGTGATCGACAGCAGCGACCACAGCTCCATGAGGTTGTTCTCCATGGGGGTACCGGTGATCGCCAGCTTGAACGGCGCCGACAACTGGCGTGCGCACTGGTAGATCCGGGACTGGTGATTCTTGACGAACTGCGCCTCGTCGAGGAGCACCCCGACCACCTGGTCGACGCGTAGGCGTCGGCGTCGAGCCGGAACAGGGTGTAGGAGGTGACGACGACGTCATCCCCCTCATGACCTCGTCGAGGTTCTGGCCGCGTCGCCGCAGGGTGTCGGTGATCGTCACCACCGCGAGATCGGGCGCGAATCGCGTCGCCTCGGCCGCCCAGTTCGCCACGACGCTGGTCGGAGCGACGATGACGCGCTGGTAGGGCCGCAGCTGTGCGGACAGGGTCGCGGGTGGCTCGATATCGGTGAGCTGATCGAGCGACAGCAGGCCGGCGACCTGCTGCTGCCCGCCCGTGCGTGGCGCTCGACGACGCCCAGTGCAGCCAGCTCCTCCCACAAGCCCGCCTGGAACCGGCTGATGCGCAGCGGGCCGCCGGTCCTGTCCTGCAGGGCCCGCGCCTCCTCGATGAGCGTGCGCAACGCCTGCAGCTCGGGCTTCTGAGCGAGAAGTACGCCCCGTCCGACAGCAGCAGGTGCGACTCGCCCGAGGCCAGCGCCAGGAACACCTCCGCGAAGGGGACTTCGCGTCCCTCGACGGTCACGCTGACGCCGAGGTCGAACCAGTCCGTCCCGCCTGCCACAGTGCTGGTCGACACGGCGATCTGCAGCGAGTCGCCCGCCTCCCGGTACGCGGCAACGTCCCCGCTGACCTCGACGACGACATCGGGCGCGCCGGCCAGCAGCGGCAGCACCTCGGTGGAGAACCGCATGGTGTCCAGGCCGGTCAGCCGTGCGTCGGCGTCAGCTCTGGTTCCAGGCCGCCCCGGCGCAACCCCAACTGCTCGAGCGGGACGTCGAGCGCGCCCAGCACCGCTCGTTCCGCGACCGGGTCCCGGATGTCGTCGTCGACGCCGGATGCCAGCGGGAGCCGCTTCTTCGCATCGCCGACTTCGTAGGCCCACTCCCAGCTCAGCGCCAGATCGTGATCGTCGCCGTAGGTCGCCCGCAAGACCAGGGTGGGTCCCGAGACGGCGGGCGGGGTGAAGGACCCGTCGGACGACGTGACCGCAGCGAGTCGGCGCAGTCGCGGGTAGAACTCGTCGCGGAACCGGGCCTGTTGCCCTGCCGGTACCGGCAGGCGCTGGTCCTCCAGGACCATCCGCTGGAGGGACGGCGCTGCCGGGGTGGCGAGCCTCGCGAGCCGGAGGTTCCAGTCGCCAGGGTCGTTCTTCCGAACTTGCGTGCGGGACACGAGCACGGCGCCGTGGCCTTGGGCCCCGATGAACAGGACCGGGATCGCGTCACCACGATCCTCGCCGGAGCAGCCGTCGATCTGCAGCACCGGCGCAATGGCCAGCGAGCCGGGATCTGCTCCCGCGCTGATGTCCAGGCACAGCTTTGCCTGGACATACCGTTCGACTGGCCCGAGCCGTTTGCGGGCGTGCACGAGCTGCAGGCCGATCTCGGCGGCCTCGTCCAGCAACGGCCACAACCGCCGGCTCTCGAACGCGGCGAGGTCGATCGCCTTGTCGTCGCGGCCGCTGTAGTAGCGCTGCGCTCCGGAGCGCGAGTTGTGCAGCGCATACAGCTCCTGCAGTAGACGCAGGTGCGAGGCGCGGCAGCCGCTGAAGTCGTCGGAGTCCCGAGCCTGCCCCAGCTCAACTGGCCGCCCACCCACCCGGTTCGACCCGGCCGCACCAGCCGGGCCAGCAGCTTCGGCTTCGCCGACACCCTCGCGCGCGGCGCCGCATGAGCAGGCGGCATGGCGAGGGAGACTCAAGGGCCAGCGGAACGCGCTCGCGATTGCGGCGAGTCCGGCCGGGTCGGCGCAAGCAGCGCGCCCAGGCTCCGCTCCCACGACGCCGCCGGCTGCGCGCGCCCCGCCGCCGCAGTGGGAGCGGCCGTGCCCGTCGCGGTGACTGCTGCGGCGACGACGTGCTTGCAGTCGATCCCGACCGGGCACGTGCACTCGCCGAACGCGAAAGCCAGTCCTGCTTCGCCCCGTGAAGCCTTGAAGTACACGCTCGTCTCGTAGGCGTCGCGGCTGCTGCCCCGCACCACCGCGTACAGCTCGGAGCCGACGCCATCCCACTCCATGTGGAGAACCGCGCGCTGCCGCGCGTAGGCAACACCCCGGCCGTACGTCTGCGCACCGACCGCCGGCCGGAGGCTGGCCGGATCGATGCCATCGATGGTCACGAGCTGCATGCGGCGACTCCTCGGACGGGTGATTCCGCTGCGGGCACCGTAACCACCGGCACCGACAAGACCGCGGCGGCGCGCCCCGCCCCGCCCCGCGTCCGTCAGGCCCTGCTTCAGCGGCTTCCGGACTCGGATGCGACAAACGCCCAGGTAACGGGCCTGCCCGGAGGATTCGACTACATGACGCCCGGTTTGCATCCCCCCCCTAACGCCCCCCCCCCCCCCGACGTGCGGTTTGTCCGGCGCTGTAACGGGTGTGGGTGGCTCTACGGGCCGGAAGTGGCACCAGTTCGCTCCACGAATGGCTCCACGGCATGGGTACGGCCGCGAGCTCTCGGGTCAGAATCAGGCGCCGATCAGCGTCAGACCCTCCTGCTCGGCGAAGTCCTTGAAGTCCTTGACGTTCAGGGTCGCGAGGGGCAGGTCGTAGGCCAGGCAACAGGCCGCGATCCAGGTGTCGTTCTGCGGGCGGGGCCGGCCGCGGCGGGTGGCGTGCGCGGAGATCTCGCCCCAGAGCCGGGCGACGTCGTCGGTGTAGGGGAGCGTCGGGCGAGTGGCGAGCCAGGCGTCGAGCTCGGCGCGGCGGCTCGGGCCCCATTGGCGCAGCGTCGCCCAGCGGGTCAGGTCGCCGAGGGTGATGAACGTGATGCCGATCTGGGTGCCGGCGAGTTCACGCAGGAGCGCTGGCGGGAGTCGTGGCTTGATGCTCAGCGAGGCGACGTCGGTGTCGAGGATGACCCGGCGCATTTCTCAGGCGACGTCCGAGCGGCGCATGGCGTAGAGGTCGGCGAGGAACTGCTCCACTTCGCCGTCATCGAATATTCCGCTGCGTGCGAGGTCTTCGGCCTTCTGTATCGGCTCGCTCGCATCG
This sequence comes from uncultured Gammaproteobacteria bacterium, assembly GCA_963728895.1. Lineage (GTDB taxonomy): Bacteria > Pseudomonadota > Gammaproteobacteria > JBBQDK01 > JBBQDK01 > CAVSLM01. The sequence continues at coordinate 239,776 of CAVSLM010000004.1, forward strand.
AACACGTCGTCCACTGTCGGGGTTGTCGCCGCCCGACGTTGCGGTCGCGGTGAGTCATTCGTGGTCATTGCGACCTCCTAGAAGTGTCCAGCAGTCTGGTAGGCCATCGTAGCGTTTTCGTCC
>CAVSLM010000005.1:0-187357 GCA_963728895.1 uncultured Gammaproteobacteria bacterium
TGCATTACCCCTCGGAATAGTGGCGCTGCTGGTGTCACTCACGGCAAACATACCCGTGTATTCGATTGACCACTACCTGGGTCGAGAGGAGGTGGGCTTCTACTCTGGGATGGTGTATTTTCTTCTTGTTGGCCAATTCGTCGCCGCGTCCCTGGCACAAGCGGCAGCGCCCCGTCTGGCGAGACACCACGTGGCGGGTGACGAGCGCTCGTATTTTCAATTGCTGTGGAGGCTGGTTGGTATCGGTGCCGCAATGGCGGCATTTGGGATAGTAGCGATTGCCTTGTTCGGTCGCGAGTTGTTGATGATTGCCTATGGTCCCGCCTTTGTGAAGTACACGGATGTCTTCATATGGGTGATGGTTGCGGCAGGTATCGGGTATGCGGCGACGTTTCTGGGCAGTGCTCTCACGGTAGCGCGTCGGTACCGGGCCATGCTTTTGTTGAACATCTTCGCTGTTGCGGTCGTCTCGATCCTGTCGTGGATCTTAATCCCCAGTTCGGGCTCGTTGGCGCGGCGTGGGCGTTGGCAATCAGCAATGGGGCGAAATTCCTCCTGAATCTTCGGTTCAACTATTCGCGCGCGCCTGCAAAACGTTCAGCCGAAGCGGAAGACGCACTTAAAACACAGCAGGGAAATGCGTCGCCGTGAGTCCGACGGATACTTCGCACTCGTGACCGTTGGCAGCTATGCGTTGATGGCGGGAAATCAAAGAGGGGCGCGCCGCTAGAATGGACGCAGCGCGACTTCCAAACTTCTTCATCATCGGTGCTGCCAAGGCGGGCACCACCAGCCTGTATGAGAGCCTCAGGATGCATCCGGAAGTCTATGCCGGGCAGGTCAAGGAGCCACATTTCTTTTCCAATGACCTTCAGTATGAAAAAGGTGTGGAGTACTACGTCAATACATACTACAAGAGTGCAGATAAGTATAAGGCGAGGGGCGACGCGACGCCGCACTACCTTTTCTATGAAAAAGCGGCGCGGAGACTGTCACACCTGCTCCCGGAGTCACACCAGCGATTCATTGTGATTCTTCGAAATCCAATCGATCGCGCGTATTCATTGTACTGGAACATGGTTCATGAAGGATATGAGAACCTGGCGTTTGAGCAGGCGCTGGAGGCCGAGCCGCGGCGCGACCTGAATGACGAGGACACGCGCTATGGGCGGGTCCATTTTCAATACGTGGCGAGCGGAATGTACGCCAAGCAGTTGCGAGCCTACTTTGAATATTTTTCGAAAGACAAATTTCTGATTCTGTTCCACGAGGACCTTGTGGAGAAACATGACGAAACGCTGCTGTCAGTCTTTCGCTTCCTCAATATAGAGGAATCGGTGGACCTCGGCCCAGCAGTTCGGGCAAATCCGGCAGGAAAGCCGAAGAGTCGGGAGCTGCAGGCGTGGCTGCGCCACCCAAGCGTGGTGAAACGTCTGCTGGGAAAGTTTCTGCCTTTCGGTGCAAAGCAAAGACTGGTTTCGATGCTCCTGGACTGGAACAAGCGACCCTTCATTATCCTCCCATGAAGTCCGAGACGCGTGCTGCACTCGGCCGAGCGTTCAGCGATGATATTCGTGAACTGGAAGTCATCACCGGGAGACCACTCGACGCGTGGCTTTTGTGATGGGCAGGAGGTGTAGGTGGGAGGGGTTTCGGGAGTCGCTCGTTCCGCGCGGAAGATGGGTTCGGTGTAGAAGTGTCTAGGCGCGCGCGGGCAGAAATTGTCCATGTGCTTGGTGCCCTGGTGGTCGGTGGAGCTGAGCGTTTTGTAGTTGATCTGGTATGCGAACTGAAGACCAGGGGCGAGAGCGTTTCGCTATTGCTTCTGAGCCCCAGGAGGGACCAGGCGGGAGAAGCGCTCGGGGCTGATCTCGATAGAGCCGGTGTTCCCTACGCGTCTGGTCCGACGCAGCGCGTTGGCGGTCGGTCGCTCCTCTGGTATGTGCGGGAAACGGCCCGGAGGAACCCGGACATCATCCATCTCCACACGCTTAACACGGAGCTGGCGGAATTCACTGCCAGAAGAACGACGCGACGTTCGGGCTATTTAGTGAGAACCGTACACAACACGATGATTCCGCGAAGCCGTGTTCGGCGCCTGGCGCTTCGACGGAATCGGGCAAGCATTTCGATTGCTTGCAGCGAGTCCGCGGCGGAAGCGTGCCGTCCATTTGTCGATGGCGAGATTCAATGCATACATAACGGCGTACGTTTTTCGTGGCCCGTCAGGACGCGAGAAACGCATGAGGAATTCAAGCGAAGACTGTCGCTGTCGGCTCATTCCCGCCATTTCCTCGCTGTCGGACGGATGGATGGATCTTCTATGTACGAGGGCCAAAAGGGCTATGACGTCCTGATCGCAGCGTGGCGTGGAAGGGAGTTGACAAAGCGCGGCGGCGAGTTGCATTTTCTAGGAGATGGGAGTCTGCGCCCTTCACTTGAGGATTGTGCCAGAGGTGACCAGGGAATCCATTTTCACGGTGTGCGGCAGGATGTGCACGACTGGCTCTTAGCGGCGGATTGCTTTGTCATGCCTAGCCGATGGGAAGGGCTACCGATTGCCGGAATCGAGGCAATTGGAACAGGGGTTTGTTGCGTATTCAGTGATATTCCGCAGCTACGGGAATTGAACGCGCCATGCGCCCGTTGGAGCATCCCGAATGATGCGGATTCCCTCGGAACCAGGCTGGAGGAATGTCTTGGGGACGAGACGAATGGCCTGGGACTGGGGGAAACAAACGCAATCCGCGCGCGCTTCGGAATTGCCGGTACGGCTTCACGGTATCAGGCAGCGTACGAACGGGTCCTTGCCACGGGATCCATATAAGCAGCAAGTGGTACAGCTTGGCCACTAGCGGAGGACACGTCATCGACACCAGGAGCAGATTCAGTATCAGAGTTGACGCTCTTCAGCGTTTGTTCATGATCAACGGTCTCTCTGGCACCCTGCCACTTTATATTGTGACGGAATATCCAAAGTCCGGCGGTACATGGTTTGGCCAGATGCTGAGTGCGTACTTGAACGTGCCGTTCCCCAGAAACCGACGGCCGGAGTTCAAGAGTTGCATCATGCATGCACATCTCCGCTATTCGCCGCTGATGAGAAACGTAACCTGTGTCATCCGTGATGGACGTGATGTCGTCGTTTCATGGTATTACCACTCGCTTTTTCCTAATGAACGAAATTCGCCCTATCTGGTGGAAAAGACGAGAAGGGAGAATCCCTTTAGAGACTACGATGACATCACTGCGAATCTCCCGCGCTTCATAGAGTACCTGTTTACGGTCGAAAACAGGAGGTTGTTCCACTTTAACTGGAACGAGTTCATCGAGTCGTGGACCGACAAGCAAACGGCGACGTTCGTGAAGTACGAAGATCTGGTCGCGGACGCAGCGTCAGCGCTTCGGCCCGTGGTAGAGAAGCTCACGGGGACGCGCGCCGACATGCAAAGACTGCAGGAGATAAGGGAGCAGTACTCGTTTAAGCGTCTTGCGAAGAGGGAGCCGGGAAGTGAGAACAGGGCCAGCTTCATGCGCAAAGGAATAGTCGGCGACTGGAGAAATCATTTTGACCGCGCAGCATGTGAAGTATTCGGTCAGTATGCGGGTGATACGCTGATTAAGTTGGGCTACGAGACGGATCAAAGGTGGATCCAGAACACTTCGGAACGGCGCAGTCCCGCAGAGGGCAAAGGCATCAGGGTCGTCGACGCAACTTAGGGCAGATTACGCGAAGCCAGATCTCTACGATTCGCCAACGCGGAAAGCTGGTCCATGTACATCTCGAACTTGCGTGCAGGGGTGGGTAGGTTTCGGATGACCTCGCGTCCCTTGCTCACGAGTTCTGTCCATCGCGCGGGACTATCCAGCAGGTGAACGATGGACCGGGCAGCTTCCGCCGGTTCCATCGCCGGGTAATACTCGGCCGCATCTCCGCAGACATCTCGCGAAAATCTGAGGTCGGTTGTAACGATTGGCCGCCCCATGGCCATCGCCTCGGGATAGTTGGCCGATGAGGTTTCAAGCAAGGATGGGAGGAAGCAAAGGTGGCAACTTTCGTACAGTGCGGGGCCTTCAGCAACTGGAATAGGGCCCACGTTGTTGATTCGGTCAGCGACCATCAAGTGCTGCGCAATCGATCTTATCCGCAGGAGACCGGGATCATCCTGAGGGAGCGTCAGCACAAACTCGAAATCAAGCTCCTTTCGAATCTTCGAGATTTCACTCGCTACACGCGGGATGATTTCGAGGTTCTTATGCTTGTAGTACGCGGACAATGTCAAGATTCGAAGTTTCCGGGTGTTCCCTGGCGGATCCGCGCAGGTTCTGTCGAGAAGGTAATGCGGGCCGCAGGAGTTGGGAACCACGCGGACCAGGTCGGGATCGACGCGCAATCGACGGACGAGGCCTTGACGGGCAACTTCCGCTTCTACCACCCACTCGTCAGCATTTCGGAACCATAGTGCCTTGTAGAGCATAAGAAGCAGAAACCTAACCTGATCCAAGGAGAGGCCCAATCCACGGAACGCGAGCACACTTGAGTGCGTGACCCAGGGGTCCGCTACGCCGCATAGATGCGGGGAACGGAACCGGACATAAGCAGGACCGAAGAAGGTGAATACGACGTCAGGCTGGAGCTCTTGTTCAAGAGCAGTGAGTTTCTTTCGCGCGGTTCGGCTCCTCGCGGGCGACTCATGGAATACTTCCACTCCAGAGGTGCGCAGGCAGTCTCGGAATGGAGTCAATTCCGTATCGAGCGCCTTGGAGAGCGCGAAGTACCACTCCACTTTCCCGCGGGTCGAGGGTGTCTGTGAGACAAAGGACGAGCTCGCTTGAAGGGCGCCTCCTTTCAATAACGTAGTGGCATTAAAGAGAACCTTCATCGAATGCCGTGCCCATAGTTGTCGAAAGTGGAAGAATCCGCCGGGGCATTGAGGGCTTGAAGGGATCCGGGACCCGCGTGCAGAACGGGAAACGGCGAAGCAACCTGGAACCCCCTTTAAGGTAGATCGGCGTCGCCGCACTTCAAGGTAGCGAATGATTCCTGGCACCGCAACCTTGCGAGGGTATGGAAGTTCCCTCGCGAAGAGCGTTAGCCGGTAGAGCGCAACGTCATTGCCTGGAGCGGGGGAGCGCAGCAATGACGGAACTACTCACCCCGCGACCAGTGCCCTTGCCGAGTACTGACAGGGGAACGGCGGGACGTAATAGCCGCTCAGCCGCTTTGGCAGAGCCCTGGGATCTGCTTGGTTGGCTTTCGGGCCGGCGCGCGGGCACAGCAACTCGGCTTGCCACGAATGCCATGAGGGCAAGCACCGGAATCATAATCTCGTAATCACCCGTCGTATGGTAGACCTGAGATGACACCAACAGGAATGGTGGCATGGTTGACCAAATGTACATGGACCACATTTCCGCCTCCGTTGTCCCGCTGCGGCGGAAGCGGCGCGTATTCAGGAGGAATGCAACAAACAACGCGACAACAGTAAGGAACACGGCGAGTCCCTGCTCTACGAGGATCTGCATCCACATGTTGTGGATTATGATCGTACCGTGATAGAAGTATGCGGACCCGGTACCGAGCAAAAGGATTTTGAGGTGTGAGAGGGCATCAAGGCCCATACGGATCTGCATGAGACGACCACCACCTACGGCGACGCCGCCTTGATCCCCCTGCTCCAATCGCCCGGAGAGTGCTTCGAGCAGTCGCGCCGGCTGCAGTGAGTCTGGCAGGAATCCGGAAGCAACCACCCCGAGCAAGCCAACCATGACGACCATCGAGAGCACGACGAATTTGCTGTCCAGCAATCTCTGTCGGCCCCAGAAGACGAGCAGTAGCAGGAACAGGAGAAAGGCGAAAGTGCCGCCGCGGGCGAGCGTCGAAACTACTACCAGGCCGCCGATTGCCGCGGTTAGGAAGAAGTGCAGATACCGCCTTTGAAACCACCATCGCGTCAGGGCAAATGCGAGAAAGAGGTTGAGCCAGGTTACGTATACGTTCGCATTCGGGGTAGTCCCGCTAATGCGGTTGACGACGCCCATGCCTTGTATGGCGGCTTTGCTTCCTTCAGTGTCACCGCTGCCGAAATAGTTCGCAGCAACTCCGATGTGAGATCCGGTCAGGAGCTGTGCCAGGCCAACGGCAGTAAGAAGCAGGCCAACTGCGACCAGGACATTTTCGAACTGCCGAGCCTCGACGATAGCGGATTCAAAGAGCAGGCGAGCGGCGAAATAGATAAGCACGTAACGGGCCCAATCTGCCAGGTTGGGCATGCTCAGGGACCGTTGGCCACTGAAGCCAAAACTGAGAAGGACGGCAAGAAAGATGCATACAACAACGAAGTCTGTGGGAAGAGCCCGAAATCGAAGCCTGCCCGGGTGCAGCAACTTCGTCAATAGGAGAACAGCCAGCAGGGGCGCCAGGACAACATCAAGTGTGTAAACCCGAATTGGCCCGACCTGCATCGCTAAAGTAATCGGAAGAGCAAAGAACAATGCGAGGAATAGCATCCGCGACAACCAGAGCATGAGTAGTTGCCCTCTAGCAGGTGATCAGTTCTCGCTACCGCTTCTGAGTAGCAGACGGATATATCCTGTGACTTGTCGGCGGACCGAGTCGGGATCAGCGGTATCAGCGCGACGCACTCTTGCCAGGTATTCCTTTGCTACGCGGGCGTCAGACGTACGTCCGGGTGCAGCGTCGATCAGACGCTCCAAAGTGGCTATATAGCGGACATCATCTACGGCCTCTCGAAGGCCCTCCCAGGCCAATGTGTCGATTGGTTGTTCTACAGTAGGGTAGGTGAGATTGAGGTCACGCGTCTTCTTATTATCGAAATCGTTCCACACGGTTCCGGTTCCACCAGCGTGCTGATAAGCGTATACCATAGCGCCATCATAGTTCGCCTGCCATAGGCGTAGGCCGTAGTTCAGACGAAACAACGCGGGATTCTCCGGGCCAGATTGTGGGAAATGGTAACAGAAGATCTTGTTACCCAGCGCATGCATTCTTGCCGCGTCCCCTTTGCTCGGCGCACCATTGAGGACGAGAAGATCAGTTAGTGCCGCCATTGATTCGTAACTCCCCCGGGAACCGGCAGCAAATATCCTGCCGCCGGCCCTTCGGATCTGCTTCCACACAGAGTTTTGAGCAACCAAAGCCTTATGTTTTGCTTCATCCTTCCCATACACATATAGCTTGGTGGCACCATAATCGGTTGCCAGTTTTCGGAGGGCGGTAACCTCCTTTACAACGCGTTTCAGGTCCTTGGCATCTTCTGTAGCGCCGAAGGTCTTGAGAAGGTAGAGAGGTTCGCGCGCCATGCCGACTGCCCGGCGGATTTCCAGATACTGTGGCAGCAGACGCTTCTGCTCCGCCGCGACGTCGTGGCGGTGGGCCTGTGGATCGGGATTCAATTGATAGACAGTTGGATTGCCAATGCCATGCGCGAGCATATTTGTCAGTTCGGCGCGAAGCTGACGTGTATCCTTGTACTCGGACGATACAGTACCGTCACCTTGCACCAGGCGTCCACGATAATACACGCTGTAGACCAGTGTTGGAGGGGCAAGAGCAAACGGCAGAACTTCAACGTGTAGAGGAATTTCTGCAAGTAGATTTCCATCGGCGCTAAGTCTAAGCGAGCCATCGTACGTGCCCGCGGCAGCAGTGGCAGGAACGTGAACCGTCAACCAGAACTGCTTCGTTTCGTGCGGCTCCAGTATGAGCGGCAGAAGATGGTTTGCATCCCGGACCGGAAATGCTGAGTTCGGTGGATTCACGCGACCGGACGGGATGTGAGGGTCGGTCACGGAAACATATCGACTACCCTTCGGGAAGTCCAACCGCAGGAAGTTAGTTCGCGTCGTTCGGTCAACGCGCACAAGGGAATCATCGTGCAGCAGCAATTCGGGGACAAGTTGAGCTCCCTCGCCTAGGCGATATTCGCTTTTCCAGGCTCCAGTGGCCTGGTACCAGACCTTTACAACCCGAACATCCAGCGTATTTGCCGATAGCACGCCGCTCTTGCCGATGAGGCGAGTAGGTTCAAGCCGTACTGCGGTTAGACGCTCATCGCTACGAATCACGAAGCTGATCGGCTCGTATTCTCCCTTGGCCGCCGCAAGGGAAATCGTGGGCGTAGCATTTTCGACCTTGATCTTCTGGGTCGGGAGAATCGGAACGGCTGAAATGGCGGGTACAACGCGAATTGTGATCGAAGCGCGCGCGCCCAGTGGAGGGGCGAGAACCAGGGCCAGGAAAGCAACCGCAGCCACCCTGTTTCCTCGAGGAAAAGGGTTCTTGATCTGTGGATTTGGTGTCACAGCATATTGGAGCCCCAGCGAAGTAAGCCAGTCTAGCAGCCTCAATCGAAAGCCGCTTCCCAGGGAGCAATTGAACTGGTCTTTCATAGGGAGGTTCGTGGGTCACAAACGGCAAGCTCGCTCCAGCAGAGGTGGGGCCCGACCATGCCGCGCTTTGTGCAGTGAGCATGATACAATTCGGGCCACGATAGTCCAGGGGCGCCGTACGTGCGAGTTGCTCGATTGTGCTGGCCAATCCTGGAGACCGCGACTAAAAACGCCCGTCCGTAATCAAAGCAGAATAGTTGCCATGCAAAGAAGGAAGCAACCCAGTACCGCGTATCTGCACTTGGCGCTGCGAGCTGCGTTCGCCACATATCTGGTCGTAGCAGGGGGAGCGGCGGAGGCGCAGATTCATTTTTCTGACGTGTCGGTGTCCGCGGGGATCACGGGCGGCGGACCTTCGTTCGGCGCCTCTTGGGGCGACCTCAACGGAGACGGGCGCCCTGACATCTGGGTAGGTAACCACCCGAGTCCACCCAGCCTGTATTTGAACGAGGGTGACGGTACGTTTGCCCTCATCAAGTTACCTTTTCCCGTACGTGATACACACGGAGCCGCCTGGGGAGACTTTGATGCCGATGGTGATCAGGACCTGATACAGGTGGCTGGTGGCACCGGGGCTGACGAGCTCTTCGTGAACGAAGGCGGGGTGCTCGTGGACCAGGCTGCCCAATGGGGCGTGTCTTTCAAGCAGGCCCGCTCCCGTACGCCCCTTTGGGTGGACTGGAACGCCGACGGACTGTTGGACCTGGTCCTGACAAGAGCCGTGTCTGCACAGGAGTTCCCAATTGTGCTGCGCAACGCCGGAGCCAGCTTCGTTGATGCGTCCAGCGTCGCCGGTGTGTTGCCCGCTGGTCCAAATCGCCCGCAGCTTGCAGATTTGACCGGTGACGGCCGGCTCGATCTCGTCATGCTGACCAGCGAACTCTCGCAATCGGCGGTATTCGATCTGTCGAGCACTCCGTTCACTAACGTACTTGACTCTCTCCGGTTTCCAACGCTTCCCTCGAATACACGATTTGCGACCGATGAGGTGATCGCAGACTTGTCGGGGGACCTGATGAACGACATCTTCCGACCGAGCACAGCGGCCAACCACGAATTGGTGCTACGAAGCGAAACCGAAGTGGATGTGCGTTTGAAAGCGTTCCATCGAGAAGAAGGAGTCACATTGGAGTCGGCAGGACCCCTTGAGGTTAGAGCCTTCCCCGCTGGAGCTTTTCCCCCAAACGTGGAGATCATCCACATCGGTGCGGCTGGCCTGGGTACTGATAGCTTTGATTTCACGCTCGATCCGAGCGATCCGGCGGTGTGGGGTATCGCTGACCACACTCCAGGTGTCGACGATGGCCTTTTCGTCGGGTATGAACCAGCAAGTGGAAGTTGGACGGTGTTGCTCTCTACTGGCGGCAACTGGGACGCCAATTTCGTGATCACATCAAACTTACCGATGACCAATGTTCAGCCGGTCGGTTTCAACCCTGTACCGTTGACATCCTTTCCGAGCTACCTGGTCCATACCTCGACCGGCTACGAGGATCGTAGCAACCAGAGCGGGTTGAGAGTTCCACAGTCTTGCTTTTCTGCAGTAGGAGGAGATTTTGACAATGACATGGACATCGACCTTTATCTAGCTTGTAGCTGGCCAGTGACCAATGCACCAAACATGTTGTTCGAGAATCTTGGCAACGGCATGTTCGTTCAGGTGCCGGAGGGCGGTGGTGCGGAAGGAACTCGTAAAGGTCGATCGGATACGGTCATCATGGCTGACTACGATGAGGACGGCTTCTTGGATCTCTTCGTCACCAACGGAGAGGGTGCACCGCCGTTCAACGAGGGAGGGGGCCATCAGTTGTTCCGGAACACGGGTAACGCCAATCACTGGCTGGAAATCGATCTGGTCGGCCGCTTTTCCAATACGGATGGGATCGGAGCGCGCGTCGAACTCGCAGCTGGCGGACGAACTCAAGTGCGAGAGCAAGGTGGTGGAATGCATTATCGAGCGCAAAACTACAAACGGCTTCATTTCGGCTTGGGTAGCAACACGTCCGCGGACTACGTGACGATACGATGGCCGAGCGGCATTGAGCAAACGCTGACCAGTGTCCCGGCCGATCAGATACTCAGCGTTCTCGAGGTGTCGGCGACCGCTTGTGGTGACGGTGTTGACAATGATCAGGACGGATTTGTCGACTTCCCCGACGATCCGCAATGCGTCAGCTGGTCTACTGGTTCCGAGGCAGACCAGGACGGCGACGGGATCGACGACGCAAGCGACAACTGCATAGAAGTTGCGAATGCAGATCAACTCGACAGTGATAACGACGGGTACGGGAACCTATGCGATACGGACATCAACGTGCCGAACGATGGAACCACGAACGGTCTGGACGTGAGTGCATTGAGAGGGCAATTCGGGATGCCTGGCGGCGAAGCGGATTTCAATGGAGACGGCACGGTGAATGGCTTGGACGTAGGAATCATGCGTCAATACTTCGGCCTGCCGCCTGGGCCATCGTGTTGTGGCAGTCCACTACCATGACGGAGGCACTTAGCTCGAGCGCATCGGCGGCCCTCAGAGGTGTCTTTCACGATCAGCGTGATCGAGGATATCAAGGCGGAGATAGGCACCGTCGAGCATGGTGACTCATATAAGTGCAAGCGAAGCAAGTAGCTCCTTCCACGCGGGATAGCTATCTAACAGGCGCGTGAATGTAGCGGGCCACGGACTCGAGGTGTACGGATTTTCACCGTAGTGGTATGAAAAGAAGGCTCCGTACGACATCGCCTTCATCAGCTCAGCAGAGATCTGCGCTTCTGAAGCCTCCTTCACAGGCTTGAACATATAGACGTTGATCTCGGGCTGCGAGTGACGCCAATAGCTCGCAACTTCCCGAATTTCGTCGGCCCGACCTTCGTTCATCTCGCCGTTTATGTCGGCGTAATCTCGGGAGCTATTGCAGACAACGATAGCGTCAGGATAACGCGAACGAAAGCGCGTGAGGACCGACTGGAGGCCGACGACCATTTGCTGGCGCTCGGTGATGGACGTTCCCCATCCGCTTCCGGGAACAATCAGCTGGTCGAGATATACGCCATCCCATCTACGGTTGTTTCCCGTCCGCGAATATCCGCCGGTATATTGGGTTACCATTGCGCTGTAGAGGGTATCTTGGGCGCGCTTCAGGCGGAAATCCATCATGGCCTTAGGGCCCCAGCCACTATCCCGCACGATCACCCTTCCTTTTGGCTTCTCATACCAGATGGTACCGGGCCTGTCCTGAGGCTCATGGCCGTGGAAGCCATATTCGCCGCCCGCTGACCAGATGACGCGGCTGCCCGGCGAGGATGCCTGGTGGCTCTCTGTCGCGTTCAGATGGGCAAGCATCTTGATCTGCGGGTTCGTCGCACGAATTTCGTCACGAAAGACATCGTACTGGGGGTATTCTCCGCAATTCCAATGATCCTGGTCTTGGGAAGTGACCGCCACGATTGGGTACTTGCATATGTTTCTGATCAGAGCAGCCCGCTGCTTCGGAATGGCCACCGCGGGTCCACTTGCGTAGGTCCATGTCATCAGCGGGGGTACGCTTTCGCGCCATGCTTTCAGATCGGAAGGCGAGTTGGCGGCATGGGACCATGACAGCCGACCAAGGAGAGGTGCAACTGCAAGAGCGGACAAGAAATGGCGTCTACGCATAACGGTAACCTTTCGACTTGAGAGTCGCAGCTTCTAGAATCGAAGACTCGAAAAAACCACGGCTGTAATCTGGTGCTCAGCATTCATCGGCGGAGGGCTGCGCGTAGTCCTCAGGGCATCCAGCACGGTGGCGGCCCACTGGGTGCCGGTGCCGGCGTACGATCATCAACAGGGACAGCGGGCGATGTCGGAACGATTTCGGGTGGAGGATTGTAGATCGTTCCGATCGTTGGTGATGGTGTCGAGGAGCGCTGCTCGAAGGGCGAAGAGGTGGAGCCTATTGGAGATAACAGGTTGGTCACGTCGGAGGTGGGGGATGGCTCGGCTGTCCCAAGGGAATTCTGCACGATTTCAGATGACCCGATTTCCGGCTGCTGCGCGGGCGCATCGGATTCCGGCGCTGGCGCATCATTCGATCCGCCGTTCACGCTGCCTCCGGTTGACGTGCCCGCTCCGGCCGTACCGCGATCTGCGCTGCGCGACGGCAGAGCGGAGGCTGGTGCAGCTGCGCGGGACCTTCGTGTTGGAGACGTCTCCCTCCGCCTGGCGTTTGCCTGACGTTGCGCATGCACAGGCACCATTCCGGAGTTGATTGTGACCTGCACGACTTCCGACGTCCGATCCATGGGGCGCATCTGTGAAAACTCGACGACACCCTTTTCGTCGACAGACTTGAATGCCGCAAATCTCGCGGCGTTCGCGGCTGGGAAACCGACGGCGGAAATCGAAAGCAGACCGTATAAGATAGTCCTGAAGACTGACATGGCCGCACGATACCTTTGCAGTTGACTCCGAAGTTGCAAAGCAGCCCCCGAGCTGGGTGGCGGTGCTCGATACTCATATCGATCGAGTGCCCACAGCGCGCTGGTGACGAACTTTCTACGGGAAGTCCCGGTACCGTTCTGCGATACGAACCGCAGTTCTCTCGGGGATCGACAGCTGAGTCCCGAGCGTATGAGGGTTTTGAGACGTGCGTCGAACTCGGCGCGTGGCGAAGGTCAGTCAGGAGCAAACGGCATCTCTCAACCGCATCGCGGAAATTGGAGAGGGCGGGAGTGCGTCAACCGGGAGCGCCGGGTGATGGGCTTCCGCGACTGCTTACTGCTTGTAAGCGCGCCACCTCGGGCCACGGGGCGTTCGAGGTGCAGTCGCCCGCAGCCACATCCCGTATAATACGTCGCCAGTTACGACGGGTGATGTGCCGGCTATTCCCGCGGTACCCCCGGAATCGACTGGCTGACCGTCACCTCCGAAGCAAATTCCCATTGCGAAAATAACATGTACGACAGCAAGTTACGCGACGTAATCCTCAGGATTGGCGCTGGGATCGTTGCCTGCAGTGGTGGCGTCGACAGCCTGTTGCTCGCCACCGAGGCATCGGGCCGGCTTCGGCACCGCGTCCTCGTGGCCCACGCTGTGAGTCCTGCGGTTCCCGTTGAGGCGACCCGGCGAGTTCAGGAATGGGCGGCTCGGGAGGGTTGGCGTCTGAAGATCGTGGATAGTGGCGAATTCGAGGACGAAGCCTATGTTCGAAACCCGGTCAATCGCTGCTTTCATTGCAAGTATCATTTGTACGGGGCACTACAGGCGATCGGTCGCCGCGCAGCCTTGCTGTCGGACTTCGCAGGCTATCTGAGCAAACTTTGTGAGCATTTCTGAGCAAACGCGGTATCGATCGGCGTCCGGCACCCAGACCATCATGTGGTTCCGCCGTATCCGACAGATGGATCGTGATCCGCACTCCTTTTGGGATGAGCGGGGACATGTTGTGCAGCGACTGATCGCGGCCAGTGCCATGACGTCACGTGCGCAGTTCTTCGCTGGGGAGGCATTCCGGCATCCGGCACTCGCTGAGGCCGCGGTGCATTCCGTGCCAGTCGACTCGGTGACCTTTCACGAAGTGGGCGCTCTGGACAGTGTTCTCGTCGTGTGCTGTTTGGCGGCAATGCTTTCATTTCCGCCTGTGCAGGATGATAAAGCAGACGTGCTTACGAGGTTCTTGACGGCCGCGGCTGATTGAGTGAAGACATGTTACAGACCCTGAGGGATTTATGGCTTTCCGCAAGTGGAATTAAATTCTACAAAGACCTGCTGTCAAAATCGCAATACTGGCAAGCCGATCTGATGCAAGAGTACCAGACGCTCCATCTCAGAGACTTGCTCGTGACGTGCTACGAAGATACAGAGTACTACCACCAGCTGCTTTGGCAATGTGATTTTGACCCATACAAAGATCTCTTGACGACGGACGACTTGAGCAGAATACCACTGCTTACGAAGAAAGTTGCGCGCGAAAACCATGCGGCCTTGTGCAATCCTCGGTCGCTTTCTGACGCCTTGGAGTTGCGAACAAGCGGAACAACAGGGGATGTTTTCAAGGAGTACGTGTCCCGCAAACACTGGGTTGTTGAGCAAGGTATCGTCTGGCGCCATTGGACATGGATGGGCTACCGCTTCCGCGACAAGATGGCAATCGTTAGATCTTATGTTCCAAGACGAGGCGAGCCACTCTGGAGGTTGGATCGGGCGCGCAACTTCTTATACTTCTCCGCGTACCACCTCACGCCGGAGAACGCCGAACAATACCTACGCAAGATGCAGGAATGGAAACCAAAATTCCTTCGTGGTTATCCTTCGTCCCTCTACATACTAGCGAAAATGGCCGCGACTGGAAACCTGGAAGTTCCGGCGCTCGACGGCATTCTTACAGCGTCCGAAACTCTGCTTCCCCGGTATAGGAAGACCATCGAAGACGTGTTCGGAGCAAGAGTGTACGACTGGTACGGTCAAGCGGAAATAACGATAACGATGAACGAGTGTAGTGCGCACCAGGGCCTTCACATCAACACCGATTACGGCGTCTGTGAACTGGTGGAGGACCCGGCGCTCACAGCTAGCGAAAGGCGAATTGTGGCAACATGCTTGCATAACGAAGCGATGCCGCTGGTCCGCTACGATACAGGTGACATAGCAGTCATCGCTCCGGCGGGACCGACGCCCTGCGCGTGCGGACATACGCTTCCGCTTGTATCTGAGATACGCGGACGCTCCGACGACTTCTTGTATGGTCCAGACGGCAGGGTTATACCAAGCGTCAACTTATATACCATGATGGATCGATACAATGAGTTGATTGCTTTTCAGTTCATCCAAAAGACTCCGAGGCAGTTGGAAGTGCGCATAAAGACGCGCCGAAAGGACGCGACCATGGAGTCGGATTGCGCCAAGACATCATTGATCGGTTTGGAGAGAGTATAGAGGTTGCGATCGTAGACAACGGCGAGTTCATCCAGACATCTGAAGGTAAAAAGAGAGTGATCGTCTCTGAGGTCAAAAGTCATGAATTCGGGTTATGAAATCGATTGCGAGTTCCACTGCCACACGGATTGCTCGCACGACGGCTTCACGAGTTACGGCGACTTAATCGCAGAATGCCTCAGAAAGCAAATCCGAGCGGTTACGATTACGGAACACGACGTGCTTCGCGTGACTGAGGCTGAGGAGAGAATGTTCCGCATGCCGGGATCCAGCTGATCCCTGGCTGCGAGATGACCAGCGACACTGGCGCGCATATCATAGGACTGTTCATAAGGCGGTCAGTGAGCGGAAGACCCTCGCGCGAGCTAGTGGATCACATCATACAAGAGGGGGGCCTCGTCTACATCCCCCACCCTTACAAGCCGGATAGTGGACTCTTGTGGTGTCAGGCCAAGGACGATTGCGAAACGGTTTACGTGATGGAGAAGGCCAGTTTCATTGAATTGTACAACGGTGGCTGGAACTCGGCCGCGTATGAAGAACACATTCGACAATTGGCCAGGAAATTTGGAATGGGTCTCGTGGCGGGTAGCGACTCCCATAAGATGTGGCAAGTTGGCCATTACAAGAACCGTTTAAGAGTCTCCCGTCTTCCGCTTGATGCGGCCGTCGTCGCGGAAGCCGCGATAGAGATGTATGCACTGCAGAGTACGGGAGCGAAGGCAGGCGGAGAATGGATCCGCAACAGTCGGGGTATCACCTATTCGGTCCAGGCGAACAAAGTCTATCAACGGTACATTCGGTACGTTCCGTTCCTCGTCAAAAGGTGGATTAGGAAACTAGCGTACTATCGTCAACTGATGCGATATCGACGCACTAGCCTGCCTAACCACTACGTTGCGATCCGATAGCATGGCCGTCAAACCATTGGAATGGATAGAGCGGTTCAAGGAATACAACGTTACTAGCCAAGACGTATGGCGTGTGGAGGACAGCTCGCGCTATCTAAAGTTGGACTGGAATGAGTCTACAAGGGTCAGTGAGCTGGTCCAGGCGAAACTGATCGAATTCCTTCAGAAGCCTGGGTCCATAAACTGGTACCCAGACATCTCCTCACTGAAGCTGTCAAAGTCCATCGCTAAATACCTTGGGTTGAGTCCCCTTCAGGTGCTGGTTTTTGGCGGGTCTGACGTAGCACTGGAAACGATCGTTCGAACTTATGTCACTAAGGGGGACCAAGTGGGTGTCGTAGTGCCAGGTTATGACAACTTCAGAGTCTATGCAGAATCGTGTGGCGCTACCGTTCACGGCATAAGCACGGGACCCCGAGATGAATTTAGCGTCGACGACTTTTTGTCGAGATTGAGCCAGCTGTCCGCGCTGAAGGTGATCTATCTGATCAATCCGAACAATCCACTTGGCTACCGCATTTCTTCGCCAGACATCCAGCGGGTTTTGAGTGCGCACCCCGGGGCGGTTGTCATCCTCGACGAGGCTTATATCGAGTTCATGGCGGAGGGTTCCTCGTCCGCTCCGATGATCGATAAGCACGAAAATCTCTTTGTTGTACGTTCGTTTTCGAAAGCATTCGGACTTGCAGGTTTGCGATTGGGGTATGTCGTTTCGAACCACAAGAATCTGATCCACCTTAACAAGCTAAGAAACGGCAAGAACGTTTCGATGTTGGCCCAGATTGCGGGGCAGACGCTAGTAGATAACATTGGGATCATCGAGGAACACGTCAAGGCAGTTCGGGATGCGCGAGAATGGTTTACCAGGACTTATCGAGAATTGGGGGGGGACGTCTGGGACAGCAGTGCAAACTTTGTCGTAATCCGATGCGGAAATGCACAGGAGGTCATACTAGGACTGAAGGCACAGGGCATCTACGCGAGGGATCGAAGCTCCATTCCGGGTCTTGAAGATTGCATTCGAATTACAATCGGTTACCGAGATGACATGAAAAGAGTGATTGAGGCCTTCGAGAAGATCAGCGCCGAATCTTGGCGAGTATGCGGTACGACGGTAGAAGGAAACCACTCCGCTGCTCAACGCCTCGATCCGAGGTACTAATTCGTGTGAGGGTGGGCTCGGTGCCTAACGGCAGAGAGCGGGAAGTTCCATAAGGGGCTTGATAAGAGTAGTTGCGTCACCGCTGGGGTGTGAAACAAGTGAAGCAAATCCTTCAAAGTCTGAAGACGGGTGTAACCGAGCTGGTGGACGTTCCCTGTCCGCGCGCCTCGGCGGGCTACCTATTGATCCGGTCCACCACTTCGCTGGTTTCGGTGGGCACGGAGCGCATGTTGGTCGACTTCGGCAAGGCCGGATGGATCGAGAAGGCCAGGCAGCAGCCTGACAAGGTCCGCATGGTAGTAGACAAGGTGAAGACGGACGGCCTGGCACCTACCATCGCTGCCGTACAGAGCAAGCTCGAGCAACCCATCGCAATGGGGTATTGCAACGTCGGCACGATCATGGAGGTCGGTGCGGGCGTGGACAGGTTCTCGCCCGAAGACCGCGTCGTCTCGAATGGCAAGCACGCCGAGGTCGTTTCCGTTCCCAAGAACCTCTGTGCCAGGATTCCAGACAAAGTTTCGGATGAATCGGCGGCGTTCACCGTCATCGGCGCGATTGCGCTTCAGGGAATGCGACTTGCGGAGCCGACGCTGGGCGAGGCGGTCGTCGTGACGGGTCTCGGGCTGATCGGGCTGGTCGCAGTGCAGTTGCTGGCGGCGTGTGGTTGCCGGGTACTGGGGATCGACAAGGATCCTTCCCGACTGGCGCTGGCCAAGCACTTCGGCGCCGAGACAGTGGATCTGTCGCGGGGAGATGACCCCGTCGCTGCAGCGCTCGCGTTTTCCCGGGGGCGGGGCGTGGATGCGGTGCTCATCGCAGCGGCGACGCAGAGCAGTGAGCCGGTACACCAAGCCGCACTCATGTGCCGAAAGAGGGGTCGCATCGTCTTGATTGGAGTTGCCGGCCTCGAGCTTTCGCGGGCAGACTTCTACGAGAAGGAGCTCTCCTTCCAGGTGTCCTGCTCCTATGGACCGGGTCGTTATGATCCTTCATTTGAGGAGAAGGGGCAGGACTACCCGGTGGGCTACGTCCGCTGGACGGAGCAGAGAAACTTCGAGGCGGTTCTGGATATGCTGGCGTCCGGCCGTCTGGATGTGGAGCCGTTGATCTCGCACCGCTTCCCGCTGGAGCGGGCAACGGAAGCCTATGAGCTCGTCAGCAGCGGCGCCCCTTCCTTGGGAATTCTGCTTCACTATCCGCTGGAGACTCCCGAATCCGACCTGCGATCGACCAGAGTCGCGCTCGCGCCCGCTGCCCGCGAACTGCCCCGCAAGGATGGTGCGGCCGTGGTCGGTTTCATCGGTTCCGGCAACTATGCGACCCAGGTACTCATTCCGGCCTTTCGTGCCACGGGTGCACGCCTCAAATCCGTGGCCTCCAGCGGAGGAGTGAGCGGCGTACACGCCGGGCGCAAGTTCGGCTTCGAGGAGACCACGACCGATGCTGCCGCGCTGATCGGCGATCCGCAGATCGACACCGTGGTCATCACCACACGGCACGACTCCCACGCCAGATTCATATGCGATGCATTGCGTGCGGGCAAGCATGTCTTCGTCGAGAAGCCTCTTGCGCTCACGCGAAAAGAGCTTGCGGAAATCGAAGGTACCTACGGGAGGGTCGTCAGCGACGGGGCAGCGCCGCTCCTTATGGTAGGGTTCAACCGGCGCTTTGCACGCCAGGTGCAGAAGATGGCCTCGCTCCTGAGTGCACTGCCCGAACCGAAGGTCTTCGTCATGACAGTGAACGCAGGGGCCATTCCCGGCGACCATTGGACTCAGGATCCACAGGTAGGTGGCGGAAGGATCATCGGGGAGGCGTGTCACTTCGTCGATCTGCTGCGCTTCCTGGCGGCGACGGAGATCCGCTCCACCACGGCAATGATGATCGGGCAGCACCCCGGCGTGAGCGTTCGAGGCGACAAAGTGAGCTTTGGACTGGATTTCGCAGACGGTTCCTACGGAGTGGTTCACTACCTCGCGAACGGCCACAAGTCGTTCCCGAAAGAGCGACTGGAGGTGTTCTGTGGGGGGCGCGTGCTGCAGCTGGACAATTTCCGTAGATTAACCGGCTACGGGTATCGCGGCTTTCGCAAGATGAATCTCTGGCGCCAGGACAAGGGAAACGCAGCGTGTGCCGCGGCTTTCATAGCGGCGGTGCAGGGCGGCGGTCGGTCGCCGATTCCGTTCGATGAACTTATTGAGACTACGCGAGTGACACTTGACATCGTGGAGGCGCTCGCGTGAGCGCGTTGTCGTCCGTGGGAGACAGTTCTGTCTCCCACGTCTGTTCGTAGCCTGACCACGCCCCGCGTGCGATGAGCTCGTTGACGCGGTATGCGCGCACGCTGCGCTTTCTTCGCCCGAGCCAGCTGCTGTTTCAACTGTTGCGACGGTATACCCCGGAAGGTGGAAAGCGTCCTCCGGCCGGGCAGCGTGCAAGACGGGATGGCATCGACCTTCATCCAGGCGTCGAGCAAACCGCGAGCGGTCTTGCCGCGGGAGAATTCCGCTTTCTCAACGCCGCAAAGTCGTTCGTGCCGGGGCAGGCGGACTGGCGCTGCGCGGACATGCCGAAGCTGTGGCGTTACAACCTGCACTACTTCGATTTCATTCACGATCCGAGCCGCGACGTGGCCGAGTCGGCAGATCTGATCGGTAGCTGGATCGAATCCAATCCCCCGTGCACGACCGACGCCTGGGAACCTTACACGGTCTCGCTGCGGCTGGTGAACTGGGTCAAGTTCTTCATCTGGTATCGGAACTCCACCGATGTGCCCGATCGCTGGTTGAACAGTCTCTATCATCAGGCGTATTGGCTGGAGCGCAATCTCGAGTGGCACATTCTGGCCAATCACTTGCTGAAGAACGTCAAGGCACTCCTGTTCACGGGCGTATTTTTTGCTGGCCGGGACGCGGACCGGTGGTTGCGGAAGGGTACCAACCTTTTCCGGGTCCAGTTGCGTGAGCAGTTCCTTGCGGATGGTGGCCACTTCGAGCGCAGCCCCATGTATCATTCCATCGCGCTCGAGGACTGTCTCGACGTAGTGAACCTCGCGCAGGCCAATCCTGATCTAATGGAGGCTGGCCTTCGTCAGGAGACGGAAGGCGTGGTGCGTCGTGCCCTGGACTTTCTCACCGATATCTGCATGCCCGATGGCGACATCCCGCTCTTCAATGATTCGGCGGTTGGAATCGCACCCAGTCCAGGTCGGTTATTTCGCTATGCGGAACGCCTGTTGCATTATGACCTACCGCAGCTCTCGGCGGGGCTCTCGGTCCGTGCGTGCAAGGAAAGCGGGTACTACATCGTCCGCAATGCTGGCGACGTGCTTGTGGTCGACTGTGGTCCGATCGGACCCGATTACCAGCCCGGGCACGCGCACTGCGATACCCTGAGCTTTGAACTGGCCTTCGACGGGGCGCGCGTCATCACCGACAGTGGGACTTTCGACTACGAGGCGGGTATCCGGCGGAGCTACGTGCGCAGCACGGCTGCCCACAACACCGTGCGCGTCGACGAGGCCGAGCAGTCCGAAGTCTGGGGCGTCTTTCGTGTCGGGCGCCGGGCCTATCCCCTCGGGGCATCCATCCGACTGCTGGAGGCCGGCGCGATCTTCGAGGGCAGCCATACCGGATACCGTTGGTTGCCACGGGAGGTGATTCACCATCGTAGAATCGAGTTCGACCCCCGGAGTTGGGTTCGCGTGATCGACAAGCTGACCGGATCAGGAGAACACCTGCTTGAGAGTTACGTCCACATACACCCGTGCTTCAAGGTCTTAGCTGAAGGGACAATGGCCGAGATCAGAGCGGACGATGGTCATCTGGTTGCTCTCGTGGAGGCGCATGGGGCGGATTGCTGGGACCTGGAGCCCGCCTGGTACTTCCCGCAATTTGGATTGCAGTTTGAGGCAGTGATGCTAAAGTTGTCGCGGTCGGGCTCGCTGCCCCTGGAGTCTGGCTACACCATCAGAAAATGTAGCTCCCTGGACGGGGGCTGAGCTGCTGGGTCGGCGGAGGTCCGTCCGAATCCGCTCCGTTACTCCGCCGATGCGAATACTCTTCCTTTCACATTATTTTCCGCCGGAAGTGAATGCTCCGGCCTCCAGGACTTACGAGCACTGCCGGGAGTGGGTCAAGGCAGGACATGAAGTCACCGTGGTTACGTGTGCGCCCAACCACCCGCGAGGGAAGGTGTATGACGGGTACCGCAACCGGCTATTCCAGTGGGAGGAGCTCGACGGTATCCACATCTTGCGCCTGTGGACCTACGTAACCGCCAACGAAGGGGTGGTGAAGCGGACTCTGAACTACGTCTCCTATATGGTTTCTGCCGTGCTCGCCGTTCGTTTCCTGCGGCGTGTCGATGTCGTCATCTCCACTTCTCCGCAGTTCTTCAACGGTCTCGCGGGGTACGTTGTCAGCAGGTTGAAGAGTGCGCCCTGGGTACTCGAGATTCGAGACTTGTGGCCCGAGTCGATCATCGCTGTGGGTGCCATCAGGAATCCTTCGGTGATCAAATGGCTGGAGCGGATGGAGATGTTCGCGTACCGGCACGCGGACTGCATCGTCCCGGTCACGGACGCCTTTCGCCGATACATGCTGGACAGGGGGGTGCCCGATCACAAGATCCACGTGATCAAGAACGGCGTTGATTTGCGGTTCTACCAGCAACCAGCGGAGGCCGATGCTGAGGTGGAAGGATTGCAGTTGCAGGGAAAGTTTGTAGCCTCCTATTTCGGAACGATCGGAATGGCCCATCATCTGGAGACGATTCTCGACGCCGCTCGCGAATTAGAGGACCAGAAGGACATCGTCTTCTTAGTTGTTGGTGACGGCGCCGAGCGCGAGAAGCTGGTCGCCATGCGCGACGAGATGGGACTTTCGAACGTTCAGATCGTGGGTCAGCAACCGAAGCGCAGGATGCCCGCATTGTGGGCTCTTTCGGGTGCCAGCCTGGTATTGCTCAAGAAGTCGGATCTATTCAAGACAGTGATACCCTCGAAAATCTTCGAAAGCATGGCGATGCGCAAGCCTGTGATCCTGGGGGTGGAGGGAGAAAGCAAGGGGATCATTGAGGCGGCTGGTGCGGGGATCTGCATCGCGCCCGAGGATAGTGCCGCGCTGGCGCGAGCCGTCCTGAAGCTCTGCCGAGAACCGGAGTTGCGTTCGCGTCTCGGGGAAAACGGCCACCGGCACGCGACGGAACACTTCGACAGAGCGGTCCTGGCGCAGCGGTTCGCGGCTTTGCTCGAAGCTTTGCCGGGTATGCGCAAGGCGACCGGTATCGAACGAGCCCGGTGACGATCTTTCAGCCGGATCAAGCCGACTTCAGTTCAAGACAACACTAGGGAAGCACGTATGAGCACCACCGCATCATCCCAGCCCATTGTCTGGAGAAACTCCACCCTTGGCTGGTTGGCGCTGACGGCCGCTGCTGCCGTGCTGGCAGTTATGAACTACGACGGTCTGAAGGGGGTGCTGGATAATTGGTTGCATAAGGAGGAGTACAGCCACGGGCTGTTGATTCCGGTGATCGTCGCGTTTCTGATCTGGCAGCGTAAGGACGAGCTGGAGCAACAACCATTCAGGGGATCCTGGCTGGGTGTGGTGGTTGTGCTGCTGGCACTCGTACTATTTTTTGTCGGTCGGCTGACCCAGATCTACATTGTCAACAATTATGCTTTCCTGGTCGCTCTCTCGGGTACCCTGCTTGCGTACATGGGACTCCGGGCATTCGGCAAGGTATGGGTCCCGTTGCTGATACTCTTTCTTTCTATCCCGCTTCCCAACTTTCTGTATAACAACCTTTCCGCCCAGTTGCAGCTTCTCTCCTCGGAGCTCGGCGTTGCCATCATGCGACTGTGGGGCGTGAGCGTCTTTCTGGAAGGAAACGTCATTGACCTGGGTAGCTATAAATTGCAAGTGGTCGAGGCGTGCAGCGGATTGCGCTATCTGTTTCCGCTAATGACATTGGGTTTCATTGCGGCATATTTTTTCAAGGAACCTTTCTGGAAGCGCGTCGTCGTGTTCCTTTCCAGCATACCGATCGCAGTATTGATGAACAGTCTGCGCATCGGAGCGATCGGCATTATGGTCGATCGCTGGGGTCAGGAGATGGCTGAGGGTTTTCTGCACCAGTTTGAAGGTTGGGCCATCTTCATGTCTTGTACGGCCGTGCTGTTGCTGGAGATGTGGGCGCTCGCGCGCATCGGGCCCAACCGAAAGCACTTGCGTGAAGCGTTCGGAATCGAATTTCCGCAGCCTTCACCCGCGGGAGCGCAGGTGCAGCGCCGCGGGGTGCCAAAACAGATATCGGTGGTGGCCGGATTGTTGATCTTGGCGGCTGCACTTTCTTTGGACTTCAGCAGAAGGAACATGTCATTCCTGCGCGGGCTGACTTCTCCGAATTCCCGATGCAGATAGGGGAGTGGAAGGGAAAGTCGGAGCGTATGGAGAGCATCTATGTCGATGCGCTGAAGTTCGATGACTATATATTGGCAGACTATGTCAATAGCCATCGCGACTTCGTGAACTTCTATGTCGCATACTATGGTGACCAGCAGCAGGGTGCTGGTATACACTCGCCGCGCACTTGTATTCCTGGCGGTGGCTGGGAGATCAAGGACCTGAGTCAGCGTGTGGTGGATGGCGTGTCTGTCAACGGCCAGCCGCTGAAGGTTAATCGGGTGGTCATTGCAAAGGGTGACATGACCCAGCTGGTCTATTATTGGTTTGAGCAGCGGGGCCGCATACTGACGAACGAATACGCCGTGCGGTGGTATCTGCTCGTCGATGCGCTGGAGCGCAATCGTACGGACGGAGCGTTGGTGCGTCTGACTACGTCGATGGATCCTACCGAGCGGATTCTTCCGTTGGCGATCGAAGGTTGACGAAGTTCGCCAAGGCAGTGAACCAACCACTCCGGGGCTTCATCCCCGACTGAAGGTCGTGCCCTTCTTCGCCTTCATCATCTCCCTGGTCGTATCCATGGTGCTGATCCCGCCGCTGATGCGCGGTGCGGCACGCATGGGCGCGCTCGATTTGCCCAACGAACGCAAGGTGCATACCGAGGCGCTCCCTCGCGTTGGCGGGATCGCCATGGTAGCCGGTGCGGTGTTGCCGATTATCTTGTGGGTGCCGCTCGGTCCACAGGCGGTGGGTTTCCTGGTTGGCGTGGCTGTGCTGCTGGTGTTCGGGGTCATGGACGACCGGCTGGACCTCGACTACCGTTGGAAGCTGGTGGGCCAGCTGGTGGCGGCGCTCGCCGTGGTGGTTTATGGCGGAGTCGTGATCGACCGTCTGACCTTCCTGGGCATCGAGACGCTCCCACCGTGGTTCGCGGTTCCACTGACGTTGTTCTTCATCGTCGGCATCACCAACGCCATCAATCTCTCCGACGGGCTCGACGGGCTGGCCGGCGGGACCACGCTGCTGACGCTGGGCGCGGTCGCCGTCATGGCCTATCTCGCCGGCAGCAGTGAGCTGGTCGTCATGAGCTTTTCGGTGATGGGTGCGATCCTCGGCTTCCTGCGCTTCAACACCCATCCGGCGCGGCTCTTCATGGGCGACACAGGAAGTCAGTTTCTGGGGTTCAGTGCCGGTGTGCTCACGATCCTGCTCACCCAGGAGGCCAATGCAGCACTGAGTCCGGTGTTGCCCATCATGCTGCTGGGCCTGCCGATTCTGGACACGCTGACGGTGATGGTGCAGCGTATCTACGAGGGCCGCTCGCCGTTCTCGGCCGACAAGAACCACCTTCACCATCGCTTGCTGGCGCTCGGGCTGGATCACTACGAGGCGGTTACCGTCATCTATCTCCTCATGTCGGCGCTGGTCGCCGGCGCGTTCCTGCTGCGCTACGAGTCGGACGGATTGATTCTGCTCGTCTACCTGGTCTTTTGCGCGGTACTGACGGGTGGGCTGCGGCTGGCATCCGCTCGCGGTTGGCACCTGTCGGAGCACCGTGGACAGGCCCCCTCGACGCTGGCGCGCTGGGTTGCGTATCTGCGTGTGACGGGGTTGCTGCACGTCGGGCCCGTGTACGTGTTGCGCGTGGCGATCCCTCTGGTACTGTTCGCCGGGGCGATGCTGCCGGTGAGCATTTCGCCCGATTTCGGCGTGGCGAGCTTGGCGCTGCTGATGGCAGCGCTCGTCTCGATGTGGCGCGGGTGGACGCCAACCAATGTCGGGGCACGGGCGGTCATCTACATTGCCTGCGCGTTCGCGGTGTATCTGTTGAATACCTCGCCGTGGGGGCAGGGCGAGTACGCGCGTTACCTGGATGGATATTTCCTGCTGCTTGCCCCGGTTATCGCGATCGGCATACGCTTCTCCGACACCGAGGTGTTCCGCGTCACCCCGCTGGACCTGCTGGTGATCCTGATGGCGTTGGCCGTGCCCAGCCTGCCTGAGCTGAACTTTCACAGCCTGGGAGCGGGCCGACTTGCCCTGCAGCTTATCGTGCTGTTCTACGGGTGCGAGTTCCTGATCAGCCGCATGCGCGGCTCGTTCAGTGTGCTGAACGTCTCCACGGTGCTGGCGCTGGGATTGATGGGGATGCGGGGTTTTCTCTAGGTTAGGTAGGCAGCGGTCGAGGGCGGGCGCGATACACGCGGGTTTGGTCACGAAGGAAACACCATGGCGAAGAAGACGGGAAAGGTCGCGCTCATCACCGGGATCACCGGCCAGGACGGCGCCTACCTGGCGGAACTGCTGCTGAAAAAGGGCTACCTGGTGCATGGCATCAAGCGCCGCGCGTCCTCCTTCAACACCGATCGCATCGACCATCTGTATCGCGACCCCCATGAGCCCGGTCGGCGCTTCGTGCTGCACTACGGCGACCTCACCGACGCCACCAACCTGATCCGCATCGTCCAGGAGGTGCAGCCCGACGAGGTCTACAATCTCGGCCGCACAAAGCCACGTGGCGGTGTCGTTCGAAACGCCGGAGTACACGGCCAACGCCGATGCGCTCGGCACGCTGCGCCTGCTGGAGGCGATCCGCATCCTCGGGCTGGAGGGAAAGACGCGCTTCTACCAGGCCTCCACCAGCGAGATGTTCGGCAAGGTGCGGGAGGTGCCCCAGCGCGAGACCACGCCTTTCTATCCGCGCAGCCCGTACGGTGCGGCGAAGGTGTACGGATACTGGATCTGCGTAAACTACCGGGAAGCGTACGGGATGTACGTCTGCAACGGCATCCTGTTCAATCACGAGTCGCCGATCCGCGGCGAGACCTTCGTCACGCGCAAGATCACCCGGGCCGTGGCGCGCATCAAGCTGGAGCTGCAGGACAAGCTCTACCTCGGCAATCTCGATTCCCGTCGCGACTGGGGCCACGCCCGCGATTACGTCGAGGCGCAATGGTTGATGCTGCAGCAGAAGGAGCCCGAAGATTTCGTGATCGCCACCGGCCGGCAGTATGCCGTGCGCGACTTCGTGCAGGCGGCGTTCGGCGAAATCGGCGTGAACATCGACTGGACCGGCAAGGGTGTCGAGGAGAAGGGTGTCGACACCAGGACCGGAACGGTGCTGGTGGAAGTCGACCCGCGTTACTTTCGCCCCACCGAAGTGGACACGCTCCTCGGTGACCCCACCAAGGCCCGCGAGAAGCTCGGCTGGACGGCCAGGACCACGATGGAGCAGATGGTCACCGAAATGGTCCGCGAGGACCTCAAGCTTGCCGAGCGCGACGAGCTGTGCAAGCGCGAAGGGTACAACGTCTATCAGTATCACGAGTAGGGTGCGTCCCAGCGCACGCGGGCAATGATCGCCCGCAACCTCGCGCCGATGCGCACTGGCAGGCGGCATTGCACGACGCGCCACGAGGTTCGCGCATCACCCGAATGGACGAAATTCCGCGTACGGGGGCCGCACACTACAGGTGACGCCACCGCGCGTTCTACGGAGCCTCATGGACAAGAACGACCGCATCTATCTCGCCGGCCACCGGGGTCTGGTCGGGTCGGCCCTTCACCGGCTGCTGAAGGACGGCGGCTATCGCCACGTGCTCTGTGCGACCAGCGGCAAGCTGGACCTGCGCGACCAGTCGGCAGTCGATGCCTTCTACGAGGACCATCGCCCCAGGTATGTGTTCGTCGCCGCGGCCAAGGTCGGCGGCATTTTGGCGAACGAAAGCTATCCCGCGGACTTTCTGTACGACAACCTCATGATCGAGGCCAACCTGATCCACGGCGCCTACCGGTACGGGGTCGAGAAGCTGCTGTTCCTGGGAAGCACCTGCATCTATCCCAAGCTCGCGCCCCAGCCACTGAAGGAGGAATACCTGCTGACGGGACCGCTCGAGCCCACGAACGAGTGGTATGCGGTGGCGAAGATCGCCGGCATCAAGCTTTGCCAGGCCTACCAGCGCCAGCACGGCTGCCGGTTTGTTTCCGCCATGCCGACCAATCTGTACGGTCCCGGCGATAATTTCGACCTGCAGAGCTCGCACGTGCTGCCGGCGCTGATCCGCAAATTCCACGAAGCGAAAGTCGCGGGCGAGTCGACCGTGGAGGTGTGGGGCACGGGCAAACCGCTGCGGGAGTTCCTGCACGTGGACGACTGCGCGGCCGCATGCCTGCACCTGATGAACGTGTATCAGGGGGAGCAGATCGTGAACATCGGGTGCGGGGTGGACATCAGCATTGCGGCGCTGGCGGATATCGTGCGCAAGGTGGTGGGTTTCGGGGGCGATATCGTCTTCGACACCGGCAAGCCCGACGGCACGCCGCGTAAGCTGGTGGACGTCACGCGGATTCGCAGTCTCGGCTGGTCCCCGGTCATCTCGCTGGAAGACGGCATCCGCAGCACGTACGAGTGGTTCCTCGAACACGTCGAGGAGGCCCGCGGCGCATCGTAGGTGCGATCCTTAAGCCTTAGGCGCGATCCTTAAAGGAATCGAAAGTCCGCGTGCGGGGGCCGCACCCTACGGCGGTACATCGGCCTTGGCGCATCTGCACGGATTCGCAGCATTGTCGGGTGGGGCGGTACGTCTTGCCCTTGACGCACCTGCGCGGGTTTGCAGCGTCGTCGGCGTTGGGTGGCGCATCGGCCTCGGCGCAATCGTCGGCGTAGGGTGCGTCCCACGCACGCGGACAATTCATTCACGGCGCTTGCGCCGTTCACCGTGACGTTCGCAAACGTAGGACGGTTCCTACACGTGTGCGCAGGTTCACACGCGCGGTTGGAACGCGATGGAAATTCCGCGTGCGGGGGCCGCACCCTACGGCGGTACACCGGCCTTGGCGCATCTGCACGGATTCGCAGCATTGTCGGGTGGGGCGGTACGTCTTGCCCTTGACGCACCTGCGCGGGTTTGCAGCGTCGTCGGCGTTGGGTGGCGCATCGGCCTCGGCGCAATCGTCGGCGTAGGGTGCGTCCCACGCACGCGGACAATTCATTCACGGCGCTTGCGCCGTTCACCGTGACGTTCGCGAACGTAGGACGGTTCCTACACGTGTGCGCAGGTTCACATGCGCGGTTGGAAAGCGATGGAAATTCCGCGTGCGGGGGCCGCACCCTACGGCGGTACACCGGCCTTGGCGCATCTGCACGGATTCGCAGCATTGTCGGGTGGGGCGGTACGTCTTGCCCTTGACGCACCTGCGCGGGTTTGCAGCGTCGTCGGCGTTGGGTGGCGCATCGGCCTCGGCGCAATCGTCGGCGTAGGGTGCGTCCCACGCACGCGGACAATTCATTCACGGCGCTTGCGCCGTTCACCGTGACGTTCGCAAACGTAGGACGGTTCCTACACGTGTGCGCAGGTTCACATGCGCGGTTGGAAAGCGATGGAAATTCCGCGTGCGGGGGCCGCACCCTACGGCGGTACACCGGCCTTGGCGCATCTGCACGGATTCGCAGCATTGTCGGGTGGGGCGGTACGTCTTGCCCTTGACGCACCTGCGCGGGTTTGCAGCGTCGTCGGCGTTGGGTGGCGCATCGGCCTCGGCGCAATCGTCGGCGTAGGGTGCGTCCCACGCACGCGGACAATTCATTCACGGCGCTTGCGCCGTTCACCGTGACGTTCGCAAACGTAGGACGGTTCCTACACGTGTGCGCAGGTTCACACGCGCGGTTGGAAAGCGATGGAAATTCCGCGTGCGGGGGCCGCACCCTACGGCGGTACACCGGCCTTGGCGCATCTGCACGGATTCGCAGCATTGTCGGGTGGGGCGGTACGTCTTGCCCTTGACGCACCTGCGCGGGTTTGCAGCGTCGTCGGCGTTGGGTGGCGCATCGGCCTCGGCGCAATCGTCGGCGTAGGGTGCGTCCCACGCACGCGGACAATTCATTCACGGCGCTTGCGCCGTTCACCGTTCATGGGCAGCCAGATTCATGGGTAGCCACAAGGACGAGGCCAATGGCCACCACAAGGATGAGGAGGCGCCATGTCGTTCTACCGCCGGTCACGGACCGGGGGCGGTACCTATTTCTTCACGGTTGTAACGTACGAGCGCAAGCGCGTTCTCACATTGCCGTGGGTGCGGGAGGGGCTGCGCAGGGCGATCGCGGAGACGCGGGTGCGGTTTCCGTTTCGGATCGATGCCTGGGTGCTTCTGCCGGACCATATGCATTGTGTATGGACGCTGCCGGCGGACGATGCGGATTTTGCGAAGCGTTGGGGGATGATCAAGCGGGGTACGAGCCGTGGTTGCGGGGATCGGTTTCGGTGCGATGACGCGGATGGGCGCAAGAGCGGGGATCCTCGGAAGGAATTGACGCTGTGGCAGCGTCGTTTCTGGGAGCACGAGATCCGCAGCGACAGGGATCTCGCGCGGCATCTGGATTACATCCATTGGAATCCTGTGAAGCACGCTTTGGCGGAGCGCGCAGCGGATTGGCCGTGGTCGACGTTCGCACGGTTCGTTCGGCTGGGCATGTACGCGCCGGAATGGTGTGGCGGCGAAGCGACGGAAGCTGAAGACGCGGAGTTCGGGGAGTGACGCACCGACGGCAGGGAGGGGCG
Source organism: uncultured Gammaproteobacteria bacterium (assembly GCA_963728895.1). Lineage (GTDB taxonomy): Bacteria > Pseudomonadota > Gammaproteobacteria > JBBQDK01 > JBBQDK01 > CAVSLM01. The sequence continues at coordinate 30,369 of CAVSLM010000005.1, forward strand.
GTGCGGGTTGTCGTACTCTTGTAACGATCCGCACAATGCAGCCCCCGCGGGCGGAGGGTATCGAGGCGTTCCTGCGCGATCGTGGATCAGCCATCGGTTGTGGGTGGGCCCCGGGGCAGTCGGCGGGGGACCAGGGGATGTCCCGGTGCGCGGTGCCTTCGTGCGGTGTGTCACACGGAGCATGGATTGAGCATGGATGTGCGTATGCGCACTTACCGGCTTCGTGGGCGCCGCGCGCGCGATGCATCATCCGTGTGCGTGGACCATACCCCCGGTGTTTCCGCCTCGTTTGACCTATGCGCTTGACGCGTCCACACCAACTCCCTACCTTAGCGGGCGGAATCGTTCTTGCCGCGCAGCACACCCCCCGGAGGAGCATCATGCGTCTCGGTCCCACGAATTCGAACTGGATGGTCTGGCTGCTGCTGGTCATTTTTCTTGCGGGCTGCGGGGGTGCGGAGGAGCGCAAGGCCAAGTACCTGGAGCGCGGCAAGCAGTACTTCTCCGAGGAAAACTACGACAAGGCGCGCGTCGAACTCAAGAACGTGCTGCAGATCGATCCCAAGACGCCGGAGCCCTATTACCTGCTGGGCCAGATCGCGGAGAAGGACCAGAACTGGCAGCAGGCCTTCGGTTTCTACTCCAAGGCGGTCGAGCTCAAGCCGGACTATCGGGAGGCCCAGGCGCGGCTCGCGCGCTTCTATCTGCTTGCTCGCGATCCGGCGAAGGCGCGGGAAACCATCGACGCGATTCTCAAGGTCAAGCCCGATGACCTCGAGGGACTGACCCTCAAAGCCGCCGTACTGTCGCAACAGGACGACGCCGAAGGCGCGCGCAAGCTCGCCGAGCAGGTGGTCGCCAAGGACCAAACTCAGGCCGATGCCGTGCTGCTGCTCAGCACGCTGTACAGCAAGGGCGGTGACACCGCCAAGGCCATCGACGCCTTGGAGAAGGGCATTTCCGCCAGTCCCAAGAGCGTATCGCTGCGCCTGCAGCTCGCCGAGCTTTACAACCAGCAGAAGCAGCCCGAGAAGGTCGAGAAGATTCTTGCGGATGTCATCACGCTCGAACCCGACAATCTGCGCCATCGCGTGAATCTGGCCGCGTACTACAACAGCAATGGCAAGGGCGAGAAGGCCGAGAAAGTGCTGCGCGATGCGGTCGCGCAGAATCCCGACGACACCCAGCGCTACCTGCTGCTTGCGCAATTCCTCGCGGCGCGCCAGGGCGTCCCCGCTGCGGAGAAGGAACTGCTCGCGGCCATCGACGCCCATCCGGAAGCCTATGAGCTGCGCTTCGGGCTCGCCAGGCTCTACGAACAGACCGGCAAGCCCGAACAGGCGGAGGGGGTGTATAAGGAGGTGATCCAGCGCGAGCGCACCGAACCGTACGGCCTCAAGGCACGCAACCTGCTAGCCCGGCTGCTGCTGGTGCAGGGCAAAACGGGCGATGCGCAGAAGCTCGCCGGAGAGGTGCTGGAGGACAACCCCCACGACAATGACGCGTTGCTGCTGGAGGGCCAGATCGCGATGGCCCAGAACCGCATGGAGGACGCGATCGGTGCCTTTCGTTCGGTGCTCAAGGATCAGCCCGAGTCGATGCACGTATTGATGCAGCTGGCCGAGGCGCACGCCCGCAACGGCGAGCCGCAGCTCGCGAAGGAGGCACTGCAGAAGGCGGTGCTGGCCAAGCCCGAGGATCCGCGGCCGCGACTGCTGCTCGCCCAGCTGCTGAGCCGCTCCGGCGATTTCAATGGTGCCCTCAAGGAGGTGGACCAGGTACTGAAGGCCACGCCCGACAGCATGGAGGCGCTCAAGCTCAAGGTCGACGTGCTGTCCGCCCGGCAGGATGAGCGCGGCGTGGAAGCGACCCTGAAGACGATGCAGGCGAGCCACCCGGACGATCCATCGGGCTACCTTGGGCTGGGACGCCTGTATCAGTCGCAGAAGAAATATGACGAGGCGCTCGCGCAGTATGAGGCCGCCTACGAGAAATCCAAAGACAAGGTGGCACCGCTGGCGGCCATCACTGCAGGCTACTTGGCGCTCGGCGCGCCGGACAAGGCGATCGAGCGCCTGCAGGCGGTGATCAAGGAGCAACCCGACCACGCGGTGCCGCACAATCTGCTGGGTGAGGTCTACGCGGGCCAGAAGAACTTCGCCGACGCGCGCAAGGAATTCAACGTGGCTATCGCTCGCCAGCCGGCATGGATCGTACCCTACGTCAATCTGGCCAACATGGAGCTCGTGGCGGGCGACGCCAAGGCCGCCGTGGCCGCCTACCGCAAAGGGCTCGAGGCGAACCCCGACCAGGAGACCTTGTTGATGGAGCTGGGCCGCGTTTATCAGCGTACCGGCGATCTCGACCAGTCGATAGCCACCTACGAGCAGCTGCTCAAGCTCAGCCCGGACAACGCCCCTGCCCTCGAGCAGCTGGTGGCGGTGCTGGTGGATGGCAAGCGGGATGAGGCGAGCGTGAAACGGGCGCGCGACCTTCTTGAGCAGCGCGTGGATGCCAAGCCCACCGACGCCACGGCGCACCTGCGGCTGGGCAAGTTCCTGCTGCAGCGCAAGGAGTACCCGGCGGCACTGGAGGAGGCCGAAAAAGTGCTCAAGACCTCCGCCGACAACGTGGGCGCATTGTCGCTCAAGGCGCAAGTTCTGGCCGCGCAGCAGAATCTGGCCGGCGCGGAGGAGGCGCTGAAGGAGCTCAAGACCACGCATCCCGAAAACCCCGTCGGGCCGTTTGGACTCGGTCGCCTGTACCAGTCGCAGAAGAAGCTCGACGAGGCGTTGGCCGAATACGAGCTGGCGCTGGAGAAGAGCAGCGACCGCACGCAGCCGCTCACGGCCATCGTGACCACGTATCTCGCCAAGCGGGAGCCGGAGCGTGCGGCGCAGCGGCTCAGCCGCGAAATCGAGAAGTCCCCGGCGCAGCCGGTGGCGCACAATCTGCTGGGAGAGGTATTCGCTTCGGAGAAGAAGTATAAGGAAGCGGAGACCGAGTTCCGCAAGGCGATCGCGGGACGGCCGGACTGGAACGTGCCCTATGCGAACCTGGCCGCTTTGGCCTTGGCGCAGAAGGACACGAAAAGTGCCGCCGCCGCCTACCAGCAGGGGCTGGTCGCTGTTCCGGGCGATCTGCGCCTGAAGCTTGGGCTCGCGGCATTGCACGAGGCCTCCGGGGACGTCGACGACGCCATTGCGGACTACGAGCAGGTTCTGGCGAGCGACCCGGGCAATGCCGTGGCCAGCAACAATCTCGCCTCGCTGCTCACCGATCACCGCGGCGACGCGGACAACCTCAGGCGCGCGGTTGCGCTGGCGGAGCGCTTCCGGTCCTCCGACCAGCCGTCTTATCTGGATACACTCGGATGGGCCTACTACCGATCGGGCCAGCTCGACAAGGCCATGCCTCTCTTGAAAAAGGCCGCTGACCTTGCGCCGTCCGTAGGCGTGTTCCACTACCACCTCGGCATGGCCTACTACACGGCTGGCGAACTGACTGCTGCGAAGGAGCAACTGACCAAGGCGGTGGAGGCCGGCTCCGGCTACCACGGATTTGAAGAAGCGAAGGAGACTCTCAAGAAGATCTCCTAGCACGAGCGGAAGGCCAAAAAAGGACTGGCGCCACTCCATCCGCTATGGTTATAGTGTGGGTCCGCCCTGCAGCGGGGCGGGACGTCGACCGGGTCCACGGTTACGTAAAGGTTGGCCGGGATCTGTCATGTCACCTCTGGCATGCGCCCGACACGGTCGACAGAGAATAACAATTCTGCTGCACCATCTTGGCGTGTGATCGCCGTATCGGCCCTCCTCAGCCGCTGCAGGATATGATTCACTCTTTCCTGAGCGCGCAACTGGGGGTTATGACACAAGGACTGGTTGGCTGTAGGCAGGTGATCGTAGCGGGCCGTCGGGTCCTGCAACCGGTGCCGCTGGCACGCGGGTTGCGTCGCGACCCGGGTTGGCCGGAATTGAGAAAATCCCCAGGGAGAAGTGGATCAGGCAAGCATGACTTCCATTGACTCCACATCGCCGGTTTTTCTCCACCCATGATGAGCATCGGTGTCGTCAGTTATGCCACCGGTGGGGGCCTGTTCCTGCTCCTCGCCCTGACATTGTTGCGCCGCCCGCATGCATGCCGTCGCATGCTGATCGTCGCCAGTCTGAGCACGGTTGCCTGGTCGGCGGGCGCGGCCTGGTACTCTGCAGTGGGACATTCCGCTTCGGTACCGCAACTGCTGGAGTTCGTCCGTGACCTTGCGTGGCTGGCGCTGCTCGGGTTGCTGCTGAGCGGCGCGTACGAAGAACGCCGCCGGGGCGGCCTGTTGCAGCGCGCCCTGTTCGGGCTCTCCGGCTTTGTTGTCCTGCTGATGGGGCTGGTGTTCTATCAGCACTTTGCCGGGCCGGTGGCACCGGTGTTCGGCGAGGTGGATCTGCTGATCGCCGGAAACCTGCTCCTGGCAGTGGCCGGGCTGGTGCTGGTCGAGCAGCTGTTTCGCAATACGCTTCCTGACGTGCGCAGGGCGCTCAAGTACATCTGCATGGGTCTGGGCGCAATGTTCGCCTACGACTTCTACCTGTACGCCGATGCGTTGCTGTTCCAGCGCATCGATCCGGCGCTGTGGCACGCGCGTGGCTTCATTATCGCTATGGTGGTACCGGTGCTGGCGGTCGGCCTGGCGCGTGAGACCGGCAACCCGCGCGATGTGTTCGTGTCGCGGCGCATCGTGTTCCACACCACCGCCCTCCTGGGTGCGGGCCTGTACCTGCTGGCCATGGGGCTCGGTGGCTACTACGTGCGCGTCTACGGCGGGAGTTGGGGCGTGGTGGCGCAGGCCATCTTCCTGTTCGGTGCGGCCCTGGTGCTCGCGATCCTGCTGTTCTCGGGACAGCTGCGGGCGACGTTGCGCGTCCTCATCAGCAAGCACTTCTTCCGCTACAAGTACGACTATCGCGAGGAGTGGCTGCGCTTCATCTGGACCATCTCCTCGAACGGCGGCGAATCCGATCTGCGCGCCCGCGTGCTGCGCGCCGTGGCGCAGATCATCGAGAGCCCCGGCGGCACGCTGTGGTTGCGGCGCGAGAGCGGGCGCTACGAGCCCTGCGCGCGCTGGAACAGCAATGACGAACTGCCGGTGGGTGAGCCGGCAAACAGCTCGCTGGTCGAGTTCCTGACGCAGCGCGGGTGGGTGATCAATCTCGAGCAGTACGAGCGCACGCCCGAGTGCTATGCCGATCTGGTGCTGCCCGATTGGCTGCGCCATATGCGCAATGCCTGGCTGGTGGTTCCGCTGATTCTCCACGACGCGCTGCTGGGGTTCATCGTCGTGTCGCGCTCTCCGCTGCGCCGGCATTTCAACTGGGAGGACTGTGACCTGCTGAAGACCGCTGCCTGCCAGGCGGCCAGCCATCTTGCCCAGCACGAGGCCTCCCAGGCGCTTGCCGACGCCCGCCAGTTCGAAGCCTGCAACCGGCTTTCCGCCTATGTGGTCCACGATCTCAAGAACCTCATCGCGCAGCTGTCGCTGGTGGTCAACAACGCCGCGCGCCATCGTCACAACGAAGCGTTTGTGGAAGATGCGCTGCGAACCGTGGATAATTCCGTTGCCAAAATGAACCGCCTGCTCGGCCATCTGCGCAGCGGCGGAGCGCTCGGGGAACAGGTCCAGCCCGTGGAGCTGGCGCAGCTGCTGAGCGAGGTGACCTCTGGAAAGGTGGCCGGACGACCCGCTCCGACCTTCGAGTCAGGCGGCGTGACGGTTTGGGTCCGGGCGGACCGGGAGCGTCTGGCAACCGTACTCGGCCATGTCGTACAAAATGCGCAGGATGCGACCCCGGACGCAGGACGCGTCCACGTGCGGCTGACCAGATCGGGCAATACTGCCGTCGTCGACGTGGAGGACACCGGCTGCGGCATGGACGAGCAGTTCATCCGCGAGCGCCTGTTCCGGCCGTTCGACACCACCAAGGGTGCCGCCGGAATGGGCATCGGGGCCTACGAGGCACGCGAGCTGGTCCGGGCGCTCGGGGGAGACGTGCAGGTCACGAGCCGGCCCGGCGAGGGAACGTTGTTCCGAATTTATCTGCCCATCTGTGAGGGGCATGAGACCGATGGCAGCACGCAGCAAGACGAACGAACGACTCGCTATGCAGAAGCCGAAACCGTCAAAGAAATTGCTGGTTGTGGAGGATGACCCGGGCCTTCAGAGTCAGCTGCGCTGGTCTTTCGACGACTACGAGGTCCTGATCGCCGGCGACAAGGAAACCGCACTCAAGCAGTTGGCGACGCACAAACCGGTAGTGGTGACGCTGGATCTGGGACTTCCTCCGGACTCCGACGGCCACGCCGAAGGCATGGACGCCCTGGAGCAGATCCTGCAGATCGCTCCCGATACCAAGGTCATCGTCGTCACGGGCAACGATGACCGCAAGAATGCGGTGCGTGCCATCGGACTCGGGGCTTTCGACTTCTACAGCAAGCCCATCGATCCGGAAATTCTCGGGCTCATCATCGACCGTGCCTACCGGGTGCACGAGCTGGAACTGGAAAACCGCCAGCTGGTCGCGCGCCAGTATCAACCGGCTCCACTCGAGGGCGTGCTCACCTCGAGCTCGGAAATGCTTGCCATCTGCAGCACCATCGAGAAGGTTGCGCCTTCCGATGCCACCGTCCTGCTGCTCGGAGAGAGCGGAACCGGCAAGGAGCTGCTGGCGCGCTCGCTGCATGCGCTGAGCTCGCGCGGCAAGAGTCGCTTCGTCGCCATCAACTGCGCGGCCATCCCCGAGGCACTGCTGGAGAGCGAGCTGTTCGGCTACGAGCGCGGTGCGTTTACCGGTGCCGCCAAGCAGACCGTGGGCCGCATCGAGACCGCAGACGGCGGCAGCCTGTTCCTCGACGAGGTGGGCGACCTGCCGCTGGCGCTGCAGGCCAAGCTGCTGCGCTTCCTGCAGGAGCGGATCGTGGAACGCCTGGGCGGGCGCCAGGAGATACCGGTCGACGTGCGGGTGATCTGCGCCACGCACAAGGACCTCCCCGTCCTGATCAAGGGGGGCGGCTTCCGTGAGGACCTCTACTACCGCATCAGCGAGATCACCGTGCGCATCCCGGCGCTGCGCCAGCGCACGGGCGACGTGCTGATGCTGGCGCGCGCCTTCCTCGAGCGCTACGCCCGCCAGCATGGCCGCTCGATCCGCGGGTTCAGCAAGGAAGCCCTGGCGGCGCTGGAGGCCTACGACTGGCCCGGCAACGTCCGGGAGCTCGAAAACCGCGTGAAGCGCGCCGTCATCATGGCCGAGGGCAAGCAGATCGAAGCAGACGACCTCGAGCTCGGTGGCGGTCAGGAAGCGCCCGTGACCTACAATCTGCGCGAATCCCGCGACCAACACGATCGCGCGGTCATCCTCCGCGCCCTCGGCCATGTCGGCGGCAACGTCGCCCAGGCCGCCGAGCTCCTCGGCGTCAGCCGCCCCACCATGTACGACATGATCCGGAAGTTCAATCTCACCCTCTGACCGCCTCGCCCTCGCGAGGCGCAGCCGGTGCCTGTCGCTGCTCGATGATGCCGGTGCCGGTAATGTCGGCACCTGTGGGAGCGGGGCTATGCACCGCGATTCTGCGGCGCGCAGCGCCGCGGCGTTCGGACCTGCACAGACATCGCGGGAGCGCGGCCCTTCGGGCCGCGATCGCGCCGCCGGGAGCGACGCTCCTACGGGTGATTCGCTCCAGCGCCGCCGGGGCTTTTGCGGGCAAGGCAAACTGCGCGGCTCCGTCACATCCACACGGCATCCCACAGCGGATACTTTCCAAGATCCTGCACCAATCCCGCTCGCAACGGATTCGCCACCAGGTAGCGAGCTACGGCGACAAGGTCTCCGTCCCTTCGGAGCGCATGGTCGTGGTAGCCGGCTTGCCACACTCGCGCGCGCGAACGATCTCGTTTGTTGATCTCTCGCGCCGAAAAGCTTTTTGCCATCGAAACGACGCAATGCAGAGGCTGCTCGTTGCGGAGCTGGAAAAGCCAGTGGAAATGGTCGGGCATGACCGTGAACGCGAGACTGCTCACATTCCCGGCGAGCTCCTGATGTCGTAGGGCATTCACCAGAATCCGCCCGCACCAGAAGTCCTCGAAGAGTTTCGCGCGGTTCTGCGTGACTGCAGTGACGAAATAGATCTGACCGGCAATCGAAAGCCGGCCTTTGCGCAGATCCCTGGCGTGAGGTCGGAATTGCCCCATCCCTGGCTGTCCCGGAAGTTGGTTGCTGATGCGCAACGGGCGTTCGCACAAATCCTGTGCCTTCAATGCACGAGCAGTCGAAGTATTCTACTGGTTGAAGCAAATGCCCGAGAAGCTTCGTGTTCCAGGCGCGTACAGAGCCGACAGCTGTGTACGGGCTACGCACCGCGATGCTGCGGCGCGCAGCGCCGCGGCGTTCGGACTGCACAGGCATCGCGGGAGCCGAGGCGGGTGCCTGCCGCTGCCCGATGATGCCGGTGCCGGTAATGCGGGCACCCGTGGGAGCTATGCACCGCGATCCTGCGGCGCGCCGCTGACTTCGAGCGCTGAATAGACATCGCGGGAACTGCGGCCCTGCGGGCCGCAATCGCGCCGCCGGGAGCGACGCTCCTACGGGTGATTCCCTTACCGGCGGAGCATCGGGCTGGCGGGGGCGAGCCTCTCCCAGGTGATTCGTATACCAGCAGGAGCGAGGCTCTCAATGGTGATTCGTTTACCGGCGGGAGCAGCAAGTGTGGGGTGCGACCGCTCCCACGATTGCGCATCAAGTTACCGGACGATCTATTCCGTCACGTCCTTCGCAGACGCTGATGCCAACCCCAGCGCCTGGCGGACGTGGGCGTGAAACTTGGGAGCCTCCATGAAACCCACCACGCGATACGCACGCCGCTCCTGGCCTTCGGGGCTGAAGAACAGGATGGCGGGGGGGCCGAACAGGCCGAAGCGTTTCAGCAGGGCCCTGTCCTCGGGGTCGTTGGGTGTGACGTCGGTCTGCAACAGCACGGTCTGCGACAGTGCCTGTCGTACGTTGGGATCGGAAAAGGTGTACTTCTCCATCTCCCGGCAAGAGACGCACCAGTCGGCGTAGAAATCGAGCATCACCGGCCGGCCGGTGGCGGCGGCCAGCGCCCGATCGAGGCCCTCGACACCCTTCACCTGGCGAAACGGCAGGCCGCGCTCGAAACCGGCGTCGCCTCCTGCGCCCGGGCCCTGCGCGACCAGGGTGCCGCGCAGCGGTTGCAGCAAGTCGCCACCGCCGATGGAGGCGCCCGCCAGCAGCAGCGCGCCGTAGATCACGCCCACCAGGCCCAGCCCTTTCCATAACTTGCTCCAGCCGGAGGCGTCGGGACGGAGCTGGGTCATGGCACCCATGTAGATGCCGGACACGATCAGCAGTACCGCCCAAAGCGTCATGCTCAGCGCAGGCGGCAGGATGCGCTCCAGCATCCAGATTGCCACCGCAAGCAGCAGCACACCGAACACCGCCTTGACAGCATCCATCCACGCGCCCGCGCGTGGCAGGAGCTTGCCCGCCGAGGTGCCGATCACCAGCAGCGGAAAACCCATGCCCAGGCTCATGCTGAACAGCGCGAGCCCGCCCAGCGTCGCATCGCCGGTCTGACCGATCACCAGCAACGCGCCCGCCAGCGGCGCCGCGACACAGGGTCCGACGATCAGTGCAGAGAGCAGGCCCATGACCGCCACTCCGGCCAGTGTGCCGCCGCGCTGGCGGTTGCTGACCTCGGTGAGCTTGCTCTGCAGGGCGCTCGGCATCTGCAGCTCATAGAAACCGAACATGGACAATGCCAGCAGCACGAACACGGCGGCGAACGCGGTCAGGATCCATGGATTCTGGAAGACGGCCTGCAGGTTTTCCCCGAACAACCCGGCGAACACTCCGGCGGCCGTATACGTGACCGCGACGGCGAGCACGTAGACCAGCGACAGCGTAAAGGCGCGACGCGTGGTGAGCGCGCTGCCCTGACCGACGATGATGCTCGACAGGATGGGGATCATGGGGAAAACGCAGGGTGTGAAGGCCAGCAGCACACCCAGCCCGAAGAACAGGCCCATGCTCAGCCACAGCGGACTTTCCAGCAGCGTTCTGGCCAACCGGTCCTGCTCGGAGATCGGAGCGCCGGATGCCTCTTCCCGCGCCGGAGCTGCGATGGGTGCCGCAGCCACGCCTGGCTGCGCGCCTGCAGTGCCGGCCCCTGCCGCAGGCAGCAGCACGGCGACGGTCCTGGTAATGGGTGGATAGCAGATGCCGGCCTCGGCGCAGCCCTGGTAGGTCGCCTGCAGCTTCACGGACTGGGCCGCCGCCTGAAGTGCGCTGCAGCGGCAGGCGTGCGGCGACATCGTGGTGATAGACCTCGATGCGTCCGAAGAACTCGTCGTTCCTTGACCTCGCCGGGCGGCAGTTCGGCGTCCTTCAGGGTGACGCCGGAGGCGTCCTCCAGGCGGAACTTGAACTTGTCGCGATACAGATAGTAGCCGTCGGCCACGTCCCAGTGTGCCAGCAGCGCGTCACCACCGTCGGGCTCGGCGGAGAACCGGAACGCCTCGTCGGGATCGAGGAATTCGGATTCGCCTTCCGCGGCGGCGTAGTCTTCGCCGAACGAGGAGAGTGCCGCAGTCGCGGCGGCGGCGGGCGGGGTTGCGGCCTTGGCGTTCTGCGCGGTGAAAGCGAGGCTGGCCTTCTGCGTCTGCGGCGGATAGCACACGCCGACGTCGGCGCAGCCCTGCGACTTCGCGTCGAGCTCGAAGCTTTGCGGGGCGCCCGTCGCCCGCGTGAACGGAATTTCCACTACCAGCGTGTCGCGGTAGATGGGCATCTTGCCGAAGAACTCATCGTCCTTGATGTGGGCTTCCGGAAATCTCGGTGCTCCGAGCTCGATCCCCGGAGCCGATGTGCTGAAGTGGATCTTGTCGCGATACAGGTAATAACCGTGCGCAATGTCCCACTCGGCCCGGACCATCTGCGAATCGGCCAGCGCGGCGTGGAACCGGAAAGCCTGATCGGCCGGGAGGAGATCGTCTTCGCTGACGGCGTGCGCGCACAACGCAAACGCCAACAGCACCGGCAACAGCAGCAGGGATCGTTTCATGGTGTTGTCAGGGGTGGGAAACGCAGGTGTCGATCCAGCCCAGATAGCCGGGCAGACCCGTGGCCACTCCGACCGCGATCACCTCGGGAAGTTCATAAGGGTGCAGCTCGGAAATGGATTTTTCCAGTTCCGGAATAGGCTGTGGCATGCGTCTTGATGATCAGCAGCCATTCCTCCGCACTTTGCCGCTGCTCCTGCCATCGATAGACGGACGTGACGGCGGGGACGATGTTGACACACGCCGCCAGTCGGCGGTCGACCAGCTCCTCGGCGATGCGGCGCGCGCTGGCCGCGTCGGGACAAGTGCAGAACACAATCAGATGCTCGGACATGGCGCGAAGCATACGTCATCCGACAGGCGGGTCAACGGGCGGAGAGCAGGCGAAAGTGCGCACTTGCGCCGGCGTCGGTGGTGGCGCTTTGGACACCGAGAGGTGGGATGGGTCCATACCATCAGCCTGGTGGGCATGGCACGCGCCACGGCAAGACCCTTCCCTCCGAAGGATCATTATCATCCGCCGGGTGTGGCGGCTCCCGAAGCGGGATCACGCTGCGCCCTTCCGGGCCCTCCTGTACGCGCCCGGAGTACTGCGGTAAGGTGGCCCGATGCCTCTGCTGCGCCTGCTATTCCTGGTCTTCCTGCTGGTTCCGATCATCGAGATCTATCTGCTGATCAAGGTCGGCGGACTGATCGGAGCCATCCCGACCGTGTTCCTCGTGGTGTTCACTGCGGTTCTGGGCGCGCTGCTCGTTCGCCATCAGGGACTGGTGACCCTGCAGCGTGTGCAGGCGTTGCTTGAGCGCGGAGAGCTTCCCGCGCTCGAGCTGCTCGAAGGCCTGGTGGTGCTGATCGCCGGAGCGCTCCTGCTCACGCCCGGGTTTTTCACCGATACCATCGGTTTCCTGTGTCTGGTACCGTCTTTGCGGCGCCGGGCGTTGCGCTGGGCCATTGGCCACCACCTGATCCGTCCTCAGGGTCCCCCGCCCGGCAGCGCACCGCCCGCCGGTGGGCGCGTTCTGGAAGGTGAGTTCACCCGAGAGGATCCTTCGCCGGACCGCCACCCGTAAGAGGGTACAGCGCCCGCTCGCGTTTGATCGGTCCTGCGGCGCGGCCGCGGTGCGGTTTTTCAGTCTGCCCGGGGCAACTCGGCGACTGCGGCGTTGCTCGCCGCAATCGCGCCGCCGGGAGCGACGCCCCTGACGGGCGACTCGGCAATGGTCGGGCGCCGGGCCGATCCCCTTGCGCGGAGGAAGTGGCGGGTTTCCCCTCGAGAGCACGCCGCATTCCCGCAGTTTCCCTTCACGAGCTCTTGACGGCGCCGTTTTGCGGGCTATTATTGGCACTCACTTGAGGCGAGTGCTAATAACTGATCGTTGCACGTGCCTTTTTGTGCCGTTCTAAATTGATGGTTGGAAAGGAGAAAAATCCATGAACATTCGTCCGTTACATGATCGCGTCATCATCAAGCGCATGGAGGAGGAGCGCACCAGCCCGGGTGGCATCGTGATTCCGGACACGGCTGCGGAGAAGCCCATCAAGGGCGAGGTGATCGCCGTCGGTAAGGGCAAGATCCTGGAGAGCGGCGAAGTCCGTCCCCTGGATGTGAAGGTCGGAGACAGTGTGCTGTTCGGGAAATACTCCGGCACCGAGGTCAAGGTCAATGGGCAGGACCTGCTGGTGATGCGCGAAGAAGACATCATGGCTGTCATCGAGGCCTGAACGGCTTCGCGCTGCACATCCGACACGCCCATCCGGAATTCCGTACTCAACGAACAGCAAGAGGACACATCTTATGACAGCGAAAGACGTACGCTTCGGCGAAGATGCCCGCGCCCGCATGGTCCGCGGCATCAACATTCTGGCCAATGCCGTGAAGGTCACGCTCGGCCCCAAAGGCCGCAACGTGGTGCTGGAAAAGAGCTTCGGCGCCCCCACCGTGACCAAGGACGGCGTTTCCGTGGCCAAGGAGATCGAGCTCAAGGACAAGTTCGAGAACATGGGCGCGCAGATGGTGAAGGAGGTCGCCTCGCACACCTCCGATGTGGCCGGCGACGGCACCACCACCGCGACCGTGCTTGCCCAGTCCATCTTCCATGAAGGCATGAAGGCGGTCGCCGCCGGTATGAATCCCATGGATCTGAAGCGCGGCATCGACAAGGCGGTCGCGGCAGCGGTCGAAGAGCTGAAGAAGCTTTCCAAGCCCTGCTCCGACGACAAGTCCATCGCCCAGGTCGGCACCATCTCCGCCAATGCCGACGATGCCATCGGCGAGATCATCGCCGATGCCATGTCCAAGGTGGGCAAGGAAGGCGTGATCACGGTGGAGGAGGGCTCGGGACTCGAGAACGAGCTGGATGTCGTCGAGGGGATGCAGTTCGACCGCGGCTACCTCTCGCCTTACTTCATCAACAATCAGCAGAACATGAGCGCCGAGCTCGAGAACCCCTACATCCTGGTCTACGACAAGAAGATCTCCAACATCCGTGATCTGCTGCCGGTGCTGGAGAGCGTTGCCAAGGCCGGCCGTCCGCTGCTGATCATCTGCCGAAGACGTGGAAGGCGAGGCGCTGGCAACGCTGGTGGTCAACACCATCCGCGGCATCGTCAAGGTAGCCGCGGTCAAGGCGCCCGGCTTCGGCGATCGGCGCAAGGCCATGCTGCAAGACATCGCGACCCTGACCGGCGGAACGGTGATCTCCGAAGAGGTCGGCCTGTCCCTGGAGAAGGCCAGCCTGGATGACCTGGGCACCGCCAAGAAGGTGCAGGTGACCAAGGAGGACACCACCATCATCGACGGTGCCGGTAGCAAGGAGGACATCGAGGCGCGCGTCAAGCAGATCCGCACGCAGATCGAGGAGGCGACCTCGGACTATGACAAGGAGAAGCTGCAGGAGCGGGTGGCCAAGCTCGCCGGCGGTGTGGCCGTGATCAAGGTCGGTGCCGCGACCGAAGTCGAGATGAAGGAGAAGAAGGCCCGGGTCGAAGACGCCCTGCACGCGACCCGAGCCGCCGTCGAGGAAGGCGTGGTGCCGGGCGGCGGTGTCGCTCTGGTGCGCGCACTGCAGGCCATCAAGGAGCTGAAGGGCGCGAACCACGATCAGGATGTCGGCATCGAGATCGCGCGCCGCGCCATGGAAGAGCCGCTGCGCCAGATCGTCGCCAATGCCGGTGACGAGCCTTCGGTGGTACTGGCCAAGGTGATGGAGGGCAACGGCAACTTCGGCTACAACGCCGCGACCGGCGAGTACGGCGACATGGTGGAGATGGGTATCCTGGATCCGACCAAGGTGACCCGCACCGCGCTGCAGAACGCGTCCTCCGTGGCCGGCCTCATGATCACCACGGAGGCCATGGTTGCCGAGTCTCCGAAGGAAGAGAAGGCAGGTGCCGGCGCCGGCATGGGTGGCATGGGTGGCGGCATGGGCGACATGGATATGATGTAAGTCGTTCGCCGCGTCGCTCCTCCGAGTGACAGGAAAAGCCCCGCCGGAAACGGCGGGGCTTTTTTTGTTGTTGTCGTCCGTCTACCGTCCGCAAGTCGCATCGGCGCCGGGCGGTGCGAAGCGGGCACCTGCCGCTGATCGATGATGCCGGTGCCGCAATGTTGGCGCCCGTGCGGGGCTATGCACCGCGATTCTGCGGCGCACAGCGCCGCGGCGTTCGGAGTCTGTACAGGCATCGCAGTACCGCGGCTCTGCGGGCCGCGATCGCGCCGCCGGGAGCGACGCTCCCACAGGTGTTCATTCGACCTGCCGCGCGCGGCGCGCCGCCCCGCGGCGTTCGGAGTCTGTACTGCAGTGGTAGTCCGGATGGAACGAAGTGGAATCCGGGGTCTGGCAACCACAAGGCCGGCCCGATTCCAATGTTACTCGGGCACCATCGGCCTCGCCCGTTGGGCCCAGTTGCGCTGCGCGTCCCTTCCTCGATTGCGCTTCGCTTCATCGAGGCTACGACTTCTGCCGCGCCGCCGCGAGCTTCAGAAATGACTGCGGCCCATGCGGGCTGCGTTCGCGCCGCAGGGAGCGATGCTCCCACGCAGAGGATTCGTCTTGCCGCCCGCAGGCCAGCGACGATGCGGTTGCCACGACGCCGCGCGGGCCAGTAAGCTCGCCGGATGGTCTCTTTCCGTGCTTCGCGTTCCCGGGCGCTTGCTTCCACGATGGCCGATCGGCTGTCCCCGGCGCTGCGCGAGGAGGTGGACCGTCATTGGCAGGACTACCTGGAGGCGGCGGCGCAGGCCAAAGCACCCGTCCCTGCCCATCCCGATTTCCTCGCCGTGCTGCGTCGCGTCTGGGCAATGAGCCCGTTCGTCGCCCGAAGCTGCGGCCGCCATCCGGATCTGCTCGCCGATCTGCTTGCCAGTGGAGATCTGCTGACCGACACGGGAGCCGGCGAATATCCGGCGCGACTGCGCGACGCTCTCGCCACGGCAACCGACGACCGTCAGCTGGGGGCCGCGCTGCGTCGCATACGACGCCGCGAAATGGTGCGCATCGCGTGGCGCGACCTTGCAGGCTGGGCGGGCCTGGAGCAGACGCTTTCCGATCTCACGGAGCTGGCGGATGCCTGCATTGCTGCGGCGCTGGCGCGGCTCGATGCCTGGCAGTGCGAGGAGTGGAGCGTACCCCTGGACGGTTCCGGCACGCGCCAGCACCTGGTAGTCCTGGGGATGGGCAAGCTGGGCGCCGGCGAGCTCAACTTCTCTTCCGACGTCGATCTCGTCTTCGCCTATCCCGGAGGACGGCGCAACCACGGACGGCCGGCACGAGCAACGAGGAATATTTCCCCGCCTGGGGCAGCGGCTGATCCAGCGTCCTCGACCAGCGCACCGCCGAAGGGTTCGTCTTCCGCGTCGACATGCGCCTGCGTCCCTTCGGCGACAGCGGCCCGCTCGTCATGAGCTTCGCCGCCATGGAAGAGTACTACCAGGAACATGGCCGCGACTGGGAACGCTACGCCATGATCAAGGCGCGGCCGGTCGCGGGCGACAGGCGGCCGGCCAGGCGCTGCTGGCCTGCTGCGGCCCTTCGTCTACCGCCGTTACCTGGACTTCGGCGCCTTCGAATCCCTGCGCGCCATGAAGACCATGATCGCGCACGAAGTAGAGCGCAAGGGACTTGCCGCCAACATCAAGCTGGGTCCCGGCGGCATCCGCGAGGTCGAGTTCATCGGCCAGATCTTTCAGCTGATCCGCGGCGGGCGTGAGCCGGAGCTGCAGGAACGCGGAATTCTCGCGGTGCTGGCGCAGCTCGGTGCCGACGGCACTTCCGAGACGTCACCCGCGCGCTCGATGCGGCTTATGTGTTTCTGCGCCGGATCGAGAACCGCCTGCAGGAGATCGCCGATCAGCAGATCCATGAGCTGCCGGGGGACGCGGACCGGCATGCGCGCCTCGCGCTCGCCATGGGCTATGACGACTGGAGCGGCGTGTCACGGCCGCGCTGGCGCGGACAGCGCGCAGGCGGTCCAGGGGCATTTCGAGCGATGTTCGCCGCGCCCGAGGCGGCGATCCGCGCACGCCGGTGACAGCGCCGAGCTGGATGCCCTGTGGAGCGGCGGCCCGGTGCACGACGGCGGGCCGCGGCTCCTCGCCGCGGATCGGCTTTCGCGAGGCCGGACGAGGTGCTGCGCCTGCTCGACCGTCTGCGCAGCGGCACACCTACCGCGAGCTTGAGCGCTGACGCGGGCGCCAGCGCCTGGACCGGCTGATGCCGCTGCTGCTGCGCGCCGCCGGTCCGTGGAGGCGCCGGACCAGACCCTGCCGCGGCTGCATTCTGGACGTCGTCGAATCGGTGGGCGGTCGCACCGCCTATCTGGCGCTGCTGGCCGAGCACCCCACGGCGCTGCCGCGGCTGGTGAAGCTGGCCGACGCCAGCCCCTGGATCGCCGCGCTTCTGGCGCAGCACCCGGTGCTGCTGGACGAGCTGCTCGATCCGCGCACGCTCTAGCGCCGCGGCCGACCGCGAGCGCTGCGGCCGACTGCGCGCGCGCCTGCACCAGCGTCGCCGGCCGACGACCTGGAGTCGCAGATGGAGCCGCTGCGCATTTCAAGCAGGCCAACGTGCTGCGCGTCGCGGCGGCGGACGTCAGCGGGACGCTGCCGCTGATGCGGGTGAGCAACCACCTCACCGGACATCGCCGAGATCGGTGCTCGAGCGAGGTCTGGACCTCGCCTGGAATCATCTGGCGGCACGCCACGGAGTGCCCGCGCTGCTGGCTGGACGGCGCGCCGTGCGAACGGCCGGCTTCGCCGTCATCGGCTACGGCAAGCTCGGCGGGCTCGAGCTCGGCTACGGCTCGGACCTGGACCTGGTGTTCCTGCACGACGGCGCTGGACGGGCGCCAGGTCACCGCGGCGGACCCAGGCCGATCGATAACGCGTGTTTTTCGCCGACTGGGCCAGCGCATGATCCACCTGCTGACCGCCCACACCCGGCCGGCATGCTCTACGAAGTGGACATGCGCCTGCGGCCGAGCGGCGATCTCCGGCATGCTGGTCCGGCCTCGAGGCCTTCGGCGACTACCAGCTGCACGAGGCCTGGACCTGGGAGCATCAGGCCCTGATGCGCGCGCGCGGGCCGTGGCGGGCGACCGGCGCGCTGGCGCGCGCTTCGCAGGCGATCCGCGCCGCGCGTGCTCGGGCGCGACCGCGCGATGCCGAAGCGCTGCGGCGCGACGTGCGCGAGATGCGCGAGCGCATGCGCGCGCGAGCTCGGCACGCGCGGCGCCGGCTTCGACCTCAAGCAGGACCCGGGTGGTATCGTCGACATCGAATTCATGGTTCAATATGGCGTCCTTTTGTGGTCGCATCACCACCCCGCTCTGTTGACCTACACCGACAACGTCCGGTTGCTCGATGGGTTCGCCCAGGCCGGGCTGATGAGCACCGCCGACAGCCGCGCACTGGCCGAGGTCTATCGTGCCTTCCGCGCCCAGGTACATCGCCTGACCTTGCAGGAGGAGCCCGCAGTGGTCGAGGCGGGCGCCTTCGCCGGCGAGCGGGCGCTGGTCGAGCAGATCTGGCAGCAGTGGCTGGAGGAAGCGCCAGGGCCGGCAGACTGAACGCCGCCGCCCGGCGGGGGCAATCCGAGGAGATCAATCGCTATGACGATGGACGACCGCGACGGCGTCATCTGGCTGGACGGCGAGCTGGTGCCGTGGCGCGAGGCCAAGGTGCACGTGCTCACCCACACCCTGCACTACGGCATGGGTGTGTTCGAGGGCGTGCGCGCCTACCGCACGGCGCGCGGACCGGCGATCTTCCGCTTGCAGGCACACACCGACCGGCTGTTCCGCTCGGCGCACATCCTGTGCATCCCCATTCCCTACGACAAGGACACCCTCAACGCCGCAACGCGCGCCGCAGTGCGCGAGAACGGACTCGACGCCTGCTACATCCGCCCGATGTGCTTCTACGGCTCGGAGGGCATGGGCCTGCGCGCCGACAATCTGCGCGTGCATACCATGATCGCCGCCTGGTCGTGGGGCGCCTACCTGGGCGCGGAGAACATGGAGCGGGGCATCCGCATCAAGACCTCCTCGTTCACCCGCCACCACGTCAACATCACCATGTGCAAGGCCAAGGCGAACGGCAACTACATGAACTCGATGCTGGCACTGCGCGAGGCGCTGTCGCTGCGGCTATGACGAGGCACTGCTGCTCGATGCCGAAGGCTACGTCGCCGAAGGCAGCGGCGAGAACGTGTTCATCGTGCGCGACGGCGTGCTCTACACGCCGGAGCTCACCTCGGCGCTGGACGGTATCACCCGCGACACCATCCTGGTTCTCGCCGCCGAGCTGGGGCTGATGGTGCGCGAGAAGCGCATCACGCGCGACGAGGTGTACATTGCCGACGAGGCGTTCTTCACCGGCACGGCCGCGGAAGTGACCCCGATTCGCGAGGTCGACGGCCGCAGCATCGGGACCGGGACCCGCGGGCCGGTCACCGAGCGCCTGCAGAGCGCCTATTTCGACCTGGTACACGGGCGCGGCGAGTCGCATCCCGAGTGGCTGGCGGCGGTGGACTGAGCGTCCCGGATGAAAACGAACGAGGAGGCTGCGTGAGCGCGACCGATACTCCCCAAACGCCGCGCGCCGGCGCCGACACGCCCAACGCCCGGCAGCGTTACGAAGTCACGCGCGCCGATTTGCCGCTGCACTGTCCGATGCCGGACATGAGTCTGTGGAACTCCCACCCGCGCGTCTATCTGCCGATCGAGGCCACCGGCCAGGCCAAGTGTCCGTACTGCGGCACGGACTTCGTGCTGAAGGACTGACGGTTCCCGGTTCGGATTGCGCGACTTGCCCGAACGGACGCCACTGGCCAGCGCGGACCGCCACGCGCCATGAACTGCTGGCGCCTGAGCGAGCCCAAGGCGGGTATGGAAGTGCAGTGCCTGGCACTCGCCGAAACGCTGGGCGTACCCGGCGAGCGCAAGCAGGTCCTGCGGCGCCTGCCGTGGAGCCTCCTTCCGCTGCGACTCTGGCGCTCGCCCCTGAGCGCACCGGCACGCGGGAGCGATGCCTTGCTTCCGCCCTGGCCGGAACTGCTCATCAGCTGCGGGCGCTATGCCGCGGGCGTGGCGCTCGGCATCAAACGCGCCGCGGGCCCGCGGACGTTCGCGGTGCACATCCAGGACCCTCACGTCGACCCGGCGCGGTTCGATCTGGTGGTGGTGCCGCGTCACGATACCCTGCGCGGGCCCAATGTGATGGTGACACGCGGCTCACTGCATCGTGTCACGCCGCAATTGCTTGCTGCCGAGTCACACCGCTTCGCGCCGCTGGTCGCCACGCTGCCGCGGCCGCTGGTCACGGTGCTGGTGGGTGGTGCCACGGCGCGCTACCGCTTCGGCGCACGCGAGGCGCAGGCGCTGGTCGAGCGCCTTTGCGGCCTGACGCGCGAGTACGGCGCAGGTCTCGCCGTCACGGTCTCGCGACGCACCGGTGCAGAGATCACCGAGGTGCTGCGCCACGGCCTGCGCGACCTGCCGGCAGTGCTCTGGGATGGCACCGGAGAGAATCCATACTTCGGCTTTCTCGGGCTCGCGGAGTACATCCTGGTGACCTGTGATTCGGTGAACATGACCACCGAAGCCTGCGCCACCGGGAAGCCGGTATTCGTCCTCGATCTGCCGGGCGGCTCGCGGCGGTTCCGGGACTTCCATGCGGGCCTGCAGGCGGAGGGTTATACACGGGCCTTCGGCGGCTGTCTCGCCGAGTGGAGCCATCCACCGTTGAACGACAATCAGGCGGTCGCTGCCGAGATCCGCAGGCACGTGCCGGCGCTTGCTGCGCCGCCGCCCGCGGTGGTTGATCTATAGTGATGCGGGCGCCTCCTCGCCCGGAAATCTCACCAGCCAGCCGGCCGGCGGCTGGCCGGTCAGTGAATGGACCGCGGGAAGGTTCAGGCCTGCTTCACGATCGCCAAACGATGACACACGTTTCACGTCGCCGGCCTATCTCCGGTCTCCCTGGATGCTGGTGAGATTTCCGGGCTAGGGAGCGATCCAACAGGACACAAGGGAGCACCAAGCATGGCCCTGGACCTCGATACCTTCAGCAATCTCAGCGGCGGAAATGCGCTGTTCAAGGCGCTGGGACACCCGCTTGCCGTACCTGCCGCACAGGCCCTCATCCAACGCGTCGCGGCGGCCGGTCCGGTGGCGGTCTACGATCCGTTCGGACAGTTCGCAACCTTCGCCCAGCTCTACGACACCAGCACCTGGCCGGTGCATGCCCTGTATGTGCAACGGCTGGAGGACCTCGGCCGCACCCATGGTGGCTGCGCCGCGCGGCCCGTGAGCGATCTCGCTTGCGATCCCGCACCGGCGGTGCTGCTGGTTGCCACCTTCGATGCGGCGCGCAGCATCGAACAGCTTGCACCGCTGCTGCCGCCCGAACAGCCGGTGGCGAGCTTCGATGAGCTGCGCATCCCCGATGCGCTGCTCACCAACCGCCGTCGTTATCTCGAT
Source organism: uncultured Gammaproteobacteria bacterium (assembly GCA_963728895.1). Lineage (GTDB taxonomy): Bacteria > Pseudomonadota > Gammaproteobacteria > JBBQDK01 > JBBQDK01 > CAVSLM01. The sequence continues at coordinate 51,472 of CAVSLM010000005.1, forward strand.
CCGCTCAATTTCGCCACCAACTTCGCTCTGCTGCGCGAGCAGGACGGCCTGCACACCTCGATCCAGATCTGCAACTACTGGTCGGGCTACGGCGCCGAGCGCCCGCGCCTGTGGCTGTGCCTGTTCGACGCGGTGGGCGCGGTGCTGGCGCAGTGGGAGGAGGCGCTGGGTGCGGCCGGTGCGGTGCTCGAGATCGACAGCCGCGAAGTGCGCCGGCGCTTCGGACTGGGGGAGTTTGCCGGCTCGCTGCTGCTGCACGCGGCGTGCATTGCCGGTCACGATGTCGTCAAGTATGTGATCGACACATTCGACGACACGGGGTGCAGCCTGTCGTGCACGCATGACGCCAACGCCTGGCCCGCCGATCTCTATGCCGGACTGCCCGCACCCGAGGAGGACGAGCAGGTCGTGCTCTGGGTGCAGAACAGCCACCCGGCACCGATTCCCGCGGGCGGCGTCGGTCTCGGCCTGACGGGCCAGAGCGAGGTACGCTGGCTGGAGGAGCCGATCGCACCGTTCGCCAGTCGTGCCGTGGACGTCACCGCGCTGTGGCCCGAAGTCCGCGCGCCCCTGCAGCTCGAGATCCACGCCGGCCGGCATTTCGTGCGACCGCGCTACGAAGTGCTGTCGCGTGCCAGCGGCCGGCGGCGCATCGCTCATGCCAACGTCGAGCGCAGCGATCTCATCCCCGACCCGCGCTCGGCGAGTTGCAGCCGCTGCTCGGGAAAGGGTATGTGCTTCCCGCCCCGGTGCTGCCCCCGCAACGCTATGCCACGCCTCGTGCAGCCGACGCCGATGGCCACCTGTCAGCAGGAGCTGGCATTGGTGCTGACGGTGTATCGTCCCGGACGGCACGCCGTTGCTCGAGGAGCGGCTCGCACCCATGGCGCGCAGCGCATGCCGGATGATTGCGATCGATGCGCTGATGGAGCGGGCCGGCGCCAGCCTCGACGACTATGGTCACCTCGAGCTCACCTACGATCCCTCGGGTGCTCCGGCCGACGGATGGCTCCACGCGCTGTTCCGCTATCGTGACCGCCGGTACGGGCACGCCGCAGACAGCAGCTTTGGTGCGCACATGTACAACCTTCCGGTGGTGTACCGCGGGGAGCCGCAGTCCTACACCGGCCACCCGCCAGGGCTCAGTTCCCGGCTGTTCCTGAGACTCGGCGCGGAGCCGCTCGATACCTTCTGCCACCTGATCTATCCGGCATCGCGTCCCTGGCGCCCGCGCTCCGACACGCGACTGCTACTGCACGACGCGCAGGGTAACGTGGTGGCGACCCGCGAGGTGCAGATTCCCTGCGGCGGCTCGCTGCTGTGGCACTACTCGGAGCTGTTCGACGCGGGGCAGCGCGCGCGCGCCGGCGCCAGGGGAGCGTACGTGCTGGTGCGCGATCTCACCTGCCGACTGTTCGGCTACCACGGCCTGCTCGGAGCGCGGGGCACGTTCAGCCTGGATCACATGTTCGGCTTCTGAAGCCTTGCGACCGGCTTGCCTGCAGGAATCCGCGCCCCGGCCGTGCGCCCGCACTCTGACGGTGCTGCAGGTGCTCCCGGCGCTGGAGGCCGGCGGCGTGGAGCGCGGCGCCGTGGAGGTCGGGCAGGCGTTGGTGCAGGACGGATGCCGCTCGCTGGTCATGTCCGCGGGCGGGCGCATGGTGGCGACGCTGCAGGCGGCGGGCAGCGAGCACTTCGCCTGGCCGATCGGGCGCAAGTCGCCGCTCACCCTGCGGCTGGTGCCGCGCCTGCGCCGGCTGCTCGGGGAGCAGCGCGTCGACATCCTGCATGCGCGCTCGCGGCTGCCGGCCTGGATCGCGTGGCTCGCCTGGCGCGGCATGGACCCTGCGACGCGCCCGCATTTCGTCACCACCGTGCACGGGCTCTATTCGGTGAGCCGTTACAGCGCCATCATGGTACGTGGCGAGCGGGTCATTGCGGTGTCGGACACCGTGCGCCGTTACGTGCTCGAGCATTATTCGGGTGTCGACCCCGGGCGCATTCGCGTAATATACCGCGGCGTGGACGAGCACGAGTTCCCCTACGGCTATCGCCCCACCGAATCCTGGCAGCAGGCGTGGTATGCAAGTTACCCGCAGCTGCGGGGCCGGATGGTCATCACGCTGCCGGGCCGGTTGACGCGCCTGAAGGGCCATGAGGAGTTCATCACTTTGATGGCGCGGCTGCGCGCCGAGGGGCGCCCGGTGCATGGCGTGATCGTCGGAGGAGCGGACGCGCGCCGCGAGCGCTATGCGCGCGAGCTCGAGCGGCGCGTCCAGCAGGCGGGCCTCGGTGGCGCCATCACTTTCACCGGCCACCGAGACGATCTGCGCGAGATCTTCGCCGTTTCGGACCTGGTTCTGTCACTGTCCTCGCAGCCGGAATCATTCGGGAGGACCGTGCTCGAGGCACTGCGCCTCGGAGTGCCGGTCGCCGGTTACGGTCATGGCGGCGTCGGCGAGATTCTGTCGGTGCTGTTTCCCGAGGGGCGGGTGGCGAGCGGAGATCTGGATGCGCTGGTCGAACGAGTGCGAGACTTTTGTGATCGGCGCCCGGTGGTGTCACGCAGCTCGGCGTTCCGTCTGCAGGACATGTTGCGAGCGACGCTTGCCCTGTACCGGGAACTGGAGCCGGCGTAATGGATGAGGCCGTGATCTCCCGCCGTCCCGCGATCGTGGAGCGCCATGCCGTCTCCTCCGCACCCGCGGCCGAACCGGCACATGCCTGTCGGATCTGCGGCAACGCGGCCGGCAATCATGCCTACGTGGTGCGCGAGATGATGTTCGGCAGCCGCGAGTCTTTCGAGTACTTCCAGTGCCGCAGCTGCGGCTGCCTGCAGATCGCCGAGGTGCCCGCCGATCTGTCACGCCACTACCCGGCGCAGTATTTCTCCTTTCGCAAGCAGAGTCGCATGATCAGCAGTCCGCTGCGCGGGTTCTTCGACCGGCGCCGGGTGATCTTTGCACTGCACGGGCGAAGCCCGCTGGGGGCGCTCGCCTCGCTCCTCGCCAAGCGGCTCGATTATGCGCAGTGGGTGGCGCGGGCCGGACTCGACACCGACGCCGCCGTGCTCGACGTCGGCTGCGGACAGGGCAAGCTGCTGCTGCGCATGAAGACCGGCGGGTTTCACCGTTGCGTGGGCGTCGATGCTTTCGTGCCGCAGACCGTGCGCTACCGCAACGGTGTCACGGTGTACAAGTGCGAGCTTGCCGAGCTGTCCGCGCAGTGCGACGAGCGCTTCGACCTGATCATGTTCCATCATTCCTATGAGCACATGGGGGATCCCGCCGAGGTGCTCGCCGACGCAGTCGAACTGCTGGCGCCGGGCGGCTGTATTCTGATCCGCATACCGGTCGCCGATTCCTATGCGTTCCAGACCTACCGCGAGCACTGGATGTCGCTGGATGCGCCGCGCCACCTGTACCTGCATACCCGCAGCAGCCTGGACCTGCTGGCGCGCGGTGTCGGCATGCGCATCTACGACACCGTGTGCGACGCGACCAGTTCGCAGTTCATCGGCAGCGAGCTGTACCGCCGCGACATCTCCATGAACATGCCGGAGCGCAGGAAACGCCTGTTCAGCGCCGCCGAGCTGCGGCGCTTTCGCCGTCTTTCCGAGCAGCTCAACCGCGAGCAGCGCGGCGATCAGGCGCAGTTCTACCTGGTGCGCGCCGACGACCCGCGCGTGTGCCGGGCCGGAGACTGAGCGCTTCATGCGGCGCCCGCCCACCTTTCCCCTGGCGTTGCGCCGCGCGGCCGCGGTGCGGGGTGGCGGGCGTGTCGCAGCAAGCACCCGGATCGGCTAGCGGGCTGGCGATTGGATATCCTGCTGGTCGCCAAGCCGTGGAAGGGCGCTCTTGCCCATTACCTGTTCGCCGCGCTCAGCGAGATGTTCCCGGACCGCGTGCGCTGGATACCGACCTATCCTGTGACGGCGGCACAGCGCGTGGCCTATTTGCGCGACCGCCGGAGTTGGCGCCGCGCGCTTGCGGCCTGGCTCGACGGTGCGTCGTATCGTGCCGCGATTTTCGTCAATACCCTGGAGGCGTTTCGCGAGCTCAGGAACGCCGAGCGCAACGTGCTCTGGCTCACTGACGCCGCGCGGCTCGGGCCCGAAGACGCGGCACCTTTCCAGTCGCTGTACGTCTCCGATCCCGGATACCGTGAAGACCTGATGCGCGCCACCGGACGCAGCGCCGAGGAGCTGCCGTTCGCGCACCATCCGTCGGTCCATCACCCGGTCCCGGCGGAGCGCGGCACGCCGCGCGAGGTGTGCTTCATCGGCAACCGCGACCCGGCGCGCGATGCCTACCTCGCCCGGCTGATCGACTCGGAGTTGCGCAGCACCATTGTCGGCAACTATTTCCTGCGCACCCGCCTCTACTGGCGGCGGCCCGGCTGCTTTCGCCAGCGCATACCCTACCGGCACATGGGTGCGGTGTACGCTCGGCACCGGACCGCCCTGAACGTGCATGCACAGGTGGTGCGCGCCGGCACCAACATGCGCAGTTTCGAATGTGCGGGCTACGGCATCGCCCAGGTGGCGGACTGGCGCCCGGGCCTGGATCGGCTGTTCGAGCCGGAGCGCGAGCTACTGGTGTGCCGTTCGCCGGAGCAGATGTTGGAGCAGTTGCGGCGTCTGCTGGCGCATCCCGGGGAGGCGCACGCGCTGGCCACCCGTGCGCGCGCCCGCAGCCTTGGGGAGCATACCTATAATCATCGGGTGTATCGCCTGCTGCAGCATCTGGTGCCGCAATCGGAGCTCGCCCTCTGGCGCCCGGCCGGATAACGCCAGGCGGCCGGCGCTGCGTCGCTGATAAAGTCCAATTGCAAGTGGGAGCATGACAGAAGCCTGTCCGGATCGACCGGCGCTCGCCGGCGCACCCGCAATCTCAAGGCCCAAGCTCGCGATTTACGAGCTGGTGCTGCTGATGCTGCCGGTGCTCGGACTGTACGTCCCATTGGATGCCCTGTCCTGGACGCTGTGCGGGGCGTGGTGGGTCACCTGGCGTCACCGCCACAAGCTGCACGTCGACCCCACGGTAAAGCACATCGCCCTGTGGCTGGTGGTGTACCTGCTGTTCTTTACGGTGGTTTCCGAGGACTGGCGACGCTCGGCCAAGGGCACCTATGACGTGCTCCGCGGCCTGACGCTGTTCCCGCTGGGCGTGCTTCTGGCAGGGGTGCTGCGGCGCCCGCCCGAGTCCGCAACGTTCCATCTTGCCGCCGCCGCACTGCTCGTTGGCAATTTTGCGTTCGATCGCGGTGCTTTCTACGGCTATCACCCCAATGCCAATAACGTCGCCGTGACCGTGCTGTGGCTTGCGCTGCTCGCGTGGCCGCAGTATCTGCACGGTGGCATGCGCGCCCGGGGCTTGCTGGCGCTGATCTCCGCCGCCGTGGTGGGCGCGACGGCCTGGCTGCTGTACCTGGCGCAGTCGCGCGCGGCCTGGGCCGGGGTCGCGGTGGCGGCGGTAGTGCTGCTGGTGACCGAACGCCGCCACGCGCCGTGGGTGCGCATCTCGCTGAGTGCGGCGGCGGTCGGCGGACTGGCATTGCTGCTGGCGTTCTTCAGCCGCAAGGGATTGGCGCTGGACTACCGTGACCTGATCTGGTCGACCCTCTGGCACGCCACGCTGGCGCAGGCGCCGTGGCTCGGCTTCGGACTGAATACCGTGAAGCACCTGATGCCCGAGGGTGAGGTCGCGGGAGAGCTGGGCACGACCGCGCACAACCTCATTCTCGAGGTGTTCGTGTCCACGGGCGCGGTGGGGCTGCTCTGGGTGGTGGTCCTCGCAACGGCGCTGGCCTGGCACTACAGGCGCCTCCATCTGGAGCGCAGCGGCCTGTTCTACCCGGCGCTCGCGGGCGTGCTGGTGTTCCTGACCATGAGCATGGTCGATCTCAAGTTCGCAAGTTTCCGCCTGCCGGCCACATTGACTTTCTTTCTCGGCTGGTTGTATGCCCAGCGCCGGCACGTGGCACGACTGCCGGCGCAGGAGGAGCCTGGCGGCCCGCTGTGATTTCCCGCCGCGACCCGCCGGGCAAGCCGCCCGGAGCGTGGTTCCGGGCGATCGCATGATGAGCAACCGAGTTGCGGTCGCACCGCACGAGACCCGTGCGCAGGACCGAGCGCTCGTGACGGCGCTTCTGGTTTGTCACCGACCCCGACTTCTCGCACCGATCGGCCGGCCACTACCGCTGGCGCTGGATTCCAGGACGAAGGGCCGGTTATGCTCTTGCGAGCCCTGGAACGATCAACCCGCACCTCAGAACGGCGGGATACGCTGAAAACTGCCTGCAAGGAGATCATCTGGTGGGAGCTCTGGTCGCGCGGATCCTGGTCGCGCTGCTCATCGCATGGGGCGCATGTGCTCCGGCAGCCGAACAAGCTCATCTGGTCGCCGAGCTGGATGCCAATTCCTTTCTGGAAACCTACAGTCCGGAAGTCTCGGTGAGCGGCACCGTGATTGTGGGGGTGTCGAGCTCCAACGCCCTCGACGGAGCCGCCACGAAATCCCTGGCGGTGATCGCCCGTCCGGACCGGGGCGAGCGGGAGGTCTGTCTGACCATGATTTCCCGGGACGGCGCGTACTACTCCCGCAGCGTGTTCCGATTGGATTTGCCGGCGGACAGCGGCGGCACACCGCTATGGCTGCCCTACGACAAGAGCACCCGGAGGGACATCCTCGACAAGTACAGGGACACGGAGATCGCAATGCTCGCCACCCCTGGCAACTGCGAGCACTTCGATCAGACCTACTACGTCGTGGACACCCGTGACGCCGGCGCCGCACGGTTCGTACGCATCTACGTCAACTCCTTCGGCGCCACCGACGTCTACTACCAGATCGGGGACAACAGCGAGGAAGTTGCCTGCAACCTGATCAACGCCGGCCAGCGCACCAGTTTCGACTACTGGTGCGACCTGCCTCAGGATCAGATCGGTGGCTCCCCCAAGGTCCGTATCCTGCGCGAACGATTCGGTCGTGAGCTGCCCACGGTGAAGCTGACGCTGCTGACGGCGCCGGGTGCATGACCGAGGCCCTGGGTCACACGCCGGCCGGCCGGGCGCGCGTGGGTACTGCGGATGGATCAGGACACCCGCAGGGCGTGATGCATCGGCTGCGCGCCACGCTATGGATCCTGTGGCTCTGCCTGCTGCGCCTGACGTGGTACTCGGTGCCGTTCCTGATTCTGGCATTTCTCGTCCTTTTACTTCTTTTCATGCTTCGGCCGGTCACCTGGCAATACACCCTGAGCGCAGACACGGACGTGGCCCTGATCGATCTGCCCGACACCCGCGAGACCAACTGGCGCGTCGGTGGTGCTGTGCTGTGCCTGCCGCGAAACGAGCAGCTGCCCGCCGAAGCATCGGTCATCCGGATCCCCGACTCTCCGTGCGGCAGCTGGCCGGCCTATCGCATAAAGCAGGACTCGCGTTCCGCTTCGGCGGGCGACCTGATACTCACCCTGGGCGGCACGGGTACCGCCGATCATCAGGGGATCATCCATGCGCTGCTCGAGGCACAGCCGAACCCCGGCCTGATGCTCGCCCTGCGTGCCGACGCAAACGCCAGCCCCAAACGCATCGGCGTATTGCATACCGTGGACGACGACGTCGAAATCGCGCTCACGAGCAAGGCCAACCTGGTTTGGACCGGCGGAACAATGCCGGACGCCACGTCGGTTCTGGTGTTTCCGTTCCAGGGCGAGCTCACCGCCGGCCGTGACGTGACCTGGTCCTACGACCGCATGCTGAACAGCGGCCGGCTGTCGGTCTACACGGCATCGGACCAGTCCGCCGCCAAACGCAAGCTGGTGCAGGAAATGGACCTCATGCTGGGCGACCAGGTGCGGCTGAAAAAGGCGATGAGGGCGCACGACACCGTCTGGCCGAGGGGCCATCTGCGCTATGTCTGGTCGCGTTCCGCCGCACAGGGCGCGCCGACCCTGCAAGTCGCCGGCATTGGGCTTGCCGAAAGCCTCCTCATCGAACGGTTCGGCGGTTCGGAGATCGAATTCCGTCCTGGTTTCTGGACGCGCCTGATCAACAACAGACTGGCGATCTTTTCCGGACTGATGATCGGACTGCTGACCGTCTTCTCCAGCTACGTCCAGTTGGCCAATGCGTTTGTGGACCATGAATTCAAACCGCAATCGCTCCGCGCGCTGTGGGAGGCCCTGCGCACGGTCTGGAAACCGCGGGCGCCATCGGGCACGTGCGGGAAATGACCACGCTCAGGTACGGCGCGCTCGGCCTGTCGCTGCTATGGCTCTCGTTGCCGGGAACGGCACTGGCCGCTCAGGCGCTGGTGCGCGCCTACGATCGACCGGAGCTCGAGGTCGGGCAAGCCTACCTGACCCACTTCGGCGGCAAGTGTCTCGCGCTGCTGCCCAAACATGTCGCCGACGAGACCGGCGTGCCGGCGTTTCTCAAGGAAGGCACGAATCCGCTGCTCGGAGACGCCGTCACCGTCGCCGATCTGGGTGACGATCTCGCCATCGCGGAAGTCAACGGGGCGATCACTTCCGACTGCGGGTTCGGTCTGTCGACGATCAGCCGCGTAGTCGATCGCCGCATTCGGGATAACGGACTTGCAGTGATCCGTTCGGTCAACGGAGACGGCACGGTCGCGCAGCTGGCAGTGACCATCATCGACGATGACGGTGAAAGTCTGCTGCGCGTTCAACCCACCAACTCCGCCAATCCCATCCGCAAGGGCCACAGCGGCAGCCTGCTGATGATCGGCAGGACGCCCGTCGGGATGCTGCTTTCGGTCCACGCCAACAGCGGAGTCGGCACGGTCCTGCGACTGGATCGGTTGTTGGAAAAGGCGGAGATGCATCTCACCGTAATCAATCCGGTTACCGGCAACACCGACCCCGCTGCGGCGCACGCCCGTCACGAACAGGACGTGCGGGTGGTGGCCTGGAACGTGATGCCGGTGGACGGCGCGCACCGGGCGGTGAATCTGACCGCCATCGACGCGTCACCGGCATGGATCGCAGACGTGCCGCACTGGCCGGTGGAGATCGAGCTCGATCTCGGCGGCGACAAGCGCAGGGTCCGAGGGCTCGAATTCGACGGAACCGGAGTTCCGGAACCCGGCGCACTGCCCGTTCAGGCGGAGGTGTTCGTCAACATCAGCGAAACCGGCACGCACTGGCGCCCGATCACCGGTGGCGCACTGCAGTTCAGTACAGGCAGGGCGCATGTCGACTTTGCACCGGTATGGGCGCGCCAGGTCCGTGTCGTATTCGGTGCCGCCGCGGACGGCGGCGCACGCATCGCGCTGCACCGCATCGCGGTCCAAGGACCGTGATGCGGTCGCGACGCTCAGCGTATCCGACCCACGGATATGAACTGGGTCGGCGTGCTCCGGTAACCGCCGCGCACGATCCCTTTGAGGGAATTGTCGTCCTGTAGATCCAGGGTTCCGGTTTCACCGGACCTCTTGAAGGTCAACAACGTACCCGTGACCTGCAGCTTGTAGGTCGGGTGGTCGAGCTCCGCAACACCCGTCTGGGGATCCTTCTTCGTCAACGGGAATACGTAATCGCTGCCGCGCTCGGCAATGTATCTCGCCGACATTTCCTGCACATTCTTCGGTGCATCCGGATCCGGAGACAGGGTCAGGTGCACGCGGTCCAGGCTCATGATCGCGGCCTTGAACGCGAGCCCCTGCAACAGGCTGTCGGCGCTCGCCAGCCCCAGATCGAGCGCCACCTCCTTCATGACCGGATCGCCGCTGTTCACCATGGCGTCGAACGTGGTCAGACGCATGTTCTGATCGGGACCATTCAAGACCTTCTTCAGCTCCTCGATGTCCTGCGAGCGGGCCCGTGCCCGTTCAAGGATCTCGGCGGCACTTTGCTGGGCGACGGCCGGGGGCGATGCGCTCACGGACAGCAGCAGGAACAACATCAGCAATCGCGTGAATGACGGCGCCATGAACAGTTTCTCCGTCGTTGTGAATCGCTATTTTTCCATCCTACGCCCGGGAATGCGATCGTCGGCGGGCGCCGCCGCCCCCAGCGCCGGAGCGGGAGGCGCTTGTCTATCCTCGCAGCAGCCGCGCATAGAAGCCGAGATAACCCTGCACGATGGCAGCCTCGCCGTGGCGCAGGGTGACGGTGCGATGGCCGGCTGCGGCCAGCGCGCTGCGCAGGCCGGCGTCGTTCAGCAGTGCCTGCAGTGCGCGGGCCAGCGAGCGGGGATCCTGCACGGGCGTCAGCCAGGCGTCCTCGCCCTCGGTGACGAGCTCCAGCGCGCCGTCGGTGCGGGTGGCGAGCACCGGCCTGGCGTAGCTCCAGGCCTCCAGAATCACGTTGCCCAGCGGCTCGTGGCGTGAGGGACAGACGAAGACATCGGCCAGGGCGTAGTACGGGCCAGGATCGTCCTGCCACCCGGTCCAGCGCACCCGCTGTGCGATGCCAAGCTGGGCCGCGTACTCGATCAGGCGCTGGCGCTGCGCGCCGTCGCCCACGATCACCAGGACCAGCGGACGTTCGCCGATGGTCTCCGGCATCCGTGCCAGCGCGGCGAGCAGATCCTCGAAACCCTTGACCGGATGCAGCCGTCCCACGCTCACCACCACCAGAGCGTCCTCCGTAACCCCGAGCGCCTGACGCAACGACTGCAGCTCCGCCGCACCCACCGTCTGCGCCGGAGCGGCGAAGTTCCCGATCCAGGCGACGCGTGCCGCGGGCAGGCCGCTGCGGATGAGATAGTCGCAGATGCCCCGGGTATTGCCGACCCAGGCATGGGCATGGCGGTAGCCTTTGAGATCGTAGTAACCGCCGAGGCGGGCGACGTGCACCGGCCGGTTTTTCCTCGGCAGGCGCGTCAGGCGCGTGGCGCGTCCCATATAGGTCTGCACGATGTCCGGTGCGCGGTTGCGCACCAGGTGTCCGATGCGCCAGCGCGAGGGCAGGTCCCAGACGCTGCGCATGGCGGCGTGGGCTTGCGGCACGCCGGCATCGAGCAGGGCGGACACAGCGCCGTCCGCCACATCCAAGGCCAGCACCGGTGCGCCGCGTGCATGCAGGGCATTCACCAGGCGCACGTAGAAGCGCTCGGCGCCGGCCGCGGCCTTGCCGCCGATGATGTGCACGGATGAGATCATGTCCGGATGTCACCGCCCCGCTCGGTCGCAGGCCATTCTATCCGCAGGCAGACCCGCGCGTTCCGCTCTATCATGGGCGTGCGCATTGGTCGGCGCGAATCCATGCGCCGGCGAGACCTCCGAGACCAACGATCATGACCAAGCTTTCGGTCTTCGTGACCACCTACAACAACGGCCGCACCCTGGCGGCCTGCCTGGAAAGCGTGAAATGGGCCGACGAAATCGTGGTGCTCGATTCCTTCAGCACCGACGAGACTCCGGCCGTGGCCGCGCGTTACGGCGCTTTGATCTCCCAGCATCGGTTTCTCGGCTACGGTCCGCAGAAGCAGCTGGCACTGGAGCGCACGCATCACGATTGGGTACTGCTGCTCGACGCCGACGAGGCGCTGTCGGCCGAGCTGCAGCGCGAGATCCAGGCCCTGTTGCAGCGCGGGCCCGACGCCGACGGCTACGAGTTGGCGCGCCTGGAGCAGACCTTCTGGCGCATGTGCAGCCCGCGCGTACGCTTGAACCATTACCTGCGGCTGTTCGACAAACGCAAGGGCAGGGTGAGCGACATGCCGGTGCACGCGGCGCCCAAGGTGGACGGTCGCATCGCGCGCCTGCAGGCGCCCTTCTACCATTTCGGGGAAACCGACATCCATACCAAGGTCGAGAAGATCAACGGCTACTCCACCGGTCTGGTGCAGTACAAGCGCGCCCAGCGCGCGCGCGCGAGTCCATGGATCATGGTGTTCTATCCGCCGCTCTATTTCATCCGCAGCTATGTGTTCAAGCGCAACTTCATGAACGGCTGGGCGGGCTTCATCAACTCGGTAGTGGTGACGTTCTACGTGTTTCTGAAATACGCCAAGCTCTACGAGCAGCGCCAGTTCGAGCGCTACGGCGACCGGCTCATGCCGGACAAGGCGCCCCCCCTGCCGGCGCAGTACAAGCCGGAGCAGGCGGCCTAGCGAGACGCGGCCCATGACCCTGCTGCTGTTCGCCGTCGGGCTGCTGATGCTGGTGGTGGGCGCGGAGGCTTTGGTGCATGGCGCCTCGCAGCTCGCAGCAAGAATCGGCTGGTCGCCACTGGTCATCGGCCTGACGGTGGTCGCCTACGGAACCAGCACGCCCGAGCTGGCCGTCAGCGTGTTCGCAAGCTTCGCCGGGCGGCCCGACGTGGCAGTGGGCAACGTCGTCGGAAGCAACATCTTCAACGTGCTGTTCATCCTCGGCATCTCCGCGCTGATCGCACCCCTGGCAGTGTCCCAGCGGCTGGTGCGCCTGGACGTGCCGCTGATGATCGCGGCCTCCGTGGCCATGTTCCTCATGGGGCTGGACGGCACCATCGGGCGCGGCGACGGCCTGGTCCTCTGCGCGGCGGTGATTGCCTACACCGGCTTCCTGGTGCGTCAGAGCCGGGGTGAGACGCGGGCGGTGCAGGAGGAATACGCCCACGAGCTGGGGACGGTAGTGGGGACCTGCTGGCGAGACAGCCTGCGGATTGTGGGCGGTATCGCCCTGCTGGTGCTGGGGTCGCGTTGGCTGGTGGAGGGGGCGGTTGCCTTTGCGCGCCGGCTCGGTGTCAGCGAGCTGGTGATCGGACTCACCATCGTCGCCGCCGGAACCTCGCTGCCGGAGGTCGCCACATCGGTGGTGGCGAGTCTGCGCGGGGAACGCGACATCGCGGTGGGCAACGTTATTGGCAGCAATCTGTTCAACATCCTGGCGGTGCTGGGTGCCGCCGCTGCCGTATCGCCGCACGGGGTGGCGGTTTCCAGCACCGCGCTGCACTTCGACATTCCGGTGATGATCGCGGTGGCGGTGTCGTGCCTGCCGATCTTCTTCACCGGCAACGTGATTGCACGCTGGGAAGGGGCGCTGTTCCTGGCCTACTACGGTGCCTACGGCATCTACCTGGTGCTCGCCGCCCGGCATCATGCGGCCCTGCAGATCTACGCTACGGCGCTGCTGTGGCTGGCACTTCCGATCACCGTCCTGACGCTGGCGATCGCCAGCGCCCGCGCTGCGCGTCGCTCGCCGTCGTGAATCCCGGTCGGCGCCTCAGGACGCCACCAGCGTGCCGGGCGTTTCGTCCACCGGCGAGGCGGCCTGCGCATCGCGGATCACCGCCTCCAGCGGCGCCGGCCTTCCGACGCCGAAGCCCTGCGCATAGTCCACCCCGATGTCGATCAGTGCCTGCAGGGTCTCGGCGTCTTCCACGAACTCTGCGATGGTGCGTATGCCCATGACGTGGCCTACCTGGTTGATGGCTTCCACCATGGCGCGATCGACGGGTTGGCGAGAGAGGTGGGACACGAAGTTTCCGTCGATCTTCAGGTAATCCACCGGCAGGTTCTTCAGGTAGGCGAATGAGGACATGCCGCTGCCGAAATCGTCGAGGGCGAAGCGGCAGCCGAATGTCTTGAGCTGGTGCATGAACCGTACGGCTTCGGTCAGATTGGCGACCGCCGCGGTCTCGGTGACCTCGAAGCAGATCTTCTGTGCCGGCAATGACAGGGCCTCGAGCTGTTCGACGATGTAGGCCCGCATCTGTGCGTCGCCGATCGACTGTCCGGACAGATTGATGGTGCACAGATCCAGCCCCGAAAGCGCGGCCCGATGCCGGTGCAGGCAGGCGAAGGTGTTGCGCAGCACCCAGCGGTCGACATCGCTCGCCAGGTTGTAGCGTTCCGCGGCCGGGAGGAACGCCCCGGGCGGAATGCTGCCGCCGTCGTCGCCGAGCATGCGCACCAGCACCTCGAAGCGCAGCCGGCAGCCGGCGGCATCGGGCGCCAGCGGTACGATGGGCTGTGCCTCCAAGGTCAGGCGGTCCTCGTCGAGCGCCTGACGGATGCGCGAAACCCACTGCATCTCGCCGCGGCGTTCGGTGAGCTGCGCATCATCGCATTGGCACAGGTGCAAGCGGTTGCGCCCGGCGTCCTTGGCCATGTAGCAGGCGGCGTCGGCGGCACTGAGTGCGCTCGCCAGGTCGGGCGTATCGGCGGTCAGGGAGACGACGCCAATGCTCACGCTTACGGAAAAGGTGCGCCCTTCCCAGGTGAATCGGAAGTTCTGCACGACGTCGCGCAACGCGTTGGCAACGAGCAGCGCCTCCTCGATGGGACAGGACTCCAACAGCAGTCCGAACTCGTCGCCGCCGAGGCGCGCCAGGGTGTCGCTCTGGCGCACTTTGCCGTGGAACAGGGCGGTGAGCTGGCGCAGCAGCTCATCGCCCGCCATGTGACCGCAGCTGTCGTTGACCACCTTGAACTGGTCGAGGTCCATGTAGCACAGCGCGTGCGTGACACTGTCGCGCCGGGCGCTGGCCAGAGCCCGCTCCATCAGTCGCTCCAGCTCGCGGCGGTTGGCAAGCCCGGTCAGCGGGTCGTGTGTGGCGAGATAGTCCATCTGCCGCGCCATGGCGCGCGCCTCGGCGACGTCGCGAAATACCACGACGGCGCCGGTCACCCGGTCGTGCTCGCGGATCGGATTGGCGGAGTACTGCACCGGAAACGCCTCGCCACCGCGGCGCCACAGCACTTCGCCGTCCGACCAGAAGTTGGTCTCTTCGCGGATGCAGCGCCAGATCAGGCACTCCTCGCGCGGCAGCGCGCAGCCGTCCTCGCTGCTGTGCTGTGCCAGCGCATGCATATCTCTGCCGAGCAACTCGTCGGGCGAGATCCCGAGCATCTCGCCTGCGGCGCGGTTGGCGAACGTGCAGCGCAGCGCCCGATCGACACCGAAGATGCCGTCACTGGTCGACTCCAGCAGCAGGCGGTTGTAGGCGCTGAGCCGGTGGAGTGTCGCCTCCGAGCGGCGCCGCTGGGTGATGTCGATGAAGTTGACCACCGCGCCGATGATCTGCCCGTCCTTGTACACGGGGCGCGACCACCATTCCACCGGGAAGCTGGTGCCGTCGGCGCGCCAGTGCACCTCGCGATCGGAATGCGCGCTCTTGCCGTTCCTGGTGGCATTGCCCACCGTGCACGCGGCCTGCGGGAAGGGGGTCCCGTCGGCAAAGCTGTGATGAATCAGCTCGTGCATGTTGCGTCCCAGCAGCTCCTCCTCGCGCGCATAGCCCAGCATGCGCAGGCAGGCCGCGTTGACGAAGGTGCATCTGCCTCCGAGATCCGCGCCGAATATGGCCTCCGCCGAGTGATCCAGCAGCAGGCGCACCTGCTCCTCGCGTTCGCGCCGGCTGGCCTCGGCCGCCTCGTGCTGGCGCTCCAGCACATGGCGGTGCACGGCGATGGCGGCTTCGTGGGCCAGCGCCTGGATCAGGGAACGCTCGTAGTCGCCGTAGCGCACCGCATGCCGGATGTGCATCGCGACGATCACCCCGATCACATTGCCGTCCACGCGCAGGGGCGTTGCGAGCACCGAGCGCGCCTTGAAGTGATCGCGCATGGTGGAGCAGACGCGCGGGTCGGTGGCGACCTCGGGCACGGTCACCGTGGCGTTTTCCCGGAACACCCAGGTCGCCACGGTAGGATGATCGAGCGGCACTCGGAAGTGCCCCTGCGGCTCGTAGGATGCACCGGTGCGTCCCACCGCCAGCAGCGCGTTCGCATTCGGCTCGTACAGCAACAGGATGACCTGGTCGCACTCGAGCGCACGCCGGCACACGCCGACGACCTCCACGATGGTCTCGCCCAGTGCGCTGCGCCTGCCGACAGTGCCGGTCATGCGGGCGCCGATCTGCAGGATGGTCCGGTGCCAGTCCAGGCTCTGCAGCAGCGTGCGGTAGCCGGTCGTGAGCACGCCGAGCTCGTCGGTGGAACGCGGCAGAAGCGTACTCTCACTCGCCACCGCCGGCAGCGGGCCGCGACGGATCAGACTTTCGAGCGGCTGCAACGACTGCCGGAAGCTGTGCACGAACATGATGCTGCCGAGGACCGCCAGCACCTCCAGCGTGAGCCAGACCCAGAACGTCTCGAGCGTGAAATAGCCGGTGCGCGTCCAGTAGTACTGCACCAGCATGGTGTCGATCAGCAGCGGCACCAGCGCGCCGATCAGGAATACCTTGGTCTTGACCGTGACGTGGGGGCGTTGCAGCGGGAGCGCCGAGGCCACCTGCCCGAACAGGTCGAGGATGCGGAAGAACAGGGGCAGGCCGACGATGATGGAAACGCAGAGGGCGACGAGATGGATGCGGAACCAGTGAACGGGTGTGGCGTCGAAGCCGGAGAAGAAACGCGCGCTGAGCAGCACCGAGCTCGGTGCCTGAAGCAGGTAGAGCAGGAACATGCCCCAGAAGTGCCGTGGAAAGCGGCTCAGACAGGCCTCGACGCGCTCCAGGTCGGTCCGCTCCGGATTGCGCAGGAACTTCTCCACCGGGTGGCATAGCCGGCGGAAATACCACAGCGCGAAGGCCAGCCAGGCCAGCACGAAAACCGGTTCGCCGGGCGTGGTCAGGAGCTCGGCCATCTGCCGCGGAGTGAACATCCCGATGAACAACAGGAACGTCAGCCCGAAGACCGGTGGTACGGTCCAGGCGATCAGGATCAGCCGCTGGAAGCGGCGCCGGAAATCCTGGGCTGGGAGCACGCCGCGGGGCGAACGGGAAGCTTCTGCCATAGGTGACGTCGTGCTTGCCTGTCCCGGTCCGGAAGCGAGCGGTCGTGACCAAAAAAGGCAAGGGCCGTGGGAACTTGTGAGGCCCACATCGGCCGTCGGGAGGGCTTCTTTAGCACCTCGAAGCCGCCCAATCGCCGTGCCCATGACGCCGCGCAGGGGCGGTTTGCGAACCACTCCACAACTCGCATTCGCCGCCCAGGGGCGGCTTGCGAACCGCTCCACAACTCGCATTCGCCGCGCCGGCGTGCCACCTCAGATGCCCGGTGGGGCGCCCTGCGCCTGCAGCGTCTCCAGGACGAGTTGCGGTGTGATGGCGCTCATGCAGGCGTGCCCGTTCGGGCAGGTCTTGGCATAGCAGTTGATGCAGGGCAGCGCAGCAGCCTGCAGGGTGGTGACCGCAGCGCCCAGGGGCTTGACCCGCGCGGGGTCGGTCGGCCCGCAGATCACCAGGAGCGGCCGGCCGGTGGCCGAAGCGACGTGGGCGGTGCCGGTATCGTTTGCCACCATCAGCCGTGCGCCTTCGCAGATCGGGACGATGTCGAGAATTTCGGTACGTCCCGCGAGATCGATCAGCCACGGGCCGGCGCACAGTGCGGCGATGCGCCGGCACTCGTCGATCTCGTCCGGACCGCCGATGACAGCGATCCGTTGCAGCCCTTGCCTGTGCAGCGCCTGCGCCAGCGCTGCATAACGTTCCGCACCCCAGCGCTTCAGGTACCCGGCGGCCTGCGAGCCGGGAAACAGCACAGCGTAGGTGCCGGCGGTGAGCCCGTTTGCCCTCATGAGCTCGCCGGCCCGCTCCCGGTTGCGCGCGGGTATGTGCAGCACCGGGCGCTCGGTATGCGTCGGGATGCCACCGGCCTGAAGTGCGGCACGCATGCGATCGAAGCCGTGCGCGGTGCGCGGCAGGTCTACAGGCTGGACGTTGTAGGGGAACTCGCGGTTGTTGCCGATGCGATAGCGGATCTGACGCCCGCCGAGCCACAGCAGGCTGAGCAGAATTCGCGAGCGGTCGGTGGCCTGCAGGTCGATCACCAGATCGTAGCGCCCGGCGCGCACTTCGTGCAGCCACTCACGGGCGGCGGCGAGCGGTCGGTGCGCCGCGCACCTCGGGAGCGAACACCCGATGGAAGCGAGGATCACCGCGCAGCAGCCCCGCCCACGCCGGCAGCGTGTTCAGGTCCAGCACCCGGCCGGGGAATGCCCGGTGGATATCCTCGAACAGCGCGGTGGCCATCACCACATCGCCCATGGCACTCCACTTGAGCACCAGGATGCGCTCGACATCGTCGCGCGCCGGCAGGTCTATCATCACTTCAGGCGCGCGCATATACGTCCGGCGTGCCTTCCGGGCGGGTCTTGAAGCGCCGATGTACCCAAAGATACTGTTCCGGCATCTGCACGATCCAGCTCTCGATGAGTGCATTGATGCGACGGGTGTCCTGCTCGGCACTGGCGCCCGGGAAGTCCTCGAGCGCCGGGCACACCACCAGGCGATAGCCCGAGCCGTCCGCCAGGCGCTGTTGATAAAAGGGCACCACGGGCGCACCGCTCATGCGCGCCAGGCGCGAGGTGGCGGTGATCGTGGCGGCCGGAACGCCAAAGAAGGGCACGAAGATGCTGTGCTCGCGCCCGTAGTTCTGGTCTGGGGCATACCACACCGGCAGGTTGTGGCGCAGGCTGCGCACCATGGCGCGGATGTCACCGCGGGCGATGACCGTGCCGTGGGCGGCGAAGCGGTCGCGCCCGCGCTTCATGACGGCGTCGAACAGCGCGTTCTTGTGGTCGCGATACATGGCGGTCATGGGCACTTCGAGCGAGAGCAGCGTGGCCCCGATCTCCAGGGTGGTGAAGTGCCCGCTCAGCAGGATGGCGCCCTTTCCGGCGCGCAGCGCCGCGTGCAGATGCTCCACGCCCTCCACGTGCGAAAGCCGGCGTAGCCGCTGCGGAGAGGCGAACCAGCACAGCGCCATTTCCATCATGCTCATCCCCAGAGAGGCGAAATGTCCTTGCAGGATGGTGTCGCGCTGCTGCGGTGTGTGGTCGGGAAAGCATAGGCGCAGGTTGACGATGGCAATCTCGCGGCGGCGCCTGCCGAGGACGCCCATCAGTCGCCCGAAGCCCCGCCCGAGCGCCATCTGCGCAGGGTAGGGAAGCTGCGCGGCGAGCCAGCCGACGCCCAGCAGGACCCAGGTCAGCCAGTAGCGCGGAGAGAGAAGCCGCCAGGAGAAAATCGTATGGACGGTACTCACGGGTGCCGGTGTCAAATTCGCGCAGTATACGTTGCGGCCGCGGCACGACCCAAGCCGCCATGTCCTCAGCGGGCCTATCGCCTGTCGTGACCGCCTGCGAGAACCGAGCACCTGAACGGGGCTCCCATGCTCACGGGTTTGAAAGACGGCGGCGCTACGCGCCGCAAGATCGCGGTGCGCAGCCCCGCTCCCACGGGCGGTGTGCCGTGCACGGCAGGTTTGAAACGACACTGGGCAGTGTTTCCGCCCCGAGCGTGCTGCCGCCGGTGGGTGCTTCCACCTGTGGGAGGTTCCACTGTGGGAGCGTCGCTCCCGGCGGCGCGACGGCGGCCCGCAGGGCCGCGCTCATGCCCCTGACCTCGCACGCTCCGGATTGCAGAGAAACAGGGGCCTGGAAGCGCTGTGCTATCATCCGCCGCACATCGCACTGACGCGTTTTTTCCATGACCCCGCAGCTTCCCCCATTCGATTCCGCCCGCGTGCTGGTCGCGGGCGACGTCATGCTGGACCGTTACTGGCAGGGACCCGCGGCGCGCATCTCTCCCGAGGCGCCGGTGCCGGTGGTGCGCGTCGAGCACACCGAAGCGCGCCCCGGCGGGGCGGGGAACGTGGCGCTCAACATCGCCGCACTCGGCGGCAAGGCGACCGTGTTCGGCGTCACCGGCAACGACGAGGCCGCCGATCTCCTGGTGCGACATCTGGAAGCGGCGGGCGTGCACTGCGTGCTGCAGCGCGAGCCGGGCTTCGCCACGATCACCAAGCTGCGCGTGCTGAGCCGCAACCAGCAGCTGATCCGGCTGGATTTCGAGAATCCGACACCGAGCTTCGACACCGCGTCCACTGTTGCCGAATTTACCCGGCGTCTTCCCGAGTGCGGCGTCGCGCTGCTCTCGGACTATGGCAAGGGCGCGCTGGTGCAGGCTCCGGCGTTGATCGAGGCGGCGCGGCGCGCCGGTCGCCCGGTGCTGGTCGATCCCAAGCAGCGCGAGTTCGCCGTGTACCGCGGCGCCACCGTGGTCACGCCCAATCTCGCCGAGCTGGAGGCGGTGGTCGGACCCTGTCATGGCGAGCGCGAGCTGGTGGAGAAGGGGCGGGCTTTGCTGCGCCTGCACGAATTCGCTGCCCTGCTGATCACCCGCGGCGAGCATGGGATGACGCTGCTGCGCCGAGATGCCGAGCCCTTGCATCTTCCGGCGGAGGCGCGCGAAGTCTACGACGTGACCGGCGCCGGCGATACGGTGATCGCAGTGTTGGGCGCGGCGCTGGCCGCCGGACAGGACCTCCCTGCCGCCACTGCGCTCGCCAACACCGCCGCGGGCATCGTGGTCGGCAAGCTCGGCACGGCGACCGTGAGCGTGCCGGAGCTGCGCCGGACGCTGCAGAGCCGACAGTCCGCGGGACGCGGCGTTTTCCGCGAGGAACAGCTGCTGCAGATGGTGGCCGATGCGCGTGCCCACGGCGAAAGCATCGTCATGACCAACGGCTGCTTCGACCTGCTGCACGCCGGTCACGTTGCCTACCTGGAGCAGGCGCGCCGCTACGGCGACCGGCTGATCGTGGCGGTCAACGACGATGCCTCGGTGTGCCGGCTCAAGGGTCCGGGGCGGCCCGTCAACAAGGTCGAGCGGCGCATGGCCGTGCTCGCGGGGCTCGCTGCCGTGGACTGGGTCGTGCCGTTCTCCGAAGACACCCCCGAGCGGCTGATCTGCCGGGTACTGCCGGACTGCCTGGTGAAGGGCGGCGATTACCGCCCCGGGGAAGTGGCCGGGCAGGACTGCGTGCGCGAGCACGGCGGAAGGGTGGAGATCGTACCCTTGGAGCCCGGCTGCTCGACCAGCGCCCTCATTGCCGGCATACGCGCCGGGTCATAGCCAACACGAGGAGAAGCGGCGTGATCATCGTGACCGGTGGGGCAGGTTTCATCGGCAGCAATCTGGTGGCCGCCCTCAATGCCCGTGGGCGCAGCGACCTGCTGGTGGTGGACGACCTGTGCGACGGCACCAAGTTCACCAACCTGGTCGACTGCGACGTTCTGGACTACTCGGACAAGGAGGCGTTTCTGGCCGGACTGCGCGCCGGACGCGAGCCCGCGGAAGCGGTGCAGGCGATCTTCCATCTCGGGGCCTGCTCCGCCACCACGGAATGGGACGGACGCTACATGCTCGCCAACAATTACGAGTACTCCAAGATTCTGCTGCATTACAGTCTGGAGCGCCGCATCCCGCTGGTGTACGCCTCCTCGGCGTCGGTCTACGGTGCCGGCACGGCATTTCGCGAGGAACGCTGCAACGAGGCGCCGCTCAATGTCTACGGCTATTCGAAATTCCTGTTCGACGAATACGTGCGCCGGCTCCTGCCTTCGGCGCCGAGTCAGATCGTGGGCCTGCGATACTTCAATGTCTACGGTCCACGCGAACAGCACAAGGGCACCATGGCGAGCGTCGCCTGGCACTTCCACGGCCAGGTGCTCGCCGAAGGGCGCGTCAAACTGTTCGAAGGCAGTGACGGCTACGGGGACGGCGAGCAACGCCGCGACTTCGTCCATGTTGCCGATACCTGTGCCGTGAAGCTGTGGCTGCTGGATCACCCACATTGTTTGGGCATCTTCAACGTCGGAACCGGGCGCAGCCAGACCTTCAACGACCTGGCACGCGCCGTGCTGCGCTGGCACGGTCGCGGACACATCGAGTACATCCCCTTTCCCGACCACCTGCGCGGGCGCTATCAGAGCTACACCCAGGCCGACATCGGTGCGTTGCGCTCGGCGGGCTACACCGCGGAGTTCCGCGCCGTAGAGCAGGGGGTGCCGGAGTATCTGGACTGGCTCGACGCGCGCAAGCTGTCCGCGCCGCGCGCATAAGCCTGCGCCGCCCCCGGGATCCGCGGTTCGTGCGCCTGGTCTACAGTCTCCTGCTTTATCTGCTTGCCCCGCTGGTGGTGGGGCGCCTTGCCTGGCGCGGCATCGCGCAACGCGCTTACTGGCAGCGCTGGCCCGAGCGCTTTGGCTTCATCCCCCACGCGCAAGGGCCTGCACCGCTGTGGGTGCATGCGGTCTCTGTGGGCGAGGTGACGGCGGCGGTGCCGCTGGTGCAGCTGCTGCGCAAGCGCCATCCGCAGGTGCCGATCGTGGTCACGACCGTGACGCCCACCGGCTCGCAGCGGGTGCTGGAGGCGTTCGGCGCCAGCGTGCAGCACGTCTACTCGCCCTATGACCTGCCTGATGCCGTGGCGCGCTTCCTGGGTCGCATCCGCCCGCGCGCGGTTCTGATCATGGAAACCGAGCTCTGGCCCAACCTGTTCCATGCCTGCGGCACCCGCAACATCCCGCTGGTCATCGCCAACGCGCGGTTGGGGACGCGCTCCTTCGCCGGTTACCGCCGGGTGCGCCGCCTGATCGCAGGCACGCTGAAAAACGTTACTGTCGTGGCCGCGCAGAGTCGGGCCGATGCCGAACGTTTTCTGGCGCTCGGCGCACCGTCCGCACGGGTGCAGGTGACGGGCAGCATCAAGTTCGACCTGCGCCTGCCGGCGAGCCTGCGCGAGCAGGCGGCCGTGCTGCGCCGTACCTGCGGTGTGAACCGCCCGGTCTGGATTGTGGCGAGCACGCATGAAGGTGAGGAGGAACAGGTGCTGCAAGCCTTTGCGCAGGTCCGCCTGAGCCTGCCTGCCTGCCTGCTGGTGCTGGTGCCCCGGCATCCGGAGCGCTTCGGGCGGGTGGCCGCCCTGTGCCGGCGCAACGGCTACCGGGTGGTGTTGCGCAGCTCTGGAGCACGCTGCCCCGGCGACGCCGACGTGTTCCTCGGCGACAGCATGGGCGAGCTGATGCTGTTCTACGCCGCCTCCGACGTCGCCTTCGTGGGCGGCAGCCTGGTGCCGACCGGCGGACACAACATGCTGGAGCCCGCGGCGCTCGGGGTGCCGGTGATCTTCGGACCGCACACCTTCAACTTCGAGGAGATCGCCCGGCTCCTGATCACCGAAGGTGCGGCGTGGCAAGTGCACGACGTCGCCGAGCTTGCCGGCGTAGCCGCTTCCCTGCTGCGCGATGCCAATCTGCGCCACGCCGCAGGCGAGCGGGCGCGCCAGGTGGTGGAGCGCAATCGCGGTGCGCTGGAGCGGCTGATGGAAATGGTCGAGCCGCTGATTTCGGCAGAGGCGCCGGCGCCGAGCGTACCGCCCGCCATCGACGACGCCGGCGAAAGAGGCATGCCGTAGGGTGATTCGATCCCCGCGGGGGAACCCTGGCCGGGAATGAAGGGGAACGCCGCCCCTTCGGGCTGCAATCGCGCCGCCCGGAGCGATGCTCCCACGCGTGCTGGAGGAGGCGCGTGGCTTTCGCACGCGAAAAACACTTCAGCGCAGCAGCGCGGAAATGGCCTTGAAATGCTCGTGACCGGCGTCACCCATCCACTCGAAAAGCACCGATTCGCTGTTGGTGACGACGACTCCCGCCTGGCGCAGGCGCTCCATGGCATTGCGCCAGTTCGACTCGCGACGCGAGCACACGGCATCCTCGACTACGAACACCTGTGCGCCCTGCAGCTGCAGGTCGAAGGCGGTCTGCAGCACGCACACGTGCGCTTCCATGCCGACGATGACCACCTGCCCGCGCCCGCCTGCCGTAACTGGCGCCGGAAACCCTTCGGCGCTGCAGCACGAGAACCCAGTCTTGGTGTAGCGCCGCGCGGAGGGGGGGAGCAGCTCGGCCAGTTGCGGCTCGGTGGGTCCGAGTCCCTTGGGATACTGCTCGGTAACCAGCACCGGAACCTGCAACAGATTCGCTGCCCGCAGCACAATCCCGCACTGGTGCAGAACGCTCGCACGCACTGCCGCCTGCATGGCGCCTGCAAGGCGCACCTGCATATCGGTAATCAGTAACTGGCTGTCTGCGGCCCGGGCCAGCGCCGGGGTCGGGATCTGCATGGGGCGTGCACCGCACGTGCGCCACGCGTGGCGCGCAGGAATCACTTCATCAGGTCGTTGAGCTGCTTCACGTCGGTCGCGCTCAGCGTTCCCGCCGCCTGCTTCAGCTGCAGCGTGCTCAGCAGGTAATCGTAGCGTGCCCGCGAGTAGTCGCGCTGCGCACCGTACAGATTGCCCTGGGCATCGAGCACATCGACGATGGTACGGGTGCCCACTTCGTTGCCGGCTTCCGCTGCCTGCAGCGCCGTCTGGTTGGATTTCACCGCCGCACCCAGGGCCTCGACCTGGCTCTTGTCCGCGACCGTATTCAGGTAGGCAGTGCGGCTCTGGCGCTCGGTCGCGCGGCGGACTTCCTCGAGCTGCTGTTGCGCCTGCTGGTAAAGGTGGGAAGCCTCGCGCGTGCGCGCGGTGACCAGGCCGCCGCTGTAGATCGGCAACGTGAGCTGCAGCCCGATGCTGCTGTCCTCGGTATTGCGCCCGCCGAAGCTGCCGCCGCCGACGTCGCTGTAGCTGTGGGTCGCGTTGAGGTCCACGGTGGGCAGGTGCTGTGAACGTTGTACGCGGACTTCCTGGCGCGCCACTTCCGCGGCCGCCTCCGAAGCCAGCAGATCGAAGTTCTGCTCGAGTGCAATGCGCACCCATTCGTCGATGCTCGGCTCGGGAGTAATCAGCGGGATGTTCTCGCGCGGGGCCGCCAGGTTCTGGTGATAATGGCCGGTGATCTCGCGCAACGCCTCGCGCGCGACGGACAGCTGGTTGTTCGCGGCGATTTCCTGCGAGACGCTCAGATCGTAGCTTGCCTGCGCCTCCTGCACATCGGTGATGGCGGTGAGCCCCACCTGGAAGCGCTGCCTGGCCTGTTCCAGCTGGCGCGCGATGGCGCTCTTTTCCGCCCGGGTGTATCCCAGCGTGTCGGCGGCGGCGAGCACGTTGAAGTAGGCGGTGGCAACCCGCACCGCCAGCGATTGCAGGGCGGATGCGTACTGGGCGTCGGCCTGCGCGACCCGGGCATGGGACTGCTCCAGTTGCAGCCACAGCTGGCGGTCGTACACGGGCTGGCTCAGGCTCAGGGCGTACTGCTTGGTGTTGAAGGTCGACGTGGTGCTCGGCAGAAACGACGAGTTGGTGACCTCCTGATGGTCGCGATCGATGCCCGCCGTGAATGCCACGCTCGGCAGCAGCAGGGCGCGCGCCTCGGGCACCGCCTGCAGCGCCGCCTCGTGTGCGGCCGCGGCCGCCTGGATCTGCGGGTCGGCCTTTGCGGCGAGCACGTAGATGTCGAACAAGTCTTCGGCTCGCGCCAGACTCACCGCCAGCAGCAAAGCCGCGGCCATCACGCCCGTCGCGGTGCGGCGCACGCTTCCCACCTCAGTAGACAGCCATTTGCGGGTCGACATCACGCGCCCAGGCATCGACTCCTCCTGTCAGATTGATCACTTTCCCGAAGCCCATTCGCTCCAGATAGTAGGCTACCTGCCGGCTGCGGATGCCGTGGTGACAGATCACCACGATGTCGCGCTCCTGGTCCAGCGTGGAGACCGCCTCGGCGATGCGTCCCATGGGGATCAGCTGCGAGTCTTCGATGTGGCAGGTGTGGAACTCCCATGGCTCGCGCACGTCCAGCAGCAGTGGCGCATCACCGTCCTGCCGTAGCCATGTCTGCAGCTCCCGCGGCGTGATATGACGCATGTGCCAGTCCCGACCCGGGCCAGTCCGCATATTTCACTGCGATCCCGGGTGCCGGCGCGGGCGCACGAGAACCAGCCAGGGCCGGGACAGGTGTCTCTGCACAAAACCGCGCCGCTCGGGGCTCGACAGGATTCCCATTGCCTCGAGTGCAGTCTGTCGCATTACCGCGGCCCGGTGAGATATGCAGGCTACAGCGAGAAGCGCTGGGGCTGCGGTGCGTTGACGAGCGCAGGAATCTCGGTTTCGAACAGGCTGGTGCGCAGCTCGCTCTGTTCGTCGACATGCCTGACCAGCAAGGCTTCCATTACGGGTAGTTCGCCGACGATGACGAACATGCGCCCACCCGCGGCGAGGGCCCGGGGGTAGGCCTCGGGAAACAGGGGCAAGGAGCCCGTGAGGGCAATCACATCGTAGGGTCCGCCCTCCATCCAGCCTGTGGCGGCGTCGGCCGTGCTCAGGCTCACGTTGTCCAGGCCGTGGGAGGCGAGATGCACGCGGGCCGAATCGGTGAATTCCGGGAAAATGTCGACGCTGTGCACCTTGCGGCCGAGACGCGCGAGGCACGCAGTGAGATAGCCGCTGCCTGTACCGATCTCGAGGATCGAATCCTCGGGGCGGATCTCCAGCGACTGCAGCACGCGCCCCTCGAGCTTTGGCTCCATCATGACCTGGCCGTGACCGAGGGGAATCTGCACGTCGGTGAAGGCGAGCTTGCGATAGCGCTCGGGTACGAAGGACTCGCGCGGCGTGGAGGCCAGCACGTCGAGCACGCGCGGATCGAGCACCTCCCAGGTGCGGATCTGCTGCTCGATCATGTTGTGACGTGCCTGCTCGAGGTTCAGCTCGGCCATGTTGTTTTTTCGTATTGCGATTCGAGGCTAAAGGGTAGAGGGTTTGGCAGGTCCAGGCAAGTGGGACGTCCGCGAGCCCTGCCTGCGCCGAACGATCGGCACTGTCCGTCACAGTAGCGCCCGGCCCGCTCGCATCGTGCGCTTGCCAGGGTTGCATGCATGGGCTAAGTTCTCCCTACACGGCTGGGGGTGCTCCGTACTGCGGGGCTGAGAGAAACCCTTCGAACCTGACCCGGTTAATGCCGGCGTAGGAAAGCCTTACGGCTTGTCCCTTCGCGCCCTCCCGTGCCCGTTCGCCATCCAGGGTCACGATCATGAGCGCCATCGCCGACGAATTCCTGCAGCGGGCCGCGCAGGTGCGCGCCACTGCCATCCAGCCATTTCCCAACTCGCGCAAGATCTACGTGCAGGGCAGCCGACCCGATGTTCGGGTGCCCATGCGTGAAGTCAGCCAGTCCGATACGCCTGCCGGCTTCGGGGCGCAACAGAATCCGCCGGTGACGCTCTACGATACCTCGGGCCCGTATACCGATCCCGCGGTCATCGCGGACCTGCGGCTCGGTCTGCCCGAGGTGCGCGGCGGCTGGATCGAGGCGCGCCACGACACGGTGCTGCTCGACGAGCCCTCTTCCGCATACGGGCGCGAGCGCAATTCGGATATGGAGCTCGCGGCGCTGCGTTTCGAGCATCTGCGCACGCCGCGGCGTGCGGCGTCCGGCGGCAACGTGTCGCAGATGCACTATGCGCGCCGCGGCATCGTTACGCCGGAGATGGAGTTCGTGGCCCTGCGCGAGAGCCTGCGTCTGGACGCGGTGCGCGAGCAGGGACTGCTGCGCCGGCATCCCGGTGTGGCGTTCGGCGCCGCCATCCCGGAGCGTATCACGCCGGAGTTCGTGCGCGACGAGGTGGCGCGCGGGCGCGCCATCATTCCTGCGAACATCAATCATCCCGAGCTCGAGCCCATGGTCATCGGGCGCAACTTCCTGGTAAAGGTCAACGCCAACCTCGGCAATTCGGCACTGTCCTCCTCCATCGAGGAGGAAGTGGAGAAGATGCTGTGGGCCATCCGCTGGGGCGCGGACACGGTCATGGATCTTTCCACGGGCAGGAACATCCACGAAACGCGCGAGTGGATACTGCGCAACGCGCCGGTCCCGATCGGTACGGTGCCGATCTACCAGGCACTGGAAAAGGTGCACGGCAAGGCCGAGGAGCTCACCTGGGAGATCTTTCGCGACACCCTCATCGAGCAGGCCGAGCAGGGTGTGGATTACTTCACCATCCACGCCGGCGTGCGGCTGGCGTTCGTGCCGCTGACCGCACGGCGCGTCACGGGCATCGTGTCGCGCGGCGGGTCGATCCTAGCGAAGTGGTGTCTCGCACATCATCAGGAGAATTTCCTGTATACGCGCTTCGCCGAAATCTGCGAGATCATGAAGGCCTACGACGTGTCGTTCTCGCTGGGCGACGGCCTGCGTCCTGGCTCCATCGCCGACGCCAACGACGACGCCCAGTTCGCCGAGCTGCGCACGCTCGGGGAGCTCACGCGCATCGCCTGGGACCAGGACGTGCAGGTGATGATCGAAGGACCGGGTCACGTGCCCATGCAGCTCATCAAGGTCAACATGGAGAAGGAGCTGCAGGACTGCTACGAGGCGCCGTTCTATACGCTGGGGCCGCTGACCACCGACATCGCGCCCGGCTACGACCACATCACTTCCGCGATCGGCGCCGCCATGATCGGCTGGTACGGTTGCGCCATGCTGTGCTATGTCACACCGAAGGAGCACCTGGGGCTGCCCAACAAGCAGGACGTGCGCGACGGCATCGTCACCTACAAGATCGCGGCGCACGCGGCCGATCTCGGCAAGGGTCATCCCGGCGCTCAGCTGCGCGACAACGCCCTGTCCAAGGCGCGCTTCGAGTTCCGCTGGCAGGACCAGTTCAACCTCGGACTGGATCCCGAAAAGGCACAGGAGTTCCACGACGAGACCCTGCCCAAGGAGTCCGCCAAGCTCGCCCATTTCTGCTCCATGTGCGGACCGCATTTCTGCTCCATGAAGATCACCCAGGACGTGCGCGATTACGCGCGCGACAAGGGCATCGGCGACGTGCAGACGGCGATGGAGCAGGGTCTGCAGGAAAAGGCCCGCGAGTTTCAGGAACAGGGCGGAGAGGTGTATCGCAAGAGCTGTAGGGCGCGGTACGTGCACGAACGCGGCAGGAAACCGCGCAGCGCACCGCGGCGTTCGAACCTTGCATGAGGGGCAGGCGGCAGCGCGGCCCCTGCGGGCCGCAATCGCGCCGCCGGGAGCGACGCTCCCACAGGTAGGCTCGTTCGTCCTTGGCAGGAGCATGGTTTCCTGCGGGTGTAGGTGGCTCCCGCCGGCCTGAATGCCGGCACCGTGGGAACGGGGCTGCGCACTCGATCCTGCGGCGCGCAAGCGCCGCCGGTATTGGGACTCCACGGAGACGGTGGCGCGCGAGGGCCGGAAACGCGAGGGAGCGCGGCCCTTTGGGCCGCAATCGTGCCGCCAGGTGGCGCTCGCACAGGTGGGGGTGGGTTTCGCCTTCCGGACATGGCCATGAGGCTGCGGTTGCAGGGGGTTCGCGAACCGCTCCTGCGATCAGACACCGCGGTTGCCGGGATAGGCCATCGGTCGCAGAACCTGGGCGGCGGGTTCGGGTTGCAGGGTGACGTGGTCGATCGCGAAACCCTCCAATAGCGCTTCGCGAAGTCTCGCCAGGGTTGCCTCCCAGGCGGCCATGTCCTGCACCACCACGTGGGCGGAGAGCACCACCCGGCCCGAGGCGAGGGTCCAGATGTGCAGGTCGTGCACCGAGGCCACGCCTTCGGTCTGGGCCATGACCTGGCCCACCTCGGGCAGGCTGAGGTGCAGAGGTACGCCTTCCATGATCACGTGCAGCACTTCGCGCAGCAGCCGCAGGCTGGAGTACAGGATCAGCGCACAGATCAACAGCGACAGCAACGGATCGACGGGGGTCCACCCGGTGGCGGTGATCACGGCGCCGGAGGCGAGGGCGGCGATCGAGCCCAGCAGGTCCCCCAGCACGTGCAGGAATGCGGCCCGCGTGTTCAGCGTCCGGGTGCCATGACTCAACAGCAATGCCACAGCGATATTGACCAGCAGACCCACCAGCGCCACCGCAATCACCGTTTCGCCGGCAACCGGTCTCGGCGCCTGCAGCCGGTTGACGGCGGAGCTCACCACCCCGACCACCACCAGCAACATGAACAGCGAGTTGATGAGCGCCGCGACGATTTCGGCGCGCGCCATGCCGTAGGAGTGGCGATGGTCGGGTGGCCGGCGCGCGACGGCTGCAGCCAGAGCGGCGAGGCCGAGCGCAGTTGCGTCGGTCACCATGTGCCCTGCGTCGCTGAGCAGCGCGAGCGAGCCGGACCACCACCCGCCGAGCGCCTCGACCGCGGCGTAGCCCAGCGTCAGGGCGAGGGCGATCAGGAGGCTGCGATCGCCTTCGTCACCGTCGTGATGCCAATGTGCGTGCTCGTGCATGACGGTCAGCGGATATGGTGCCGGGCGCGCTGCCTTCGCGGTTCCATGCCGTCCCGGCGGCGCGGTCGCGGCTATTCGCGTGTCCAGGTGCCGGACTTGCCTCCGGACTTTTCCAGCAGCTGAACGGCGTCGATGACCATGCCCCGGTCCACCGCCTTGCACATGTCGTAGACGGTGAGCAGGGCGACCTGCACCGCGGTCAGGGCTTCCATTTCCACGCCCGTCGGCCCTACCGTCTGCACCTCGGCGCGGCAGCGTACCAGGTGCTGATCGGCTACCGGCTCGAGTGCCAGCTCGACATTGGTGAGCGCGATGGGATGGCACAGCGGGATCAGATCGGAGGTGCGCTTGGCGGCCATGATACCGGCCACCCGTGCCACACCCAGCACGTCGCCTTTCTTGTGTCCGCCTTGCTGGATCAGCGCGAGGGTGGTGGGCTGCATCCGAATGCAACCGCTTGCCACCGCACGGCGGCGCGTTGCATCCTTCGCACCGACGTCGACCATGTGCGCCTCGCCGGCGCTGTTGAAATGGGTCAGATCCGCCATGATCACTGGGGGTTTGCGGAAGGTCCTCGGGTTCTCGAAGCGTTGCAGAACGGTGGCTAGCCGGAAAATCTCACCCGCCGGCCAGCGGCTGGCCGGTAAGTGAATGGATGGCAGGGAAGATCTGGCATTGTTCACGATCGCCGAACGATGACACGGTGTTTACGCCGCCGTCCTCTCCCGGTTCTGGCGGTTTCGCCAGCTCCCCGGATGCTGGTGGCATTTCCGGGCTAAACTTGCAAAGTACGAATCATAGGCTAGCGTTCCCGCGTGCGCAAACGACGTGGAGACACACCAGGATGACGATCAGGGTCAGATATTTTGCCAGTCTGCGCGAGCGCATGGGGCGCGAGGCGGAGCAGATCGATCTCGGCGGCAGCGCCACGGTGGCGGACGTGTGGGCGTGTGTCGCGGCGGGCGAAGCGCCGCCGCCGAATCTGCTCGCGGCGGTGAATCTGGAGTATGCCGCGCTGGATCGCACGGTGCGGGACGGCGACGAGGTGGCGTTTTTCCCGCCGGTGACGGGAGGATGAGGTGAAGGCGCGCATCACCGGGCAGCCCCTGGATCCCTGGCAGACGCTGCGCAGCCATCAGGAGCAGCTGGCACCCGGATCCTTTGGCGCGCTGGCGAGCTTCGTCGGTACGTTGCGGGACTTCAACGAAGGGGGCGCGGTCAGTGCCATGTCGCTCGAGCATTATCCCGGCATGACCGAGCAGCACCTGGAGTCCATCCTGAGCGAGGCCGCACGGCAATGGGAGCTGCTGGACGCGCTGATCGTTCATCGCGTTGGTGCGATGCAGCCCGGAGAGCCCATCGTGCTGGTCGCCGCCTGGTCGGCGCGCCGCAGCGCCGCCTTTGCCGCCTGCCGGTATCTCATCGAAGAGCTGAAGACGCGCGCGCCGTTCTGGAAAAAGGAAACCGTCGCAGAGGGCGAGCGCTGGGTGGAGCACAACACCCCGGCGGATTGACCACCGCCGGTGGTTGCGCGGTCCGCCATCGCGCCGCCGGGAGCGACGCTCCCACACCACAGGGGAGGTTGTTCGTCCTCGGCAGGACCATGATCCCCTGCGGGTGTACGTTGGTCCTGCCGGCCTGAATGGCGGCATCGTGGGAGCGGGGCTGCGCACCGCGATCCTGCGGCGCATGAGCGCCGCCGGCTCGAGCTCCACAGGAGCCTGCTGATTGCGCGGCCGTGCGGGCAGCGCGCGCCGCGCCGGGCGGTTCGCGAACCGCGCTGCCGTTCGGCGGCCTCTACGAGTGGGTTGGGGCGTGGGTGCGGACCTGGCAGAGCTCGAACGACAGCGTCCCGAGATCTCCGAGGGCGTAGCTCGGCGGCGCGCCGACGCCGCCCACGGTGCCCGGGTTGACCAGCACGGTGGTACCGCCGCGGATGTTCGCGACCGATTCCACGACGGCGTTGTGATCGTGACCGCAGCACACCAGGTCCCAGTCGCCCGTGGTGGCCATGGCCCGCGCGTAGTGTGGGTAATGCACCAGGAACACCTTGCGTCCCGCGAGCGTGAGCGCAGCATCCTGCCCGTAGAAATGCAGCACACTGCCCGGCTCTGCGGCAAGACGCGCGAGCGTATACAAATCGCCCGCGTTGTTGCCGTGTATCACGTGCACCGGCAGACCCAGCGGCTGCAGGACGGTGAGTGTCCCCGCCGCCACCACGTCCCCGCAGTGCAGAACAGCTTCGGCACCGCGCTCGCGCGCCTCGCGCACAGCAGCTTCCAGCAGGCGCCGGTTGTCGTGGCTGTCTGAGACCACACAGATCTTCATGGATGAGTCTTTCGCAGGTTCGTCCGAGCTTATCACGTGACCGTGGCGGCAAAGCGCGCGCGCCGCCCGCCGGGGCGCGCGCTGTCGGTGCCGAAGGATCCGCAGGGGGAATTCTTCAGAAGAAGGGTTTTTCCGGTGCCGCCTGGTAGCGCGCGACGCTGGCGCAGATCTCGGCCTTGGCCTCGCTCGGCCCGGCCCAGCCCTGGACCTTTACCCACTTGTTCGGTTCGAGATCCTTGTAGTGTTCGAAGAAGTGGGCGATCTGCGCCAGCAGCGCGGGAGAAAGATCCTCCGGGGTCTGGGCCTTGCGATACAGCGTGCAGAGCTGGTCGACGGGTACGGCGAGGACCTTTGCGTCCGGGCCCGACTCGTCGGTCATGCGCAGCAGCCCCACCGGACGGCAGCGGATCACCGAGCCGCTGATGAGCGGATAAGGTGTGACCACCAGGACGTCCGTGGGATCGCCGTCCTCGGAGAGGGTGTGCGGGATATAGCCGTAGTTGCACGGGTAGTGCATGGGCGTGTTCATGAAGCGGTCCACGAACATGGCGCCGGTGGCCTTGTCGACTTCGTACTTGACCGGGTCGGCGTGGGAAGGGATCTCGATGATGACGTTGATGTCGCTGGGAACGTCCCGGCCGGAATTCACTCTGTCGAGGTTCATTGTGCAGCACCCCAAAAAGAGAAGGGGCCGGCAGTATACCGGCCCCTCCGGCTGGCGTCTAAGAGCGGATCAGGACAGGGGCAGCAGCGGCACGATCAGCAATGCGACGATGTTGATGATCTTGATCAGCGGATTGATCGCAGGTCCCGCCGTGTCCTTGTACGGGTCGCCGACGGTGTCGCCGGTCACCGCCGCCTTGTGCGCGTCCGAGCCCTTGCCTCCGTGATGGCCGTCCTCGATGTATTTCTTGGCATTGTCCCAGGCACCGCCGCCGGTGGTCATGGAGATGGCGACGAAGATACCGGTGACGATGGTGCCGAGCAGCACGCCGCCCAGCGCCTTGGGTCCGAGCAGCATCCCGACGATGACCGGCACCAGCACCGGCAGCAGCGAGGGGATGAGCATCTCCTTGATGGCGGCGCGGGTCAGCATGTCCACGGCGCGCGAGTAGTCGGGGCGCGCGGTGCCTTCCATGATGCCCTTGATCTCCCGGAACTGGCGCCGTACCTCGATCACAACCGCGCCCGCGGCGCGTCCGACGGCTTCCATGCCCATGGCGGCGAACAGATAGGGCACCAGGCCGCCGATGAACAGACCGATGATGACCATGTGATCGGAGAGATCGAAGGTCAGGACCTGCCCGTGGGCGGCCAGCTCGTGGGTGTAGTCGGCGAACAGCACCAGCGCGGCGAGGCCGGCGGAGCCGATGGCGTAGCCCTTGGTGACGGCCTTGGTGGTATTGCCGACGGCGTCCAGCGGATCGGTGACGCCACGCACTTCGGGCGGCAGGTCGGCCATTTCCGCGATACCGCCGGCGTTGTCGGTGATGGGGCCGTAGGCATCCAGGGCAACGATGATGCCGGTCATGGACAGCATGGCCGTGGCCGCGATGGCGATGCCGTAG
This sequence comes from uncultured Gammaproteobacteria bacterium, assembly GCA_963728895.1. Classification (GTDB taxonomy): domain Bacteria; phylum Pseudomonadota; class Gammaproteobacteria; order JBBQDK01; family JBBQDK01; genus CAVSLM01. The sequence goes on from CAVSLM010000005.1 coordinate 85,310, forward strand.
AGACCTGCGAGCGTGTAGCCGCCCCAGATGCTGGCGCACACAGCCAGCACCGGCAGCGCCGTGGCCTTCATGGATACGCCCAGGCCCGCGATGACGTTGGTGCCGTGGCCGGTGGTGGAAGCCGCGGCGATGTGGCGCACCGGCGAATACTGGGTGGCGGTGTAGTACTCGGTGATGACCACCATGGCCGCGGTCAGCACCAGCCCGATCAACGCGGAGAAGTAGAGCTGCAGAACACTGTACTGGCCGTTGTCGCTCATCAGCCAGACGGTGATGGGGTAAAACGCGACGGCTGCCAGCACCCCGGCCACGATCAGTCCGCGATAGAGGGCGTTCATGATCTTGCCGCCCTCGCGGGCATTCACGAAGTAGGTGCCGGCGACCGAGGCGAGGATGGACGCGCCGCCCAGCACCAGCGGATAGAGGATTACGCCCGGACCTCCGCTCTTCAGCACCAGGCCGCCGAGCAGCATGGTGGCGATGATGGTGACCGCATAGGTCTCGAACAGGTCCGCTGCCATGCCGGCGCAGTCGCCCACGTTGTCGCCGACGTTGTCGGCGATCACCGCCGGGTTGCGCGGGTCGTCCTCGGGAATGCCGGCCTCCACCTTGCCCACCAGGTCGGCGCCCACGTCCGCGCCCTTGGTGAAGATACCGCCGCCGAGACGGGCGAAGATGGAGATCAGTGAGCCGCCGAAGCCGAGTCCGACCAGGGGCGAGAGGTTCACCGTTTCACCGGGCGGAGTGAGGCTCATCAGGACCGCGTAGTACCCGGCGACGCCGAGCAGTCCCAGACCGACCACCAGCATGCCGGTGATCGCGCCGCCGCGGAACGCCAGGCCCAGCGCTTTGTTGAGGCCGTGGCGCGCCGCCTCAGCGGTGCGCACGTTGGCGCGTACCGAGATGTTCATGCCGATGTAACCGGCCGCGGCCGAGCACAGGGCGCCAATGGCAAAGCCGATGGCAGTGAGCTTGCCGAGCGCGACGAATATGATCACGAACAGCACGACACCCACCAGTGCGATGGTGGTGTACTGGCGGTTCAGATAGGCGGATGCGCCCTCCTGCACCGCTCCGGCGATCTCCCGCATGCGATCGCTGCCGGCCGGCTGGGACAGGATCCATTTGACCGAAATTGCCCCGTACAGCAAGGCGAACCCCCCGCAAGCGAGGGCGAATATCAGACCTGCAGACATTGATTACCTCCCGTCGAAGTGGAATGCATATGAGTCATGAATGATCGAAGCCAGGGCCGTGACGGTGCGCCGCAGGCGCCGCGGCACCGCTCAGATCTTGAATGTCGTACCCGGCACGAAGCCGAACACCCGCTCCAGGTCCAGCTCGTGAATCAGCTGATCGACGGCCGGCTGGCCGTGCTCACGCTGCACTTCGATCAGGATCAGCTTCGCCGAGTTGCGGTTGTAGCCGCCGGCCAGATCGGCCTGGACGCGGAGCAGTTGCCGGGCTCGTTCCAGCGTCATCGTTCTCTCCCGGGTCTGCACCGTGACGGGTCGCCCTGGTGCTGGCAGCCCTGCGCCCTCTTATTTCAGTTCGAACGTGGTCTTGAGCTTCTTGGGCACCGCTACGTTTTTCAACACCACGTACTGCGGCAGGCCGTGCTTGTACGGAGGGTAGTCCTCGCCCTGGATGAGTGGCTGCAGGTAGCTGCGGCACTTTTCCGTGATTCCGAAACCGTCCTTGGTGATGAAGGAGCGTGGCATCATTTTCTCGACATTTGCCACCTCGGAGAGATCCGCCATGCCGATCTTCCACTTGTAGGGCTTGTCCGAGACCGCGCACCACCGTGGGCATCACCGAGTTGCGGCCCTTGAGCGCCACCTCCACCGCGGCCTTGCCGAGCGCATAGGCCTGATCCACGTCGGACTTGGAGGCGATGTGGCGCGCCGCGCGCTGCAGGTAGTCCGCCACGCTCCAGTGGTACTTGAGGCCGAGGGCGTCCTTCACGATGTTGGCCACCACGGGCGCCACGCCGCCGAGCTGCGCATGGCCGAAGGCATCGCGCAGCCCCTGATCGGCGAGGAACTTGCCCTCGGCGTCCTTGACGCCTTCCGACACCACCACCGAGCAGTAGCCGTGCTTCTTCACCATCCCCTCCACCTTGGCGAGGAACTTTTCGCGGTCGAAGGTGATTTCCGGGAACAGGATGAGGATGGGCAGCTCCAGGTCCGGAGTGGAGGCGAGGCCGCCCGCCGCAGCGATCCAGCCGGCGTGGCGTCCCATGACTTCCAGCACGAACACCTTGGTGGAGGTCTTCGCCATGGAGGCGACGTCGAAGGTGGCCTCGAGCGTGGAGACGGCGATGTACTTGGCAACCGAACCGAAGCCCGGGCAGTTGTCGGTGATGGGCAGGTCGTTGTCCACCGTCTTGGGGACGTGTATGGCCTGGATCGGATAGCCCATGGTTTCCGCCAGTTGTGACACCTTGAGACAGGTGTCGGCGGAATCCCCCCCGCCGTTGTAGAAGAAATAGCCGATGTTGTGTGCCTCGAACACCTCGATCAGGCGCTCGTACTCGGCGCGATTGGTGTCCAGCCCCTTGAGCTTGTACCGGCACGAGCCGAAGGCGCCGGATGGCGTGTTGCGCAAGCCGGCGATGGCCTTTGCGGATTCCTTGCTGGTGTCGATGAGGTCCTCGGTCAGCGCACCGATGATGCCGTTGCGCCCGGCGTACACGTTGCCGATCTTGTCCTTGTGCTTGCGTGCGGTTTCGATGACCCCGCAGGCGGAGGCGTTGATGACGGCGGTGACGCCGCCGGACTGCGCGTAGAAGGCGTTGCGTTTGGCCATGCAATATCTCCCTTGAATTGTTCTGGGCCGTTCAATAATCGGGTATCGGCAATGGAATGCAGGTCGCGGCCGGTGCCACCCGGCGGGGTCGGAGCCCGCTCCGGTCGATGCACATCCGTCCGGTGAGCCACGCGGACTCCTGCTCCTACCGGGAGTGCGCCCCGCTCATGTTGCATCGGGTGCGGAACCCCCGGCCGGGAAGGTGCCCTGGCGCCGGCTTTCGTGATCGGCCTGGACGCGCAACAGCGTCAGGACGCAGTCGCCGAGATCGTCGAACTCCTCGATCCCGGTGCCGTACTGCTCACGCACGCTATAGAAGAATTGGCAGCGAAATACCTGGGCGGCAGTCTTCATGATCAGGAACGCGCAGCCCTGTTCCTTCCAGTAGAGCGCCGGACAGGTGGTGAGCTCGCGGGCATCGGGATCCCGCCGGATCTCGCTCTCGGCAAGCTCGGGGTCGATGGGCCTGCCGTAGCGCTCCCTGAGGGCGCTGCGGACCGTCCACAGCTCGGACTCGGTGAAATCGGGAATGGTGCTCATGATCCTGGGCCACCGGCGGGGTCGTCCCTTGAATTCGGCGGCCAAGGATACTCCAAAATGCGCTTTGTTTCATGAGCTTCGTTGACTTGCCCGGGCCATCGAGAGTAGCTTAACGCGACGTCGAGCCAGCGGCCGTACGATAACAGTGTCCGGATTGGGCAAAAACCCAAACGAAACGCACGGTTGAGCCGTTTGGACACAACAAACAATTGGAGTGCATCGCCGCCATGAGAATCCTACTGTTCGGTGCCCCCGGGTCGGGCAAGGGCACGCAGGCCAAGCTGCTGGTCGAAAGGCACGAGGTACCGCAGATTTCCACCGGCGACCTGCTGCGCGCTGCAGTGGCCGCCGACTCGCCGTTGGGACGGCAGGCCAAGGCGGCCATGGACGCCGGTCAGCTGGTTTCCGACGAGATCGTGCTTGGCATGATCCGTGAGCGCCTGGGCCAGGCCGACGCGGCACGGGGCTTCATCCTCGACGGTTTCCCTCGCAACATCCCCCAGGCCCAGGCGCTCGACGCCATGCTGCTCGAAATGGGCCAGCCGCTGCAGCTGGCGCTGCTGGTGGAGGTCGACGTCGACGTGCTGTTGCAGCGCCTGACCGGGCGGCGCACCTGCGAGTCGTGCGGGCAGATGTACAACATCTACACCTCGCCCTCCAAGCTCGACGACCAGTGCGACAAGTGCGGTGGCAACCTGCGCCACCGCGCCGACGACAATGAGGAAACCATCAGCAACCGGTTGCGGGTCTACGAGGCCCAGACCGCCCCGCTCATCGATTACTACCGTTCGCAGGGCAAGCTGCGTTCGGTGCAGGGCGTGGGCGAGATCGGAGACATCTTCGCCGCCGTGAACAAGATCGTCGACCCCATCGCCCGCGGCGAAGTCGAACTCGCCGCAATTGCCGAGCCCGCCCCGGGGCCGGCTCGACGCAGTACGGCTGCGAAGAGCCCGCGGCGGGCCGCGGTGCGCGAGACGGTTTCCGCCGGTTCACCCGGCGCGCCCGACGCACAGAATGCCACCTCCGAGGAGGCGAGCCCGCCACCTGCGGCCAGGCGGCAGCCGGACGCGCGCAAGAAGGCCGCCGCGAAGCAGAAACCCGCAGCCGACAAGCGCCTGGCAGCGGGCAAGAAGGCTGCCGCGGCGGGACAGTCGCCGGCCCGGAAGAGTGCGGCCAAGAAGAGCGCCGCGAAGAAAACGGTCAAGAAGAAGCCCGTCACCCGCAAGAAAGCCACGCCCAGGAAGCCGGCAGCGAAGAAAGCTGCACCGAAGAAGGCCGCGCCGAAGAAGCCTGTGGCGAAAAAGGCTCCCAAAAAGAAGGCCGGGCAGAAGAAGGCGGTGACCAGGAAAACTCCTGCGCGCACCAAGGCGGCTGCCCGGGGGAGCGCCGCCGGGCCTCGCCGTACCACGGCGCGCCGCGCTGCGCGCAAGCACCGTTAGCCCGGACCGGCGCCCGCCCGGCGCGGTGGGCCGCGGCGGACAATCCCGCGCCGTCGCGGGAGAATGCTTCGAATTCCGCTAAACTGCACAAGACCCCTGCGGCCGCTCGCCAGGCTGTGACCTGTGCCATTCACACCGGTGCGGAATCGGCGCTAGAGTACCGTCCACAGGCGAGGTGGTCGCCCGCAGAAGGAGTACTCGACATGAACCCGAGTGAACACGCCAATTCCGGCCGCATGCGGAGGCGCCGACCTGGGCAGCGCAGTCCGCTGGCGGCCTGCGTTGCACTTCTGGGCGCGCTGGCCGTCGGAACGCCGGCGCTTGCCGCCCAATCCGAGCAGGCCATGCAGCCGGGGTGGTTCTTCGGCGGCGGCTTGCGCGCCCCCGCGGAATCTTCGCGTCCGGAGTCCTACCTCGACGGAGTGACTTTCGCCGACCCGGCGTTGCGTGCCGATCCGGGCTGGAAGTTGTTCGGCGGCTATCGGTTCGCTCCCCAATGGTCGGTGGAAGCGGCCTACGTGGACGATACCGGCGCCCACGCCGACGAGTGGAACCGCGTCGGATCCCAGGATCTCGCGCCGCCGCTGCCCTATGCCGTGCAGGGCTTCTCGCTGGCCGGCAGCCGCCGTCTGGATCCCGCAGGCGACCTGTCGCTGTTCGGCGGCGTGGGGCTGTTCGGTCCCAATGCCGGTGCCTTGCGCGCCGATGCCGCCCTACCGCTGTACGATGCCGGGCGTCTCGGCGGGATGGACCTTACCTACGGGTTCGGTGGCGAGTACGCAGCGGGGGATCATCTCAGCCTGAGCGCGGGCTGGCAACGTTATTCCTTCGAGCGCGACGCCGTCGATCTGTTTTCCGCGGGGCTACGGTACCGCTTCAAGTAGTTTCCGGTCGCGGGCGGCGGCAATGGCATCGCCGCCGCCCGCCGGCAGCTTCACTGCCCTTCCAGCCACACGTCGACCCAACCCCAGAAGCGTTCCAGGAAGCGCCGGTGCCACGGTCGCCGGCGCCACTCGCGATAGTCGATTTCCTCGCAGTTGCGGAAATCGGCTTCGAACATCGCCTGCACCTCGGCCGCAAAACGGCGGTCGGCGATTTCCTGGTTGGCCTCGAGATTCCAGCGCAGGTTCCAGCGATCGACGTTGCTCGATCCGATGCTGACCCAGTCGTCGCATAGCAGCACCTTCATGTGCAGGACCCGTGGCTGGTATTCGAATACCCGCACGGCGTGGCGCAGCAGACCGGTGTAGAAGCGCCGTCCGGCATGGCGTACCGCCGGCAGGTCGGTGCGCGGTCCGGGCAGCATCAGCCGCACGTCCGCCCCGCGCTGCGCCGCGCGCCGCAGGGCGCGGCGCATCTTCCAGGAAGGCACGAAATAACCGGTGGCAAGCCAGACGTGGTGCCTCGCACTGCGCACCCGGGTGATGAACGAGCGCTTGATCTCGCTGCGCAAGGGTCCCTGACTGGTCACGACCCGGCCGAACCCGCCGCGTGCGGACTCCGCCGGCGCGCAAGACGCGTCTGTATCGGGGCTGCAGGCGCCATCGCCGGAGCGCGGTGCCGCGGTTTGGCGCCGGCACTGCCCGGACGAGGCCGGCGCCTCGATGGCCGCATGCTGCGTGCCCGCAAGGTGCCGCTGCTTCGCTCCAGCGCCGCCAGTTGTGCTCGAACAGGTGCCGATAGTCGAGCACGTTCGGTCCGCGCACCTCCACCATGGTTTCGCGCCAGGCACGTTCGGCGCGCACCGCGGGATCGAATTCATCGGTGAGGCCGGTGCCGCCGACGAAGGCGACTGCGTCGTCCGCCAGCAGCAGCTTGCGGTGATCGCGCAGCAGATACCGGCGCAGCTCTCCGTAGCGCAGCGGATTGTGAAAGGCGAGCTGCACCGCCGCGCCGAGCAGGCGATCCCGGTCGTGGCGGGCCAGGGAATAGGCGCCGAAGTGATCGAGCAGCATCCGTACCATGACGCCGCGGGTGCTCGCCGCGATCAGCGCGTCGGCGAAGCGGCTGAACAACGTGCCGGAAACCGCCAGATAGAATTCCAGGTCCACGCGCAGCCGCGCGCCGTGGATGGCCTCCAGCATGGCCGGAAAAAACTGATCGCCGTCGACGAGCAGCTTGAAGCGGTTGCCCTCGCGCCAGGGGAAGCGGTAGCCGTTTTTGCGGTGGGGGACCAAGCGACGGGACGCGGGGTCAGCCGCCGGTCGCGCGCCGTGGCGCGGGCTCCGGCGCGCGCGCGAGGCGGGACGCGGCGGTGCGGCCCGCGTACAGGCAGTCACGGGTGAGCGTCACCCTGTCGAGGCGCATCGCCATCTGGACCTGGAAGACCACCAGTTGCCGGAACAGGAAGGCGGCTTCGCATGCCGCGAGATAGAACTCCCACATGCGGCAGAAACGCTCGCCGAATCGCGCCGCGATCTCGAGCCTGGTGGGTTCCGCAAACCGCCGGCGCCGGGCTGCCAGCATGCTCTGCTCGAGCTTGTGCAGCACCATGGTCGATCCCTCGTCCCTGGGTCATCCTTCAAGAACATAGTGCTGCCCCGCGGAGGGGTCAAGAACGCACGCCGCCGGCCCGCTTGTGCTTTGGAGACCGGACGGTATCATGGCTGCGCGTTCGACCGACTCCCGGCATCATCAGGGCAACGTCATTGAATCCACTGTTCAAAGTCTTCCTGGACATCTGTCTGCTCAAGGCCGGTCCCCAGGACCTGCCGGCGTCTTCCTTTCTGCTGGGCCTGGCAGTGCTGAGCTACGTGCTGATCGGGGTGGTGATCTACATCCCGGAATCCGAATTCGGCGAAGCCCTGGCCTGGACGCTGCTCGACACGGTGCTGCTCGCCAGCCTGGCCTGGGTTGGACTGCAGTGGCGTGGCTATCCGAAGCGCTTCGGTCAGACCTTCACGGCACTGGCCGGATGCGGTGCACTGCTGGGTCTGCTCGGCTGGCCGCTCATTCTTTGGCTGTACCGCAGCGCCCCGCCGGCGGCGCCGGCGCTTCCTTCACTGTTGCTCCTGGTGCTGCTCGGCTGGAACGTGGTGGTGATCGGTCACGTGGTGCGCCATGCGCTTTCGGTGCCCTATCCGATTGGTGTGCTGCTCGCCGTGCTCTACGTGGTCCTGTCCTGGAACCTGTCGGAGCTGCTGTTTCCCGGGGGTGCCTGAGATGCACATCCACATCCTCGGTATCTGCGGGACCTTCATGGGTGGGGTGGCGCTGCTGGCCCGCGCCGCCGGGCACGAGCGTGAGCGGCTCCGACGCCAGCGTTTATCCGCCCATGAGCACGCAGCTCGCCGCCGAGGGCATCGCGCTGCGCGAGGGATACGCACCCGGGCACCTGGATCCCGCGCCTGACTGCGTGGTGGTGGGCAACGTCATGAGCCGTGGCAATCCGGCGGTGGAGTATCTGCTGGAGCGCGGGCTTGTCTATCGCTCCGGGCCGCAGTGGCTCGCCGAGAACGTCCTGCAGGAGCGCTGGGTGCTGGCGGTGGCGGGCACGCACGGCAAGACCACCACCGCGAGCCTGCTCGCCTGGATGCTGGAACAGGCCGGTCTCGCCCCCGGCTTCCTCATCGGGGGCGTGCCGCAGAACTTCGGCGTTTCCGCGCGGCTCGGTGGCGGTCCGCACTTCGTGGTCGAGGCCGACGAATACGACACCGCCTTCTTCGACAAGCGCGCCAAGTTCGTCCACTACCGCCCGCGCACCGTGGTGCTCAACAACCTCGAATTCGACCATGCCGACATCTATCCGGACCTCGCAGCGATCCAGCGCCAGTTCCATCACCTGATGCGCACCGTTCCCGGCAGCGGGCTGGTGCATGAGCAACGCCGACGATGCCCGGCTCGAGGAGGTGCTGGCGATGGGCTGCTGGACACCGGTGGAGCGGTTCTCGATCCTGGGCAATCCGGCGGCGCGCTGGCAGGCGCGAGCCCTGGCGCCCGACTGCAGCCGCTTCGAGGTGTTCGTCGACGAGCGCAGTGACGGTGTCGCCGAGTGGGCGCTGCTCGGGCGGCACAATATGGCCAATGCCCTGGCGGCCATCGCCGCCGCCGCGCATGCCGGGGTAGCACCCGCCGCGGCGGTGGCTGCGCTCGCGCAATTCCGAAACGTGCGCCGGCGCCTTGAGGTGTGCGGCACGGTGGACGGCGTCACGGTATACGATGACTTCGCCCATCATCCGACCGCGATCGCCACGACCCTGGAGGGACTGCGCGGGCGCGTCGGGCAGGCGCGCATCGTGGCGCTGCTCGAACCGCGTTCGAATACCATGCGCATGGGCGTGCACAAGGATACGCTCGGCCCGGCATTGAACGGCGCCGACGCCGTATTGATGTATCAACCGCCCAACCTGGGCTGGGATCTCGCGCCGGTGCTGGAAGCCCTGGGCGGAAAGGGCGGCGCAGAGCATTCCATCGATGCCCTGGTGCAGCGCGCCGTGGAGTCGGCGCGGCCGGGCGATCACCTGCTGGTGATGAGCAACGGCGCCTTCGGCGGCATACACGAGCGGCTGCTCGCGGCGCTGCGGGCGCGCGCGGCCGGCCACGCACAGGCCGTTCCCGTGGCCGGCGCGTGATGGCTGTGCCGGCCGGCGACCCCAGGGCTGATGCGGTGACGCTCGCGATCACCGGTGCCTCGGGGGCGGCCTATGCGCTGCGTCTCATGGAATGCCTGATCGGCGCCGGGCGAAGCATCTATGTGCTGGTGTCGGCGCCCGGGCAGATGGTGCTCTCCATGGAAGCGGACCTGAAGCTCCCGGGCCAGCCGGCGCAGCTTGCCCAGCTGCTGCAGCAACGCTACGCCGCCGCACCGGGACAGATCCGGGCCTTCGGCCGCGAGCAATGGACGGCACCGGTCGCCAGCGGCTCTTCCGCACCGCGCGCCATGGTGGTGTGTCCCTGCACCACCGGGACACTGTCGGCGATCGCCTGCGGTGCCAGCAACAATCTGATCGACCGTGCCGCGGACGTAGTGCTGAAGGAAGGCGGTAAGCTCATCCTGGTGCCGCGGGAGACGCCGCTCTCCGCCGTGCACCTCGCGAACATGCTGCGCCTGGCGCGCCTCGGGGTGGTCATACTTCCCGCCAACCCCGGCTTTTACCATCGCCCACAGAATGTGGGCGACCTGGTGGATTTCGTGGTCGCGCGCATCCTCGATCAGCTCGGGGTGGAGCACAGTCTGGTGCCGCGTTGGGGCGGGGAGGAAGGCGGGTGAGCGAGGCGCCGGAGGAGTCTTCCGGCCTGCCGTGCGCGGACCGCGAGAGCGGGACGGTGGAAATTCCGTTGTTTCCGCTGCACACGGTGCTGTTTCCCGGCGGACCGCTGCCGCTGCGCATCTTTGAGGCCCGCTACCTGGATATGGTGAGCGCATGCCTGCGCGCCGGCTGCGGCTTCGGCATCGGCCTGATCCGCACAGGCCGGGAGGTCGGTGAAGTCGCCGACACCTACGAGATGGGCACGCTCGCGCACATCGAGGACTGGCACAAGCGTCACGACGGGCTGCTCGGTATCACGGTCGTGGGCCGTCAGCGCTTCCAGATCCTTTCGGTACGCGTGCAGCCCGACCAGCTCGCCATCGCCCGGGTCAATCTCCTGCCGCCCGAGGCGGCGCTCCCGCTGCCCGACATCTACCTGCCGCTGGCGGACGTCGCGCGCCACATCATCGAGCGCCTGGGCAACCACTACGCCAGTCTGCCGACCCATTACGGCGACGCCGCCTGGGTGAGCTACCGACTCGCCGAACTGCTGCCGTTGCGCCTCGCGCAAAAGCAATATTTCCTGCAGCTGGACGATCCCCTGCAGCGCCTGGAGCGCCTGCGTCAGGTGCTGGACGGACTCAATCTGGCGTAGCCGGTGCCAGGACGGTTGCGAACTCCGCCAGCTCGCGGGGTGTTGGTGAGATTTCCGGGATAGCCCGGCGCGCTTGCCGGCGCGCCGCCAGACGTTCGGCGGGCCTGTTGCACGAAAGCGGTACCAGCGAGCGGAGTGGTCCCACGCGTCGTTGAGCGCGGGTAGCGACGTCTAAAACCTGCGCCCCGTGGAGCGCAATCGCGCCGCCGGGAGCGACGGTCCCACAGGGGGATCGCCGCGTGTCGCAGGAACAGTGCTGCGACGTGGATGAGCGCAGCGCATCCACCCTTCCTGACGGGTCGCAACCGTGAATGTCGACTGCCGGCTAGAGCGTCGCGAACACCTGCTCGGCGGCCTGCAGCGTGAGATCGATTTCCGGCTCGCCATGTGCCGCGGAGACGAAGCCCGCTTCGTAGGCGGAAGGGGCGAGATAGACTCCGGCCTCCAGCATGCCGTGGAAGAACAGCCGGAAGCGGTCGGCGTCGCAGCGCATCACGTCCGGCGTAGCTCGCGACCTGCGGGGCGTCGGTGAAGAACAGCCCGAACATGCCCCCGACGCGGTTGCAGTGCAGGGCCACGCCGTTTTGCCGGGCGCGCTGCACCAGCCCGTCGGTGAGGCGGCGCATGCCGGTCTCGAGCCGTTCGAAGAAGCCCGGCCGCGAGATGATCTCCAGCGTCGCCAGCCCCGCGGCCAGCGCCACCGGATTTCCGGACAGCGTGCCGGCCTGATATACGGGGCCCAGCGGGGCGATCTGCGCCATGATCTCGCGCCGCCCGCCGAAGGCGCCCACCGGCATGCCGCCGCCGATCACCTTGCCGAGCGTGGTGAGGTCGGGCCGGATGCCGTAGCGCGCCTGCGCGCCGCCCAGGGCGACCCGAAAGCCCGTCATCACCTCATCGAAGATCAGCACGCTGCCGATGCTCGTCGCAGATCTCGCGCAGGCCTTCCAGGAAACCCGGCACGGGCGGCACGCAGTTCATGTTGCCGGCGACCGGCTCGACGATCACGCAGGCGATCTGCTGGCCGACTTGTGCGAATGCCTCGCGCACCTGCTCCAGATCGTTGTAGGTCACGGTGAGGGTGTGCTCGGCAAGCGCCGCGGGCACGCCGGGCGAGGTGGGCACGCCGAGGGTGAGCGCGCCGGAGCCGGCCTTGACCAGCAGCGAATCGGAGTGGCCGTGATAGCAGCCCTCGAACTTGAGGATCTTGTCGCGCCCGGTGTAGCCGCGCGCCAGGCGGATGGCGCTCATGGTCGCCTCGGTGCCCGAGTTGACCATGCGCACCAGCTCCATGGACGGCACCAGCGCGCACAGCCGGTCCGCCATCTGCGTCTCGACCACCGTCGGTGCGCCGAATCCCAGTCCGCGCGCGGCCGCCTCCTGCACTGCGCGCACCACCTCGGGATGCGCGTGGCCGACGATCATCGGTCCCCAGGAGCCCACGTAGTCGATGTAGCGCCGATCGCTTTCGGAAATCAGATACGCACCTTCGGCGCGCTTGAAGAACAGCGGCTCGCCGCCCACGCCGCGAAAGGCGCGCACCGGAGAGTTGACGCCGCCGGGAATGTGGCGTTGGGCCTGCTCGAACAGCTCGTGCGAACGGGTCATCGGATGCTCCTGCGCAGTGGAGGGCGAAGCGGCAGCGGCGCGGACCACGCCTGGCGGGCAAGGCGCCGCAGCGACGCCGGGCGCACATTTTAGCCCGAAAAGTCTCACCAGCCGACCAGCGGCTGACCGGCAAGTGTACGAATCGAGGCGAAGATCTGGCATATTTCACGATCTCCGAACCATGACACGCTGTTCGCGCCGGCAAGTGAATGGATCGCGGGGAAGATCTGGCATACTTCGCGACTGGGAATAATGACACTCTGTTCACGCCGCCGGCCTATCCCGGTTCTGGCGGTTTCTCGCTCAGAACAGCGCCGCGTAGCGCCGGGCGGCGGCCTCCGGATCCGGCTGGCCGAACACGCCATGCACCACGGCCAGCAGGTCGGCCCCCGCGTCGACCAGCACCGCGCCATTGTCCGGGGTGATGCCGCCGATGGCGACGATGGGGATTCGCAGCCGCGCGCAGGCCACGCGCAGCAGCTCGACGCCAGCGGAGCTTGCCTCGGGCTTGGTCTGCGAGGGAAAGAAGCGGCCGAAGGCGACGTAGTCCGCGCCCCCGGCCTCGGCTCGCAGCGCGCGCTCCAGCGAGTTGTAGCAGGACACGCCGATGATCGCGCCGGCGCCGAGCACGGCGCGCGCCTCGGCGAGCGGACAGTCCTCGCGCCCCAGGTGCACGCCGGCACCGCAGGCACTGGCAAGCTCGACGTCGTCGTTGACGATCAGCGCAACCCGGTGCGAGCGACACAGGAACTGCAGGTCGTTCGCCTCCCAGGCGCGCCGGCCGGCATCGGCGCTCTTGTCGCGATACTGGATCATGACCGCGCCGCCGAGGATGGCGCGTCCCACCCGATCGACCAGGTGCTCGGATGCGACGAGCGCGCCGTCGGTAACGGCGTAGAGGCCGCGGCGCAGGTTCATCCAACGATCACCGACCAGGGGCGCCGATGCCGCGCGAGGCATTGCGCTGCACGCTCTACTCCGCGCCGTCCTCGCCGCGCGCCCAGAACAGGCGATTGGGCAGCGCCTGACCCATGCCGATGCGATAGCCCTGCGCCAGCGCCTCCCAGGTGTACTCTTGCGCTTCGTGGAGCGCGCTGAACGGCTCCATGCCCTGGGCCAGGAGCCCCGCGATGCTCGCCGCGAGCGTGCAGCCGGAACCGTGATAGGAACCGGGCAGCCGCTCCCAGGTGAACGTCTCCAGGATACGTCGATTGCCGTAGAGCGTATTCACCACTTTCGGGGTGTTCTCGTGCGCGCCGGTGATCAGCACGAACTCACAGCCGCGCTCCAGCAGCGCCATGCCGCAGGCATCGAGATTGTCGGCCTCGGGCGCCATGGCGCGGGCTTCCAGGCTGTTCGGCGTGAGCACCGTGGTCAACGGCAGCAGCAGGCTGCTCATGGCTTCGAGTACCTCGTCGTCGCTGAGCTCGGTGCCGTTTCCGGAGGCAAGGATGGGGTCCAGCACCACCGGGATGTCGGGATAGTCCACCAGCAGCGTATGGATAGCTTCCGCAACCTCGGCGCTGCCGAGCAGCCCGATCTTGAACGCCGCGACCTGGATGTCTTCCAGCACCGCGCGCGCCTGTTCGATCACCAGCCCCGGGTCGAGCGGAGCATAGCCCTTCACGTCCTGGGTGTCCTGCACGGTGACGGCGGTGATCACCGGTGCGGCGTGGCAGCCCATGCTGGCCACTGCCTCGATGTCGGCCTGAATGCCGGCGCCGCCCGTGGCGTCGCTTCCGGAGAAGGCCATGACGACGGGAATGGTTTCTTGGCTCATGATGTCTGGCAGGCGGGTACGGGCGTCTGGGGGAAGGGGAATGCACGAAGATTGTAACACCGCCCCGGCCATTTCACTCGCTGTGGGAAAAATGGGAAAATGACCGGCCTTGTCGAGCGTGGGCGGGAGCACGATGAAACAGTACATGTGTGTCATCTGCGGGTTCATCTACGACGAATCCGTCGGTCTTCCGGAAGAAGGCTTTCCCGCAGGCACACGCTGGGAGGACATCCCGCTGAACTGGAAGTGTCCGGAGTGCGGTGCCAGCAAGGAGGACTTCGAGATGATCGAGGTCTGAAGTCGTTTCGCCGTTCGCCGAACGAGGAGGTGCCATGGCGCGCATGATGTTTTCCGACGGGACCGAGACGCGGGACTATCCCGCCATGCAGGCGCGACTCGCCGCGCTCGGCATCACCCTGCGACACTGGCCGGCGCCCGAGGATCCGCAGGCGCAGGCATTGCTGGAGCGGGCGGCGCTGAACGACGAAGAGAAGGAACAACTGCTGCGCGCCGTGGATGATCGTTTCGAGGCACTCAAGCGCGAGGCGGGCTATATCACGCGTGACCTGATCGTGATCCACGAAGGCATACCCGACCTCGCCGCGCTGCTGGCGAAGTTCGAGAAGATCCACTACCACACCGACGACGAGGTGCGCTACGTCCTTGCAGGGCGGGGCTGCTTCGGCTTCGTCGAGCCCGACGGCGGGCAATTTCTCCTGGAGGTCCATGCCGGCGACTACATCAACGTCCCGGCGCGCGCCGAGCACTGGTTTACGATGGGCGATGCCGGGCGCATCAAGGCAGTGCGCTACTTCATGGATAGCAGCGGCTGGGCACCGGTGTACACCGACCGGCCGATGCAGTTCGGTTGAGTCGAGGCCCGGCCGTTGACCGCGGTCGGTCCGATCCGCCTCGTTCCGGGAAGCTGACATGACAAACCTTGCCGTGCTGAGCCTGCAGGCCGCACTCGTGGAAGTCGCCCGCGACTTCCACGCACGCGGCTGGATGCTGGGCACGGCCGGCAATCTCAGCGCGCGCAGCGCAGGCGATGCCGCAAGCTTCTGGATCACGGCGAGCGGGGTCTCCAAGGGCCGGCTGGAAGAGTCGGACCTGCTACCCGTGCGCATCGCCGACGGCGCCGTGCTGGGGCAGGTCGACCCGCGCCTGCGGCCTTCGGCCGAAACCTCCATCCATCGCGCCGTGTACGCCCTCGTACCGCAGGCCGGGGCCTGCCTGCATGTGCACAGTGTCGATGCCTGTCTTGCCGCTGATGCCGCTCACCCGCACGCGCTGTCGTTGCCGCTACCGGCGCTGGAGATGCTCAAGGGCTTCGGAATCCGGGAGGAGCAGCCCGATGTCGCGCTGCCACTGTTCGAAAATCTGCTCGAGGTTCCCGCCATCGCCGCCGCGGTGCGCGAGCGCTTTGCCCGCGAAGGGCCGCCACGCGTGCCGGCCCTCATGATCCGCGGCCACGGGCCGACCGTCTGGGGGTTCGACCTGCAGCAGGCATACCATCATGTCGAGACCCTGGAGTTCCTGATGCGCTACCTGGCGCGGCGCGGCTGACGGGCACCCCGGCCCGTCCTGTGCGCAAGCCCGCCCGCGGTCGAGCGGGACGCCATCTGCGACCGCTGCACGAGGATCACCGATGGATGTGTTGTTGCTGACGACGCCCGAGCAGTTCGGTTTCGACAACCCGACGGTGGAGCTCAATCCGAAGAAGGTCGCGCAATGGGTGGCGCAGCTGCCGCTGCTGAATCTCGCCGCCTCCGTCGCCGACCTGCTTGCCACCCTCGAGGCGCTCAACCACCAGCCCATGGCGGATCGCGACCGCATGCGGCTGCTCGAGCTCTACCGCTCCGCAGGCGATGCCATCTTCACCAGCTTCGATACCAATCTGCTACGCCAGCTGCCGATCTCCAGCGGACACCGCCAGCAGTTGAAAGAGGACGTAGAGCGCCTGCTGCGCATGTTTGCCGACGGCTACAAGATCGTGGTGATGCACGCGCATCGTGATCGGCGCGATCCGCGGTCCGACCCCTCCGTACGGCTCGCGTTGTATCGCGCGCTGGAGCACACCGGTCAGGCGCTGGTGCATGCCATGCGCACCTATCGTCCGACGCCGCCGTTCGCCTGGCTCGAGCTGCACCAGCTATACCGCTATGCCGAGCACCACCAGATCGTCGAGCAGGCGCTCGAAACCGCGCCGAAGAGCACGCCGGTGACCATTGCCGGGCTGTACAAACGGCTCATGCTGTTCGCAATCGCCGATCCGCCCAGCCTGCAGGAGGGCGAGGCCTTCCTGCTCTACCGCCTGCTGGAGCCGCTGGTGCCGTTCTGCAGCATCGTGGCCGGCGACGTGCGCCGACTCGGCGCGGGATGTTATGTGTTCGACCTGTGCGCGGACTCGGCGCCGCGCCCGGTGACCCAGCTTGCGGCCGATGCCGAGCTCGAAGCCCCCCGTGCGCTGGATCTGCGGGCGCTGCCGCCGGCCCTGCAGGCGCGGCTCGCCCAGCGCACTCCGGCGCGCCGGGGCAGCGTGGACGACGATGCGCGGTTGCTGAGCGCGCTGCTGGCGCGTGTGCGCACCGCCCCCGAGCGCCGTGCACCGCGCCAGCTGTCAGGGCGCATCGCGCATGTGGCGGTGGGCGTGACGGCGATCCACCGCCTGCTCGGGGTCGCAGCGCGAGGGGCGCAACAGATCGCGGCCGAAGCCGAGGAATGGGAGGTCGAGAACGAAAGCCAGCAGGGATTTCTGCTACGGCGCGTGGGCGAGGAGGGACCCGAAGTCGCCGTGGGCGAAGTGTTGGGACTGTTCGAAACCGACCAGAGCAAGAACACCGTGCGCCGTACCTGCGTGCTGGTGCGCTGGATGCGCAGCCGCCGCGACGGGCTCGATGCCGGCGTGGAGATCATGGTCGGAGGGCCGCAGGCGGTGCTGTGCGCCAACCTCGAGGAGTCCCCGGCCGAAGCTGCGCGGTGCCTGTTCCTTCCTTCGGTGGCGGCCCTCGGCCTGTCGGCGACATTACTTGCGCCGAAGAAGCTCTATGCGCGCGGTCGTCGGCTGCAGCTGCAGGTCGGACGCAACAGTATGGTCGTCGAGGCCGGCCACCTGGTGATGGACACGGCATGCATCGATCGCTTCGAGTTCACCTTCGCCGCGCAGGGCCCGGACGGAACCTGAGCGCCCCGGGGAGGGGCCACACGGCGATCTGCTATACTCCGCCACTCGAAGTCCAGGCGCTGCGAGAGGAGCGCGATGACCCGGTTTCCCGTCGCCGTACAGAGCATCACTCCCGAGAACAAGTGCGGTTTCTGTACCAACTCGAAATGCTGCACCTATGTCACGCAGCATATTCCCGCCCCACGCTCCAAGTACGATTTTGAACACCTGCTGTGGCAGGTTTCGCACGAGAACGTGCAGGCCTACCAGGACGAGGACGGCTGGTTCCTGCTGGTCAACAACCGGTGCATGCATCTGCAGCAGGACGGGCGCTGCGCAATCTATGCGACCCGCCCGCAGGTGTGCCGCGACCACTCCAATGATTACTGCGAGTACGACGCCCCCGCCGAAGACGGGTTCAAGCTGTTCTTCGACGGCTACGAATCGCTGCTGAAGTACTGCAGGAAACGCTTCAAACGCTGGGGTGCGCGGGCCTGAGCTTGTCGCATCACCCGTTCGCGGCTTCCGGCATCAGGTCGAGGAAGCTGCGGATGCTCCGAAACTCCGTCACCTCGCGTGCCGGTCCGCGCGAGTCGGGGCGCTCGACGGCGATGAGGTGTGCGATACCATAGCCGCGCGCCGAGCGCAGCACGGCCAGGCTGTCGTCCACCAGCAGCGTCCGCTCCCCGGAAAACGGCTCGCGCTCCTGCAATCGTGACCAGAAGCGCAGGTCCTCCTTGGGCAGGCCGAGCTCGTGCGAGCAGACCACGGCGTCGAAGTGTCCGCCCAGGCGCGTGCGTTCCATCTTGAGCGTCAGGCTCTTGCCATGGGCGTTGGTGACCAGCACGACGCGCTTGCCACGCCCGCGCAGGAAGTCGAGAAAGACCGTGACGTGGGGATGCACCGCGATCAGGTGATCGACCTCGCGCTTCAGCAGGGCGATGTCCATGCCGAGCTCACGGGTCCAGTAGTCCAGGCAGTACCAGTCCATGGTGCCTTCCACCTGGCGAAAGCGCGGAAACAGCACGCGCTTCGACTCCTCCAGCGTGAGTCCGTTGCACTCGGCGTAGCGCAACGGCACATGTTCGCGCCAGAAGTGATTGTCGAAATGCAGGTCAAGCAGTGTGCCGTCGAGGTCGAGCAGCACCCGGTCGAGCGCAGTCCAGTCGATCATGGCCAGGAGCACGGGAGGGGGGAGCCCCATTATGGAGAGCGCGGCCGGCAAATTCCAGGCGGTTCACTCCGCGCGTCATGTGGAACACGTGCCTTTCGGATGCAAATGGGGCTCCTTATAATGCGGGCATGTACCGGGGTTCGGGCAAGCCGCAGGCAGCGGTCGTACTGTCGGGCGCATTGGTGTGCGCCCTGGCGGGTGCGGCGCTCGGGGACGAATTCGCCGCCGCCGACGATGTCGACACGAGCCAGGTCAATGATGGCGAGCTGGTGTTTCTCGCCACCCCGCCGCAGCACGCCGTGCATCATCAGTACCACACCATCGTCATCAGCGAGCAGAGTCTGCGCGACGGATGGGTACGGCTGGTGCAGTGTCACGAGCATCTGGACCGGGTGCCGGACGCCCAGGTCGTGTACAATCCCGAGCGCATCCGCGGCCTGCACATCGTTGCCGCAAAGGGCATGGAGAGTGCATCGGTGCGTGGCGCGAGCGTGCAGATGAAGAACATCGGATCCGACGCCAGGCTGTGCGTGGAGGCGCAAAGCAAGGCGTTGTCTGCTGAGGGTGAGGGCGACTTCACGCTGCGCAGCGGTCCCTTCATGCGCAAGTTCCTCGACGGCTATTACCCGATGCACGTCACGCTAGAGGTGCGCTACCCGGCCGCACGTCTGCGCTACGACGGCATTTCCCCTGTACCGCAGCCGGGATTCAAGGTGCAGGAGGGCAGGAACTCGGTCTCGGTGGATGCCTGGTTCGAAGGCAGGCTCAGGACCGAGCTGCACTTCGGCCTGCGCGCCCGGCCACAACCCGCAGCGTCCCCAGGCTCGTGAGCCCGCGGTCCGGGCAACCGCCGGGGGCCGCGGTCGAGGCCCGCGCGGCAGCCGAGCATGACGCACCTGACCGGACCGGCGCGCCGCGGGTGCTGCGTACCGAGACCCTTGCCAGCACCCGCATCTTTCACATCGAGCAGGTGGACCTGCAGTTCGCCAGTGGGGTTACGGCGCGCTACGAGCGGCTGATGGGCTCCGAGGCGGGTGCGGTGCTCGTGGTGCCGATGCTGGACGCGGATACGGTGTTGCTGATCCGCGAGTACGCGGTCGGCTTCGAGCGCTACGAGCTGGGCTTGCCGAAGGGGCGCATCGAGGACGGCGAATTGCCGGAGACGGCGGCCGACCGGGAGATGATGGAGGAGATCGGCTATGGCGCGCGGCAGCTGCGCGTGCTGCGCAGCCTGACGCTGGCGCCCGCCTACTTCAGGCATGTCACGCATGTCGTGCTGGCCGAGGGACTGTACGAGTGCCGCCGGCCCGGCGACGAGCCGGAGCCCCTCGAAGTCGTGCCCTGGCGCCTGAGCCACCTGGACGAGCTGCTGCGCCACGGCGAATGCACCTGTGCGCGGAGCATTGCCGCGCTTTTCCTGGTTAGGGAGGCGTTACGCCCATGAGCAACAAACGAAGCGCCATGGTGGAAGAACCGCAGGCGTTGCTGGACGACGTGGTAGCGCTGGCGAGCGATGCCGGGCGCCGCATCCTGGAAATCTACGCTACGGACTTCGCAGTGGAGCACAAGGACGACCGCTCGCCTCTGACCGCCGCCGACATGGCTTCGCACAACGCCATCCTGGCAGGCCTCGAGTTGCTGACCCCGGGCGTGCCGGTGCTGTCCGAGGAGTCTTCGGACATTCCGTTCGAGGAACGCGCCCACTGGCCGGGTTACTGGCTCATCGACCCGCTGGACGGGACGCGTGAGTTCATCAAGCGCAACGGCGAGTTCACCGTCAACATCGCGCTGATCCGCGACCATCGCCCCGTACTCGGGGTGGTGCAGGTTCCAGTGAGCGGGCTGTGCTACTACGCGGGGGTGGGGGTCGGATCGTTCAAGCAGCTACGCGATGGCGAGCCCGAGCGCATCCACGTGCGCCCGTTGGGCAGCGGTCGCATCACCGTCGCCGGCAGCCGTTCGCACGCCGGCGATTCGCTGAAAGCGTTTCTGTCGCGCATCGGTGACTACGAGATCATCAGCATGGGCAGCTCGCTGAAGATCTGTCTGGTCGGCGAAGGTACCGCGGACATCTATCCGCGCCTGGGTCCGACCGCGGAATGGGACACCGCCGCCGCGCAATGCATCGTGGAGCAGGCCGGCGGCCACGTCACCGACACCCAGATGAAGCCCATGCGCTACAACACCAAGTCCTCGCTGCTGAATCCTCATTTCCTGGCATTCGGCGACAACTCCCGGGACTGGTCGAAGTATCTGGACTGATTGCCCACGCGGACAGGTGCGGGAGGCACCGGGCTAGACCGGAAATCTCACCAGCATCCCGGGAGCGGGCGGAATTCGCAGCCGTCCTGGCGCCGGGCTAGGGGCGGGGGAATGCGCCTGCGGGGGCTGTCGGGCGGGTGCGGTGGCGTACCAGCAGGGCGCCGAGCAGACCGCCTGCGGCATCGGCGCAGAGATCCCAGACGCTGGACTCGCGACCCGGTACGAACGACTGGTGAAATTCGTCGCTCATGCCGTAGGCGGTGGCGAGGATCGCGGCCAGGACGACGCGGCGCCAGGAGAGGGTCCGGCCGTCCTGCGGATGCAGGGCCAGGGAGAGCAGGGCACCGAGCACGCCGTAGACGGCCAGGTGCGCGATCTTGTCCTGACCGGTGACGGCCTGCGGAATCTGCATTCCGGTCTGGGCGGACAACAGGAAGATGACGCCCATCCAGACCAGGGAAGCGACGACATAGAAGGCCCGCAAATGCATCATTTTGCCGACTTGCGCCTCGCTTCCGCCTGGTGCCAGCGCCAGGCGGTCGCGATCAGGGTGGCGAGCTCCTCGTAGCGGGGTTTCCAGCCCAGGGCGGTGCGGATCTTCCGTGAATCCGCGACCAGCACCGCGGGGTCGCCCGGCCGCCGGTCTGTTTCGACCGCGGGGATGGGGTGGCCCGTGATGCCGCGCGCCACCTCGATGACCTCCCGTACCGAGTACCCCTTGCTGTTGCCGAGGTTGTACACCTCACTCGGGCCGCCCTGCAGCAGCGACTGCAGGGCCAAGAGGTGCGCCTGGCTGAGGTCGTTCACGTGCACGTAATCGCGCAGGCAGGTGCCGTCCGGAGTCGGGTAGTCGGTACCGAAGATGCGGATCTGCTCGCGCTCGCCGGTGGCCACCTGCAGGATCAGCGGGATCAGATGGCTCTCCGGTTCGTGACGCTCGCCCCGTGCGCCTTCGGCATCGGCCCCGGCGGCGTTGAAGTAGCGCAGTGCCGCATAGCGCAAACCGTAGGCGGCCGCGCAGTCCTGCAGCATGCGCTCCACTGCGAGCTTGGTGGCTCCATAGGGATTGGTGGGCGCGCAAGGGTGCGTCTCGGGAATCGGGGTCTGCACGGGCTCGCCATACACCGCGGCGGTGGACGAGAAGATGAAGCAGCCGACGTCGTGGCGGCGCATGGCGTCGAGCAGCTCGACGGTACGCGCGACGTTGTTCCGATAATAGGCGAGCGGCTCGACCACGGACTCGCCGACCAGCGAATAGGCGGCGAAGTGCATGACGGCACGGATCCGGTGGCGTGCGAACACATCATCGAGCAGCGCGCCGTCGCCGAGATCACCCTGGACGAAGGTGCCGCCGGGAACCAGCTCACGGTGGCCCTTGGACAGATCGTCCAGCACCACCACCCCGTGACCCGCGCGCAGCAGATCGGCCACCATGTGCGAGCCGATGTAGCCCGCGCCTCCCACCACCAGGATCGCGTCGTTCGTGGTCATATTCCGCAGCTTGGGTCGGGCGTAACGATGCCACGGGCCGAGGCGCGGGGCCCGGGCGGGGCTTGCGATCAGCGCACCACGGGTTGCGCCGCCACTTCGCGGTGGCGCTCGAGCAGCGCCATCAGGCGCTGTAGCAGCGCGCGTCCATAGGGCTCGGCGGGACCGGCCATTTCCACTGCGGTGGAGGTGCTGTCGGTAAACAGCACCGGCAGATCGGGCGCAGCGCCGATGCGCGCCAGATCCTCCGGCGCCTGGCCCGCCGCGTCGTCCAGGTTGGCAAGTACCGCATCGACGCGCCGGTTGCCGATGGTATGCAGCGTACGGGCCTCGAGTGGCCCGTCGGCGACTACCTCCACGCCACATTGCTGCAGCGCCATCCTGAGGTGGCTGCGCTGTGCCGGGAGATCGGAAAGAATGCCTACGCGCAGCGGCGGCCGGGCGGCGCGCAACGGCTCCGCAGGCTCGACCATCGCGCGCCCGATCACGGGTTCCGCCACGGGCCGCGGCACGGCGCGATCGGCCCCGTTCGGCATGCGCCCCGTGTCCGGCTCCGCGTCGGGTGCGCCACCGGCATCGGGCGTATCGGTCCTGACCGGCTTGCGGTGCGGAAAGATCCCGCCGCGGCGCTTCTCGCGCGCCACGTCTTCCACCAGCTCGCGGCCGATGACCGGGGATTGCTCGGCATAGCCGAATACCAGGGCGGTATCGCACAGCAGATTGATCAGTCGCGGTGTGCCACCGCTGTTCTCGAACACGGCCTGCAGGGCGTCGTCCTCGAAAAGCTCCTCGTCGCCGCCGACGATCTTGACGCGGTGGCGTACGTAGTGGGCGGTCTCCGCGGCCCCGAGCGGCTCGAGGTGGTAATCGACGGCGATGCGCTGGGCGAACTGCTCCATGTCCGGGCGACGCAGCGTCTCGCGCAGTCCGCCCTGGCCGACCAGCATCACCTGCAGCACCTGGTTCTTGTCGGCGTTGATGTTGGAGAGCATGCGCAGCTCCTCCAGCGTGTCCACCGACATGTTCTGCGCCTCGTCGACGATCAGCACCGTACGGCGGCGGCGCGCATACTCGCGAATCAGGAAGTTGACGAACGTCTCGTAGAGCTGGACCTTGTCCTTGCCGGCGTACTCCAGGTTGTAGGCCATCAGGATCCACTGCAGCAGCTCGCCGAACGAGCGGTGGGTGTGGGAGATCAGTCCGACGGTGACGTCGCGGCCGATCCGGTTCAGCAGATGCCGGATCAACGTGGTCTTGCCGGTACCGATGCCGCCGGTGATGACACTGAATCCGGCCTGGCTGGAAAGCCCGTATTCCAGCATGACCAGTGCCATGCTGTGTTTGTCGCTCAGATACAGGTAGCTCGGGTCCGGGAGCAGCGCGAACGGCTTTTCGCGCAGCCCGTAGAACGCCTCGTACATCTAATGCCCGCCCCCGCCCAGTCGTGTCAGCCAGCCACCACCCCTGCGCTCGGTGCGGCCGGGTGCCTTGTTGAGGACCGTACCGATGAGGTTGGTGCCCTGCAGCAGGTCCACTGCGCGCGTGAGATCGTCACGGCTGGTCTTCCCGTCCTCGACCACCAGCAGCGCGGCGTCGACGTAGGGGGCGAATGCCAGTGCATCGGCGGTGTTGAGCAGCGCTGGCAGGTCGAACACCAGGATGCGTGCCGGATACCGGCTCTTCAGCTCCTCGACCAGGTGCGCCATCTTCGGCGAGTTGAGCATCTCCGCCGAATGGATGAGCGGGGTGCCGCCCGGCAGTAGCACGAAGCCGCCGATGCTGGCGGGATTGATCAGCAACTCCTCGAGCGACAGGCTGCCGGTGAGGTAATCGCTGAGGCCATGCTCGATGCTGAGCCCGAAATAGTCGTGAACGTGGGGCCGGCGCAGATCGGCGTCGATCAGCAGCACGGTGTGTTCGACTTCCAGGGCGAGGCTGATGGCCAGGTTCACCGCCGTGAGCGTCTTGCCCTCATGCGGATTGGGGCTGGTGACCGCGAGCGCATTCCAGTGGTTTTCGCGCAGCCGCTGCAGGACCTGGGTGCGGAGGATCTTGTAGGCGTCGGTGAAGGCGCCCGGCCCGACACCGCTCACGATGTGATGGTCGCGCAGCACTTGCGTGGATACCGGCAGGCTGCGGGTGCGGGTGTAGGTGACCTCCGCGCCGCCGCGATGTACGGCAGCGGGAACCGAAGCAGCGGCCAGACGCTCGACGATGCCGGGCGATTCGCCCGGGTTGCCGCCGCGCTCGCGCTCCTGGCGAGCCTTTTCGAGAGCCAGCTTGATACGTTCCATAGACCCACCTGTCGAGCCATGCAATCATTCGGATACGGCGGATGGGCAGTGCGACAGGCAGAGCCGCCGGGTGTTCCTGTCTTCGATGGACCTTCGGGACAGCGCGGGTCCCACGGTCCTGTTCTCGAGTCGCCGGGCCGCTGCACCCTGCCGCCGCCCGCCGAGCCGCACCTCAGCCGACGACGTCGATTCCCAGCTTGCGCAGCAGCTTGAACCAGGCCACGTCCAGTGGTACCACGAAAATGTGTATCAGCGCCACCGTCACGCCCAAGGTGACCAGCACGCCAAGCGCAATCCAGCGCTGCCTTCGCCGCCGTGTGGCGCGCTCCTGATCGGTTTCCCGATAGGGGATGCTGGCAAGGGGCGCGACACCAACCAGCCGCATGATGCCATGCACACCGCGCACCGACTTGTCCAGACTCTCGCTTGCGGCGGTGTAGCCGATGCCGCCGCCCAGTGACAGCATCAGACCCAGGAACACAATCGCCGGGCGGTTGGGGCTGACGGGTTTTTCCGGCAGCTGGGGCGGGTCGATGAGTGTGAAACGCTCCGCCTTACTCTCCTTCTCGAGCTGCTGCGCGACTTCGGCCTCCATCTGCTTGGCCTTGATTTCACGGTACTTGGCATCCGTGTTGCTCTGGTCACGGACCAGCGCACTGTACTCGCGCTCGGCCTGCGGGGTGCTGGCGATGTGCTTTTCGTAGTCGTTCAACTTGTTCTGCAGCTGCTTGCGCTTGTTCTTCAGGCTCTCGATGTCCGTGAGCAGGGATTCGTACTGGGCCTTCAGCGTGATGTAGGCGGGATTGTCCGGGTTCGCCGCCGCCACCCGCCGCTCGGGCGTCGTTGGCAGACTCTTCTCCAGGGCCTCGACCTTGGCCTTGAGCGCGACCACGTCGGGATGACTCTCGGAATACTTCTCGCGCGCCGCGGCCAGATCGGCCCGCGCCCGGCTGAGCTCGCGCGCCTGCTGGGACGCGTCGCTCGTGGTGCCGAGCTCGCGCTCCAGGGCCTCGATTTCGTTCTTCAGCTGGATCACGTCCGGATGCTTCGGCGAGTACTTGGTCGTGTCGGCGATGTACTCCGTACGCAGGGACTTCAGGCGGAACTCCGGGTCGGCGGCACGCGCCTCTCCCATCGAGTACATCGGGTTGATCTGATCCAGCTGCCCCTGCAGATAGAACCTGCGCTCCTCGGCGGCGCGGATTTCGTTGTTGGTGTCGCGCAGGTCGTTTTCGGTGCGGGTCATGAGCTGCAGGTTGAGCTGCAGCAGCTCGGGGAGGCTGTCCTTGTTCTGCTCCTTGAAGGCGGCGAGCCTGGCCTCGACCTCGGCGATGTGCTTGCTGAGCTTCTGCGCCTCCTCGGTCAGGAACTGGCTCGCCTCCGTGGCCTTCTCGGCCCGGTTCTTGAGGTTTTCGTTCAGATACAGCGATACCAGCTCGTTCGCCACACGCTGGGTAACGTTGGGATCCTCCCCCTGATAGGCGAGGGTGAAGGCGATGGTGGCCTGGGTCGGACGCCCGCTCTGGGGATCGATGACGTCGGCGCTGATGGTATCGAGCTTGATGTCATCGCGCATGCCATCGATCACTTCCTCGCTGGTCTCGGTGCGCCGTTCGTCGGCATACAGACCGTACTTGTCGATGATCTGCATGAGATTGCTGCGCGTCATGACGCGCTGACTGATGGTCTGGATGCGCTGCAGCGCGTAGGTGGTGACCGTGGAGCGCACCAGGTCCTGCGGAATCTCCTGTTCCTCGATGAGGATGGTGGCCGTAGAACGGTATGCCGGCGGAAGCAGAAACGCGACCAGCACGCTTGCCACCAGCAGCAGCCCGCCAATCACCAGCGCCGGGGTCTTGCGCCGGCGCAGGGCGTCGAGGTAGTCGGTCAGATCTTTCTGAATGGGTTCTTCCATAGGACTGGCTCAGTGCTGGATCAGGGCCAGCTTGTAACCGCCCGCATCGGCGCGGGACGTTCGTCGTCGTTAACGCGAGATCGATATTCTAGGCCAATTGTACGTCAGCGTCACATAGGCGGCGTTGGACTCCGCCGCCGACGGGTCGCGCTGCAACCTGCGCCAGGTGTACCGATAGTCGAAATTCAGTCTGCAGTCCTCGGTGAGCGCATAGCTCAGCCCCGGGACGATCTGGTAGACGTCGCGGTTGGAGCTGCTGTCGCGCGCCGCCAGGCTCCCGCTCACGCGGCTGTACAGGGCGTTGATGCGCAGAGTGCCGGACAGGCGGGCTGAAAGGCTGTGCGAGGCCCTGAGCTTGAGGTTCGCGGTGTCCGTCAGGTCCCCGTTGCCGTTGGGCTGCAGACTGTAGTCGAAATCGGCCCGCAGGCGGGTGGTTTCCCCCCAGCGCTTGTTGACCGAGGCGCGGACGACGGCGCCCCAGTCGGTCTGGCTCTGGGAGACCGTCTGGCACAGCGGCTGGTTGAAAGGAGCGAGACACAGGGGCTCCAGTCCCTCGAAACCGGGCAAGGCGACCAGCACGTCCTGATCGGTAGTGGTGCGGCGCGCGCCGAGCGCGAGGTTCGCCTCCAGCGTCTCGGAGAACTTGCGGCGCCACCCGCCGATCAGGCTGTAGGTGAAGGCGCTGAGATTCTCTGCGAATAGTCGACGTTGTCGGCGCCGAAAGTGCCGTAGACCTGGTCGTTCTCGGTGAGCTTGTAGATCAGCGAGGTCTCGCCGGCGATGACGTCGTAGTCGGACAGCTTCGCTGATGTTGCTGAAGGAGTCCTGCTCCCACGTCATGCGCGGCATCGAACGCCGTGCGCTCGGTCAGATTGTATGAGAAGCCGGGCTCCACGCAGGGTCGTGGTCTGCTGGCGGTCCGAGACCGTGATGCCGGTGTTCGGGTTGAACGTCTCGCCGACGAGCGTTGTGCGATCGGAATAGGATGCATTGAGGTCCGACTGGCTGCGCTCGGTCTTGTAGAAACGCGCTGAAGTCGACGAACTGATTGTTGCGGTCTTCGGCTTCGTCCTTGTTGCTGTAGCGCGCGGCGTCCAGGCGGTAGCTCGCCTCCATTGCCCAGCGCTCCTGCCGGACGCCGCCGTGCAACTCGGGCGACAGCGTGAAGCCGAAGACGTCGCCGTGTGGTTGCGGGGTCAGGCGGATGTTGTCGTTGTACTCACCCTTGAGGCGCACGCTGGGGTCGAGATAATACTCGGCGCCCTGCGCCTGTCCGGCCGCCAGCGCAGACAGCGCCGCCCAGCAGAGTGCCGGCGCAAGCCGTTGCCCGGCACGTGCTGTGCGACCACTGGGTTTTCGCATGAGGCGGGTTTTTTGTTCTGATTGGGGGAAAGGCTGAGGCCGTCAGGGCACGACGACGACGTCTCCGCTCTGCAGGATGATGTTCTGATCGAGATGGCGGCCGCGTTCGACGTCGCCGTAGCGAAACGAGATGGCGGCCTCCTTGCCGTGCTCGCGGCGCAGGATGCGGATGTCGTTGACGGCGGCGAACGGCGTCATGCCCCGCGCCATGCTGAGCGCCTGCATCACGTCGATCGTGCGGCTGGCGAGAAAGCCCCCCGGCTTGTTGACCTTGCCGATCACGTAGACGCTGTTGCCGAGGATCTGCTTGACGGCCACCGTGACGACCGGACTTGGAATGTACTTCTGCAGGCCGGCGGCGATGCGCGCGCGCAGGTCCTCGACGCTGCCGCCGGCGGCATGCAGGTCGCCCACCAGCGGGAACGACAGGCCGCCGTCGGGACGCACCAGCACTTCGCGCTGCAGGTCCTCTTCCTTCCAGACGGAGATCTCCAGCACGTCGCCCGGCTGGATGGCATACGTTTCGTAGGCATCATCCTTGGCGCTCGCGGGCGATTCGAGGCCGAGCAGCAGCAGTACCAGGGCTGTCGAGGCGATTCCGCGGATGTTCATGCGTGACCTGTCCGATGTGAGTGAGTGAGAGTGCCGCAGAATGAAACGGCCCGCTTTGGCTGGCAAACAGGCCCGCCACAGCGGCGTGCCTTTGCGCCGGGGCGACACCGCACCCGAAACCCGGGTGCGGCAGGCACATGGTCGTCCCGGCGCAAAATCGTTGTATGTCCCTTTACTTATCGTTACGTGACGCCGGTTCCGGCGCCCAGGTGCGCGAGATTGAACCAGATGTGCCACGGCGCGTCAAGCCGGCGCGGCATGTAACGGCGACGTGCAGCGGCGACATGCGCGGCCCCATCCGCACCGCAGCTGCGGGCACTCTCAGTAAATGCCGTGCGGACGCGGTACGAGGAACATGACGAACACCAGATTCGACAGTGCATGGATGAGGATCACCAGCGGCAGGTCGCGTGTGCGCTGATACGTCCATCCGAAGATCAGCGAAGGCACGATCACCATGCCGGCGACGCCCCAGCTGCGCGATAGCCCGTGCACCAGGGCGAACAGCATCGAGGCGCAGACGTTGGCCGCCACTCCGGTTCCCAGGGTTCGCGCTCCGATGCGGGTCGCCGCGATCATGGTCATGAAATAGCCGCGAAAGAAGAGCTCTTCCGGCAGCGCCGCCAGTAGCAGCGTATGGAGCGAGAATCGGAGCGCGGCGGGCTCGTGCAGCACCAGCGCAGTGCCGAGCAACGCCAGTGCAGTCCAGGCCGTCACATGGAGCGGGCGCAACGGCAAGGCAATGCCGGGCCAGGCGGAATCGAGCAGCGGATGAAACAGCATCACGGCGACCAGGACAGGTCCGCGCCACGCATCGCCGATCGCAGCCGCGGCTCCGGCGAGCAGGGCGGCGCCGATCCATGGCGTGAACCGTGCCGGTTCATGGCCACCCGGTTGGGTGTTCTCTTCCATGCTCTTCATCTGTCGCGCGCCGGTGCCGTGCGTGGAACGCCCGCCGCGAGTGGCTCCACACGCAGAATTCTGTGCGTGGCGGCGGCCCCGGCGGCGCGTCTCCTGGTGAGCGGCTGCGCACTATAACCTGCCCGGGTGCGGCCTCACCACGGTGCCGGGGTTGACCTGACGGGCGCATCCCCTATGCTCAGGCTTTAGTCCGAGCTCAGCCGGATGCATCCATGCCTCGACCACGCCAGTTCGACGAGCACGACGCCCTGGAGCAGGCCATGCAGGCTTTCTGGGAACGGGGTTACGAAGCGACCTCGGTGCAGGATCTCGTGGAGCGCATGGGCATCAACCGCTTCAGCCTCTACAGCACCTTCGGTGGCAAGCACGACCTGTTCCTGGCTGCGCTGGACCGCTACCGCGACGAAGTGGTTGCGCGGCGTCTGCAGCGCATGGAGCGCTCGACCGCGGGGCTGGGTGCGATCCGGGCGTACTTTCGAGAGCTGGTGGCCTTTCTGGTGGCTGCCGGCGGCACCAAGGCCTGTCTGATGATGAATTCCCAGGTCGAGCTGGTGCCGCACGACGCGGATACGGCGGGTAGAGTGCAGGCGCATTTCGAGCGCATGAACGCCGCCTTCCATACGGCGCTCGCACGTGCGAGGAAGAACGGTGAGCTGGGCAGCACCCACACGCCGCGCAACCTGGCGAAGTATCTCACCGCCAGCGCCCAGGGCCTGTGCGTCATGGCCAAGTCCGGCCTCGCGCGCCGCGAGCTCGATGCCTACGTCCGTGTCATGCTCTCCGTCCTGACCGAGAATCGGGGTCGGTGACAAACGAGGAGCGTTTGCACCGACCCCGGGTTGGTGAGATTTCCGGGTTAGAAGGCCACGTTGGTGCGAGCCCACTGCTCGGGCTTGAGGTTGAGGCGCAGACCGCCGAAGCCGGCACCGATCACGCCGACGTTGTTGAGGGCGTTGACGTTGATTTCCTGCAGCTGGGCGATGTTCTGGTTGACGTTGATGTCGACCTTGGCAGCCGGGCCGAGGCGGTCGAGCCAGGAGCCGCCGCCGCGTACTTCGGTGCGGGCCTGGGCATCGAGCGCGGTGCTGTGCTCGAGGTCGCGGATGCTGAGTTGTGCCATGGGAGTTTCTCCTGTTCGGTGGCCGGGACCGGTGATGTCACCGGCCCCGGTTTGCCGGGCGGGTTAGAGTGCGCGCACCAGGCCGCCGAAGCCGCCGAAGTTGATGTTGTTCTGGGCGTGCTGGGTGGGCTTGATGACGGACTTGATGTCGTCGGCGAAGGCGACGTTGTTGCCGTTCTGGTTGACGATGTCCTGCACCTGTCCGATCGACTGCTCGGCGGAGAAGTCGAGCTTGCTCTTGGAGGAGAAGAACGAGGGCAGCAGGAAGCGGCCGCCGCGCACCGAGGCCAGCGCGTCGCGGTCGAGCTGTGCGGTCTTGTTCAGGTCTTTGATGGTCAGCATGGTGGTATCTCCGGTTTCGTAAGTAAGGGGTCTGGGGTTTCGGTCATGAGCCTGTGCTCATGACCCGGATAGAGCAGGGGCCGTGCCAGGCCTCACCGGTTGGAGAAAACGCATAACAAAACAATTACCTATTGGGGAGCGGCAAGCGTCGGGCACGGTGCTGGAGGGCGATTCGTCGGTTACCGGCCAACGCATCCGGCGGCAGGTGTCGGGTCGGGAGCTACACGGGCGTCGTCGCGTCCGAGTGCACCGGCCGCAGCGTGCGAATGGTTGAGCACACGGCTGCGGTCGCTCGCGGGGCGCCGTAGCGCAAGGGGCACGGGTGGGGATTGACTGGCAGCCGGTGTGGCTGACCCTTGAGCTCGCGACGCTGAGCACCGCCGTGCTGCTGGTACTGGGGACGCCCGTCGCCTGGTGGCTGGCGCACACGCGCTGTTTCTGCCGTGATGCCGTGGCTGCCGTGGTTGCCCTGCCGCTGGTGCTTCCGCCCACGGTCCTCGGCTTCTACCTGCTGTTGTTGCTGGGACCCGCCGGCGCCGTGGGCCGGCTTACCACGGCCCTCGGGCTCGGTACGCTCGCATTCACCTTTCCCGGCTTGGTCATCGGTTCGGTGCTCTACTCGCTGCCGTTCGTGGTGCAGCCGGTGCGCAACGGCTTCGAGGCGGCGGGAGCGCGCCCGCTGGAGGTGGCCGCCACGCTGCGCGCCTCGCCCTGGCGCGCGTTCTTCACCGTGGCCATTCCGCTCGCGCGGCCGGGGTTTCTCACCGGCGCGGTGCTCGGTTTCGCGCATACCGTGGGCGAGTTCGGCGTGGTGCTCATGATCGGGGGCAACATCCCGGGTCGAACCACGGTGTTGTCGATCGCCATCTACGACCACGTGGAAGCGCTGGAATGGAGCCAGGCGCACTGGCTGTCGGGCGCCATGGTGGTGTTCTCGTTCCTGGTCGTGCTGAGCATGTTCCACCTGGAGAGGCGCTTGCGCCGGGTGGGCGATGGGCGGGGTTGACGCGCGCTTCAGGCTGCAGCGCCACGGCGATTTCACGCTCGACGTCGAGCTTTCGGTCCCGGGGCGCGGTGTCACGGCGCTGTTCGGGGTTTCCGGCTCCGGGAAGACTACTGTGCTGCGCTGCGTGGCCGGGCTGGAACGCGCCTCCGGCTGGTGCCGGGTGCAGGAGGAAACCTGGCAGGATGGGCGGTACTTCCGGCCCGTGTACCGGCGATCACTGGGCTATGTGTTCCAGGAAGCGAGCCTGTTCGCCCATCTCTCGGTGCGGAAGAACCTCGAGTACGGCTGGCGTCGGCTGCGCGTGGCCGAGCGCCGCGTGCGCTTCGACGAGGCCGTTGACCTGCTTGGTGTGGGCGGGCTGCTGAGGCGCGACACCGCGCGACTCTCCGGCGGCGAGCGGCAGCGGGTGGCCATCGCGCGGG
Organism: uncultured Gammaproteobacteria bacterium; assembly: GCA_963728895.1. GTDB lineage: Bacteria > Pseudomonadota > Gammaproteobacteria > JBBQDK01 > JBBQDK01 > CAVSLM01. The sequence goes on from CAVSLM010000005.1 coordinate 117,410, forward strand.
CGCTGCTCACCAGCCCGCGACTGCTGCTGATGGACGAGCCGCTCTCCAGTCTCGACTACGCCTCCAAGCAGGCGATCCTGCCCTTCCTGGAGCGCCTGCACGATGAGCTCGACATTCCGGTGCTGTACGTCACCCACGATCCCGACGAGCTGGCGCGTCTTGCCGATCAGGTCGTGCTGCTGGAAGAGGGAAAGGTGCGCGCGGCGGCTAGCGCTGCGGAGCTGCTCACGCGCCTCGACCTGCCGTTGTCACACTTCGACGGCGCAGCATCGGTGCTTCAGGGAACGGTCGTCGGGCACGATGACCGCGACCATCTTACCTGGCTGTCGCTGCCGGGTGGTCGCATCGCGGTGCCGCGCGAGGATCTGGCGCCTGGTGGCACGGCGCGCGTGCAGGTGCGTGCGCGCGACGTGAGCATCGCCCTGAGCCGACATCGCGACACCAGCATTCTCAACATACTCCCGGCGCGCGTGGTGGAGCTGATGCCTGCCGACCGTGCCCAGGTGCTGGTCCGCCTCCTCCTCGGCACCGAGCCGGGTCCGATGCTGCTCGCCCGCATCACCCGGCGCTCGGCCGATGCGCTCGGCCTGCAGGCCGGTACCGCGGTGTACGCGCAGGTGAAAAGCGTGGCGCTGCTGTAGCCTAGCCCTCGGCCGTGGCGGGGTCGATGATGGAGTGTATGCGCGAGATGCGATTCGCCGGGAAGCCGCCCCGCTCGGCGTGCTCGCGTACCGACTGCTCGTTGGGCGCGATGTAGACGCAGTACACCTTGTTGTCGGTCACGTAGCTCTGGATCCACTGGATCTGGGGCCCCATGTCGCGCAGCACGCCGCACGACTTCTGCGAAATGCCCTGCAGGTCATCCGGCTTCAGTTTTCCGGCGTCGGGAATTTCACGCTCGATAAGGAACTTGGGCATTGGGGTGCTCTCCGGTCGGGGACGGTATCCTGGTACGCGGCGCGAGAGGGCATCCGGCGCCCGTGCACGCAGAGAGCAGGTATCGTGCCACGGGTCTGCACGCCGCTTTGCCCGGATTCCTGCCGTAGTGCCGGGGTGGCAGTGTTGCAGCGCTGCGGCTAAAGTGTCCTTGCCGTGAAACACCCTGTCTCCGCTCGGAGCCACTTGCGGCACGGTGAGGCTTGCGCTGCGGGCGCTTTTTTCTGCTGGCATGTGGCTTGCTGGTTATACTCGAGACACCGAGCCGGGGACGTTGTGCTCAAGGAACACCCGGCCTCTCGAACCAGGAGGAATTCGCTACGGACGCACTCGCTGCCAGACCCACCACGCTCGTCGACCGCTTCGGCCGGCACGTGACCTACGTGCGGTTCTCGGTGACCGACCGCTGCGATTTTCGCTGCGTGTATTGCATGAGCGAGAAGATGACTTTCGCGCCGCGCAGCGAAATCCTCACGCTGGAGGAATTCGCCCGTCTCGGCCGGGCCTTCACCGAGCTCGGGGTCACCAAGATCCGCATCACCGGTGGTGAGCCGCTGGTGCGGCGCAACGTGCTGCAGCTGTTCCAGACGCTGGGCACCCTGCCGCAGCTGCGTGAGCTGGTGCTGACCACCAACGGCTCGCAGCTTGCGGGCATGGCATCGGCGCTGGTCGAGGCGGGGGTGCGGCGCATCAACATCAGCCTCGACAGCCTGCAAGCGGAGCGTTTCCGGCGCATCACCCGGGTCGGCGATCTGGCGAAGGTGCTGCGCGGGATCGAGGCGGCGCGCGCGGCGGGTTTTGCGCGCATCAAGCTCAACGCGGTGATCCTGAAGAACCGCAACGACGACGAGGTGCCGGACCTGGTGCGCTTCGCCGTGGAGCGCGGACTCGACATCAGCTTCATCGAGGAGATGCCGCTCGGAGTCATCGACGATCACGACCGTGCGGAAGTCTATTGCTCGAGCGACGAGGTACGTCGCCTGCTCACAGCGCATTTCGAGCTGCTTCCGACCACCGAGAACACCGGCGGTCCCTCGCGCTACTTCCGCATCCCGGGCACGGATACGCGTGTCGGATTCATCTCGCCGCACAGCCACAATTTCTGCGAGTCCTGCAACCGCGTGCGGGTCACCAGCCAGGGGCGCCTGCTGCTGTGCCTGGGGCAGGAGCATTCCGTGGACCTGCGTCAGATCCTGCGCGACTATCCGCACGACATGGGCCTGCTGAAACGCGCCATCATCGATGCCATGGCCATCAAGCCCAAAGGGCACGACTTCGATCTCACCCGTGCGCCGATCATACTGCGCCACATGAGCATCACCGGCGGCTGAGCCTTTGCGCGCGGCCGCCGTGGCCCATGCAGGCGCGGCTCGCGTGCCCGCACCATGTCCGACCGCAGCAAGATCGAATGCACGGATGCGACCTGGAATCCGGTTACCGGCTGCAGCCTGCTGTCGCGCGGTTGTGACCATTGTTATGCGCAACGCTTCTCCGAGCGGTTTCGCGGCGTCCCCGGTCACCCCTACAGCAGCGGTTTCGACCTGACGCTGCGCCCCGGGCGTCTCGAGCAGCCGTTGCACTGGCGGCGTCCGCGCCTCATCTTCGTCAACTCCATGAGCGACCTGTTCCACAAGGGCATACCATGGAGCTATGTCGATCGCGTCTTCGATGTCATGGAGCGTGCCGACTGGCACTGCTATCAGGTGCTCACCAAGCGCAGCTCGCTGATGCGCAAGTATGTCAACCGGCGATATCCGCACGCACCGGCACCTGCGCACATCTGGTTCGGCGCCTCGGTCGAGGACCGCTCGGTGCTCTCGCGCTATCGCCATCTGCTGCAGACCAATGCCGCAACCCGTTACCTGTGCCTGGAGCCGCTGCTCGGGCCGATCGGCACGATCGATCTGGCCGCCATCGACTGGGTCATCGCCAGCGGGGAAAGCGGTCCCGGTGCCCGGCCCATGCAGCCCGACTGGGTGCGCGAGATCCGCGACCAGTGCGTCGCCCGCGGCGTGCCGTTCTTCTTCAAGCAATGGGGTGGCACGCGTCCGAAGGCGACAGGCAATCAGCTTGACGGCCGCAGCTGGCAGCAGTTCCCGGCGCGCCCCGGGTTCGCGCCGGCGCAGGAACTGCGCACCGGCGGGTGATGACGGGTGCGCCTTCGTCCTCGCTCAGGCGAAGATACAGCCGCTGTTGGTGAGCAGGATCTCGAACTCGCCGATTTCGCGCAGCACTTCCGCCAGGCGATACTCGCGCAGCCGTTGGGGAATGTCCTCGAGGGCATTGACCTCCAGGAAATCGTCCTGCACGGTGACAAAATGTCTCTGCCGCTCGCGCAACAGCTGGATGCTGTGGCCGCGGCCCTCGCGCTCCAGGCCGTCGACCAGCGCGAACTCCGGAAACTCCGCCTGCAGATAGGCCTTGATCAGCTCCAGCTTGTGGTATTTGTCCATGGTGCTCCTACGCGGCGGTTCAGCGTTGCGCCGCATACCGGCGCACGAACTGCGCGATGTCCTGAACCCGGTTCAGGTCCAGTGTCACGATGTCTCGCGTGTGATCCGAAAGTGGCGCATCGGTGGCCACGGCAATGATCGAGTCGTCATCGGGGAACAGCAGCGGATGGCCGAGGGACGGGCGGTGCAGCTCAACCTTGGGAAAGCGCTCGCGCTTGAAGCCTTCGACCAGGACCAGATCCAGGTCACCGTGGTTGACCTCCTCGAGCAGCTCGCCCAGCGTCGGCTCGTGCTCCTGCGCCATCTCCACCATCAGGGCCCAGCGCACGCGCGAGGCGACCAGCACCTTGGCGGCACCCGCCTTGCGCAGCTCGTAACTGTCCTTGCCGGGCTGGTCGACGTCGAAGCTGTGATGGGCGTGCTTGATCACCGCCACGCGCATTCCCTGCGCCTGCAGCATGGGCAGCAGGGCGCGCAGGCAGGTGGTCTTGCCGGTCCCGCTGAAGGCGGCGAAGCCCAGCACGGGAGGGCGGCCCGCCCGGGTTACCACCCCGCAGCCTCCCGCGCCGGACGACGCAATGCTCGAGCGTGCGCTGCGCCGCGATGCCGCGCATCGACGTGTCGCGGTGCGGGCATGGCGCCGTTTACGTAACGCAAATCTTATCCCTTTCTCCGTGCGCGCAGAACTTTAGCCGCAAAGTGCGACGGAAAGCGATAGCAAGTGTCGTACCCGGCTGCCGCAAGCGTCTCGCGCTGCGCCCCCCACATCCGCCAGACACGGCAGGCGGATGCCCGGATGGCATTGCGACAAGCGCACCCGCGTCGGGTGCGGCGCTTTACGTCCCGGAACGCGCGTTCCGTGGCCCGGCGGGTGCAGCCACGCCAGCACGGAAAACCCACCACCCGGCCAGCGGCTGGCCGGGAAGTGAATGGATTCCAGAGAAGATCTGGCATTCTTCACGATCTCTGAACGATGACACACGGTTCACGCCGCTGGCTTATCCCGGTTCTGGCGGTTTCTCGCTCGCCCTGGCTTGCTCTTCAGTCAAGTGGTGCTACGGCTGCCCCTTTCGCTCCAGCCCGGCGCCAGGACGGCTGCGAATTCCGCCAGCTCCCGGGATGCTGGTGAGATTTCCGGGCTAGCGATGAAATTACGACATGTCCCCGGCGCTTCTCGCACAGTTGTACCGCACCCGTGACAGTGCACAACCGCGCGGCGGCGGCGCTTCGACCGTTCCCGGTGCCGAGGCGGGTGCTGACCTTACCCGCGTGCAGCGAACCCGAGTGCGCGCAGTGCATTTTAATCATGGCGCCACGCAATGTAGCGCATGCGGGCCGCGCGCGGCACGTCGCAGGAAAGTGCCCGATGCGCGCCGCGGGACCTGCAAAAGGCAATTGGCACTGAAACTGCACTTGCGACCTCCATCAGCAGAGTTGATCCGCCCATAAGTGCCCGCCCGAAAGTGACTATATTCGGAAGTCCTTGAGGCGCAGCTGGGTGACCGGAAATGAATGCGCAATCACACGTCAGAACCGGCGGTCTCGAACGGGTAGCCACGGTCCCATCGCCAGGCAATAGGAGGAGAGCTCATGTCAGCTGCTGCGAAAGACGACGCCAAGCTGGATATTGGCGCACGTACCGGAAGTAACGGAAGAAAGTACTGGGCACTGTCGGAGAAGCAGGGCTACGCGGCGACCGCGAAGGACATGCATTGGCTGCAGGGCAACATTCCGTGCCAGGCTGCTTGTCCTGCCGCCACCGACATCCCCGGCTACCTGGAAGCGATCTATCACGGCGATTATGCCGAGGCCTACGAACTCAACCTGCGTGACAACGTGTTCCCCGCAGTGCTCGGGCGGGTATGCTCGCGCCCCTGCGAGCCCGAGTGCCGCCATGGCTGGGAAGGCAACGGGGAGTCCGTTGCCATCTGCTTCTCCAAGCGCTCGGCGGCCGATTTCCGTGACAAGAAGGCGGCCGTGACCCTGCCGCCGGTCTTCGACAAGACCGGCAAGAAGGTGGCGGTGATCGGCGCCGGCGTGGCAGGTCTCGCCGCGGCGCGTGAGCTTGCGCGTTACGGCCATGCCGTCACCGTCTACGAGAAGCACAACCGTCCCGGCGGCATGTTGAACCAGGGCATTCCGGTATTCCGGCTGCCGCGCGACATCATCGATCTCGAGATCGAGCAGGTCAAAGCCTGCGGCGTCAACGTCAAGACCGGCGTCGACATCGGCAAGGACATCAAGTTGAGCGAGCTGCTGAAGAGCAACGACGCGGTCGTGCTCGCGGCGGGCACGTTGCGTCCCAATGTCCTCGATCTTCCGGGCAGGGAGCTGAAAGGGATCGAGCACGGTCTCGATTTCCTGATGCAGGTGAACGAGAAGGGTCGCACTTCGGTCGGCAAGAACGTGATCGTGGTGGGCGGCGGCTACACGGCCATGGACTGCGCGCGCAGTGCGGTACGTCTGGGTGCAAAGAAGATGCACGTCTATTACCGGCGCCGCGAAGACGACCTGATGATCCTGCCCGATGAGCTGGTGCAGCTGCGCCAGGAAGGCGGCTGGATGGAGTTCTGCTGCAGCCCGGTGGCCTATCTCGGCGAGGGCGGACACGTCACCGGCGTGCGCTTCGTGCGCACCACGCCCGGCAGCGCCGGCGCCGACGGCCGCCGTTCGGCCGTGCCCATCCCGGGCACCGAGTTCGAGGTCGAAGCCGACCAGGTAATCCTGGCGACCGGTCAGTTCCCGCAGACCGCCTGGGTCGATACCGAGATGCAGTCCGATCTGGTCGGGTCCGACGGCTGGCTGTCGAGTGGCGATGCGTATGCCACCGGCAAGGCCAAGGTGTTCGTGGCCGGCGACTACGCGCTGGGCGCGACGACGCTGATCCAGGCCATCGGACACGCCAAGCACTGCGCGCGCGCGGTGGACACCTTCCTCGAGAAGCGCCAGCGCACGCTCGACGCCGCCTGCATCCAGGATGTGAAGAGCACGGGGCGCACGCGCGACATGGACATGATTCCACGCCATCCCATGCCCGTGATCCCGGTTGCGCAGCGCAGCTTCACTGCGGAGGTGGAGAGCGGCTTCGCGAAGGACGCGGCGCGCGAGGAGGCCTCGCGCTGCTACTTCTGCCACTACAAGTTCGAGATCGACGACGCCAAGTGCATCCTGTGCGACGAGTGCTTGTTGGTCAAGCCGGTCAAGAACTGCATCGTCGAGGTCAGCGATCTGCTCTACGGAGAGCACGGCGAGATTACCGGCTATCAACGCCTGGAGGCCGGCAAGACCAAGTCGCTCTACTACAGCCGCCTCTACATCGACCAGACCGAGTGCATCCGCTGCGGGGCCTGCGAGAAGGTGTGTCCCACCGAGGCCATCTCGATCCAGAAGGTCAGCATGCGCCCCGTGACGGCGGAAACCGTATCCGCCCGCGCGGTCTAGCCTTGCGCCGAGTCACTAGATTCAAACCGAATGAGGACGGAATAAATGAGTGCATATGCATCGAAGATCCCAGTACCCGAGGGTCACAAGGTCTTTCACATGGCCTGCCCGCATGACTGTCCCGACACCTGTTCCACTCTGGTGACCGTCGACACCAAGACCGGCAAAGCGGTGAAGATCCAGGGCGACCCGACCCACCCGATCACCAAGGGCTATCTCTGCAACAAGGTCAACCACTACATCGACCTGGTCTACAGCGAAAAGCGCATGCTCTATCCGCACAAGCTGGTCGGCCCGAAGGGCCCGGGGGCTCGCTTCCGCCGCATCACCTGGGACGAGGCGCTCGATACCATCGTCGAGAGGTTCAAGGGCACCATCGACCAGTACGGCCCGGAAGCGGTCCAGCCGTTCTCCTACTCGGGCACCCTGGGCATGCTGAACTTCTGGGGCATGGACCAGCGCTTCTGGAACCGCATGAACGCGGCGCGGCTGGAGCAGACCATCTGCATCTGGGCGGCGCTTTGGGCAAACCTCTACACCTATGGCGTCTCCAGCGGTCCCGACACGCAGGACATCGCCGACGCGGAGTACATCATCCTGTGGGGTTGCAACATCGTGAGCACCGGCGTGCACATGGTGCCGTTCCTGCAGGAGGCGCGCCGGAAAGGGGCCAAGGTGGTGGTCATCGATCCGCGCAGCAACCGCACCACGCGCTTCGCGGACTGGCATATCCAGCCCAAGCCGGCCACCGACGGCGCCCTGGCGCTCGGCATGATGAAGGTGATCGTCGACGAGGGCCTGCACGATGAAGAGTTCCTGCGCGAGCACACGCTCGGTTGGGAGGAGTTCCTGCGCGACCGGCTTCCCGAGTACACCCTGGAGAAGGTCGAGGCCATCACCGGGGTGCCTGCAGCCGACATCCAGAAGCTTGCCCGCGAGTACGCCTCGACCAAGAAGTCGCACATCCGCGCCAACTACGGCCTGAACCGGCATGACAATGCCGGCTCGACCTGCCGCAACATCCTACTGCTGCCGGCAATCACCGGCGCCTGGCGCGACCCCAAGGGCGGCGCCGGCTTCGGCGTGCTCGACGAGATGTGGCTGGATTTCCCGATCGCCAAGATGCAGCGTCCCGAGCTCGGCAAGCGCTCCGAGTCGCGGATGATCAACATGGTGCAGATCGGGCGGGCACTCAACGACTCCACCATGAGTCCGCCGATCAAGATGGTGTTCTGCTACAACGCGGACCTGGCGAACTGCGTGCCCGACACCAACCTGGTGCGCAAGGGTCTCATGCGCGACGACGTGTTCACGGTCGTGCACGACACCTTCTTCACCGACACCTGCGACTACGCCGACATCATCCTGCCCGCGGATACCCAGCTCGAGCATCCGGAGTTCCATGCCGCGTACGGGCACTACTACTACGCCGTCAGCGAGCAGTGCATCGAGCCGCTCGGCGAGAGCATGCGCAACACGGAGCTCTTCCGTCAGCTCGCCAAGCGCATGGGCTATACCGAGCCGGAGCTGTTCCAGACCGACGAGGAAATGATCAAGCAGTGCGTCGATCCCGAGGCTCACGCGCTGATGGAGGGTATCGACGAACAGTTGAAGACCCAGGGCTGGGCGCGCGGCAAGACCGACTCGGCGCGGCGCGATCGGCTGAAGAACGGCTGGCCCACCCCCAGCAAGAAGATCGAGATCTATTGCGAGGCGTTGAAGAACGAGGGTATCGATCCCCTGCCGCATTACACACCGGAGAAGGAAGGTCTGGCCAATGCCGAGGCAACCAAGAAATATCCGCTGCAGGTGCTGAGCACGGCCACGCACTACTTCATCGGCGACAGCTTCCAGCAGGTTCCGCGGCTGGCGGCGATGATGTCGCGGCCCACGGTGGAGATCAATCCACAGGACGCGGAACGGCGTGGCATCAAGGAAGGCGACCTGTGCCGCCTCTGGAACGATCGGGGCGAGACCTACGCGCATGCGGTGCTGACCGACGGCATCATTCCCGGCGTGCTGGGCACGCAGAAGCAGTATCGGGGCAGTGCCACGCCGGGCGGCGTGAACGCCAATGCACTGAACTCCGAGGACCTGACCGACTTCGGCCGGTCTCCCGTCTTCTACTCGGTGCTGGCGGAGATCGAAAAGGTCGTGGATGAGACGATCCGCTGCAACGAGCCGATCGCGGCGGATCCGACCATTCACGTCAGCAGGGCGCAGTAAACGTTGTCCGGGTAGGTTCCGAGCTCCAAAAGCGCATTCCCGGTCGCCTCTTCAGGGCGACCGGGGTGTGGCCACGACGCTACGGACCGTGCATGGTGTGTTCCTAATTTCGCAGAAGAGGAGAGGGCGATGGAGGGGCATTTCTTGGGTGTAGACATGTTGTTCATCGGCATGATCCTGATCGTCAATGCGCTGTGGCTTCAGGGGAAGGTCGAAACCAAAGACGTCGGTATCTTCAATCTGCTGGTCGGCGTGCTGGCCACCATCGCCGTGCTGTACTTCGGCCTGGTGCAGAAGAACATCCCGCTGGCAGCGGGGGCCATGCTGTTCGCCATGACCTATCTGTGGGTCGGACTGAACGCACTGCGTGGGGCGACCGACCAGCGGGCGCTGGGTTACTACTGCCTGCTGGTGGCGATCACCACCATACCGTTCGCGATCAAGGCGCTCCTCGGCGGTGACCTGGGCTGGGCCTTCTCGTGGGTGTCCTATGGCGTCCTGTGGTTTCTGTTCTACCAGGTGCTGGCGGCAGGCAACACGCGCGTCATGGGACTGACCATCGCCCTGACCTACTTCGTCGGCATCGAGGTTGCGGTCACGGGTTGGGCCTATCTGTACGGCTACTGGCCATTCGGCAACTGGTGGCCATTGCAGAGTGCCGTCGCCGCCATGAACTAGCAATTTTCGCAACAAGTGCTACGGTTTTGTTGGATTCCAACCAGCACTGAGGAGGGCAACGGGAGCGACGACACCACTACTCATAAGTCACCACGGATGGCCGGCGCGCAGGGAGGCGTAAAGACAGCGTCTTTACCTTGCAAGGCAACAGGAGAACCAAAGCCATGCGCGGAGAGGGGGCCATGAGAGGATCAAAGAAGAGCAACAGACGTCGGGAACGGGGGGGGTGCTTCGCATTGGGGGGAGCAGCCCTTGGCACGGCGCCGGGCAAGGCGGTGGCGCGCGCCACGCTGGGCCTTGCGCTCGCCGCCGGATTACTCGGCGCGAGTCCCGAAGCGGACGCACTCGGCACCATCAAGATTGGGGAGAATCAGTCCATCAACTTCATGGTGGCGATGAAGGCGGGATTCACCGCCATGGAGGACGCCGCGCCATCCGGAAACAGCTGGTCGAAGGACTTCACCGTGTCGCAGATGCGCCTCTACGTGTTCGGGCAGGCCACCAAAGAGATGTATTTCATGCTGAACACGGACCGGGACGACCAGAGTGACATCCACCTGCTGGACGCCCAGATCATGTACCAGCCCAGCCCTTGGATAAATGCCTGGGTAGGAAGAATTCTGCTCCCCGCCGGTCGGGTCATTCTCGAATCTCCCCAGTGGCCAACCACCTTCAACTTTCCGATCGCGTGGAACTTCCCCAACCAGTTCAACGGACGCGACGACGGTGCGGCGTTGTGGGGCAACGATCCGGACGGGAAGATACATTACCAGTTGGAGATCTCGAGGGGTGTCAAGGCTTCCGATGGTGCCCCCAATGTAGACGACGACCTGATGTACACGGGCTACGTCACCTACAACCTCTTCGATGGGGAACCGGGCTACTATCGCAACGCGTTCAACGACTACAAGAAGAAGTTCATTGCGCTGGGTGCGGGGTTCAGCTACCAGGATAACGCAGTGGGAACCGTCGCCTCTCCGGGGGCATTCCAGGCGAGCTTTGCGGACGTGCGCGTGGAGTGGCCGCTGGGGGATCTCGGCGGTGCGGACATGGAGGCCGGGTTCTTCCACTACGACCTGGATGACAAGCCGTCTCCGACCGGACTGCAGCAGGGCAACTCGATGTACGCGACCGTGGGCTACATGCTTCCCGGCACGTACGGCATTGGGAAGCTCGAGCCGCGGTTCGACTACACGCAGTTCAATCAGAGCGGCACGAGCGGCGGGGCGGCCGGTGTTCACAAACAGTGGGCTACAGGCTTGCGCTATCTCCTGGCGGGACACAATATCCGCTTCGAGACGTTCTGGTTCCGCGACTATCCGGCGGTTGGACCGGCGGCAAACGGGGTGACGGCGCAGGCGTATCTCGCCTTCTGATCCGGGGCACGCGGCGCGCAGACCGGGACGGCAGGCAGGAGGTTCGTCGTTCCTGCCGGGGTCGCGCGGCCTGCCGGCGATGGAACCAGGCAGGACATTCGCCGGCGATCCACGGGAAGTGGGTCGCCGGCGAAATTTTTTTTGGGTGCGGATCGGATCACTTCGGGCTCGAGATTGGCGAGGTGGTCTACTTCGTGTCGATGAAGTCCAGCGTCAAGGGTGGTGGGCAGACGATGAACGTTTCCAACAGGCTGATGATGGTTCTTGCAGGGCTCGCCGTCCTCTCGACCGGCACGTGGGCAATCGGGGCAGAGCCGCTAACGACTGCCGACGCCCCGGCACGGGCGGCGAACATGCTCGCGTGGACGTGGCAGCCGGATTTCAATCTGCCGCTCGAGCACCATACCCGCCCGAGCTGCGAGAGCATCGCGAGACAGGCCGCAATGACGGATCCGGGAGGGCGTCCGAACCCCTACCTCGATCCGGTCGAGAGCAGGCGGCGCTACGACAGCACACTGGCACGCTGCCACGCCGAGAGAGGCGTGGAGGCCGAAGCGCTGCCGAGCAGGCCGATACCCCCCAGCGGTGAGATCGCGGACGTCGATCAGGAAACGGTGGAGCAGGCGGATGCCCAATGCCGCAGAGAGGCCAGTAATGCATCCATGGAAGTGGGAGGAGTGCCGACGCCCTACATCGATCAGACGAGGATGGATGCGCGCTACCGCGCCACTTTCAATCGTTGCATGATGCGCAAGGGGGCCGAGGCGAACCAGGCGGCCCGGGATGCAGCAGTGGAAACCGCAACCGCGCCCGCGGGAAACGCGGCCAGGGAAACGGCTACCGAGTCCGGCACACAGGCCGCCGGGGCGAATCAGGCGCCCCGGAATGCAGCCGGGAAAACCGCCTCCGAACCGGCCGCAGCTGCGGCGGCGGCACTGGCGAAACCGCCGCCACGGCAAACCCAACCGTAAACCGGACGGCGAAAGAGGCGACGCCGGAGTCGGCGCAGGAGACCACGCCGCACGACGCGCGGCCGGACGGGGCCGCGATCGTGAAGAAGGAACCGGCACTCGACAAACCCAGAGACTGCGAAGCCGAAGCCCGGCGGGCAGCAGAAGACTCCAGCGGCTTTCCGGATCCGTACATGGACCCGCACGTGCGGGAGGCGCGCTATCGCAAGGCGTACGACGGGTGCATGGGCGCCGGAGCCTCGCAGACCCGGTAGCTACACTAGCGCGCGCGCATCCGTGATCCTACGGCGCTCACGAACTGCAGGGCTTCCTGGGTCTGCGGGTCCTTCGCGATGCGCAGCAGGCCGCCGATCCCGCCTTTGGGGGCAGGGGCTTCCGCGGTCTGCCGTTTGGCATCGCACAGCGACTCCAGCAGATCGGTCAGCGCAGACTGCATTTCCTCGCGCTCCAGCAGCTCGGTCATGCGCATCAGGCCCTTGTTGTTGGCGCAACGGTCGATGAAGTTTACCAGCTCGTCGCGCTCCAGCACGTTGAGCAGGCGCTGCACGCCCTCACTGCGGGTGATGCGGTCCAGCAGGCAGACCGTTTCGCTGACAACGCCTGCCAGCCGCGCAACGATGTCGTCCGACAGGGCGTCCTGCGCCGAGCCGATGACCCGTGCCAGGTGCACAAGGCGGTCGAGATCGCCGGTCTCGACCAGCTGCGCGATGGCAGGCAGTGCGCGGTCGACGCCGCTGCGCTGCACGCGATCGAGCAGGTCGAGCCCGCCGGTGGCGGTTTCCGCCAGCCGCGAGACGATGTCGTCGGACAACGCGTCGTGCGCAGAGCCGACCACGCGAGCCATGTGCACCAGGCGGTCCAGGTCGCCGTTTTCCACCAGTTGCGCGATGGCGGGCAGGGCGCGGCCGATGCCGCTGCGCTGCAGGCGATCGAGCAGGTCGAGGCCTCCGGTGACGGTCTCCGCCAGGCGGCCGACGATGTCGTCGGACAGGGCGTCCTGCGCCGAGCCCATCACCCGTGCCAGCTGCGCCAGCGCTCCAGGTCGCCGTTGGCGACGAGCTGCGAAGCACCGGCAGCGCGCCGTCCAGACCGCTGCGGTTGACGCGGTCCAGCAGGTCCAGCCCGTCGCTCACCGTGGCCGACAGCCGGCTCACCATGTCGTCGGTCAGCGCATCGCGTGCGCCGGCGATGAGGCGTTCGGCCTCGGACTCGTAAGGGGCATCGGGCGGCGGGGTCTGCTCGATGTTGCTGCCTCCGGCAGCCGTTCTCTTTGCTACGCTCATGACATCACTCCTCAGAGCAGACCGCGTGCGCTCGCCCAGTACATCTGGTTGTAGGCCATCTTGAACCAGTGCACCGCCTGGGTGGGCGGCTTGGGATCGGGCGGCAGGTTGTAGTTGAACATGGCGTAGGTCGCCCGGTCCTTGCCGGCCTCGATGAAGCAGAACACCTTGCCGTCGTAGTCGCGTACCGGCGTACCGAGCTTGACCATGGCGGCGATGTTCTCGGCCAGCGCCTCGGCCTCGAAGTGCGCCGTGGAGCCTGCCTTGCTGATCGGCAGGTTGGTGGTGTCGCCCAGCACGAAGGCGTTCTCGCGTCCCTCGATGTTCAGCCGGTGGCGGTGCGTCGGCACCCAGCCGTTCTTGCCCAGGCCGCTCTTCTCGATGACCTCCATGCCCTTGTGCGGCGGCACGGCGATCAGCAGGTCGAACTTCGCCTCGGAGCCTTCCTCGCTGCGCAGCACCTTGTTCTTGCCGTCCACTTCCTTCATGTTGAACAGCGTCTCGTAGGTGATGCCCATGCGGTCGAACTCGGGCGCTGCCCACTTGGCGACGTTCTCCAGGCTGTGCACGCGGCCGATGGGATAAGTGTAGTGGAACTGCACCTTGTCGAGGATGCCGCGATCCTTGAAATAATCGTGCACCACGAAAGTCACTTCCAGCGGGATCATCGGGCACTTGTGCGGCAGCCCGACCGTGACCACCACGCGTCCGCCTTCGAACTTCTGCAGCGCTTTGAGCATCTTCAGGGCGGACTGCTCCGTGTAGAGGTTTTCGGAGTTCTCCGCCAGCCCCGGGATGTCCTCGGGCACAATGCGCGACCCGGTGGCGATGGCGATGATGTCGTAGCCGTAGGTCTTGCCGCTCTTGGCCTTGACATGGTTGTCGTCGAGGTGGAATTCCTCCACGGGGTCGACGTGAAACTCGATGCCGGGCTCGAGCAGGCTTGCCTCGTCGCGGTAGAGCTGGTCGGGGGTCATGCGGCCCACCGCCACGTACAGCAGCCCCGGCTGGTACATGTGCTTGTCGCTTGCCGAGAGCAGGGTGATGCGCGCTCCGCCCGACTTGAGCTCGCCTTTGAGCCGGCGGGCGAGGTTGTTGGCCAGGATGGTGCCACCCATACCGCCACCTACGATGAGTATCTTCATTGCTTGTCTCCTCGATCCGACGTCATTTCGCCTTACGCACCACCAGATGCCATACTCCGCGATCCTCGAAGGACTCGAGCAGCTCGTGCCCGACCTTCGACACCCACTCGGGAATGTCCTTTGCGGAGCCTTCGTCCGACGAAAGCACCTCGAGCTCGTCTCCGACGTCCGACTGTTTGATGTTGGAAATCAGCTCCATCAGCGGTCCCGGACAGAAGGTTCCGCGCGCATCCACCACTTTCCTATCGGTCATCGTTTGCTCCGGTCGAATTCAGAAGGACCACACCTGGCCGCCCTGCGCATCACCCAGAAACCTGGTCAGTCCCAGCGGCTCGGACAGGTAGGGCTCGAGGCCGTCTTTCTTCAGCCCCAGGACGTCCATGGCCATCGAGCACGGATACACCTTCGCGTCGCCCAGCTCCACGGCCTGCTCGAACATGTGACGGAACGGCGGTGCGTGCTTCTGCTCCATCATGCGACCCAGCTCGCCTTCCGCAGGCGCCGCGTCGGTGTTGCCCTTGCGGAAATAACCGAGCGCGTTCATGGAAAGGAACACGGTGACGTCGTAGCCGCTGACCGCGGCGACCGAGGCCAACATGCCCGCCATCTGCAGTTGTTCGCGATGGCCGGATATGACCATCACACTGACCTTCTCCGCTGCCATCTGCCAAGTCTCCCCTCGCGTCGTTCCGGGATGTGGCGGGGAAATGAAACCTCAGTGAAAGACGAGTGCACGCTGCACCACGCCACGTCCGATGCCGGATGATCGTGCGCCACGGCGCGCGTTTGCGCGTGCGGCACGCCCGTGTGCATGCCCGTCAGGTCAGCAAGCACTATGCCAAAGCGCAGGTGCTTGTTTCGCACACTGATTGCGGATGCGTGTGCCACGGGTGCCCGGAGAGTGTTCAGCCTGGGTGACATACTGCCCACCCGCTGGCACGCCGCGGGTGGCGGGGACGCGCACACCGCGGGATGCCCGCGCCAATCGTCATCGCTGTGACCCTTATGCCCGGCGCGGTTTGTCGGAACCGCTGTCGCTAGTGTAGTGGTGCACGCTTGACGAGACGTTTGAGCCTTCAATGGAGGTAGGGCGGATAAGCCAGCGCATCCGCCATTCTGATCGGCCGCGTCAGGAGTGCACGAAGCCGTTTCGCTCCCGTCGAGTTTCTCGTGCTGAGGGATCGCGAAGGGGATCAGGCGTCGTGGGAATCAGGCAGGCAATGGGCGTCGCGGAGTCGGATTTTGAACCAGAGGTGGCTGGGTGGCGGATGCGCTGTGCTTATCCGCCCTACGGCGCTGGGGACCGTCATCGACGAGTACATCGCCAATTCACGACACCAGGCCCAGGCGATTCATCCGGACCTGGAGCGCTCGCGATATCCTGCCGAAGGTCATTCGCGCCAATCGCCGCTCAGGTTCCAAACAGAATGAAACGGTACACTAGGGCTCCCGATGCTGCTGCGCCGGATGCGAGCGGACCAGGGCGTAGGCGGAATGGTTGTGGATGGACTCGAAGTTCTCCGACTCCACCACGTACTCGGTGATGCGCGGCTCGCGGTTGAGGCACTGCGCCACGTCACGCACCATGTC
The DNA here is from genome assembly GCA_963728895.1 of uncultured Gammaproteobacteria bacterium. Taxonomy (GTDB): domain Bacteria; phylum Pseudomonadota; class Gammaproteobacteria; order JBBQDK01; family JBBQDK01; genus CAVSLM01. The sequence continues at coordinate 133,509 of CAVSLM010000005.1, forward strand.
TTCGACGAACTTGGGGTTGTCGTAGGCACGCTCGGTGACGTGCTTCTCGTCGGGTCGCTTCAGGAGTCCATAGAGCTCGCAGGATGCCTGCTCCTCGACCAGCTCGATGATTTCCTCGATCCAGATGAAATCGCGGATGCGCGCCGTCACCGTGACATGCGAGCGCTGATTGTGCGCGCCGTAGCGCGAGATCTGCTTGGAGCACGGGCACAGGCTGGTGACCGGCACCACGACCCGTACCGTGAGATCGATCTCGCCGTCGTGGCTCGCGCCGATGAAGCTCACGTCGTAGTCCATCAGGCTCTGCACGCCGGAGACCGGTGCGCGCTTGGTGATGAAATAGGGGAAGCGCATCTCGATATGTCCGGACTGCGCTTCCAGGCGCGCGGTCATCTCCACCAGCATTTCCTTGAAGGACTGCACGGAGATCTCGCGCTCGTGGCGGTTCAGGATCTCCACGAAACGCGACATGTGCGTGCCCTTGAAGTGGTGGGGCAGGTTCACATACATGTTGAACTGCGCCACGGTGTGCTGTTCGCCGTTGCTGCGGTCGCGGATGCGCACCGGGTGGCGGATGTCCTTGATGCCGACCTTGTCGATGGCGATGTGCCGCGTGTCCGCGCTGCGCTGGACATCGAAGATCGGTTCTGCAGTCATCAGCATGGCGACACCTCCCTAGACCCGGAAATCTCACCAGCCGGCCCGCGGCTGGCCGGCTGGTGAATGGATCCCGGGGAAGATCTGGCATTCTTCACGATCGCCGAACGATGACAGACGGTTCACGCCGCTGGCCTATCCCGGTTCTGGCGGTTACGCACTGCGCGCTTCGGTCACCGGCGCGACCTGAACCGCACAGTACTTGAACTCCGGGATCTTGGCGTCGGGATCCAGCGCCTCGTTGGTGAGCAGGTTTGCCGCCGCCTCGTAGTAGCAGAACGGGAGGAACACGTGCCCGGGCTGCACGTCGCTGTCGGCGCGCGCCGTGACCACCACGCGCCCGCGCCGCGAGGTGAGGCTGATAAGCGCGCCGGGTGCGACGCCGAGCCGATCCAGCTCGGCAGGATTCAGGTTCGCCACCGGCGCGGGCTCGATGGCATCGAGCACGCGCGAGCGCCGCGTCATGGCCCCGGTGTGCCAGTGCTCGAGCTGGCGTCCGGTGATCAGCACGTAGGGGTAGACGCCGTCCGGCAGCTCCTGGGCCTGCTTGTATGGGGCGGGGACCAGGCGCGCGCGCCCGCTTTGGGTATGGAAGTGATCGGTGAAAATGATCGGCGAGCCGGGATCGCCTTCCTGCTCGCAGGGATAGGTGACCGAGTCCTCGCGCTCCAGGCGGTCCCAGGTGATGCCGGCGATGCTCGGCATGGCACGGCGCATCTCCTCGAACACCGCGCGCGGGCCCTCGTAATGCCAGTCGCAGTCGAGACGCTGCGCCATCGCCTGGATGATCCACAGGTCCTGGCGCGCCTCGCCCGGCGGATCGAGCGCCTGGCGCCCGAGCTGCACGCGCCGGTCGGTGTTGGTGAAGGTGCCGGTCTTCTCCTGGAACACCGAGGCCGGCAGCACCACGTCGGCGTAGTACGCGGTCTCGGTGAGGAAGATGTCCTGCACCACCAGGTGCTCCAGGCTCGCCAGGGCCTTGCGCGCATGGTGCAGGTTGGGATCGGACATGGCGGGGTTCTCGCCCATGATGTACATGCCGCGGATGCCGCCGTCGAGCACCGAGTGCATGATCTCCACCACGGTGAGCCCGGGCTGCGGGTCGAGCGGCCTGCCCCAAAGCTTCTCGAACTGCCGGCGCACGCTGTCGTCGCCGACACTCTGGTAGTCAGGGTAGACCATGGGGATCAGGCCGACGTCGGATGCGCCCTGCACATTGTTCTGCCCGCGCAGCGGATGCAGCCCGGTGCCGGGGCGACCTACCTGGCCGCTGATCATGGACAGCGAGATCAGCGCCCGCGCGTTGTCCGTACCGTGCGAGTGCTGCGACACGCCCATGCCCCAGAACACGATCGAGGCGCGCGAGCCGGCATAGACCCGCGCCACTTCGCGGATGGTCTCGGCAGGGATGCCGCACACCGGCGCCACGGCTTCGGGGCTGAACGGTGCGACGTGCTGCTTCAGGGCCTCGAAGCCTTCGGTGCGCTGCGAAACGAAAGCATCGTCGACCAGGTCCGCCTCGATGATGGCGTGCATCATGCCGTTCAGCAGTGCCACGTCGGTGTCGGGCTTGAACTGCAGCACGAAGCGCGCGTAGCGCGCCAGGCCGTTGCGCCGCGGATCCATCACGATGAGCGTCTTGCCCTCCTTGGCGGCGTTTTTCATGAAGGTGGCGGCGACCGGATGGTTCTCCGTGGGATTGGCGCCGATCACCACGATCACCTCGGCCGCTGCAACGTCCGCGACCTGGTTGGACACCGCACCCGAGCCGATCGCCTCCAGCAGCGCCACGACCGAGGAGGCGTGGCACAGCCGGGTGCAGTGATCGACGTTGTTGCTGCCAAAGCCGGTGCGCACCAGCTTCTGGAAGAGATAGGCCTCCTCGTTGGAGCCCTTGGCGCTGCCGAAGCCGGCGAGCGCTCTGGGGCCGTGGCGCTCGCGGATCCGGCGCAGCCCGCCCGCCGCGAGCTCCAGCGCCTCTTCCCAGGTGGCCGGACGGAAGATGGAGTAGGGGTCGGCAGGATCGACCTGCATGTCCGGCGATTTCGGTGCGTCCTCGCGCCGGATCAGCGGGCGTGTCAGGCGCTGAGGGTGATGCGCGTAATCGAAGCCGTAGCGGCCCTTTACACACAGCCTGCTGTGGTTGGATGGCCCGTCGCGCCCGTCCACCCAGAGGATGCGATTGTCCTTCACGTTGTAGGTGAGCAGGCAGCCGACGCCGCAATAGGGACAGACCGAGGGCACCTTCTTGTCCGGCACCTCCATGCCCACTCCGTGCGCCGGCATCAGCGCACCGGTGGGACAGGCCTGCACGCACTCGCCGCAGCCGACACAGGTGCTGGCCCCCATCGGATCGCCGAAGTCGAACACGATGGCCGAGTGCGAGCCGCGGTTGGCATAGCCGATGACGTCGTTCACCTGTTCCTCGCGGCAGGCGCGCACACAGCGCGTGCACTGGATGCAGGCGGACAGATTGACCGCAATGGCCGGATGCGAGACATCGGGCGCCGGCTCGTGGCGCGGAGCGAAGCGCGGGGTGCCGACCTGCAGGTGCTCGGCCCAGTGCGCGAGCTCGCTCGCGCGCGTGAACGACAGCTCCGGCATGTCGGAGGCGAGCAGCTCCAGCACCATCTTCTGCGATGCCAGGGCTCGCTCGCTCTCGGAGCGCACCTGCATGCCGGCGCTGGGATAACGGCAGCAGGAGGGCGCCAGCACGCGTTCGCCTTCGACCTCCACCATGCAGGCGCGGCAGTTGCCGTCGGCGCGCATGCCGTCCTGGTAGCACAGGTGCGGTATCGCCACCCCGCTGCGCCTGGCCGCCTGCAGGATGGTCTCGCCGGGCTGCGCCGTGAGCGCCTGGCCGTTCAGGGAGAATTCGATGGGTGCGGCGCTGCGCGCCTCAGCTGTGGCTGCCATCCTTCAGCTCCTCGGGAAAATATTTCATCACGCACAGCAGCGGATTCGGTGCCGCCTGCCCGAGTCCGCAGATGGAGGCGTCGGCCATGGTGCGGGAGAGCTCCGCGAGCAGCGGCTGGTCCCAGCGCGGCTGCTCCATGAGCTGCACCGCCTTGGCCGTGCCGACCCGGCAGGGTGTGCATTTGCCGCAGGACTCGTGCGCGAAGAAGCGCATGGCATTGAGCGCCGCCTGCTTCACGCTGTCGTGCTGCGAGAGCACGATGAGCGCGGCCGAGCCGATGAAGCAGCCGTGCGCATTCAGGGTGTCGAAGTCGAGCGGCAGGTCGGCCATGGATGCCGGCAGGATGCCGCCCGATGCGCCGCCCGGGAAATAGGCGCGCAGCTCGTGTCCCGGCAGCATGCCGCCGCAGTATTCGTCGATGAGCTCGCGCAGCGTGATGCCGGCGGGTGCCAGATGCACGCCGGGATTGCTCACCCGGCCACTCACCGAGAAGCTGCGCAGGCCCTTGCGCCCGTTGCGCCCCTGGGCGCTGAACCACTCCGGGCCGCGCTCGACGATGTCGCGTACCCAATACAGCGTTTCCATGTTGTGCTCGAGCGTCGGGCGGCCGAACACGCCGACCTGGGCGACGAACGGCGGGCGCAGGCGCGGCATGCCACGCTTGCCCTCGATGGACTCGATCATGGCCGACTCTTCGCCGCAGATGTAGGCGCCCGCGCCGCGGCGCAGGTGGATGGGCGGATGCGCGAAGGGTGCCTCGCGCGCCAGCGTCGCGAGCTCGCGCTCGAGCGCCTCGCGGCAGCCCGCGTACTCGTCGCGCAGGTAGATGTAGATCGCCTCGATCCCCACCACGTGGGCGGCGAGGAGCATGCCTTCCAGGAAGCGGTGCGGGTCGCGCTCCAGGAAATGGCGGTCCTTGAAGGTGCCGGGCTCGCCTTCGTCGATGTTCACTGCGAGCATGCGGGGTGCGGGAAGGCCGCGCACGATGCGCCATTTGCGCCCCGCCGGAAAGCCTGCGCCGCCGAGGCCGCGCAGCCCGGAGTCCTCGAGCTTCTTCAGCACCTCCTCGGCGTCGATGCGCCCGTCCAGCACCGACTCCAGCAGCGCGTAGCCACCGGCTTCCCGATAGCCCCGGTAATCGATGCACTCGGGTGCGACATCGCGGGTGCATCCCTCGCCCACCGTGCGTTGCACCAGCATGGCGTCGGCATGCCCGAGGGGAAATGTGCCCACCACGGCGACCGGCGCCTCCGCACAACGCCCGACGCAGGGTACACGCTGCACGCGCACGTCGGGGCCCAGCGTTTCCTGCAGAGCAGCGATCAGCGGCTCGGCACCGAACATCTCGCAGGTGACCGAATCGCACACGCGCACCGTCAGTTTCGGCGGCGGACTCTCGCCTTCCTTCACCACGTCGAAGTGATGGTAGAAGCTCGCCACCTCGTAGACTGCCGCCTGCGGCAGGTTCATCTCGGCCGCCAGCGCCGCCAGGTGCGCGGCGGACAGATGGCCATGGGCATCCTGGATCCTGTGCAGGTGCTCGATCAGCAGATCGTGATCGCGCGGCGCGTCCGCGAGCAGCCCGCGCACCTGCTCGAGGGCCGCCGGCTCGACCGCCCGTCCGCGCGGGCGCCCGCGCGTCCGGCGCCGCGGGCTGTCGGTCAATGGCTCGGGCGCTGATCCTTCGATGGTTCTCAACGCGTGCTTCTCCTCAAGGGCAGGAATTCACCGGTTCGCTTGCGGAGCGACCTTCGGGCTGGCGTGCACCGCCCGGGTCCCTGCGCGGATTGCGGGCGGGGTCCGACTGCTTGGCGGATGCACAGCGTATGCCACACGCCCGTTCCCGGCATCTGTGCCGGGTTTGCCGCGGCTCGACCACAGCGCGGCTGTGCGCTCGCGGCACACTTTGTTGCAAGTCTGGCGCAGCAGCTCCGGCGCGCAGGGCGCGGAAGTTGCCTACCATCATGGGGACCAACAGCTCAACTGCAAGGAGGACAGGCCATGGCCGAGCACGTCGACGAGCACGTCCACAGCGAAAGCGAAGTGATGGAACGCCTCAAGGCGGAACTGCCGCACTGGTACTATGAGAATGGATGGATCCGTCGAAAGTTCCGTACCAGCGGCTGGAAGTCGACGCTCATGGTGGTCAACACTGTGGGACACCTGGCCGAGGCCGCCTGGCACCATCCGGATCTCACCGTCTCCTATGCCTTCGTCATCGTCAAGCTGACCACGCACTCCGCCAAGGGCATCACCGACAAGGACTTCGCGCTCGCGCGGCGCATCGAGGCCGTCGTGCAGTGGCGCCCGGGTCCCGAGGATGCGCCTCTGACGGGAACTCCGGACGATCCGCGTTTCAAGTACATCAAGTACGACTGAGGCGCACGGGATGTCCTTCGGTGCCGGCGAACGGGCAGTGGCGCATCCGCCGCCCGCGGAGCATGGTGGCGAACCGGCCCGCAGGGAGGTGGCGCCGGAGGCGGTGCGATGAGCCGCCCGGATTTCCCGCGGCTCGACTGGTCGCACCCGTTGATCATGGGCATCCTGAACGTCACCCCGGACAGCTTCTCCGACGGCGGGCGGTTCGCCCGATGCGAGGCGGCGGTGGCACACGGCCTGGCGATGGCGGCGCAGGGCGCGGACATCATTGACGTCGGTGGCGAGTCGACCCGCCCGGGTGCGGAGCCGGTGCAGGGCGCCACTCAGCGTGCGCGGGTGCTGGAGGTGATCGCGGCGCTGCACGCGAAGCTTCCCGGCCACGTCCTGATCAGCGTCGACACGCGATCCGCTTCAGTCGCCGAAGCGGCGCTCGCGGCCGGCGCAGGCATGATCAACGACGTCAGCGCGGGGGCTGCAGACGCGAATATGCCGGGCGTGGCGGCGGCTGCGCGGTGTCCCATCGTGCTGATGCACCTGCAGGGCACGCCGGCCACCATGCAGGACGACCCGCAGTACGCGGACGTGGTGGGCGAAGTGGAAGCCTGGCTGCTGGCGCGCGCCGCCGTGGCACAGGCCGCCGGTGTGGCGCGCGAAAACATCCTGCTCGATCCCGGCATCTGCTTCGGCAAGCGCAGCCGGCACAACCTGCAGCTGCTCGCGGCGCTGCCGCGGCTCGCCGCGCACGGCTATCCGTTGCTGTTGGGCGTGAGCCGCAAGCGTTACATGGGGGACCTGCTCGGTGCGCTGCGCCCCGAGCAGCTGGAGCCGGCGACCTGTTCGGCCACGGCGATCGGCGTCATGGCCGGTGTGGCGGTGTTTCGCGTCCACGATGTCGCCGCCAATCGCCAGGCTGCCGACGTCGCGCACGCCATCCGCGCCGCGCGCGGCGGTCGATGAACCACCTGTGGGAGCGTCGCTCCCGGCGGCGCGATTCCGGCCTGGTCGCGCTCTAAGGGTGATCGTTGGCCTCGGAAACCTCGTTTCGACCGGGCAGCAGTTGCCGTACCGCCTCGGTCACTTCCGCTAACGGCGTGCCGTAGGCAAGCATGCGCACCAGCCGTCCACCGCGGTCGATCAGGTAGAGGCTCGCGCTGTGATCGACGACATAGGCGCTGCCGGTCTGGTGCTCGGCAATCCGGAAGAACGTTCCATAATGCCGGGTCAGTGCGCGCAGCTGGGCAGGTGTTCCGGTAAGGCCGATGATGCGCGGATCGAACAGCCTGACGTAGCGTTTCAGCACCGCCGCCGTGTCGCGCTCCGAATCCACGGAGACGAACAGTGCCTGCACGCCGTCGGCCTGTTCGCCGAGGCGCTGCAGTACCTGGTGAAAGGTGACCAGCGTCGTCGGGCAGACGTCCGGACAGGAGGTGTAGCCGAAGGCGAGCAATACCACCTTGCCGCGCGCCTGATCCAGCGACCAGCTTGCGCCGTCCTGGTCGGTCAGGGTGAAGTCACCCCCCAGCGCCTGCGCCGCCGCTGCAGGCCCGGCACCGCCGAGCACCAGCACGAGTAACAGAACAGTCATTGCGGATCGGGCGTGCACGTTGCGTTTGGACGCCGGGCGGCTGCGAGAGTTCAGCAATCCGCGTTGCCGGCCTGGCCCGCAAATCTCACCAGCATCCTGGCGCCGGGCTGGAGCGAAAGCAGAAGCCTTCGCTATCGCTTGAGTTAGACCTGAGCCAGGGCGAGCGAGAAACCGCCAGAACCGGGATCGGCCGGCGGCGTGAATACTGTGTCATCGTTCGGAGATCGCGAAGCATGCCAGATCTTCCCTGCGATCCATTCACCTACCCGCCAGCCGCTGCCCGGCTGGTGGGATTTTCGGGCTTGCCGGCCCGGCCTGTCCCGCAACGCGTACAGCTGCGCGTCGTGCTGTCACCGTATCGGGACAGTGCCGCGGCGTCCGCTCGGACGGTGCCGGGAGAATGCGGCGATTTGTCGCATACCCGGGCGCTGGCATATCGCTTGCACCGGCATTTCTCCATTCCGCATGCACCCACGGGGCCGACGCCACACCCGGCAGGTTGGGCGTGTATTCCCGTCATGAAACCAATTCAACACAGCGCTGTCGCAGTCCCGGCGCACGCGTACTTTGAAGCCACCGCTTAGCAACGAGGAGCGTAAACGATGAGCCAAGCCACACTGAGTAAGAGGTTCACGGCGGCAGCGTTCGCCGCCGCTGCCAGCTGGAGCATGGGGATGCTGTTGCCATTGCAGCCGGTGCAGGCAGACGAGACCTGCTTGTCCCCCTACATGGCCAAAATCGTCGGCCAGGAGGACTACGTGTACGTCTGGACCCTGGGCCGCCAGGGGGTGGGCGACGAGCAGGACAAGCTGGTGACCATCGCGGTCAACCCTTCGGACCCCAAGTACGGCAAGGTGGTCAGCACCCTCTCGGTGGGCGGGCGCAACGAGGCGCACCATGGGGGACTGACCGATGACCGGAACTACCTCTGGGAGGGCGGACTCGACACCAACAAGATCTTCGTCTTCGACGTGCATACCAATCCCGCCAAGCCCACGCTGCACAAGACCATTACCAACTATGTCGCGAAGTCCGGTGGTGTGGTGGGTCCGCACACCATGTATGCGCTGCCCGGACGCATGATGATCAGCTCATTGTCGAACAGCAAGGATCACGGCGGGCGTACCGCGCTGGTGGAGTACACCAACGACGGCGACTACATCGCCACCCACTGGATGCCGACCGACGACAACCTGGAGGGTGCGGTGAAGAGCGGCAAGTACGCGGACGGCTACGGCTACGACATTCGGGCGCTGCCGCGCCTCAACGTGATGGTCACGTCTTCGTTCACGGGGTGGTCGAACTACATGATGGACCTGCGCAAGCTGCTGAAGGACCCGGAGGCCATGAAACGCTTCGGCAACACCGTCGTGGTGTGGGACCTGCACACGCGCAAGCCCATCAAGGTGCTGGACGTTCCCGGCGCGCCGCTGGAGATCCGCTGTGCGTGGGGCGGTACGCATGACTACTGCTTCACCACCACCGCGCTCACGTCCAAGATCTGGCTGATCTATCACACCGGAGACGGTGACACGGAGGCCAAGAACTGGCACGCCAAGGCAGTGGCCGACGTCGGCGATCCGTCCAAGGTTCCCCTGCCGGTGGACATCTCCATCGCCGCCGATGACAATCACCTGTGGGTTGACACCTTCATGGACGGGAAGGCGCGTCTGTTCGACATTTCCGACCCGTTCGCGCCGAAGCAGGTGTACGAGAAGGTGATCGGCGGCCAGGTGAACATGGTGTCCTCGAGCTGGGACGGCAAGCGTCACTACTTCACCTCTTCGCTGCTTTCGAACTGGGACAAGGTCGGGCAGGGCGACGACAACTTCTTCCGTGCCTACGAATGGAACGGCAAGGAACTGGTGCAGAAGTTCGGCATCGACTTCGTGGCCGAGAAGCTCGGCCGCCCGCACATCATGCGGTTCGGCGCCTACTCGCTCTACGGCATGAGAGCGCCGTGGCAGAAGAAGGGCGAGGGCGTGGCCGAGCATCAGCCGAAACAACAGGGAACTGTCGCGCGGAACTAGGTGTCTGAAATATTGAGGATGGCGGCGGGCAGGAGGCACGCCGCCCCCTCGACAACGAAGGCCGCCCCATGGGGCGGCCCCGCGTTTGAATCGGGTATTTCTGAGTGGCATTCAGATCATTCGTCTACGTCCTGCTGGCGGCCTTCAGCGTCGCCGCCTTCGCCGCCTTCACGCCGATCGAGGACATCCCCAAGCCTCAGGTGCTGGCCCCCGGCTATGGCGAGCTCGCGTTCAAGGCACCTGCGGCCGGCACCTATTCCCTCCCCGCGCTCGGTGCCGCAGGCGACGGCACGGTCCTGGACAGCACCGGCAAAGTGGAGCGTCTGCACTCGCTGTTCGGGGACAAGATCGTGCTGCTGAACTTCATGTACAGCACCTGCTCCGACGTCAACGGCTGCCCGCTGGCCACGGAAGTCTTTTATCGCATCCGCGCACGCCTGCAACACGATCCGGAGCTGGAAAAGCATCTGCGCCTGATCAGCCTGAGCTTCGACCCGCAACACGATTCCCCGCAGGTGATGCGCCTGTACGGCAGCGGCTTTCAGGGGACAGGCGTCGAGTGGGACTTTCTCACCACCCGCTCGGAGCAGGACCTGAAACCGATCCTCGATGCCTATGGCCAGAACCTGGTGCGCGATCCGGGCGACGGCGGTGGCATCTCCCATATCCTGCGGGTGTTCCTGGTTGATCGTTCGATGCGCATCCGCAACATCTACAGCGTGTCGTTCCTGCACCCGGACATTCTGATCAACGACGTCAAGACGCTGCTGGCCGGCAACCAGGAAAAGCCTGCCGGCACCGCGGTGCAGACCGCGGACAGCCGCATCGGTCCGGGTGACTACAAGGAAGGCTACGAGACGGAAAAATACGTGACCCGATCGCTCAGTCTCGCCGCGCGCACCGGTCATCCGGCGGACTTGATGAAAGGGATCGAACAGCCGCCGCTCGGCCTGCCGCCGGTGCCGATCCCGGCAGACAATCCCATCACCGGGCAGAAGGTGCAGCTTGGCCGCAGACTGTTCTACGATCGCCGACTGTCGCTCAACAGCACCTTCTCCTGCGCCATGTGCCACATTCCCGAGCAAGGGTTCACCAGCAACGAGATGGAGAAGGCAGTAGGCATCGAAGGGCGCCCGGTGCGCCGCAATGCCCCGTCCCTATACAACGTCGCCTACCGCAAGCATCTGTTCCACGACGGGCGCGAGGATCGCCTGGAGAACCAGGTGTGGAGCCCGATGCTGGCTTCCAACGAAATGGGCAATCCGTCCATCGGAGGCGTGGTCGACATCCTTCGGCACCTGCCGGAGTATAAGGGGTTGTTCGAGGCGGCGTTCGACGGACGCGGTCCCGACGTGCAGACCATCGGCCAGGCGCTCGCCAGTTACGAGCGCACGCTGGTGTCGGGCGACTCGCCGTTCGACCGTTGGTACTACGGCAAAGACGCGTCCGCGCTCAGCACCTCCGCGCAGCGCGGCTTTGCCGTGTTCGCCGGCAAGGGCGGGTGCTCTTCCTGTCATCGGATCGGTACGGACCACGCGCTTTTCACCGATGACGATTTGCATAGCACCGGCATTGGCTGGTACGCATCCATGAGGAAGGATCCCCCTCAAGAGCGCGTGCAGCTCGCCCCGGGCGTTGCCGTGGATGTGGATACCCATCTGATCAACTCCGTTGGCATCGTCCCGCAGAACGACCTGGGCCTGTACGAAGTGACGCAGAACCCGCGCGACCGCTGGCGCTACACCACGCCCTCGCTGCGCAACGTCGCGCTCAGCGCGCCGTACATGCACGACGGCTCGCTCGCGACCCTGAAGGACGTGATCGATTACTACGACCGCGGCGGTCATCCGGAAGGTGTGCAGGATCCGCGCGTCCACCCGCTGGGTCTCACCACGGAGGAGAAGGACGATCTGCTCGCCTTCCTGAAGTCGCTGACCGGCGACAACGTCGAGACCCTGGTCGCAGACGCCTTCGCCGCACCGGTCGGCGATCACCGCAAGACGGATTTCCAGCTCTCGGACCTGTACACCGACCCCACCCCGCCCCCGTAGACGTTTCACGCGCGAGCAACATCCGCGCGATCCCGCACGCGGCGTCGCGGCTGCTGCGAGCCGTGACGATGTGACTGCCTTCAGGACCGGCGGCGCTGACGCGCCGCAGGATCGCGGTGCGAAGTCCCGCTCCCACGGGCGGTGCGCCGAGCGCGGCAGGTCGAATGAACACTGGTGGGAACATCGCTCCTGCGGCACGATGCGGAGCAGCGCCACCTGTAGGAGCGTCGCTCCCGGCGGCGCGATGCGGCCCGCAGGGCCGCCGTCACAGCCACACCAGCAGCTCGCCCTTGCCGCCGACGGCGCGGTCGCCGACGTAGCGGTGCACCCGGTACCGGTCGGGATCGAGGGCGGCGAAGCGGCCGCCCACGCGGCGCAGACTGCTCTGCAGGAGGCGCAGCACGGTGAGCTCGTGTTCGCCGGCGTCGTTGAAGGTGACGAGCAGCGGCCGGAGGGCGTCACTTGCGAGCAGCGTTCCACGGGTCATGCCGTAACCGGCGCAGGCGCCGAGTCGGCCGAGCACCACGATGGTCCCGGCGATCATGCGCGAGCCACAGTAACCGCCCGCATCGCCCGCCACCAGGATGCGTCCGCCGCGCATGTGATCGCCCGCGCGATCGCCCGCCGTGCCGCGCACCACGAGCGTGCCGGCGCGCATGCCGCGCCGTTCGCCGGGTAGCGCGGAGCCGGCAAACTCGCCGCAGTCGCCGCGCACCTCGATGGTTCCGCCGCGCATGGCGGAGCCCGCGTAGGCGCCGCAGCTGCCTTCGACCACCAGGGTGCCGGCGCGCATGCCGCGTCCCAGCCGGTCGCCGACGTCGCCTTCGACGCGAATGCTTCCGCTCGCCAGACCGCTGCCGACGGCGTCGAGCCGGGCCGAGCCGTTGCGGATCACCAGTTGCGTGGCATCATCACCCCGGATCTCGAACAATTCCCCCACCGCCAGCCGCCGGTTGCCCAGCTGCAGGGGCAGCGCCGCGATTTGCGCGGCGCCGGAGCCTGCCAGACGATCGGGCGTGAGCGGCGCAAGATCGAGGCGTTGTTGCGGGTCGCGGCGCAGGGTGAGGGTCAACGGGCTCATGCCATCACCTCGCGCAGATGGAAATGGAACTGCCCGAGCTTGCCGCCGTAGTTGCCGGCCGATATCTGCCGTATTCCCTCGCCGGCGCCGAGCGCGCACACCGCGCCGATCCCGGCACGCATCGCCGCGCGCACGTCCTGCTCGGTGAGGCCGTTGACCACGATCTCCAGCACGGCACCAATACCGGCCGGCAACCGGCTCGCGACCAGGCCGCGCAGCGTCGGACAATAGGCCTCGTTGGTGGAGGCGGGCAGCGCGGAGTACTTGCTTCCTACCTTGGAGCCGGAGCGCACCACGCCGCCCGGAAACGGCAGGATCACGTTGGGCAGGCTGCGCATGGCATGCACCGCCGCCTCGCAGCCGGCGAGCGCCTGCGCCTGCGACTCGGCAAGCACCAGGAAATTGCCGCCGCCCACTGCCGCGGTGTAGCCGACGCTTTCCTCGCACAGGAACTCGCCGTCCATTACCGGTACGCGCCAGTAGCGCCTGGTGTCGATCACCTTCGAGCTCTGCCAGCCGTCGCCGAAGTAGCGCACGTTGCGGCCGAGATTCATGGTCTCGGCGCTCTCCATGCCGGAATAGACCGCCGTCGTGGGCGCAGTCAGCACGCACTGCCCGACGCGCGTCTCGACCGCCTTGGCGAGCGACTTGCTCGACATGCCGAACAGCAACACCGAAACACCCGGGCGTCCGTCGGGCGTGGCATCGGGCTCGAGATCGGCTTCGATGCCGGCTTCGACGCCGCAGCCGATCACGGAGGTGGCGAAGCCGGTCATGGTCCTTGCGGAATGCTGTGCCCATTGGTGATTGAGTGCGGTGATGATCACGCGTGTCGCGCGCATGCCGAAAGCCTCGGCGAAGGTCTGCTCGATGAGCACACCGTTGCGGATCACGCGCGTCTCCCGCCGCAATGCGCCACCTGGGGCGAGCTGCCGATGCCTTCGCGCATTTCCGCATCGGTGATCGGAAAGTTCTGCATGCGCACCGAGTGGTAGCGCTCGAAATAGGGGGCGAGGCGCTTTTCGATCTCCGGGTCGTACTCCGGGCGAACCACATGGGTCATGCCACGCACCACCTGGCTGATCTCGCCGTCACGCACCACCAGCACGCCGTCCTTGAACACGTAGAGCGGGCGCGCGAACATGCGCTCGCGATCCTCGTGCGGCTCGTAGACCGTGATGTCGGCGGCTGCGCCCACCCCGAGATGGCCGCGATCGGTGAGGCCCAGCAGGCGCGCGGGCGAGGCGCGGGTCATGATGGCAATCTCGTAGAGCGAGTACTCGCGCCCGAGCTCTGCGAGCCGGCTATGCGCCGCGGCGTCGGGGTGCAGGTGCTCGAGCATGTGATTGCGAAAGCCGCTGTCCGTCAGCAGCCGGATCAGATGCGGATAGCTGGTGAAGGGCGCACCGTTGGGATGATCGGTGGTGAGGAACACCCGCCAGGGATCCTCGACGCGCAGGAAGATCTCCAGCCCGATGGTCCATTGCAGGGCGTTGACGAAATTCCGGTCGCGATAGCGAAACGGCACCACTCCGCAGCCCGCCTCGCACTCGATGTCGGTGCATACCCATTTCCTCGGATGGGCGTGGCGGCGCTGGGCGTACTGGCGCATGGTGTCGCCGGAGATGGTCACGGTCTGCCCGAACATCACCTGGCCGACGTCGGTGGTGAGGTTGGGATGGGTATTGATGCGCTCGGCGATTTCCGCGGCACCGGAGGAAAACCTGTGCTCGCCCTCCGTGCCGTAGCTGTGGAACTGGATGTGCGTCAGGTGCAGCGGCAGACCCTCGGCGGCACCCATGGTATCGAGCGTGGTGGAAAGGTTGCCGGGCACGCCGAGATTGCAGCCGTGCAGGTGCAGCGGGAAGGGAATGCCGAGCTCGTAGACCGCACGCGTCAGGCGCTGCACGATGGTGCGCGGGGTCACCGCGTAGTACGGGCCCGGCTCGTCGAGATCGAGCTTGCGCGCATTGAACTTGAAGGCGTTGATGCCGCCGGGATTGACCACCTTGATGCCGATGCATTGGGTGGCGTGCAGCGTCCAGGCCACGTAGTCGTTGATGACGCGCTGATCGGCGCCCGCGGCGATCAGCTGCAACAGGAAATCGTCGTTGCCGAGCATGGCGTAGCCGCCGGTATCGACGATCGGCGTGTCGGCCATTTCCATGTGCGCCTGGCGTGCATTCATGGGCACGACCGCGGGCTCGAAGCAGGCCGTGTAGCCCATCTCCGCGTAACGGTACCCGGTGAGCAGCGTGGAGGGCGTGGCCTGTCCGCAGCCCGAGCGGGTGAGGCCGGTGTGCTTTACAGGCTCTTCCCGACACTGCTCGGGCAGCATGTGGCGGGCAAGGGTCACCTTGCCGCCCCCGATGTGGGTGTGCAGATCGATGGCGCCGGCCATCACCACCTTGCCGCGCAGATCGAGCTCCTGGCGGATGTCGGCGTCCGGCCCGGGCGCCTCGACGATACGCCCGTCACGGATGTGCAGATCGCGCACCTCTCCATCCACGCCATGGGCGGGATCGTAGAGGGTGGCGCCGCGCAACTTGATCATCGGCAATGAGCTCCGCGCGCACTCACAGCTGCGCTTCGATGGCGGCCATGACTTCGCTCACGGGCGCAAGCCCTGCCTCGCGCAGCTTGCGCAGCGGCAGGGCCACCACGGTGTCGCAGCGAAATGCATGGCCCGCGTGATCGATGCCGGGCGTGGCCACCGGTATGAATACCCGCGGTGTCGTCGGACAGTGCATGCCGGAGCGCCCCAGCACGATGGCTGGCGGCGCACCCGCCGGGGGCGTGCGCGCGGCGTCCAAGGCCGAGACCCACACCAGCACGTCGGCCTCGCGCGTCTCGAGCATGCGCGCGGCGCGATACAGGTGCGGGTCGTAGGTCGGATGGCCGGAACCGAAGGAGGTGCGCAGCCCGCCGCCGGTCTGCCAGCCGAGCACCTGATTCACGGTCAGATCGCCGTCCTGCCCTCCGAGCGGCAGCCCCGAGAACCGCGTGCGGCGGTTGAGGTCCTCGACCAGCCGGCAGAGGCTTTGCACTGCGAGCTCGGCGTGCGGGTAGGCCATTTCCGCCGCGGCCCATGCGATGACGCCGTAGCGCGCCTGCTGCATGCGCTGCGCGAGCGCGCGGATGCGCTCGAGCTCGATGCCCGCGACCGCTCTGGCATCGAGCGCGCGCTCATGCAGCACGCAGCGCAGCGCGCCCGCCAGCTCGCCGAACTTTTCGACGGGGCAGTCGACGACGCTGCCGTTGCGCACCCCCTGCGGTACGTGCAGCTCTGCGCCGGGGCCGATGACGATCACCTCGCGCGCCGCGAGGTCCAGGTCGAACATGGACTCGCTGTTGTTCACGAAGCGCTCGTAGAAACGCGGCAGACGCTGCGGGATGGAAGTGCCGAATACCACGAGCAGGTCGGCACGGTTGCGCACCTCGGTGAGTGTCGTGGTCATCCAGCCGCTGTCCTGCAGCACCAGCAGATTGCGCATCAGCGCATCGCTGTGCATGTGGTCCAGTGCGCCGCCCAGGCGGTCGGCGAGGCCGATGATGGCGCGCGCGCCTTCGACATCGGTTCCGAGTCCAGCGAACAGCGGCTGGCGCGCGCCGCGCAGCATTTCCGCGGCCTGACCGAAGGCGTGCTCGCGAGTGACGGGCAGACCATCCACCATCGTTGAGTCCTCGCCCGGTGCCTGGGCAAAACGCGCATCGCTGATGGGGCAGCCGTGGTCGCGCACTTCGATGTGCGCTCCTTCGACCTGCACGACCAGGTCGTCGCAGCACAAACCGCAGAAGGGACAGGTTACGTCCGGGAAAGTTGTGCCGTTGGCCTGGTTCACCATCGATCCTGCATTCATCCGGAAGCGGGACCGTCCCCGCCGGCATGCCGCTCGAAGCCGAGCAGGTATCGTGCCAGTACGGCCGCGCCTCGGGCTCGAGCCTTCGCGTGCAGGGGCGCGCGCTGTCACGCAGGGTGCACAGGAATCACGGCGGAATAGGGACTGTCCCGTCCGGCCGCCGTCGGCCCGCGCGCAGGCCTTCGCGCAACGGCTTCTACTCAATGTGAAAATTCTCCCGCGGGGTGCCGGCCCGTGGCGCCGGCGCTGTCACGACGGTGAACAGGCGTGAGTTACAGTCTGCCCCAGCGGCGTCGCAGCGCCCTGACGGAGGGGAGCGCGGCGGAACAGGGTCGATGTGAAAAAGCAGCAAAAACCCGATGAACTTTCGCGTGGCATAGTAGTTGCTGAAGCTGACGCTATGGTTTCGGATCCCGCAAGCGATGACGCGCCCGTGCAGGTGACTGTGGAGGCGCCTGCGCGCCTGCATCTCGGTTTTCTCGATCTCAACGGAGACCTCGGGCGTCGCTTCGGGAGCCTGGGCGTGACGCTCGAGGAAATCACCACGCGGGTGCATGCGAGGCACGCCGCCGAGCTTGCGATAGAGGGACCGGGCGCGGCACGGGTGCACGACGTTGCGCAGCGCCTGCTGTCACGGCTGGGGCTGCCGACGACGGTCGCGCTACGGGTCGAGACGGCAATTCCCGAGCATGTCGGTCTCGGTTCGGGTACCCAGCTCACGCTTGCAGTCGGCGTGGCGCTGGCCCAGCTGCATGGGTTGGCGCTGGATGCGCGCGAAGTCGCCCGCCTGCTGCAGCGCGGGGCGCGTTCGGGCATCGGCATCGGCGCATTCGAATCCGGCGGAGTACTGCTCGACGGTGGACGCGGGCGTCGCGATGAGCCGCCGCCGCTCATCGCCCGCGCCGACTTTCCCGAGCCCTGGCGGATACTGCTGATCTTCGATACCTGCGAACCAGGCATCCACGGCGCGCAGGAGGTCGCGGCGTTCCGGCGGCTGCCGCCGTTTCCCGCCGCCGACGCCGCCGCGTTGTGCCGGCTGGTGCTGATGCGGGCGCTGCCGGCGCTGTGGGAGCAGGATCTCGAAGCGTTCGGCACGGCCGTGGGCACACTGCAGCGCGTGATCGGCGATCACTTCGCGCCGACCCAGTCGGGACGTTTCGCCAGACCGGAAATCGCGGCCGTGCTGCAGTGGCTCGAGGCACAGGGGATCGCCGGTATCGGCCAGAGCTCATGGGGCCCGACTGGTTTTGCGATTTTCGGCAGTCCCGGGCAGGCCCAGCGGTTGTTGCGCGCGGCGCAGGCGCAATTTGCCGCCCACCCACGCCTCGGCTTCCAGGTGGTTCGCGCCCGCAACCACGGCGCACGGATCGCGCGGTACACTGCACTGCCCGAGCCACGTCGACTGAACGTGGCGCGCTGAGCGCCGCGCACCGGAGGGCCGAGACGACATGGAAAAAAAACCGGCGCTGCTGCATATGATCACCCCCGCCAAGAACGCCAGCCCGTTCGACGTCAACATGGCCCGCGATGCGGGCTGGGATTCGGTCTATCTCTACACCCAGGCCGAGGTCGGGGAGGTGGCGGGTCTGGTGCAGGACGCCATCTTTTCGCGCGGGCCCACCGGCGTGCGGCGCACCGGTGTCTTCCTCGGCGGGCGCGACATCGACGTCGCCATGGACATGCTCGCCGCCGCCCGGGGCGCGATGGTCCCGCCTTTCGAAGTGTCGGTGTGCGCCGATCCGAGCGGCGCATTCACCACGGCCGCGGCGCTGGTTGCGTGCGCGGAGCGCGAGCTGCACCGCCATCACCAGATCAGCCTCGACGTCTGCCGCGTCCTGGTGTTCGGTGGCAGCGGACCCGTGGGTGCCGCAGCCTCGGTGCTGGCGGCACGCACCGGCGCCGAGGTGGTGATCGTCAGCCATCGCAGCGATGCCGGCACGCGGCGCCTGGCCGATGCCTTTGCCGAGCGCTATGGCGTGTCGCTGGATGTGGCGGACGGCAGCAGCGAGGCCAAGAAGCGCGCGCTGCTGGCGGATGCCGACGTGGTGTTCAACACCGCCAAGGCCGGGGTGCAGGTGCTGTCCGGCGACCAGCTCGCGTATGCCACAAGGCTGAAGGTCGCGGGCGATGTCAATGCGGTGCCGCCGGCGGGCATCGAAGGGATCGGCGTCATGGACGCCGGAAAGCCGCTGCCGGCGGCCAATTCCACCGCGGTCGGGCTCGGCGCGCTCGCCATCGGCAACGTCAAGTACCAGGTCCAGCATGCGCTGCTCGGCGCCATGCTGAACACCGAAAAGCCCCTCTACCTGGATTTTCAGCAGGCCTTCGAGCAGGCGCGCGGGTATGTTGCGAAGTGACTGGCCGTTCCTGATCGTGGCCTCGTCCGCGCGCCTGCTGGCGCGCTCGGCGGTGCGCACCGGCCTGCCGGTGGTGGCGCTGGATGCGTTCGGCGATGCCGACACGCGCGCCTGCGTGGACGCATGGCGCGGCGTGGGCGCTGCCATGGGCGAGCTCGATGCGGCGCGTGTACTGGAGGCTGCCGATGAGCTGTGCCCGCCCGGGCGCTGCGGCGGTGTGGTGTACGGTGCGGGACTGGAGCACTGCCCGGACGTGCTGGCACAGCTGGCGCGCGGCAGGACGCTGTACGGCAACGATGCCGGCACCGTCGCCTTGCTGAAATCGCCGCGCGTGTTCTTCGACCTCCTGGTCGATCTCGATATCGCCCATCCGGAAGTTTCGCTCTCGGCACCCCGGGAGCCGCGGGGCTGGCTCGCCAAGCGTGTCGGCGGCTGCGGCGGCACCCACATCCGTCCTGCACAGCCACCGCCCGAGGAGTCCGGGTTCTATTATCAGCGCCGGGTCGACGGTCGCTCGATGTCGGCGCTGTTCCTCGCCAACGGGCACGAGGCCGACCTGCTCGGCTTCAACGAGCAGTGGAGCAGCACCCACGCGCCGCAGGGCAGCTACTGGTACGGCGGGGCGGTAAGCGGTGCACACCTGAGTCCCGCGGTGCGCCGGCAGGTGCTGCATGCGGTGCAGGCGCTCACGGTGGTGCTGGGCCTGCGCGGGATGAACAGCCTGGATTTCATTGCCGCGGGCGAGCGCATGCTGGTGCTGGAGGTCAATCCGCGACCGAGCGCCACCTGCGATCTGTACGAGCGCCAGCTGGCGCGCACGGTATTCGAGCTGCACGTGCGCGCCTGCCGTGGCGAGCGCGCCGTCTACCGCCGGCGCTGGGGACGGCTGCACGGGCACGCCATCCTCTACGCCCGCGATCCGCTGCGGGTCGCGGAGGGCATCGACTGGCCGGCGTGGTGCAGCGACCGGCCGCTGGCGCATACCCACATCGAGCGCGGCGCGCCGGTGTGCACCGTGCACGCCTGCGGTCGCAGCGTGCCCGCATTGCGCCGGCTGCTGGACGATCGCGCCGAGCGCATGTGGGCAACGGTGGGCGCCACGGCGGGTGCCGGGCGCCGGGTTCTGGGAGTGGTGTAGCGGTGGAACAGGTTGCGGAACGGCCGGGCGGGGTCGGGGTGAACCGACGCACCGCGACGCTGGTCGAGGCGCTGGTGACCGACGCCCAGCTGCTGCGTCTGGGGGTGGATCGGCTGGAAAACGGCTGTCTGCTGGTGGATGCCGGCATCGACGCCGAGGGCGGACTGGAAGCCGGACGGCGCATCGCCGAGATCTGCATGGGCGGGCTGGGTCGCGTGCGCCTCGCCGCGGGCGGTGCTTTCGCGCGCTGGCCCTGGCAGGTCGATGTCTACAGTCACGATCCGGTGCTCGCCTGCCTCGGCAGCCAATACGCCGGCTGGAGCCTCGTTCACGGCGAGGGCAAGGGCGCGTTCCGCGCCCTGGGCTCGGGCGCCGGACGCATCCTCGCGCGCAAGGAGCCGCTGTTCGCCGAGCTGCCCTATCACGATGAGTCCGACACCACCAGCCTGGTGCTGGAAGTGGACCAGCGCCCGCCGCTGGCGCTCACCGAAAAGGTGGCGCGCGACTGCGGCGTCGATGTCGAGGACCTTTCGCTGATCCTCACCCCTACGCGCAGCCTGGCAGGCACCGTGCAGATCGTCGCGCGCGTGCTGGAGGTGGCGCTGCACAAGGCCCATACGCTGCAGTTTCCGCTGGCGCAGATCATCGACGGTGCCGGCACCGCACCGCTGCCGCCGCCGGCGCCGGATTTCATCTCCGGCATGGGCCGCACCAATGACGCCATCCTCTACGGCGGCCAGGTGCAGCTCTACGTGCGCGGCAGCGACGAAGACGCACAGGCGCTCGCCGAGCAGCTGCCGAGCCGCGCGTCGCGCGATTACGGGCGCCCGTTCGCCGAGGTGTTCAAGCACTATCAGTACGATTTCTTCCAGATCGATCCGCTGCTGTTCAGTCCTGCCGTGGTCACCGTCACCTGCCTCGACAGCGGCGCGAGCTTCCATGCCGGGCAGCCGGACGCTGCGATCCTCGACGCATCCTTCGGGAGCCGCAGGTGAGCACGCGCATCGCGGTGTTCACCGACGACCCCGGCTGGCACGGGGCGCGGCTGCGCGAAGCGTTCGAGGCGCATGGCTGCGAAGCACTCTACGTCTCGCTCACCCAGTGCGGCTTCGACCTGCAGGGCGCGGGCCCTGGCCTGCGCATCCCGGGCTTCGAGGCGGCGCTGCCGGATGGGGCCTTCGTCCGCGGTGTGCCGGGCGGCACGCTGGAGCAGGTGGTGACCTGTCTCGACGTGCTGCATGCCCTGCAGGCGCTCGGCATACCCGTGTACAACGAGGCGCGCGCCATCGAGCGCAGCGTCGACAAGGCCATGACCAGCTTCCTGCTGCAACGTGCCGGGCTTGCCGTGCCGGCGACCTGGGTGGTAAGCGATGCCGCACAGGCGCACGCCGTGTGGCAGCACGAGCGCTTGGCGGGACGCGAGCTGGTGGTGAAGCCGCTGTTCGGTTCGCAGGGCGAAGGCCTGCTGCGCCTCGCGGGAACGGACGAGCTTCCGCCGCCGGAGGCCTGCGCCGGGGTGTACTACCTGCAGCAGTTCGTGGGCGGCGCCGGGGCACCCCACGACTGGCGGGTGTTCGTGGTGAACGGTCGCGCCATTGCCTGTATGCAGCGCCGAGGTCTTACCTGGATCAACAACGTGGCCCAGGGAGGGGTTTGTCTCGCCGCACCGCTCGACCGGGAGCTCGCCGATCTCGCGGAAGCGGCGTCGCAGGCGCTCGACATGGACTATTGCGGCGTGGACCTGATCCGCGACGCCCAAGGCCGCCTGCTGGTGCTGGAGGTCAACAGCATCCCGGCGTGGAAGGGTCTGCAGGGCGTGTGCGGCGTGGATATCGCGCGCCGTCTGGTCGAGGACTTCCTCGCCCGACACCTGCTGCGCCCCGGCATCGAGGCCGTCGGCACATGAGGTGGCCGTGGCGCAATCCCTGTACCGGGCGTCCTGCCAGTGTCGCCGAGGCGACGCGCTGCGCCTGCCTGATCGAGCTCGATGCGCTGAAGCCCGGCAACGTCAGCGTGCACTCGCCCGGGCACGACATGTCCGTCGAGGACTTCGTCGCCAGCGCCGACGCCATCGCCCCGCTGCTGGCCGACCCTGCGCTCGGCGTTGGCGAACGCATACTCGCCGCCGTGGAGGCGACCTGGGCGCGCGTCGCCTGCAATACCAATCTCGGCATCGTGCTGCTGTGCGCACCGCTCGCAGCCGCGGCGCTGGATCCGCAGGGCGAGTCGCTGTCGCAGGCGCTGCGCCGCGTGCTGCGCGGCCTCGACCAGCGCGATGCGCAGCTCGCGTTTCGCGCCATCCGGCTCGCAGCCCCCGCGGGGCTCGGCCGCAGCCCCGTGCACGACGTGCAGCAGACCTGCCCTCAGGTGACGCTGCGCGAAGCCATGTGCACCGCCGAGGGCTGGGACCGCATCGCCTGGCAGTACGCGCACGACTACGAGGACGTGTTCGATTTCGCTGTGCCGCGCGCACGCGTGCTGAACGCCCGTTGGGGAAGCCTGGAGTGGGCGGCGAGCGGCGTGTACCTGGGCCTGTTGGCACGTTTTCCCGATTCGCACATCGAGCGCAAGTACGGAACGCATCTGGCCGGCGAGGTGACCGCGCGCGCCGCGCAGCTCGATTCGGCGCTGATCCGGCGGCAGCGGCCGGAAGCGCTCAGCGGACCCTTGCGCGAGTTCGACAAGGAGCTCAAACGTCGGGGGATCAACCCGGGGACGACCGCCGACCTGACGGTGGCGGCCCTGCTGGCCGCGGGCCTGGAGGATTTGCTCGCATACGAAGCGGAAGTCGTTTCAAACCGCGGGACGAAACCCGGATTCGGTTTTCTGACCGCAATCCCTAGAGCAACTTGAGAGAGGAGATGTGCGAATGGGCAAGATCAACAAGGTCATGGTGGGCGAGGCGCTGGTGGGTGAGGGTAATGAAGTTGCGCATATCGACCTGATCATCGGCCCGCGCGGAAGTGCCGCAGAAACCGCATTCTGCCAGACGCTCACCAACCAGAAGGAAGGCGTCAATGGTCTGCTGGCGGTGGTGACCCCGAACCTGATGGTGAAGCCGGCCACGGTGATGTTCAACAAAGTGACCATCAAGGGCGCGAAGCAGGCGGTGCAGATGTTCGGCCCGGCCCAGCGCGCAGTGGCCATGGCAGTCGCCGACTGCGTCGAGGACGGCACCATCCCGGCGGATGAGGCCGACGATCTGTTCGTCTGCGTGGGCGTGTTCATCCACTGGGAAGCCGCCGACGACAACAAGATCCAGGATTACAACTACGAGGCCACCAAGCTTTCCATCCAGCGTGCGGTGGCAGGCAAGCCGACGGCCCGCGAAGTGGTCTCCGACAAGGCAGGCACCAAGCATCCGTTTGCAGCACACGCTTGAGCGACAGTACGCGGGGCTCCCGGTTCGCCGGGGCCCTGCCGTCTGCGCGAGGCGCCGGTGGGACCCGGCGGCAACAGCCGGAGAGGAGGCCTTGATGTCAGATGATTACCGCCAGGCAAGTGCTTCGGCATGTGGCGGCGTCCGGTGGGGGGATCGCGCAGGCTCGACGCAGGTTCGCAGCCGGGCAAAGCGCCGTTTCCCACGACCGGTACCGTTCCCTGCGCAAGGCACCGCCGGAACCGACTGATTCGGCATGCGGCAGGGGCTGCGCGGGGCGTGCCCTAGGTGGCCCCGAAAGCGGCGAGATCGATACCCGATACGCTGCCGTCGTGCAATGCACTGGCGAGCAGGACACCTTGCACCCCGAGACGCTGCAGCGTTTCGAGATCCTCACGGCCGCGAACTCCGCCGGCCGCGTAGAGCGCAACACGCGGCGCGCGGGCACGCAGCTGCGCGAGCCTTGCCAGGTCCGGACCGCGCGCCATTCCCACCCGTGCCAGGGACATGGCGATCACTCGCCGCGGCCACAGGCCAGGTTGCGCGAGCAGCTCCGGCGGGCCGACGAACCCGCTTTCCGTGAAATCGAGCGACAGGACAGGGTCGAAGCCGGGCGGCGGCGAGCGCAGCACGTCGAGGTCGGTCAGCGACTCGCTGCCAAGCACGGCGCTGCCGAGGCTGCGTGCCATCCAGCGCGCGCAGTCCGCGCCATCGGCGAGCCCGCTGTCCACCCACAGCGTGAGGTCCGGGTGGCGATTGCGGACCGCGGCGAGCGTTGTCGAGTGCTCGCCGCAGCCGCGTATGGCGTCGAGGTCGGCCACATAGAGCACCGGGAAGGGGTGCAGGGCGAGCAGTGCGCCGACCACGTCCAGCGGATCGGCGGAGCGGCACAGCCGGCTTGGGCGCGGGGCATATTGATCGCGGCGGCCGGCGCGCGCATGAACCACTTGCGCGCCCATGAGATCGAGTACGGGCAGGACTAGCAAGGACGGATGTATGCGTATCTTTGCGCTGGAGTATATCACCGGCGGGGCGCTGGCCGAGCAGCCGCTGCCGCCGCGGCTGCTGCACGAGGCGCAGATCATGATCGGTGCGCTGGTGCGCGACCTGGCCGCGGTGCCGGGCGCGGAGCTGCTGGTTGCGCGCGACGCGCGGCTCGCGCCGTTGCCGGGTGTCGTGCACACCTGCTGTTCGCGCGGCGGCGAGGATCTCTGGCAGTTGTGGGGCTCGTGCCTGAAAGGCTGCGATGCGTTGTGGCCGCTGGCACCGGAGACCGGCGGCACGCTGGAGCGCCTGAGCCGCATGGCCCTGGACGCCGGGCGCGCGCTGATCGGCAGCGCCCCCGAGGCCGTCGCCCTGACTGCGAGCAAGCTGCGCACGGTGCAGCGCCTGCAGCGCGCCGGCGTGCGCGTGGTGCCGACTTATGCCGCCGGCGAGCCGATTCCGGCGGTGCAGGGGCGCTGGGTGCTGAAGCCCGACGACGGGGTGGGTTGCGAGGGCGTGCGCCTCTTCGAAGATCTGCATACGCTGCTGCGGGTGCTGCGCTCCGGCGATACGCTTGCCGGGCAGGTGGTGCAGCCGTACATGGCCGGTGTGCCGGCCAGCCTCTCGGTACTGTGCAGCAACGGATCAGCGCGGCTGTTGAGCGCCAACCTGCAGCACGTCGTCGAGGTCGAGGGCACGCTGCAGCTGCGCGGGGTGAGCGTCAACGGCTTTGTCGATCGGCGCTGGGACTGTGCGCGGCTCGCGCAGTCCGTGGTCCAGGCGCTGCCGGGACTGTTCGGCTACGTGGGCATCGATTTCGTGGCGACCCCCGCCGGACCGCTGGTGCTGGAGGTCAACCCGCGCCTGTCGGTATCCTACGCCGGCCTGCACGAGGCCCTGGGGGTCAACCCGGCAGGGCTGGTGCTGGAGCTGGTGCGCACCGGGTGCCTGCCGGGCGCGCGCTGCCGGCGGCGCCGTGTGGACGTGGAGCTGGAGAGTGGACATGTCGCCTGAGGCTGTGATCGGCTGGGACGTGGGGGGCGCACACGTCAAGGCGGCTCGGCTGGACGAGCACGGGCGGGTACGCCGAGTGCTGCAGCTGCCCTGTCCGCTGTGGCAGGGCCTCGCGCACCTCAACGCGGCGGTGGACGAGGCGCTGCAGTACCTGGGCAGCGGAGCCGCTCATCACGCCATCACCATGACCGGCGAGCTGGTCGATCTGTTCCGCGATCGCACCGAGGGCGTTCGGCGCCTGGTCAGCGCCATGCACGAGAAGCTTGCGCCCTCCCCGGTGCGCGTGTATGCGGGGCGTCTCGGCTTCGTCACTCCGGAGCAGGCGCCCCAGCACGACCGGCAGGTCGCCTCCAGCAACTGGCTGGCGAGTGCCACCCTGGTCGCCGGACACCTCACGCAGGGACTGTTCCTCGACGTCGGCAGCACCACCACCGACGTGGTGCCGCTGCGCGAGGGGACGGTGCAGGCACGGGGCGAGGATGACCATCAGCGCCTGCGCTTCGAGGAGCTGATCTATACCGGCGTGGTGCGCACCTCGCTGATGGCGGTGGCGACGCGCATCCCCTTTGGAGGCGAGTGGGTCGCGGTGATGGCGGAGCATTTCGCGACCATGTCCGACGTCTACCGGCTGACCGGTGAGCTTGCGGAGCACGCCGACCAGCTGCCGAGCGCCGATCAGGGCGCCAAGACCGCGGCGGACAGTGCGCGGCGCATTGCGCGCATGCTGGGTCTGGATGCGGAGTCGGGCTCGGCGGCCGAGTGGCTGCAGGTGGCCCGATGTTTTCGCGAGCGCCAGCTGCAGCGCGTGCATGCGGCCTGCGAGCGCAGCCTCTCGCGCCGTGCCCCCGATGCCGGCGCGCTGCTGATCGGCGCGGGGGTGGGGCGCTTCCTGGTACGCGTGCTCGCGCAGCGTCTCGGCCACGGCTACCTCGACTTCGCCGAGCTGCTGGATCTTCGGCAGCTGGAGGAAGGCGACCCTTCCGACTGTGCTCCGGCCGTGGCGGTGGCGTGCCTGGCGAGGGCCGCCGCGTGAAACCGCCGCTGCTCGCCGAGCTGCCCTACCGGCCCGACAGCGCGCTGCGCTTCGAGGCCATTGCCGACGGGCGCTGGTCGGGCTTCCTGGACAGCGGGCGCCCGCGCATCCACAGCGCCCGTTACGACATCCTGGTGAGCGATCCCATGCTCACCCTGACCACGCGCGGTGGGCTCACGGAGATCCGCTCCGCGCAGTGCGCCGAGCTCTCGCCCGAAGATCCGTTCGCGTTGTTGGGTCGCCATCTTGCCCCGCTCGCGGCGCCCGTGCCCGGCCTGCCGTTCGCGGGCGGCGCGCTTGGCTATTTCGCCTATGATCTGGCGCGCCGGCTGGAGCGAGTGCCGGAGATCGCGCGCAGCGCCGAGCAGGTGCCGGACATGGCGGTGGGCATCTACGACTGGGCCCTGATCGTCGACCATCGCGAACGGCGCTGCTGGCTCGTGGGACAGGGGCGCGACCCGCGCACGCGCCGTGGCTGGCACGATTGGGTGGCGCTGTTCGGCAGACCGCCGGCGGCGCGCGCGCGCCGCCCGTTCCGTGCCCTCGCCGAGCCGGTCTCGAACATGACCCGCGAAACCTACGCCCGCGCCTTCGATCGTATCCAGGCGTACATCCGCGCCGGCGACTGCTACCAGGTCAACCTCGCCCAGCGCTTCGCCGCACCCGTGGAAGGCGATCCCTGGCTGGCCTATTGCGGTCTGCGGCGGGTCAACCCGGCGCCGTTTTCCGCCTATCTGAATCTTCCGTACTGCCAGGTGCTGAGCTGCTCGCCGGAGCGCTTCCTCGAGGTGCGCGACCGCCTCGTCGAGACCCGCCCCATCAAGGGCACGCGGCCGCGCGATGCCGATCCGCGGATCGACGAGGCGCTCGCCGAGGAACTGCATGCCAGCGCCAAGGACCGGGCGGAAAACGTCATGATCGTCGATCTGCTGCGCAACGACCTCGGCAAGGTCTGCGCGGCGGGCTCGATCCGCGTACCGGAGCTCTTCGCAGTGGAGAGTTTCGCCACCGTGCACCACCTGGTGAGCACCGTGACCGGACGTCTGGCCGATGGGCGCCATGCCCTCGATCTGCTGCGCGGCTGCTTCCCCGGCGGATCGATCACCGGAGCGCCCAAGCTGCGCGCCATGGAGATCATCGAGGAGCTCGAGCCGCACCGCCGCGGGGTGTACTGCGGGGCGATCGGCTACGTGGGCTTCGACGGTGCCATGGATACCAGCATCGCCATCCGGACGCTGGTACACGGTGGCGGAACGCTGCGGTTCTGGGCCGGCGGCGGCATCATCCACGATTCAGGACGCGAGGCGGAGTACCAGGAAACCTTCGACAAGGCATCCGCGATGCTACGGTGGTTGCAACAGGTGGAGGTGCGGCATGTGGATTGTGAAGATCGGCGGCAGCCTGGCCACTAATGACGCCCTCCTGAGCTGGCTGGAGGTGCTCGGCACCTACGGTTCGGGCGAGGCGGTGATCGTCCCCGGCGGTGGGCCGTTCGCCGAGCTGGTGGACTCGTCCCAGAACTTCTGGCAGTTCGACGACGCCAGCGCCCACCACATGGCCCTGCTGGCGATGGCGCAGTACGGCGTGATGATGTCCGGAATGCGTGCCGGCCTGGTGCCGGTGGACAGCGAGCGCGAGCTGCGCCTGGTGCTGGAAGCCGGTGGCGTGCCCATCTGGCTGCCCACCGACATGGTGCGCAGCGATCACGACGTGCAGCCTTCCTGGGAGGTCACCTCCGACAGCCTCGCCGCCTGGCTGGCGCATCGCCTCGGCGCCAATCAGCTGTTGCTGGTGAAGTCGGTGCAGCTCGGCAACCGGGTGATCTCCGCCGACTCGCTGATGCGCCAGGGCGTGGTGGACGCGGCGTTCCCGCGTTACGTACAGGGCTGCCAGTTCAGCGTGTGGCTGCTCGCCAAGGACCAGCACGACCAGGTCCCGCAGCTCTTCGCAGGCACCGCGACGGTAGGGACGCTGGTGTTCTCGGAGATGCCCGAAGCCAACGATCCCCGCGTCCCGGTGCGCCCGCGCCCGTATTGAAAAATCGCTCGGTGACAATATCTACTGTACTTTTCATTCTGTTTGGAACCTAAGCGGCGATTGGCGCGGATGACCTTCGGCAGGATATCGCGAGCGCTCCTGGCCCGGATGAATCGCCTGGGCCTGGTGTCGTGAATTGGCGAGGTACTCGTCGATGGCGGTCACCAGCGCCGTAGGGCGGATAAGCGCAGCGCATCCGCCACCCAGCCACCTCTGGTTCAAAATCCGACTCCGGGACGCCCATTGCCTCCCTGATTCCCATGACGCCTGATCGCCTTCGCGATCCACTCAGCACGCGAAACGCGACGGGAGCGAAACGGCTTCGTGCACTCCTGACGCGGCCGATCGTGAATGGCGGATGCGCTCTTATCCGCCCTACCTCCATTGAAGGCTCAAACGTCTCGTCAAGAGTGCACCACTACACTAGCTGGCAGGACGCGGCACGGGAAGAGCGCGCGGGCCGAGCACGCATCGCGAGCACCGACACTTCGCTCCGCCAGCCCACACGGCTGCGCCATCGCGCGCAGCGATCGCGCGGAGCAGATGGTGCATCGGGTCCACCGCCGCGCGCAGCCGCGACTTACGGGGAAATCGTGCCGGCGTCGTCATCGAGGGCTGTGCGCACCTGCGCCACGCCCTCGGGTGTCAGGCGATCGGTCCTGCGCCCACCACAGAGCGCGCCGCGAAAACCCAGATAATGCGGCTGGAGCCGAATCAGCGGCGCAATGTCGGCGGTGCGCAGCGAGCCCGCCAGACCGGTGATCAGGCCGAGCGC
Organism: uncultured Gammaproteobacteria bacterium; assembly: GCA_963728895.1. Taxonomy (GTDB): domain Bacteria; phylum Pseudomonadota; class Gammaproteobacteria; order JBBQDK01; family JBBQDK01; genus CAVSLM01. Next base: position 162,786 of record CAVSLM010000005.1, read on the forward strand.
GTGGGCCTCCTGCACGAAGACCTGGAGCCGCTTGTCGTTCTGACAGCGGCGCAGGCCGCCGCTCGATTTGTCCGCCGTGTCCAGCATCACACCGGCCACGCCGGCGGCTGCCAGCGCTTCGAGCACGCGGAAATCGGGAGACCGGTCGGCGAACAGCACGGCGATGAGGCGCACTTCGCCCGCAAGATCGGCAAGCACATCGAGCGTCTCCCGCCCTCCGTCCGATTCGATCAGACCCACCTTCACGTAATCCACGCCGGCGGCTGCCGTCATGGCAATTGCGCGCGCGAGCGGCTTTGCGCCCATCGGTGGATCGCCCACGGTCGCGCTCACCGGCCGTCGTCCGACGATCTGTCGCGCGATCGCCCGTACCTCGCGCAGCGGCAATGCGCCCAGCGCACCGTCGTGCGGATTCTTGAGGTCGATCAGGTCCGCGCCACCGGCGAACGCCAGCTCGGCTTCGTGCAGGTCGGTGACGCTCGCAAGCAGGGCAGGGCGGCGTCGTGCAATCTCCGATACGGCAGTGCCTGCGAGAAGTCCTTCGGCCGCGCGCGCATTCATGCAATCGTGAAGCATGCCAGATCTTCCCTGCCATCCATTCACTTACCGGCCAGCGGCTGGCTGGTGAGATTTTCGGGTTGGACCGCGCGCTGCGCGGCGAGCGATGATTATCATCCGAATGCTCCACCTGACGCCACCGTGCCGGTGATTCGGAGCGAGCCAGTTCGTCGCGGCGCTCGCGCGCCGCAGAATCGCGGTGCATAGCCCCGCTCCCGCGGTGCCGGCATTCAGGCCGGTAGGAACAACCTGCACCCGCAGGTCACCATGCGCCTGCCGAGCACAAACGAATCCCCCTTTTGTGGGAGCGTCGCTCCCGGCGGCGCGATGGCGGCCCGCAGGGCCGCGCTTCCCGCGGTGTTCCCGCGCGGCGCGTTTCCGCGCCCTTCCGTGTGCATTCGATCCCCGGCCGGATTGGGACCGCAGGCTCGTGTTCACGCGCCGCCGGCTGCGTTCCACTTCAGGTCCCGCGTTGCGCAATTGCGTGCTCGCGGTGGCGGCGGATGGCGTTCATCAGCCACTCCCAGGCCTCGAGCTCCCGGGGGCCGGCGGTCTTTTCGATGGCGATGCGCAGGTAGGCGACTTCCTCGTCGATCTTTCCGGGCGGCAGCATGTGCAGGCGGCTCACCAGGATCGCGGCTTCCAGCACCGCGGCCTGGGCACGGTTGAAGCCGCGAAACGGAGCATGGGTCGCCTCGTGCACGGCGCGGCACCGGAGCCGGGGACGACTGGTGTCCTCCTCCACTTCCTCGACCACGACTTCGGTATGGGCCAGCGCGGTGGCGAGCCGCATGCCGGGCACGTGCTCCACGGCGCACAGCGGCCAGTCCCAATGGCCGGTGAGACAACCCGCGAACACGCGCACGTCGTCGGTGTAATTGATCACCCCGCAGCGCTCGCGCAGCAGATTGTCCAGCGTACCGGACGGGCGGAAGGGCGCAAGCAACAATAAATCTCCGTTGCGGCGCACACCCATGGGCGCGATGTGGGTGTGTCCGTCGCTGGCGCGGGTGGTGAGCACGGTCTCGCGGATCACGAGGAGGCCCCCCGCCCGTGGCGCGCAGCGAGCGTCGCGCCGGGTACGGCATAGTCCTGCTTGTCTTGCTCGGGACGTTGCACCGCGCAGCCCCAGTCGAGCGCCTGGTCCTGCACGTGACGCTTGCCGAGCTGCCAGGCGATTTGCGCGCGCGCAAGCTCTGTCCCGAGATAGAACGCATGACCCGCATCGCCCTCGAGCGCGAGGTGCGCAAACAGCTCGAAGGGATCGGTTGCGGTATGGAGGCCTGCGCGGTTGTAGACGTGTATGCCCGCCGCGCTCACCTCCACGCGGTAGCTGGGATCGCGTATGCCGGCGGCGGTCTCGGCGATCTCCTCCGCGCTGTAGGGAAACGGGTGGCGCTCGTGCAGCGCCATCAGGTCCTCGGTGAGGCCGCGGGGCAGGCCGTGCGCGGTGCGGGCGGCGAACATCATGCGCCGCGCAACGTCGACCTCGCGCACGGCCCGGCGTGCATGCGGGCTCACCTGGGTGGTGAGCAGGTTGCGGATGCCGAGCTCGGTGGCCACGCCGATCAGCAGCGTATTGATGCCGGCGGTGTCGGCGTCGGTGAGCTCGGTGACGTTGCCGACGCCCATGAGGATTTCCGCATCGGGACGCCGCTTGCGCAGCTCGCGGTAGCGCAGCAGCGATTCGGTGAAGCCGAACAGCACCGGGTCCAGGATGGGGTCGGCGAGATACGAACGACCCCGCGCGTCCAGCGCATCCATGGCGCGCAGCAGCGATTCGAGACTGCCGTGCTCCTGCGGGATCAGCACCGGCGTGCAGGCAACCTCGTCGGCGATCCACAGCGTGTCCTCGTGCAGGCTGAGCAAGTAATGCGCACCGGCGTTCCCGCCGCGCAGCAGCTCATCGACGTCCACGGAATCGACGCTGACGCGATAGCCTTCGGCGAGCAGCGCGCCGACGACTTCCTCGAGGTGGGGAAAGGCCGTGTCCGGCAGACAGCCGATGTCGATGACGTCGGCACCGGCGGCGGCGTACTCGGCTGCGCGCGCGAGCAGCGCCTCGATGCCGAGCTGCGGAGCGTCGACGATTTCGGCGAAGATCTGCACGTCGTAGTCATCGAGCGCCGGGCGTACCGCGCCCTGCCCAAAGAAGCGCGGCAGATCCTTGAGCTCGTCAGGCCCGCGCTCGACGGGTATACCGTAGCGCTCGCAAAGCGCCTGCAGATCGCCGCGGCAGCGTCCCGGCACCAGGATGCGGTCGACACCTTCAGGTGGCGGCATGCGCCGCGCGATCATGTCGGCGGTCATGAGCCCCGCCACGCTGATGCCGATCTGGTGCACTTCGGGGACGAAGTCACAGGGTTGCATGTCCGCCAGTACCTTGCGCAGGTGGTGCTCGGCGAGCTTCCCGGTCAGGAACAGGATGCGTTCAGGCATGCCAGCCGCTCCTCGATGGCACGGCGCAGCTCCTCCATGTCGAGCACCACGCGGGTGTCCTCGATCTCGCCCAGGCGTGCGGCGTTCTGCAGGTCGATGCGCCGCGGATAGACCTTCACCATGCGCCTGGGCGCCTCGCTGTCGAGCTCCGGTGCAGTGTCGCAGGCGAACACGATGCTCGGGATGCGGCACTTGCCGGCCTGCGCGTAGATGTTGGTGACCAGCGTGTCGGAGATACCCCACACGCACTTGGCGACCGTGTTGGAGGTCGCAGGCGCAATCACCAGGGTGTGATAGTGGTGGGTGTAGAACAGGCCCACCGGCGCGCCGCTCGCCGTGTTGTCGCGGAACACGCGGTGCTTCGCCTTGAGGTCCTCCAGGCGATAGCCGTACATATGCAGCACCTCGGCGCCGGCACGGCTCAGGAACACGTCCGTCTCCGGCAGTGCGTCGAGCAGCTGCAGGCATTCGCGCACGTAATGGCCCGAGCCGGTGATCGCCCAGGCGAGCCGCCGCTGCTCGCGCTCAGCCGCCATCGCCGCAGTCCCTGCCCCTGGAGAGGGGGTCGCTGCAGCCGGCCCCCGGGCGCGGGGTTTCGGCCGAGACCGCCCGATCGGCAGAAGCAGGCGCGGAACCGGCCATCGCACATCCCTCCAAAACGCTTGCACTGCGAGACGCAGCAATCTACATACCAGCAAATGCGCACGCGGCGGTCAACGCATGCAGGTGGCGCCGGCTTGCTGCCACCGGACGAAGGTCAATGACGCTGACCCGCCCCGCATCCTCTCTCCCGGCTCCTCCCGCTCGACAGGTTCCGGAAGGTGAGCGGTGGATGCGCTTCGCTTACGACCCACATGGATCCGCCCGCCCGGCGGGCGCTCGACAGGTTCCGGAAGGTGAGTGGTGGATGCGCTTCGCTTATCCACCCTACATGGATCCGCCCGCTCCGGCGGGCGCTCGACAGGTTCCGGAAGGTGAGTGGTGGATGCGCTTCGCTTATCCACCCTACATGGATCCGCCCGCTCCGGCGGGCGCTCGACAGGTTCCGGAAGGTGAGTGGTGGATGCGCTTCGCTTATCCACCCTACATGGATCCGCCCGCTCCGGCGGGCGCTCGACAGGTTCCGGAAGGTGAGTGGTGGATGCGCTTCGCTTATCCACCTGACTACACCGGCGGGCGCTGACAGGTTCCGGAAGGTGAGCGGTGGATGCGCTTCGCTTATCCACCCTACATGGATTCATGCAAGCTGAGCATTGCGATTTCCGCTCCCGCATGCGGGAGCGGAAGGGGGGGTGGATGGGAAACACAAACCCACCGTCATTCCTTCGGTCTCCAGGGGCGGGACTGACCGGAAATCTCACCAGCCGGCCAGCGGCTGGCCAGCAAGTGGATCGTGGGGAAGATCTGGCATTCATCGCATTCGACGAACGATGACACCGTGTTTACGCCGCCGGTCTATCCCGGTCCTGACGGTTTATCCCTCGCCGTGGCTGGGTCTTCACTCAAGTGATCGCTCCGGGCTATCACTTGCGCTCCAGCCCCGCGCAAGGACGCCCGCGAATTCCGCCCGCTCCCGGGATGCCGGTGAAATTTCCGGGCCAAGGGCGCCAAAGCGCCGCAGGATCCCCGTTCGACCGTCTGCCGGGCAGCTGCGGGCGATGGGGACGCGGCGGCGTTACCGCCGCGGCGTGATGTTGCAGCGCTTCATTTTGCGGTAGAGCGTGTTGCGGCTCAGGTTGAGATGTTTGGCCGCGCTCGACACGTTCCAGCGGTGGCGCTCCAGCTCCTGCAGCAGGGCGTCGCGCTCGGCGCTCTTGAGCGGGTTCTGCCTTGCGATGTCCGGGCCCAGCGCCGGCTTGGAGCTGCTGGTTTCGAGCGAGCCGTCGCGGAACCATTCATCGTGCAGGTCGGCAACCGTGATGCGGTCCGACTCGCGCAGGGCGATCATGGTTCGCAGCACATTGCGCAGCTGGCGGATGTTGCCTGGCCAGTGGTACTGGTTGAGCACGTTCAGCACCTCCTCGTCCACCTCGAAGGCGCCCTGGTCCTCGCTCTCCAGCTGGATGAGGTACTTGATCAGGTTGTAGCGGTCGCGGCGCTCGCGCAGCGGAGTGAGATGGATGGTGAAGCCCTGCAGGCGATAGTACAGGTCCTCGCGGAACTGACCCTTGGCCATCATATCGGTGAGATCGCGGTGCGTGGCGCTGATCACCCGCAGATCGACGATGATCGGGGTGTGGCCGCCGAGCGGCACGATCTCCTTTTCCTCCAGCACGCGCAGCAGGCGCGCCTGCAACGGCAGTGGCATATCGCCGATCTCGTCCAGGAACAGCGTGCCGCCGCCGGCCTGGAGAATCTTGCCGGGATTGCCGTGGCGGCTGGCGCCGGTGAAGGCGCCGGCCTTGTAGCCGAACAGCTCGCTCTCGATCAGCGACTCGGGGATGGATGCGCAGTTCACCGGCACGAAGGGCTTGTCGGCGCGGCTGCTCGCCAGGTGCATGGCCTTGGCGAACACGCCCTTGCCGGTGCCACTCTCCCCATGCAGCAGCACCGGGATCTCGCGGTCCAGCACACGCTGCGCGATGCGGATGTTCTGTGCCATGCGCGGATCGCCGAGCTCGATCAGGCCGAGGGCGTTGAAGTCCTGCGGCTCCTTGGGCGGGGCGCAGGCCGGGCGACTCACCGGCACGGAGATGCCCGAGGGCGTCTCGCCCATTGGCGCCTGCACGATGGAGAAGAAACGCCGCGACTGCCGTGCCTCGTGGATCGGCACGGCATGCAGGGAGTTTCTTGCGACCTGCTGCAGCAGTGTCGCAACCGTGGTGTCGAAGAGCTCGTCGATCTTGCGTCCGGTGATCTCGCCAGCCGAGCGGTAGCCGAGCTGGAACAGGGCGCTGCGGTTGCTTGCGAGGATCGCGCCGTTGCCATGGAAGGCGATCAGCCCTTCGCCCAGGGTGTTCACGAACTCCGGCCGGCTGTGGAAGCGCATGATGAAGTGATTCTTGAACATGCACAGGAACACGCGGTTCTCGATGGTCTTGGCCGCCATGTTGACCAGCGCCAGAGTGTGTTCCTGCGCGCGGTTCGAGTGGCTGGAGGCATCCAGCACCGCGAGCAGCTTGCCGTCCGGGTCGAGGATCGGCGCCGCGGTACACGTCAGCCCCACGTTGGCGGCGAGAAAATGCTCGTGGTGGTGCACGATGATGGGCTGGCGCTCCGCCAGGCAGGTGCCCATGCCGTTGGTGCCCTGGCGGTCCTCGGACCACACGCTTCCCACGCGCAAGCCACGCGCTTCGGCGGTCGAATCGAAGGTGGGATCGCCCGCATAGCGCACGATCACCCCGTTCGCCTCCGTGAGCAGAATGGCATAGCCGGAGCCCGAAACCTGCTGGCACAGGTTGGCCATCTCCAGATCGGCGATGGCGAGGAGGCTTCGCAGCCGCTGCTCATGCTCGCGCAGTACGCCGCTGTCAACCACCTCGGGTTCCCGCTGTGCCATGGGGTCGAGCCCGTACTCCTTCATGCACCGTACCCAGGAGCGGGCAATGGTAGGACTGACGTTGGAGTTGCTGATCCCGCCGGATACGACGGACAGCACCTGGGCCGCGTGACCCGATTCCGACCTCGAAAGCATGTCGCCCCCACTGGTTCAGCTGATGCACTCGGAGAGCCTTCCGTGGGTACTGCACGACCGGCCACGATGCCGGCTCGGTCGCCGTGTTCCCGGGGCAGCGTCTCTGTGCCCGCCACGGGAAGGTTCGACTCCTATTGGTGCGTCGGCGAGTGATGACAGTGGCGAGAGTATAGATCAGCGGAAACCGGTGTCCACCGTGTCGCGAGCGCGGATGATTCCGTGTACCGGAATCGGAACATTCCGTCACGAATCCTGCGCAAGAAGCGTCCCGACCCTTCAGGCGCGCCCGTGCGGCCAGATGTCGAACATCGCGGGCCCGGAGTGACGGTGCAACCCGCGAGTGTCATTCATGCGACTCGGCCTTGGCTCCGCCGGCGTGCCGGTTCGCCGCAAGCCGCAGCACCCTCCCGAGCATGCCGGCCCCGACCGTCGTGGGGGCGGCAGCGGCTGGGCGAGCAGCTGCGCGTCGCGCAGCTCCAGGTGGCGGTCGGCGAGAAAGCGCAGCCGCGTCTCACGGCTCGCCACCGCCACCGACACCCCCTCACAACGCAGGCGGCGCAGCATGAACCAGGTCTGCTCGCGCAGCGTGGCGCTCATTTCCGCGGTGGGCTCGTCCAGCAGCAGGATGCGCGGCAGCAGGATCCAGGCACGCGCGAGCGCGACGCAGCGCCGTTCGCCCGCATCCAGCGAGCGTGCCGCGACGTCGTGCAAACGCAGCAGATCGAACGCGCCGAGGGCAGTGCGCACCAGATGGGCGATACGCCGGCGGGTCACGCCTGCACGGCGCAACCCATACGCCACGTTGTCGGCCACGGAGGCGTCGAAGACATAAGGCTGCTGGTGCAGATAGATCACCGAGGACGCATAACGCGCACGGGCGCGCCGCCAGGACAGGTCGACGCCGAGATAGCGTACGCGGGCGCGGTCCGGCGCCTGTAGTCCGGCCACGATCTTGAGCAGCGTGCTCTTCCCGACACCGGCGGCACCGGTGAGCAGCAGGAACTCGCCGGCGCGGATCGCAAGCTCCGGGATGTCCAGCAGGCGACGATTGCCCGGCAACTGCAAGAGGTCGCGCACGACGAGCAGATCGATGGGGGCGATGCTCATGGTGTAACGGCGCTCCGGCTCCCTTGTTGCCACCCGCGCTGCCGCGCGACTGCATTGCATCAATACCGGGAGCAACATGTGTACCACTGGACCAACCGTGTACCTCGGGCGTGGAGCAAGCCGCCGGGCGGCTGTTCCGGCGCGCTCGCCCCGGACGCGGGCCCCCTGGCTGTCTTAAAAGAAGTACAGCCCGCGCACTGTGTCATGAATTCGGGGCACGCGGCGCGGCGCGTCTGGGACGCGCTCCGCGCCAGTCGTTTACGCTCGGACGCCGTTGTTCGCGTACAGACTCGAGTACGACCGTGCAAAATCGACCCGCGCGATCGTGGCATGGTTTCTGCTGCCGGTTCAGACGGTACATGGCGGCTCGACCCTGCACCAATAAGCGGGGAGGGGCCGGCAGCGGTCGGATCGATGCCGGCCGACCACAGACAGCGCCGAAGAGTTTGCACGCCCGCGACCGTCGAGCACCGCAGAGCCGGTCGGTGTTGCAGGCACATCCTCACCCGATGGAGAGGGCCGCGATGCTTCCACTGGATTTCCGAGCGACGGGCCGCATGTACCCGCGGGACCTGGAAAGCATCCTGGAAGTCGTGCAGGAGATCGCCAAGGAGGTGGTTTCGGTTCATTCCGAGGGCGTCGACCGCGAGGCGCGCTGGCCCGAGGAAGGGATGCGCGCCCTGCAGTCGGCCGGGCTGGGTGGCCTGCCGGTCCCCGAGGAATTCGGCGGCCTGGGCATGGGCTCTTTCGCGGTCGCCCAGGTGTGCGAGATCCTCGGCCAGGAGTGCCCGTCCACGGCCATGTGCTTCGGTATGCATTGCGTCGGCAGCGCGGTGCTGGCCGCCAAGGCCACGCCTGATCAGCAGGAGCGCTTCCTGCTGCCGATCGTGGAAGGCAAGCACATCACCACCCTGTCGCTGAGCGAGCCCGGCACGGGTTCCCATTTCTACATTCCGCACACCCGCCTCGAGGTACTGAGCCCCGACACCTACCTGGTGACGGGCAGCAAGACCTTCGTCACCAACGGCGGCTATGCCGATTCCTACGTGGTGTCCACGGTCGCCGCCGATCCCGATGCGCCGCTCGGACAGTTTTCCTGCGTCGTGGTGCCCAAGGACGCCGAAGGGCTGGAGTGGGGCCCTGCCTGGAACGGCGTCGGCATGCGCGGCAACTCCTCGCGCGCGCTGGAGCTGCAGGGCGTGGCGCTGCCGCGCGACAATCTGCTGGGCGAGGAGGGGGACCAGATCTGGTACGTGTTCCAGGTGGTGGCGCCGTTCTTTCTCATGGCCATGGCCGGTACCTACCTGGGAATTGCCGGCACCGCGCTGGAGGAGGCGCGCAACCACCTGGTCCGGCGCCACTACAGCGAGAGCGGCTCGTCGCTGGCGCAGCTTCCGGTGCTGCAGCATCGCCTGGGATGCCTGTGGGGCGTGCTCGAGCGCACCCGGCACCTGGTCTATCACGCGGCCAACAGCTTCGATTCCGGTGACCCCGATGCGCTCCCGGAGGTGTTCACCGCCAAGGCGGAAGTCGCCGACTGCGCGGTGACCATCACCAACGAGGTGATGACCATTGCGGGCGGTATCGCCTACCGCGGGGGCTCGCGGCTCTATCGCATGCTGCGCGATGCGCGCGCCGCCCACATCATGGCGCCGACCACCGATGTGCTGCGTATCTGGACCGGCCGTGCCCTGCTGGGTCAGCCGATCCTCGGACCCTGAGCACATGACGCGCGCCTCCAGCCAAGGGTATCCCTACACGCCGGCCGGCCGCGAGGGCCAGGTCGCCGGCGTGCGCGACCTGCCGCGCGGCACGCGCCTGCGCGCAGCCGATCCCGGCGACGGGCGCTTCGTGCTGGTCGCGGTCGACGAAGACATCCGCTCGCTGCTGGTCCGGCGCCTCGCGCCCGTATGGCGGCTGGAGGCGCTGGCGGGGCCCGAGCAGCTGTTCGACAAGCTGGAGCACAGCCCGCAGGGGGCGGACGCCATCGTGCTCGGCGTCAAGCTCAAGGAGCCGGTGCGCATCGCCCAGCGGGTGCATTCGCTGGGCAAGGACATCCCCATCCTCATCCTGAGCGATCCCGAGCGCTTCGGCCAGCTGCGCCAGGCACTGCGGTTCACCCCCTTCCTCGGCAACGACGTGAGCACCTGGTCGTCGGCCGCCGCCGACGGACTGCCGACGGCGCTGCAGGAGGCGGCCACACGCGCCCAGAAGCGGCGCACCTACCGAAACCGCGTGGCCGCAGCGCAGCTGCGCCTCGGCGAGCTGGCGCGCGAGCCGCCGCAGGTCACCCATTACCTCGACCGCCTGCTGGATCGCGCACCCATCGGCGTGCTGAACGTGGAGGTGCACGGCAGGATCCTGAGCCTGAACCGCCGCGCCGGCCAGATCCTGCGCCTGAGCGAGCGCGAGGCGCTTGGTACCTCGCTGATCCGCGTGTTTCCGCCACGCGAACATGAACGGCTGCGCGACATCATTGCGCGCTGCGTGGCGCGTTCGCGCCAGAATCCGCCGGAGGTGTTCGAACTCGGCCCCCCCGACGAGCCGCGTTTCGTCGAGGTCAACGCCTCCTCGCTGGTGGATCGCACCGGGCAGCTCGGCTCCACCATCATCCTGCAGGATGTCACCGACCGCGAGAAGGCCGAGCGCGAACGCCAGCGGGCCGAGGAGGCGCTGCGCATCAGCGAGCAGCGCTACCGCGAGGTCGTGCAGACCATGAACGAGGCGCTGGCGGTGATCGACGAGAACCACGCCATCACCTACGTCAACCGCAGCTTCTGCGACATGTTCGGCTATACCCAGGACGAGGTGTTGGGCCGGCGCCTGATCGACCTGGTGCACGAGGACTACCGCGAGCAGCTGCAGGGCCGGATGATCGACCAGACCAGCGGCAAGGTGGAGCGCTACGAAAATGCCTGGGTGACCAAGAACGGGCGGCGCATCCACACGCTCACTTCGCCCAAGCCGCTGTTCGACGCCGGGGGCAGATACAAGGGCTGCCTCGGTGTATTTACCGACATCACCGAGCGCAAGCGCGCCGAGGAGGCGCTGCGCGAGAGCGAGGCCCAGCTCGCGCTGGTCACCGACACCGTGCCCGTGCTGATCACCTACCTGGACGCCGGCCAGCGCTTTCGCTTCAACAACCGTGCCTACGAGGACTGGTTCGGCCTGTCGCGCGGCGAGATGCGCGGCCGGCACATCAAGGAGGTGATCGGAGCGCTGGCCTATCAGAACATCCGACCGCACCTGGAGACCGCGCTTGGCGGGCAGACGGTGGAGTGCGAAGTGGTGTTGCCCCACAAGCAGGGCGGACCGCGCCATCTGCGCGGCAGCGTGGTGCCCGACATGTCCCCGGGCGGCCACGTACGCGGCGTGGTGGCAGTGGTGAGCGACGTCACCGGTCTCAAGCATGCGGAAGAGCGCGAGCGCCAGCACATGCTGGAGATGGCGCATGTCTCGCGCGTCACCACCATGGGCGAGATGAGCGGTCAGATCGCCCACGAGCTGGCGCAACCGCTGACCGCCATCGCCACCTACAGCGACGCCTGTCTGCGCCTGCTCGGCAGCGGTTCGGGCGCGCCCGGGGAGATCGCCGACTCGCTCGCCGACATTGCCGTGCAGGCCCGGCGTGCCCGCGACATCGTGGTGCGGCTGCGCAATTTCGTACGCAAGGAAGAGCTGCAGTACTCCCCGGTCGATCTCAACGACCTGGTGCGCGCCGTGGTGCGTCTCGCCGAGGTCGATTCGCGCTGGCGCGAGCTCACCGTGAAGCTCGAGCTCGCCGATCGGCTGCCGGCCACCACCGCCGACAAGACCCTCATCGAGCAGGTCGTGCTCAACCTGGTGCACAACGCCATCGAATCCATGCAGTCGGCTGACCGCGAGCACGGCGGGCTCACCATCCGCACCGGGCTCAGTGCTGCGGGCGAGCTCGAGGTTGCAGTGATCGATGCCGGTATCGGGTTGCCGGAACCGGTCCTGGAGCGCATGTTCGAGCCGTTCTACACCACCAAGCCCGACGGCATGGGCATGGGGCTCGCCATCACGCGCTCCATCATCAAGGCGCACGGTGGGCGCATCTGGGCCGTCAACAACGAAGCCGGCGGGGCCACGGTGCGCTTCACCCTGCCGGCTGCGGACGGCTCCGTGGCGCGCGGGGAGCCGCGCGCATGAATCCGGCGCCCACCGTCTACATCCTCGACGACGAGGAGCCGGTGCGCAAATCGCTGCAGCTGCTGATCCGCTCGGAGGGTCTGGGGGTACGCTGTTTCGCCTCGGCGCAGGAACTGCTCGATGCGCTCGAGGACATCGGCCCCGGCTGCCTGGTGCTCGACGTGTGCATGCCGGACGTCGGAGGGCTGGAGCTGCATCAGACCTTGCGCGAGCGGCACGTGCAGCTTCCGGTCATCATCCTCACCGGCCACGGAGACGTGGCGACCGCAGTCAAGGCGATGAAGGGCGGTGCAGCCGACTTCCTGGAAAAGCCGTTCGACAGCGAAGAGCTGCTGGGCCGGATCCGCGAATGTCTGAAAGGTGATGCGCGACGCCGCGACACCGACGAGTGGCGCGCCGAAGTCGCACGCCGCCTGTCGCTGCTGACGCCGCGCGAGCGTGAGGTCATGAGCGGGCTGGTCGACGGCAAGCGCAACAAGCAGATTGCCGCCGACCTCAACATCAGCACCCGCACCGCGGAGCTGCACCGCGCCAGTGTGATGGAAAAGCTGCAGGCGAAGTCGCTATCCGACGTGGTGCGCATTGCACTGATGGCGGGAAACGAATCGTGAACGCCGATGCATTACATCAGCACAAGCTTACATGCCCAACGTGTACCTTCGGGGCGCGTGCGGTGCATGGCAGGTTTTCGCTTGCCTTACAGGAACGAACGTTTGTTTAATCCAAGGTTGCGCGCCGTCGGGCAGCGGCGGAACCGGGCGGCAAGGCGTGCGTAACACGTAGTTTTCCGTATTCACAGCAGAAATCGCAAAACCGACACTTGACTTGCAAGGATCGGGAAATGCCCGAGCCGACATTTTTGACCGGGATCCGCGCACGGATCCGAAACCGAAGGAGGGTACGGGATGAAAAAGTTCTTCATCAACGTGCGGTATTTCCTGGCACCGGCACTGATACTGCTGTCGATGCTGGGGGTGGTGGCGGGCGGTGCCTGGGTATGGAGCGGCGTGGTGCTGCTGGGCCTGGGGATCGTGATCGACACGGCGATCCAGATTCACACCAAGGGCGCCGGCGTCGACAAGAACGGCGACACCATGGGCATTCCGGCGCTGCAGAACAGCGTGATGTACCTGATGCTGCCGGTGTTCATTCTGCTGCAGCTGGCGCTCGCCTGGCGCGTGTATCAGTACATCAACGGGGTGCCGGTGGGTGATCCGGGCACGGTGCTGGGGCTGCCGGGGATCTACGGGCTGGAGTCGGGTCTGACCGGGCTGCAGCTGCTCGGTGCCACGCTCTCGACCGGGATCTTTGCCGGCATCGGCATCATCTACGGCCATGAGCTGGCGCACACCAAGGGGTTCAGCTTCGTGATCTCGCGCTGGATGATGGCGCTGAGCGGGGCCTCGCACTTCTGCTACGCGCATGTCTACAACCATCATCTGGAGCTCGGCTGCGAGGACGATCCGGCGACCGCACCGCGCGGTCGCAGCCTCTACATGCACCTGCCGATCTCGCATCTGGGGCAGTCGAACTTTCTCTACAACATGGAGAAGCAGCGTCTGGCGCGCCGGCGCAAGCCGTTTCTGACCTGGGAGAACCGCTGGCTGCGCGGCTATGCGATGAGCCTGCCGACCATCTTCCTGTTCTGGTTTGCCGGTGGCTGGCTGGGTCTGGGGGCGATGACGCTGGTGTGGGTGATTGCCAACTTCGAGCTCGAGGCGCTGAACTACATGGAGCACTACGGGCTGATCCGCGAGAAGGGTGAGCCGATCGACTACCGTCATTCGTGGGACAACGACACCGCCTTCACCAGCTGGTTCTTCATCGAGATCGGGCGTCAGGCGGATCATCACGACCGGGGCGAGACGCACTTCTGGGAGCTCGACGACGTGGGGGCACCGAACACCGGGCTGGGTTACTTCTCGCTGTTTGCGCTGGCCCTGGTGCCGCCGCTGCTCCATGCCTTCATGAAGCCCAAGCTGCTGGCCTGGGATCGCGAGCTGGCGAGTGACGGGGAGCGGCGTATCGCCGCACAGATGAACCGCATCGCCGGCTACGACGACGGCGAGCGGGTGGCGCACGCGGCCTGAGTCGGCGTCGCTCGCGCATGCAGCGCCAGGGAGCAGGTGGCCAGGGACGGCCTTGCGTCGTGTGTCATGCCCGCGCGTGCCGGCGAGGTGTGGGAAGGCCGGGTTAGCGCGCAAGCCCGCGCGCTGCCAGACGAATGTGATGCAGCAGGGTAAGCATGGCAACAGTGATTCGCTGAAGCCGGAAGCCGTTCATCTGTGGGTCCTGCGGGCTCGCAGCGCAACAGGAGAAGCCAATGGGAAAGGTTACATGGGATGAGAAGACGTGCATCCATTCTGGGAATTGCGTCAAATCGCTGCCCCAGGTGTTCAAGGTCGAGAACGGCCAGTTCGTGATCGACGAATCGGCGGCCCGTGAAGAGGAGGTCCGCAAAGTGGTGGAGGCCTGCCCGTCGGGGGCCTTGAAGATGCAGTCCTAAACTAAGGAAGCCGGCCGGTCCTCGCAGCGGGGGTTTTGCCCACACCCCTCTTCCCGTGCGATAAAGCGCCGGGGGGAGAGGGTACCTCCGCGGCAGGCCACGGGACCAGCTAACAGCTTCCAGGTCAAACGGTCAACATTCTGATGAAGCGCAATTTGGAGGAGTGAACATGCTAGGCGACCACCTGAGACACAAGATGCAGCTGTTCGGAATTTCCGGCGATCCGAACACCTACAAATGCCTGATGACTGCGGGTGAGAAGGGCGTCGACATAGAGAGCATCGCGGTGGGCGATGCCGCCAATGGCGGCGTGCACGCGCAGGAGCTCCAGGCCATGTCGCCCTTCGGATCCGTTCCCTGTCTGCGCGATCACGATTTCGTGGTCTACGGCACGGCGCCGATCATGTCCTACCTCGACGACAAGGGCTTCGGTCCGTCGCTGGTGCCGCGCAACGGCGTGGTGCGTGCCGTGCAGTATCAGTGGATCCACATCGCCAACGAGTACGTGGCGCCGGCCGTCGCCAAACTGCTGCAGAACGAGGACCTCGACAACGCCAAGGCTACGCTCGCGACCGGTCTGGACGCCCTGGAAACGCAGCTGCGCACGCGCAAGCAGCGCGGTGATTTCATCGTGGGCGAGTTCAGCCTGGCAGACATCCACTGGGCCCCGTACGTGCACGCCTGCTTCCTCGCCAATCAAAGCGAGCTGATTTCCTCGCGGGAAGCCGTGCGCACCTGGTGGGAGCACGTCAAGGCGCACAAGAGCACCAGCAAGGAAGACTTCGTTGCTTCCACGCTGCTGCCGACCTGGGACGAGATCAAGAACAACCAGCTGAAATCCGTCACCATCAACGTGTGACACCGGCGGGATGGTCGATGCACGAGGCGCATCGACCATCCCGTAGGGTGCGGCCCCCGCACGCGGACGATGTAATGTATCGAAAAAAGGCCCTACGAAGGTAGCAGCAGCAACGTAGGGCGGCCTCCGCAGGCGGGCAATTTTTATCATCGGTGCCGCGGCTGCATGAGCGGCACACACGACCACGCGGGTACGCCCAAGCGCACGCGGGGCAGACTCCCGCCGGGGAAGGGAATGTTCGGATTCGGCAGCAAGAAGCAGGACTGGCAGGCGAAGGTGACGCCTTCCGGCAAGCTCATCACGGTGAAGGCGGGCGAAAATCTGCTGAGGGCCGCGCTCGACGCGGGACTGGGCTGGCCGCACGACTGCCGGGTCGGCAGCTGCGGCACCTGCCGTTGCCGGCTGGTGGAGGGCAAGATCAAGGAGCTGTCGGACTTCTCCTACGTGCTCGAAGGCGACGATCTCGACCGCGGCATGATCCTCGCTTGTCAGACCGCGCTCAAGAGCGACATCGTGGTGGAAGTGCAGCTCGACTCGGCCGTGCCCGCGGGTGCGATTTCCACCGTGCAGGGCGTTCTGGCGCGTACCCGCGCGCTCACCCACGACGTTCTCGAGCTCACCGTCAAGCTGGAGAAGCCCTTCCCGCATTCGGGAGAGGCTCGCTCCCAGTCGCCCTACGTCGCCGGCCAGTACGCCGAGATCGCATTCCCCAGCATCGAAAAGCCGCGCGCCTACTCCTTCGCGCGTGCCCCGGAGAACGAGGCTGAGAACGAGCTCACGTTCTTCGTTCGCAAGGTCCCGAACGGCGAGCTGACCACCTGGCTTTTCGAAAAGGACCGCGTCGGGACGCCCGTCACCGTCACCGGACCGTTCGGCTCGTTCTGGCTGCGCGAAGGCGACGGCCCCGTGGTGTGCATCGCCGGCGGCAGCGGCATGAGCTCCATCCGGGCGCTGCTGGAGCATGCGTCGAACAAGGGTGTAACGCGGGATGTCGTATACCTGTTCGGCGCGCGTACGCAGAAGGACCTGTACTGCCTGGAGGACATGGAAGCCATCACGCGCAAGTGGAACTCGGGGCGCGGCTTCCGTTTCGTTCCGGTGCTCTCGGAGGAACCTGCGGACAGCGACTGGCAGGGCCTGCGTGGCATGGTAACCGAGCACATCGGCCAACAGGGGGTGGACCTCGCCCAGGCGCAGGCCTATCTCTGCGGACCGCCGCCCATGATCGATGCGGCGATCGAGGTGCTGAAGAAATCCGGCGTACAAAGCGCCAACATCCACTTCGACAAGTTCCTCGACGCCAGCAGCATGCCGGGAGGCCGCAAGTGAGATCCACGCGCGATGTTCGCATCGCCCATTCCGTGGCGAGCAACCCGCGCAGGCAGTGCCGCCGAGGACAGGCGCAGCCACCCCGTAGGAGCGTCGGTCGCGGCGACGCGATTGCGACCCGCAGGATCGCATTCGGGACTACCGCGCGGCGGCTTGAACAACGTCCGTCGGATCGAGCTGCCGCAATGCGTAGGTGCGTCCCACGCACGCGGACCACGCGCAAGGTCGCCGCGACGGTCGGCGTGCCGAGTGCGTCCACTGGTGATCATCGATTCGACGAGACCATTCATCCGGTGCGTGAGACGCACCCTACATCGAAACAAGCGCAGGCTCCGCCTGGCTGAAAGATAAGGAGGACGACATGACAGCGACTACCAAGGCGATCGGCGTGATGGCGGTGTTCACCGCGGTTTGTGTGGCGATCCTGGTTGCCCTCGGTGTCGGCGAGCACTTCCGCGATCCGCTGTGGGCGCTCGGAACCGCACTCGCCCTGTGGGTGATCCTGGTCAGCAACGTGGCCATCTTCTTCAAGATGGTGGGCATGGAGCCCTGGAAGTGGGTGAAGAACTAGCCCGCATTCCGCTCCGGGCGGCGGTACATCGACTCGGGTTGTCGCCTGGGAGCTTTCTGGCCATGCGGGGCGCTATCGGTAACCGCATGCTCCAGCGTGGCCCGATGATTCCTTGACCCTCCGAGTTGCGCGGGTCTCCGCGGCACGGAGAGGGGAATAAATCGATGCGAGGGCGCGTCTGTCAACTTGGGCACCGATCGCCTTGTCTTCTTCCCATACCGCGAGCGGTGCAGGCGGAATCGCAACAGCAGCGAGCCTGCGCCCGTAAGCGGGGCCGCAGGTGTGGGCAGCACCGGTCACATCGAAGGGTAGCGAGCACAAACATGAATGTGGCACCCGCAGGCGCTCGCGCTCAACCGCGCCCGCAGCGTCCAGGCACATCGAGCGGCACGAGACGACTCGTGACCGCGCGGTGTCATCTGGCCGCCGCGGCGACGCCGACCTATCCGGACCGCAATCGTGAGCGGTTCGGCACTCGTACCGATCATGTGGGAATTTTGTACGCCGCATGGACGCGGCACTGGGGGAGATGCGGGCATTCAACCGCCCGATTCCACAGCCTCTAGGCGGGTTCTATCCCGCGCAAGCACCGGTTCAATCCAGGTGCACCCGCAAGACGGGTGGCCTGCTGTATTGACGATCCCTCCAAAAGGAGCCGTCCTTGGCTCCGACGCTTCGGCCGGGCCCCACCCGGCCTTTTTTTTGGCGATGTTCACACGACCAGGCGTCGGAGCCATTGCTCGAATCCGGTCCTTCACGAACGGAAGGACCATGGACGGTTCGCAACCGTGACAGTAGTTGCGAAGTTGTTATGAGGGGCCGAGGCTCCCTGTCGGAAGCGTCTGCCGTCCGACCCTCGGCCCCGGCAGGAAACCAGCTGACTACCAACTGCAGAACCGGAGAGCGCCCCGTTGCTACTCGACCACTACCCGGACGACCGCTCTCCCACACCGCCCGGGCTCTCCCTCCCCACGATTCGACCTCACTGCTGCGCTGTCACCGCGCCACCCTGAGCTCTCTCACCTCGGCCCCGCCAGAACCGGGAGCGACAACACTACTCCGATAGCATGGCGCGTAATTGACTGAAGTCAGCTAACCAGCCAGGTCCACTTCAGACGAGGTGTCAGTACGGTCATCTCGGGCGCGTCCAAAAAATAAGCGGCGCAAGCCGCGAAGCTTGCGCCGCCTCATCGCAACTCCCGATCAGCGAATGCGCTTGCGATGCCTCAGAGCGCCGAGCCAGAAGATGAAGCCCGCGACCAGCCACCAGTCGGCGCTATGCGTGGGGCCAACGGCGAGGTCGGTGGCGCTGCAGCCGCTGGTGCCGCTGGTGCGCGTGTCTGGTGGCGGAACTGGGGGCGCAGCCGAGGAGCCCGCAAACCCGGGATCGCCGATCACCGCTCCTGTCGCATCGGTGTCGTTGCCGTCGGTCCCATTGTCCTGAATGGTCAGCTGCACGCAGAAGTTTCCTTCCGTCAGACCCGCCGTGTAGCTCGCATCTCCGGCCGCAGGACAGCTGCCAAGGCTACCCGGTGCGGAGCTGATGCTGTCGAAGCTCCCGACGTTGAAGTTGTTCCACCCGGTCGTAGTGTTGTACTTGCGCCATACCGGATCCGAGGGCAATGGTGCAGACAGCGGAATGACGATGCGGGCAGTGTCGCCGGTGGCGGCAACCGACGCGCTGAAGTCGTAGTAGATTCCGCTCGGGTTATCGACGGTGTCTTCCGGAATGCCGGCATTCGTCAGCTCATCAAGCGTCAGCCTGCCGGTGGTGGAACCTGCCGCCTGTGCGGTTGCCCCCGGCTGGATGCCACCGACGGCGTCGGAGGACAGCGTCTCAGGTACCACCACCGTGCCCTCCAAGTGCAGCGAGTAGGCGACGTTGCCGAAGCCCGAGGGGTCTCCGATTGGCACGGTCGCCGAGTAGTCGAGCGTGTAGGTGTCGCCATTCGCGCAGGAGCTCGAGCAGGTGTACTGGGCGATGCCGTTTTGGAACCCGGGCGCCGTGGTGCTGTTGGCGCCGGTGCCCATCGGAATGGAATCGATGCCGTTCCAGGTCACGCTCCAGCCCGACAGGTCGAGCGTATTGCCACCCAGATCGACGACCGGCTTGGTCGTCTGATGCATCCCGGCGTTCCCGAAAAACACCCAAGGCTCATCGACACTCGGAGACTCCGATCCGTCCGGTGCGCCGGTGTGGCTGTTCGACGCCGGCTGCACTGCGCCGACGATGAGTCCCTCGTGGTTCGTCAGCTGAGTCAGGGTGACGAACCCGGGATTGTTCTCCATACCGAAGCAGGAGCCGTTGCCGGACGAAGCCGGCAGACCCGCAATCGCGGTGATGTTGCAGCCGTTGCCCGGGCCCAGGGTCAGCACGGTTCCCGTGGCAAGCGCACCGCCGGCGCTCCCGCCGCTGATCGGTGCCGCAGGTCCGCCGGTCTGTCGGACCTGGCCCGAGGTGCTATCCGCATCGTTTGGTCCGTTATCCTGAACCGTCAGTTGCACACAGAAGTAGCCGGGGAAAATACCCGCTACGTATCCGGAGCTACCCGGGGGTGGGCAGGAACCCAAGGTACCCTGCGCAGATTTCACGGCATTCGATCCATCGACCACGAAGTCCTGCCACACGCCACTCGCAAACAGCCGGAACTTGCCTTGGGCGGGCAGGGCAGCGGACAGGGGCAGCACCACGGTCGCCTGTGCGGAAGTCGAAGCCGCCGTGTAATCGAAACAGCCGCCCACGCACGACGTCTGCACGTCGGAATCCGCCGGGACGGAGTTGTTCGTCAGGTTGGCGAGCGTTATGGCGCCGGTGCTCGAACTGACGGCCGTCGCAATCGTGCCCGGCGTAACCGGCCCGGCATTTCCAGTCGCGGCCCGCACGACCGGCTGCACGGCGTTGACCGTGACCGATACCGTGCCCGTGGCGGTGTCGAGCGTATCGGTGACGGTGTAAGTGAAGCTGTCCGAGCCGGCGAATCCCGCAGGCGGAGTGAAGTTCGCCGTTCCGTCGCCGTTGTCGGTGACTGTGCCACCGTTGGTTCCCTGCGTGACGCTCTGCAGGGAGAGCGCGCCTGGCTGGCCATCGGAGTCGTTTGCGTGTGCGAGCAGGTCTATCGAGTTGGTAGTGCTATTCTGATTTGTCGTTACGGAGAAATCGTTGGCGACGGGGGGGACGTTGGCACCGGCGGCAGTCACTGTACCGTGTAGCTCCAGGTAGTACGGAACACCACCGAATCCGGACGGATCTCCATTCGGGACCGTTGCGGAATACGTCAGTGTATAGGTGTCACCGTTTCCGCAGTCCGTGCCACATACTACGTCCGCTTGCCCATCGGGATTTCCGGCCCAGGCGCCGCTACCCATCACAATGGATGGAATCCCATTCCAGGTGACGTTCCAGCCGCTGAAGTCGATTGTTGCCGAATTTCCGCTAGCGCTGAGCACATTTGAGGCGCTGGTTGTTTGATGCATACCCGTCGAATTGAAGTAGGACCATGGTTCGTCTATCCCGGGTTGCTCGCCGGGATTGTTGCAAACCCCTACACCTGCGGTGCAACCAGGTGCACCAGAATGGCTACCGGTTGCGGGCTGGACGGTGCCCGTGACGAGTCCGTCGTGCCCGACGATATTCGAGCTGGGTACCATTCCCCCGCCTAGCGCGAAGAACGATGTGTTGTCGATATTCAGGGTGGCGCCATCCGCTAAGAGAGCCACAGCCTGTCGTGGACTCAAGGTGATTGCGAAGACCAGGGCTAGGACTACGTGCGACGCAGCACCCCTGTATTGAATGTTAAGCTGGGAGAGCATGGTGATTCCTCCGACAAGGACGCCTATGCGTTCGATCAGAACGTCAGCAAATTGGTTATGTCGCTGCTGTGTTCACATGTTCAATCCAAAGTTGACGCTCAGGCTGTCCTGTTCCATTTCAATGCGGCCGACGTTCCCGATGTACGTTGGTCCGAACTGCTCGTGCCGGAATGCATGGACGTAGGCGGTGCTGATTTCCATCTCCGGACTCAGGTGATACGTGAAGCCCAAAGTCAGATGGTGTTGAACGGTTGCCGGAGCCACGATGTTGAAGGCGATTTCACGCGCTTCGTTGATTGGGCTTTCTCCGTAGTTCCAACCGCCGCGCAGTGTCAGCTTGTCGTTGTAGTCGTAGCTGAGGCCGAGCTTGTAGATGTTCTGATTCTTCCAGCCGAAACCAAGACCTTCGTCCTGACCTAGGGCATTTACCTCTTTGCTCACCGGAAACAAGTTACCCCTCGTGTTGGGCCCGACATTGCTGACCGAGGCGACTGAAGAGTAAGCGTGCGTGCCGCGTCGAAAGCAAGCGTGATGCGGTCCAAAGGCCTCAGATGGCAAAGCCGACGCCGAAGGACGGCGGGAGATCCATGCTTTCCATGCTCGCGCAAACAGCTCCGAGTACTGGTCGAACTTGGTCATGTAGACCTTTGAGCTGTACACAGCCCCAAGCGTCAAAGCGCATCGCCAAAGAAGTTCCCGGTCCAGCCGACACGGGCGCCGGCGCCGACGCTCCAGTCGTTGCCTTGATTGGTCAGTTTGTCGCCTGTCTGGGAAAGCGTGAAGGTCGTGAAAGTTACCGAGGCCATACGCTCTGAACTGCGCGATGCCCACCACCAGGAAGCACCCAGCGTTTGGTTGTCAGTGATCTTGTAAGCCAGCGTTGGGTTGATGCTGCCAACGTTCAGGCTGACACCGAGAGTTCCTGTATCCGGGGGGCCGCCGCCATTCGGAAACTGAACCAGATTGAGCAGGTTTCTGGCATAGCGTGTGTTCCCGCCGCCGATCGGTACGATGCTGAGTCCAAGATAAAGATCTGAAAACCTCATGGCGCCGGCCATCTGCGGCATGAAGAACAGAGTCGCTCCGCTTTTCTCGGTGATTCACCCTAACGTTGCTTCTCTGTGTGGACTGAATACGGTTCCCCCAACATCCAGCCGAATTGTTCTATCCCCTACCGCCTCAACGATATTCGCAGGGTTCGTGGCTCCCGAAACCGCATCTTCGCCGAGCGCAATTCCTACGCCACCCATCGAGCGAGCGATGGTTCCGTTTCCGATGAGAAACAAGCCGTTTGTGGCGGTGGCGACAGCAGGTATCAGTAAGCAACTGCCCAGCCCAGGATCAGCCCCTGCCGTCTGAATTTATCCATAATGACTCCCCCGGTTTTTTGGTTTACCGCGGGTCTTGCGTTCTTTGCGCTTCCGGCGAGCGACGGGGAGTTTGGCGTCAGCTATTCGGCTGGGTCCACACTCACTCTTGCCGTGCACACTGCACGGCGCGAGGCGTTTCAACCCTAAAGTGGTTCTACGGAACGTAGCCCTTCGCGGCAAGGGGGTTGCCAACCGAGAACACAGTCTCCCGCCTCTTCGATGGCCCTGGGACGCCATCGCGGTCTTACAGGCAGTCGTCGCGAAGGTTCATTGGAAGAGCAACGGCTTCGGTTGTCGCTCGGTCCCACGGTATAGCGAGGTTCCCATCTACCAGCGCCCCTCCAAAGCGCAAACATCGCGTGAGATGTCTCCGCGAGTCCGGTATACCATTAGTTCCTCAAAGACACGCGCACGAGACTGTTGCTGGCAGCCGCGTGGTGAAGAGCGGGATGTAAAACGACAAAAAAAAAGCCCGCTCATGCATTAATCTTAACGGATTCCCAGGCGTCTGGAACATCGGCCAGAGCCTAGACAAAAAGTCAAGGCGCAGATGGGGCTCGTTGCGAATGCTGAAATGACAAAGCGCGGCGTCTTCCAACACTGCATCGCGGCAGGTTCCGGGCAAAAAAAAAGCCAGAGACATTGCTCGGTGCAGGCGCTTCGTGTTCGTGGTGGTCAAGGACGAAGGGCGCTGTCAGTCGCGGTGACGGGGATTTGCCGAACGCCGCGGGGAAGATGGCAGCGAAAAGAATGAATCCAACTGGCGACCTGCCCGGTGATCTGAAAAGGGAGGAAGTAAAATGGAAACCGACCCTCCGGCGAATGCGCCGGCCTTTCACTGGGAGGCGGGCGTCAGCCAAGCTGGGTGAGGCGGAAAGTCACCCGCAGAACCGTGGCCGCGCTTGCCCGTCTCGGTCCCACACTAAATGTGGCGGCTTGCGGTGGATTCGGGAGTAGAGCGGCCTGCACCTACTCCAAGACGGGCACGACAACAGGCCGGGCATTGCGTTGCCCGCCTTCTTTGCATCCTAGTTCAGTGGCTCTTGCGGCGAGGCCGCCTTGTGATGGTGGGCGTCCAACAGCAGACGCACCAAGCCAGAACCCAATAACCATACGGCAGCGGGAACTGGAACAGGATTGGCAGTACCCTGCAGGCTCCAGTTGCCGGTCTGGCCGTTGAACGGACCGCCCGCGACGGTGGATGACCAGGAAATGTCGTAAGCGTGTGTCGTTGAATTCCAGGTGCCGGTGACCGGGCTCCCACCCTTGTTAAAATTCGTGCCGTTCCAATAGGCGGTCCATGAGGGAAAGGTCGACGCTAACGGCGCCGGCGACGTCGTCAACGGTTGTGAACTTGGCAGGACCACCGGCAACGGCGGTGCCACCATAGGGCGCGGTTGTCCCGTCGCCCGTAAACACGTTTACGAAAGACTCACCACAAAGTAGTCAGACGAACGAGGGAAACGCCGCGATAGCCGGATCCGAAAACGAGTCCTGTATGCAGTGTAGGGATTGGGATCACCATGTCTTGTCTCCGAGAAGAAAATAGCGTGCCGCTGGCCAAATCCATAGAGGCAACGTTCAGCGTCGCGCCATTTTGCAGCGTTCTGAAGCGCCGGCGAGCGCGACTGCGATCAGGGTCTTTTTCAACATAACCATCTCCTCCAGGGGAAGTTGCATACACGTGAACGCCCGCATGTCACGGTGCGTGGCATTCGCATAATCAACATGCATGCCAACGATTTAATTACTTGAAAATGAATGTATTATTTTCGCGCATATGGTCGCACAGAGGGGGCTCTGTTAACTCGGCCGACAGGGAATTGGACGTCCTTGCACGTGGCGAGGACCCACGCATCCCAACGCGCTAACTGCCTGAGGTTACGCAAGTCGCAAGTTTTAATTATTATATGACAAAACCACGACTGCGTGGGGAATCAGACTCTGTGACGAGGTTGAGGTATTTTCGCGTGAAAAGATAGATCTACAGCTTCTGACTGCGCTCTTTTTGGCCACGAGAGCCGGTGACCGCCCTCCGAAGGCTGCGAAGGAACTCGTCGGTGGCCTTGAATTTCGGCTTGATTTAAAAAAAAAGTCAGGAGATCGGCGCTCCACGTTACCTTAGGGAGGCACTGATGCGACGGGTGCGTGGATAGCCTTCGGGGCGCACTAATAATACTACTTGCCTCTTATTAGTTGTCGGTGGCGTTTACACT
>CAVSLM010000006.1:0-155906 GCA_963728895.1 uncultured Gammaproteobacteria bacterium
GCGCCAAGAGCTCAGTGGGATACAGGGCGATAAGGAGGACCTCGAGGCGGCTGAGCGTCGGCGTGGGGAAGAACGCGAGCGACGGGATCAGGAACGGGAACAGGCGCGCCAGGAATCGATGACACCGGAGGAGCGCAAGAGGGAAGAGATCGGGCGCCAGATTAAAGCCGTCGAGCAGCACGGTGCCGACAACCCCGGGGTTGCGCTCATGCAGGCAATCGAAGCTGGAAAATGGGAATTCCCCGCTGACGTACGGATCGTCGCTGAGCGCATCAGGACGCTGTGGCAAACCGAAGGAAAGTGGATACCCGAGTTTTCCGGCAGCAATAAGCAGAAGGTCAAGCAGAAGGAGCGGTGTCTCAAGGTTCTGGGTTGGCTGCGAGAATCATAGGGCGTTTTTCTGATTATCGTGGATAAGCGGTTGCAGTTTCCGATGACGTGGAGAGTTTGTGGCGCCTCGCCCTGGCAAGGTGGAACCGCTGCGCTTGTTCCACCCTACATGGATCGTGTCCGACGCTGGGTGCGTCTACTGGGGTGAAATACGAAGAGGTGTTGGAGTGTGCGGACCACGGCCGTAGGCGCGGTAGGGTGGAACAAGCGCAGCGGTTCCACCAGAGAGCACTTGACACGAGCGCCATCGGGTTGAAAAAGCGCAAACGCGTCCCTTCGGACGAACACCACAGGCAGCGCGAGACCGGCGGCGTTCACTCGACCTTCATCGCCGGATAAACCCCATGCACCCAACCATCCTCATCTCCACCGTCGGCGGCTCTTACCAGCCCATCGTCACGGCCATCCGCGAGACGGCGCCCGCGTTCGTCTGTTTCCTGTGCACGGACAAGGACCCGGTCACGGGCCAGCCGGGCTCGCGCGTTCAGATCGAGGGCAAGGGCAGTGTCATCAAGTCGAAGCCGTCCGACCAGGGCCCGAGTCTGCCGAATATACCGACTCAATGTGATCTCGAATCCGAGCGGTTCGAGGTCCGAATCGTGCCGGCGGATGACCTGGACGGCGTCGTATCCGCGGCTGCAACGGCAATGGCGGAGTTGCGCGAACGGTTGCCAGCGGCGCGGTTGATCGCCGACTACACGGGGGGCACCAAGACCATGACTGCCGGCCTGGTCATGGCTGCGTTGGAACGCGAAGACATCGAGCTGCGCCTGGTCACCGGTGCGCGGGGAAATCTGGTTCAGGTGCATGATGGCACGCAGCGCAGCACCCTCGCCACGGTGGAGGCGGTGCGCCTGCGCAGGGCGATGGCGCCCTACCTCAACGCCTGGGCGCAGTATGGATACGCCGAAGCAGCGCAGGGGCTCGCGCGCATTGCGCCGCCGCGCGATTCGAGACTACGCGCGGATCTTCAGATCGCGCGGGACCTCAGTGCCGCCTTCGATGCCTGGGACCGATTCGACCACGCGGGCGCCAAGGCCCGGCTGATGGTCTACCGGCCCCGAATCGGGGCTCGGGCTGGGCTGCATCTGAAGTTCTTGGAGTTCATAACCGCTGGAAACGATGATCCACGTACCGAACCGGCGCGGCTTCTCGACCTTTGGCTCAATGCGCAGCGCCGCGCCGCCCAGGGGCGGTTCGATGACGCCGTGGCACGGGCCTACCGCTTGCTCGAGTGGACCGCCCAATGGCTGCTGCGCGTACACGCCGGAATCGACACCGCCGATGTTCCACAAGATAAGCTGCCGGACGGCGTGGTAGTACAGCCAAACCGCGAAGGCAGACGCCAAGCGGGCCTGTACGTCGCCTGGCAGCTGGTGGCGCACCACGTCCAGGGTGCTCCCCGACAGTTCGCCGTCGACGAGCGGGATCGCATGCTTGATCACCTTGCCGCTCGCAACAGCTCCATTCTCGCCCATGGCTATACGCCGATCGGAGCCGGCGTGTGGACGCATCTCGCCGGTTGGGTCGAGAGCGCGCTTTTGCCCGTGCTGCGCGAGAGCGGGGCGCTAAGGGGATTGCGTCTGTCACCACCTCAGCTACCGAATGAACCGATTTGGGAGGAGTGAGGCACGGGCGAGTTGTCCTTCGCCGACTGCGACAGCGGCCCGACACGCCAGAAGAGCACCTCACGGAGACAACCCAGATGTTGAATGCAACCGTCCACGTCCTGCTGGTGTCGGCCCAGGCAGCGCCCAACCTGCTTCCGACACTCGATCCGGAGATCAAGCCGAAGGAGGCCATTCTGCTGGTCAGCCGGAAGATGAGGCCGCGAGCCGGCGCCCTGGAGGTCGTGCTCAGAGAGGCTGGCGTCCGTACCGCGCGTGTCGAGCTGGAAAACGAGCATGACTTCGAATACATCGAGAACGCGATGTACCAGCTCGCGGCGGAACGGGCAACGGATCGCATCGCGCTGAATGTCACGGGAGGCACCAAGCTCATGGCGCTGGCAGCGCAGTCCGTCGCAGTGCAGGCGGGTTGGGAGGTGTTCTACGTGGATGTGGACACGGACGAGGTCATCCCGCTGGAAAAGCACAAGCCGCGCAGAAAGCTCACCTCCACGCTGCGCCTGCCACACTACCTGCGTGCTTACGGCTACCGACTGGAGGTGGGAAGCCGGCGCCCTCAACTCCGCCCGCGCTGCCTCGACCTGCTCCAGACGTTGGTAACGCAAGTGGGCAGCCTGGAGAGGGCGCTCGGTGAACTGAACCGGCTCGCGCAGACAGCGGAAGATGACAACCAGCTTCATGCGGCCATTTCGGACGAGCAGCTCGACAGCCGAAGCTTCGATGCCTTGCTGCGCGACTTCGAACAAGCCGGAGTCCTCAGCGTCGACGGCAACGTCCTGCACTTCGCAGGCGAAGCCGATCGATCCTTCGCGAAAGGTGGCTGGCTGGAACACTACGTCTTCAGAACGGTCGGGGCACTCTCGGCGAGCCTTGATATACGGGACAAGGACACTAACCTGGAGGTCGTCGATGAATCGGGTGTCAAGAATGAGCTCGATATCGCTTTCATGGCACGAAACCGTCTGTTCGTGATCGAGTGCAAGACAGCCAGAATGGACGGCCCCCGTGCTCCGAAAGCCAACGATACGCTATTCAAGCTCGCGGAGGTCTGCCGCCGCGTCGGAGGTTTGGGGACGCGAGGCATGCTGGCGAGCTATCGACCGCTCGGTAATGCCGAGAGGCGCCTGGCTCGAGCGCTCAACATAGAGGTTGCGTGCGGCGGCGACTTGATGCGACTCGACGAGCGGCTGAAACGCTGGGTGATGGCCTGATCGAGGTAAGGTACAGTTTCCCTCGCGTGGACGGGCCCATTGGCCCGTTGACCCTGCGACTGCTAACTTTCCCGCTATTCCGAGACTGCGAGGTCAACCAGTGAGCCATCAAGACCGTATCACCATAGAAGCCGGGAAGCGGGGCGGAATGCGCTGCATCCGCTCGATGCGCATTACCGTCTACGATATTTTGGAGTGGCTGGCCTCCGGGATGGCGTGGGAGGAGATATTGCAGGATTATCCTGAGCTCGTGCGCGAGGACATTCAGGCCGCGCTCGAGTTCGCCGCAGCCCGCGAGCACCGCCTGACCAGTATCAGGGCGGTGTGAAGCTTCCGCTCGACCAGAATCTCTTCTACCGCCTTATCGAGCGGCTTGCGCCAGTCTACCCTGGTTCCTCGCAGGTCCGATTGCTCGGTCTGGAGCTTGCCGATGACCTTGTAATCTGGAAGTACGTACGCCCGCGCGCACGGCTACACCATCGTTACCAAGGACTCGGATTTCCATGAGCTGAGCCTGCTCTACGGCGCACCACCGAAGGTCATTTGGCTGAAGTGCGGCAATTCCTCCAAGGTGCATGTTGGTAACCTGTTGGTATCCAACCATCAGGAAGTTTGCGCTTTGCTGCGGGACAGCTCCCTTTACTGCCTGGAGCTCCATTGAAGTATCTCGCCTTGGCGGTAAGCCAGTAGAGAGGCGAACCCCCTACCCCCAAAGCCGCCCCAACGGAAAGCTCACCGCCTCGAACGGTGGCTGCTGAACGGGGTCGTCCTCTTTGAGGGTGGCGAGCAACAGCCAGTGTCCCTTCTCCTGCGCATGGTGGAACCGCGCCGCCTGCCACTGTGACATGACCCGGCTGAGTAGGCGGCGCTTGTTCCACTCTACGTACACACTCATTCACCAGAACGACGGCAATGACTCATCGTGCTGATGCCCGTGCGGGCGCGAACCTGGCGTGCCTCGCTCACTACCCCCAAAGCCGCCCCAACGGAAAGCTCACCGCCTCGAACGGTGGCTGCTGAACGGCGTCGTCCTCTTTGAGGGTGGCGAGGAACAGCCAGTGTCCCTTCTCCTGCGCACGGTGGAACCGCGCCGCCTGCCGCTGTGACATGACCCGGCTGAGTAGGCGGCGCTTGTTCCACCCTACGTACACTACCCTCATTCACCAGCGCGACGGCAATGACTCATCGTGCTGATGCCCGTGCGGGCGCGAACCTGGCGTGCCTCGCTTACTACCCCCAAAGCCGCCCCAACGGAAAGCTCACCGCCTCGAACGGCGGCTGCTGAATGGGGTCGTCCTCTTTGAGGGTGGCGAGGAACAGCCAGTGTCCCTTCTCCTGCGCATGGTGGAACCGCGCCGCCTGCCGCTGTGACATGACCCGGCTGAGTAGGCGGCGCTTGTTCCACCCTACGTACACTACCCTCATTCACCAGCGCGACGGCAATGACTCATCGTGCCGATGCCCGTGCGGGCGCGAACCTGGCGTGCCTCGCTTACTATCCCCAAAGCCGCCCCAGCGGAAAGCTCACCGCCTCGAACGGTGGCTGCTGGACGGGGTCGTCCTCTTTGAGGGTGGCGAGGAACAGCCAGTGTCCCTCGTCCTGCAATCGATAGACCTCGAGCGTACGCAGGTCGGGGTCCACCAGCCACAGGTGCCCGATCTTCTCGCGGGCATAGATCGGCATCTTCACCGCCCGATCGGTGCGCGCAGTGGCGGGCGAGAGGATCTCGCAGGCCCAGTCGGGGGCGAGCTCGAACCAGGCGGTCTCGGGCAACGCGGGCATGCACTCCCGGCACCATCCGGCAACGTTCGGGACGAGGATGTCGGGACCGAGGTGCAGTTCCGGCTCGTCGAGGATCCACCAACCGCCAGGGCCGCCCGAGCCCCAGTCGAACGCGTCGCCCAGACTGCCACCCAGCGAAGAATAGGCCCGCGCGTGCCTTGGCGCCGGCCGCGGGTGGGTGTGCAACTCGCCAGCCAGAATCTCGCCCACCAGATGTTCGGGCAACGCGAGGATGTCCTCGTAGCTGGGCTTGCGGCGCGCGGGCTCGGTCACGGCTCGGTCCTTGGGTTTGCTGCGGCGATGATAGCAAAACTCCGCAAGCTTGCCGTTCCCGCCTCCTTTGCCTTTCCGCTATACGATGAACTCCACACAATATCGAGGAGATCCCCGCAGTGCCCGAGCGTGATCTGTACCTGGTGGCGTACGACGTCGCCGACCACGAGCGGCTACGGGCCAGTCTCGCCCTGGTGCGGGGCTACGCCACGGGCGGGCAGAAGTCGGTGCACGAGTGTTTCCTCACGCCCGCCGAGCGCGGCGACCTGATCCACGATTTCGCCCAGATCCTCGACGAGTCCAGCGACCGGCTGCTGGTGCTGCGCCTCGACCCGCGCGCCCGGATCTACGCTCTCGGAACGGCTATGCAGCCGGCCGATCCTGGTTACTTCTACCTGGGGTAGGCATGTCCACGCTGGTCCTCGATCGCGCCAACCTCTCCGTGCGGGACGACGGCAGTGCGCTGGCGCTCTACCAGGGCGACGAGCGTCGCGGCACAGTTCCGCTCAAGCTGCTCGAGCGCGTGGTGATTCAGGGCGGTTCCATGGAGATCACCACCGGTGCGATCCTCAAGCTCGCCGAAGAGGGTGTGGCGCTCGTCTTTCTCAGCCCCCGCCAGTCGCGCAGGGTCGCCATCGTGCTCGGTCCGGCGCACAACGATGCGACCGTGCGCCTGGCACAAGCCGCACGGGTGCAGGACGAAGCGTTCCGCGCGCAATGGTCGCGTGACCTCGTGGCGGCAAAGATCGCCCGCCAGCGCCATGTGCTCGCGCGGCTGCGCGATCGCCGGCTCGACTGCCGCAAGGCGCTCACCGATGCACTGCAGACGCTCGATTCGGTGCACGCCACGATCGCGGCGGGCGAGCCGGATATAGCGACGCTTCGTGGCCTGGAGGGCGGTGCGGCCGCGGCCTACTTTCGCGGCCTCATCTCCGTGCATGCCCCGGCGCTGCACTTCACCGGTCGCAACCGCCGCCCACCGCGCGACCCGGTGAACGCCTGTCTGTCACTCGCTTATACGCTCCTGCACTTCGATGCCGTGCGCGCGGCACATGCCGCCGGACTCGATCCGCTCCTCGGCTTCTACCATCGCCCGGCGTACGGCCGCGAGTCGCTGGCATGCGACCTGATCGAGCCCCTGCGACCCGCAGCGGACGAGTGGATCTGGCGTCTGTTTGCCGATCGCACCCTGCGCGAAGAGCATTTCAAGGAGGACAAAGGCGCCTGCCTGCTTGGCAAGGTCGGGCGCAGCCACTTCTATGCGGCATGGGAGCTGTTCGCGGGGGCTCCGCGCCGCTACCTGCGCCGGCGCTGCGCCAGGCTCGCGCGCGTGCTCCGTGAGGAAGGTGCGGCGCGGCTCGCCGGTTGGGCCGAGGAGGCCGAGGAGGAGCTCGAGACATGACGGCTACCTGCGCTCCCGTGGCAAGCACGCCGTCGCTCGAGGCGGATGCCCCGACGACAACGGCGCGCAAGCCGCTTTATCTGTTCGCGCGCCAGGCGATCGAGGTGCGCGCAGAGGATGTGAGCCTCGCTGTATACCGCGGCAGGGTGCCGCTGGGCCGTTACCCGATGCAACGCCTCTCGCGCATTGTCGCCACCGCCCGTGTGCACTGGCGAGGTGAGGCCCTGGCGATGTGCTTTTCCCACGGTATTCCCGTCCTGATGGTGGATCTTCGTGGCACGCTGCTTGGAACCTGCGTTCCCTCCCGCGTGCGCGTCTCTCCGTTGACGGAGCTGCTGGACGAGCTCACGGCCGACTCGCGCTGGAAGCCCGTCTATGAGAACTTCCTGCGCCACCTTCGCTCCCGTGTGTTTCGCACCTGGGAGGCGGAGTGCGCCGCGGCGGGGCACCCGCTCAGCGAGTCTGAGCGCGCCCAGTGGGTACGCAGCTTCGTGCACATGGGGCAGCCGCCGCAGGAAGCCGCATTCGACTGCCGCGGTTTGCTGCGCGGTCTGGTCGAGCGCCAGCTTCACCTCGCCAGCGTCCGCAGTCATTACTGGGCTGAGGGGGGCGAGCACCTCGATCTGGCGCGAGACCTGAGCGACATCCTCTACGGGCGCCTGCTGATGCACGCCGGCAGCCTGTTCACCGCCCAGGCCGAGCCGGCAGCGGTGTTCCGCCTGTTCGAAGGTAGCGTCGGCGAGCACGACGGCGACGTGACGCGCCTGCTCGCTTCGCTGCAGCGGTATCTTCTGCGCCGGATGCATCGATGGCAGTGAACCAGCAGGTCGCATGGCTCATCGCCTACGACATCCGGGATCCGCGCCGACTCGGCCGACTGCATCGCTTCCTGCGAAGCCGGGCAGTGCCGCTGCAGTACTCCGTGTTCACGCGGCGCGCCTCGGCCGCACAGATGGGCATGCTCGCGCGTGACATCGAGGAGCACATCGACCCGCGGCAGGACGACGTGCGGATCTATCGCATCCCGGAGCCCGCCCTCGTGACGACGTGGGGACGATGCATGCTGCCGGATGACATCCTTTTGCTGGATGCAACGTCGGGGCAGGTCCTCGGCACCGCGACTCGCCGCACATCGGGGGACGAAGCTCGCCGGTGAGCGGGAGCCGCGATATTATAAATGGGTGCGCTGGTGGGATTTGGATTCCCGGAGCGGTTCGGCCATTCTTGCCATCGTCGACAGTGTGAGTGGGCTTCCAGCGGCGTGCAATTGGTCAGTGCGAGGGTTGAGTGGCAGCTGTGCATCAACAAGTGGCAAGGGCATCGGCAAGCGGTTACCGCAAGGAGGTTTTTGGCAGCAAACAGTTCGGAACGCAGCCCTGATGAAGAAGGGATTAAGACCGACATGGTGGTTGATCTCCTGTAGGATGGGACTGTTCGGAACGCAGCCCTGATGAAGAAGGGATTAAGACTGGGTTTGAGACTCGAGTGTGAGGATGGCGATGTAGTTCGGAACGCAGCCCTGATGAAGAAGGGATTAAGACTTAATCGCTGACCAAACCTTCGCTGGTTACGTTCGGAACGCAGCCCTGATGAAGAAGGGATTAAGACAGTTTCGTACCGCCCTGACTGTTAAGCTCGCGAATTAGTTCGGAACGCAGCCCTGATGAAGAAGGGATTAAGACATCTGACGTGCTCCTGGCCCTTGACCTGCACCAGGTTCGGAACGCAGCCCTGATGAAGAAGGGATTAAGACTCCGAGAGAGCGATCATGTCCCGCTGGCATTATGTTCGGAACGCAGCCCTGATGAAGAAGGGATTAAGACCACGTGCATCCAGCATTGCTCGACTGAGTCTGTAGTTCGGAACGCAGCCCTGATGAAGAAGGGATTAAGACTCCGAATCAAGCCACCAATTCGTTGTCGGCATCGCTGCGTTCGGAACGCAGCCCTGATGAAGAAGGGATTAAGACCGATGCGCTGCGACACGTCCTGGCTGTGATGGGCGTTCGGAACGCAGCCCTGATGAAGAAGGGATTAAGACAACGATACCTGCGATTCTTCGCAAGGGCGCTCGTGGTTCGGAACGCAGCCCTGATGAAGAAGGGATTAAGACTCTGTCACACAGCACAGTCCGATGGCGTCGGTTCGGAACGCAGCCCTGATGAAGAAGGGATTAAGACATGCGCTCGCAGTTAGCTACTGGCGGTGCAGGACGTTCGGAACGCAGCCCTGATGAAGAAGGGATTAAGACTCCGGCGGTTGCCGTGACATCGGCGTCATAGCCAGGTTCGGAACGCAGCCCTGATGAAGAAGGGATTAAGACCGCGGGTCTCTAGGCCGTTACCGCGTGCTAGTTCGGAACGCAGCCCTGATGAAGAAGGGATTAAGACCCTGAGCTTGTGCCCTTCTGCTAGCGCTATCGCTGTTCGGAACGCAGCCCTGATGAAGAAGGGATTAAGACCTAGTGGCTCGGCGCTTGTCTCCGCAGTGTGTTCGGAACGCAGCCCTGATGAAGAAGGGATTAAGACGGGCAATGCTTTAATCTCGTGAGTACCGCCTTCTCCCTACGCTGCGAGGCGGAACATCTGCATTCTATCGGGATCTTGTCGCTCGGTGATGAATTTTGCCAAGAAATTGGTTGCGGCGGAATTCAAGAGAAATTCCGGCAGCGTGTTGCGTAGCGCATTGGCGACGACGAGCTCTGACGGCGGTATGCCGGGTCGGATGGTTCGCAGCCACGAGCCGAAGCTGTTCCAGACGAGCTCGGGGAAGACCACCGCCAGATACTGAAGCAATCCCTGGGCGACGACGCCGGCCTGCATGAAGACGTGATAGGCGTGGATCTTGCGCTTGACGTCTTCACGATATTTCAGCGACTCGCGGTGCAGGTGTTGGTTACCATTGCGGCGCTTGAGCGGTTTCATGTCTTTCATCCAGAAGTGGTAGGCGAAGGAACCGATCAGTCGCACGGCCTGCTTGAAGCTGAGCTCGATTTTGAAGCGCAGCCCATACAGACGGATGATTTCGATGCCGCTCAAGGACAGATCGGTGCACATCAGCAGGCAGGCGCCTCGGGAGGGATGGCGGACGGCGACGAAGCGCACGAGCTGGCCGGCCGGCCGCCACAGCAGATCGCAGACCCGATACTGAATCGTGACGTTGCGCTCGCCGTAGACGGGGCTTGGTACCGATTCGAAGGCGTGGGAGTCGTTCAGCAGTGATTTGAGCTTGACCTTGCGGCCGTAGATTCGGGGTCGGCCGCGCTTGTTCGGTCCGTGGTGACGATAGGGCATGAAGGCGACGGCGTTGGATCGCACCCGGGTGATCAAGTGGTTGCTCTGCGCGAGCAAGCCGCGGACGATCTTACCGGCGGCGTAGTAGGCATCGGCGATGAAGTAGTACGGCTGTGTGATCGCCACGGTCCCAAGCAGCATGAGCATCTTGTCGAGCAAGGTGCGCCGATCGCGATTGGACCAGAGGAGGCCTTCGTGGATGCGTACGGCCAGCGGGACGGCGAAGACGCTTTGGGCGGCCCGAACCAGCAGGCTCACGGCCTGAAGGGAGTGCCCCATGATGTATTCGGGTTTGGTGTTGGCGTCGGACTGCTGATGCAGCCGCTTCACGGCGGGCATTTTCTTGCCGCGCTTGGGGACCTTCAGCCCGTCGCCGACGAGGACGCGGCGACCATTGACGAGGAGCGACGCGGGGAACAGCCGCAGGGCGGCCTGCGTCCACAACGCCGTGAGACGATCGAGCTTGACGGCGCTGCTGTGGAAGAGGTCGAGGAGGTTATCGTAGAAGTGGGACTTGAGCGCGAGCGCGCGCACGATGCTGGTCACGCCGAGCAGCTCCGTGCGCACGGTGAAGCCGGCGACGGCGGTGGCGAACCACAGCAGCGTCTGCTGGCGAGAAAACGCCGGTCGCAGCAAGACAATCGCATTCCACCAGTGCCCCCATAGCGGCATCGGTTCACCTCCGGTGAGTGGTTGATCGTGGTGTGGAATCGGGCGCACAACCGCTGCAGTGGGCGCATCGAATCCGGGGTAGGGGCGGCGGCGGAGCTGACACCGGCGAGCCGCGCGCGTGGGGTCCTGCTCATCGAGGAGGGGCGTCGGGCTCAGCAGGCTCGTGGACTTCCACGGCCATCATGGCGGCGAGCACCGCGAGTCGCTCGGCGGGCGGCATGGCCTCATAGCGGCGGGCCCAGCGCGCCGCCTTGCGCTTGATGCATTGCCTGTCAGTGAAGTTCTTGCCCGCATAGCGCGCCCAATGCAGGCGATCGGCGCTGAAGTTGAACCACAGCTTCTCTGTGACGACGCCCGCCTGGTTCATCACCTGAAGCTCGAGGCTGCGCCAGCCCGCAAGCCGTTCCTCGTAAAGCGCCGAGGGGTAGCCGGAGAGGATCACCTGACAGGGGAGGCGCTTGAGCAGCTCGAGCAATGCCACGTGGTCCTGCTCCTCGTAGTCGAAGCGGTACCGACGCGCGGAGCTGCGGGTGTGCTTCAGATACGGCGGGTCGCAGTAGATCAGCTCCCGACCCCGATACGCATACTCGGCCAACAACCGGTGCGCGCAGCCGTGCACCAACTCCACCGGATAGGGGCAGTGGAACTTCGTGAGCGCGCGCCGATTGAGGTCGATGCCGATGTTGCGCAGCGCCGGCGGCTTGCGCTTCATGATCGCCCCGCCCCCGAGGTGACTCTCGATGTAAGTGTCGTGTGGGGGCATCAGAGCGATAATCGCCTGGCACAAGCCCGAGGTCGCCTTCGAGCCGAAGTAGCTGCCCATCGCTGCCGGTCCATGTCTGTTGCGACCGGCAGCCTAAACTCATCTACCTATGTTGTCAAACGCCTTCGACGACTTGGCAGCGCAGCGCCTTGCGCGCCCGCTCCTGATGATTGAAACGTTGCGCAGTGCTAAGCTGTGGTTGTGGGCAAACGGCGCGAGAAACACCCCTTTGAGGATAACCCCTTCGTCGAGGGGCTACTCGAGTGGATGGGCTCGCCCGAGGGCCAGCGCTCCATAGAAGTCGGCGACGCCCTCTGGGAGATCATCGACGACGTGCAGCTCGATGCCGGACGACGCTTGTTTCTCTGGCCCGAGGGACAACGCCTGAGCTTCGATCAGTCCATCGAACGGATACAGAAGCAAAATCCGGACTTCCCTCGCGAGCGCATCGCGAGCTTCCTGATCTCCTGGGTCGGAAACCACGCGCCGGAGGACTATTCCCAGGCGCAGCTAGACGAGCTCGACCGCCTCACCGAGGAGTGGCTCGATGAGCTCGAGCGTCAGCACATGGCTAAATAACAGCCGAAAACTCGGGACTCTCGAGCTTTAATCAATAACCACAAAATTAGTTCGGAACGCAGCCCTGATGAAGAAGGGATTAAGACACTGCCCTTTTCGCAGTTAAATTGGTAATAATGGTTCGGAACGCAGCCCTGATGAAGAAGGGATTAAGACACCAAGCCCTTCCTGGTTGCCGTAATAGCCCCGTTCGGAACGCAGCCCTGATGAAGAAGGGATTAAGACGTATCTGCTTGCTGTTTCGCGAGCGCTGCTGTGTTCGGAACGCAGCCCTGATGAAGAAGGGATTAAGACCGCTGTAGATTGCAGCCTTTGCGGCGGCAGAGTGTTCGGAACGCAGCCCTGATGAAGAAGGGATTAAGACCGAACGAGTCAGTGAACTTCCTCGCTTCCTTGAGTTCGGAACGCAGCCCTGATGAAGAAGGGATTAAGACCGAATCCATCGAACGACGCATAGACGCCGTCCGTTCGGAACGCAGCCCTGATGAAGAAGGGATTAAGACATGTAGTGCTTCGTCTCTGCGACGATGACACTGTTCGGAACGCAGCCCTGATGAAGAAGGGATTAAGACTGAGCGCTACGGCAGGAGTCTATTACCGACGTTCGGAACGCAGCCCTGATGAAGAAGGGATTAAGACGGTGCTAGTGGTGCGCCAGTTTTCGAACAGTGTTCGGAACGCAGCCCTGATGAAGAAGGGATTAAGACCTCTCGGGCAGCAGGGTTAGGAAGTCGCAAAGTTCGGAACGCAGCCCTGATGAAGAAGGGATTAAGACCGCTCGGCACGTAAGATTACATCGGTTAACTGTTCGGAACGCAGCCCTGATGAAGAAGGGATTAAGACCGTGAACTGTCGAGAATGGTTTGCTTTGTGCGGGTTCGGAACGCAGCCCTGATGAAGAAGGGATTAAGACACTTGCCGACGTAGAAGTTATTCGCCGAGATGGTTCGGAACGCAGCCCTGATGAAGAAGGGATTAAGACGCAGCTGCCACCACCCGGGCACAATCTGCACCTGGTTCGGAACGCAGCCCTGATGAAGAAGGGATTAAGACTAATGCTGTTCGGCGAATGCCCGGCTTGTGAGGTTCGGAACGCAGCCCTGATGAAGAAGGGATTAAGACGCAATTTGCCGCGCCCACGCGTGCATGGCGAGACGGTTCGGAACGCAGCCCTGATGAAGAAGGGATTAAGACGTTAAGCGCCTTAAATATCTCGCCTTTACGTTTGGTTCGGAACGCAGCCCTGATGAAGAAGGGATTAAGACCGGGGCAAGTTCGCGGAAGATTGCAAGACCGGAGTTCGGAACGCAGCCCTGATGAAGAAGGGATTAAGACAGTGCACCTTCGCGATACTTGCCGGTGAGGTCGGTTCGGAACGCAGCCCTGATGAAGAAGGGATTAAGACCGGCGAACCGGATCATGTTCGCGATGGTTTGCGGTTCGGAACGCAGCCCTGATGAAGAAGGGATTAAGACCTGAACACCGCTGCACTGAGCGCGGCTGTGGTTCGGAACGCAGCCCTGATGAAGAAGGGATTAAGACTAGTCGGTTTCTCTGACGTACGTCAGGCCGCGTTCGGAACGCAGCCCTGATGAAGAAGGGATTAAGACATCCAGTGGCTACCGAGATAAAGTTTGATCCGTTCGGAACGCAGCCCTGATGAAGAAGGGATTAAGACCTTGCGACAGGATGCAGCCAGCGCCTCCAGCTGTTCGGAACGCAGCCCTGATGAAGAAGGGATTAAGACCCCGATCGGATCCGCCACCACCAGATGCAGTTGTTCGGAACGCAGCCCTGATGAAGAAGGGATTAAGACAAAGTGGAACAGTAGACACTCTAAGTTGCTTACTGGTGTTCGGAACGCAGCCCTGATGAAGAAGGGATTAAGACACTCGGCTCAGTTCATTTAGTTTTTCAACTGGGTTCGGAACGCAGCCCTGATGAAGAAGGGATTAAGACTAGCGGCTCAATGACTACGTGTACCGCGAAGGGACGTTCGGAACGCAGCCCTGATGAAGAAGGGATTAAGACGGGTTGGCAGCCGGTTTTAGCAACAGATTTGGTTCGGAACGCAGCCCTGATGAAGAAGGGATTAAGACCGCTGGGTGCACACGATTGAGCGCTGCAGCCTGTTCGGAACGCAGCCCTGATGAAGAAGGGATTAAGACCAAGTCCCTTGAACACGGCAGAGATCTGCGAGTTCGGAACGCAGCCCTGATGAAGAAGGGATTAAGACCCAACTCGATAAGCGAGTCGCGCAGGTCCGCGCTGTTCGGAACGCAGCCCTGATGAAGAAGGGATTAAGACCGATAATTGGCGCTTCGTGTACCCTGCGGCTGTTCGGAACGCAGCCCTGATGAAGAAGGGATTAAGACCCGGGCGCTTCGCGGACCGCCGCAACGATCTTCGTTCGGAACGCAGCCCTGATGAAGAAGGGATTAAGACTGGGCGGAAATAGAATTTGGAGCTAATTGCCCAAGTTCGGAACGCAGCCCTGATGAAGAAGGGATTAAGACCGCCGCATTCTGTTTAATGAGTTCGGCATGTAGTTCGGAACGCAGCCCTGATGAAGAAGGGATTAAGACGTCTTGCGTGATGAACCAGAGTTTCGCGGTCGGTTCGGAACGCAGCCCTGATGAAGAAGGGATTAAGACGCCGGTTACTT
Organism: uncultured Gammaproteobacteria bacterium; assembly: GCA_963728895.1. Classification (GTDB taxonomy): domain Bacteria; phylum Pseudomonadota; class Gammaproteobacteria; order JBBQDK01; family JBBQDK01; genus CAVSLM01. The sequence continues at coordinate 14,659 of CAVSLM010000006.1, forward strand.
GCTTCGTGAACCACGCATGGGTTCGGAACGCAGCCCTGATGAAGAAGGGATTAAGACCTACGCGTGCCGATCAATGCGCCGGTTTGAAGCGGTTCGGAACGCAGCCCTGATGAAGAAGGGATTAAGACTTCTCTGCGACGGGCCTCTTCCATCTATAAGTTCGGAACGCAGCCCTGGGAGCGCCGTTTTCGGCGGCGCCATGCGGAACAGTTCCACATCGAGGATCGAGCAAGCCCCTGTAGGAGCGTCGCTCGCGGCGGGGCGATGGCGGCCCGCAGGGCCGCGCTGCGCGATGCCCTGTGCGAAGCTTGAAGCCGGCGGCGCTGCGCGCCGCAATATCGCGGTGCAAAGCCCCCCTCCCACAGGTGGTGCGCCGCGCGCGGCAGGTCGAATGAACACCGGTGGGAGCGCCGTTTTCGGCGGCGCCATTCGGAACAGTTCCACATCGAGGATCGAGCAAGCCCCTGTAGGAGCGTCGCTCCCGGCGGCGCGATGGCGGCCCGCAGGGCCGCGCCGCCGCGATGCCTGTACGAAGCTCGAAGCCGGCGGCACTGCGCGCCGCAATATCGCGGTGCAAAGCCCCGCTCCTACGGGCGGTGCGCCGAGCGCGGCAGGTCGAATGAACACCGGTGGGAGCGCCGTTTTCGGCGGCGCCATTCGGAACAGTTCCGCATCGAGCGGTGCTGCATTCAGGCCAGCGGGAGCAACCTACACCCGCAGGCGATCATGGTCCTCCGTGCTCACTCCCACTCGTCGCGGATCCGATTCACCCAGCCGGTGACATTCTTGCTCCAGAAGGCCTTCCCGCTGCCACGCGATTCCTGGATGCGTATCCCCGCCTGTTGCTTCAGCGCGGTGACGGGCACGACAGCGGCGTAGGGCTCGCCGCGCCGGGTGATCAGCGTTGGTTTGCCGCGATGGGCTCGCTCCAAAATCATGGGAAGGCGCTTGCGTGCCTCTTCCGAACCTTCCTTCGGGATGCGGGGCATGAATGATCTGCGGCGATAAAGTCGCGATACAGACTGTACGGTTCGTACAGGATGAGATCAAGCATGCGGCCACTTCACCGCCTTTCTGCCACCTCGCCGACTGAGCATCGCGCCTCGCTTCCGTTATGCAGCGACTGTTTGCGTTCCACGCCCCAAGCCGCCCGGGCGCAGGGATATCGCCTGCGCGTGCTGGTGGGCTTGCGCTCCGTGCAATGATGGGATGACGTGCGATGCGGTTGGTATACTGTCGGCCGGATCGACGGGGGCGCGCGAGAATCCGATGACGCATGTCGGGCGCAGATGTGGGAAGCACACGGGGGGTTCGTGGTCGGGTGTCCTGAGATGGATGCTGGCGGCGCTGCTGTGCGGGGTTGCCGTCGCGGTGGCGGGTGAGCGTGCTTCGACGGAGCGGCTTGCGGCGCTGCTCGCCACCACGCGCTTTGTCACCTACACGCCGAGTGCCTTCTTTGTGCGCGGGGAGGAAATACACGAGCCCTCGGCGCAGTCCATCGAGCGCGACCTCATGCTGCTGCGGCGCGACTTCAGCGGTTTGATCCTGTACGCCAGCAGCGGAGGCATCGAGCAGGTGCCGGCGGTGGCCGAGCGGCTTGGCTATCGCGCCTTGATCCTGGGGATCTGGGACCCGATGTCCGAGACCGAGCGGCGAACGGCAATCGACCTGGCGCGCCGCTATCCGCGGCTGGTCGCCGGTGTCGCGGTCGGCAATGAAACCCTGCTCGCGAAGCGCCTGACCTGGCCGGTGCTGCGTCCCGTTCTGGAGCAGGTGCGTGCAGCGCTGCCCGATGTTCCGATCACCACCTCCGAGCCCTTCGCCATCTACCTGGACACGAACGGTGCCGAGTTCATCGCTGCCCAGGATTTCCTGCTGCCCAATGTGCATCCGCGCCATGAGCCGTGGTTCGCTTCCGCAACCATCGACACCGATGTCGACTTCGTGGTGAAGATCGCGGCGCGGCTGCGCTCGGCTACCGACAAGCCCATCCTCATCAAGGAGACCGGTCTTCCCAGCGCTCCCGCCGAGGGCGGTTTCAGCGCCCAGCACCAGGCGCAGTTCTGGTCCGCACTGCAGCGCCGCCTTCCGCCGCAGGCCGGAAGAGGGGTGGCGGTATTCGAGGCCTTCGACCAGCCGTGGAAACCCGAGCAGGCGCGCGCCGAGTTCGGCTTTCACTCCGAGGAGGCCCACTGGGGCATCTACCGCAGTGACCGCGAGCCCAAGCCGGTGGTCGAGGCGCTGCGCAAGGTCTGGGCCGCCGAGCCCTCCGCGCTCGCCGAGCGAGCCGCACCGCACGAAGAACCTGCGCAGCAGAAGGATTGAAAATCGAGCGGCGGAATTCCGACCTGTCACGATCGCGCGTGGCAACGGATCGAAGTACCCCTGACGAGAATTGCCTCCCTTTCCGCCTCCCGGTTTCTGCAGCAAGGAAGACCAATTGCCGCGCGGGTTCCGGGGCCCTGACGCTCAGGTGCCGTCGCCGTCTCCCTTGCAGCCGCTCACCCGGTGTGCCCATTCCAGCACCGGCAGCACGCGCGGGGCGATCAGCCGACAGGCCTGCGCATAGGTGACCCAGCGGAACTCCACGTGCTCGGCGAATCCGAGCTGGGGGTTCACCGGCAGATCGACTTCGCCCGAAGGGCTCTCGGCCACGTAGTAGCGCGCCACCTTGCCGCGGCCGTAGGGCTCGGTCTCGCGGTAGTCGTGCCCCCAGCGGAACTGCAGGTCACGCAGCGTCGTCTCCTCGGTGACCTCGCGGCAGGCGGCCTGCAACGGTGTCTCGCCCGGCTCCTTCAGCCCCTTCGGGAAATCCCAGTTGCGATAGGCGCGCAGCAAGAGGTAACGGCAGCCCTGCTGCGTACTGCGCAGCACCACCACACCGCAGGACAGCAGCGCGGGAGGGGACACGGCCGCTTACACGAGGTTGCGCAGCATCAGCTCGGGCGGATGCGGCTCGAGATAAAGCTGCTGCCCGACGTAGGCGTCGGGGTGACGCCGGAAGTGATGCTTGAGCAGGGTGATGGGCACCACCAGTGGAACGCGGCCCAGCCGGTAATCCTCGATCAGTTGTCCCATCTCGGCCTTGTCCGCGGCATCCAGCCGGCGTTTCAGATAGCCCATCAGATGCATCAGCACATTGCTGTGGCGCTTGCGCGTGGCGCGGTGGCGCAGTGCCTCCATGAAGCCCCTGACGTAGCGCTCGGCGAGCTCCCTGCGCGGCAGGGCGCCGGCCCGAGCGACCAGAGCGCCCAGCTCGTGATAGTGGACCGTACCATGCGCCATCAGAATGAGCTTGTGCGCGGTGTGAAATGCCACCAACCGCGCCGGGGTGATCCCGAGCCGTTCCAGATCCTGCCAGCGGCGGTAGGCGAACACGCGCTCGATGAAGTTCTCGCGCAGCACCGGATCACCGAGCCGGCCCTCTTCTTCGACCGGCAGCAACGGCAGGGCGTCCATGAGCGCCCGTGCATAGATGCCCGTACCGGCTTTGGCCGGCTGGCCGGCACGGTAGACCTTCACCCGTTCCATGCCGCAGCTCGGCGAGCGGCTCTTGAAGATATAACCGCTGAGATCGGGCAGCCGGCGTGCCACCCCGCGCCCGAAGTCGCGCAGCGCCTCGGTAACGTCCACTCCAGGGTCGCTCGTCCCGATCGCGCGCGGTGCGTCAGGATCACCCACCAGGCGGATCGGCTTGCGGGGCACGCCCATGCCGATGCCGACCTCCGGACACACCGGGACCAGCTCGAACCAATGCGCGAGCGTGCCGAGGATGTAGGCGTCCTGCTTGTGCCCGGCGTCGAAGCGCACCTTCTCGCCCGTCAGGCAGCTGCTGATGCCGATGCGGATGGGCGGCGAAGGCGAGGGCTCCATCATGAGGGGGCGCCCAGTGCCTGTGCGCGCTTTCGGCTCGCTTCGGAAGCGTCCGCCGGGCGCTGCTGCGCGCCGGGATCGGTTTCCGGCCAGCCGCGCGTATGGCGGGCGATGACGTCGATGAGCGCGGCGATGTGGGCGGGGCTGTCGTTCAGCGCCGGAACGTAGTGATAGTGCTGGCCGCCGGCATTCAGGAACAGCGCGCGGTTCTGCATGGCGATCTCTTCCAGCGTTTCCAGGCAATCGGCCGAGAACCCGGGACAGATGACATCGACGCTGTGCACGCCGCCCGCGGCCCATTCGCGCAGGGTGTGATCGGTGTAGGGCTTGAGCCATTCCTCGCGTCCGAAGCGCGACTGGAAGGAAAGGAACCAGCGTTGTTCCGGAAGCTCCAGGGCCTCGGCAACCAGCCGTGCCGTCTCGTGGCACTCGCAGTGATAGGGATCGCCCGCCAGCAGGTAGCGCTTCGGCAGCCCATGGAAGGAAAACAGCAGCCGCTCGGCCTGTCCTTGCTGCGCCCAGTGGGCGCGGACGCTGTCGGCCAGCGCGCCGATGTAGGCCGGCTCGGCATGATAGTGGTTGACGAAGCGCAGCTCCGGCTGCCAGCGCCAGCGCCGCAGCTCCTTGGCGACCGCATCGAAGGTGGAGGCCGTGGTGCTTGCCGAGTACTGCGGGTACAGGGGCAGGACCAGCATGCGCCGGGCGTTGGCGCCATGCAGCTCGCGCAGTGCCTGCGCGATCGACGGACTTCCGTACCGCATGCCGAGCGCGACGCGCACCGGCCCCGGAAAGTGCGCCCGCGCCGCATCCTGTACCGCCGCGCTCTGCCGGCGTGAGATGGCGAGCAGCGGCGAGCCCTGGTCGGTCCACACCTTTGCGTAGGCATGTGCCGCACGCCGCGGTCGCACGCGCAGCACGAAGCCATGCAGAATCGGCTGCCACAGCCAGGGCGACATCTCCACGACGCGGGGATCGGACAGGAACTCCGCGAGATAGCGGCGCACCGCCTGCGGCGTGGGCGCATCCGGTGTGCCCAGGTTGCTCAGCAGCACCCCCGTGCAGGCGGGCGTGCCGTGGCTATAATTGGCTGCTCCGAGATAGGGGGCCATGGTGGATCACGGGCGGCTGCGTGATCGTGCAGTATACCCGAGCCTTCGCGGGCTGTTGAACGCGGCGCTGCCCCGAGCGGTCACGATGTGATTGCCATCTTCAGGACCGGCGGCGCTGCGCGCCGCAGGATCGCGGCTGCCGCGCAACCCGCATCCGATGCTACGGAGGTCGACATGCTGGGGGTGTTTCTGGATCTCGACACGGTGGGGCCTGCCGACCTCGACCTCAGTACGTTGCGGGAGAGCCTGCCGCAGTGGCACTTCCACGGCACCAGCGCGCGTGCAGAGATCGCCGCCCGCATCGCCGATGCCGAGGTCGTGGTGAGCAACAAGGCGCCCCTGGATGCGGCGCTGCTCGCGGGCGCGCCGGCGCTGCGGCTGATCTGTGTGGCCGCGACCGGTACCAATAACGTCGATCTGGCCGCGGCACGTGCACGGGGAATCACCGTCACCAACGTGCGTGCCTATGCCACGCCGTCGGTGGTTCAGCATGTGTTTGCACTGATTCTGACGCTGACCACCCGCCTGCCGGATTACGATGCCGCCGTTCGTGCCGGGCGCTGGGCCTCGAGCCCGCACTTCTGCCTGCTCGACTATCCGATTCGCGAGCTGCACGGCAAGCACCTTGGCATCGTCGGCTACGGCGAGCTGGGCCGCGCGGTCGCGGGCGTCGCCCAGGCATTCGGCATGCAGGTGCTGCTTGCCCGGCGCCCGGGTGCGGCAGCGCAGCCGCAACGGCTTGCCCTGGAGGATCTGCTGCCGCAGGTGGATGTGCTGACGCTGCATTGCCCACTGACGCCGGAGACCCGTGGCCTGATCGGTGCGGCGGCGCTGTCGCGTATGGGCCCGCAGGCGCTGCTGATCAACACCGCGCGCGGCGGCATCGTCGACGAGGCGGCATTGGCCGACGCCCTGCGCGAGGGGCGCATCGGCGGCGCCGGCATCGACGTCCTGGCGGAAGAGCCGCCGGTGCACGGCAGCCCGCTGCTCGACCCCGCGCTGCCCAATCTCATCGTGACTCCGCATTGTGCATGGGCCTCGCGTGAGTCGCGCCAGCGCCTCATCGAGCAGGTGGGCGCAACCATCCGGGCGTTCCTGCGCAGCACGCCGCAGAACGTGGTGAATTGAAGCGAAGCGGCTGGTTCCGGTCGATTCCGACTCGCAGGGTGTGCCGCGAGCCAGCAGACAGCGCCGCCCAATCCCACGCCCAATGTTGCACGCGCGGAACCGCAGCCTTGAATCATGCACGCCGCAGAATCGAAGCGCGGAAGGTGTAGAATCTGCGCTGCCTCTGCCAGGAGTCCTCATGAACACGCAGCACGATCCCGGGAAGCGTCCCGTCACCTTCTTCTCGGTGCTCGCCAGCGTACTGGCGGCCATGTTCGGTGTGCAGAGCGGGCGCAATCGCGAGCGCGATTTCACCGAGGGCCGTCCCATCCACTACGTCATGGTGGGGCTGCTGGCGACCGTGCTGTTCATCCTTTTCGTCTGGGGGGTGGTGAAACTCGTGCTGAGCCTTGCCGGCGTCTAGCCCGGAAATCTCACCAGCCGGCGGGCCGGGCCCTCAACCGGCGTCCGCCGGCGCATCTGCCAGTTTGAGAAACATCACGAAGGCGTAGATGCAGGTGCCGAACAGCGACCACTGCATGCCCGTGAGGATCACCGAGTGGATCGACAGCTCGAGCATGAGGATTCCCGAGAGCAGGAAGCCCAGGCTGAACAGCACCGTGGCGGCCAGCCAGCCGGCGCGCGCCTTGATGCGCCGCGAGAGCAGCCAGCACAGCCAGGCCCATGAAACCAGGGCGACCAGGGAACCGAACATCAGCGCGAGCATGCTCTATCGCTCCGCCAACCATGGCAATGCGACACACGCGGCAGCGGTGTGCCCAAAGACACGTGTGTTCCGCCACCAGCCGCAGTCGCTGCGGCACCTGCCGGGGGTCCGCGCAAGGACCTCAAAACGGCAATGACCTGCGGCGGAACGCAACGTAGTGCGACGGACGGTCGGGCGGTCGTCACCACCCGGCGCCGTCCCGAGCCGCCGGCCGCGGCTACTGAACGGAGCCGAACGAATGGTCTTCGGTGTACTGGGGCGCGGGCACCGCGCCGATGCGGCTGCCCTGGGCGACCGGTCCCCCGGGAAAGAGCTGATAGAGATACTTGCGGCCGCCCTGTGCGAAGAATCGCGCCTCCAGCGCTTCGGTGAGCACGCGGCCGCTGCGGGCGCGCCCGTGTTCGCGGTAGTAGTCGCGCAGGAATGTGACCACAGCCCAGTGTGCGGCGGTCATGGTCAGGCCTTCCTGCCTCGCAAGCTCCTCGCCTACTTTTTGGTCCCAGTTTTCCAGATCCGCAAGCCGGTCCTGCTTCTCGGGATCGAATTCCCCGTTGCCCATTACGCTCTTGGTTATGTCTGGCATTTGAATCCTCCGATGCTCTCTTGGCGGGTGTTGCACCCGCAACCACGTGGTTCGAACGGCCGCAGTATACGGAAGGAACTGCGCTGCGCCTACCTGGTTTTCGCCTGGCGCGCCGGGGCTCCGACCCCGCAGGGACCACCCGGCACTGAGTCCTCGCCCACCGCGGCGTACGCCGGCACGCGCGGGGTGCGAGACGCCGATCCCCGCGGCGGTAATGACGGGGCACCGCCGTCATGGTGCCGGGGCGGTTCGCGAACCGGACCCCCGTGTTCTCTCGGTGCGCTGCGGTGCATCCGGGAGCGGCTGCACGTTGACAATCCCACTGTCGCGAAATAGGGTGACTTGCCACCCGGTGGATACGCCGGCGACAAGCTCACGGAGATGATTTCTTCGAATGAAAGAACAGACAAGAGCGCTACTGAAGTTGACCCAGGAGATCCGCGGTTCCTTCAGCCGCATCAGGGCGTTCACCGACGAGATCCACAAGGAGCTTGGAACCACGGCTTCCATGCGCTCCATCATCGAAGCCATCGCGGAGCAGGGCGAGCAACCGGTACCGCAGATTGCAAAACTCAAAGGGGTGTCGCGCCAGTACGTGCAGGTCAATGTTGACGCGCTGCTCGATGCCAAGCTGGTCAAGCTGCGCGACAATCCGCTGCACAGACGCTCACCGCTGATCGCCCTTACCCCCAAGGGCCGGTCGGCCGTCAAGCAGATGCGCCGCCGCGAGCGCACCGCGGCGAAGCAGCTCGCCGAAGGGATGTCGGTCAAGGAGCTGAACCGCGCGTGCCGCGTGCTGCGGGCGCTGCAGGAGCGGATCGACGGCGACGGAGCGGCGGGCGCCGGGGAAGAGTAGGGCACCCCGAATCCATCCGCGTCGCGTCGACGAAACCGATGCCCGCGTAGGTGCTCGCCAAGGCGTGGCTGCAAAGTTATCGCTCGATCTCGGTGCAAGCGCCGTCGATTCAAGCTCCGTAGCTCCGTACAGGCTTTCGCGGCAACGCGGCCCTGCGGGCCGCAATCGCGCCGCCGGGAGCGACGCTCCCACAGGTGGTGTTTTCCTTCACCCGGCGGAGCGCTGCCGGCTCCGGTAAGCCTCTCGTTATCCGCTGCCGGCGTTCCATGATCTTCTGCCGGCGCGTCATCATCGGCTGCGTGATGCTCTGCCGACCTTCCTCGATCCTGCTGTCCGCAACGCCCCAGCCGTGGGAGCGGGGCTGTGCACCGCGATCCTGCGGCGCGCAGCGCCGCCGCATTCGATCTCGGTGCAGCTCCGCCAGCTCCCGGGATGCTGGTGAGATTTCCGGGCCGGCTCTGATCTTCTCTTCTAAATTCCGCGCTGTTGTTCGGCGCCCAACTCCACCCGCACGCCCAGTTCGTCTCCTGCCGACGGATGTGCCGCCTTGCATGCCCCACGGGCGATTCAGTCGGTTCTGATGTACTCGGCCGGACAAGCGCTTACAGGCGCGGCCGGCGCCCGTGCGCGACTTGGCCCGTGTTGTGCGATGAACCGGTCAAGCCGGGCATCTCGGCGGGGCAAGAGGGGTCGCCTCCCGGGCCGGCGCAAGCGAAGGCGGACCACCTGCAAGGAGAACGAATCATGTACGAAGGCTACAACGAAATCGACGAGAGCGGCGACGGCTACGCGGTGCAGGAATACGAGCTGCCGGACCCTGTGGATCACTGGGTACTGGAAGACTTTCGGGACATCGTTCCGCTGGAATGCTGAGGCGCGCCGCAAGGAGACGCAAGGTGAACCGTTTCGGCCACGGCCTTTTCCGCCTGCTGCTTCCCTGGCTGCTGCTGGGCGCTCTGTCCCAGGCTGCGCCGGCAGCGGGCGCTGCGACCGAAGCGCTGCCGTTTGCCGTCAGCTTCGAGCGCTCCGGCGCGTCCGCGCCCGAACGCATCCACGCCACAATGACGGTGCAGAGCCAGGGTGGGAACCTCGTGCGGGTACTGGTGGCGATGCAAGGGTACGCGCAGTTGCACAGCTGGATCGAGGCCGTGGTGCCGGTGGCACAACAGGAATCGGGCGTCCAGGAGCTCGAGGTACGGTTCAAGTTTCCCTGGCCGCTTGGACGCCAGTGGTCGCGCGTCGAGGTGAAGTGGCAGGGCGATGCAATCGTGGAGTGGCATCAGACCGCCGGAAGCATCAGGGACAACAGCGGGCGAATGACCCTGGTGGCGCACGCCGGCACGCTGCAGGTCGACTACAACGCCGTCATGGACGTGGGGCTGCCGGACGCCCTGACCCGTAGCTACAAGAAGAAGTTCGTCACGGAGTTTCTCTCCGCAGCGTACGTCCGCGCGACCGAGATGACGCGCCGGGGCCGGCTGCTCCTCGCTGCGCAGCCCTGAGCAGCACCTGTCTGCGTCTTCCTCCGCGGCCGCGCTCCGCCTGCCGGGTCGGCCGTTGCTCACTCCTCGTGCCGGGAGTGCATCGTGCAGGCGGTAGTCGCGAAAGCAAAGTTACTCAACCCTCGTCCGCCTGACGTGCCTCCGGCTCTTCGGCAAGCGCACGTTCCGCAGTCGCACGCAGCTGCACGTAGTCGATCTTTCCGCTGCCGAGCAGCGGCAGGCGTTCCAGCGCCACGATGGTCCTCGGCACGCTGAGCTCGGCGATGCCTTCCCGGCGCGCAAACGCGAGCAGCTCCTCGCGCCTGGCCTGTGCGTGCTCGGTGATCAGCACCAGCTGCTCGCCCTTGCGCACATCCGGCAGGCTCACAGCGGCGTGCGCACTCTGCGGCCACAGCATTCCGGCATACTGCTCCACGGCCGCGAGCGAAACCATTTCGCCGCCAACCTTGGCGAAACGCTTGGCCCGGCCCTGGATGTACAGGAATCCCTGCTCGTCGACGTGCACGATGTCGCCCGTGTCGTACCAGCCGTCGCCGGGCGCCTGCAGGCGGCCCGGCTCCTCGAGGCACAGATAGCCCGCCATGACGTTCGGGCCGCGCACCCACAGCCGGCCCCCCGTGGCGATGCCCGGCACCGGCTCCAGGCGCATGGCCATGCCGGGCAGCAGCACGCCCACCGGCCCGGCCCGGCATTGCATGGGCGTGTTGAGCGCGATCACCGGACCGGTTTCCGTTACGCCGTAGCCTTCGAGGATGCGGATGCCGAACTTCTCGCCCCACAGCCTGGCGCGTTTCGTCCTTCAGGCGCTCGGCGCCCGCGAACACGTAGCGCATGCTGTAGAAGTCGTAGGGGTGGGCGTGGCGCGCGTAGCCTGCGAGAAAGGTATCGGTGCCGAACATGATGGTGGCAGTTGGTCTCGTAGGCGAGCTCCGGCACGATGCGGTAGTGCAGGGGGGACTGGATAGAGGAAGGTGCGTCACGCCGGTCAGAGCACCGGCAGCACGGTGCCGCCGGTGAGGCCGAAGGAATGGAACATGGGCAGGGCGTTGAACACGATGTCCGCGGGCCCGAAGTCGATGCGCGAGACTACCTGAGTAGCGGTTGGCCTGCAGGTTGGCGTGGGTCAGTACCACGCCCTTGGGCGTGCCTTCGGTCCCGGAGGTGAACAGGACCACAGCCGGCGCCTGCGGATCGCGGCGCCGGCAGGTGAGCGCATAGGAGAGCCGGGGCGCGAGCGCGCGCAGCGCGCCCAGCAGCTTGTCGTGCGCGCCCAGTGCCGAGCGCACGTCCTCCAGATAGCGAACCTCCACGCCGGCTGCGGCGAGCGCATCGGCGATATCCTGCAGGCCCGCCACGGCGAGGAAGCGCCGCGAGCTGTAGACCCGCCGCACTGCGGCGGAGCGGCAGGCGAGCACGACGCTGCGTGCGCCGGTCGAGAAGTTGAGCATGGCCGGCACGCGCCCGTAGGCGTGCAGCCCGAAGAAGGCGAGCGCCGTCCCCACGGCATTGGGCAGCAGCAGCCCGACGACCGCGGCGGGCGGCACATCCTGCGCCAGCCGCCGCCCGAGCACGAATGCGCCGAGGATCAGCCGGCGATAGGACACCGGCTGGCGCTCGATGTCCTCCAGCACCGGGTGCCCGCGGCCGTGGGTCCGGGCCGCCTCCAGCAGCGACTGGAACAGCGTGCGGGAGTAATCGCTGCTCTCGAACAGCATGCCCGTCATGAGCTCGTAGAGCCGGCCGGCTGCCTGCTGGCGGCGATGGCGCCCATGCAGCTGCGCCGGCAGGTCGAAGCGGCGCGGCTCGAGAAACTGCACGCGGATCTTCGGGAACCAGCGGATGTGCACCTTCCCGCGCAGCCGCGAGAACGGTGTGCGCTGCGCGCCCTCGATGCGTACCGGAAGCAGCACGGCATCGGCCTTGTCGGCGATCAGACCGGGACCTTCGTAGACCTTCATCAGCGAGCCGGTTACCGTGATCCGACCTTCGGGGAAGATCACCAGTCGTTCGCCGCGCCGGACCGCCTCGATGAGCGCGCGGGTGGCGAGCGGATTGGTGGGGTCCACGGGATGGGTCCTGGCGAACCACAGGAAAGGACGGATCCAGCGCCTCTGCGCGATCCGGGTGTCGATGGCGAAGGTGAGGGGATCGGGCACCGAGGCGGCGATCAGCACGGCATCCAGGAAGGACTGGTGATTGGCCACGAGGAGCACGCGCTCGCCGGCCTGGACGTAGTTGCGCAGATCCTGCACCTCCAGGCGGTAGACCGCCTTCAGCAGCCAGGCAATGAGCGAGCGCAGCAGCGCACCGGGCAGGAGCTGGGCGATGTAGAGGGCCACGGCCGCGTTCAGGATCGCGACCACGAGGAACACCTGCGGAACGGAGAAGCCCGACTGCAGCATGGCCACTGTCGCCACCGCGGAGACCACCATGAACAGCGCGTTGACAACGTTGTTGCTGGCGATGTTGCGGGCGCGATGGCTGGGCGGGCTGCGTTCCTGCAGCAGCGCATAGAGCGGCACGATGTAGACGCCGCCCGACACGGCGATCAGCAGCAGGTCGGCCAGGATGCGCCAGTTGCCGGCGTGGGCGAGGAAGGCCTTGGCACCCAGCAGGCTGCCGCCGGGGGAGGCGAACCCGCGGGCGGCAAAGAACAGGTCGACGGAGAACAGCGTGATCCCCACGGCCGCAAGCGGGACGTAGGTGGTATGGATGGCGCCGCGCAACAGCCGGTTGCAGAGCAGGGAGCCCAGCCCGATGCCGATCGAGAACACTGTCAGGAACAGCGTGACGACTTCCTCGTTGGCGCCCAGCACGTCCTTGGCCAGCGTGGGAAACTGCGACAGGAAGGTGGCGCCTACCAGCCAGAACCAGGAGATGCCGAGAATGCAGCGCCATACGACCCGCGTCGCCGCGGCCTCGCGGATGATGTGCCAGGTTTCGCGTACCGCGTTGTAGCTGACCCGCAGGTCCGGCGAGGCCGGAACGGTGGACGGGATGAACAGGCTTGCGCCCCAGCCGACGCCGGCCACCGCCAGCACCAGGACGGACACGGTCGCAGGACCGTGGCGCTCCAGGATCATCAGTCCGCCGACGATGGTGCCGGCCAGAATGGCGAGGAAGGTCCCGGCCTCGATCAGCGCGTTGCCCCCGATGAGCTCCTCCTCGGCGAGGTGGTCGGGCAGGATGCCGTACTTCAGCGGACCGAAGAACGTCGATTGCGTGCCCATCAGGAACAGCACCGCCATCAGCAAGGTCACGTTGGCGAGCTGAAAGGCAAATCCGCCCGCCAGCATGATCAGGATCTCCGCGACCTTGATCCAGCGGATCAGTCGGGCACGGTCATAGCGGTCGGCGAGCTGACCGGCGGTGGCCGAGAACAGAAAGAACGGCAGAATGAAGATCCCCGCTGCCAGCGTCACCATCACCTGGCCGTTCATGTCGGAACGGGCTGCCAGCACGTAGATGATGAGAATCACCATGGCGTTCTTGAACACGTTGTCGTTGAACGCGCCCATGAACTGGGTGACGAACAGCGGGAGAAAACGGCGTGTTCCCAACAGGGCGAACTGACTGTGTTGTGCGGCCATGCGCTCTTCCTCTACCTTGCGTTCCGCGGCGCCTCGTGCCAGGACCCTGCACGGGCGAAAGACGCCTTCCCGATCATCGAGTCGAAGGGCGTATCTTAGCCGGATTTGACCGCACGATCGGACACTGCCCGGTGTGTGTCCATGGTGCGCGGGCTGGAGCAACGGCGCGTCGAAGACCGCCGTGGCGTAGTCGCGTCGTTGCGCTCAGATCCAGGCGCGGCGCAGGCGCGCCGCAGCCAGATGCAGGTAGGGGATGAGCATCGAGAGCAGCAACAGCCGGATCGCTCCGTGCGGATGCTCTGCGAACAGCCACGGTACAATGCGCTGAAGGGTATGCCGTGTGCCCGACCGACGCCAGGCGGCGAGCGCTTGCACGGGTCTGCAACCGGGACAGGACCATGAACCTCGAACAGCTGCAGCAGCGACTCGATCGCATGGAAGAGCGCCTCGCGCGGATCGAAGTGCGCCTCGGCGCAGGCGAGCCGCCGGCCCCCGATGCACCAGCACGGTCGCAGCCGGTCGCAACGCGGGCGACAGGCGGCGTGACGCCGCCGGGGCGCCCCGGCGATCACCCGGCGCTGGTCACCAGCATCCTGGGCTGGGGCGGGGCGATCGCACTGGTGCTTGCCGCCGCTTACCTCATCCGCCTCGCCATCGACGTCGGCTGGCTCACGCCCATGCGACAGGTGGCCCTCGCCGCCATCGGTGGCTTTCTCCTCATCGGCGCAGGATTCGCACTGCGCGAGTCCAGCCGCGAATATGCGGGACTCCTGCCGGCGGGCGGCATTGCCATTCTCTTTCTGTCGATCTACGGCGCGCATGTGTTCTATGCCTTCATCGGCACCGCGCCTGCCGTCGCGGCCGTGGTGTTCGTGTGCGCGCTCTCGCTGTGGCTGTGTCGCGCGTTCGCGAGCGATCTCTATGCCCTGTTCGCGGTGGCGGGCTCCTACTCGGCACCCTTCCTGCTGATCGGATTGCGGGGCTCGATGACCGACCTGGTCGTCTACTTCTCGGCCTGGAGCGTGGTGTTCAGCGTGTTTGCGATCTGGCACGCGCGACGGTTGATCTATCTGCTCGCCCTGTATCTCGCGCTCATCGGGTTCGACCTCCTGTGGCGCACCCGGGCACCCGGCGAGTGGATACCGGCCCTGGTGTTTCAGACCGTGCAGTTCGTGATCTTCGCCGTGGCGACCGCGGCGTTTTCCATCCGCCACCGCGCACCGCTCACTTCCGCCGTCGCCCTTTGGCATCTGCCCGCCATCCTGCTGTTCTATTTCCTGCAGTACGCGCTGCTCAGTCGACATCTGCCGGCCTGGGCGCCGTGGCTGGCAGTCGCGAGCGCAGTTGCCGTGGGGGCGCTGTACGCCATCACGCGCCGCGTGCTCCGTCGCCCTCTGCCCGGCGGGGAGCTCCTGCTGTGGGCCTACGTGGCGCTGGTGCTGTTTCACGCCGGCTACATCGAATCGGTACCGAAGGCCTGGGCACCGTGGGTGGCGTTCGTCATGGTCCCGGTGGTCGCGGTGGCCACGCTGCGGCGCGGCGGCTGGAAGCAGGGCGCCTGGCCGATATGGGTTGCCGTAGCTATTCTATTTTTAGCCAATTACTTGCGAATTATTTTTAACCAGGATTTGGAAGGTGTGACGGCAGGCTGGCTGCTGGCAATCGCCTATGCGCTGTTGCTGTACGGTGGTTATTACTTCAGCAGGACGCGACCGGCGCTCGGCAGCGTCGAGGCCTTGCTGCTGTATCCGGGACATGTCTGCACCATGGCCGCCGCGGTGCACCTCATCGAGGAGCCCATCGTGGAGTCCATGGCCTGGGGCGGAGTGGCGCTCGCCTGCCTGGGGCTCTCGCTGTGGTGGCGCGACCGCACGCTGCGCAAGTCTTCGTTGCTGCTGTTCGCAGCCACCGCGGTCAAGGTCCTGCTCTATGACCTGCGCGATGCGCCGCCGGTGGCGCGTGTCGTGGGCCTCGCCGTTCTGGGTCTGACTTTCTACGTCGGGGGGCTGCTGTACCAACGGACGCTCGGAAGCGCGGAGGAGAGCGTCGCTGAAAACGTGCGCCCGGGGTGACTCGTTAGCCCGGAAACCTCACCAGCCGGCCTGCGGCTGGCGAGGTGGGACCGGCAGCTGGTATCGCTGGAAGACCTGCGATCGTAGTGGCGAGGGTGCGGAGCGCAATCCTCGCGCTCCGTAGTGTATGGATCGCAGCGAAGATCCGAGATTCTCGCGCAGGACCCTTGAACGCGGAGCGGCGGCAGTTCCGCGCCAGCGGATACGGCCGCCCGTGGCGAGCGGGCGCCGCATGATTCATCGGGCAGGGTGTCCGGCGCGGCAGGAGCGGTCAGCGAACCCGCTCCTGTCCGGTCCGCCCGGGAGCGTCAGTTGACGAAGCGTTCCAGACGCGGTGCGACGAGTCCCTGCTGGCCGCTGAAATAGGCCGCCAGATCCGCGATATCCTGATCGGAAAGGGTGGCGGCAAAGCCGTTCATGATGGCGTTCTGGCGCGCGCCCGTCTTGTAGGCATGCAGTGCATGCGTCAGATAGTCGGGGTATTGCCCCGCCAGGCGCGGGTACTGGGGATCGGAGCTGTTGCCTTCGGGACCGTGGCAGGCCGAGCAGGTCTTGGATTTCTCGGCGCCGGCCTGCGGGTCGCCCGCTGCAAGCAACGGGGCGGAGGAAACGGTACAGGCGAGCAGCAGTACGCTCAGTGCGAGTTCTTTCATCGGGTGGCGGTTTCCGGTGAATGCGGCGCCGGAAGCTGCACCGCATAGTTCGAAAAGTAGGCGGCGACGTCCTCCATGTCCTGATCGCTGAGCGTCGAGGCCTGCGCCTGCATGGTCGGATGCTGCCGCGCCCCGGACTTGTACTCCTTGAGCGCCGAGACGATGTACGGGGCCTGCTGGCTACCCAGTTTGGGCACGTGATAGGTCGGGTAGACGTTGTTGTATCCAGGCACGCCATGACAACCCATGCAGGTGAAGGCCTTCGAGGCGCCGGCAACGGGATCTCCGGCGCTCCACGCGGGTGCCGCCAGCGGCATCCCCGCCAGGAGCAACAGAGTGCTGAGCAAGTGCTTGCGTTCCATGAGAAATGAGGCGGACCTTTGGTGGTTTCGAGAGGTGCGACAAGCTAACGTATCTTGATCCGTTGCGCAAGCGCGCCTTCAGATCAGGCCAGCCTCTCACCGGCGGCGGCAGCCGCATCGGCATGACACACGCCGCCCCACTGCTCCTCGCTCTTGGCGCGGTACAGCGCCAGGTCCACCCGCTCCAGGACTTCGCTGAGCGTGGCGCCGTGGGTCGGGGCTTCGCCGATCCCCACGGTGACGTTGCATTCGAGCCGCTGGCTTTCCGCCCAGGTGCTGACGTTGGCCTGAATGCGGTGCGCGATGTCCTCGGCCTCGGCGAGGCTGGTGTCGGGCAGGATCAGCACGAACTCGTCGCCGCCATGGCGCGCGGCGATGTCGCTACCGCGCACCGAGTCGTGCAGGATGCCCGCAAGGGCGCGCAGCACCCGGTCTCCGGTGGCATGCCCGTGGACGTCGTTCACGTTCTTGAACTTGTCGAGATCGGCAAACAGCACCGCGAGACCGCCTCCACCGTGGGCCACGCGGCGGAATATCCCTTCGGCGGCCTCGAACAGCGCGCGGCGATTGAGCAGGCCGGTAAGCGTGTCGATGCGACAGTGCTCCTCGACTTGTTTTTGCCAGGCGTCCAGGCGCCGCATCAGCAGATAGGCGTACACCAGGATCACCGCGCCGCACAGCGTCACCAGCAGGACATTGGCGTCCGGCGACGCGCCGTGGAAACGTATCGCGAGGGTGATCGCTGCGCTCACCAGGCTCACGCCAAGCGCCTCGCCGAACAGTCGGATGCCGTAACGCATGCCGTTGCCCAGCACGATGATGATGTAGACCAGCAGGGACGGCGGCACCGGGTGCGGGTCGTTCAGCAGGCACAGCGATGCCAGCGCGATGTCCACATCCATGGCGAAGCGGTAACGGGTGGGTGCCGCGGGCTTGTGCCGCGCATGCAGCAGCACCAGGGTGTTGAGCGCCAGATAGAGCGCAAACACCGCGTTGATGGTGGAAAGGGAGGCATGCAGGGGTGGCGCGCCGTACAGGTTGAAGAGCAGGATGCCGAGGAGCGCGAACAGGTAGCGCATGACGAACTGCATGCGCTGTTCGGGCCAACCGGGCAAACGCGATGGTTCCGGGCCGGTTTCGTTTTCGCGACGGTCGAGCCGGAGCCGGCGCTCACCTCGCGTGCGGCGATCGGTCACGCGCCGCTGTTGTTGGTCCATCGTCCCCTCCAGGAGGACCGGTGAGTGCTTGTCTGTGCCGCGGCCGCGATGCTCACCGGCAAACGGTCGCGCGCTGTATCGCGCACGTGCGCCCGTCCTTGAGGTGCTGGCCCGCGCACGCGACGGCAGCCTGTGACGGGGTCTGCTAATTGTTTAGTGGCAGAGACGAAGCCTATAATCCACCTTTCTGTCAGGGGATGCACCGAGCAGGTGCCTGCCCCAGCGAGGAGTTCTCATGTTCAAGTCCTTGCCGTTTCTGGTGCTGGGCGCCGTCGTCGTGTCGATGGCCTGGTTCGTCGCGCCCGAAGGCGATCCCCTGGGTGCAGCCGCGAGCCGCAACTCCATGGTGGCCGAGCAATCGCCCGCAGAGGGCGTGATGCCCGGAACCGGCATGCCGCGCGCGACCTTCGCCACGATGGACGGAAACGTCAACGGTACGATCGAGCGCAGCGAGGCCGCTCCGTGGCTCGCCGGGCATTTCGATCAGCTCGATACCAATGCCGACGGACGTCTGGACCGCGCCGAGCTGCGCACTGCCGAGCTGCCGGGGACGGACGGTGCGACTGAGCCATAGCGCGGAGATCTCGGCGGGCGGCGCCGGAACGGCGGGCGCTCGGGGACGCCGTCAGGATGGCTTCGATCCGCAAGCACGGTATGCGCGGCGCGGAGCATGAACGCCACATCGCACCCGGGTGTGACCTGGACGGGTTTGCTCCTGTCTCAAAGTGAACGGATGCGCGCGGACTGCTCTTCCAGGCGTTGCAATGCGCCTTCCATTTCCTGCACGCGCAGCCGTTCCTTCGCCACGACGGTGGCCGGGGCGCGCTCCACGTAGCTCGGATTCTGGAGCTTGGTCCGGCTCGCGGCGAGATCCCGTCGCAGCCGCTCCACTTCCTTGCCCAGGCGGCCGAGCTCGGCGTTCTTGTCGATCAGCCCGGCCATGGGGATCAGGAGCTTCAGCTCGCCTGCGAGGGCGGTTGCCGACTCGGGTGCCGGCTCCCCGGGCTCCAGGCAGCGCAGGGCATCGAGCCTGGCGAGCGTCATCAGATACAGCCGGTTGCGCTCCACGCGCTCGGCGTCCGCGGCGCTTCCACCCTGCAGCAGCAGGGGTAGCGCGCGGGTGGGCTTGATGTTCATCTCGCCGCGGATGTTGCGCACCCCGACGATGAAGCGCATCACCCACTCCATCTCATCCAGCGCCTCGGCATCGATGCGCGCGCGCTCGGGCTGGGGATAGGGCTGCAGCATGATGGTGGTGCCCTGGACACCGGCGAGCGGAGCCACGCGCTGCCAGATCTCCTCGGTGATGAAGGGCATGATGGGGTGCACGAGGCGCAGCAACGTCTCCAGCACCTGCACCAGCGTGCGGCGTGTGCCGCGCAACGCCGCCGCGCTGCTCTGCTCGGACTGCAGGACCGGCTTGGAAAGCTCGAGGTACCAGTCGCAGTAGGCGTTCCAGGTGAACTCGTAAATCGCCTGCGCGGCATGATCGAAGCGGTAGCTGTCGAGAGACTCGCGCACCTGGGCGATGGTCTGTTGCAGGCGCGCGTCGATCCAGCGATCCGCGAGACTCAGCTCCACCGGGGCATCGCCCGCGCCGGTGTCCTGGCCCTCGCAGTTGAGCAGCACGTAGCGCGCGGCGTTCCACAGCTTGTTGCAGAAGTTGCGATAGCCTTCGGTGCGTCCGAGATCGAACTTGATGTCGCGTCCGGTGGAGGCGAGCGCGGCGAAGGTGAAGCGCAGCGCATCGGTGCCATGGGCGGCGATGCCCTGCGGGAACTCCTTGCGCGTCGCCTTCTCGATGGCCTTCGCCATCTGCGGCTGCATGAGCCCGCTAGTGCGCTTGGCGACCAGCGACTCCAGGTCGATGCCGTCGATGAGATCGATGGGATCGAGCACGTTGCCCTTGGACTTGGACATCTTCTGGCCGTGCGCATCGCGCACCAGGCCGTGGATGTAGACCTCGCGAAACGGCACCTCGCCCATGAACTTCAGCCCCATCATGATCATCCGGGCCACCCAGAAGAAGATGATGTCGAAGCCGGTGACCAGCACGCTGGTGGGATAGAGGCGGCCGAGCTCGGCCGTGTGCTCGGGCCAGCCCAGCGTGGAGAAGGGCCACAGCGCCGAGGAGAACCAGGTGTCGAGGACATCGGGATCCTGCGTGAGCCGCACCCCGGCGCCGAGCCCGTGGCGCGTGCGCACGTCCTTCTCGTCGCGACCGACGTAGACTTCGCCCGACTCGTCGTACCAGGCAGGGATGCGGTGACCCCACCAGATCTGGCGCGAGATGCACCAGTCCTGGATGTTGCGCATCCATTCGAAATAGGTTTTGCTCCAGTTCTCCGGCACGAAGCGGATGCGGCCCTCTTCGACGGCGGCGATCGCCGCCTCGGCGAGCGGTGCGATCCGCACGTACCACTGGTCGGTGAGATAGGGCTCGATGACCGCGCCACTGCGGTCGCCGCGCGGCACCATGAGCTTGTGGTGGTCGATCTTCTCCAGCAGACCCGCGGCATCGAGATCGGCGAGGATGTGGGTGCGCGCGTCATAGCGGTCCAGCCCGCGGTAGGCGATCGGGATCAGCTCGGCACCGGCTTCGAATTGAGCAGCTGGGCATCCACCGTGAAGATGTTGATGAGGCCCTGGTGCGGCACGGCGCGCAGCGCCTCACTGTCGCGATGGCGCTGCCATACGGCATAGTCGTTGAAATCGTGTGCCGGGGTGATTTTCACGCAGCCGGTGCCGAACGCCGGATCGACGTAGGCGTCGGCGATGACCGGAATACTGCGCCCGGTGAGCGGCAGCTGCACCAGACGCCCGACCAGATGGCGATAGCGCGCATCGTCCGGATGCACGGCCACGGCGGCATCGCCCAGCAGGGTCTCGGGACGGGTGGTCGCAACCACCAGATGACCCGAGCCGTCGGCAAGCGGATAGCGCATGTGCCAGAGGTGACCCGTCTCCTCCTGGGAGACCACCTCGAGATCGGAGACCGCGGTATGCAGCACCGGATCCCAGTTCACCAGGCGTTTGCCGCGATAGATCAGATCCTCCCGGTGCAGGCGCAGAAACGCTTCGCGCACCGCCTCGGACATGCCCGGGTCCATGGTGAAGCGCTCGCGTGACCAGTCGAGCGAGGCACCCATGCGGCGCAGCTGGCGCTGGATGGTGCCGCCGGAATGGGCGCGCCATTCCCAGATGCGTGCGATGAAAGCCTCGCGCCCGAGGGTGTGGCGGGTCATGCCCTGGGCGGCGAGCTGGCGCTCCACCACCATCTGCGTGGCGATCCCGGCGTGGTCGGTGCCGGCCTGCCACAGCGTATTGTCGCCGCGCATGCGGTGGTAGCGGATCAGGGCGTCCATCAGGGTGTCCTGGAAGGCGTGCCCCATGTGCAGGCTGCCCGTGACATTGGGCGGCGGGATCATGATGCAGTAGGGCGGCCCTTCGCCGCGCGCGGCGAAATAGCCGCTGCGCTCCCAGGTCTCGTACCAGCGGGTCTCGATGGCGCGGGGATCGTAGCTCTTGTCCATGCCGGATCAGATGGGCGGAAATCGGCTCAGCCGTGCTCGACGGCCGTACGGGGCGGGATGGGATTCAGTCGTGGTCCGCGTCGCGCTCGAACAGGCGATCGTGCACCAGCTTCTCGATGATTCCGGGCAGCAGCTCGCGAAAGCGCGCGGACATGCCCTCGCGAACCTGATGGGTGAACTGTGCGCTCGCATCGCGCACCGCGTGGTCGATGGCGAGGCGCGCCAGGTCGTCGATGCTGCCTTCCAGCTCGAACTGCACCCGCGCGGCGAGCTCGTGCAGCAGGCGCGCCTCTTCGAGCGAGTCCGGACGCGGGCGCGCCGCAGCGGTGGGCGGCGGCGTCTCGACGGCGGCGACCGGCCGCGGTGTCGCCGGGCGGATCGCCGTGGCGGACTCTTCCTCCGACTCCGGCTCCTCGTCCAGTTCCCGCTCCGATTCGGGTTCCGGATCGATCACATCCGACAGCACGGGAATCCCGTCCTCGTCCAGCACCAGGTTCGGTTCTTCGATGGATTGGCTGTTCATGTCGGATCACGTCCCGAGAGCTTGTGCGAGCCCGGCTGATAGCCCTGCGCGCGATAGTGGCGGAACCGCTCCCGCGCATGTTGCAGGCTGGACTGTTCCTGGTCAACCACTTCGGCGATGCGCGCAAAGTCGCTGAAGGAACGCGGCAGGGCGTCGGACACGTTGATCAGCAGGTCGCCCTCGGCAGGCGCCTCGCCGTAGCCGATCACTACCGGCGGGCATTCCTCGTCGGGTGCCGGCCGCAGTGCATGAGGTACGAAGCTTCCCGCCTTGAAGCTCCACAGCAGCTCGTCCAGGGCCCGGGCCTGCTCTTCGGAACCCGTGTGCAGGTACACCGAATGGCCGAGCAGGTAGGCCTTTTCCGCCAGCCGGCAGGCAAGGCGCGCGCGCGCATTGGGCGCCGGGTCCTCCAGCAGGTAGAAGTCGATGCGGGTCACGACGGCGGCGGTGTGGGTTGCGCGGGCGCCTGCGACTCGTCGGTGTCGTTGCGTGCGCGTGCCGCGCGCTGCAGCAGGAATTCGCTGAGCAGCGGCACCGGTCGGCCGGTGGCGCCTTTCTGGTCGCCGCTCTTCCATGCCGTGCCGGCGATGTCGAGATGCGCCCACTGATAGGACTTGGTGAACCGTGCGAGGAAGGACGCCGCAGTCACCGCACCGGCGTCGCGCCCGCCGACGTTGGCCATGTCGGCGAAGTTGCTCTTGATCTGTTCCTGGTAGTCCTCCCACAAGGGCAGCTGCCAGGCGCGATCGCCGCTGCTGCATCCCGCGGCGAGCAGCTCCTCGGCGAGCGGCGGGTGATTGGTGAACAGGCCGCTGGCGTGTTTGCCCAGCGCCACCACGCAGGCGCCGGTCAGGGTGGCGATGTCGATCACCACGTCGGGCTCGAAGCGCGCGCTGTAGGTGAGCGCGTCGCACAGGATCAGCCGGCCCTCGGCGTCGGTGTTGAGGATCTCGATGGTCTGGCCGGACATGCTCTTCACGATGTCGCCGGGCTTGCTGGCATTGCCGTCGGGCAGATTTTCGGTGGTGGGAATCACGCCGACGACATTGAGCGGCAGGGCGAGCTCGGCGCATGCGGAAAGCGCGCCCAGCACGCTCGCCGCGCCGCACATGTCGAACTTCATCTCGTCCATGTTGGCGGCGGGCTTGATCGACACGCCGCCGGAATCGAAGGTGACCCCCTTGCCGACCAGCACCACCGGTGCCTGCTGCTTGCCGGCGCCGCGGTACTCGAGCGTAATCAGGCGCGCCGGCTGGCGACTGCCGCGGGCCACCGACAGCAGTGCACCCATGCCGAGCTTTTCCATGTCCTGCGGGTCGAGCACCTGGACCTTGATGGACTTGTAGGACTTGCGCAGTGCGCGCGCCTGGTCGGCCAGATAGCTGGGCGTGCAGATGTTGCCGGGCAGATTGCCCAGGTCGCGGGCGAGCTTCACGCCGTTGGCGACCGCCAGCCCGATGCGCAGCGCCGTCTCGGCGGCGGGGATCCGGGCGCGCTCGGGGACCGCGAACGCGATTTTCTGCAGTCGGTCCTTGCGCTCCTCGGTCTCGCTCTTCAGCTGGTCGAAACGATAGGTCGCAGCCTCGATCACTTCGACGGCCTGGCGGATGTTCCAGTCGGCGTCGCGCTCGGCGACCGGCAGATCGGCGACATGCAGCTGTGCATCGCGCGTGCCGGTGTCCGCGACGGCGCGGATGGCGCTCGCCACGACCTTGCGGAACTTGCCGTCGTCGAGCGCTCCGGCCGGCCCGCATCCGACCAGCAGCACGCGCTCGGCGCTCAGGCTCGGCACGTGATGCAACAACAGTGTCTGCCCCAGTTTCCCTTGCAGGTCGCCGCGGCGCAGCAGCTGACGAATATAGCCGTCGCTGGCCTTGTCGATGCGCTCCGCCGCCGCCGACAGGCGCCGTCCCTCGAACACGCCCACCACCAGACAGCCGCTGCGCTGGCGTTCGGGATCGCCGGTCTTGATGCTGTATTGCATGGGACACTCCTCTGGCTGCGAAGCTCGACCCGCGCCGGTGCGGGATTGCGGCACCGATCCCAAGTGCTATATCGTACCGGCCGGGCGCGGGACCGCGCGCCAGGCACCTGCGCGGCGCTCGCGCCCGGTCGGTTGGACCACCATCACCCTGCACCCTGCGCCGCAGCGGGTGGGTGGCGCTCAACCGTGGCCCATCATCCCGAAACCGGGGCGCGCCCGCTGCACCTGCGATGCAGCAGGTAGTCTACGTGGAAACGGAATTCTTTGACATGTCAAGCCACTGAATCTGCGGGATAGCGGATGTTCCCCATCATCGATCGCTATGTGCTGAGGGATCTGTTCGGCACTTTCGTCGCGGTTGCCATGATTCTGCTGCTGATCGTGCTCAGCAACCGCTTCGTGCGTTATCTCGGCGAAGTGGCCTCGGGCGTGCTGCCGGCCAAGACGATCCTGGCGCTGCTCGGTCTGAAGACCGTGTCCTATGCCAGTCTGCTGTTGCCGCTGTCGATGTATCTGGCCATCCTGCTGACGCTGGGACGCATGTATCGGGACAGTGAAATCGCGGCGCTGAATGCCTGCGGCGTCGGGACCGGGCGCCTGTATCGTCCGCATTTCATGGCCGCCGTGCCCTTGACAGCGCTGCTGGTGTACATGGGATTGTTCCTCTCGCCGTGGAGCGCGGAGCTCGGCTACGCCATGCGAGCCCAGGCCGAGAAGATGTCCGAGCTCGCCACTGTGAATGCCGGTCGCTTCCGCGAGTCGCCAAGCAAGGAGCTGGTGTTCTACGTCGAGCGTGTCTCGCCCGACCAGAAGGAAATGAAGAACGTGTTCATCGAGAGCTGGCGGCGCGAGCGGCCCGACCTGCTCACCGCCGACACCGCCCTGCAGACCGTCGACGAGAAGACCGGGGAACGCTATCTGGTCTTGCGCGACGGCTACCGCTACGAGGGCGTGCCCGGCGCGGCCGATTTCCGCATCATCCGCTATCAGCAGCAGCGCGTGCTGCTGCGCCCGGGGGAATCCGCCGACGTGCGCTACAAACGGGATGCCACGCCCACGGCGACGCTGCTGCGCTCCAGAGATCCCGAGGACATCGCCGAGCTGCAGTGGCGTTTTTCCATTCCGCTCTCCGGCCTGCTGCTGGCGCTGCTGGCGGTGCCGCTGGCCCACGCCACCCCGCGCCAGGGTCGCTACGGCCGGCTGGTGCTGGGGGTGTTCATCTACATCACCTATGTCAATCTGGAAGGCGTTGCCCAGGTGTGGGTGGAGCGCGGCAAGACGCCGGCGTGGATCGGTGTCTGGTGGGTCCATCTGTTGCTGGTGCTGCTGGTGATCGGGCTGCTGGTGCGCCAGGAGGGGCGCTTCGTGCTGCGGCGGGCCCGCCCCGAGGCCGAGCCCGCGTGAGGATCCTCGACCGGTACATCGGTCGTGCCGTGGTCACCGGAACGCTGGGGGCGCTGCTGGTGGTGCTGGGCATCGAGCTGTTCTTCGCCTTCGTATCGGAGCTGGGTGACATCGGCAGGGGCGATTACGGTCTGGTGCAGGCCCTGAAGTACCTGGCGTTGACCACGCCGCGGCGCCTTTACGACGTCTTTCCCATGGCCGCACTGCTGGGCAGCCTGCTCACCCTCGGCGCGCTGGCGAGCAACAGCGAGCTGGTGGTCATGCGCAGCGCCGGGATCTCCGTGGCGCGCATCGCCCGCTCGGTGATGCAGGCCGGACTGGCGCTGGTGCTGTTGATGCTGGTCGTGGGCGAGCTCATTGCACCGCCCGCCGAAGAGTACGCGCAGCGCGAGCGCGCGCTCGCCCAGTGGCACGCGATGCTGCTGCAGACCGTCTACGGGTACTGGGCGCGGGATGGCGCCAACATTGTCAACGTGCGCCAGATGCTGCCCGGCGGCGTGCTGTCCGTGGTGTCCATCTATGACTTCGATGCCGGGCATCGACTGCGTTCCATCACCCAGGCGAACAGCGGCGTGTACCGTGACCGCAAGTGGCTGCTGAAGGGCGTGCGCCAGAGCTTCATCGGTGAGAACGCAGTCACCACCCGCAGGTTGGCGACTCTCGAATGGCCGTCGCTGCTGGACCCCGAGATTCTCGACGTGGTGGTGGTCCGCCCGGTCGACATGTCGATGTACGACCTGTTCCGATACGTGCGCTATCTGCGCGACAACGGGCTCGATGCGCGCCCGTACTCGCTCGCTTTCTGGACGCGTGTGGTCAATCCGTTCTCCAGCCTGATGATGCTGTTTCTCGCCCTGCCGTTCGTGTTCGGCGGACTGCGCTCCGTGGGTGCGGGCCACCGTATCGTCGTCGGCGTGCTGGTCGGCATGACGTTCTACCTGCTCAACCAGCTGCTCGGACACCTGGGGCAGGTGTATGGATTGAATCCGATTTTGAGTGCCGCCGCCCCGACCCTGGTGTTTTTCGGCGCGGGCCTGTGGGGGTTGCATCGCGTGCGCTGAGTCGAAGCTAGCGTAGTGGTGCAATCTTGACGAGACATTTGAGCCTTCACATGGATGTAGGGCGGATAAGCGCAGCGCATCCGCCATTCATGATCGGCCGGCGTCAGGAGTGCACGAAGCCGTTTCGCTCCCGTCGCGTTTCCCGTGCTGAGTGGATCGCGAAGGGGATCAGGCGTCGTGGGAATCAGGGAGCCAATGGGCGTCCCGGAGTCGGATTTTGAACCAGAGGTGGCTGGGTGGCGGATGCGCTGCGCTTATCCGCCCTACGGCGCTGGGGACCGCCATGACGAGTACCTCGCCAATTCACAACACCAGGCCCAGGCGATTCATCCGGACCAGGAGCGCTCGCGATATCCTGCAGAAGGTGGTTCGCGCCAATCGCAGGGCGCGCCAGGCCGATGCGGCGAGTTTCGGACGTGCCACCTCGCCTCAGGCGCGCGCGGGGCGGATGCGCACGATTACGGTCTCGGAGTAGCGGTCGTGCCAGGTCATGTGCTCGCGGTCGACCAGCATCCACCAGAAGCCCGCGCCGAGTACCGCCCAGGATGCCATCGCGACCAGGAAGCGCAGCAGCGCCTGCCACCAGCTGATGGGACCACCATCGCGTCTTTGCACGCGCAGGCCCCAGGCGCGCATGCCGAGTGTCTGTCCGCCATGCACCCAGAACCAGGCGAGAAAAAAGAAAGTCACCAGCAGCAGGTAGCTGCTGTACCAGGGATTGTGCGGGCGCACGGCCTGCCCGTGGGTGAAGGGCAGCGCCAGCGCCGTGGCGAAGAACAGCACCGCGAACAGCAGCAGTGTGTCGTAGAAGATCGCCGCGAGACGGCGTGCAAGGCCCGCCCGCTGCGGCTCGGGATTGCTCATCGGCGTTTCCGCAAAAATCGGGGTCGGTGACACAAACGGGAGGCAGTCCCTTCCGCAGCCTGCCCACCTACGGACACTCGCGGCGCAGCGCCGCGCGGTGTTCTGCAAGCTCGCGCTCCAGTGCTTCTCCCTCGGCCGGACGATAGCCGCGACGCAGCCTTGCCTCTATGGCACTGGCCCGCGCGCGATGCCTGCGACAGCGGGTTTCGTCGGGTGCGGGCGAGCGGTTCGGCGCGGAAGCATCGCGCGCCTCGATGTGCGCTCGCTCGCGCGCCTGGATCGCGTCGAGCAGCGCGCGCTCACCCGGTCGCAATCCGCCCGCCTCGGAGCTGCCGGGCGAGTGGTTCTCGATATCGATGGTTTCGGATGGCGCCGCAGGGGGACGATCGGTGTAGTGCACCTGGCCCTCGGCGTCGACCCAGCGATAAATGGAAGCACCCGATGCGGCGATCATCCAAACCAACAGCGTCATCGCGCAGAACGTTCTCATGAGCCCTCCCTGGCAGCACGTTTTTTGCACCGAATGATGATGCCGGTGTGGGACGCGTGTGGCAACCCGGCGTGGAAGGCGCCTGGTGCGTTCTTTCGGGCAGACGGGGTGTCGCCGGAACATGCGGCCGCGCACCGGGTGGGTGCGCGGCGTGTGGGTAGCGCACGATTTGTGCGCGCATTATCGAACTGTACTCAGGGTATTGCCGGATAGACAGACGGAAGGTATTGTGACGCGGCCGCGGCGGGGAAGCATTCCGGAAACCGGAAGCCTCTGTCGCGGCGGTGTTGTCGAAGCTTGGTTCCGGGCCGTGCTGCGATCCATGATCGTGCCAACCGATCGGGCGGGAGCGCCCGCGACGACCGCCTTTCGGTCGGCGGGGCTCCAGGGAGGGGGCAGCATGTAATGGAGCTGGGGGACAACAAGCAGAACAACAATGGCCGGGATGGGGAACTCCGGCCGACTCGCGTGGCATCGGCAGCGGTGCAGGCTTTCCTACGGGTACAACGGCATTGTCACCTACGGAGGATGCTCGTGAAGAAGTCGCTGACCGTTCTTGCACTCGTTTGCTCTCTTGTTCCCGGCGCGCAGGCGCTCGCCTCGATGCGCCCGCCTGCCGAGGCAAAATCCTGTGGCAAGTGGCTGCAGGATCGCCGCACTGACAACTGGTATGCGACCAGCGAATGGATGCGTGGCTATACGCAGGCGTATGGATATTACGGGTGCTACGAGCTGCAGGACGTGGGATCGGGCGCACTGGCGGGCTGGATGGATTCCTATTGCAGCAGTAATCCGCAGGCCGCGCTCGAGACCGGTGTGCGGCGACTGATCAAGGACCTCCTGCTCTGGAGATAGCCGGCCGCGTGTCCGGGGCTGCGCGCTGCAGGGCGGACGGACCCGCCCTGGCGCATGGGAGGCGGCGGACGGCCCGTACTGCTCGGCTGAGCGCGCGGCCGGCGACCCCGCGATCCGGTTTGCGGCGTTTACGGACGCACCGCCTCCCGGGACATGCGCCGCGGGCAGGCCCTTCAGGCGCTGGCGCGCGAGGCCTTCTTGCGCTCGTGCTCGAGCAGCAGCTTCTTGCGCAGGCGGATGTTGCGCGGCGTCACCTCCACCAGCTCGTCGTCGTCGATGAACTCCAGCGCCTGCTCCAGCGTCAGGCGCAGCGGCGGGGTGAGCAGAATGTTCTCGTCGGAGCCTGCGGCGCGGATGTTGGTGAGCTGCTTGGCCTTGAGCGGGTTGACCACCAGATCGTTGTCGCGCGAGTGGATGCCGATGATCATCCCCTCGTAGACTTCCTCGCCCGGTCCAATGAACAGCCGCCCGCGCTCCTGCAGATTGAACAGCGCATAGCCGAGGCTCCTGCCCGCACCGTTGGCGACGAGCACGCCGTTGGTGCGCGCCCCGATCGAGCCCTTCTTCATGGGACCGTAGTGATCGAAGACATGGTACAGCAGCCCGGTGCCGGAGGTGGTGGTGAGGAACTCGGTCTGAAAGCCGATCAGGCCGCGCGAAGGAATCACGTAGTCGAGCCGCACCCGGCCCCGCCCGTCCGGCAGCATGTCGAGCAGATCGCCCTTGCGCTGACCGAGCTTCTCCATCAGCGCACCCTGGTGCTGTTCCTCGACGTCCACCGCGAGCGACTCGTAGGGTTCCTGCAGCGTGGCGTCGACTTCCCTGAGGATCACTTCCGGGCGCGAAACACCGAGCTCGTAGCCCTCGCGGCGCATATTCTCGATGAGGATCGACAGGTGCAGCTCGCCGCGCCCGGAGACCTTGAACTTGTCCGGGTCGCTCGTGTCCTCGACGCGCAGTGCCACGTTGTGGATGAGCTCGCGCTGCAGGCGCTCGCGCAGCTGGCGGCTGGTGACGAACTTGCCTTCCTTTCCGGCGAAGGGCGAGGTGTTGACCTGGAAGGTCATGCTCACCGTGGGCTCATCCACCGCCAGCGGCGGCAGTGCCTCGACCGTGCCCGGGTGGCACAGGGTATCGGAAATGCCCAGACCGTCGATGCCGGTGAAGGCGATGATGTCGCCGGCGCGGGCCTGGGGCACCTCGACGCGTTCCAGCCCCAGGAAGTCGAAGATCTGCAGCATGCGTGCATTGCGCCGGGCGCCGTGGCGGTCCACGACGACCACGGGTGAATTGGTCTGGATGGTGCCGCGCTTGATGCGCCCGATGCCGATCACGCCCACGTAGCTGTTGTAGTCGAGCGAGCTGACCTGCATCTGGAACGGCCCTTCCCGGTCGACATCGGGCGGCGGTACCTCGCGCACGATGGCCTCGAACAGCGGGGTCATGTCGCCGCCGCGCACGGTGGGATCGGTGCCGGCGTAGCCGTGCAGGGCCGAGGCGTAGAGCACCGGAAAGTCCAGTTGTGCTTCGGTCGCACCGAGGCGGTCGAAGAGGTCGAAGGTCTGGTCCAGCACCCAGCCGGGCCGGGCACCGGGACGATCGATCTTGTTGATGACCACGATGGGGCGAAACCCCATGGCAAACGCCTTCTGGGTGACGAAGCGGGTCTGCGGCATGGGCCCGTCGACGGCATCGACCAGCAGCAGCACCGAGTCGACCATGGACAGCACCCGCTCGACTTCGCCCCCGAAATCGGCATGCCCCGGCGTGTCGACGATGTTGATGCGATACTCGCCCCACTGGATGGCGGTGTTCTTGGCAAGGATGGTGATGCCGCGCTCGCGCTCCAGCTCGTTGGAATCCATCACGCGCTCGGGTGCCGCGCCGCGCGCGCCGAGGGTACCGGACTGCTGCAGCAGCTTGTCGACCAGGGTGGTCTTGCCATGATCGACATGGGCGATGATGGCGATGTTACGCAGGTTGTTGATCACGAGGTGCCTTGGCATGCTACGGAGGGCGAGCCAGTATACCTGCTGTTGCGCGAAAGAATAGGGCTCGCCGGACTATGCTTGGGGTCGGTGACAATCGAGATGCGATCGCAGCTGTGGATGTCTGCGCGCGCGCAGGGTTTGTGGGACCATAATGTGCCGGCGGGCGCTTGGACCCACCAGGAACGAGATATTGACACCTGTGAAACGCCATGGCTCACCCCCGGGCAGAGCCGCCCAGGAGCACACAGCCGATGATTTCTCCGAGGCGGACGCCCGAGCGGGGCACGGGGTATCGCGTGCGCTTCGCGGTCGCGGGGCGGCCAGCAACCCGGACTGTCGTTACGACAATACCCGGCGCAGCGCCATCGACGACGGCTGGGCGCCGGACGAGGAGGGGCCACCGCCGCTGCGCACCACCGTGAGCGCGGACCGCAGTCGCAGCGTCGTCACCTATAACGAATCGCCGGACATTCCCTTCGACCGGTCCATCAATCCCTATCGCGGCTGCGAGCACGGCTGCATCTACTGCTATGCACGCCCGAGTCACGCCTGGCTCGGCTGGTCGCCGGGCCTCGACTTCGAGAGCCGCCTGGTGGCCAAGGACGATGCCGCCGAGTGCCTGGTCGAGGAGCTGCGCCATCCCGGCTATCGATGCGCGCCGATCGCGCTCGGCACCAATACCGATCCCTATCAGCCCGTGGAGCGGGAACGGCGCATCACGCGGCGCATCCTGGAGGTGCTGGCCGGGTGCGATCACCCGCTGACCATCGTCACCAAATCCTCCCTGGTGGAGCGCGATCTCGACCTGCTGGCGCCCATGGCGGCGCGGGGGCTGGCCGCGGTGTACCTGTCGGTCACCACCCTGGAGCGCACCCTGGCGCGCCGCATGGAACCACGCGCGGCCGCACCCCAACGGCGGCTGGAAACCCTGCGGGCGCTCTCTGCGGCAGGCATCCCCACCGGCGTGATGTTCGCACCGGTGATACCCGCCGTGAACGACAGCGAGCTGGAGGCGGTACTCGGTGCCGCCGCGGAGGCGGGGGCGTGCTGGGCGGGCTATGTGCTGCTGCGGCTGCCGCTGGAGGTGCGCGAGCTCTTCGAGGAATGGCTGCAGGCACACCTGCCGCTCAAGGCCGCCCACGTCATGAGTCTGGTTCGCCAGACGCGCGACGGCCGGGAATACCGTTCCGGGTTCGGCACCCGCATGACCGGTACCGGTGCCTACGCCGATCTGCTCCGGCAACGCTTCGCGCTCGCCGCGCGCCGTCTTGGACTGGACGGACCGGGCCCGCAGCTCGACGGCACCCGCTTCGTACCGCCGGGACGCGCCGGAGATCAGCTGTCGCTGCTGTAAGCCACTTCCGATACTGCGCCGGTCCAGCGCTGGCTTCGTGACTTCACGCTGTTCATCGGCCCCTTGAATGCTGTCCCCCGAATTCCATTCACACCAAGCTGCGCGCGCAAGACCCACATCGTAGCCGGTTGGAGCGAAGCGGGGATCGGGGATCAGCGTGCCGCGAAAACGGGGACAGTTCACGAAAACGGGGACAGTTCACTTAATGCGAGAGAGCGAGAGTAAAATTGGTGGAACTAGTTCCCGGATTCAATGCGGCGCAGATCCCCGAGGGTGGAATTAGTAAACTGTCCCCGATTCGATAGCCAGCATGCGCGCCTTATCCAACTAAAGCCGGATTCCTGCGTCGGGGATGTGCCCGGAAGGATTTGCGGTGCTCGCCGGACGCCGCGCGCACTGTTGCGGCGCGTTGTGCCTTACCGCAGGATACGCGGGGTCGCCGCATTTTTTCGCGTGAGCTGAGGATCGCTGCCTTGGCAAGAGTTTTGTCTATGCTGCGGCGCCTTGTTGCTGCGCTGGGCCGCCCACCGGCCTTGTACGACACAGCCGGCCAGCGTATATCGGCGCACCTGGTGCTGGTGTTCCTGGTCGCACTGGCGGTGTATCTGGCGACACTGCCGCGCACCGTCGCCCTGGAGGACGACGGGCTGTTCATCCTCGCCAGTTACTTCAACGGCATCGCGCACCCGCCTGGCTATCCGCTGCATACGTTGCTCGGCAGGATGTTCACGCTGATCCCGCTGGGGACGGTCGCGGCGCGGGTGCACGTGCTGAGTGCGGTATTCGGTGCGCTCACGGCCGCGGTGCTGTGGTGGATCGGCTTCCGACTGCTCGGGTCGCGTGCGTTCGCCTATGCGGGCGCATGGGCCTATGCATTCTCGCGGACGTTCTGGTCGCAGGCCATCATCGCCGAGGTCTACACCCTCAACACCTTTCTGTTCTTTCTGCTGTTCGCGCTGGGACTGCGGCTCATCGAACGCTCTGCCGATCGGTCCGCGTCCGGCCCGGGGCGCCCCCTGCGACTCGCCGGCACGCTCGGACTGTTCTACGGTCTTTCGCTCACCAACCACTTGCCACTGATGGCGCTCGCCACGCCGGGCTTGCTGGTTCTCCTGTGGCCGGCGCGCGTCGCGCTGCTTCGGGCAGCCCCGCTGATCCTCTCGCTGGTCGCGGTCGGGCTTCTGCCCTATGCATGGATGTACTGGCACTCGCAGTCCGATCCGCCGATCAGCTTCTACGGCCCGATGCGCGGTTGGCAGGAATTCTGGTTCTACGTCAGCCGCGAGGGCTACGCCGGGACCGATCACAGCCTCACGGCCGGCTGGTACGACCACTGGCAGTTCGCAGGCTTCGTGCTGCGCGCGCTCCCCGAACAGGTGACCTGGCTGGGCGCTGTGCTGGCGGGCGTCGGTTTCGTGGTGCAATGGCGGCGCTGGCCGCCGGCGGTAAGCCTGGCTCTGGCGCTGGCCTTCCTCAGCAACAGTTTCATCCTGGTGCTGCTGCTCGGGTTCGACTACGACCTGCTGCACCAGGCCGTGTTTCGAGTCTATCCGCTGGTCTCCTACGGCGTGCTGGCATTGTGGCTGGGACTCGGTGGTCAATGGGTGGTGGTGCGTGTCTCCGACTGGAGCGGCTCGCGGCTGCGGCCTGCGCTCGCGTCGGGGATGCTCGTTGCGCTGGTGGTGTTCGCGACGTTTGCAGCGAACCTGCCCGCCGACGACCGGCACCGCTACCATTGGGCCGACGACTACGGGCGCGCAATCCTCGACAGCGTCGCGCCCGGTGCCGTGCTGTTCGTGGACGCCGACAGCGAGGCGGGTCCGGTGGGGTATCTGCATCTGGTCGAGGGCGTGCGCCCGGACGTCGCGCTGTACAACGGCTGGGGCTTGCTGTTCTCCAACCGGCTGTTCCGGCCTTACACGCTCACGCGGCGCGAGGCGGATGCGGTTCTGCGCAAGTTCGTCGATGCCAGCGGGCGGCCGCTGTACTACATCTCGGATCTCCCGCACTCCGCCGGGGTGCGCGAGCACTGGCCGGTCCGCGCGGTCGACGAATCGGCGCCCGGCAAGACCGCGATCGAGTGGGATGAGCACACGCTGGGTTATCTGCGCGACATCGCCGGTCAGACGCCTCCCACCGACCCCTGGACCTCCATCCTTCGCAGGCGCCTGCTCGCCTCCGCGGCACGGCGTCTGGCGGCGTCCATGTGCATGGGCTCCGCAGATCAGCGGCGCAGACTCGCACCCTATCTGCGCCTGGCAAGCAAGGTGTATGACGGCAAACTGGAGCGCGTCAGGGCCGCGCTCTGGTGCGGAAACGATCGCGGTGGCGAGTCGTTGCTCGAGCTGCTTGCCGAAGCCGAGCGCCAGAAACGGCAGGAGCCGCCCATCTACAAACAGGACGATGCCGCACTGTATGCGTTGCGTGGTCGTGTCCTGGAGCAGGGCGGTGATGTGGCGGCGGCCGTCGCCAATTACCGCGAAGCCCTGCGCCGCTGGCCCAGCCGGGACAACGGCGCGCGTACCCGACTCGAGGCGCTGGCGCAGCGTCACGCCGCCGCCGTGCCGTAGTTCCGGCACGGGGATCTAGAGTAATTCCGTGAGGACGCGTGCCACGACCTGCGAAACGGCGTCTCGAAGCGCAGGACCGGGCGGATCGCGGGCGTCGGCCGGGTCGACCTCGATGCCGTACAGCACGAGCGGTTCGGGTAGGCACTGAAGATTGCGGGCGAGGGCCAGCGCATCGAGCAGGCCGAGTCCGTGGGTGCTCAGCACCCCGAACTGCGTGGCGCCGAGCGCCGCAGCGTCGCGCGGCAGCTCCCAGCGCTGCACGGTGCCCGGTGCGACGCCGGAATGCACCGCGTCTATGACCACCACGCGGTCGAAGTCCTGGGTGAGGCAGGCGGCGAGCTCGCCGGTGTGGATGCAACGCATCAGGAGCTCATCGCCTGAAAGCGCAGGCGCCCTGTGGTGCGCCTCGAGCGCCGCCACCACCTCCCAGCCGATACGATCGGCGCCGTGCGGCGAGCCTACGCCGAGCACGGCGCAACGGCTCACGCGCGGCGGATGCGCAGGTCCAGGAAATGCGTGGCGCAGGAGATGCAGGGATCGTAGTTGCGGATCACCGTCTCGCTGTGCCGGCGCAGCTCGTCGTCGCTGTGCTCCAGCCCGATCTCCTGCAGCGCCAGGCGCAGGTCGGTTTCGATGCGTGCCTGGTTCTGGCTGGTCGGCGGCACGATGCGGGCGTGACGGATCAGGCCCTGGTCATCCGTATCGTAGGTGTGCCACAGGACCCCGCGCGGCGCTTCGGTGGCGCCGTAGCCGGTTCCCACCCGCGGCGTGACGTCCATGTCGGGGCGCTGGGGCTCCCGGTAGTCTTCGAGAATTCCGATCGCCTGGAGGAATGCGTAATGCAGCTCCAGGGCGCGTGCCACGATGCTGTGGAACAGGTTGCGGCTGGGGAAGCGTACCGCGCTGCCTTCCAGGCCGGCCAGCACCTCGGGCGGCAGCTGCTGCTGATGCAGATTGACACGCGCCAGCGGCCCGACCAGATAGGGTTCGTCGTGCAGCAGGCAGTGCAGCGCCGTGGAATGTGCCACATGGCGCTCGGCGAAATGGGCGTCCCACTCGGTGACGGAAATGTCCAGGCCGCGGTCCGACACGATACGGTCGGCGATCATCGGATACTCGCCCGGATGGCGCAGCGCGACGCTGGTGAAGTCCTGATCGCTGCGCGGCAGCGCCAGGCCGGCGACGAAGCGCGTCAGCGCCTCGACTTCGGGTACGGCCGCACGCAGGCGCTCCAACAGCGCTGCGACGGCCTCGGGTCGCGGGGCATGGGCGAATCCGCCGACCCGGGCGCCCACCGGATGCACGGAGCGCGCGCCGAGCAGCCGGATGATCTCGTTGCCGAGCCCCTGCAGGCGTACGCCGCGGCGCACCTCGTCGGGATAGTCGCGGGAGAGCGCCAGCGCGTTGTCGTAGCCGAGGAAATCCGGCAGCGCCAGAAGATGGATGTGCAGCGCGTGGCTCTCGATCCATTCGCCGCAGTAGAACAACCGCCGCATGCGCCGCACCCAGTCGCCCGGATCCAGGCCGAACGCACCTTCCAGGGCCTGCGCCGCGCTCATCTGATAGGCGATGGGGCAGATGCCGCAGATGCGCGCCACGGTATCCAGCACCTCGCCGTAGGAGCGGCCCTCGAGGAACTTCTCGAACAGCCGGGGCGGCTCGTAGATACGCAGCTTCAGCTCTGTGACGCGGCCGTCGCGGAGCTCCAGCTCGAGCGCGCCTTCCCCTTCGACCCGGGCCAGCACCGGGACGTGCACGCTGATCTCTCGGTGCTGATCGGACCCCTTTCCTGACTCTCGTACGGTGCTCACGATGCGGTCTCGTATTGGGCCTGGTCACCGGCTTC
Source organism: uncultured Gammaproteobacteria bacterium (assembly GCA_963728895.1). Taxonomy (GTDB): domain Bacteria; phylum Pseudomonadota; class Gammaproteobacteria; order JBBQDK01; family JBBQDK01; genus CAVSLM01. Next base: position 50,785 of record CAVSLM010000006.1, read on the forward strand.
GGCGAAGGCGGGTGCAGCGTTGTTGATGAAACGGAAGCGTCTTGCGACCGCTTCCGGCATGAGCCCCAGGCCCGTGAAGCGCCTGGCCAGCGCGCCGGTATTCGGGTTTTCCGCGGGTCCGTAGCAGGCGTAGCAGTCGCGCCCGAAGGTCGGGCACAGCGCGCCGCAACCGGTGCGGGTCACCGGTCCCATGCAGGGGACGCCCCGGGCGACCAGCACGCACACCGCCTGGTGACGCTTGCACTCCAGGCACACCTTGTCGGCGTGATCCACCGGCGCCACGCCGAACAGCAGGGCGCGCACGGCGGCGATCACCTGGCGGCTGTTCACCGGACAACCCCACAGCTCCAGGTCGACCTTGACATGGCGGGCGATGGGCGTGGAGGTGGCGAGCAGCTCGATGAACGCGGGCTGCGCGTACACATGGGACACCCATTCGACCGCGTTGGCGCCGTTGCGCAGTGCCTGCAGGCCACCGGCCGTGGCGCAGGCACCGATGGTGATCAGGTAGCGGCTGTTCCCGCGCACCCGCTGGATGCGCTCGGCCTCGTCCGGTGTGGAGACGCTGCCCTCCACGAAGGCGATGTCCACCGTCGCTTCGGGATCCACGGGACCCGCCTCGGCGAAGTGCACGATGTCGACCAGCTCCGCGAGCTGCAGCAGGCCTTCCCCCATGTTGAGAAAGGCGAGCTGGCAGCCGTCGCAGGAGCTGAACTTGTGTACTGCGACGCGTGGTTTCGGTTTCATGTCAGAATCCGCTCACTCCGAAGAGCTCCTTGATCTCGGTGTAGGGGAACACCGGCCCCTGACGGCAGATGAACTTGCCGCCGAACTGGCAGTGACCGCAGTGTCCAACCGCACACTGCATGTTGCGTTCCATGCTGATGTGGATGCGGTCCTCGGGCAGTCCGCGCCGCCGCAGCTCGTTCACCGAGGCGCGCATCATGCCTTCCGGGCCGCACATCATGGTCACGGTGCGTTGCGGATCGAGCCTGGCCTCGGAGATCAGCTCGGTCACCAGGCCCACGTGCCAGGGCCAGGAACGCCCGCCATGATCGGCGGCCAGGTGCACGGAGGTGTCGGGGACCTCGCGCCAGCGCTCGTAGTGCTCGCGCCAGATCAGGTCCTCGGCATGCTTGACGCCCTGGATGATGGTGAGATGGCCGAACAGGCTGCGGTACTTGGTCAGGTGATCGATGACCGAGACCACCGGCGCGCAGCCCAGGCCGCCGGTGACCACCATGACGTCATGGCCGTGCGCCGATTCCAGTGGCCAGCCGCGGCCGAAGGGCCCACGGACGCCGACGTACTGACCCACCTCGAGCGCCGCCAGCCCGCGCGTCACGCGACCGACGATGCGGATGGTGTGGGCGAAGCGCTTGGCATCGGCGGGATCGGACACGATGGAAATCGCCACTTCGCCGACCCCGTACAGGTACACCATGTTGAACTGGCCGGGCTGGAAGTGATAGACGGCCTGCTCGGTGGGATCGGTGAGCCGCAGCCAGATGGTGAAGATACTGTTCGACTCCTGGGTGCGGGCGACGATCTCCGCCTCGTGCGGACACAGGGCGCTATCCATGGAGTGACCTCATGCGGGTATGCCGCAGATCGCGGCTGCCTCTTCGGTGATGTCGATGCCGGTGGGACACCAGGCGATGCAGCGTCCGCAGCCGACACACCCGCTGCGCCCGAACTGATCGTGCCAGCTGCCGAGCTTGTGGGTGAGCCACTGCCGGTAACGCAGTCCCGTGTCCGGCCGCACCGTCAGTCCATGGATATAGCTGTGTCCCTGCGTGAAGCACGAGTCCCACTCGCGCAGATGCTCGGTGCTGCCGCCGTCGAGGGCGGGCTGGTCGGACTCGCGATGACAGAAGCAGGTCGGACATACCGAGGTGCAGTTGCCGCACGACAGGCAGCGCGCGGCAACCTCCTCCCAGCGCGGATGATGAAGGTTTTCGAACAGCGCGTCGCGCAGGTGGCGTCCCGGCAGTTTGCGGGTCTGGCGCGCGGCGGCCTGCTCGGCCTGCTGCACGAGCGCCTCCAGCTGCGCGGTCTCGGCCGCCGGGAGCTTCAGGCCTTCGAGCAGCACCTCGCCGGCATCGCTGCCGCCTTCGGCGACGAAGCCTTCGTCGAGCTCGCCGAGCGCGATGTCGAAGGTATGCGTGGCCGTCGGACCGTCGCCGGTCGACACGCAGAAGCAGGTGTCGGCCGGATGGCTGCAATGCACCGCCACCGTGAACAGTCCCAGCCGCCGCGCGGCATAGCCGGTGTGGGTGTAGGTGCTGTGCAGGAAGTGGGCATCGTGGATGCGCAGCGCGGCGAGATCGCAGGCGCGCACGCCGATCACGGCGACCGGGCGCGCCTGCGGCAGCGGGCACTGGAAGGCGATGCGCCCGTCGGCGTCGCGCTCGGCGCGCCACAGCACTTCGTCGGGAGCGAAGAGCAGCGGCTTGAGCGCCTGCGGACCATTGGCCCAGGCGAACAGTCGCGGTTCTCCGTCCGATTCGATGCGATAGCTGCCCGGTGCCTGCGCGTCGTGGACGCCGGCGGGAAGGTCCGTCACCTGCTGCACGGTGTCGTAGACGATGGCTCCGTCACGCACCCGCGGTCCGACACAGCGATAGCCGGCCTGGTGCAGCGCGTCGATCAGATCCTGGAAGCGTTGGCGAGGCAGAAACAGGCGCGTCTTCATGCGTGGGAGAGCTCCCGTTTTGGCGCGGCAAGGATAGCAGAAGATTTCGCAAGCGTCTCTCTCGACATCGGGCGCCGCGCGGTGAGATTTGCGGGTTAACAGATGCGCGGCAGCGGATCGTCTTCCAGCGCTTCGAGTATGCGCTGTCCGCCAAGCTCGGTGTGCAGCACGACCTGTGCGCGACCGGGCTGCAACGTGCCGATCAGGGCGGCCTGTTCGGCTTGTGGCAGCCGCTGCAGCGCCTGCAGCGCGGCCGCACCGTCTTCGGGCGCGACCACCGCGACCACGCGTCCTTCGCAGGCGAGATACAGCGGATCGTAGCCGAGCATGTCGCAGACCGAACGCACCGGATCGCGGATCGGAATGGCGTTGTGCTCGAGATGCAGCGCGAGACCGGTGGCGTGGCACAGCTCATGGGCCACGGTTGCCAGCCCGCCGCGTGTCGGGTCGCGCATGAAGCGCAGGCCCGGCAGCTGCAGCAGCGCGCGCGTGACCGGCAGCACGCTCGCAGCATCGGACTGCAGGTCGCCGCGCAGCCCGAACTGCTCGCGTGCCAGCATCACGGCGGTGCCGTGATCGCCGACCGGGCCGCTCACCAGCACCCTGTCCCCGGGACGCACCTGCTGCATGCCGAGCGGCGTGCGCGTGGCGCGCGTACCGATGCCGGTGGTGGCAAGATAAAGGCCACCCCCTTCGCCGCGACGCACCACCTTGGTGTCCCCGGCGACCACCTGCACCGACGCGGCGCGCGCGGCCTGCGCCATGCTGGCGACGATGCGCTCGAGCAGTGCAAACTCGAGGCCTTCCTCGATGAAGCTGTTCAGCGTGAGGTAGAGGGGCGTGGCACCGGAGACCGCCAGATCGTTGACCGTGCCGTGCACGGCAAGCGAGCCGATGTCGCCGCCCGGGAATTCCAGCGGCTGCACCGTGAAGCCGTCGGTGGTGACCACGAGATCGCCCGCGCCCGGCAACGGCACCGTTGCGGCATCCACGTCGGTGTGCAGTAGGGGATTGGCGAGATGGCGCGCGAAGAGCCCCTCGATCAGCTCGCGCATGAGGCGCCCGCCATTGCCGTGTGCCAGGGACACGTGACCGGCAAGAGCAGGCAGTGGCCGGTGTTGATCGCTCATCGGGTTGCGCTTCCCTCAAGCGGTGGCGGGCGGTCCGCTCAGCGCGGCGCCTGGCGCAAGTGCCGCTTCGACCACTTGCCCGAAGCTGATGCCGGCGTCGTTGGCGGGGATGCGCTGGGCGAGATGAACCTCGAACCCCGAGCGCTCCAGCAGCCGCACGGCGGTTTCGCTGAGCACGCGATTCTGGAACACCCCGCCGGTGAGTCCCACATGGCGCACGCCATGGGTATCGCGCAACGTCTCGCTCTGGCGCACCAGCGTGTGCGCCAGGCTGGCGTGAAAGCCCGCCGCGCGTTGGCCCGGGGAAAGGTTCCCATCGAGCAGCATGGGCAGCAGCGCCGACCAGTCGCAGCGCAGCACGCTCTGCGCATCGTAGGCGAGCGGCAGATCCACCAGCGGCCCCTTGCCGGTGCAGGCCGCCTCCAGCCACATCGGTCCGTGACCCTCGAAGCTCGCCACGCGCACCAGCCCGGTAAGCGCCGCCGCAGCGTCGAACAGCCGTCCCACGGCGCTCGAGATCGGGCTGTTGAGCCCACGCTGCCAGGCCTGGTGCAGCAATCGGTAGTCGTCTCCCGCCTCCGGCCACTCGATGGCCGCCTCCCAGCACAAGGCGAGTGCGCTGCGCCAGGGCTCGCGTCCGGCACGCTCTCCTCCCGGCAGCCGGAAGGCCCGCATGGCAGCAACGCGCCGCCAGGCACCGGGCCGGCCGAGCAGGCCCTCGCCGCCCCAGATGGTGGCGTCCGCTCCGTAGCCGGTGCCGTCCCAGGTGAACACCAGCATCGGCTCGTGCAGGAGCCCGGCCTCGAAGGCCAGCGCCGCGGCATGGGCATGATGATGGAAGACCCGCGTCACGGGCAGCCCGCAGGCCTCGGCCCGGCGCGTGGAGGCGTAGTCCGGATGCGCATCGCAGGCGACGCGGCGCGCCGGCACCTGATAGAGCGCCTGGAGATCGGCGATCACCTGCTCGAACACCTCGAGGCTGCGCGGCGAGCCGAGATCGCCGATGTGCGGCGAGATCACGGCACGCCGCTCCCAGGCCAGCGTGATGTTGTTCTTCAGATGGCCGCCGAGTGCGAGCAGCGGCTCGCGCAGCGCGAAGGGCAGGGCGATTTCCAGCGGCGCGCCGCCGCGCCCCAGACGCAACGGACGTGCCGCACCCGCGATGGGTCGCAACACGGCGTCGTCCGCCGGGCGGCGGATCGGGCGGTTGTGGTGCAGAAAGCCCTGCGCGACATGCGCGAGGCGGCGCTCGACCTCCTCGGCCTCGGTGAGCACCGGCTCGCCGCTCAGATTGGCGGAGGTGGCGACCAGCGCGCTGCCGCAGGCATCGAGCAGCAGGTGGTGCAGCGGGCTGTAGGGCAGCATGAGTCCCACCTCGCGCAGACCGGGGGCGACGGCCGGCGAAAGCGCCGCCTCGGGCCGCAGCGGCACCAGGACGATGGGACGCGCCGGATCGCGCAGCAGCGCCGCCGTGTCGGCTTGCAGCACGGCGATAGCGCGCGCCGCGTCCAGGCCGTCGGCACCGCGTGCCGGCACCATGACCGCGAGCGGCTTGTGCGGGCGCGGCTTGGTTGCGCGCAGATGCGCGATGGCATCGCCATTGGTGGCATCGCACAGCAGGTGATAGCCGCCCACGCCTTTTACCGCGAGCACCCGCCCGGCACGCAGCGCCGTGACACAGCCGTCCAGTGCCTGTGCGGTATCCGCGATGGGCGCAGCACCCGGCAGCTGCAGCGTGAGCGACGGACCGCATTGCGGGCAGGCGACCGGCTCGGCATGGAAGCGCCGGTCGAGCGGGTCGAGGTACTCGGCCCGGCAAGCGGGGCACAGCTCGAAGCGCGCCATGCTGGTGGCGGGTCGGTCGTAGGGCAGCCGGTCGATGATCGTGTAACGCGGGCCGCACTGCGTGCAGTTGATGAAGGGATAGCGATAGCGCCGGTCCGCAGGATCGTGCAGCTCGGCGAGACAATCCTCGCAGGTGTAGTAGTCGGGCGGCAGATGGATGTGCGCCTGCGCATCCTCGCGACTGGCGAGAATGCGAAAGCCGGCCAGGCGTTGCGGTGCCACCGCTGCGCTCGCGATCAACTCGGGCCGCGCCAGCGGCGGCGCCTCGGCAAGCAATGCCACGCCGAAGGCCTGCACCTGCTGCAACGGTCCTTCGGTGACGATGCTGACCTCCCCCAGCTCGTTGCGCACCCAGCCGCTGAGGCCGAGCCGGTGCGCGAGACGATACACAAACGGGCGGAAACCCACCCCTTGCACGCGCCCGCCCACGTGCCAGCGGCGCGCCGCGCAGTCGGGTTGCGTCGCAGGCGAAACGGGAAGAGTGTCCGTGGATATTGGGTGGGAGGACATGGACGTTCTCTCTGCAGCGGTCCGATCGCATCGCGCGCAAGCCTGCCGCAGTCAGGGAAGCACTACAGCAAATCCGTCGCCCGCGCGCAAGCCAATCATCGCGCCGCCGGCATGGCGGCCCGCAGGGACGCATTATCACGATGCCCGCACGAGGGGCACCCCCGGCTCACACAAGGTTGCGGATTCGGCGGCGCCGTGCGCCGCAGGATCGCGGTGCGCAGCCCCGCTCCCACGGGCGGTGTGCCGCGCGCGGCAGGTTGAACGAACGCCGGGTGGTCGCTTGCCCACCCCTCTTCAGGGGCGATGTACCGCGCTCGGCAGGCTGAAATGTACACCTGCGGCGGTTCACCGCAGGCGGTTCACAATGCACCTGCCCGCCGCAGCAGTGCATACACCGCTTCGGCGAGCTTGCGGTAGCCCTGGGCATTGGGATGGATCTGGTCGGACTTGAGCGTGGCGTCCGATTCGATCTGTGCCAGCGCCTCGTCTTCGAACGGCAGGGTGTAGTGGTCGGCGAGCTGGTCGTACACATCGGCGCTGTGCAGGCGTAGCAGGGCGGGGCGGGGTACGCCGATCAACACTACGGAGACGCCGGCCTGCCGCGCGCGCTCGATCATGGCCCCGAGGTTCCTGCGCATCTGCTCCGACCCCAGGCGACGCAGCAGGTCGTTGCCACCGTGGCACAGAATCAGCAGGTTCGGATGTTCCTGATCGAGCAGCTTCGGCAGGCGTTGCAGTCCTTGCGCCGTGACCTCGCCGGGTACACCGGCATTCACCACGCGGCGTCCGGCAAGCTGCTCCAGCACCGCAGGGTAGCTCTGGTCGGGATCTGCGCCGGTGCCGAAGGTGAGACTGTCGCCGAACGCCACAATCACCGCATCGGCAGGCAGCGCCGGCAATCGCGGCACGGACTGCCCGCAGGCGGCGAGCAGCAACAGCAACAGCAGTGCCGGGGCGTTCCGGGGGCGGGTGGTCATGTCGTCGCAGGCAGCAGCAAATGCTCCAGCACGCGTTCGTAGACGTGCGACAGCAGCTCGAGGTCCGCCACCGCCACACATTCGTCGACCTTGTGGATGGTGGTGTTCACCGGCCCGAGCTCGATCACCTGGGCGCCGGTGGGAGCGATGAAGCGCCCGTCCGAAGTGCCACCCGAGGTGGACAGCCGCGTCTCGATGCCGGCGACTTCGGCCACTGCGCGCTGCGTGGCCGCAACCAGCAGGCCGGGCTCGGTCAGGAACGGACCGCCCGCATGCGACCAGTCGAGCTGATAGCGCACCGCGTGGCGGTCGAGCACCGCTGCCACCCGCTCGCGCAGCACCTGCTCGGTGAGCGCCGGCGAATAGCGGAAATTGAACACCACTTCCAGCGCGCCGGGGATCACGTTGGTGGCGCCGGTACCGGCGTGGACGTTGGAGATCTGAAAGCTGGTGGGCGGGAAGTGCGCGTCGCCGCGGTCCCATTCCTCGGCGCAGAGCTCGGCGAGCGCAGGGAGCGAGCGGTGCACCGGGTTTTCCGCCAGCTGCGGGTAGGCGACGTGCCCCTGCACGCCCTGCACCGTGAGTACGCCGGTGAGCGAGCCGCGCCGCCCGTTCTTGATGACATCGCCCAGCGCACGCTCGCAGGTGGGCTCCCCGACCAGGCACCAGTCGATGGGCTCGGCGCGCTGTTGCAGCCACTCGATCACCTTCACCGTGCCGTGGGTGCTGGGGCCTTCCTCATCGCTGGTGACGAGGAAACCGATCGAGCCCGCGGGTTGCGCATGCGCGGCGAGGAAACGCTCGCAGGCGGTCACCATGGCCGCCAGGCTGCCTTTCATGTCCGCGGCACCGCGCCCGTAGAGCATGCCGTGGCGCACTTCGGGCACGAAAGGAGGAGAGGTCCATTGCGCGGCGGGGCCGGTCGGCACCACGTCGGTGTGTCCGGCGAACACGAACAGCGGTGCGGCCGTGCCGCGGCGCGCCCAGAGATTGTCCACCTCACCGAAGCGCAGCGGCTGCAGCGTAAAGCCGAGCGCCTGCAGGCGCGCGCCGAGCAGCGTCTGGCAACCTGCATCCTGCGGTGTCAGCGAAGGGCGCGCAATCAGCTCCATGGCGAGGGCAAGGGTTGCCGACACGGAGGTTCTCCCGCAGCGGGTCAGATGTCGCGCAGCAGCTCGTTGATGCCGACCTTGCTGCGGGTCTTTTCGTCGACCTGCTTGATGATGACCGCACAGTACAGGCTGTACCTGCCGTCGGCGGAGGGCAGGTTGCCGGGCACCACCACGGCGCCCGCCGGCACCCGCCCGTAGCTGACCTCGCCGCTCGTGCGGTCGTAGATCTTGGTGCTCTTGCCGATGTACACGCCCATGGAGATGACCGCGCCGTGCTCGACGATCACGCCCTCGACGATCTCCGAGCGCGCACCGATGAAGCAGTCGTCCTCGATGATGGTAGGGCTTGCCTGCACCGGTTCCAGCACGCCCCCGATTCCGACGCCGCCGGACAGATGCACGTTGCGGCCGATCTGCGCACAGGAGCCCACGGTGGCCCAGGTATCGACCATGGTGCCGCCGTCGACATAGGCGCCGATGTTCACGTAGGAAGGCATGAGCACCACGCCCGGGGCGATGTAGGCGCCGCGCCGCGCGGCCGCCGGCGGCACCACGCGCACGCCGGCGTCGCGGAAGTCGCGCGAGCTGAAGTCGGCGTACTTGGAGCTCACCTTGTCGAAATAATTGGTGAAGCCGCCCTTGAGGAAGCGGTTGTCCTCGATGCGGAAGCTGAGCAGCACCGCCTTCTTCAGCCAGTCGTTGACCACCCATTGGCCGTCGCGCTTCTCGGCCACGCGCGCGGCGCCGGTGTCGAGCAGGTGCAGGGCTTCCTCGACCGCCTCCTTGACATGGGTATCCACGTTGCGTGGCGTGATCTCGGCGCGACGATCGAAGGCACCGTCGATGATCTCCTGCATGTTCATGATTTCGATCCTCGCAGTTCTAGCGCAGCGCCTCGACACAGGCGCGGATACGATGGGCGGCCGTCACGCATTCCTCGAGCGGCGCGACGAGCGCCATGCGGACCCGATGGCTTCCCGGGTTGCCGCCGTGGGCATCGCGGGACAGGAACGTCCCAGGCAGCACGGTGACGTTGTACTCGGCATACAGCCGGCGCGTGAACTCGGTGTCCGGCACCGGCGTGCGCGGCCAGAGATAGAAGCCGGCTGCGGGGCGCGCGACTTCCAGCACCGGTTCCAGCACCTGCAGCACGGCGTCGAGCTTGGCGCGATAGAGGGTGCGGTTTTCGATGACATGCTGCTCGTCGCTCCAGGCCCGGCGGCTGGCGGCCTGGGTGGGCGGCGGCATGGCGCTGCCGTGATAGGTTCGGTAGGTGAGAAAACGCTCCAGTACTGCGGCATCGCCGGCGACGAACCCCGAGCGCAGGCCGGGCACGCTGGAGCGTTTCGACAGGCTGTGAAACACCAGGCAACGACGATAGTCGTCGCACCCCATGGCGGCTGCCGCACCCAGCAGCCCGCCGGGCGGATGCTGCTCGTCGGGGTAGATCTCGCTGTAGCACTCGTCGGCGGCGATGAGGAAATCGTGGCGCTGGGCAAGCTCGATGAGCCCTTGCAGCGTCGTGCGCGGCGTGACCGCGCCGGTCGGATTGTCGGGCGAGCACAGGTAGAGCAGCTGGCAACGTCGCCACACCTCCTGCGGCACGCGCAGGTAATCGGGCACGAAACCGTTGTCGGCGTCGTTGTTGAGGTACCAGGGTTCGGCACCCGCAAGCAGCGCGGCGCCTTCATAGATCTGGTAGAAGGGATTGGGCATCAGCACCAGCGGGCGCGTGCTGCGGTCCACCACGCAGTGGGCGATGGCGAACAGCGCCTCGCGCGTACCGTTCACGGGCAGCACGTGGCGCGCCGGATCGATGCTTTGTGCAGGCAGAGCGAAACGGCGCACCAGCCATGCGGCAATCGCCTCACGCAGCGCGGGCTCGCCGCGGGTGGTGGGATAGGTGGACAGTCCGTGCAGGTGCGCGATCAGCGCTTCGACGACCAGGCGCGGCGCGGGATGCCGTGGCTCGCCGATCGAGAGCAGGATCGGATCGAGCTCCGCCGCTGCTCGCAGATCGTGCTTGAGTCGCGCCAGCCGTTCGAAGGGGTAGGCCTGCAGCCGCGCGAGATCGGGGTTCATACGGGCGTGGAAAACGGCAGGCCGGCGGCTGTCATTTGCGGTATCGAACGGGTATGGTGTGACGCGCCGGCGGCGGCGGGCGCGTCCTGCCGTTTGCAGGGGCCGTAGTATAGGACATACGCGCATGGCTTTGAAACCTGCCGGCGGCCTGCTGCCGGTGTTGAGTCTGCTGCTGTCGGCGACGATGTGGGGACTGGTCTGGTATCCCCTGCGCCTGCTGGAGCAGGCCGGCCTGCACGGACTGTGGAATACCTTCGTCGCCTATCTCTCGGCGTTCGCCGTGGGCGCGCCGCTGCTGCTGCGGCGCCATCGCGAACTGGCGCGCGATCCTTCCGGGCTGCTGATCATCGCACTCGCCGCAGGCTGGACCAACGTCGCCTTCATCCTCGCGGTGCTCGACGGCACCGTGGTGCGTGTGCTGCTGCTGTTCTATCTCTCCCCGCTGTGGGCGGTGCTCATGGGCTGGCTGCTGTTGGGAGAGCGTCTCGACGGGCGCGCGCTGCTGGTGTTCGCGATGGCGGTGAGCGGCGCACTGGTCATGCTCTGGGACCCCACGCTCGGCGTGCCCTGGCCGCGTGATCGGGCCGACTGGCTCGCGGTGTCCTCGGGCTTCGCCTTCGCGCTTACCAACGTCGTGGTGCGCAAGCTGCAGGACGTATCGGTCGGCGTGAAGACCGTGGTGAGCTGGGCCGGCGACGTGCTGGTGGCGCTGGGTTGGATTGCCGTGCTGTCGCCACCGCAGGCGCCCGCGAACAGCCCGGTGTGGCTGGGCGCCGTGGCGCTCGGGCTCGGGGGATACGTGCTCATGACCGTTTCGGTGCAATATGGCGTGACGCGCATGCCGGTGCACCGCTCGGCGGTCATTCTTCTGTTCGAGCTGGTAGTCGGCGCGGTCTCCTCGCTGTTGCTCACGAACGAGACCGTGTCGGGGCGCGACTGGGGCGGCGGAGCGCTGATCCTGCTCGCCGCCTGTCTCACCGCATACCGCGAGGGCGAATCGGCATGAGCGGACAGATCACCGCCATTCATCACGTCAGCGTACTGGTGGGCGATACGCAGCGCGCGCTGGATTTCTACTGCGGCCTGCTGGGGCTCGGCGTCGATCCGCAGCGCCCGGATCTCGGCTACCCGGGCGCGTGGCTCACCGTCGACACCCAGCAGATCCATCTGCTGGAGCTGCCCAACCCCGACCCGGTGACCGGCCGCCCGCCCCACGCCGGTCGCGACCGGCACCTGGCCCTGCGCGTGAGCGACCTGCGCGCGCTGCGCGCGCGGCTGCAGCAGGCCGGCGTCCCCGTCACCGTGAGCCGCTCGGGCCGCGCGGCGCTGTTCTGCCGTGACCCGGATGGCAATGGCGTGGAACTCATGGAATAGCAGTCAGGCTTTGGAGGTGGCCGGGTGCGGCTCGTCCAGATAGCGGATCAGCATGTTGCGCAGGCGTGTGCATTGCGCCTCGTCGTGCAGCGGCTGGTTGTCGCGGTCAGTGATGAAGAACACGTCCTCGGCGCGCGCGCCGATGGTGGCGATCTTGGCATTCTGCACTCGCACGTCGGCATCGAGGAAGGCTTGCGCCACGCGTGACAACAGGCCGGGACGGTCGGCGGTGATCAGCTCCACCACCGTGCGATTGTTGCGCGTATCGTCGCTGAACGAGACTTCCGTGGTGGTGTGGAAATGGCGCAGCTGCCGTGGGATGCGCCGGCTCACCGGGGGCGGGCGCTGCTCGGTGCGCGCGAGCTCCTGTTTGAGCGTGGCGAGGATCTCCTGCACGCGATAGGGGTTGCTGATGGGCTCGCCGGTGTCCTCGAGCACCAGATAAGTGTCGAGCGTGAGTCCGCTGTTCGAGGTGGTGAGCCGGGCATCGACGATGGTGAGCCCGAGCTGGTTCAGCGCCGAGGCGGTCAGGGCGAACAGGTGGTGGTGGTCGCGGGTGTGGATGAACACCTCGGTGCTGCCGCGCCGCGTCTCCTGGCGCACCAGCACCAGCGGCAGATCCGCCGGCGTCGAGCCGGCGATGGAATGCGTATGCCAGGCGATCTCATCGCCGGAGTAGCGCAGGAAATAGTCCTCGCTGAAATCGCTCCATACGGTCTGGATGCGCGCCTCGTCGAGTCCCATCTGCAGCAGCAGGGCGCGCGCCTGGGACTGGATCTGCTGGATGTGCTCCTCGACGTCCACTCCCTTCTCCAGGCCGCGGCGCAGCGCGCGCTTGGTCATGGTGTAGAGCTCGAGCAGCAGCGCGTCCTTCCAGGAGTTCCACAGGTTGGGATTGGTGGCGCGGATGTCGGCGACGGTAAGCAGGTACAGATAGTTGAGATGGCTCTGGTCGCCCACTCGATGCGCAAACTCCTTGATGACTTCGGGATCGCTGATGTCGCGGCGCTGCGCAGTCATGGACATGATCAGATGGTTGCGCACCAGCCACGTGACCAGGCGCGCGTCGTAGCGGCTGAGGCCGTGATGCAGGCAGAAGTGCTCCGCATCCTGCGCCCCCAGCTCGGAATGATCGCCGCCGCGCCCCTTGGCGATGTCGTGGAAGAGCCCTGCCAGGTAGAGCAGCTCCGGTTTGGGCAGGCGCTGCATGATGTCGCTGCACAATGGAAACTCGTGGGCACACTCGGGGACCGTGAAGCGGCGCAGGTTGCGCACCAGGAACAGCGTGTGCTCGTCCACGGTGTAGACATGGAACAGATCGTACTGCATGCGGCCCACCACGTGGCCGAAGGTTGGCACGTAGGCGGCCAGCACGCCGTAACGGTGCATGCGCCACAGCTCGTGGCTGAGCCCCTGGGGCTGGCGCAGGATCTCCATGAACAGCGCGCGGGCGCGCAGGTCGTCACGGAATTTGTCGTCGATGAGATGGCGGTGATCGCGGATCTGGCGGATGGTGGAGGCGCGTACACCCTTGAGCTCGGGGTGCTGCTGCAGCAGCAGGAATACTTCGAGCAATGCAAACGGGTAATGGCGGAACACGTCTGCCCGGCTCACCTCGAGAAAGCCTTTGCGCACCTGGAAGCGTTTGTTGAGCGGCTGCGGCACGCCGGGATCGTCGGCGTAGAGGATGGCCTCCTGGAACAGCTGCAGCAGCATTTCGTTCAGGCGGCTCAGTTCCATCACCGTGCGGTAGTAGCGCTGCATGAACTGCTCGACGGCGAGATGGTGGCCGTGGTCGTGATAACCGAGCGCCTGGGCGAGCGCGCGCTGATGGTCGAACAGCAGGCGGTCCTCGCGCCGCCCGGCCAGCATGTGCAGCGCGAAGCGGATGCGCCACAGCAGCTTCTGGCCTTCCATGAGTGCGGCGTACTCGGCCTCGGTGAGAAAGCCGTGGCCGACCAGATCGTGCAGGGTCTCGGCGCCGAAGTGGCGCTTCGCCACCCAGCCGATCATCTGGATGTCGCGCAGGCCGCCGGGGCTCTCCTTGACGTTGGGTTCCAGGTTGTAGCCGGTATCGTGGTATTTGTGATGGCGGGCGCGCTGCTCGCGGAACTTGGCCTCGAAGAATTCGCGCGTCGGCCAGATGCGCTCCGGTCCGGTCGCCGCACGCATGGCCTCGAACAGCACATGTGGTCCGGCCAGCAGCCGCGACTCCATGAGGTTGGTGGCGACCGTGACGTCGCCGGTCGCCTCGCGCACGCACTCCTCGAGCGAGCGCACGCTGTGCCCGACCTCCAGTCCGATGTCCCACAGAAAGGTCAGGAACTGCTCCATGCGCTCGCGATAACGCTGGTGCGCGGCGCCCTCCAGCAGCACCATGAGGTCGATGTCGGAGCCCGGATGCAGCTCGCCACGGCCATATCCGCCGACGGCGATCAGGGCGATGTCGGTGAGCCCATCATCCAGGAAGCGTCGCCAGGCGCGGACCACGATGAGGTCGATGAGGCCGGCGCGTCCGTGCACCAGTTCCGCGGCGGCCGCACCGGAGTGGAAGCGCTGCAGCAGCGCGGCAGCGCCGTTGCGCAGCGCGTCGCGAAACAGCGCCAGCGGCTCGGCGCCCTGGGCGAGCTCGGCGTCGAAGGTTGCGCAGTCGCACAGCGGCAGGGGACCGCCCGGAACAATGCCCGAATCGCGTTGCGCACTGGTCATGGTCGAGTGGTGGACCTCGTGGCTGCGCCGCTAGGGCTCTTCTTCGGGACGCATGGTGAGCACCTCGTGCCCGTCCGCCGTGACCAGGACGGTGTGCTCCCATTGGGCCGACAGACTGTGGTCCTTGGTCACCACCGTCCAGCCGTCCGGCAGCATCTTCACGTGCCGCTTGCCGGCATTGACCATGGGCTCGATGGTGAAGGTCATCCCCGGTTCCAGCGCCAGGCCCGTCCCGGGAGTGCCATAATGCAGCACCTGGGGCTCTTCATGGAACACGCGGCCGATGCCGTGGCCGCAGTATTCGCGCACGATGGAGCAGTTGTTGCGTTCGGCATGCTGCTGGATGGCATGCCCGATGTCGCCCAGCCGCACCCCCGGGCGCACCAGGTCGATGCCGATGCGCATGCACTCGTAGGTGATGCGTACCAGGCGCCGGGCGATGGACGGCGCGTCGCCCACCAGGAACATCTTGCTGGTGTCGCCGTGGTAGCCGTCCTTGATGACGGTGACGTCGATGTTGAGGATGTCGCCGTTCTTGAGCCGCTTGTTCGCCCGGGATGCCGTGGCAGACCTGATGGTTCACCGAGGTGCAGATGGACTTGGGAAATCCGCGGTAGTTGAGCGGCGCCGGGATCGCCTGCTGCACGTCGACGATGTAGTCGTGACAAAGCCGGTCGAGCTCCTCGGTCGTGACGCCCGCGCGCACGTGCGGCCCGATCATCTGCAGGACATCGGCGGCCAGCCGGCCGGCGATGCGCATCTTTTCGATCTCCTCGGCGGTCTTGATGGTTGCGCTCATCTCTCGGTGGGGCTCGGGCTACGCGGGGCGGGCGAGGCGATTGTTGGACCCGCGCGGATATGGTATAAAGCGCGCGCCTGACAAGCAAATTCGCACATGCGCCGTCACGTGCAGCGGGGTGCCCGCGAGCGTCGCGAGCCGGTCCAGGGTCAGACGCACCGGGATGAGTGGAGTTCCCGTCCGCCGACTTTCCGATCACATCGCACTTGCTCCCGGGTCGCTGCATGGGGCGCATGGAGGCTCAACCCTACCATCCGGAGTACTTCATGGCCAATGTATCCATGCGCCAGATGCTGGAGTCTGGCGTGCATTTCGGGCACCAGACCCGCTACTGGAACCCGAAGATGGCGCCTTTCATCTTCGGTGAACGCAACAAGATCCACATCATCAATCTCGAAAGAACCCTTCCGCTGTACGGCGACGCCATGAACTATCTCGGCAGCCTCGCCTCGCGCAAGGGCGTCATCCTGTTCGTCGGGACCAAGCGCGCGGCTCGCGAGGTGATCGCGCAGGAGGCGAAGCGCTGCGGCATGCCCTATGTCAATCACCGCTGGCTGGGTGGCATGCTCACCAACTTCAAGACCATCAAGCAGTCGATCAAGCGTCTCAAGGACCTCGAGACCATGCAGAACGACGGCACCTTCGATCGCTTCAACAAGAAGGAGGTGCTGAACTTCCGTCGCGAGATCGAAAAGCTCGAGCGCAGCCTGGGCGGCATCAAGGACATGCCGCGCCTGCCTGACACGCTGTTCGTGATCGACGTCGGCTACGAGAAGATCGCCGTCAGCGAGGCCACCAAGCTCGGAATTCCCGTAGTCGGCGTGGTGGATACCAACAACAGCCCCGAGGGCGTCGACTACGTCATTCCCGGCAACGACGATGCCATCCGCGCCATCCAGCTCTATGTCGAAGGCGCGGCGCAGGCGGTGATCGACGGCCGGGGCTCGGTTCCGCAACTGGAAGGCGGCGAGGACGACTTCGTGGAGCTCGACGAGCACGGTGCTCCCGCGATGCAGGATACGCCACGCAAGGGCGCCCGGGTGCCGGTGCGCAAGAAGGCCGCGCGCCGGCCCGCCGCGGCGCATGGCCCCGGCAATGGGGCCGGCGCCCCGTCCGCCGATGGCGCCGCTGCCGCCTCCGGCGATGGCGCCGCCGCCTCCGAGGAGCAGGCCCCGGCGGTCCTGCCCGCGGATGCCACAGAGGGCGAAGCGGGAGGTTGAGCTTCAGGGGCGAGCCCCCGCGCACGGGTGCTGCCCGGCGCGCTCGCCGCACCGCACCGTAGTCGTCAACCGAATGAAGCAGAGGACATGGTTATGGAGATCACCGCCGCACTGGTGAAAGAGCTGCGGGAACGTACCGGCTCCGGAATGATGGAGTGCAAGAAGGCCCTGGTGGAGACCGCCGGCGACCTGGAGGCCGCCGTGGAACTGATGCGCAAGGCCGGTGTCGCCAAGGCGGACAAGAAGGCCGGACGCATCGCAGCCGAGGGCGTCATTGCGCTCGCCCGCGGTGCCGATGGGCGCCGGGCGGTCCTGGTGGAAGTCAACTGCGAAACCGATTTCGTCTCCAAGGGCGACGATTTTCGCGGCTACGCCGACGCCGTGGCGATGCGGGTGATGGAGAGCGATCCGCAGGATCCGGGGGCACTGGCGGAGATGCCGCTCGCCGAGGGCGGCGCCAGCGTGAATGCGGCGCGCCTGGCGCTGATCGCCAAGCTCGGCGAGAACATCAACGTGCGCCGCTTCGTGCGCTATCAGAGCGATGCCGTGATCGGCACCTACCTGCACGGCACGCGCATCGGCGTGCTGGTCGAGATGCGCGGGGGCGACGAGGCGCTCGCGCGGGACATCGCCATGCACGTGGCGGCGAGCCGTCCGGTGTGCGTCACCGAGGCCGATGTGCCGCCCGAGCTGCTGGCGAAGGAGCGCGAGATCTTCGCCGCCCAGGCGGCGGAGAGCGGCAAGCCCGCGGCCATCATCGACAAGATGGTGGAAGGGCGCGTGAAGAAGTTCCTCGGCGAGGTGACGCTGCTCGGCCAGCCGTTCGTCAAGGATCCCGATCAGAGCGTGGAGAAGCTCCTGCGCGGTGCCGGGGCCCGGGTGGTGCGCTTCAGTCGCATGGAGGTCGGCGAGGGACTGGAGAAGAAGTCCGAGGACTTTGCTGCGGAGGTGATGGCGCAGGCACGGGGCAAGTGATGCCTGCCCGGCCCCGGCATCGCGCCGGACGCGCGGCAGGTGCCCCGCTCCGCACGGGCAATTCTCCTGGCGCCGGAAGTTTCCCGTCATGACCCAGCCCGTGTACCGCCGTATCCTGCTCAAGCTCAGCGGCGAGGCGCTGATGGGCCGGTGCGACTACGGCATCGATCCGGCCGTCATTGCGGCGCATCGCCACCGAGATCCAGGCGGTCAACCGCCTGGGCGTGCAGGTCGGGCTGGTGATCGGCGGCGGCAACATCTTCCGCGGAGCGGGGCTGGCGGCCGCCGGCATCGACCGCGTCACCGGCGACCAGATGGGCATGCTGGCCACGGTGATCAACTCGCTTGCCATGCAGGACGCGCTGGAGCGCATCGGCGTGCATGCGCGGGTGATGTCCGCGCTCAAGATCAACCAGGTGTGCGAGGACTACATCCGCCGCCGCGCCATCCGTCATCTGGAAAAGGGCAGGGTAGTGATTTTCGCCGCCGGCACCGGCAATCCGTTCTTCACCACCGACTCGGCGGCCAGCCTGCGCGCCATCGAGATCGGCGCCGACGTGATGTTCAAGGCCACCAAGGTCGACGGCGTGTACTCCGCCGATCCCAGGCAGGATCCGGGCGCCGTGCACTACCCGCGCCTGAGCTATGACGAAATCTTGCACCGCAAGCTCGGCGTCATGGACGCCACCGCCATCGTGCTGTGCCGCGACCATGGCATGCCGCTGCGGGTGTTCAACATCTTCCGGGATCAGGACCTGATGCGGGTGGTGCAGGGCGAGGATATCGGTACCATAGTCGAGAGAGGTACGGGCTCATGATAGAGGACATCAAGAAAGACAGCGCCGAGCGCATGGCCAAGAGCGTGGCCACGCTCAAGCAGGACCTGACGAAGCTGCGCACCGGACGTGCCCATACCAGCCTGCTCGACCACATCACCGTCAGCTACTACGGCAGCGAAGTTCCGCTCAACCAGGTGGCCAACGTTTCCGCGGTCGACGCGCGCACCCTCTCCGTCACGCCCTGGGAAAAGAACCTGGTGCAGGCGGTGGAAAAGGCCATTTTGACCTCGGATCTCGGCCTGAACCCGAGCACCGCGGGAACGGTCATTCGCATTCCCCTGCCGCCGCTCAACGAAGAACGCCGCCGCGAGCTGATCCGCGTGGTGCGCCACGAAGGCGAAGGTGCGCGGGTGGCGGTGCGCAACATCCGCCGTGACGCCATTGCCCACCTGAAGGAGCTGGTCAAGGAGAAAATGGTATCGGAGGATCAGGAACGGCGCGCCGAAGAGGAAATCCAGAAGCTGACGGACCGCCATGTGGCGGAAGTCGACAAGCTGCTCGAGGCCAAGGAGGCGGAGCTGCTCGAGATCTGACAGGCGGCCAGTACACCCGCACGAGGTCGTCGGCTTTTGCCAGCGGACGGTGCGCGGAACCCAGCCACAAGGCCAAGCCCTCAATGTCTGACGAGAGTCCCCTTCCACCGCTGGAGCGCCTCACCAGCACGCTGCCGCGACACGTCGCCATCATCATGGACGGCAATGGCCGCTGGGCGGCGCGGCGCAAGCTGCCGCGGCACCTCGGCCATCGCGCGGGCGTGGAGTCGGTGCGCCGGGTGGTGGAGGTGTGCATCGATCGCGGCATCGAGGTGCTGACGCTGTTTGCCTTCAGCAGCGAGAACTGGCGCCGTCCCAAGCGTGAGGTCGGGCTGCTGATGGAGCTGTTCCTCACCACGCTGCAACGCGAGGTGAGCAAGCTGCACCGCAACGGCGTGCGCCTGCGCGTGATCGGCGACCGCGCGGCGTTTCCCGAGAAGCTGCAGCGCCACATTGCCGCGGGGGAGGAGAAGACGCGCGACAATCGGCGCCTGGTGCTGGTGATCGCCGCCAATTACGGCGGACGCTGGGACATCACCGAGGCGGCGCGCTGTGTCGCGCGGCGCATCGAGGTGGGCGAACTCGGCGCCGGAGACATCACTCCGGAGCTGCTCGGCGAGTGCCAGTCGCTGCACGATCTGCCGGAGCCCGACCTGTTCATCCGCACCGGCGGAGAACAGCGCATCAGCAATTTCCTGCTCTGGCAGCTTGCCTATACTGAGTTATATTTCACCGACGCCTTGTGGCCGGACTTCGGCGTCGACGCCTTTCAGATGGCGCTGGCCTGGTATGCGGGACGACAGCGGCGCTTCGGCTGCACCGGGGAGCAGGTGGAGCAGTTGAAGGGTGCTTAGACTGCGCCTGCTCACGGGGCTGGTGCTGGCCGGCATCATGGCGTACGCGGTGCTGGTGCTGTCCAGCGCCGGGCTCGGCGCAGTGCTGGCCGTGATCGCCCTGGCAGGGGCCTGGGAGTGGTCGCGGCTGGTCGGTCTGGTCTCGAGCGCGGCGCGCGGCGGCTACGTGCTGCTGACGGCCTGCGCACTATGGATTGCGTGGTGGATGAGCGCAGACGCCGCGGGACTCAGCGTGGTGCTGGGGGTCGGAGTCGCCTGGTGGCTGGCTGCGACCTTCTGGCTCGCGCACCACCGCTACGGGGCGCAGCGCAGCAGCGTCACGCGGGTGCTCAAGGCCGGGGCCGGACTGCTGACCCTGGTGCCCGCCTGGACGGCGCTGGTGGGATTGCACGCCCAGGGCACACGCGGCGCCTGGCTGGTGCTGTTCCTGCTGGCGCTCATCTGGGTCGCAGACAGCAGCGCCTATTTCACTGGCCGGCGCTGGGGGCGCACCAAGCTGGCGCCCGCGCTCAGCCCCGGCAAGACACGTGCCGGTGTCTACGGCGCGCTGGGCGCGGTCGCGGTGTATGCGGCGGCAGGCGGCGCGGCCCTGGCGGTACCCGCGAACGCCCTGCCCTGGTTTATTGTCCTGTGTTTGCTGGCGACTGCGTTTTCCGTGGTCGGGGACCTCTTCGAAAGCATGATGAAGCGCCACAGCGGAGTGAAAGACAGCGGGACCCTGGTGCCTGGTCACGGCGGGGTGCTCGACCGCATCGACAGCATCACGGCAGCGGCGCCGGTGTTCCTGCTCGGCCTGCGCTGGCTGCACGCATGAGTGCGTCTCAGGCCGGAGCCGCGTGCCACGATGCGTCCTGCGCCGCGCCTGCGGGCGTCACCGTGCTGGGGGCCACCGGGTCCATCGGCGTCAGCACGCTGGATGTGCTGGCACGCCACCCGCAGCGCTTTCGTGTCGTAGCCCTGACCGCCCACCGCGACGTGGAGGGCCTGTTCGGGCAGTGCCAGGCGCACCGGCCGGAGCTCGCGGTTATGGCCGATGCCGGCGCCGCGGCGCGGCTGCAGCAGCGCCTGCAGGCGGCCGGTCTGCCCACCCGCGTGCTCGCCGGACAGGCAGGCATGCTCGAGGTGGCGGCGCTGCCCCAGGTGCGCCATGTCATGGCGGCCATCGTCGGTGCGGCGGGGCTCGCACCCGCACTCGCCGCCGCCCGCGCCGGCAAGCGCGTGCTGCTCGCCAACAAGGAGGCGCTGGTGATGGCGGGGCACTTGTTCATGGAAGAGGTGCAGCGCAACGGGGCGCAGCTGCTGCCCATCGACAGCGAGCACAACGCCATCTTCCAGTGCATGCCGGCCGATTTCGCGCGCGGGCTTCAGGCGAACGGCGTGCGCCGCATCCTGCTCACCGCCTCGGGGGGACCGTTTCGCAGCACGCCGCTCGAGGCGCTGCCTGGCGTCACGCCGGAACAGGCCTGCGCCCATCCCAACTGGGTCATGGGGCGCAAGATCTCGGTCGACTCTGCCACCATGATGAACAAGGGCCTGGAAGTGATCGAGGCGTGCTTTCTGTTCAACACCCGCGCCGAGCACATCCAGGTGGTCCTGCATCCACAAAGTGTCATCCATTCCATGGTGGAATACGCCGATGGCTCGGTGCTCGCGCAGCTTGGCAACCCCGACATGCGCACGCCCATCGCCCATGCCCTCGCCTGGCCGGAGCGCATGGACTCGGGCGTGGCCAGCCTCGACATCTTCCAGGTGGCACGGCTCGATTTCGAGCGCCCCGACCCGGTGCGTTTTCCCTGCCTGCGCCTGGCGCAGGAGGCGCTCGCCGCCGGGGGAACGGCACCGGCCATATTGAACGCCGCCAACGAGGTCGCGGTCCAGGCGTTTCTGGAAGGCCGGCTCGCCTTTACCGGCATCGCGGAGGTGATCGAGCAGACGCTCGCGGCCATCACGCCGCAGTCCGCGGAATCCCTCGAGGTCATACAGGAGGCAGACGCACGGGCACGGGAGTCGGCTGGCGCCGGCATCGCCGCGCACCCGCGCCGCAGCGCAAGCTCATGAGCACGTTTCTCACTTCCCTGCTGGCATTTGCCATCACGCTGGGCCTGCTGGTCACCATCCACGAGTTCGGCCACTTCTGGGTCGCGCGCCGGCTCGGCGTGCGGGTGCTGCGCTTCTCGGTGGGCTTCGGCGCGCCGCTGTGGCGCCGCCGCGGCAGGGACGACACCGAGTACGTGCTGGCGGCGCTGCCGCTCGGCGGCTATGTGAAGATGCTCGACGAGCGCGAGGGCGAGGTGGCACCCGCCGAGCGCGACCGGGCGTTCAACCGCCAGCCGACCTTCACGCGCATCGCCATCGTCGCCGCCGGGCCGCTGTTCAACCTGCTGCTGGCGGTGGTGGCCTACTGGCTGATGTTCGTCATCGGCGTGGTCGGGGTGCGGCCCGTGGTCGGCGACGCGGTGCCGGGATCGCCCGCGGCACAGGCGGGCTTCGAAAACGGCGAAGAGATCGTATCGGTCGAGGGCACAACCACGCCGACCTGGGACACCACGGCGCTGGAGCTGCTCGACGCCGCCATGAATGGCGACGTCATACGCGTGCGCGTGCGCACCTCCGGCGATCACCTGATCCAGCGCACCTTGCATCTGCGCGATGCGGACGCGCTCATGGACGATGGCGGGTTGCTGGAGAATCTCGGACTGCGGCCATGGCGTCCGCACCTGCCGCCCGTCATCGACAAGGTCGAGCCTGGTGGTGCCGCAGAGCACGCCGGCCTGCAGGCGGGCGACCGCGTCGTCGCGGTGAACGGCAAGCCCATCAGCGAATGGGAGCAGTGGGTGGACGTGGTGCGAGACCATCCCGATGCCAGGCTGCAGGTGGAGATTGCGCGCGACGGCACCCGCCACACCGTTGAGCTGCGCCCCGACGCGGTGGAGACCCAGAACGGGGTCATCGGCCGCATCGGGGCCTACGGGCGGGTGCCGCAAGGCGCATTGCAGGACCTGCGCACCGAATACCGTTATGGACCGCTGCACGCCATCGGCGCGGCGGTTTCGAAAACCGGCGAAATGTCGCTGCTGACGGTGCGCATGCTGTGGAAGATGGTGAGCGGCCAGGCCTCGGTGAAGAACATCAGCGGCCCCATCAGCATCGCACAATACGCCGGCCAGTCGGCCACCGTCGGCATGTCGTCGTTCCTGGCTTTTCTCGCCGTGGTGAGCATCAGCCTCGGCGTGCTCAACCTGCTGCCCATACCGGTACTGGATGGCGGGCATCTGATGTATTACCTTATTGAGCTTTTCAAGGGGGGGCCGGTCTCCGAACGGACCCAGGTGTTGGGGCAGAAGGTCGGAATCGCCGTTCTGTTGGCGCTCATGACCGTGGCCTTCTACAACGATCTGGCGCGCCTTTTCGGTTGACGCTCGCTCGAACCTCCGACCCGCGCATCCCATCGGGCGGCGTTGGAACGGCCTGTCGTGCCGGAAATCGTCGACATCCTGCAGACCGGGAAGAGACGGTAATGCAGGGGAGGAATGCCTGTCCCGGCGCTGGCCGGTTCTCGCGCGCGGCATCGCTCTTCACTCGACGAATGGCGAGGGCAATCCCTTCGGCTCCGGCGCGGCGTCCACACACACGAGCTCTTTCGCCAACACCCGGATCCCGGTGAGATATGCAGGTTAAAACAATCTGGGGTCCCATGAAGAAAGCCTGGTGGTTGCTGTTCCTGGTAAGCCAGCTGCTCACCCGGGCGTGGGCTTTCGAGCCCTTCAAGGTGGAGGATATCCGGGTCGAGGGGCTGCAGCGCATCTCGGCCGGCACGGTCTTCAACTATCTACCGGTGAAGGTCGGAGACACCCTGACACAGGCAAGTGCCTCGACGGCGATCCGCGACCTGTTCCAGACCGGGTTCTTCCGGGACGTGCGCCTGGAGCGCCAGGGCGGCGTGCTCATCGTTTCGGTGACCGAACGTCCGGCCATCGCCAACATCAAGATCTCGGGCAATCACGACATCGAGACCGACAAGCTGAAGGATGCGTTGAAGGAGATCGGCCTGGCCGAGGGGCGGGTCTTCGATCGTTCCATGCTGGACAAGGTCGAGCAGGAGCTGCGCCGGCAGTATTTCAGCCGCGGCAAGTACGGGGTGCGCATCACCTCGACCGTGACGCCGCTGGAGCGCAATCGCGTCGGCGTCGCCATCGACATCTCGGAAGGTCGCGTGGCGCGCATCCTCGACATCAACATCGTCGGCAACCGGCGCTTCGGCGACAAGGAACTGCTGAAGACCTTTCAGCTCACCGGTCCCACGCTGTTCTCGTTCTACACGGGAAGCAACCAGTACTCGCGTGAAAAGCTCGCCGCCGACCTCGAGTCGCTGCGTTCCTTCTACCTCGATCGCGGCTACATCAACTTCAACATCGACTCCACCCAGGTGTCGATCACGCCCGACAAGCGCGACATCTACATCACCATCAACGTCACCGAGGGCGAGCAGTTCACTGTCGACCAGGTCAAGCTCGCGGGCAATCTGGTGGTCGCGCCGGAGCAGCTCTATCCGCTGGTCTCGGTCCACGAAGGTGAGGTGTTCTCGCGCAAGGAGGCGACGGCAACCGCAACCCGTATCGGCGAGCGTCTGGGCAACGAAGGCTATGCCTTCGCCAATGTCAACACCGTACCGGACATCAAGCCCAAGACCAAGCAGGTAACGCTCACCTTCTTCGTCGACCCGGGCAAGCGCGTCTACGTGCGCCGCATCAACTTCATCGGCAATGCGCGCACCCGCGACGAGGTGCTGCGCCGCGAGATGCGCCAGCTCGAAGGGGCGTGGTTCTCCACCGCGGCGGTGAACCGCTCGCGCGAGCGCCTGCAGCGCCTCGGCTACTTCGAGGACGTGACGGTGGAGACGCCCGCGGTGCCGGGCACCACCGATCAGGTGGATGTGAACTACACGGTGACCGAGCGGCTCTCCGGAAGCGTGCAGGTGGGGGTGGGCTACTCGCAGTCGCAGGGCGTGCTGTTCAACACCGCGCTCACCCAGGACAACTTCCTCGGCAGCGGCAATCGCGTAAGCTTCGCCTTCAACAACAGCACCGTCAACCAGATCTACAGCTTTTCCTATCTCAATCCCTACTGGACCCTGGACGGGGTAAGCCGCGGCTTCAGCGCCTATTTCCGTACCACCGATGCCTCACAGGCCAACCTCTCCAACTACACCACGGACGTGTATGGGGGCAATGTCAACTTCGGAATACCGATCAACGAGTTCGATACCATCCGCATGCAGGCGGGCTACGAGCACACGCGCATCAACACCACCAGCTTCTCGCCGCTGGAAGTCACCGACTTCATCGCCGCCAACGGCGACACCTTCGACACCATCAAGCTCAACGGCTCGTGGTCGCACGACACCCGCAACCGGGCGATCTTCCCCGACCGAGGCGGCCTGCAGACCGTCTCGGCCGAGGTGAGCGTGCCCGGCGCCAGCCTGGATTATTACAAGCTGAGCTACCGGCAGCTGCGCTACCTCCCTTTGACGCGCGCGCTCACCCTGTCCCTGAACGGAGAGGTGGCCTATGGAGACGGATACGGCGATACTGACGCGCTGCCGTTCTTCGAGAATTTCTATGCCGGCGGCGTGCGCTCGGTGCGCGGATTCAAGGACAACACCCTCGGTCCCCGCGATTCCAACGGCAATCCCCTGGGGGGCAGTTTCCGTGTGGTGGGTAACGCCGAGCTGCTGTTTCCGGCGCCGTTTCAGAAGGAATCCAAGTCGCTGCGCTTGAGCGCCTTCTACGATATCGGTAACGTATTCGACAATGCCAGCTTCAACGTGGGGGACCTGCGCTACTCGGTGGGCCTGAGCGCCATCTGGCTCTCCCCGGTCGGCCCGCTGGCTTTCAGCGTCGCCAAGCCTCTGAACGCGCAGAGCGGGGACGAGACGCAGGCGTTCCAATTCACACTCGGTACGCAGTTCTGATCTCGAGGCGAGGCATCGCGCGGCGGCGCCACGGCCGGTGCAGCGCCGTGCCGGCGTCAAGGCTTGATCATTCATCTGGAGTAGGTACCTTGAAAAAGCTCATATGGTCTCTCTGTTTGGGCGCCGGGTTGGCCCTGGCATCGACGGCCCAGGCGGCCGATTTCCGCATCGGCTACGTCAACCCCGTACGGATCATGGACGAGGCCCCGCAGGCCGATGCCGCACGCAAGAAGCTGGAATCGGAGTTCGCGCCGCGCGAGAAGGAGCTGCTCGCCGCCCAGAAGCAGCTGCGTGCGCTGGAGGACAAGGCCTCGCGCGATGCCGCGGTGATGAGCGATTCCGAGCGCAACAAGCTCGATCGCGACATGCTGTCGCGCAAGCGCGAGATCAAGAACTCGCAGGACGAGTTCCGCGAGGATCTCAACATCCGCCGCAACGAGGAGCTCGGCAAGCTGCAGCGCCGGGTGTTCGAAGTGATTCAGGAGCTCGCCAAGCAGGAGAAGTACGACCTCATCGTCGGCGATGCGATTTTCGCCAGCGATCAGGTGGACATCACGCCCAGGGTGCTGCAGAAGCTCAAGAGCGAGTTCAAGGCCTCGGGCGGCAAGTGACCGCAACGCCGATGCCACTCACACTCGGCGAGCTGGCGCAGCAGACCGGCACGCAGCTGCACGGCGATGCGCAGTGCCTGATCAGCTCGGTCGCCAGCCTCGAGAACGCCGGCCCGGGCGCCATCAGCTTCCTGGTAAGTGCGCGCTATCGCAGGTATCTCGCCGCCACCGGCGCTTCGGCCGTGATCCTCGCGCGCGAGTTTCTCGCCGAGTGCCCGGTTTCGGCGCTGGTGAGCGAGAACCCGCATGTCACCTATGCACGCGTGGCGGGCCTGCTGTATCCGCCGCCGCCGGCACGGCGCGGCATCCACCCAAGTGCCAGCGTCAGCGCGGCGAGCAGCATCGATCCGGACGTCTGGGTGGGTGCGCATTGCGTGGTGGAGGAGGGCGTGGTCCTCGCCGCAGGCGTACAGGTGGGACCAGGCTGCATCATCGAAGCCCATTCCAGCATCGGCGAATGCTCGCGGCTGGTGGCGCACGTCACCGTGTGTCACGGCAGCCGCATCGGGCGCAACGTGCTGCTGCATCCCGGCGTGGTGATCGGCGCCGACGGCTTCGGCCTCGCCAAACAGGGCGAGGTCTGGATCAAGGTGCCACAGGTCGGCGCGGTCAGCATCGGCGACGACGTCGAGATCGGCGCCAATACCACCGTCGACCGAGGCGCGGTGCACGACACCGTGATCGAGCACGGAGTGAAGCTCGACAACCAGATCCAGGTGGGTCACAACGTGCGCATCGGCGCCTGCACCGCCATCGCCGGCTGCGTGGGCATCGCCGGCAGCACGCATATTGGACGCAACTGCACCATCGGCGGCGGAACCGGCATCGGCGGCCATCTGGAGATTGCCGACGACGTGCACGTCACCGGCATGTCCATGGTGACCAAATCCATCACCCAGCCGGGGCTGTACTCCTCCGGCATGCCGCTGCAGACCAATATGCTGTGGCGTCGCAACATCGCCCGGCTGCGCCAGCTCGAGGAGCTCGCGCAGCGTGTCAAGGCTCTGGAGCGGGTCGCGGCGGCACCGACGTCAGGCGAGGGGAAGGAATGAATACGGCAGATCGGTCTGCCGGCGGCCGGCGCGCTTCCGCGTCCCCGCCGCAGCTCACAGCGCCAACCAGCGACGACAAGGTTACGCCATTGACTACGATGAACATCCACGCAGTGCTGAAGCGCCTGCCGCACCGCTATCCGTTCCTGCTGATCGACAAGGTCCTGGAATGCATACCCGGCAAATCGCTGCGCGCCCTGAAAAATGTCACCATCAACGAGCCGTTCTTCCCCGGGCATTTTCCGCAGCGCCCGGTCATGCCGGGGGTGATGATCCTGGAGGCGCTGGCACAGGCGACCGGGATCCTGGCCATGGCGAGCGCCCGGGAGGAGGCCGGCGCCAATGTCCTCTACTACTTCGTCGGTGTGGACAACGCGCGCTTCAAGCAGCCGGTGGAGCCCGGCGACCAGATGGTGCTGGAGGCCCTGATGACGCGTCACAAACGCGGCATCTGGATGTTCAGCACCCAGGCCCTGGTCGAAGGCAAGATCGTGGCCTGCGCCGATCTCATGTGCACTGCGCGAGCGCTCGAGACTTGATCGACGCGCGCGCCGTCGTCGACCCGCGCGCCTGCCTGGACGAGAACGTCACGGTGGAACCCTTCGCCGTCATCGGGCCGGATGTGCAGGTCGGCGCCGGGTCCCGGATCGGATCGCATGCGGTGCTGCGCGGACCGACGCGCGTCGGGCGCGACAACCGGATCTTCCAGTTCGCTTCGATCGGCGATGCGCCGCAGGACATGAAATACCGCGGCGAGCCGACGCGCCTGGAGATCGGCGACCGCAACGTGATCCGCGAGTTCGTTACCATCAACCGGGGCACGGTACAGGACCACGGCATCACGCGCGTCGGCAACGACAACTGGATCATGGCCTACGTGCACATCGCCCACGACTGCGACGTGGGCGACCGCACCATCTTCGCCAACAACGCCTCGCTCGCCGGCCACGTGCAGGTCGGCGATCACGTCATCCTCGGCGGATTCACCCTGGTGCACCAGTATTGCGCCATCGGCGCACACGCCTTCACCGCTTTCGGCACCGGCATCTCCAAGGACGTCCCGCCCTACGTCATAGTCGCCGGTCACCCGGGAACACCCCACGGCATCAACGTCGAGGGCCTGCGCCGGCGCGGATTCACCCCGGACGCCATTCAGGCGCTGCGCCGTGCCTACAAGCTGCTGTACCGCTCCCAGCTGCGCCTGGAGCAGGCGCTGGAGCGCCTGAGCGATCTCGGCAAGGAGCACCCGGAGATCGTGCCGCTGGTCGAGTTCCTGAAGAACAGTGAACGCAGCATCGTGCGCTGAGCGCGCGCGCCCTGCCGGCAGGGCACGCCGCTGAGCCTGCGCATCGGCATCGTCGCCGGCGAGGCGTCCGGCGATGCGCTGGGTGCCGGCCTGATCCGGGCGCTGCAGGTGGCACATCCCGGGGCCGTGTTCGCCGGTATCGCCGGACCGCAGATGCTCGGCGCGGGCTGTCAGGCGTGGTTTCCCACCGAGCGGCTGGCGGTGATGGGTCTGGTGGAGGTCCTGGGTCGGCTGCCCGAGCTCCTGCGCATACGCGCCGGGCTGCGGCGCCGGTTGCTCTCCTGGCGGCCGGATGCCTTCGTCGGCATCGATGCCCCCGACTTCAATCTGCCGCTGGAGCGGCGCCTGCACCAGGCGGGCATCGCCACCGTGCACTACGTGAGTCCTTCCGTTTGGGCCTGGCGCCGGCGACGCGTGCGCGGCATTGCCCGTTCCGTGGACTTGATGCTCACGCTGCTGCCCTTCGAGGCGCAGTTCTATCGCGAGCATCGGGTGCCGGTGCGCTTCGTCGGCCATCCGCTCGCCGACACCCTGGTGCCGGTGCCACGGGAAACGGCGCGTGAGCCGCTCGGCGTTGCCGTCGACCGCCCACTGCTCGCGCTGCTTCCGGGCAGCCGGCACGGCGAGCTGCAGCGTCTCGGCGCGCTGTTTCTGCGCACCGCCGCATGGTGCGCCGAACGGGTACCGGGCCTGCAGCTCATCGCGCCCATGGCCTCGCCCGAGCTTGCCGCGCAGTTCCAGACGCTGCGCGGCCATTGCGCACCGCAGCTCGACGTGCACGTGCTGCAAGGGCAGGCGCAGCGCGCCATGGCGGCGGCCGACGCGGTGCTGGTCGCCTCGGGCACGGCGACGCTGGAAGCCCTGCTGCTGCAGCGACCCATGGTGGTAGCATACCGCCTGGCGCCGAGCACCTACCGGCTGGTGAAGTGGCTGCGCCTGGTGCGGCTCGCGCATTTCTCACTGCCCAACCTGCTTGCCGGCCGCGCCCTGGTGCCGGAGTTCCTGCAGGATGAGGCAACGCCCGAGCGCCTCGGCGCGGCGCTCATCGAGCTGCTGCGCGAGCCGCAGGCTGCAGCGCGCCTCGAGCAGGCGTTCTCCGAAGTGCGCCTGGCACTGCGCCGCAATGCCAGTCGCCAGGCGGCGGATGCCGTGCTGGAGCTCCTGGAGGCGCGCGCTGCACGGCAGGATGGCGCCGGCGCGGCGCCAACTTGAGAGGCGCGTGGCGGATCTTGGGCAAGCACATCACCTACGGACCATGACGACCCCAGGCTTCGTTCACCTGCACGTGCACACCGAGTACTCGCTGGTGGACGGCATCGTGCGCATCAAGCCGCTGGTGGGGGCAGTCGTCGCCGCCGGTATGCCCGCCGTGGCCGTGACCGATCAGTGCAACCTGTTCGCCATGGTGAAGTTCTACCGCGCCGCGCAGGCCGCGGGCGTGAAACCCATCATCGGCGTGGAGCTCTGGGTGCGCGAGGAGAACGACCCTACCGCCTCGCGCCTGGTACTGCTGTGCCAGGACGCGGGCGGCTATCGCAACCTCACCCGCCTGGTGACGCGCAGCTACCTGGAAGGCCAGCGCGGTGGCCAGCCCACGGTGAACAAGGCCTGGCTGCGCGAATCGGGTGCCGGTCTCATCGCGCTCTCCGGTGCCCGCGAAGGCGACGTGGGACGCGCGCTGCTCGGCGGCAATCGGCCCTGCGCCGAACGACTGCTCGAGGAATGGCTGGAGATCTTCCCGCAGCGCTATTACCTCGAGCTGCAGCGCACCGGTCGCGCGGGCGAAGACGACTACCTGCATGCGGCTGTCGATCTCGCGCTCGCGCACCAGGCGCCGGTGGTGGCGACCAACGACGTGCGCTTCCTGGCGCGCGAGGACTTCGAGGCCCACGAGGCACGGGTGTGCATCCACGACGGGCGCACGCTGGACGATCCGCGCCGCCCGCGCAACTACGCCGAGCAGCAGTACCTGCGCGCGCCGGAGGAAATGGCGCAGGTGTTCGCCGACCTGCCGGAGGCGCTGGAAAACGCCGTGGAGATCGCGCGCCGCTGCAATCTCGAGCTCACGCTGGGCCAGAACGTGCTGCCGGAGTTCCCGGTCCCCGCGGGTCTCACGGTCGATGAATACCTGCGCGCCGAGGCACGGGCCGGTCTCGAGCGCCGGCTCGCCGCGCTCTCGCGCGCGCGCTTCGCGCCGGCCAACCCGCCTGCCGACTACCGGGCCCGGCTGGCGCTGGAGCTCGACGTCATCACCCAGATGGGTTTCCCCGGCTATTTCCTGATCGTCGCCGATTTCATCCGCTGGGCGCGCGAGAACGCCATCCCGGTCGGTCCCGGGCGCGGATCCGGGGCGGGCTCGCTGGTCGCCTATTCGCTGGGCATCACCGATCTCGACCCGCTGCAGTACGACCTGCTGTTCGAGCGCTTTCTGAATCCGGAGCGCGTGTCCATGCCCGACTTCGACGTCGACTTCTGCATGGAGGGACGCGACCGGGTCATCGAATACGTGGCCGAGCGCTACGGGCGCGAGCGCGTTTCGCAGATCATCACCTACGGCAGCATGGCGGCCAAGGCCGTGGTGCGCGACGTGGGGCGTGTGCTCGGCCATTCCTTCGGCTTCGTCGATCGCATCGCCAAGCTCATTCCCTTCGAGATCGGCATGACGCTCGCCAAGGCGCTGGAGCAGGAGGAGGAACTGCGCCGGCTCCACGAGAGCGACGAGGAGGTGCACACGCTGATCGATCTGGCGCGCGCGCTGGAAGGGCTGGCGCGCAATGCCGGCAAGCACGCCGGCGGCGTGGTCATCGCGCCCTCGCAGCTCACCGACTTCGCGCCGCTGTACTGCGAGCAGGGTGGCGCGAGCGTGGTCACCCAGTTCGACAAGGACGACGTCGAAGCGGTCGGCCTGGTGAAGTTCGACTTTCTCGGCCTGCGCACCCTGACCATCATCGACTGGGCGGTGCAGATGATCAACCGCGGGCGCAGCGGCGCGGACGAGCCGGCGCTCGACATCGGCACCCTGCCCATGGACGACGCGCCGACCTACGAGCTGCTCAAGCAATGTGCCACCACGGCGGTGTTCCAGCTCGAGTCGCGCGGCATGAAGGATCTCATCAAGCGCCTGCAGCCCGACTGCTTCGAGGACATCGTGGCGCTGGTGGCGCTGTTCCGCCCCGGTCCCCTGCAGTCGGGCATGGTGGACGATTTCATCAACCGCAAGCACGGCCGCGCCAGGGTCGACTACCCGCACCCGGATCTGGAGTCCATCCTCAAACCGACCTACGGCGTGATCCTGTACCAGGAACAGGTGATGCAGATTGCGCAGGTACTGGCCGGCTACACGCTGGGCGGTGCCGACCTGCTGCGCCGCGCGATGGGCAAGAAGAAGCCCGAGGAAATGGCCAAGCAGCGCGAGGTGTTCGTCACCGGCGCACGCGAGCGCGGCGTGGCTGCCGATGTCGCCACCCACATCTTCGACCTGATGGAGAAGTTCGCAGGCTACGGCTTCAACAAGTCGCACTCCGCGGCCTACGCGCTGGTCGCCTACCAGACCGCCTGGCTCAAGGCCCATCACCCGGCGGCCTTCATGGCGGCAGTGCTGTCGGCGGACATGGACAACACCGACAAGGTGGTGACGCTCATCGAGGAGTGCCGCAGCATGGCGCTCGAGGTCCTGCCGCCGGCGCTGAACGTTTCGGCCTATGCGTTCACGGTGAGCGCCGAGCGCAGCATCCGCTACGGGCTCGGTGCCATCAAGGGCGTGGGTCTCGCCGCCATCGAAGGCATGTGCGCCGAGCGCGATGTCCGCGGGCCGTACCGCGACCTTTTCGATCTGTGCCGGCGCATCGATCCACGCCGCGCCAATCGCCGGGTGCTGGAGGCGTTGATCCGTGCCGGTGCCTGCGACGGGCTCGGGCCGAACCGCGCCAGCATGATGGCCAGCCTGGGCGATGCCCTGCAGCTCGCCGAACAGCACCTGCGCGACCACACCACCGGCCAGAACGACCTGTTCGGCCTGCATGGCGTTGCGGTGCCGAGCGCCGCCCCTGTCCCCGCCCCACCCGTTGACGCGGCGCTCCGCGTCCCGGAATGGGAGGAGGACCAGCGCCTCGCCGGCGAGAAGGAAACGCTGGGGCTCTATCTGACCGGCCATCCCATCACCCGCTACGAGCGCGAGCTCGCGCAGATCACCAGCGGGCGCATCGCCGCACTGGTGGAGGCGCCGGGCGAGGCGGGTGCACGCGGCGGGACGCGTGCAGCGCGCGACCAGAGCGTGGTGCTGGCGGGACTGGTGGTGGCGCTGCGCACGTTGCAGACCCAGCGCGGCGGGCGCATGGCCTTCATCACCCTCGACGACCGCAGCGCCCGCGTGGAGATCGCCGCCTTTGCCGAAACCTACCAGCGCTACCGCCACCTGCTGATCAGGGATCGCCTGCTGGTGGTCGAGGGAACGCTCGCCGTGGACGAATACAGCGGCGGCTACCGTATGAGTGCGCTGCGCATTTTCGATCTCGATGAAGCGCGCGATGCATTCGCAAAGCGCCTGGTCATCGATCTGGATGCGGCGCGCGGAGCCAACGGCTTCGTGGCTTCGCTGCATGAGACCCTGGAACCCTTCCGGGCCGGCCCGTGTCCGGTGACCATCGAGTACCACGGTGCTGCGGCCAGTGCTCAGGTGGTGCTGGGGGCCGACTGGAAAGTACATCCCACGGAAGAGCTGCTGGGACGCCTGCGCAGCCTCGCGGGGGCGGAGCAGGTGCGGCTGCAGTACTGAAGAGGCGATTCGTCCGGCACGGAGCTTGCTTAGCAGCGGCGCAGCGGGTAAGTTATCCGACTTTTCCGGATTGGTCTGGCATGAAACTGAATTTTCTCGACTTCGAGCAGCCTATCGCCGAGCTGGAGGCGAAGATCGATGAGCTGCGCTACGTCGGCAATGACAACGAGATCAACATCGGTGAAGAGATCGGGCGGCTGGAGGCCAAGAGCCAGGCACTCACCAAGTCCATCTTCGCCTCGCTGACCGCCTGGCAGATCTCCCAGCTGGCGCGCCATCCACAACGCCCCTACCTGCTGGACTACATCGAGCGCATGTTCACCGACTTTCACGAGTTGCACGGCGACCGCTCCTACGCCGACGATCCCGCCGTGGTGGGGGGCGTGGCGCGCCTGGAGCAACGCCCGGTGATGCTCATCGGCCACCAGAAAGGCCGCGACACCAAGGAGAAGCTGCATCGCAACTTCGGCATGCCGCGCCCCGAGGGCTATCGCAAGGCGCTGCGGCTGCTGCAGCTCGCCGAACGCTTCAGGATGCCGGTACTGACCTTCATCGACACGCCCGGCGCCTATCCCGGTGTCGGCGCCGAGGAGCGCGGGCAGAGCGAGGCCATCGCGCGCAACCTGTTCGTGATGGCCGATCTCAAGGTGCCCGTGGTATGCACGGTGATCGGCGAAGGCGGTTCCGGAGGTGCGCTCGCGATCGGCGTGGGCGACCGGCTGTTGATGTTGCAGTACAGTACCTATTCGGTGATTTCGCCGGAAGGTTGCGCCTCGATTCTGTGGAAAAGCGCTGACAAGGCGGCGGACGCCGCCGAAGCCATGGGCATCACCTCCGAGCAGCTGAAGAAACTCGAGCTCATCGACGCCGTCATCGAGGAGCCGCTCGGCGGGGCGCACCGCGACATCAACGCCATGGCCGAACGGCTCAAGGAGACCCTGCTGGCGTCGCTCGACGAGCTGTCGCAGCTGTCGCAGGAAGAGCTGGTCGAGGCACGCTATCGCCGGCTGATGGGCTATGGTGTGTACAAGGAATAGCATCGGCCGTGCATGCCCATGGACCCGCCGGTGCCGGCTTCGCGCCCCGATCGGGAGTGCTCCATGAGCTTCACACCCGCACGCCTGCTCGAGGTGCTGAACCGGCTCGCTCCGGCGGGACGTCTGTGGGTCGCCTACAGCGGCGGCCTCGATTCCCACGTGCTGTTGCATGCCCTGGCGGCGTTGCGCCCGCAGCTCGGCGCGCGCGAGCTGTGTGCCGTGCACGTCGACCATGGTCTGAGCCTCAACTCGGCACACTGGGCACGGCATTGCGAGCAGGTCTGTGCCCGTCTGGGCATCACCTACCGTGAGCTCGGCGTGGCGGCGGCGGCCGCACGCGGCGAGAGTCCCGAGGAGGCGGCGCGCCGCGCCCGGTACCAGGCGCTCTCCCGCCTGCTGCGCACCGGCGATACGCTGGTGAGCGCGCATCATCGCGACGATCAGGGCGAGACCGTGCTGCTGCAACTGCTGCGCGGCGGCGGCCCGCGCGGTCTGGCGGCGATGCCCCAGGCGGCCCCACTCGGCGCAGGGCGCCTAGTGCGGCCGCTGCTCGAGTTCGGGCGCGCGGACCTGCGCGCCTATGCCTTGCAGGCCGGGCTGCGGTGGATCGAAGATGAAAGCAACGCCGACCTGCGCATGGACCGCAACTTTCTGCGCCACCGCATCCTGCCCACGTTGCGCCAGCGCTGGCCGGGTTCGGCCGCGAGCCTGAACCGCGCAGCGCGCCATTGCGCAGAGGCGAGCGAGCTGCTGGCCGACCTTGCGCGACTGGATCTGCAGCAGTCGGGTGCGGCACCCGACGGGCCATTGCTGCTCGACCCGCTGCAACGGCTGACGCCAGCGCGCCGCCGCAATCTCCTGCGCAGCTGGCTGGCCGGCATCGGACTCCCGGCACCGGCTTCGGTGCATCTCGACGAGGCGCTGCGCACGCTGTTCAATGCCGCACCCGACGCGACTCCCTGCGTGCGCTGGCCGGGCGCTGAGCTGCGCCGCTATCGCGACCGCCTCTATGCGGCAGCGCCGTTGCCGGAGCACGATGCCGCACAGGTGCTCGCCTGGGATCTGCGTGCACCGCTGGTGCTCCCGGCGCTCGGCGGCAGCCTGCAGGCGGTGGCGGGCACCGGCATCGGGCTCGATGCCGGGCGCTGCGAAGACATGGCGGTCACGGTGCGCTTTCGCCGCGGGGGCGAGCGCTGTCGTCCGAGCGGTCGCGCGCACACCCACGAGCTGAAGAAGCTGTTCCAGGATGCAGGCGTGCCGCCCTGGGAACGTCCGCGCATTCCGCTGCTCTACGTCGGCGACAGCCTCGCCGCGGTGGTGGGCTACTGGATCTGCGATCCCTACGCCGCGGCGCCGAATCGTCCCGGTCTCGCCGTGCACTGGCGACGGGACTGGCACCCGGCGCGGGCGCAGAGGCGGCACGAGGCATGATGTCACTGCGTGCACGGGCGCCAGCCGAGGCGCGGCGCTGCAGCACAGAAGCATCAGCGGGTCGCGCGCACGTGCGACGGCGGGCTCGCCTGCAACGTGCAACTGCACGATGCAATAACGCGCGCAATCACACGCTGCGCGCATTGTGCAACCCACACGCTTCTGGTAACGTTTAGCCCCGTCCTGCGGCATCCTCGGCGCAATCCTTCCCCCTGGGGAACATGACCAAGTACATCTTCATCACCGGCGGGGTGGTTTCCTCATTGGGGAAAGGCATCGCCTCGGCATCGCTTGGTGCCATCCTCGAATCGCGCGGCCTGCAGGTCACCATGCTGAAGCTGGATCCCTACATCAACGTGGATCCCGGCACCATGAGTCCGTTTCAGCACGGCGAGGTGTTCGTCACCCACGACGGTGCCGAGACCGACCTCGATCTGGGCCATTACGAGCGTTTCGTGCGCACCACCATGTCCCAGCGCAACAACTTCACCACCGGGCGCATCTACGAGAACGTGATTCGCAAGGAGCGCCGCGGCGACTATCTCGGTGCCACCGTGCAGGTGATTCCGCACATCACCGACGAGATCAAGCGCTGCATCCGGGAAGGCGCACAGGGCGCCGAAGTGGCGATGGTGGAGATCGGCGGCACCGTGGGCGACATCGAATCGCTGCCGTTCCTCGAGGCCATTCGTCAGATGGGTGTGGAGCTCGGCCGTGAACGGGCGCTGTTCATGCACCTGACGCTGGTTCCCTATATCGCCGCCTCGGGGGAGATCAAGACCAAGCCCACCCAGCACTCGGTGAAGGAGCTGCGCTCCATCGGCATCCAGCCCGACGTGTTGCTGTGCCGCGCCGACCGCACGCTGCCGGGCGACGAACGGCGCAAGATTGCCTTGTTCACCAATGTCGAAGAGCGCGCGGTGATCTCCGCCGTCGATACCGACAACATCTACAAGATTCCGCTGTTGCTGCACGCCCAGCACCTCGACGACATCGTGGTGGAGAAGCTGCGGCTGCAGGTGCCTGCAGCCGAGCTCTCGGAGTGGGAGCGGGTGGTCGATGCCATGGAGCATCTGCAGGGTGAGGTGACCATCGCCATGGTCGGCAAGTACGTCAATCTCACCGAGTCCTACAAGTCGCTCTCCGAGGCGCTTACGCACGCTGGCGTCCAGACCCGCACCCGGGTGCGCATCTCCTATGTCGATTCCGAGCTCATCGAACGCGAAGGCACCGACTGCCTGCACAGCGCCGATGCCATCCTGGTGCCGGGCGGCTTCGGCGAGCGCGGCGTGGAGGGCAAGGTCCAGGCGGTGCGCTATGCGCGCGAACACCACGTTCCCTATCTTGGCATCTGCCTCGGCATGCAGGTTGCCGTCATCGAGTTCGCGCGCAACTGCGCGGGCCTCGCCAATGCGCACAGCACGGAGTTTCGCCCCGACACACCGCATCCGGTGATCGCACTGATCACCGAATGGCGCACGGCCGAGGGCGAGGTGCACCAGCGCGGACCGGAGTCCGACCTCGGCGGCACCATGCGCCTTGGCGGCCAGCAGTGCCGGCTGCTTCCGGGGACACTGGCACGCAGCGTGTACGGCAAGGACATCATCGTCGAGCGCCACCGGCATCGCTACGAATTCAACAACGGCTATCTGGAGTCCCTGCAGAGCGCCGGCCTGTGCATCTCCGGCAAGTCGATGGACGGCACCCTGGTGGAGATGGTCGAGATTCCCAATCATCCCTGGTTTGTTGCCTGCCAGTTCCATCCCGAGTTCACCTCGACGCCGCGCGACGGCCACCCGCTGTTCAGCGGGTTCATCGGCGCGGCCCTGGCGCGGCGTGGTGCAGGGACGCTGGGACTCGCGACCGAGCCCGCGGAGAAGCGACAGGCGTGATGAAGGCCACACGCGCAGCGCCGTCCGGATGGGCCTGATCCGGGTGTGGCACGGATGCACTGCATGAATCTCTGCGGCTTCGAGGTAGGCATCGATCGTCCGCTGTTTCTCATCGCGGGACCCTGCGTGATCGAGAGCGAGGGGCTCGCACTCGACACAGCCGGGCGGCTGCGCGAGATCACCACGCGGCTGCAGATGCCGTTCATCTACAAATCCTCCTTCGACAAGGCCAACCGCTCCTCGCTCGGCAGCTTCCGCGGACCGGGCATGGAGCAGGGGCTGCGCATCCTGGAGCGGGTGCGCGAGCAGATCGGCGTGCCGGTCCTGACCGACGTGCATGAGGACACGCCGCTCGATGAAGTCGCTAGCGTGGTGGACGTGCTGCAGACGCCGGCGTTCCTGTGCCGGCAGACCAACTTCATTCAGAACGTGGCGCGGCGGAACCGTCCGGTGAACATCAAGAAGGGTCAGTTCCTCGCGCCCTGGGACATGGGCAACGTGGTGGACAAGGCGCACGCCACCGGCAACCGGCAGATCCTGGTGTGCGAGCGCGGCGTCTCCTTTGGCTACAATAACCTCGTTTCCGATATGCGCTCCCTGGCGATCCTGCGCACCACCGGCTGTCCGGTGGTGTTCGACGCCACGCATTCGGTGCAGCTGCCCGGTGGACAGGGCGATCGCTCGGGCGGACAACGCGAGTTCGTGCCGGTGCTCGCGCGCGCTGCCGTGGCGGCCGGAATCGCCGGCCTGTTCATGGAAACTCATCCGGACCCGGAGCGGGCGTTGAGCGACGGTCCAAACGCCTGGCCGCTCGGGCGCATGGAGGCGTTGCTCGGAGTGCTGCAGGCGATCGACGCCACCGTCAAGGCGGCCGATCTCGCAGGGCTCGACCGATAGGCGGTGCGCCGGATCCTTACCGTCAAGCGCGGTATCAGGCACCAAGGGAGACGAGATGTCCGAGATCAGTGACGTTCGTGGGCGGGAAATCCTCGACTCGCGCGGCAATCCGACCGTCGAGGCGGACGTGCTCCTGGTGTCCGGCGCCATGGGGCGCGCGGCAGTGCCTTCGGGCGCATCGACCGGCACGCGCGAGGCGCTCGAGCTGCGCGACAACGATCCGGCCCGTTACCTGGGCAAGGGCGTGCAGCAGGCGGTGCGCAACATCAACGAGGAGCTGCGACGCGCCCTGATCGGAAAGGAGGTGCTGGGACAGCGCGAGCTCGATCGCATCATGATCGAGCTCGACGGAACACCGACCAAGAGCCGCCTGGGGGCCAACGCCATACTCGCGGTCTCGGTGGCGGCGGCCAAGGCGGCGGCGCGCGAGGCGCAGGTGGGGCTGTTCCGCTACCTGGGCGGCAAAGGTCCGTTCCGCCTGCCGGTGCCGATGATGAACATCATCAACGGCGGGGCGCATGCGGACAACAGCGTCGATCTGCAGGAGTTCATGATCGTGCCCGCGGGTGCGCCGAGCTTCCGCGAGGCGCTGCGCTACGGTGCCGAGGTGTTCCATGCCCTCAAGAAGGTGCTGCGCGGTCGAGGTCTGGCGACCGCCGTCGGTGACGAGGGCGGGTTCGCGCCCAATCTGCCGTCCAACGAGGCCGCCATCGAGGTCATCCTCGAGGCCATCGACAAGGCGGGTTATCGTGCCGGCAAGGACATTTATCTGGGCCTCGACACCGCGAGCTCCGAGTTCCACGAAGACGGCGTGTACTATCTTGCCTCCGAGGACCGCCGCTTCAGCCCTGCGGAGCTCGTGGACTATCTGGCCGGATGGGTGGACAAGTACCCGATCCTCACCCTCGAGGACGGCATGGCGGAGAACGACTGGGACGGCTGGGGGCTGCTCACCGAACGGCTGGGCAAGCGCGTGCAGCTGGTGGGTGACGATGTGTTCGTCACCAACACCACGATTCTCGAAGAAGGCATCCAGAAGGGAATCGCCAATTCCATCCTCATCAAGCTCAACCAGATCGGCACGCTCACCGAGACGCTGGCGGCCATCGAGATGGCGCATCGCGCCGGTTACACGACGGTCATCTCGCACCGTTCCGGTGAGACCGAGGACGTCACGATCGCCGACCTCGCCGTGGGCGCCGATGCCGGCCAGATCAAGACCGGATCGCTGTCGCGCTCCGATCGTATCGCCAAGTACAACCGACTGCTGCGCATCGAGGAAGAGCTGGGTGCCAAGGCGGCCTATGCTGGATTGGGTGCTTTCTCCCAGGCTGCGCAGGGCTGAGGCAGCCCATGGGCGGCGCCAACGCTGCAGCTGATGCGGCCGCGGTTGGCGGTGCCCGCTTGGCGCGCGCCACGCTGATGCGCTGGGCAATCGGCCTATTGGTGGCGTTGATCGTCGGGTTGCAGCTCAGGCTGTGGATCGGCAACGGGAGCCTCGCCGAGGTATGGCATCAGACTCAGCAGATCGAGGCACAGCGCGAGGAGAACGCGCGCCTGCAGGAACGCAATCGGGCGCTCGATGCCGAGGTCGAGGACCTGAAGAAGGGTCTCGCGGCCATCGAGGAACGTGCCCGTACCGAGCTCGGCATGATCCGCCGCGACGAAACGTTCTATCAGATCGTCGACCGGTGACGCGCCCGTTGCGCAGCGGCCGCCGGTTCGCGCCCGCCCCGGGATGCGCGTGACGGTGTCCGGCACCGGCGTATCGCAGGTGCCTGTGGGGCGCTGCTGGGCGCTGGTGCCCGCGGCAGGCAGCGGCACACGCATGGGCGCGGCGCTGCCCAAGCAGTACCTCACCCTGCACGGGCGCACGGTACTCGAGCACGCCCTGCTGCGCCTGATCACGCATCCCGCCGTCTGCGGGGCGGTCGTGGCACTCTCGCCCCAGGACCCGCACTGGGCATCGTGCACGCGCCGCGCCCGCTGGCCCGCCGACAAGCCCTTGTGGCGAGCACCCGGCGGCGCGGAGCGCTGCCATTCGGTGCTGAATGGGCTTGCCGAGCTGCGCCGCCATGCAGCGGCGCAGGACTGGGTGCTGGTGCATGACGCGGCGCGACCCTGTGTGCGGCAGGGCGATATCTCCGCGCTCATCGAGCGGCTGGCGCAGGACCCGGTGGGAGGACTGCTGGCGGTGCCGGTGCGCGATACCATGAAGCGCGGCGATGATTCGGCACGAGTGGTGCAAACCGTGGAACGCATGGCACTGTGGCATGCTTTGACCCCGCAGATGTTTCGCCTGGCGCTGCTCGAGCGGGCGCTGCGCGAAGCGCTGGATCGGGGTGTGCTGGTTACCGACGAGTCTGCAGCGGTCGAGGCCCTCGGCCTGCAGCCGCGGCTGTGCGAGGGACACGCCGACAACCTGAAGATCACCCGGCCGGAGGACCTGGCGCTCGCCGAGTTCTATCTGCACCGCCAGGAGCAGGAACGCGCCGATGCCTGATCTGCCCGGGATTCCCCTGCCATGAGAATCGGGCACGGATTCGACGCCCATCGGTTCGCAGCCGGTCGCAGGCTGGTGCTGGGCGGTGTGCACATCGAGTCCGACCGCGGCATGCTGGCGCAT
This sequence comes from uncultured Gammaproteobacteria bacterium, assembly GCA_963728895.1. Taxonomy (GTDB): domain Bacteria; phylum Pseudomonadota; class Gammaproteobacteria; order JBBQDK01; family JBBQDK01; genus CAVSLM01. Next base: position 92,036 of record CAVSLM010000006.1, read on the forward strand.
TCGGACGGCGACGTTCCGGTCCATGCGCTGTGCGATGCGCTGCTGGGGGCGGCGGGCCTGGGCGATCTCGGCCTTCACTTTCCCGATTCACGCGAGGAGCTCCGCGACATCGACAGCCGAGTGCTGCTGCGACGCGTGGTCGAGCAGCTGCACGAGCGCCGGCTGCGGGTCGGCAACGTGGATGTCACGATCATTGCCCAGGTGCCCAGGCTCGCGCCGCACATCGCAGCCATGCGCGCCAACCTGGCTGCGGACCTGCGGGTGAGCGCAGAACAGGTAAACGTCAAGGCGACCACCACCGAAGGCATGGGTTACACGGGCCGTGCCGAAGGCATTGGGGCGCACGCGGTGGTGTTGCTGGTGCAAGCCTGAGATGCATTCACAGGGTAGGTCGGCGCCTGGCCCGCTCGCTCACATAGAAGGCACACCCGCCGTGCAGGCGCGCCTGCGTACGCAGGCCGACGATTTCCAGGTCGTCGAGGCGCTCGGCTTCGAGCCGGACGGAGACGGCGAGCATGCCCTGCTGCAGATTCGGAAACGCAACGCCAATACCGAGTGGGTGGTGCGGCAGCTGGCGTGCCACGCCGGTGTGCGACCGGTCGATGTGGGCTATGCCGGACTGAAGGACCGCTCGGCGGTTACCGAGCAGTGGTTCTCGGTGCACCTGGCACGACGGCCGGAGCCGGACTGGCGGGAGCTCCAGAGCACGGAGCTGCAGATTTGCACCGTCACCCGCCACCGACGCAAGCTGCGCCGCGGCGCGCTGCGTGGCAACGGCTTCGTGCTGAGGCTGCGCGAGCTGCAAGGCGATCGCGAGGAGCTGATCGGGCGATTGCAGCGCGTGTCGCGCCGGGGAGTTCCGAACTACTTCGGGCCGCAACGCTTCGGCGGTGGCGGCGAAAACCTGCGCCACGCATGGGCGCTGCTCAGCGGCGCGGCAACGGTGTGCGACCGGCACCGGCGTGGGCTGTATCTGTCCGCGGCGCGTTCGCACCTCTTCAACCAGGTGCTCTCGCTACGGGTCGCACAGGGTACCTGGGACTCCCCTCAGCCCGGAGAGGTGCTGATGCTCGATGCAAGCCACAGCTTCTTCTGCGCAGAGGGGCTCGACGAGGCGCTGATGCGGCGCGTGCAGGACTTCGACCTGCACCCCACCGGACCGCTCTGGGGGCGGGGTGCTTCGCCGGTGCGCGGCGCCGCCCTGGCGATCGAGCAGCAGGCGCTGGCGCCGTTCGCCGACTGGTGCGGCGGCCTGGAGCGCGCCGGGCTGGAGCACCAACGACGCGCGCTGCGGGTGTGTCTGGGCGAGCCAGGCTGGGAATTTCTCGCCGACGACGGTTTGCGTCTGCGCTTTTCGCTGCCGCCGGGCAGCTATGCCACGGCGGTGCTGCGCGAGCTGGTGGTCGGGCCCGGCGGCGGCGAGCCGCAATGATCAATGGCGCTTGAGCAACACATAGACGGCGCCGGTCCCGCCGTCGCCGGGCAGCGCCGAGCAGAACGCCAGCACTTCCTCGCGCTGCGCCAGCCAGCGGTTCACCTTGTGCTTGAGTACCGGGCCACGATGCCGCGATCCCAGCCCCTTGCCGTGTATGATGCGCACGCAGCGCGTGTCGGCTGCCCGGCAGGTGAGCAGAAACGTCACCACCGCCTGACGGGCGACCGGCACGGTCATGCCGTGCAGGTCGAGCTCGCCGCGGACGCGGAACCGCCCGCGGCGCAGCTTGCGCAGCAACGTGTGCTGCAGCCCGGGACGGGCAAACATCAGCTCCTCCCCGGTATCGAAATCCGCGGGATCCCAAGCCTCCGACAGCAGCTCGCGCAGCACTTCCTGCTCGTCGCGCATGCCGTTGCGTGCCAGTGGGGCGGGACGATTCAGCAGGGGTGCCACACGATCGTCCGCCAGCGGCTTGACGTCCTCCATGTGCGCGCGGAACAGTTCCAGGTCGGCTTCGGCAATGTCGGGTTTGCGGGTCATCCGACGTGCCTCTCGAGTAAGGCTGCAGGTATCGCGAGTATAAGGGGAGGGGGGTGTGCAGACCAAGCAGGAGCGCATATCCCGCCGCGATCCCGGTGAGATACGTGGGCTGGCGCCGCGCCAACGGTGGGCGCAACGCCGGGTTTCCAGTATAGTTGGCCTCTGCCGTTGCGCTGGAATTCGCACATGAGGATCCTGGTCAGCAATGACGATGGGTGCCAGGCCGCCGGTATTCTCCACTTGGCCGAAACGCTCGCCGGAATTGCCGAAGTCACCATCGTCGCCCCCGATCGGGACCGCAGCGGGGCGAGCAACTCCCTGACCCTCGATGTGCCGATCCGCGCCACGGTAATGGAGAACGGATTCATCCGCGTCGACGGCACGCCGACCGACTGCGTGCACCTCGCGATCACCGGACTGCTGGAATACGAGCCCGACATGGTGGTGTCGGGGATCAACGCCGGCGCCAATCTCGGCGACGACGTGCTGTATTCGGGCACGGTCGCCGCGGCGATGGAAGGGCGTTTTCTGGGGCTGCCGGCCATTGCCGTATCGCTCATCGCCGGTCAGCCGCGCTACTACGAGACCGCCGCACGTGTGGCGCGCGAGCTGGTGCTGCGCCTGCAATCCGATCCGCTGCCCGCGGATACCATCCTCAACGTCAACGTTCCCGACCTGCCGTGGGAGCAGCTGGCAGGCTTTGCGGCAACCCGCCTCGGTCATCGCCACAAGGCCGAGCCGGTGGTGAAAAGCACCGATCCGCGCGGACGAGTCATCTACTGGGTGGGACCGGCCGGTGCCGAGCAGGACGCAGGCCCTGGCACCGACTTCCATGCGGTGCGCGCACGCCAGGTGTCCATCACGCCGATCCAGGTGGACCTCACGCGCTATAAGGCGCTCGACCAGGTCGCCGGCTGGCTGCGCGGACTGGCACGCGCATGAAACCGTCATCGATCCGCGGCATCGGCATGACTTCGCAGCGCACCCGCGAGCGCCTGGTGCAACGGCTGCGCGAGGAAGGAGTCCGCAATCCCATCGTACTCGAGGCCGTGCGCACCACGCCGCGGCATTTGTTCGTGGACGAGGCGCTGGAGAGCCGCGCCTATGACGACATCGCGCTGCCCATCGGTCACGGCCAGACCATCTCCCAGCCCTACATCGTTGCGCGCATGACCGAGCTGGTGCTGGGCTCGATCGTGCCGGACAAGGTGCTGGAGATCGGAACCGGGTCGGGCTATCAGACGGCGCTGCTGGCGCAGCTGGTGCCGCGGGTCTACACGGTGGAACGCCTCGGCGCTCTGTTGCAGTCGGCGCGGCGCAAGCTGAACAGCTTGCAGCTGCGCAATGTACGGTTCCGTCATGGCGACGGCGCGGCAGGTTGGATAGAGCACGCTCCGTATCCGGCGATCCTGGTAACTGCCGCACCGGAAACGCTGCCCATGGGCCTGCTCGAGCAGCTGGAGCAAGGTGGGCGCCTGGTACTGCCTCTGGGGCAGCGCCGCGCCCAGGTACTCAGTGTGATCACCCGTACCACGGAAGGCTACGACCAGGTCGATCTCGAGCCGGTGAGCTTCGTGCCCCTGCTGGGGGGCATGTCCTGATGGGCCTTTTCGGGGCGCTGTATACGCGGGTGATGAGATGGTCGGTTCACCCGCATGCGCCACGATATCTGGCGGCCCTGAGCTTTGCGGAGTCCTCGTTCTTCCCCGTTCCCCCTGACGTGATGCTGGCTCCGATGGCGCTGGCGACGCCGGCGCGGGCCTGGCGCTACGCTGCGATCACCACGCTGGCCTCGGTGGTCGGTGGACTGTTTGGCTACCTGATCGGTGCCCTGGCACTGGAGGCGGTGCTGCCGCTCATCCAGCACGCCGGTTACGGGCCGCAGTACGATCTGGTTCAGACCTGGTTTCAGCGTTGGGGATTTTGGGCGTTGTTCGCCGCCGGTTTCTCTCCCATCCCGTACAAGCTCTTCACCATCGCCAGCGGCGCCGTGTCCATGGCGCTGCCGCCTTTCGTACTGGCTTCGTTGCTGGGCCGGGGGATGCGCTTCTTCCTGGTCGCCGGCCTGATGGTATGGGGTGGCGCGCCCATGCAGCGCGTCCTGCTGCAGTATGTCGATCGCATCGGATGGGCACTGGCCGCCTTGGCGGCTGTGGCTTATCTGGTCTTTCGGGGCTGATGACCGGGTGGCGGGCTGGCGGATGGGCGCTGTTGGCGGGAGTTGTCCTCGTCCTCGGGTGCGGCGGACCGGTAGTGCGGGCGCCGGTCGGCGAGGGTCGCAGCTATAGCCGGGCGCGGGCGCACCGGGTGCCGTCCTCCGGCGCCGGCTATCACTTCGTGCGGACCGGCGAGACGCTCTATTCGATAGCCTTTGAGCACGGCAGCGACTACCGGGCCCTCGCCCGCTGGAACGGCATCGGCCCCCCGTATCTGATCTATCGCGGCCAGCGGCTGCAACTGACGCCGCCGGCGCCGGCCGCCGGACCGCCGATGGCCGCTCGGTTCGCGCAGCGCCCAGCGGTCGCCGCGCCCGCGCCACCTTCCGCGACGCAGCCCGCCATCCACGCGCCTCGACCGACGGTGATCATCAAGAGCGAGCCTACCCGAGAACCCGACGCCGAGCTGCCGGCGGGTCCGATACGCTGGACCTGGCCGGCGGAGGGTCGGGTGGTGCACCGCTATACGACCGATGCAACGGGCAACAAAGGCATCGAGATCAACGGGCGCCGCGGTGAGCCGGTGCGCGCCGCGGCTGCCGGGCGCGTGGTCTACAGCGGGAACGGTCTGCTCGGCTATGGCAATCTGGTGATCATCAAGCACGATGCCAGCCTGCTGAGCGCCTATGCCTACAACCGGACGTTGTTGGTTCAGCAGGGCGATCGCGTGGATGCCGGGCAGAAGATCGCGGAGATGGGGAGTAACCGTTCCAATGAGCCGGTGCTGCATTTCGAGATCCGGCGCGACGGCAAACCGCAGGACCCGCTGTCGTTTCTTCCCAAGCGCTGAACGACAGCGAGGTTCGCCTGCGGGCGGCCTGGTCGAGCGCACCTTCCTCGCGTTGTCGTCCACCGTACCCGCAGCCCATGTATGCGAGGCTGCAGACTAGGGAAATCCCTGAGCCCCATGCAGGCAAATCCGGATTTTCTCCCCACAGGTGCTGCCGTAGCCTCAGCTTTCCACCCGCCGGCCAGGGATGGCGAGAACCGGGGCCCGCCGGGCGGCCGCGGGTACAGGGAACCATTCACCTCGTGGCGCGTTCAGAGATGCCAGGGGAAGCCAATCCGATAGGGGCAACCCGCAGCAGGGGTAGCGGGGTCTTGCTGGCGATGGCGCTACGGCGTGGTCGCTGGCGCTTGAATGAACCCAATCGATGGGAGCGTTCGCGCGGCGCCGTTTACCGCAACGCTTTGGCACAGAGTACTTGGAGGCCGGACCTGCAGGGCGCAAGCGGCGCTTCGCAGGGGCGGCGGATCGTTCATCAGGAAGGGGAGCACCATGGCCAAGTTTGCTCGTCAGTCAGCAGCGCAGTTGTTGGAAGAAGATGCGCCGGTCGGCGATGCGCAAGCGGTGCCGCAGTGTGAAGAGGAGTCCGACGAGGGGGTGGTGGTGGCCGTCGAGGAAGAGAATGTCGAAGCGAGACCGAAGCCGAGCCGGTATATGCGCCGGGCGAGTCGCCGGACGGGCAGCTCGATGCGACGCGCCTCTACCTCGGCGAGATCGGCTACTCGCCGCTGCTCACCGCCGAGGAGGAGGTGCGCTTCGGACGCCTGGCGCGGCGCGGCAACCCTGCGGCACGCAACCGCATGATCGAGAGCAACCTGCGTCTGGTGGTGAAGATCGCCCGCCGTTACATGGGCCGCGGCCTGGCGCTGCTCGACCTCATCGAGGAGGGCAACCTGGGGCTGATCCGGGCGGTGGAGAAATTCGACCCGGAGCGCGGCTTTCGCTTCTCGACCTATGCCACGTGGTGGATCCGCCAGACCATCGAGCGGGCGATCATGAACCAGACGCGCACCATCCGCCTGCCGATCCACGTGGTGAAGGAGCTCAATGTCTATCTGCGTGCCGCGCGCCAGCTCGCCCAGGCGCTCGATCACGAGCCGAGCGCCGAGGATATTGCGCAGCTGCTGGGCAAGCCGGTGGAGGACGTCAAGCGCATGCTGGGCTTGAGCGAGCGGGTGACTTCGGTCGACACCCCGATCGGCAAGGACACCGAGAAGTCGCTGCTCGATGCCATCCCCGACGAGAACAACCCCGACCCCTGCGAGATGCTGCAGGACGAGGACATGCATGCCAATCTGGAGTGCTGGCTGGCGCAGCTCAACGACAAGCAGCGCGAGGTGGTGGAGCGCCGCTACGGGCTGCATGGGCGCAAGAGCGCGACGCTGGAGGAGGTGGGCGATGAGATCGGGCTGACCCGCGAGCGGGTGCGCCAGATCCAGATCGATGCGCTGAAGCGCCTGCGCGAAATCCTCGAGGGCGAGGGCTTCTCCGGCGAGGCGCTGTTCGCCCACTGAAGGGCACCAGTTCTTTTCAGATCATCAGTAACGCGGCGGCGACGCGGCGGCCTTCGCCCATCAGCACGTTGTAGGTGCGGCACGCGGCCGCGGTGTTCATCACTTCCAGACCGATGCGCCGGTGCAGCAGCAGCTGCGTGATTCGCGGATGCAGAAAGCGCCACTCGGCGCCGGTGCCGAGCAGCACGATTTCCGGCTCCAGATCGGCAAGTGCAGCGATATGCACGGCGTGCAGGTCGGCGAACACCTGCGGGGGCCAGTCGCGCACGATCCGCTCGGGCAGGATGATCACGCTACGCACGATGCGCTCCTCGTTTACCATCACTGCGCCTGGAGCGTAGCTGCGGATGCGGTTGGCAGGTCCGCTGGATTCGAGCGACAGTTTCATGCTCTGAAGATACAAGACGGATGCGGGGCTTGCCACCCGCACCCGCGATGCGGCATGCGTACAGCGGCTCGTTGACAGCATTTCCCCCCCCCAGTAATGTGTCACCTCTTTCCCGGCTGCCAGGCTAGCGCGGAAATCTCACCAGCCGGCCGGGGCAACCAGCAGCGGGACGCGCATTTGTTCGAAGAGTTCGCCAGAATCCAGCGACTGCCCCCTTACGTATTCAACATCGTCAACGAGTTGAAGGCCAAGGCGCGCGCGCGCGGGGAGGACATCATCGACTTCGGCATGGGCAATCCCGATCAGCCCACGCCGCCGCACATCGTCGCCAAGCTGGTCGAGGTCGCGCAGCGCGGCGACACCCATCGCTACTCGGTCTCGAAAGGCATTCCGCGCCTGCGTCGGGCCATCTGCAACTGGTACCGCCAGCGCTATCAGGTGGAGCTCGACCCGGAGACGCAGGCGATCGTCACCATCGGGTCGAAGGAGGGGCTGGCGCACCTGGCGCTCGCAACCATGGGACCGGGCGATGCAGTGCTGGTCCCGAATCCGGCCTATCCCATACACCCGTACGGATTCGTCATCGCCGGGGCCGACATTCGCCACGTGCCGCTGGTGCCGGGTGTCGATTTCTTCGCCGAGCTGCAGAAGGCGCTTCAGGATTCCTGGCCCAAGCCCAAGATGCTGGTGCTGAACTTTCCCGGCAACCCGACCACGCAGTGCGTCGAGCTGGAATTCTTCGAGAAAGTCATCGCCGTCGCTCGCGAGCACCAGATTTGGGTGGTGCACGATCTCGCCTACGCCGACCTGGTGTTCGACGGCTATGTCGCGCCTTCCATCCTGCAGGTACCGGGCGCGAAGGAAGTCTCCGTCGAATCCTTCACGCTGTCCAAAAGCTACAACATGCCGGGATGGCGCGTGGGTTTCGTGTGTGGCAACGAACACCTGGTGGGCGCCCTGGCGCGCATGAAGTCCTATCACGACTACGGATTGTTCACGCCCATCCAGGTGGCGGCGATCACTGCGCTGGAGGGACCGCAGGAGTGTGTGGCCCAGATCCGCGACAACTATCGCCGGCGGCGCGACGTGCTTTGCGACGGGCTGTCGTCGATCGGCTGGCAGGTGCGGCGGCCGAAGGCGACCATGTTCGTGTGGGCGCAGATCCCGGAGCCGTTCCGCCACCTGGGATCGCTGGAGTTCGCCAAGCAGTTGCTGCAGGAGGCCAAGGTCGCAGTCTCGCCGGGGATCGGGTTCGGAAGTTATGGAGACGATCACGTGCGTTTCGGACTGATCGAGAACGAACATCGGACGCGGCAGGCGATCCGGGGAATCCGCGACTTCTTCCGCCGCAGCGCACGGATCCCGGCGACACGGCAGAGCGGCGCGTGAATCCGGTGAACGTGGGACTGCTGGGGCTCGGTACCGTCGGCGGCGGAACGGTGAACGTGCTGGCGCGCAATGCCGAGGAGATCACGCGCCGCGCCGGTCGCGGCATCCGCATCAGCCACGCCGCCGCGCGCGAGGTGAGGAATCCGGCGATCCGCAGTCTGGAGGGCATAGCGGTCGGCAGCGATGCCTTCGCGCTCGTCGATCATCCCGAGGTACAGATCGTCGTCGAACTGTTCGGCGGCTACGAGCCTGCACGCGAGCTGGTGCTTCGCGCCATCGCCAATGGCAAGCATGTTGTCACTGCCAACAAGGCGCTCATCGCACGCCATGGCAACGAGATTTTCGCAGCAGCCAGCGCCGCGGGCGTAATGGTGGCCTTCGAAGCTGCGGTGGCCGGCGGCATCCCCATCATCAAGGCGGTACGCGAGGGGCTCGCCGGCAACCGCATCAACTGGGTGGCGGGCATCATCAACGGCACCGGCAACTTCATCCTTACGGAGATGCGCGACAAGGGCCGCGAGTTTGCCGACGTGCTTGCCGAGGCCCAGGCGCTCGGCTATGCCGAGGCAGATCCCACTTTCGACGTCGAAGGCATCGATGCGGCGCACAAACTGACGATCCTGGCCTCCATCGCCTTCGGTGTGCCGCTGCAATTCGACAAGGTCTACACCGAGGGCATCAGCCGCATCACACGCGGTGACGTCGCCAATGCCGAGGAGCTCGGCTACCGCATCAAGCACCTGGGCATCGCACGGCGTACCGAAGAGGGGATCGAGCTGCGTGTGCATCCAACGCTCATTCCCTATCGCCGGCTGATCGCCAACGTGGACGGAGTGATGAATGCCGTGCTGGTGCATGGCGACGCCGTCGGGCCCGACCCTGTACTATGGTGCGGGCGCGGGTGCGGAGCCGACCGCCTCGGCGGTCGTTGCCGATCTGGTGGACGTGGTGCGCACGCTCACCGCGGACCCGGAGAACCGGGTGCCGCACCTGGCCTTCCAGCCCGACGCGCTGTCGGACCTCCCCGTCCTGCCCATGGAGGAGGTGGATACGGCCTATTACCTGCGCATGCTCGCAAGCGACCGGCCGGGCGTGCTGGCGGAGGTCACCCGCATCCTCGGCGATCTCGGCATCAGCATCGAAGCGATCCTGCAGAAGGAACCGGAGTCGGACGCCGTCGAGGTGCCAATCATCATGCTCACGCACCGCATCCGTGAGCGCCACATGAACGAAGCCATACGTCGCATCGAGGCGCTGGACAGCATCGCCGGGACGGTCACCCGCATACGTCTGGAGACCCTGAAGTAGCGAAACGCCTGCCCGAAGCCGCGCGGTGCAACCTGCGGCGCGCCGATGCGCGGTGTGCCGGACAAACTTCCCAAGGAGTCAGTCCCCATGTCGTTTCATCCGCGCTACACCGGACTGATCGAGAAATACCGCGATCGCCTGCCGGTGCCCGACGACGCCCGCATCATCAGCCTCGGCGAGGGAAACACGCCGCTGATCCGCCTGGGCAATATCGCGCGCGCGCTGGGCCGGGAAGTCGACATCTACGTCAAATACGAAGGCCTTAATCCGACCGGATCCTTCAAGGACCGCGGCATGACCATGGCCGTGACCAAAGCGGTGGAGCAGGGCAGCCGGGCCATCATCTGCGCGTCCACCGGCAACACCTCGGCCTCGGCGGCGGCCTACGCGGCGCGTGCCGGCATCACCGCCTTCGTGGTAATCCCGGACGGCAAGATCGCGCTCGGCAAGCTGGCGCAGGCCATGATGCATGGCGCCGTAGTGCTGCAGATCCGGGGTAACTTCGATGCCGGCATGAACCTGGTGAAGCAGGTGGCAGAGCAGGCACCGGTGACGCTGGTCAACTCGGTCAATCCCTACCGCCTGCAGGGACAGAAGACCGCCGCGTTCGAGATCATCGAGGAACTCGGCAGGGCGCCCGACTTTCACTGCCTGCCGGTCGGTAACGCCGGCAATATCACCGCGCACTGGATCGGATATTGCGAATACTCCAGCGCCGGCGGCGAACACGTGACGCACGCCTGCACCTTCTGCAAGGGTCACTGCCGCTATGCGGGCGGTGCCGCGGTCGGCAGCCGTCCGACCATGGTGGGCTACCAGGCCGCCGGTGCGGCGCCCTTCCTGCGCGGCGAGATGGTCGATGAGCCGGAGACGGTGGCGACCGCCATCCGCATTGGCCATCCGCAGTCCTGGAAACAGGCCTGGACCGTGCAGGAGGAGTCGCACGGCTGGTTCGACGAGCTGACCGACGAGGAGATCCTCGCGGCCCAGAAGCTGCTGGCCCAGCGCGAGGGAATTTTCTGCGAGCCGGCATCGGCGGCTTCCATCGCCGGCGCCCTGCGCGACATCGAGCACGGCCGGATTCCCGAGGGTAGCTCAGTGGTCTGCACCCTTACCGGACATGGACTCAAGGATCCGGACACGGCGATCCGTCAGAGCGGGGCCGAGATGGTCACCATCGACGCTGAACTGCGGGCCATCCAGAACGCCATCGCCAATCGCATTTCCTGACCCCGGACGGGGTGGGCCAAGGTGGGAGCCAAGGCGCAGGGAACCGAAATCGAGACCGAGAAAGCCGCGGCAACCGACCCGGCAGGCCCGAGGACTCCGCATCGTCTGCATCTCACGCTGCTGACCGCGGGTCTTGCAGGCGGCGCGGACCCGACCTGGCGGGGCGAGCTTTCCACTTCCCGAAACACCCGCCTTGCGCCGCTTCCTGTCGCGTGCCGACCGCGCGGACCATGCGCGACCTGGGCGCCTGGCAACGCTGGGGGCGTTGTTCGGCCTGCAGCCGGCTACGCTGCCGGTGGCAGCACTGAGCCGCTGGGGAGAGACTGGCCTCAGGCCCGACGGCAGCTGGTTGCGCGCCGATCCGGTACACCTGCGCGCGGACCAGCACCGGCTGTTGCTGTTCGATGCACGGCTGCTCGCGATGCAGATGGCGGAAGCGCGCCAGCTTGCCGCGGAGCTTGCGCCCCTGTTTGCCGAGCACGGTGCGAGGCTCGAGGTGCCGCATGCATCGCGCTGGTACCTGTGCCTGCCGCAGGAACCGGGGATCGTGAGCACGGCGCTGGATGCGGCCGCGGGGGGCGATATTGACCGGCTGCTGCCGGCGGGGCACGCCGGTGCGGAGTGGCGGCGGCTGCTGAACGAGATTCAGATGCTGCTGCACGCCAGCAGTGTCAACGAGGCGCGGGAGGCCGCCGGCGTACCGGCGGTGAACAGCGTCTGGTTCTGGGGTGAAGGTGCATTGCCGGGGGAGATTCCCCACCGATGGGATCGGGTGCTCGGATCCGATCCGCTGGTGGCGGGCCTCGCGCTGGCGGCGCGCAGGACAAGTTACGCGCCGCTGCCTGCACCGGGCGACTGGCTGCAGGCGGCGGGCTACGAGGGGGAGGTGCTGGTGGTGGACGACGCCTTGCAGGCGCCGGTGAGCTATGGCGATCCGGCGGCTTGGAACGCGGCGCTGGCCGTGCTCGAGGCGCAATGCATGAAACCGCTGCTGGAAGCGGTGCGCAGCGGTCGCGTCGCGAGCTGTACACTGCTGCCCGGCGACGGCACGGCGTGGCGCTTGACGCGCTCAGGACTGCGCCGATTCTGGCGGCGCACCCTTACGCTTGCATCGCTGGTGATGCGATGAGGAAAGTCATCGTGCGCCGCGCGGTAATGACGACGGCAAGCGCGCTTCCACCCGACCTGCATCCGCTCCTGGCGCGCATTTACGCCGGGCGCGGGGTAAGCGACGCCCGCGAGCTGGAGCGCTCGCTGCAGTGTATGTTGCCGCCCACCTCGCTCGGAGGCGTCGAGCGCGCTGCGGCGCTGCTCGCGGAGGCGATCGAGCTGCACCGCCGCCTCGTCATCGTCGCCGATTTCGACGCGGACGGGGCGACCAGCTGTGCGCTGGGCGTGCGGGCGCTGCGCAGGCTCGGCGCCGAGCAGGTCGATTATGTGGTGCCCGATCGCTTTCGTTTTGGCTATGGCCTGACGCCCGAGATCGTGGAGGTCGCGGCGCAGCATCGCCCGGACGTGCTGCTCACGGTCGACAACGGCATCTCCAGCGTGGCCGGCGTGGCGGCGGCGCGCGAGCGCGGCATGCAGGTCATTGTTACCGACCATCATCTGCCCGGCGCGGTGCTGCCGCAGGCCGATGCCATCGTCAATCCCAATCTTCCGGACGACGCCTTCCCCAGCAAGAATCTGGCGGGTGTGGGCGTGATCTTCTATACGATGCTGGCGCTGCGCGCGCGGCTGCGGGAGCAGCACTGGTTTGAGCGGCGCGGTTTGCCGGAGCCGAATCTCGCCTATCTTCTCGACCTGGTCGCGCTGGGGACCGTGGCGGACGTGGTGCCGCTCGATCACAACAACCGGGTACTGGTGGAGCAGGGGCTGCGGCGCATTCGCGCCGGGCGCGCCTGTCCTGGTGTGCAGGCGCTGCTGCAGGTTGCGGGACGCACCTGCACCCCGCTGGTCGCCGCGGATCTGGGCTTTGCGGTGGGGCCGCGCCTCAATGCTGCGGGCCGGCTGCAGGACATGAGCCTCGGCATCGAATGCCTGCTGTGCGACGATGCCACGCAGGCGCTGCGCATCGCGCAGCGCCTGGATGCGCTCAATCGCGAGCGGCGCGAAATCGAGGCCCAGATGCAGGAGCAGGCGCGGCTTAGTCTGGAGCGGCTGGTCCTCGATGACGAGACGGAGCTGCCGCTCGGCGTGTGCCTGTACGAGGCGGACTGGCACCAGGGCGTGATTGGAATTCTCGCCGGACGCATCAAGGAACGCTGGCATCGCCCGGTGATCGCCTTTGCGGCGGGTGCGCCCGGTGAGCTTAAGGGTTCCGCGCGTTCCATTCCCGGTCTGCACATTCGCGACGCCCTGGACAGCGTGGCCGCGCGCCATCCCGGGCTGATCGAGCGCTTCGGCGGACATGCAATGGCTGCCGGGCTCAGCATCCGCAACGAGCGCTTCGATCAATTCTCCGCGGCTTTCGATGCCGAAGTGCGCCTGCGGCTGCGTGACGCCCCGATTGAGGGCGTTATCTATAGTGACGGCGAGCTGGAAGGCCAGCTTCTGTGCCTGGAGACCGCCGAGCTGCTACGCGAGGCTGGGCCCTGGGGACAAGGATTCCCGGAGCCGGTATTCGATGGCACCTTCGAGGTTCTCGACACCCGGGTGCTGAAGGAGCGGCATCTTCGTCTCCTCGTCAGGGTCGGCGAGGCAGCGCAGCCGGTCGACGCCGTCGCCTTCAACGCCGGGGAGCAGGGTTGGCATGCCGCCCCGCACGTGCACCTGGCGTATCGCCTGAATGTCAATGAATACCGCGGAACGCGCAGCCTGCAGCTGGTAGTCGAGCATCTCGAAGCCCTGGGCGCTGCTCACTGAGCGACCTACCGGCCGCACTGTCCGTGACGGTCCGACAAGGTACAATTTCCCTTTTCACCTTCCGGCCCGGCCATGAACGACATCGTGCAACCCAGTCCCGACGGCATCGAGCGCCTGCCGCTGCGCGCCTTCACCGAAAAGGCCTACCTCGACTACTCGATGTACGTCATTCTCGATCGAGCGCTGCCGAACATCGGCGATGGACTGAAACCCGTACAACGACGCATCGTCTACGCCATGTCCGAGCTTGGCCTGAACGCGGCCGCCAAGCACAAGAAATCGGCGCGCACCGTGGGCGACGTGCTCGGCAAGTTTCACCCGCATGGCGACGTGGCGTGTTACGAGGCCATGGTGCTCATGGCGCAGTCGTTTACCTATCGCTATCCGCTGGTGGACGGGCAGGGCAACTGGGGCTCGCCGGACGATCCGAAGAGCTTCGCTGCCATGCGCTACACCGAGGCGCGCCTGGCGCCTTACGCCGAGGTGCTGCTCGCGGAGCTGGGGCAGGGTACCGTGGACTGGGTGCCGAACTTCGACGGCACCCTCGAGGAGCCGGCGCTGCTGCCGGCGCGGCTGCCCAACGTGCTGCTCAACGGCACCACCGGCATCGCCGTGGGCATGGCCACCGACATTCCGCCGCACAATCTGCGGGAGGTCGCCACCGCCTGCATCCGACTGCTGGATGCGCCCAAGGCCGGCGTGGCGCAGCTTTGCGAGCACATCCAGGGGCCGGACTTTCCGACCGAAGCCGAGATCATCAGCCCGCGCCAGGAGCTGCTGCGCATGTACGAGACCGGCTCGGGAAGCGTACGTGCCCGCGCACGGTACGAGCGCGAGGATGGCGACATCGTGATCACGGCGCTGCCCTACCAGGTCTCGGGAGCGAAGGTGCTGGAGCAGATCGCCGCGCAGATGAACGGGCGCAAGTTGCCCATGGTCGAGGACCTGCGCGATGAATCCGATCATGAGAATCCCACGCGGCTGGTGATCGTCCCGAGATCCAGTCGCGTCGATGCCGATGCCCTCATGCAGCATCTGTTCGCGACCACGGACCTCGAACGCAGCTACCGGGTCAATCTCAACATGATCGGCATCGACGGGCGGCCCCAGGTGAAGAACCTGCGGGCGGTGCTCGCCGAATGGTTGGAATTTCGCACCGAGACCGTGCGCCGGCGCCTGCAGTTTCGTCTCGACAAGGTGCTCCAGCGCCTGCACATCCTGGAAGGCCTGCTGATCGCCTATCTCAACATCGACGAGGTGATTGCCATCATCCGCCGCGAGGAGCGTCCCAAGCCTGTGCTCATGGAACGTTTCGGCATCAGCGATGCCCAGGCCGAAGCCATTCTCGAGCTGAAGCTGCGCCAGTTGGCAAGGCTCGAGGAAATGAAGATCCGCAGCGAGCAGGCGGAGCTGGCCGCCGAGCGCGACCAGCTGCAGAAGACGCTCGGTTCCAGGCAGCGGCTGCGCACCCTCATTCGCAACGAGCTGCAGAAGGATGCCGAGCGTTATGGTGACGATCGCCGCTCACCCCTGGTTTCGCGACCCCAGGCGCAGGCGCTCGACGAGTCCGCCCTCGCGCCGGCCGAGCCGGTGACGGTGGTGCTGTCGCAGCGCGGATGGGTGCGCGCCGCCAAAGGCCACGAAATCGATCCCGAGAGCCTGAGCTATCGCTCCGGCGATGCCTATCTGGCCGACGCCCGGGGACGGTCCAACCAGATGGCCGTATTCCTGGACAGTACCGGGCGCAGCTACACCCTGCCCGCCCACAGCCTGCCGTCGGCGCGCGGGCAGGGCGAGCCGCTGACCGGGCGCATCAGCCCACCCGATGGGGCGGAGTTTGTGGGGGTGGTAATCGGCGACCCCGACGAACGGGTGCTGCTTGCCTCCAACTCCGGCTACGGGTTCATCTCCCGGCTCGGAGAACTTCACGGACGCAACAAGGCCGGCAAGGCGGTTCTGAACGTCTCCAGAGGGGCCCGCGTGCTGGCTCCGGCCCCGGTGTTCGATCTGGACTCCGATCGTCTGGCGGTAATCTCCAACGATGGCAGACTGCTCATTTTCGCGGCCGGGGACCTGCCGCTGCTTGCGCGCGGCAAGGGCAACAAGATGATGGACATCCGCAGCGGCAAGAAGGCCGCACAGGCCGAGCTCGTCGTTGCGGCACTCAGTGTTCCGAAGGGTGGCGGACTGGTACTGCGTTGCGGTCAGCGCCAGTTCACGCTGAAGGCTTCGCAGCTCGACGAGTACCAAGGCGAGCGCGGGCGCCGCGGCAGCAAGCTTCCGCGAGGTCTGCAGAGGGTGGATGCCGTCGAGCTCACTCCGGATGCGCCCAGCAGGACCTGATCGCGTGGCGCCGGAGACGGTGCTTGCGTGTCAGTGGCGGTGCGGCAGCGGATTGAACCGCGCGGTTTCCGTCCCCATCTAACGCGCTGACAAGTATTCGTGCGAAGAAGGACTGGTATGAAACGCATCTTGCTTTTTGTGACGACGAACCTTGCGGTATTGCTGGTGCTGAGCATCGTGTTGAGGCTGCTGGGTATCGATACCATGCTCGATCAGCAGGGGACCGGCCTCAACATGCAGGCGTTGTTGGTCTTCGCGGCAGTGTTCGGCATGGGCGGATCTTTCATTTCATTGGCGATGTCCAAATGGAGCGCCCTGCACCTGACGGGCGCGCGGGTGATCGAGCGCCCCGGCAATGCGGAAGAAGCCTGGCTGGTCGATACGGTACGACGACTTGCGCGACAGGCCGGAATCGGCATGCCTCAGGTGGCGGCGTACGACTCGGCGGACATGAACGCCTTCGCTACCGGGATGCGCCGCGACAACGCCCTGGTCGCGGTGAGCACCGGGCTCCTGCGCAGCATGAACCACGAAGAGGTGGAGGCGGTACTGGGCCATGAGGTGAGCCACGTTGCCAACGGGGACATGGTGACGCTTGCGCTGATACAAGGTGTGGTGAACACGTTCGTAATTTTCGTCTCTCGCGTCGTCGGCTATGTGGTCGACCGGGCCGTGTTCAAGACCGAGCGCGGCCACGGCCCAGGCTTCTGGGTCACGACCATAGTGGCGCAGGTGGTGCTTGGCATACTCGCGAGCATCATCGTTCTGTGGTTCTCGCGCTGGCGGGAGTTTCGCGCCGATGCCGGTAGCGCACATATGCTCGGCAGGGAGAAGATGATTGCCGCGCTGCAGCGCCTGCAGGCCGGTGCGGAGCAGCCCCATCTGCCGGACCAGGTCGAGGCCTTCGGCATATCGGGGAACGCGGGCCAGGGGCTGCGGCGCCTGTTTATGAGTCATCCGCCGCTGGAGGAACGTATCGCCGCGCTGCGCGGGATGAGCTAGTGGCTCGGGACGGGCGGCTGGGCGCAGCTTGTCCGATCATGCAAACTAAAGCATCGGGCGCAGCTTCGGGCGCCGTGGGTTTCGAGCTGGTGAAGAGATGACATTGATCCGACCATTCGCCGGCTTGCGGCCGGCGCCGGGCCGTGCGGCCGAAGTGCTCGCGCCGCCGTATGACGTGCTCGACACCGAGGAGGCGCGGGTGCGGGCGCGCGGTCGGCCGTGGAGTTTCCTGCACATCTCCAAACCCGAAATCGATCTCCCGCGCGGCACCGATCCCTATGCACCCGAGGTCTATGCGAAAGCCGCAGAAAACCTGGCGCGAATGTCGACGGAGGGCGTGCTGGTACGTGATCCGCGGCCGTACTACTATGCCTATCGCCTTACCACGGAAGGTCATACGCAGACCGGGCTGGTGGCGGTTGCCTCGGTCGCCGCCTATGACAGCAATCACATCCGGCGGCACGAGTTCACGCGCCCGGAGAAGGAAGACGACCGGGTTCGGCAGATCGAGGCGCTGAATGCTCAGACCGGCCCGGTGCTCCTGGCCTATCCAGCCGATGCGCAGGCCGATGCACTGCTCGGCGGCGCCACGGCGGGTGGCCCCGAGGTCGATGTGGTTGCGGACACGGGCGTGCGCCACGAACTGTGGGTCGTACGTGATCCCGACCTGATCGACAGCCTCACGTCAACCTTCGCTGCTATGGAGGCGCTCTACATCGCGGACGGACATCACCGCTCGGCGGCAGCGTCGCGCGTCGCTGCGGCACGTCGTTCGGGCGGCACCGGGGACAGTCGCATGGCGCAGGATCAGTACTTCCTGTCTGTCATTTTCCCGCACCATGAGCTGCGCATACTCGACTACAACCGGGTGGTGCGCGATCTGAACGGCCACGACCGCGAGGCGTTTCTCCAGCGCCTTCAGGCTGCATTCGAGATACAACCCAGCGCAAACCCGGTGCACCCATCTGCGCCGGCCGAGTTCGGCCTGTACCTTCCGGGACGATGGTTTCGACTGGCACTGCGCCCGGAGCGGATACCGCAGGGGGACCCGGTGGCGCGACTGGACGTGAGCCAGCTGTCGAATCAAGTGCTGGGTCCGATCCTGAGGATCGAGGATCAGCGCCGCGATCGGCGCATCGATTTCGTCGGGGGGATTCGTGGCTTGGCGGAGCTGGAGCGGCGTGTGAACGAAGGCGGGATGGCCGCTGCCTTCTCACTCTATCCGACCCGCATGGAGGATCTCATGGCAGTGGCGGAGGCAGGGGAAGTCATGCCTCCGAAATCCACTTGGTTCGAGCCCAAGCTGGCCGACGGGCTTGCCTCCCACGTGCTGGATTGAATGGTGTCGGCAGGTGCTGCCACTCAGGGCGCCCCATCGCTGAATTCATAGCTCAGCATGGCTGCCGGCTCCTGGAGAAAATAGCCCTGGGTGTATTGCACGCCGTACTGCCACAGTACAGCCAGGCTGCTCGCATCCTCGACGAAAGTCGCGATGGTCGCTTTGCCCAGGGAATGGGCGACTTCGGCAATGCGCTTGACCTTCTGTTGATGGTCGGGCTTGGTCGCCAGATTGTGCATGAGCGAGCCGTCGATCTTCAGGAAATCCGCCGGCACGTGCTTCAGGATCTGGAAGGAGTTCTCGCCTTTCCCAAAGTGTTCCAGGGCGAAGGCGCAGCCAATCTTGCCCAGACGCAGCGCCACATCGCGCGCATCCTTCAAGTGGGTAGTGGCGACGGATTCGGTGATCTGGAACGCCAGATCCTTGCCGGGCAAGCCCACCGCACGAAGCCGCTCGCCGATCCAGTCCGCCAGATGTTCATCCGCCAGTGACGGACCGCTGAGCTTGATGAAGAATACCGTCTCTTTGCCGGCTTCCTGGCGCTCGACCAGCGTTCGGATGGCGTGTTCGATCACCCAGCGGTCAACTTCCGTGATGAGGCCACTCTGTTCCGATGCAAGGATGAAGTCTCGTGGCGGAACCTCCTCGCCGTGCTCGTCCAGCATGCGCAGCAGTACCTCGTACTTGTCGCCGGTGTTGCCTTGCAGGCTGACGATGGGCTGGTACACGAGGCGGAATCGATCGCTGTCCAGGGCGTGCTTGACCATCTCGATGCGCTGGGCGGCAACGTCCCGGTCAGCGTGCTGCGAGCCGTACGCCTCGTGCAAGTGGATCCGATTGCCCCCCGCAGCTCGCGCCATGTCACACGCAGCCTCGGAGTGCGTCAGGGCATCCAGAGCGGTCGGCGAGTTGCCCAGGAATAGCCCGACTCCAATCGAGCAGCTCGTGGTGACCGATTTCCCCTCCACATCGCAGATGTGCTCCTCCACTGCGGCGCGGAGGTTATCGGCGAGCTCCATCGCTCTGTGGCGATCAGTGGTCAGGACGGCAATGCCGTTGTCGGCGAACCGCAGGACCCGGTCCGCAGCTGCAACCTGGTCCTGCACCAGTTCACCGATGCTGGCCAGTACGCTGTCGATGCGGACGATCCCGACTGTGTCGCGAATGGCGCGATAACCATCCAGCGCAAGATAGAGCAATGCGCCGGAAGGCTCGTGCTGCGAGGCGCCCTCCGAAAGCCGTTGCAACTCGGCAATCAATTGAGCCCGCGTGGGCAGACCGGCCAACGGATCCATGGCCTCGAGCGGCTGCACGCCAAGCGTCGCATCACGCTGCTCGCGCACCAGGATCTGCGTGCAGGCTTCCCCGCCGAAGCTCGAGGCAGAAAGCTCGATCAAAGCCCGGAATCCGCTGCCGTCCAGTCGCGCACCCTGGACTTGGAGGCTTTCGGCGGCGCCACCGTGTCCGGAGCAATTGCGCAAGGATTCCTTGAGTTGGGCGTGGTCGGCGGCCGCAATCATATCCATGATGGGTGTCCCTTCGACTTCCTCCTGGGACTTGAAGCCGAAGAGTTGCAGGTACTTCGGATTGGCGTAGATGTGCATGCCTTCGTGGACGTAGGTGATGGCGTCCGGTGCATGATCGATGAGAAAGCGTGCGCGGCTGTCGCTCTCCTCCAGCGCACGTGTGCAGTGCTCCAGGGCGCGGCGCTCGCGGATAATGGCCGTCTCCCGAACCAGCGCATGACGCAGGTGCTCGGCGCAGCCGCGGGCAACAACGTCGCACGCCCCTGCGGCGAGCGCGTTCGTGAGTAGTTCCCTATCCAGGCGTTCAGCAAGCGCGATCACCGGAATGCGGCGCCCGACGGCCTTGATGGCTTGTACGACCTCGGCGACGCCGAGGTTCGACACATCGGTGGCACAGATCACCAGGTCAGGTTCGCTGCCGCTCAACTCCAACTGGAACTCGGACCGGTTCGTGGCGTGGCGAGCGCGGATGGCTACACCGGCGTTCCGAAACATGCTGAGGAGCGCTTCCGCACCTTCGCGCGACGACTCGACGATCAGCAAATATGCGGGATCGTCGTTGGTCGGTGGCGATGGCGTCGGGTGACCAGCCGTGATGGCTGCTCGGTTGCTAAACATCTCGTCCGCTCCTGAGGAAGCCGCCGTCCTGGCGGGGAGAGCCGTAGTCGTTACAGCTCAGGCCTTTGCATTCGGCCACAATAGTGACTTCTTTAGGTAGCCGGGGCCCCGCTCCGACCTCACCCCAGCGTTTCCAGCGCTGGGGTTTTCCTGCTAGGATCGAGGTCGCAAGGGCACGGGTGAGGGGGCATCGCGTTGCCACTGCAGGGGACGGATCGACCATCGCCGGAGGCCGATATGCAAGAAATACTGGTTCGTTCCGAAGTCTCGGAGGACATCCGGGCGATCGATGTGGTGAACCTCAGCGCTTTCGAGGGGGAGCGCGAGGCGCGTCTGGTGAGTGCGCTGCGCCACAGTCCCGGCTTCGTTTCCGAGCTTTCTCTGGTGGCCGAGTTCAACGGCCGGATCGTCGGCCATGCGCTGCTCTCGAAGGTGCGACTGCAGCGCTCAGGCGACGTGCAGGACATTCTGGCCTTGGCACCCATGGCCGTTGTTCCGTCGCAGTCTCACCGGGGGATCGGTACCGAGCTCATGCATGCTGCGGTCGATCAGGCACGACGTCTGGGCTACCATGCCATCGTCGTGGTGGGCCATCCCGATTACTACGCGCGCTTCGGCTTCGAGCATGCCGCGGAACGAATGCTGGAGAGCAATCTGGCGGCGCCCCAGGAGGCCATCATGGTTCGCGAGCTGACCGTTGGGAGTCTCGGCCGGGGCGGGCGGGTGATCTACCCGGCGCCTTTCAGTGAGATCTACGGCTTTATCCGAGGCTAGCCCGCGCCGGCGGCAGAACGGTATACAGCCGTAGCGGCCATGAATTTGCGTCGACTCGGGAAATGCAGTGTGTACCCGTGAGATGCCTATCCCGGCCCTAGCTGGTTCTCGCCCGCCCGCGCTTGCTGTTCACTCGAGCGGTAGCTGTGGCTACCCCTACGCTCCAGAGCGGCGCACACGAACCTCGGTCGACATCCGGGATGCCGGTGAGGTATGCCGGTTAGCTAGTCGCGGGTCAGATAGTATTCCAGATGGCGTCGAATGCCGCCGCCGTGCGCTCACTTTCGGGGACGGATTTGGCGTCCGGCTCGAAATCCGAGAACTGAAGCTGGGCGCAGGTGCCCATGTTCTCGAAGATCTTGGTGACGCGGACCCGCGTCTCCTTGCCCCGGTGATTGAGCGCCAGGACCGCGCCGACGTGCAACGCGAGCGATGGCACGATCAGCGTCACCGGCTGCTGGATGGCAGTGACTTCCGGGAGCAGCAATGCACGCTGGTACTCCCCGCGACGACCTTCACCCTCGAGCAATGCGATCGCCGCAGACAGGGCGTTTGGCGCGAGAATCTGTACGCCGAGCTCCAGACCCTCCCGGCCGACTGATTTCATCCACCGCACGACGCCGACGCTCCACCCGTGCAGGTTGTGTTCGTCCGTTTCTTGTACGCAGACGATTTCACCGACCTGGGCGTTGGTGATGCTCCCATTGTCCCACAGCAGGTGATAGCCGCCTGCGCTGACATTGGCCATCTTCCAGGGCTGGCAGCGAAAAGAGGCTTTTGCTTCACTCGCGTGTACCGGGCCGGACGCGGACTTGTCGCCGAACGGTATGGGGCGGATGAGGTCCCAGACGTCCGGCATCTTCCCCGCGTCCGCTGCGGGCGCTGCGCTCTGGAACTCGGCCGGGGTCGACAAGGGCGGAAATTGCGCCTGCGGGGTGTCTGCGCTTCCCGTCAAATCTTCGGAGGAACCGCAACGGGTGGCAGTCTGGGCGCTGATAAAGTGGTGCACTGAGCTCAGGCCCATTGCTACCATCACGGTGGAGAATTTTCTCGCCCGGGAGAATTTGCGTTTCGGCACCATCCCCCAAGCGAGGAGCAGGCGCCGCATAATGTCCGGGGAAACGGTGGTGCGACCGCGCCCGGGTGCCTGCCCATGGATCATGTCTTCTCGGATGGCATTGGCCAGACCCTGGGTGTCGATGAGTCTGGCCTCGGACTCCATGGCGTGCCCTTCCGGAAGGCGATAGGTCGGCGGCGCGTCTCCGTTCGTTACAACCATGAACAGCGCCTGAGCCGCGCACGGATCGGCAAGCGCGCAGATCTGTGCATGCGGCGCCCAGCGCTCCAGTGCGCCGTAAACCTGTTCGACTTCACCCTGGCGCAGGCGGTAGGGGCTGGCCAGGGCGAGCAGCAGGATTTGTTTGTAGGCATCCGCGCTGCTCGCTTCATCGATCAGCGTGTATTCATGATCGGGCACCAGTGTGGTCAGGAACCCGCTGACCTCCGCATAGCGGTAGAGCTGGTGGATGTCGCGCCACGCTTCTTCGGGATACTGGTCATAGATCTGATAGGTGTTGACAAGAATGGAACCCATGTAGCGCAAGGCGCGATGGGTCGCGGTTGCCAGCGTCCGGACCGGAATGCGCACGGCCGGCCCCGCTTCGGCGAGGATGATGCGATAGCCCGTTGCCATCTCGGCGGCGATGGTGCGGGAAAGTTCCGCCACTTTGCGGCTGCGCTCGGAAAGGGGGAAGGGTTGACCGACGTAGTGCTTGCGCAGGGAGTCGGAGATGTATTTCACTGTCGGTCGGAACAACTCCATGATCCGATAGCGGTCCTGGTGCGTAATGTTGAGCGAGTTGATTTCGAGCAGCGCGGTGAGCACCTGACGCGAAGTTTCACCCAAATTGGCCAGCGGCAGTGCTTCGATCCATTCCTGAATCTTGCGGGGGCGGGTTTCGCGGGAACCTTTTTCCGGATTGTGCCGTGATGGAACGCGGATCGCCGTCGCGTTATTGCCTGTGGACACTGCTTTCTCCCATACGTTAGATGGGATCGAAGAACCCAACCCCCCGATCCCCAGCCTTCCGTTTACCCACTGAGGGGCAGCTTGAACTCGCTCGCGGCCTGCTCCCGAACCAGTCGCGGAACCAGATAACCCGGCAGCCGCTTGCGCAGCTCTCCCATCAATTCCAACCCTACAGAGTCCGCAACCTCGAAGTGGGCGGCTCCAGCGACGCGATCCAACATGTGCAAGTAATACGGCAGCACCCGCGCGCTAAAGAGCGCTTCACTGAGCGCCACCAATGTGTCACTCGAGTCGTTCACTCCGCGCAGGAGAACCGCTTGGTTCAGAAGTGTGCTGCCGCCGTCCGCGAGCTTGGCGAGCGCTTGGCGTACCGCCCCGTCGAGCTCATTGGGGTGGTTAGCGTGCACGACGAATACAAACTTTAGATGCGAACGGGAGCACCATTCGAGCAGTGAATCGTCAATTCTTTCGGGTAGCACGATGGGCATACGGGTGTGCACGCGTACCCGCACGACATGGGGAATCTGCGCAAGAGAAGACACCATTTCAGCCAGTCGCCGGTCGCTGAGCATCAGGGGATCACCGCCGCTCAGTATCACCTCGCGTACGCTCGGGTCTTCCCTTATATATTGGAATGCGGCGGACCCATGGTCGCCGGCAGCGACACCCTCGGAGTAGGGGAAATGACGGCGAAAGCAGTACCGGCAGTGTACCCCACAAGCGCCGGTAGTAATGAGCAGTGCCCGTCCCTGGTACTTTCGCAGAACTCCAGTGCTCGCCATGGCCGCGAGATCGCCGACCGGGTCCGTGCAAAAGCCGGGGCTCGGCAGGTCCTCTTCTGCAAGCGGCAACACCTGGCGAAGCAGCGGATCGTCGCGGTCGCGGCGGCGCATACGTGCAACGTACCCTCGCGGCACGCGCAGCCCGAACCGGGCCACGGCGCGCCGCGCCAAGGGCGTCAGGTGTGGATCCAGCTCGAGCAGCCGCAGCAACTCTTCGGGGTCGGTGACGCACTGCTTGAGGGCTGTGCGCCAGGGGGGCGCCTGCCGTGCGACATCGCTTCGGAGTATCATATTCATTTTGCGATCGGCTCTCACACCAGGGCGGGACAGATGGCTACTTTTAGCACCAACGAATTCAAGGGCGGGCTCAAGGTCATGCTGGACGGCGACCCCTGCGCGATCATTGAAAACGAGTTCGTCAAACCGGGCAAGGGCCAGGCGTTCAATCGTGTCAAACTGCGCAATCTGAAAACCGGTCGCGTCGTGGAGCGGACCTTCAAGTCTGGCGACACACTGGAGGGGGCCGACGTGGTCGACACCGAGATGCAGTACCTGTACACGGACGGCGAATTCTGGCACTTCATGTTCCCCCAAAACTACGAGCAGGTGGCCGCCGACGGAGCCGCCGTCGCCGAAGCGGCGAAATGGCTCAAAGAGCAGGACCTGTGCACGGTCACGCTGTGGAACGGAGTGCCGCTCTCTGTGAGTCCTCCCAATTTCGTCGTGTTGAAAGTCACGGAGACCGACCCGGGGGTGCGCGGGGATACCAGCGGCGGGGGCGGCAAGCCTGCGACCCTGGAGACCGGCGCGGTGGTAAGGGTTCCGCTGTTCGTGGATGTTGATGAGCTGATCAAGGTCGACACGCGAACCGGCGAGTACGTCGGGCGCGTCAAGGAGTAGCGAGACCATCGCGCGCCGCTGCGCTTTGCCGGTGGAATCGCAGAAGACGGCGCACGCCTGGCGGCCGACCGCCAGCCGCCAACGGGCGGTGCTGCGCGCCCGGACACTTCGGTCGATCCGGAACTTCTTCGCCGCTCGCGGCGTACTGGAAGTGGAGACTCCGGTACTTTCGGCGTTTGCCGCGACCGATCCCAGTCTCGACAGCCTGACGACTTTCTACCGCGGGCCGGACGCACCATCCGGCGGCCGCCTGTATTTGCAGACTTCTCCGGAGTCTTCCATGAAGCGCCTGCTCGCCGCGGGCTACGGACCGGTGTATCAGGTCTGCAAGGTGTTTCGCGACGGAGAATCCGGACGCCTGCACAACCCGGAATTCACCATGCTGGAATGGTACCGTCCAGGGTTCGATGCGGCGGCGCTCATGGATGAGGTGGAAGCGCTGGTGCGCTGCGTAGTCGAAGAACTGCGGGCACTCGGATCTACAGAAACGATCCCGTATCGCGAGGCGTTCCGGCGCCATGCCGGCGTTGATCCCTTTAAGGCATCGGTCGCAGAGCTGCGGCAAAGCGCCCGTCAGCTCGGTATCGAACCTTCCGCCGCTTGGGAGCGGGAGTCACGCGATTTCTGGCTGCAGCTGCTATTGACGCACACCGTTGAGCCGCGCCTGGGGCAGGGAGAGCTGTGCTTTTTGACCGACTATCCGGCAAGCCAGGCGGCGCTCGCGCGCATCCGCGACGGCGACCCGCCCTTCGCCGAGCGCTTCGAGCTCTACTGGCGCGGTGTCGAGCTCGCCAATGGATTCCACGAGCTCGCCGACCCCGAGGAGCAACGGCAGCGTTTCGAGCACGACCGCGCAGTTCGTCATGCCGCGCGACGGCCGGACGTCCCGATGGATGAACGGTTGCTGGCCGCCCTGGCGAGCGGTTTGCCGGACTGTAGCGGCGTGGCCCTGGGTATCGATCGGCTGCTCATGCTGGCCGTGGGTGCGGATGCGCTCAGTGAGGTCTTGAGCTTCCCCGTGAGTCGCGCGTGATGGCGGGCGCCTTGTTTTTGCCACTGAACCCGCTCAGGATTTTTGGACATGCAGGCGCCCGCGGCGAGTGAGGGGACGGAGGACGCAGCCCTGGTGGCGGACCAGGAAAGTCACGCCCTGCTGTGTCGAGGATCGTGGACCGTCGGCCGCCTGACCGCCCTGGAGCGTAGCTTGGAACGGTTCACCTGGCCTGACGAGCAGGCGCTGTGGTTCGATGCTGCTGCCATACAGGCGATGGACACGGCCGGCGCGTGGCTGCTGCACCGCTTAGTGGAAGACCTGCGCGAGCGCGGGCGGCAGGTCGAAGTCGGCGGACTCAGTGCACAACGTCAGGCGCTGCTGAAACTGGTTGCCGCGACGGGAGTGTCGCGCACCGGGGTAAGTCCGCCGGCCGCGGACATTCTATTCCGGATCGGTTGCACGGCCTGGGACGTGACCCGGCGCGGTCTGGATTTTCTCGCCTTTGTCGGAGAGGCTGCGTCCATCCTGGGACGTTCCCTGGTGCATCCGGCTCGGATCCGCTCGCGCGCCGTGCTGCACAATCTCCAGGTTACCGGGTTCAATGCCCTGCCCATAACCGGGTTGCTCGCCTTCCTGATGGGCGTGGTGATCGCATATCAGGGCGCCGAGCAGTTGCGGCGCTATGGCGCAAACATCTTCATTGCCGACCTCGTGGGTCTCGCCATGTTGCGCGAGCTGGCGCCGCTGCTGACGGCGATCATCATCGCGGGTCGTTCCGGGTCGGCGTTCACGGCGCAGATCGGCACCATGAAGGTGACCGAGGAAATCGACGCGCTGCGCACCATTGGCGTGGTGCCGATCGAGCTGCTGGTGCTGCCGAAGCTGCTGGCGCTGCTCATTGCGTTGCCCCTGCTGACGGTCTACGCGGACATGTTGGGCGTGTTTGGCGGCATGGTCATGGCACGCACTCAGCTCGGGGTGAACTTCACGGACTTTCTGGACCGCTTCGCCTACGCGATAACGCTGCCGTCCTATTTCATAGGCGTCGGCAAGGCGCCGGTTTTTGCGGCCATCATCGCCGCGGTCGGTTGCTACCAGGGATTCCAGGTTACCGGCAGCGCCGACAGCGTCGGGCGCCAGACCACTGTCAGTGTGGTGGAAGCGATCTTTCTGGTCATCCTGGCGGACGCGGCTTTCTCCGTGGTGTTCAGCTGGCTCGGTATATGATCGCCGCGGTTGCCGGGGTCCCCGAGTCCATCGTCGAGGTGGTGCACGTCCACACGCGCTTCGGTGCCGCAGTGGTGCACCAGGACGTCAGTCTCACCGTGCGCCGCGGCGAAATCTTTGCGCTCGCCGGCGCCAGCGGTTCGGGCAAGTCGACTCTGCTGCGCGAGATCATCGCCCTGCAGGCGCCGGTTTCGGGCTCCATAAGCGTGTTCGGGCAGGAGGTGCATGGACTCGGCCCCGATCAGCTGCTGGCGCTGCGCCGACGCTGGGGAGTGATGTTTGAGCGCGGTGCGTTGTTCAGCTCACTCACGGTGCTCGAAAACGTCGGAATGCCGCTGCGCGAGCATACCCACCTCGATGATCGATTCATCGATCAGATTGCCGCCGTGAAGATCGCCCTGGTCGGACTGCCGGCCACCGCCGCCGACAAGTTTCCCAGTGAGCTCAGCGGGGGCATGCGCAAGCGCGCGGCGCTCGCCCGGGGACTGGCGCTCGATCCCGAGCTGGTATTTCTCGATGAACCCACTGCCGGGCTCGATCCGCTCAGCGCGAGCGGCATTGACGCCTTGGTGCTCAGCTTGAAAGAACTGCTCGGGCTTACCATCATGATGGTGACTCACGATCTGGATTCGTTGTGGCGGGTCGCCGATCGTGTGGCCATCCTGGGCGACGGCCGCATGCTGGGAGTTGGGACGATGGAAGATCTGGCGCGCTCGGACGACCCCATCATCCGTGAGTACTTCCATGGCCCACGCGGGCGTCCGGCGAGAGAACAGGCGTGGAATCAAAAGTGAACTACACCATCGTCGGGCTGTTCGTGCTGGTGCTGAGCGTGGCCCTGGTCGGGATCACGATCTGGCTCAGCGCAGGCCAGCTCGGCGCGCACAATTACACAACCTACGTCGCTTACATGCGCGAATCAGTGGCCGGGCTGAGCGTCAACGCGCCCGTGAAGTATCGCGGCGTGGATGTGGGCCAGGTGCGGTCGATCTCGTTGGACCCGGAGAATCCGGAACGCGTGAAGCTGCTGCTCGACATCGAACCGGAGGCGCCCGTGAAGGAGGACACCATCGCGGTGCTGTCGGTACAGGGTCTGACCGGCATCGCCTACATGGAGCTCACGGGTGGTAGCAGTACCTCGGCGCCGCTGGAGCCCGAACCCGGCGAGCCCTACCCGGTAATCCGCACCGGTCCATCGCTGCTGGTGCGTCTGGACACCGCCCTCAGCAATGTGATCTCAGACCTCGACCGGCTGACGGGCGACGTGGATGCGGCCCTCGACGAGGAGAACCGCGAGGCCTTCAGGCAAATCCTCGACAACCTCGAGACCCTCACCGGTAATCTTGCGCGTGCCGGCGGCGCGCTCGACACCCGTCTTGCCGACGCCGAGCAGCTGCTGGCCAATTCGGCCCAGGCCAGCGCGAGGCTTCCGCAGCTGTTCGAGCAGATCGCGGACAGCGTCCAGGCAGTGGAAACCATGGCTACCCAGTTCACCCAGACCGGCTCACGTCTGAACAGCACGGTGCAGCGCACCGCACCCGAATTCGAAACCTTCGCCGACCAGACGCTGCCGCAGCTCACCTTGCTGGTGAACCAGCTGCGCACGCTGGCAGCGTCGATGCTGCGCGTCAGTCAGCAGCTGGAGCGCAACCCGAGCGAGTTGCTGTTCGGGCGCAGTGGTCAGCCGCGAGGACCCGGCGAGTGAAGGCCCGTCGATATGTGCGGTTCGCCCGATTCAGCGCTGCGCTCGTGGCCGGCACCCTGCTTGCTGCCTGTTCGCTGTGGAAACCGCCTGCAAGCATCCCTGGCAGGACGTATATTCTCGATGCGCGTCCTTCGATCACGACACCTGCGGCGACGGCGCGGGGCGTGCTGGTGCTGACCCTGCCGATTGCCTATGCGGGCTTCGACACACCGCAGATTGCCTACGTGGAGCGTCCCTACGGCCTGGACTACTACACCACCAGTCGGTGGGTCGATACCCCGGCGCGTATGCTTCTACCGCTGATGCTACGCACTCTGGAGGAATCCGGGCGTTTCCAGGCCGTGGTCAGCGCACCTCCTGCTGCGCCAGGGCAATGGCTGCTCAACACCCAGCTCCTTACGCTGGAGCAGCGCTTCACCGAACATCCGAGCCGCGCACGCCTGGTACTGCGCGCCGAGTTGCTGGACTCTTCGAGCGGTACCTTACTCGGTACCCGGGTTTTCAGCGCCGTCGTGCAAGCGCCGTCCGAGGACGCCTACGGCGGTGTGCTCGCCGCCAATCAGGCGGTCGAGCAGGTCCTTGCGCAGCTCGTGCAGTTCGTGATCGCCACGGTGCGCTGACGTGAGCGGACCGGAACCGGACACGGGATCGCCTACTTTCACGACGGATGCCCGGCGCTCCGACCGTTACGGCGCGTTGCGCGTGGTGCTGATCGGCACCACGCACGCAGGAAACATCGGGGCCAGCGCCCGGGCGATGAAGAACATGGGGCTGGAGCGCCTGTATCTGGTGAACCCCACCGCCGCCTTCCCCAGCGCCGAGGCGACGGCGCGTGCCTCTGGCGCGGACGACGTGCTGGCGCGCGCGGTGGTGTGCACGGGGCTGGGCGAAGCGCTGGAGGGATGCGGTCTGGTGGTGGGCGCCAGTGCGCGACTGCGTAGCTTGCCATGGCCGACGCTGAGTGCGCGCGATAGCGCCGCGCGCGTGGCGCAGGAAAGCCGCCAGACCGAGATCGCGCTGGTATTCGGGCGCGAGCACTCCGGGCTCACCAACGAGGAGCTGGAGTGCTGCCATTTTCTGCTGCACATCGCGGCGAATCCGCATTACAGTTCGTTGAACCTCGCGGCGGCGGTGCAGGTGGTGTGCTACGAGGTGCGGGTCGCCTGCGAGGCGGACGCGCCGGGAACGCCTTGCGGCACAACTTCGGACCTTGCCGATGCCGCACAGCTCGAGCATTTCTACCAGCACCTGGAGCGCGTGCTGGTGCAGGTCAGGTTTCTCGACCCTGCCCAGCCCCGGCACCTGATGCGGCGCCTGCGCCGGCTGTTCAACCGTGCACGCCCCGACCGGAACGAGATCAATATTCTGCGGGGAATTCTCACGGCCACCGAAGCGAGCGGCCGGCGAGCGCGCCCGCCCGAGTGGGAGTGATTGCGCATGCCCTTTACTCTGCCCTTGCGCCCCGGAGCGGTATCATTTGACCTTCGCTGCCGGTATAATCTGACAAAAGTGGTCAGGAAAGACCGCTAAGCGGCAGCAACACGAACTTAGGCTCTATGTTTGAGAGATTGCGCGAAGATATTCGGTGCGTATTCGAGCGCGACCCTGCGGCACGTTCGACCTTCGAGGTGATCACCACTTATCCGGGGCTGCACGCCGTGCTCCTGCACCGGCTGACCCATGAGCTGTGGAACGCGGGGCTCAAATGGCTGGCGCGCTGGCTGTCGAGCCTGGGCCGCTGGCTGACGGGTATCGAAATCCATCCGGCGGCGGTGATCGGCAGGCGGTTCTTCATCGACCACGGCATGGGCGTGGTGATCGGCGAAACCGCCGAAATCGGCGACGGCTGTACCCTCTACCACGGTGTCACGCTCGGCGGGACAAGCTGGAAGAAGGGCAAGCGACACCCGACCCTCGGCAAGGACGTGGTGGTCGGGGCAGGCGCCAAGATCCTCGGCCCGATCACCATCGGTGATGGTGTACGCATCGGATCCAATGCGGTTGTGTTGAAGGACGTGCCGAGCGAGTCGACGGTTGTGGGTGTGCCTGGGCGGATGGTGGTGGCGCGTCAGAGCGAGCAGGACCGCAATCGCCAGGCCACGGCCGACCGCATCGGCTTCGACGCCTACGGTGCGACCAAGGAAATGCCCGACCCTGTCGCACACGCAATCAATTGCATGCTTGATCATATCCACGTCATGGACAAACGCATGGACGAACTGTGTGCCTCGATTCGCGGCCTGGGGGCAGAAATCGCCGATTTGCACATCGGGGAAATGGAGCGTTGCGAGATCAGCAGTGTGGCTTCGAACGAACGGGACGGCGGGTCCGCGCCGGCCAGCCAAGACAGGCCCGGCGGCCGAGCCGGGGCGGTCAGCGACACCGGGCCGGAGCCCGAGAAACTGCACCGGGCGGCCGGCGACCTATAGTTGACTGGATTAGTGCGGATTGCGTAAGCTCTGGCGCAGAGCAACGCCAGTCGGAGTGTCCGGAATGAGATTGACAACCAAGGGTCGGTACGCCGTGACGGCGATGCTGGACCTGGCAATTCACTACCACGCAGGCCCCATCAGCCTGGCGGATATATCGGAGCGCCAGGGCATATCGTTGTCGTATCTGGAGCAGCTTTTCACGCGGCTGCGGCGCCAGGGGTTGGTGGCGAGCACGCGCGGACCAGGGGGCGGTTACGCCCTCAGCCGTCCGGCGGAACACATCATGGTCGCTGACGTCATCACCGCCGTGGACGAGAAGGTGGATTCGACGCGCTGCGGTGGACTGAGCAATTGCCACAACCACCAGCGCTGCCTGACGCACGACCTGTGGACCGACCTGAGCGATCAGATCCACAAATTTCTGAGCGGCATCAGCCTCGCGAATCTGGTGGAAAACCGCGGCGTTCAGGAGGTCGCATTGCGCCAGGAACGCAGCGCGAACAAACCGCTCGCCGAGCGGGGTGCGGGTTGCGCCAGCCGCGCACGCTGCTGAGCGCACCGGCAGGCGCCACTCACCAACGCAACAGTTTTCATTTATCGGTAGGGGTACGAAGCATGGCAATTCGGGTAACGGAAGCCGCTGCGGAGCGGGTCAAGAAGTTCATTGCAAATCGTGGAGCAGGCGTGGGCTTGCGCCTGGGCGTAAAGAGCACGGGTTGCTCCGGCATGGCCTACGTCGTCGAGTTCGCCGACGAGATCGCCGACGACGACGTGGTGTTCGAGGACCGCGGCATCAAGGTCATCGTGAGTCCCAGGAGTCTGGCCTATGTGGACGGGACCGAGCTCGATTTCACGCGTGAAGGTCTCAACGAAGGTTTCAAGTTCAACAATCCGAACGTCACGAACACCTGCGGCTGCGGCGAAAGCTTCAGCGTCTGAGCGTCGCTGCGGGGAGAGTCGGGTTGTCCCCGCACTGATCGTCGTCCAATCCCATCCCAAGAACCCGTTGCGGCGCGTGGCGGTCGCGTGATCAGCGCAGGGCACCGGCCACCAGGCGGGCCGGCGCGCATCGTTTTTTCCATTCCGATCGTCTAAGCTTTGAGCTATGCCTTCGAGTGCATGGAGAGCGGCACAGCACAGTACCGCCCCTGTCGAGCCGCGCTTGTCTCGCCCTGCATTCTCAACTACGCATCCGCCTGCACACCGCCCCCCGCGAGCGCTGCGACTCCTCTTCTTGATGCTCCTGTTCTGGGCAGGCTGGCGTTGGACGCCTGCCGCCGAACCGCAGCCCAAGGCAGAGGCGCAACCCAAGCTCAGCATCGTGGTCGAAGGCGTCAGCAAGGATCTGCGCGAAAACATTCTTCTTCACCTCGGCATCAGCGAGGGCCCGGCGCCACCCGAGCCGCGCCTGCGCCGGCTGCTACGACGCGCGCCGGAGGAGATCCGTCTCGCGCTACAGGCGCTCGGCTATTTCGAGCCGAAGATCGCCTCGGACCTGCAACGCAGGGACGGTAACTGGCACGCCGCGTTCCACATCGAACCGGGTCCACCCGTGCGCATCACCCGCCTCGCTCTCTCGGTGACCGGTCCAGGGCATGATGACGCCGTAATGGCCAACCTGGTCAGGCAATTTCCGTTGCACAAGGGCGACGTGCTCAACCAGGGCACCTACGAGAAGGCCAAGGCGCAGTGGGCGGCGCTCGCGGCCAATCGCGGCTACTTCGATGCCAGGTTCCAGGAGCACCGCGTCCAGGTGGACGTGGGTAAGCGGGAGGCCACGGTGGATCTCGAGTTCGCCACCGGTCTGCGCTATCGCTTCGGGAAGGTGAGTTTCAGACAGGAGAAGAACTGGTACGACACGGCCTATTTGCAGCGCTTCGTGCCGTTCAAGCCGGGAGCGTCTTATCGTGCCCGGAAGGTGCTGGAGCTGCGGACTAACCTGGAAAACAGCGATCAGTTCGCCTCAGTGGACGTCGACGTGGAGCGCGACAAGGCGGGGGACGATCTCCAGATCCCGGTGCTGGTCACGCTGCGTGCGCTCTCCAAGTACCGGCTCTCCGGCGGGGTCGGTTACGGCACCGACACCGGTCCACGTCTCACATTGGAATGGGGCAACCGGCGCATCAATCATCGTGGGCACAGCCTTTCGGCCGCGATCGGTCTCTCGCAGATCAGCCAGTCGGCCAGCCTCAGTTATCTCGTGCCGCTGAAGGACCCGCTTACCGAGAAGCTGGAGTTCCAGGCCGGCTACAAGAAGGAGAACACTGACACCAGCGACAGCCGCATCGTCTCCGTCGGCGTGAGTCGTACCGACGCGCTGCCCGGGGGCTGGGTGCAGAGCCTGTTCGTCAACCTGCAGCGCGAGAATTTCGCCGTGGGCAATACCAGGGGTCGCAGCACGCTGATCCTGCCCGGTGGAGCCTGGAGCCGGCTGAAGGCCGATGACCAGTTCCGGCCGCGACACGGCCATCGATTCCGTTTCGAGATCACCGGCACCGATCCAGTACTGGGCTCCGACTTGCATGTGCTACGCGGAAAGGTGGATGGCAAATGGATCTTTCCGGCGGGTGGGCGCGGCAGGGTGCTCGTGCGTGGCACTTTGGGAGCCCTGGAAGTGGACAACTTCAACGATCTCCCGGCCTCCTTGCGTTTCTTCGCCGGTGGCGACCAGAGCGTCCGCGGCTACGCCTACAACGAGCTCGGGCCGCGCGACAGCAGCGGCCAGGTGATCGGGGGACGTTACCTGATCGTGGGCAGCGTGGAGTACGAACACCGCATCAAAGACAAGTGGAGCGTGGCGGCGTTCTACGACATCGGCAACGCGCTCGACAGCCTGGGCGGCGACCTCAAGCAGGGACCGGGAATCGGAGTGCGCTGGCTTACGCCCATCGGACCGGTGCGCGTCGATCTCGCCAGTGCCATTGACGAGTCCGGCCATCCCGTGCGGCTGCATGTCTATCTGGGTCCCGATCTGTGAAGTACGTGATCGGCGTTGTGCTGGCTTTGCTGGTACTGCTGGGTGCAGTGCTCGGCGGCCTGGCGCTGGCGCTGGGAACGCAGGCCGGGACGCGCTGGCTGATTGCGCAGCTGGCGCAGCGCTCCGCGGCGCTCGACGTCGGCTCCGTGCAGGGCACGCTGCTCGGTACGCTGCGGCTTCAGGACGTGAGCTATCACGGGTCCGGAACGCAGATCGATATCCAGCGCCTCAGCCTGCAGTGGCGTCCGCGCCGGCTGCTCGGCCGCGAGCTCTATGTCGATTCGTTGCATGCCGCGGGCATGGTTTATCGCCATCAGCCCGGTTCCCAACCCTCAACGACTCCCTGGTGGGAACTGCCGGCGATCGCGCTGCCCATTACCGTGCACCTCGAGGAAGCCGTTCTTCAGAATGTCCGTCTGGTGCAAGGCGAAACGACCCTGGAGGTGGAGCGCGCCGAGCTCGGTGCCGACCTCGATCGCGAACAACTGCGTGTGGCGAGGCTCGAGCTCTCCGTTGCGCAGGCGCATGCGCATGCAGCACTCGCGGGAACCCTCGGGCTCGGCAGCGCACACCCATTGGACGTACAGCTGCAGTGGCGCGCGCAACCCGACCCGGATCTCCCCCCCTTGCAGGGCCACGGTACCCTGAAAGGGCCGCTGCAGCACCTGCAGTTGGTACATGCCCTCACGCAGCCGGTTGCGGTTTCCACGCAGGGCGACGTGCGCTTCGAACCGGCCGGTCCGGTGCTCGACCTGTCCGGACACTGGAAACAGCTGCATTGGCCACTGCAACAGAACCCACAGTGGTTCAGCGAGGCGGGCGGCTATCACATCGCCGGCACCACTGCAGATTACCGCCTCATGCTTCAGGGCGAGCTCACCGGCGAGACCATCCCGCCGGTCGAACTGCAGCTGCAGGCGCAAGGCACACCGGATCAGATCAGGGTGCAAGAGCTTACGCTGAATGGTCTTGGCGGTTCCGCGACCGTCACCGGCCAGGTGAACTGGGGGCAGGGACTGCAGTGGCAGGCGCAGCTCCTGGCGCACGATCTCGACCCCGGGCGACAGTGGAGCGAATGGTCAGGACGCCTGCACCTCGACCTGCAGACCAGCGGCACTTTTCCCAAGGGAGGGACCTTGAGTGATCTGCGGGCCCGGGTGAATCTGCGAGCGCTCGACGGTGTGCTGCGCGGCTACCCAGTGTCGGGGCAGGGTGATCTGCAGGCGCAGCGAGGCACGTATCACATCGCAGCGCTACAGCTCAGTGCGGCCGATGCTTCACTGCGCGCATCGGGCGAGATCGGGCAGCGCTGGGACCTGCAGTGGTCGTTGAAAGCACCGAACCTCGCCAAGCTGCTGCCCGCAGCCGCTGGTGGTCTGGCGTGCGAAGGTCACATCACCGGCGCGCGGGAAACGCCGGCCGTGCTGGCAAGCATCAGCGCTGCGCGGCTTGCCTTCGCGGGCCGGACCGTGGCGCAAATCGACGCGCGCATGCGGATCGATCTCGCCGAGCGCTCGGCATCGGAGCTGCACCTGCAGTTGCACGGCATCGACCTTGGACCCCGGGAAATCGAGCTGGTGTCGCTGGAAGGCAGCGGTCGGGTGCAGGCACATAACCTGATCCTGCGCGTGCGCAGCACGCTGGCGAATCTCGCCGTGCGTGTGGCGGGCGGTTGGGCCAACGAGGGCTGGAGCGGGAAACTGCTGCAGGCGGACATCGCCGAGACTGCCGCCGGAACCTGGAAGTTGCGCGCGCCGGCGGCGCTGAGCGCGGGGAGGGACAGCGCGCGCCTTGCGCAGGCTTGCTGGAATCATCGCGCCGCGAGCGCCTGCGTGTCCGGCGACTGGCAACGCCAGGGCCCCTGGCACGCGGACGCGCAACTGCAGAATCTGGCCCTCGCCCAATTCACCAAGGCGCTGCCCAACGTGCGGGTGCAAGGTGCGCTGAACGGCACGGCGAGCGCTTCGGGACAGGGCGAAGCGCTATCCGCCGAGCTGGACCTGACGCCGACCGCCGGCGTGGTCCGCTATCGACGTGAAGACGGGGACACGCTCGCGGTGGCCTACGACCACGGAGAAGTCAGCGCGCGTTTGCGGGATAACGAGCTTACCGCCTCGGCCGCCATGCGGCTGGGGAAGACAGGCTCGGTCCAGGCTGAGCTGCAGGTACAGCCGTTGGGTCCGGAGACCCCGCTTGCGCAGAGCCATCTTACCGGGAAGGCACATGCAGAGCTGACCGAGCTGGGTCTGGTGAGTGCCTTCGTGCCGGTGGTCGCCGAGACCCGCGGCGAGCTGCATGCAGATCTCACACTCGGCGGCAGCGTGGCACAGCCCACTCTCGCAGGTGAGGCGCTGTTGAGCAACGCCTCCGTGCAGGTCCCGCAGCTCGGTACCGAGGTAAAGAACATCCGGCTCGCCGCGCGCGGTAGGGGTGCGCAGCGCATCGAGTTGCAGGGCAGCATGGAGTCCGGTTCGGGCACGATCGACCTCAATGGAGAATGGCGCCTGGATCCCGCGGCCGGCCTGCCCTTGCAGCTCTCGGTACGGGGCCAGCATTTCCTGCTGATCGACCTTCCGGACACGCGCGTGTTCGTCTCCCCCGATCTGCAGCTCGCGTTGCAGGGTCACGACGTCGCGGTTTCCGGGACCCTGTTGATTCCCGAGGCCGACATCCGCGTGAAGGAGCTTCCCCCGAGCGCCGTACAGGTCTCGGAAGACATGGTGATCGTGGATGCCCCGCAGACGGAGCAGGCGCCGCCGTCGCGGTGGAACATCCGCTCCGATGTCACGCTCAAACTCGGCGACAAGGTGCACTTCCAGGGTTTCAACCTGAGCGCGCGGGTCACGGGACAGCTGCGGGTGGTCGAACGCCCCGGACAGCCCGCCGAGGCGCAGGGGCAGCTCAACATCGTCGGCGGCGTGTACAAGGCCTACGGTCAGGAGATCAATATTACCGAGGGGCGGCTGTTGTTCGCCGGACCGCTGCAGAATCCCCAGGTGGACGTGAAGGCGGAGCGCACCGTCGGCGACGTCACGGCGGGGCTGCGCGTCAGCGGCACACTGCGCAAACCGCAGGTTTCGGTGTATTCCAATCCCACCATGGACCAGGGAGAGGCATTGGCCTATCTGCTGCTCGGACGCCCCCTCAACCAGGCGACCGGCAGCCAGGGTCAGCTGCTGCAGAAAGCGGTGACCTCACTCGGACTCTCCGGCGGTGAGCTGCTGGCCAAGAAGATCGGCGGCGCCCTGGGGGTCGAAGACGTGGAGGTGCAGACCGGCGAGACCACCACCGACGCCAGCCTCGTCGTGGGCAAATATCTTTCGCCCAAGCTCTACGTGAGCTACGGGCTCGGTCTGTTCTCGCCGAACAATGTGCTGCGCCTGCGCTACAAGATCAACCACAAGCTGTCGGTGCAGGCCGAGAGCGGTTCGCAGGCGGGTGCGGATCTGCTCTACACTTTTGAGTACGACTGATCGCAGCGGGCCGTGTACCCGTCCACAAGCCATTGCCTCGCGCAGCTTGCACGCGGTACACTACCTGTCCTTAAGGACTCCCATAAACCCGCGCCCTGCCGCGGGTTTATGTTATCCCGGCGGGCAGCCGTGCAGGGCTCTGCCGCCGCGATCGGAGCAGCGCACATGGCCATAGAGCGTACCCTCTCCATCATCAAGCCGGACGCCGTCGCCAAGGACGTCATCGGCGAGATCTACAGCCGCTTCGAAAAGGCGGACCTGCATATCATCGCCGCGAAGATGCTGCACCTGACCCGCCCCCAGGCCGAGGCCTTCTACGCCGTGCACCGCGAGCTGCCGTTCTACGGCGACCTTGTGAACTTCATGATTTCCGGTCCGGTGATCGTGCAGGTGCTGGAAGGGGAGGACGCGATCCAGCGCAACCGCGAGATCATGGGTGCCACCGATCCCGGGCAGGCGGCGCCGGGAACCATACGCGCGCAGTTCGCCAACTCGGTGGAAGAGAACGCGGTCCATGGCTCCGACAGCGCCGAAACGGCTCGCACCGAGATCGGCTTCTTCTTCAGGCCCGAGGAGCTGTGCGCACGCACACGCTGAAGCGCCGATGTCCGTAAACGGCGAGCTTTCGACCACTGCTCCGGTCAACCTGCTGGATTTCGATCGAGCCTCGCTCGAGGCGTTCTTCGTTTCGCTGGGGGAGAAGCCTTTTCGGGCGGCGCAGGTGATGCAGTGGGTACATCAGATCGGCGTGATCGATCCCGACTGCATGACCAATTTGAGCAAGGTGCTGCGCGCGGAGCTGCGCTTGCGCACAGTGACGCGGGCGCCGGAGATTGCGCTCGATCAGCACTCGCGCGACGGCTCGCACAAGTGGATGCTGCGCCTCGCCGACGGCAACTGCATCGAGACGGTGTTCATTCCCGAGCGCGGACGCGGCACGCTGTGCATATCCTCGCAGGTCGGTTGCGCGCTCGACTGCGCATTCTGTTCGACCGCCCAGCAGGGCTTCAACCGCAACCTGAGCGTCGCGGAGATTCTCGGACAGCTGTGGCTTGCCGAGCGCCGGCTCGCTGCCCAGGGTCTGGAGCGCGCCATCACCAACGTGGTGCTGATGGGCATGGGCGAGCCGTTGCTGAACCTGCAGAATGTGATCCGCGCGCTTTCCGTCATGCAGGACGACCTCGCCTACGGCCTGTCAAAGCGACGCATCACGCTCAGCACCGCCGGTGTGGTACCGGCGCTGGATCGTCTTGCCGAAGTCTGCGATGTGAGTCTCGCAGTGTCCCTGCACGCGCCCGATGACGCGCTGCGTGATCAGCTGGTGCCGCTCAATCGCAAGTATCCCATCGCCGCGCTCATGGCGGCTTGCCGCCGTTATCTCGCCGATGGCACGCGCCGCAGGGTCACGTTCGAATACGTGATGCTGGATGGCGTAAACGACAGTGCGTCGCAGGCGCAGGCACTGGTGCGGCTGCTGCAGGGCATGCCGGCGAAGGTCAATCTCATCCCCTTCAATCCGTTCCCCGCGACGCGCTTTCGGCGCTCCGCACCCGATGCCATCGAGCGCTTTCGTGATATCCTCTTGGCCGCCGGACTGACCACTATTACCCGCAAGACACGCGGTGACGATATCGACGCGGCGTGTGGCCAGCTGGTAGGCAAAGTGCAGGATCGCAGCAGGCGCGTTGCGCGCCGCAGGGCCACGGTTGGAGCCGAAGGATGAAACCCCCAGTATGGTTGGTTGTCGTTGCGGGCATCCTGATGTTGAGCGGCTGTGCCACTACGACCAAGGAGGAACCGGCGAGCCAGAACGAGCGCGCTGCACTCATCAATGTTCAGCTTGGCGCCGCCTACATGGAGCAGGGAAAATACGACATCGCAATGGAAAAGCTGCAGCGCGCCCTGAAGGAAGATCCGAGCCTCGCGAGCGCGCACCACGCCATCGGATATCTCTACGAACATCTCGGTGAGCTCGACGACGCATCGAAACACTACCGGCGCGCCGTCAGTCTCGATCCCGACGACTCCAATGCGCACAATACCTACGGCGCCTTCCTGTGCCGCCAGAGGAAATGGAAGGAGGCGGAGGAACAGTTCGCGCTGGCACTGAAGAATCCGCTCTACAAGTCGCCCGAGGTGGCGTATACCAACGCGGGTATCTGCGAGCTCGGCGTGCCGGATCTGAAAGCTGCGGAAGGTAACCTGCGTCGCGCGCTGGAGATCGACTCGAACTATCCCAGCGCGCTGTTCGCCATGGCGCAGCTCAGTCTGAGCGCCGGGCGTTACCTTCCGGCACGGGCCTATCTGGAGCGCTACTTCGGTGTGGCTCCGAAGTCCGCGGGAAGTCTTTGGCTGGGCATACAGGTGGAGCGTGCACTGGGCAACCGCGACATCGAAGCGAGTTATGAGTTGCTACTGAAGCGCAACTTCCCGGACTCCCAGGAAACGGCATTGCTTTTGGAGTCGGAGCAACATGGGCAAGGCACTGGAAACTGAGGGCGTCGAGTCCTCGCTGGAGCGCAGCGGCCGCGGTCCCGGCGCACAGCTACGCGAGGCGCGCGAGGCGCGTCGGCTCGAGCTGGCGGAAGTGGCCGCGGCGCTGCACATCGAGTCACGTCTGCTGCAGGCGCTGGAGCGGGACGACTTTTCGAGGCTGCCGGAGCCGGTGTTCGTGCGCGGATATCTGCGCAACTACGCACGCCTGCTGCATGTGCCCGAGCAACCCCTGCTGGACGCCTATCAGCGTTCCGGAGTTGCGGACACCGCACCGCTGACGGTGCGCGGTCCCATCAGCAACCAGGTTCGCAGCGGTGACCGCCCGGTACGCTGGGTCACCTACGTGATCGTGCTCGGACTGCTGGCGCTGCTCGTGGTGTGGTCGCGCAACCAAAGCCTGCTTCCGGAACGCGCCTACTCACCGTCGGCGGACACCGAGGAGCGCGAGGCGGCCAGCGCTCAACCTGCGATTGCAGAAGCGGCGCAGGCGCCCCAGGCTGCGCCCGAAGTCGACGTGGCCCAGACCAAGGCGTCCGTGGCCAACGACCAAATGGATGGCGCGTTCGCTTCGCAGACCGGCGCCGCAGCCCAGTCCCCGGAGGACCTTGCGCAGACTCAGCCCTCATCTGCGATGCCGCGCACACCGGAGAAGACAGCACTGAGCACGGCCCAAGTCGCCGCGGCGCCGGAAGCCACGGCAGGTGCCCAGGCCGAGCCTGCAGAGGCGGCGGCACCCGACACGCTGTCGCTCGCGTTCAGCGCCAACTGCTGGACGGAAGTGCGGGATGCGACCGGCAAGCGCCTCATCTACGATCTGGTCAAGTCCGGGACCGAGCGCGAGGTCTCGGGACAGGCGCCGTTCGAGATGGTGCTCGGCGACAACAATGCCGTACGCATCCAGCTCAACGGCGAGTCGTTCAAACAGCCGCACATCTCCGATGGCAGCATCGCACGCTTTCAGGTGGGCGCACGATGAACGGCAGGCAGGACCTTCGGCGGGCGGCGAGCGGCGCGCCGCCCCGTCGCCGGGAGGTCCCCGCACGCGCGCCAGATCATCGTCCGGTCCGGCTACCACGGTAGACTTTTGGCCGAGTTCACGGGCATACGCGGGATGCACGACATCCTGCCGCCGGAGACCCATACCTGGCAGCACATCGAAGCCGAGGCACGCCGCCTGTTGCAGGGCTACGGCTACGAGGAACTGCGCCTGCCGCTGCTGGAGCGTACGGAGCTGTTCCGGCGTTCCATCGGCGAGGTCACCGACATCGTCGAGAAGGAGATGTACACCTTCGAGGATCGCAACGGTGACAGCCTGACGTTGCGCCCCGAGGGTACCGCGGGCTGTGTGCGTGCCGTCATCGAAGCCGGCATGCTGCGCGGCCAGGCGCACCGGCTGTGGTACGCAGGTCCGATGTTTCGCCACGAACGCCCGCAGAAAGGTCGCTACCGGCAGTTCTATCAGATCGGTGCCGAGGTGTTCGGCTACGAGGGCCCCGACGTCGACGCCGAGCTGATCCTGCTCACTGCGCGCCTGTGGCGCGCGCTCGGCCTGCACGGCCTGCGCCTGGAGCTGAATACCCTGGGCAGTGCGGACGCCCGTCGCGAGTACCGCGAGCTCCTGGTGCGCTATCTCGATGCCCACCGCGAGCGGCTGGACGAGGACAGCCGGCGCCGGTTGGAGAGCAATCCGCTGCGCATTCTCGACAGCAAGAATCCGGAGGTACAGACGCTGCTTGCCGAGGCACCGCGCCTCACCGATCACATCGACGCCGCCTCGCGCGCACACTTCGACGGCCTGCGTGCCGCCCTGGACGCTGCGGGTATCGGCTACGAGATCAACCCGCGCCTGGTGCGTGGGCTCGACTATTACGGTCGCACCGTGTTCGAGTGGACCACGCAGCGCCTGGGCGCGCAGGCGACGGTATGCGCCGGAGGGCGCTATGACGGACTGGTCGAGCAGCTCGGCGGACGGCCGGTCCCAGCCATCGGCTTTGCGCTCGGCATGGAGCGGCTGGTCGCGCTGCTGGGCGATGCTGGTATCATGCCGCCCAATCACGCGCCGCACGCCTACCTGGTCATGGTGGGCGAGGCGGCGCAACGCCAGGGGACGGGGCTCGCGGAGCGCCTGCGCGATGCACTTCCCGAGCTGCGCCTGATCCTGAACTGCGGCGGCGGCAGCTTCAAGGCCCAGTTCAAGCGGGCCGACCGCACCGGCGCGCAGGTGGCCCTGATTCTCGGCGAGGGCGAACTCGCCAGCGGACACATCGGCATCAAACCGCTGCGGGCAGACGGCGAGCAGCAGGCACTTGCCGAAAGCGATACGCTGGCGTTCCTGGAGCGTCTGCTCTCAGCAGGTGAGCGAGCGTCGGGCAACCCGCCGACGGACAGAGGACAGAGCGGTGGTTGAAGGGTACGTATCCGAAGATGAACAAGTCGAATCGCTGAAGAAATGGTGGAAGGAGAACGGTACCTCCATCATCGTGGGTGTGGTGCTGGGCCTCTCGATCCTGTTCGGCTGGCGCGGCTGGGTGCAGCACACCCAGAATCGTGCCGCGGCGGCTTCGCTGAAGTTCGAGCAGATGATGAATCAGGCGACGACCGGTCATCCCGCGGACGCCATTCGGCTGGGCCAGAACTTAATGGATGAATATGGCTCGACGGTCTATGCGACGCTGGCGGCGCTGGAGGTGGCGCGCGTGCAGGTGGATCAGGGCAAGCTTGCCGAGGCACGCAAGCCTTTGCAGTGGGCCCTGGGGCACGCCGACCAGCGCGAGCTGCAGCTCGTCGCGCGCCAGCGACTGGCGGCATTGATGATCGACCAGGGCGATGCCGACGCCGCGCTCGCCCTGCTTGCCGAGGCGCAACAAGCCGACGGGTTCGCCTCCGCCTACGACGAGCTGCGCGGCGACGCCTGGCGCGCCAAGGGGGACCTGGCGCAGGCGCGCTCGGCCTATCAGAGCGCCTTGGAACACACCGGTCCGGAAGCGGCGGGCCGTCGTTCCCTGCTGCAGATGAAGCTTGCCGACCTGGGAGTGCAGCCCTCGTGAGCCTGACGCGCGTTTCGGTGTTGGTGGCCGCCGCGCTGCTCGGGGGCTGCAGCCTGTTCGCACGCTGGACTGGGGGAGAGGACAATGCCGAGCCGCCGGCCGAGCTGACTGCGATTGCCTCGCCCCAGGAAGTCACCAAAATCTGGTCCGAGCGTGTCGGCAAGGGCGCCGGCAAGCTCTATCTCAAGCTTGCGCCTGGCGTATCGGACGACAGGCTGTACGCCGTCGACCACCGCGGCTTGATCGTTGCGCTCGATGCCGAGACGGGCAAGACACTCTGGGAGACCCCCAGCAAAGCCCCGATCTCCAGCCCCGTGGAGGCCAACGACGGGTTGCTTCTCGTCGGCACCAGCGAGGCGACGGTCCTTGCCTTCCACCTCGAGGACGGCAGCCCCGCATGGCAGGCGCCAGTATCCAGC
The DNA here is from genome assembly GCA_963728895.1 of uncultured Gammaproteobacteria bacterium. GTDB lineage: Bacteria > Pseudomonadota > Gammaproteobacteria > JBBQDK01 > JBBQDK01 > CAVSLM01. The sequence continues at coordinate 135,791 of CAVSLM010000006.1, forward strand.
GAAGTGCTGGCGGCGCCGCGCATCGCCGAAGGGATCGTGGTCGTGCATACCGTCGACGGACGGGTGTTCGGTCTGAATGCCGCGGACGGCAAGCGGCTCTGGGTCTATGACCGCAGCGTGCCCGTGCTCACCCTGCGCGGAACCGGCGCGCTGCAGCCGGTGCCCGGCGCCGTGGTGGTTGGGTTCGACAGCGGCAAGCTTGCGGCCCTGAGCATGCGCGACGGCCGCCCGCTCTGGGAGACCAGCATCGCCATTCCCAGCGGACGCTCGGAGCTGGAGCGCATGGTGGATATCGATTCGGCGCCGAAGATCGAGGGCAGCACCGTCTACGTGGTGACCTACCAGGGTCGCGTGGCCGCCGTCGAGCTGTTCTCGGGTCGTATCCAGTGGGTGCGCGACATGTCGAGCTACGCCGGTCTCGACGCCGACGGGCGGCGGCTCTATGTCACCGACGACGCCGGACAGGTGTGGGGTCTGGACGAAAACAGCGGCGGCGCGCTGTGGAAGCAGGATCAGCTGCACGGCCGGGCCCTGACCGGGCCGGTGGTATTCGGCCCCTACGTGGTGGTCGGCGACTACCAGGGCTATCTGCACTGGCTGAGCCGCGACGATGGACAGATTGTCGCTCGCAGCCGCGCGGACGACTCGCCGATGCTGGCCACCCCTGTGGTTCATGGCGACACGCTCTACGCCGTGACCCGCGACGGAACGCTGGCCGCCTTCCGGACCGGCAGCTGAGGACGGTCTGCACCGGCCGGCCCCAGGCCGGCGCCGCGCAACCGGCTCGAGGCCCGCAATGCTTCCCCTGATCGCGTTGGTGGGCCGCGCCAACGTCGGCAAGTCCACGCTGTTCAATTGCCTGACGCGCTCGCGTGACGCACTGGTCGCCGATCAGCCGGGCCTCACCCGCGATCGCAAGTATGGCGTGGGCCGGGTCGGTGCGCGGTCCTACCTCGTGGTCGATACCGGCGGGCTGGGTGGCGAGCGCGCCGACATCGCCGGGCTGATGGCGGAGCAGGCCCTGGTCGCCGTGCGGGAAGCCGACCTGGCGCTGTTGGTGGTCGACGCCCGAGACGGGCTGGTGTCGGAGGACGAGGTGGTTGCCGCGGAGCTGCGCCGTTGCGGCAAGCCGGTCCAGGTCGTCGTCAACAAGGCGGAAGGCTTGGAGCGTGCGCTCGCCGGCGCGGATTTCCACGCCCTGGGCTTCGGCGCGCCGCACGTGATTTCGGCGGCACACGGTCGCGGCGTCGTGTCGATGATGGATGCCGTCATGGACGCGCTGCCGCCGGCGACAGAGGAGCCCACCGCAGAGGGCGGTGCCGCCACGGCCATCCGGGTCGCCGTGATCGGTCGGCCGAACGTCGGCAAGTCCACGCTCATCAACCGCCTGCTGGGCGAGCCCCGGCTGCTCACCAATGACCAGCCCGGGACCACACGAGACAGCATCGAAGTGCCTTTCGAGCGCGATGCGCGCCAGTACACGCTGGTTGACACCGCCGGCGTGCGACGGCGCAGCCGGGTCCGCGACACCGTCGAGAAGTTCAGCATCGTCAAGGCGCTGCAGGCCATCGAAGCGGCTCATGTGGTGGTAATGGTGTTCGATGCGCAAGAAGGCATCACGGAACAGGACGCGAGCCTCCTGGGGCTGGTGCTCGACAGCGGCCGCGCGCTGGTGCTGGCGGTGAACAAGTGGGACGGCCTTGCGGGCGAGCAGCGGGAGACGGTGCGCCGGGAGCTGGAAGTGCGGCTCGGCTTCGTCGACTTCGCCGAGGTCCATTTCATCTCCGCGCTGCACGGCACCGCCGTCGGAACCCTGCTCGAAGCCGTACCGCGGGCGTACGACTCGGCGACGGCCAGACTTGCCACGCCCGAGCTCACCCGCATTCTCGAGCAGGCGGTCCACGCCCACCCGCCGCCGCTGGTGCATGGCCGGCGCATCAAGCTGCGCTATGCCCACCAGGGGGGACAGGTCCCACCGCTGGTGATCGTGCACGGTAATCAGACGTCACACGTCCCCGCCGCCTACACGCGCTATCTCAGCAGCACCTTCCGCAAAGCCTTCCACCTCACCGGCACGCCGCTGCGCGTCGAGTACCGGTCGGGCGCCAACCCGTATCACGAGCGCGGATCGCGCAGCGGCCCCCGGCGCGCCGCCAAACGCCGGCGCACGCCGTAGCCTGCGCCGCGGGTTGCACCGGCACGAACAGCCGGTGGTCGCAGATGTTCGTACCGTAGATGAATGGTGGATCCGCGGCACTTCCAAGAATCGGGTCGGAGACAAACAAGGGGCATTCTCGGGTTTGCACCGCGGAAGAAACCATGGTGATCCTTTGTGGGTGCGTCGCTCCCGGCGGCGCGATTGCGGCCCGCAGGCTACCGCAACGATCGGGGGTGCTTTGCTCGCTTCAGGGTGTCAGCAGCAGCGCCGGATTGACCATGTTGCGGTTGAGACTCACGCCCCAGTGCAGATGGGGACCGGTCGCACGCCCGGTCATGCCCACCGCACCGATCACCTCGCCGCGCTGCACGTGCTGTCCGGGTCTGACGTCCACGCGCTGCAGGTGGCAGTACATGGTGACCAGGCCCTGGCCGTGGTCGATGAACACGGTGTTGCCGTTGAAGAAGTAATTGCCGACCTCCACGACCTCGCCATCCGCGGGGGCATGCACGGGGCTGCCTTGCGGCGCGGCGATATCCATGCCGCTGTGCGGGCTGCGCGGCTGGCCGTTGAAGAATCGCCGCCGACCGAAGGAATTGCTCTTCTCGCCTTGGATCGGCAGATCGAGCGCGAGCGTGACGTCCGGCACATCGGTCCAGCGCGAAAGCGCCGCGTCGCTGCGTTGCTTTTCCCCGCGGATGCGCACCAGATCTTCGCGGGTGGGCTCGACCATACGCTGGTTCTTCAGGGTGATGTGCTGAACCGCATATTCCTTGTCGTGTACCGAGAACGAAACCTGTGTCGTCGCGTCGGAACCGTTACGCACCCGCAGTGGGTAGTTCCCGGGTTTGGTGCCCAGCGCGATCCCGACGACCGCCTGCCACTGACCGTCCTGGTTGCGTACCAATACGCGCCGCCCCTGATAATGCGCCACAGGCGCCTGATCGCCTTGCACGTGCAATGGCACGATGACGATGCCGCCGGGGACCGCGTCTTCATGCGGCGGCATGACCAGGGAATGCCCTGCCAGGGGAACCGAGAGCAGGCCCAGCAGCCCTGCCAGGAGCCGGCGCAGCTGGGCAGGGAGCGACGAAACACCAGCCCGCTGCATGGCCCGTCCGTCGCTTCGGACCAGCGGTTTCATTCGTTCGTTTCCTCCACTTTCAGGGTCAGACTTCCCCGTGCAAGGCGTGCATCGACGCGCTCGCCGGGCTGTACCGCATCGGCGGAACGGACCACCTCGCCGGTCGCAGTGCGAGTGATAATGGCGTAGCCTCGCCCGAGAGTGGCAAGCGGGCTAACCGCCTCGAGCGCGCGGGCAAGTCCTGCCAGGCGCTGGTGGGGGCGATCGAGGCGCGCACGTCCCGCCGCGCCCAGGCGCTGTTCGAGGTGCGCGAGATGCGCGCCCAGCCGTTGCAGGCGTGGCAGGGGATGGTGACGCCACAACCGCGCCTGTGCTGCGCCGAGCTCGGTGCGCCGCCGCTGCAGCCCCTGCTGCCCGGCGCGACGCAGGCGCTGCTCCAGCTCATCGAGACGCTGCATCCTTGCCGCCAGGCGCTGGCCGGGATGCTGCGGCTGCAGGCGTTTTTCCAACCACTCCAGACGCTGACGCTGGCGGGCGACGAAGGCGCGCTGCAGCTGCAACAGACGCGCGCGCTGCTGCGCGAGCCGTTCCAGATATTTGTGCTGGTCGGGGCTCACCAGCTCGGCAGCCGCGGAGGGCGTGGCGGCGCGCTGGTCGGCGACGAAATCGGCGATGGTGAAGTCGATCTCGTGACCGATGCCGGTCACCATCGGGATCGCGCAGCGGTGCAATGCCCGCGCCACGCACTCCTCGTTGAACGCCCACAGGTCCTCCAGGCTGCCGCCCCCGCGCGCCAGGATCAGCACGTCACAGTCCGCACGCCGCGAGGCGAGATCGATGGCCTCGGCGATACGCTGCGCGGCACCTGCGCCCTGCACGGGAATTGGGTAGACCAGCACCGGCAGCGCCGGGAATCTTCGGCGCAGTACACACAGGATGTCGCGTATCGCAGCGCCGTTAGGGGAGGTGATCACGCCCACGCAGCGCGGCCAGGGCGGCAGTGTCTTCCTGGCGGCGGCGTCGAACAGGCCTTCCTGTGCGAGACGCTGCTTGAGCAGCTCGAAGGCGCGGCGCAGGGCGCCGTCGCCTGCCTCCTCGAGATGCTCGACGATCAGCTGGAACTCGCCGCGCTCCTCATAGAGGCTGACTCGCGCACGGGCGAGCACGTGTATGCCGTTCTCCGGGCGAAAGCGCAGCAGCTGGCTGCGCATGCGGAACATTGCACAACGCACCTGGGCCTGAGCATCTTTCAGGGAGAAGTACAGATGTCCTGAGGGCGGGCGGGCGAGATTGGAGATCTCGCCTTCCACCCACAACAGGGGAAGGCCGCCTTCCAGCACCGCGCGCGCCTCGCGGTTGAGACGCGAAACCGTGTACACCTGGCGCTGAGGCGCTGCTTCGATCCGGGAGGTCGGCTCCAGCATGCGCGCATGATACCCCAAGCGAAGACCGGCTTTCAGTGCGCGTACGCGGCATGCGGCCGGTAGTTCGATTTACCTGCGTCCAGGTCAAACCTATAATAACCAATTCAACCCCGCCCCGGATCCCTCTATGCGCATCGTTCAAGAAGCTCTCACCTTCGACGACGTTCTGCTGCTTCCTGCGCATTCCACGGTGCTGCCGCGGGAAGCGAATCTGCAGACACGCCTGACGCGCAACATTACCCTCAACATCCCGGTGGTTTCCGCGGCGATGGACACGGTCACCGAGTCGCGGCTGGCGATCACCCTGGCGCAGGAAGGCGGCGTCGGCATCATCCACAAGAACATGAGCGTCGAGCAGCAGGCGCATGAGGTGCTGCTGGTGAAGAAATTCGAGAGCGGCGTGATCAAGGAGCCGATCACGGTTACGCCCGACACCAGCATCCGCGAAGTGTTCCAGCTCACCCGCGCGCACAATATCTCCGGTGTGCCGGTGGTCGACGGCGAGAACCTGGTGGGCATCGTCACCAGCCGTGACCTGCGTTTCGAGGCGCGCCTGGACAGCCCGGTTTCCCGGATCATGACGCCCAAGGAGCGCCTGGTGACGGTACGCGAGGGCGCGGACCGCGACGAGGTGGTGTCCCTGCTGCACAAGCACCGCATCGAGAAGGTGCTGGTGGTGAACGGCGGGTTTCAGCTGCGCGGCATGATCACGGTAAAGGACATCCAGAAGTCCAAGGACTATCCCAATGCCTGCAAGGACGATCAGGGCCGCCTGCGCGTGGGTGCCGCCATCGGCACCGGCAAGGGTACCGAGGAACGCGTGGCGGCGCTGGTCGCGGCCGGCGTCGACGTGGTGGTGGTGGACACCGCGCACGGCCACTCGCAGGGCGTGCTCGACCGCGTGCGCTGGGTGAAGGACAACTTCCCGGACATCCAGGTGATCGGCGGCAACATTGCCACGGCTGCCGCCGCGCGCGCCCTGGTCGAGGCCGGCGCCGATGCAGTGAAAGTCGGCATCGGACCCGGCTCGATCTGCACCACGCGCATCGTCGCCGGCGTCGGTGTGCCGCAGATCAGCGCCATCGCCAATGTCGCCGAGGCGCTCGCCGGCAGCGACGTTCCGCTGATCGGCGACGGTGGCATCCGCTATTCCGGCGACGTTTCCAAAGCCATCGCGGCCGGCGCTTCTGCCATCATGATCGGCGGACTGTTCGCCGGTACCGAGGAGGCGCCCGGCGAGGTGGAGCTCTACCAGGGGCGCTCCTACAAGACCTACCGCGGCATGGGCTCGCTCGGTGCCATGGCCTCCCAGCAGGGTTCCAGCGATCGCTACTTTCAGGACAACACCAGAGACATCGACAAGCTGGTGCCGGAAGGCATCGAAGGCCGCGTGCCGTACAAGGGCAGCGTGCTTGCCATCGTGCACCAGCTCATGGGCGGGCTGCGCGCCAGCATGGGCTACGTCGGCTGCCGCACCATCGAGGAGATGCGCACCCGGCCGGAGTTCGTGCGTGTCACCTCGGCAGGAACCCGCGAAAGCCACGTGCACGACGTCACCATCACCAAGGAAGCGCCGAACTACCGCGTCGAGTAAGTGCGGTCGCAACCGGCACTGCCCGCATCGGCGTCAGGTCTTGCCGCGCGCCTTGACGGCGGGGTAGGGAAGTCCAGGAAATCGAGCATTGAACGTCAATCCTGAAAACAACATCCACGCCCACCGCATTCTGATCCTGGATTTCGGCTCGCAATATACCCAGCTCATCGCGCGTCGCGTCCGCGAGGCGGGCGTGTACTGCGAGATTCACCCATGGGACGTCGACGATGCGGACCTGCGCGCCTTTCGCCCGAAGGGCATCGTGCTCTCGGGGGGGCCGGAGTCGGTGACGCTGGAGCTCACCCCGCGCGCCCCCCAGGCCTGCTTCGATCTCGGCGTGCCGGTGCTCGGCATCTGCTACGGCATGCAGACCATGGCCGCGCAGCTGGGCGGCGCGGTGGAGATCTCCGCGCATCGCGAGTTCGGGTATGCGCAGGTGCGCGCGCGCGGCCACTCGCGGCTGCTGCGTGACATCGAGGACCGCACCAGTCCGGAAGGCTACGGACTGCTCGATGTGTGGATGAGCCACGGCGACCGTGTGGGGAGACTTCCCGCGGGCTTTCATCCCATCGCCACCACCGACAATGCGCCCCTCGCCGGCATGGCCGACGAGGCGCGCGGCTATTACGGCCTGCAGTTCCATCCCGAGGTCACCCACACGCGCCAGGGCGCACGCATCCTGCAGCGCTTCGTGCACGAGATCTGCGGCTGTGATGCGTTGTGGACGCCGGGCAATATCATCGAGGACAGCATTGCGGCCATCCGTGCCCGGGTGGGGCAGGACGAAGTGCTGCTCGGTCTTTCCGGCGGCGTGGATTCCTCCGTGGTCGCGGCGCTGCTGCACCGGGCCATCGGCGATCAGCTCACCTGCGTGTTCGTCGATAACGGCCTGCTGCGCCTGCACGAAGGCGACCAGGTGATGGCGACTTTCGCCCGGCACATGGGCGTGCGCGTGCTCCGCGTCGACGCCGAGCAACGCTTCCTGGACGCGCTCGCGGGCGAGGCCGATCCCGAGCGCAAGCGCAAGATCATCGGGAATCTCTTCATCGAGATCTTCGAAGAGGAGGCCGCCCGGCAGAGCAGCGCGCGCTGGCTGGCGCAGGGTACGATCTATCCCGATGTCATCGAGTCTGCAGGCGCCAGGACCGGCAAGGCGCAAGTCATCAAGTCGCACCACAACGTCGGTGGCCTGCCCGCCACGATGCGCATGGAGCTGGTCGAGCCGCTGCGCGAGCTGTTCAAGGACGAGGTGCGCAGGATCGGCGTGGAGCTGGGACTGCCGACGGAGATGGTGTACCGCCATCCGTTTCCCGGGCCGGGACTCGGCGTGCGCATTCTGGGCGAAGTGCGCAAGGAATACGCAGACATGCTGCGCGAGGCGGATGCGATCTTCATCGACGAGCTGCGCGCCCACGATCTCTACGACCAGGTGAGCCAGGCCTTCGCCGTGTTCCTTCCGGTGCGCTCGGTCGGCGTCATGGGTGACGGGCGCCGCTACGACTACGTGATCGCGCTGCGCGCGGTGGAAACCGTCGACTTCATGACCGCCCATTGGGCACACCTGCCCTATGAGTTCCTGGACCTCGTCGCGCGCCGCATCATCAACGAGGTCGCCGGCATCTCGCGCGTGGCCTACGACATCTCCGGCAAGCCGCCAGCGACGATCGAGTGGGAATGACCGGCATTCACTGGCAATGACTGGCACTGGGTGGTATTACAACTGACGCTTCAAGACCGCGCAGCCAAGCGATAGACTGTACAAAAATACAGTATCGCAAGGATGCGGATCATGCCCCACACGGCGGCCAGGATGGCCGCCCGGGAGCGGGATGCTGGCCGTTACCAGCGTCACCGGCCTGAGCAGACGCTTCTCTATCGGATCGTCGACGAGTATTACCCGGCGTTCACGGCTCATTTGGCGGAGCAGGACAAGGATCTGCCGGATTACGTGCATCGCGAGTTCGAGGACTACCTGAAATGCGGCCGTCTCGAACACGGGTTTCTGCGGGTGCGCTGCGAGAGCTGCCACGTCGAGCATCTGGTGGCGTTCAGCTGTTGTCCGCAGTCGGAGACTATCTGCAGTTTTCGCTGAGGATGCGGCAAAAGTCGACGTGAGCCAGGGCCTTGGGTGATCGATAAGGCCGCATCTCTTCAGATAGTTTCTCCCACAGGGGTAGAGAAATGCCCCGGGGAGAAACTGTCATGCAAAGCTATTCCAAACCGATTCCTGGGCTGTCAACTTTGCAGTCGACAACGTTCGTTGACCTTTCCCGAGACTACGGACAGGGGCTTGTTGGGGCCGGGTATAACGGCCAGGTGGTGCGTCTGCATCTTCGCTCGATTGCGCACTTTGGGATCTGGCTCGAGCGCGAAGGCACTGCGCTTGAGTCGATCGATGAGACGACCGTGGCGATGTTCGATCAGCACCGATCGAGCTGCCGGTGCCCGGGTGCATCGCGCGATAAAGGGCGCCATGTCATCTGCTGTATTCGCGCCTTCCTGTCCTTTCTGCGTGCGCGGCGGATCATCAAAACCGATGCGCCGCCAGAACCCGACCGCTTGGTTAGGGAGTTTCTCGATTGGATGAGTGCTGAGCGGGGCGTCGTCGACACGACCCTCACCTCCTATCGTCACTACGTGAGCGCGCTGGTGGGCCGCCTTGGGGACGACCCGCATACGTACACGTCCCGCGATCTGCGGGACTTCGTTGCGAAGCGTTATCGCCACTACGGGCGCCATTCGATCCGGATGGTCTTGGCTGCGGTACGGATGTTCCTGCGCTACCTGGTCATGGAAGGTCGGTGCCGCCCAGGGCTCGAGCAGGCCCTCCTATCGCCAGCGAACTGGTCACACCATTCCCTGCCGCGAGGTCTGACCGCCGAGCAAGTCCAATGCGTCCTGGCGGTGTGTCCATCGACGCCGAGAGGTATCCGCGACCGAGCGATACTCCTATTGTTGATCCGTCTCGGCTTGCGCGCCGGGGATGTCGCGGCGCTTTGCTTTTCAGATGTTGATTTTGAGGCGGGCACGATCCAGGTTGCTGGGAAAGGCGGCCGCGAGGTCCGGTTACCGCTGCCACAGGACGTTGGCGACGCCCTATTGGAGTATTTCGATACCGGGCGGCAACCGGCGCAAAGCGACCAGATCTTCCTGCGCTCCGTGGCGCCGTTTAAACCGTTCGCGGGCGCTCACGCTGGACATGCGATCACCCATGTCGCCAAGAGCGCCCTGAAGCGTGCCGGTGTTCGCCCGCCAATTCGCGGCGCCCACGTCTTCCGCCACTATCTGGCCTCCCGGACTATGTAGGGTGACGTGGACGGGTCTGTGAAACGTTTCGGGAATTACCGATTGCATGGTGCACAGACACGACCGGCCACCCCACATAGTTTTCCAGGCACTACAGGCTGTTGAGGAAGCTCAATAGCCGGTCGCCCGGTCGGAAGCGTCCTGGGCTTCCTTGCGGCGGCGTAGTTTTGGCGAGTGCTTGCTCTTTCATGGCAAGTGTGGCTTCGAGATACATTTGCGTGGTCTCAACGCGTTCATGACCTAACCACAGAGCAATGACGGCGCGGTCCACGCCCGCCTGCAACATCTCCAGGGCCATGGTGTGTCGAAGCAGATGGACAGTGACCCGCTTGCCCTCGAGCGAAGGACACACGCTGGCCGCAGTCGCAGCATGCTTGTTGAGCATGTATTTCACCCCGTGAACACTCAGACGCTCGCCCTTGGCGTTCGGAAATAGCAGGCGTCCATCGCCCTTTGCGGGTTCGCGCAACCAAGCCTTGAGCACCGTGACCGTTGGCTTCGCCAACGGCGTGCAGCGCTCCTTGCGGCCTTTGCCGATGACACGAACGTGCGCGCCCGTTCCGAAGACAAGGTCTTCGCGCGTGGCCCCGGTGATCTCCGACAGACGCAGACCGGTTTGCACCGCCATCAGGATGAAATGCATGGTCGCGCCGTCCGAACCAGGTGCGCTGATCGGGAGCGGCAAGCAAGGCATCGACTTCCGCACGCGTGAGGAAGCGGACCAGGGTGCGGGTGAAACGCTTGCTGGGAATGGCGAGCACGCGCTGGATCTGTGCCGAGTGCGTCGGCAGCTCGAAGGCGATGTAGCGAAAGAACGAGTGAAAGGCGGTGAGGCGAAGATTACGGCTGCGGACGCTCAGCCCGCGGCGCTTCTCCAGGTGATCGAGAAATGCCACGATCAGCGGCGCGTCGATCTCCTCGAACACCAGGCCGACGGCGGCTTGTGCAGACGCTGCTGCGCGAACTTCAGGAACAGGCGGAAGGTGTCGCGGTAGGAGCCGACCGTGTGCGGACTGACTTGGCGCTGCTGCATCAGACGCTGCATGAAGAAACGTTCCAGAAGGGGGGCCAGGCTGGTCGCGGCAGTCATGGCCGCTGCTCCCAGCGCCGTTCGAGCCGTAACATCGCCTCGCGCATCAGCTCCGGCGAGGCGCTCAAGTACCATTGTGTGTCGGCGACATGGACGTGACCGAGGTATGCGCACAAAAGCGGCAGGCGGCGCTCAGGTTCTTGATCGGATCGGTACCAGTTGACCAACGTGGTGGTGGCGAATCGATGCCTCAGATCGTGCAGACGCGGTCCATGACTGTCCGAAACCCCTCGCACACCGACCTGTCGGGACGCGGCATAGAACGCCCGGTGAATCTGTCCGCCATCCAGCCGATTGCCCCAGCTGGAGACGAACAAATAAGAGGACACGGGCCGGTCTGCCCAATGGCGCTGGCGTCGAGCGATGTAGTCTGCGAGGACCTTGCAGGTCGACGCATGCAAGGGCACCAGTCGGGCCTTACCGAACTTGGCGCCGCGGATCGTTAACACCCCAGCCTTCAGATCAACATCTTGAAGCCGGAGATTACGTGCTTCACCCAGCCGTAAACCCGCGACGCTGAGCAGCCCGAACAAACAATAGTAGACCCACGGCAACAATGCGCAGCGCTTGCGGTGGCGTGGCGAGAGTGGCATGTGGCGGAAGGTATGGAGTAACTGCTGAATCTCCTGGTCCGAGTACAGGTAGGGTCGCGCGCGCTGGGGACGGAACGGCAGTAACCCCGCCGGGGGAATCTGCGTCCGCGGGTCGGTGGCACTGCGATAGCGCGCAAAGCCGCGCACGAAACTCAATCGCTGTGCCGTGCGCGTATCGGGTTGTCCGCCGGAGGGTTGTTTGGCCCAGGCCAGTGCCCATCGCAGCGTAATGTAGGAGGCGCGGTGCTGCTCCAGGAAGCTGACGAAATCAAGCAGTCGCTGAGCCAGCGCTCGTGTAGCTTGAATCCGAGGCTGCGCCGCATGGCCAGGTACTCCTGGACGGCTTGTCGCAAGGTATTCATCGCACACCTCCCGGCCACGGCAAGGCGAGAGTGCGCAGCGCCTCGAGATCCACCTTGGTGTAGATCTTCGTTGTCTCGGGGCTTTCGTGGCCTAGCAGCTCGCCGATCTGCGCGTAGTGAGGCCCCTTGACGTAACATCTGCGTGGCCAGTCCATGGCGGAACTGGTGGGCTCCGGTGGTGGGCGCCGCGATCGCGGCGCGCACGAGTGCATGCCGAACAATCGTTCCCACCGCACACTGCGTCAGAAAGCCGCGAACGGGGGCTCTGGCGCGCAAGAATACCCGACGACTGGTGCAGCGGGGCCGGCCATGGCGCAGATAGGCCACGATCGCCTCGCCCACATCCTTCGGCAAGGGAAGTTGGGTCCGGCGGCCACTCTTGCCGTGTACGCTCAAATACCCGGCCTTCCAGTCAATGTCCTCGAGCTCCAAAAAGGCCACTTCCCCAGAACGCAAACCCAGGCGGGCGAGCAGCAGCAGGATCGCGTAGTCGCGTCGCCCAACGGCAGTACAGCGATCGATATTGACTCAGCAGGCGGCGTACTTGATCGGGTTCAATCCCGCGGGGAATCGAGGGCATCGACCAGTTCGCCACGCACGGGACGACCGCGGCCAAATCCAATCGGATCTCGCCGCGGTAACGTGCGTACTGCAAAAACGAGCGCAGCGCCGTGGTCAGGAGCTTCGCTCGCTTCAGGTGCAGCCGCCGCGCCTGTCGTTGGACAAACCGCGACAACATCCCTCGCACGCAGACTCGACAGCTTCACCGGGCCAGTCGCCGAAACGCTCTTTGAGGAACCGGCCAATGAACGGCGCGTAGTTGACGATCGTCGCCTGCGCCAGAACGCGCTCCTCGCGCAGGTACTGCTCGTAGGCCTGCACGCACTGTTCGGCCGGCGTGAGTGGATCTATTGGTACCTTGTCAGCGGGAATCACCCTTTCCACACGGAGGAACTCGATGAAACGAGCGAGCGCGGCTCGATCCCCCTGGTTCGGTCGCCACCGCCGATACCGAAATCGCAAAAACCATGCTGGATGTTCGGACGTGATCCGGTCGGGTGGAACTTGCGTCTGTTTGATCCATCGGCTGAAGCATGCAGCGAGCGCTGCCGGCCATGGAGAGCGAAGCGAGGGCCGGTAGTCCCCGGTAGCGATGAGGGCGCACTGTTTACCCGGAGTCGCGAAGCGGCGCAGGGGAAACAAAGTAGCCATCCGAGCATCGCGTCCAGCCATTGCGGGAGTGCTGCGAAGCCAGCACCGAGCGAAGCAAGGGTGTGGCGTAGCGGCACGGACGCAGGGCGGCCGGGGCACTCATGGCTGTCGCGTAGGCGAGTCGATTTTGGGGACTGGGATGTCCCAAAATCTTTCACGAGGTAGCGACACGCTTGAATGACCTGCCGGTGAATGTAACGCTGGGCGTATCCCCGCCGACTCAATAACTCCGCGAAAGGGCCCAGACATGCCGCCAGGGGACCTTCTGGCTCACGCGACAAAACCAAGCGATCGTTGATGACGTACCTCACGTTGGACTCCTTCCCCTGTGCGGGGCGGATGGAAGGAGCCAAGACGATGTCGCGTCAGTCGCTCGCGTTCAGCGGAAAACAACGTTCCAACGACAAGTACACTACATAGTCCGGGAGGCCAATAGTGTCGCCTATGTCGCCGGCGACATAGGCGACACACCTGTGCGATGATCAGTCTGCAAGCAACAGGAGACATTCGAAAAGTCGCCATGTGGCTGGGTCATTCCAGTCTCAAGTCGACCGAGATCTACCTCAGGGCCGACCCGACCGAGAAACTCAACACCATCGAAAAAGCCCTACCGCCGGATCTTCGTCGAGGTACGTTTCCCGTCGAAGACCAGCTCATCGCCTGGCTTTCCGGTCGGAAACTATCCGGAGTGAATCCGTGGGAAGATACGACAAATAGCGAATTCGGAATTCGGAACTCTTCATAGTCTCCCACTGCGGACAACAGCTGAACGCCACCAGATGCTCGACGTGGCAGCTCTCGCAGCGCACCCGCAGAAACCCGTGTTCGAGACGGCCGCATTTCAGGTAGTCCTCGAACTCGCGATGCACGTAATCCGGCAGATCCTTGTCCTGCTCCGCCAAATGAGCCGTGAACGCCGGGTAATACTCGTCGACGATCCGATAGAGAAGCGTCTGCTCAGGCCGGTGACGCTGGTAACGGCCAGCATCCCGCTCCCGGGTGGCCATCCTGGCCGCCGTGGGGGGCATGATCCGCATCCTTGCGATACTGTATTTTTGTACAGTCTATCGCTCGGCTGCGCGGTCTTGAAGCGTCAGTTGTAATACCACCCAGTGCCAGTCATTGCCAGTGAATGCCGGTCATTCCCACTCGATCGTCGCTGGCGGCTTGCCGGAGATGTCGTAGGTCACGCGCGAGATGCCGGCCACCTCGTTGATGATGCGCCGGGCGACGAGGTCCAGGAACTCGTAGGGAAGGTCTGCCCAGCGGGCGGTCATGAAGTCGACGGTTTCCACCGCGCGCGAAGCTGGTCTGCCCCTTGCGATGTTCGACAGCGCGGTAACGCAGCATGAGATGGGGGAAATCAAGGTCGAATTCATGCGGCGGGACATAGGGGCACTTGGTCATGAAGCACATGTCGCACAGCGTGCAGGCGTCCACGACCGTTGAATCGGCTAGCGGTCAGATCGTCGACTCACCCATTGGCGGCTTCGTCGACCAGATCGAAAGCTTCGGGAAACTGCCGCACAGATTGAAGCAGCGCCGACAGCCATGGCAAATGTCGAAGACGCGGCGCAGCTCCGCCTCGAGCGCGGCCTCGTCGGCGACTCGCGATCCTGCCACGGGATCGCGTGGCGCGTCGGCGCCTCGAGACTGCCTTCTCGGATTCCATTCATCTGTCAAGACTCTCCAGCCCAATCACCCGCCTGCCTTCGCCAAAGCTCGCGAAAGGGCAGGAATTTCTCCCGCACGCTGATAAAAAAGTGCGTCGAAGCCTTGCTCCCGCGCCCCAACTGACCGGTAGCTATGCCAGCGCCATTTGTTGTGGCCCGGGAATACGGATTCACCCTAGGCCACCGTGTCGAGCGTCTTCTGGAACTTGCCGGCATGGCTCTTCTCGGCCTTGGCCAGCGTCTCGAACCAGTCGGCGATCTCGTCAAAGCCCTCGTCGCGCGCGGTCTTGGCCATGCCCGGATACATGTCGGTGTATTCGTGCGTCTCGCCCGCGACCGCGGCCTTGAGGTTGTCGCAGGTGGCGCCGATCGCGAGACCGGTGGCCGGATCGCCCAGGCTTCGAGATATTCGAGATGGCCGTGCGCGTGGCCGGTCTCGCCTTCCGCGGTGGAGCGGAACACGGCGGCGACGTCGTTGTAGCCTTCGATGTCGGCCTGCTGGGCGAAATAGAGATAGCGGCGGTTGGCCTGGCTTTCACCGGCAAACGCGGCCTTGAGATTTTCCTCGGTGTTCGAACCCTTCAGTTCCATCTTGTCTCTCCTTGCGAGCGGAAACTGTGCGGCAAGCCTTGCCTGCGCTCCTTTGTCCTACGCCGCCTGCGCGCGCACGGACAGCGGATTGTCG
This sequence comes from uncultured Gammaproteobacteria bacterium, assembly GCA_963728895.1. Classification (GTDB taxonomy): domain Bacteria; phylum Pseudomonadota; class Gammaproteobacteria; order JBBQDK01; family JBBQDK01; genus CAVSLM01. The sequence goes on from CAVSLM010000006.1 coordinate 150,972, forward strand.
CAATGAGCATGATCGGGGAAATCGATGGAAGATGCGATCTTGATCGACCAGATGATAACGGCTCGCAAAAAGGCCATTGAGAGACGAGCGACCTGTAACGCTCGGCCCGTCGTTCGGATACAGTGAGCGGCCGGTCATCTTTATGGCCTTTAAACTTGGAAACACGCCCGCTTCCCGCGATCCAAGTCTCTGGAACCACCCAAGGCGGGCTGGCATTCCAGGAACGGCGAGGCGTCACTTTCGTGAAAATCATGCCCCGAAAAGAGCTGCTGCTTTATGCAAGCGCCTTGCAGGACCGGCTGGGCGGAACCGCGCCCTTGTTAGTCACCGATCTCATCGACAGTTTTATTCGCAAAGGGGCGCATGCCGATGCGCGCGCCTGGCAGGAAATCGCGACGGCTCTGGATCGTCTTTCCTGCGAGAAATGATCCCCGATCGATGGGGAGATAAGACCGATCGACCGCTAATTCTTCTTGAGAATATCCAGCGCCGCCGCGGTCAGTGCCTTGGCGCCCGTATCGATCACGGCGCTTGCGTCGGGCGCCCAGAGCGGGCTGTGCAGCGAGGGTAGCGTGATCTTGCCCGCCTTGGCCTGCGCCATATGCTCAAGCATGACCCCACCGACCCGAAAAATGAGGCTCTTGATCGACTGGTCGGCGCGATAATATTGACCGAAATCCTCGCCGGCCATGACGGCGGGGGTCTGCACCACCCGATCCGCGCCAAAATGCCCACGAGGATATCGGCGACATGCGCGCTGAAATCCGGCGAGTTCCATGTCGAGGGCGTATAGTCCTTCTCCCAGGTCACGATCGGCAGCCTGTCGTCGGGCACGCGAGCGGCCATGGCCTCGGCCTTCGCGATGCTAGTACATACGTAACGAACCAAGAACAGGACATAACAACAATGCATTGCTTAGTCGTCCATCGGAGTTTCCTGGATCCTCCTCCTCCTCCTTTCTCTCGGGTCGGACGGTCGCGCCGCTCTGGGCACGGAAGTGCGGAGTGATGGTTGTTCGAGCGTGGCTGCGGGCCGCGAAGCACGGGGTCCTGTCGAGGAGGTGGGTGATCGGGCGGGCCGACGCCGCCGAGTGATGGGTGGACGGTGTCTACGACGGCAGCTCGACGCCGCCGCCGAGGAGTGCTCGATGTTGCCTGGATCTCGCCGGCCTGCTCGTCCTCAAGAGCCGGCCAGCGGCTGGGTGCAGCTGAGCGAGTTGCCGGGGAACGCACCGCAGCCGCTTGTGGGTCAGGAGCACGAGTCCATCCCCATGCAGGCCAAGGAGGGCGTGCATGGCCTCTTAGCCATGCCCTCCTCGGTGCCACCGTCAATCTGGCTGACTGAGCTGTGGTGTCGACATGTTGCTCACCGTGTGGGCCAGCTGGTCAGAGGGCCTCCGGTTGGGGGAGTAGCGATAGACCTTCACCGCCGCGTCCCCCGGCCGCTTCGGCTAGGCCCGCTCCAGCCTTGCTGCGCGCCTGCAGGGAGACACTGGTGGTTGAGGCATCGCCGCGGCCGACGCGCTGCTGCATGCTGGTCCGGGCACATCGGACAGCTCGGTCGATGGCAGTCTAGTGATTTTTACCAGATGCTAATGTCTCATTTCGAACGGTATCGCCGTCCTGAGGCTTCGGGCAGGTTCACTGATGTCGCCGTCGAGGAGCGGACGGGCTTCGCCGTCGACGCCGGCGCTGGCCGGGTCGCGAATCCGAACGCGGACGCCTGCTCCGGCATGCCTGGCCGACTCCGCCGAGATCGTGCTCGACGACGCCCTGGAGGCGGACGGCAGCCGGCCTGGCTCGATGCTCTCGATCGGCTTGGGAGTCCTGGTGGACATCCCGGATATGAAGCGCGCGCAGGAGGCCGGGAGCGGCCACGCCGAGGAGCGGCTGGAGGCCGCGCGGAGTTCCGAAGCATTTCCCGCTCCGACGATGCCCTGGCAGTGGAGCGAGCGCGGTCGCGCCCGCGTGGCAGAGGTGGACGGCCAGGGCCCGCGCCGAAACGCATCGCCGAGGCCCAGAAGGTCCGCCGACGAGGCTGGTGTGTGACAATGCCAGGAGGCTCTTAGGGGGAGGCGCCAGGAGGAGCAAGGAGATTTGGCCGAGGTTGCTTGATGAGGTCGAGGAGGCGCAGCGCGAGGCCGAGGAGTCCCGGCAGCCAGCAGAAGCTCCGTCGAGGAGGCGGCCGAGCTGGTCCACCCAGGCGCAGCGACTTCGCCTCGACCAGGACGGAGGCCGCGCGCGCCGCCGCCGGAGTGCATCGCCCAGGCGGTGCAGCAGCTCGCCGCCGAGGCCGAGCAGCAGGCCAACGAGGCCGAGGACGGGCTCGGCAGCAGGCTCCAGCAGATCCGCGAACAGGCCGAGGAAGCCGCGAAGCAGACCGGCGCGCGAGCTCCAGCGCAGCGACGGTGGTCGAAGTCCAACAAGCCACTCGCGGCGAACGCCGCGAGCATCGTCGAGGACGACGAACACGACCGAGCCACCAGTCGTCGCGGCGATCTGCGGAGGCGTCCGACGATAAGGAGGGCATGGATGCGCCTCCGACGGCAAGCAAGTTCGAGCGCTTCCTCGACATGGCGAAACGCCTCCTGCTGGGAGAAGCCGCGGCCTCGGCGATGGCCGGCAGCATGGAAGCCTCCGGCAGAAGCAGGCCTCGGAGGATGCGGGCGCCCAAAGCAGTTGCAGCGCCGGGGCCTCATCGCCGGTGGTGTCGCCCGGCTTCACGGGGAGGCAGCGGCCCGCACATTTCCTCCGCTGGCGCTGCCGCCGGAGGGGGCGAGGGGCCTCACTTGTGTAGTGGTTTGGCATGGTGGTTTGCTGGCCGGTATAGGCTACGTGGTCAGGGCCTGGGCGTGAGGTGCCATGTTCAGACACTGTCAGAATGGGCGGCGAGCGTGCTGCAGAGGCTCGAGGAGTTCAGTGCCGGTTGCCCCCGGACCCCGGCGACCATGGGGTCTGGGTGTGCTGGACCCATCCTGCATTTGCAGGAGACGCTGTCTGGACGGGTGCTGCTTGGATGCCTCGACTAGGCCTCCTGGCTGGCCGGTCAGACGGCTCCGATGCGACGAGATCGCGCCCGCGCCTGGTCAGTGGCGGGCAAATGCCCGCAGCCTCGTTCTCCCTGCGGCGGGGCGCCCGGCGCCGCGGCTCCTGCCAGGGCCAGCGGCGGCAGCGCCGGCGGGGCCCGGCCTGCCCAGGCGGTTCGCGCACCATTAACGAGGGAGCCCTCAGCTCCTCGCCCGAGATGCGGTGGGCATGGTGCTGGAGACGCTCGCGTGCGCAGCCCGGAGTGGTCCGGCGCTCTCTCTCTGACCACGTGCTTCAGCCCTCCGCCCACCGGCCACATTGCCGAGGCGGTGGTGCCGGCATCCTCGGTGGGTGGTGGAGGTGTGCCACCCGACTGGGCTGGTGGGGTTGGCAGGCAGACGGTCGGGTGTGCCGGTGACCTGGGCCGGCACTCGGGCTGAGCGTCTGGATTGCTTGCTGACTGGGCTTGGCCAGCAGCGCTGTCGGCTTGCGGCGAGCACTGCAGCTTTCTGGGTGTACGGAGGTGTTGCTCGGCGAGAAAGAGCAAGGCAGCTGTACCCGTTGTTCTTTGACTCACGAACCTCCACAGGTGACCGCCGGTGTGGCCGGTTGTGGGCAGCAGGGTGGACGTCGCCGGGCCGGGTTAGTAAGTTTTTTTCGCTGGCCGGCAGTTCACCCCGCATGTGAAGTCCACGAGGGTCGGGCCAAGCCCGGCGGGCCAGTGCTGGGGCAGGAACCCGCGCGCTTCGCCGACGAGCCCCGCGCGCTCCCGGAACGCGCCCCTGGCACGACGATTCCGTTCTGTCCGGGAAGTGCCAGGTCGCCCGCGTGGTCGGTGTGGAAGCTGCCACCGACGTCCCCATCACTACCGGTGAAACGAGCCCGCGCAGTCCGCGCCGATCTCCATGGGCTGTTGCTTCATCGCGCGGTCAGTTCCATCAAACCGATGAGATCCCCTTCATGGAGCTCGCGTGGCTCGTCGTGTTTGGAGGGGTCGGCGGCGCCGCTTGAGCCCGGTAGCGCGTTTGCTGCTCGCATGGCATGTTGTGGTCGACGAGGGGAGTCGGGCGCAGGATGCTGCTGGAACATGTCCCGTTGAGTCCGGGCGGGCGGCTCTGCTTCGGCCGCGTCGCTCGCCAGGAGTACGGGATACACGCCGACCGTCATCGCGTGGGTGGCCTTGGTTCGGCAAAGCCCGCACAGGACTTGTCGAGTTCGTTCGACGGCCGCTCCCTTCCAGCTGAGGAGGACTTTAGTGGGGCCAGCACGGCGGCGGCCGGCCGCTGCGGGAGGCGAAGGGCGGCACCTGCTCGCGGGTGGGAGACCTGAGCAGCTGCAGTGAGGTGACGATCGAGCCGGCCGGAGAGTTATTGCCGGAGGCGGGAGGCACTCGCGGATAAGCGTTCACATTCTCCAGGGCACTTGCGGAGCAGATTCTTCTGTTCCTCTCCAGGAACTCGCCGGAGATGCTCACCAGAATCGCCGCGAGAGCTCGGCGCCACCCAGGACGTGTCGAGAGGAGAGTTTCTGCGACCCCTCTTCTATTGCCGTCGGCGAGCGCGGGCAACTCTCTGCAGCTCGCCGAGAGCTCACGGGTTTCACGTCGAGGTGGAGGCTCGCCAGCGAACAAGGCCTCGCAGGCGTCGTGCGCAGTGTGTGTCGTCGATCAGGGGCTGCCCCGTCGACAGATCAGGGAAGCTCGGGATGACTGCGAGTAGTAGGAGGCCGGGTTCGGAAGTCGTGGACCAGGGAGAGCTCACGTGGACGCCGCGTCTGCAGCTTGTCGCTTGGGGCTGCTTGCTGGAGCACGCGACGAGGCACGTGACTGCTCGCGCGCTCATCCCTCTGGCTCTCTGCCGTTGATTGGTGCTGCCTGGAGTATAGATGTAACTGAACGAGTGTATGCACA
>CAVSLM010000007.1:0-737308 GCA_963728895.1 uncultured Gammaproteobacteria bacterium
CGAAGCCGAGCCAGGCGAAGGCATGGGCGAAAGCCGCTCGCAGCAACTCCTGCCAGCGGTCATGGTTCGCCAGTTCCGGCGCGATGCGGGTCAGAAACGGACGGTTGCACCGGACGTGGAAGGTGAAGCCGGAGCCCGGCGGCACAGTAAGGAAGTTGTTCGGAATGGGTTGCCCGGATTCGTGAGGCGACCGGCCGTCCTGGTAATAGTGCTTCTGGTGGACGGTCATGACTTCGATCATCAGGGCATCGCCCCTAATCTGCGGAAGGACGTCCCAGAAGCTCAGCGCGCCGCGCTGGTGGTCTTCGCCGTTCTTGGCCTCCTTTCCGAACAGGGCGTCGATAGCCTCGGCGGTCCAGTCCGATTCTGTATCCCAATTGGCGTTCTCCACCAGACCCGCAAGCTCCCGCGCTGCCTGTCGAAGCACGCCCTTGACACCGCTGCCGGGAAGGTACGGCAGGCCGTAGGGATTGAGGAAGGCGAAACCGTTCTCCAGCGGGTGCTCGTTGCCGAGCCCGGTGGTGAACGGAGCTACTGCAAGGGCGTCGAGGGTCAGCAGCTGGCCAGCTGCAGCCAACGGCTCGGCGAGGGCGGTTTGGCGGTCGAGCAAGGCCCGCGCTCTCCGTTTATCATCGCGGCCGAGAGTAACGACCTTCTTCCATGCTTCGCGGCCAGCGTAGTCGTTCTTGTCCCAGAGGCCGGGAAGCGGTCCACGCTGCTGTCGGCGAAGGGTGGCGATGGTGGAATCCATGCCATGGCGTTCCAACGTTTCCGCGACCTCCCGTCCCTCGGGGCTTCGGGCCCTGGCTCGCTCGCGCACTTCTGCTTCTTGATCGGAGCGATCTGTCCAGAGCGGAAGATATATGCCAAAACGCAGCGCCGGAGAAGCTTCCGAAAGATCTTGTTGCAACATGTACCGCGGAACCGCCGCGATCGGCATTGTCAGTTTCCTCCCCCATGCACAGCCGCCGCCATCTGCCGTAGCCATTTGAGCCAAGCAAAGGCCTCGACGGTGATCGCCTGGTAGTCACCAGGGTTTTCGATGATCATCAGAGACTGCATGAAGGCCTCGAACTCGGCACCGTTGATGACACCCCCGAAGCGTCCATGCAGCCATGCGCGTAAATCACGGCCAAGGTTGTCGCAGTCTCTTTGGGATTCCTTCTGTCCCTTCTCATGCAAAAAGGCCATGACCTGCATGAGTCCACTGTTCATGATGAGCGCAGGCAGACGCTTGGCCAGTTTCATGTATTCCTCGCTGCAACCGGCACTGCAGTGCCAGGCATCCTGCGCGCGTTGTTGCTCCAGTGTCGCCATGTCATCAGCCCTCCACGAACTTGGTCATCACCAGTCCGCGGCCGGTGGTGGCGTCGCCGCCGATCTGGATCACCCGACCATTGAGGACGTTACGCAGCTTCAGCATGACTTCCTCGGCCGGCATCTTGTCCTCCTTGCCGCTGCGCGTCTGGCTCGCCAGCAGCGGTGCGATCAGTAGCGACTCGGGCGGAAGATTCTCGGTGTAGAACAGCCCACCACTGTCCGCGGTTCCGGTTTCCTCGTTGATACGCACATGCGGCTCGACGAGCGTCGCATTCTCGCTGAAGTAGGCGAAGTCCGTGTCGGACAGGACCACCAAGTCCTCTTTCAGCTTGTTGCGGAAGAAGGAAGGTTGCTCGGGCATCGCCCGTTCGGCGAGATCGCCTGCGAGCGTCGACAGTTCCGGCGAGACCGGCGCGACGTACTCGAAGGCCTCCAGGTGCAGCTTGTCGCCGGTGCGCAGGTTCCCGTTGGCAAGCACGCAAGTTCCGGCTTCCGGTTGGGGAATCGTCCAGCCGGTCGGCACACCGAGCAGCGCAAGCAGCCGTTGGGCGCGCGCCAGCGCCTGCGGACAGGTCGCGTAGACGTAGCTGTTTTTCAGGCTGCGCACCGGGAAGGCGACCAGCTGCGCATCGCCGAAGCTCACCGCGCCGGCGTGCAGCTCGCTGGCGCCGGAATCCGGGCCGAACAGCAGCCTGATCAGCTCCTTGATGGGCCGATCCTGCCCGGTTCCGTTACAGAGTTGCTCGAAGGCGTGGCGCACCGCCCCCTTGATGCCCGAGCCGGCGAAGCTCGGGTGATTGGTATGGCGCTCGCGCTGGATGGGGTTGTCGATGACGCCAACGGCCGTGCCCGCGCCCATGTGCACCGGACTGACGGCATACAAAAATACGGCGGCCTGCTTCTCGAACATGGTGCTATCCTTTAGTTGGTCATCTACTTGGTCTAGTGAAGAACCATGAAAACCGTGAACGTGCATGAAGCCAAGGCCCATCTGTCCGAGTATCTCGAGCTCGTGGAAGCGGGCGAGACCGTCGTGATCTGCCGCCGCAACAAGCCGGTGGCGGAGCTCAGGCCCATCGCGCCCGCGCGCAAAGAGCGCCGCCCGATTGGGCTTGCCAAGGGCATCGGACATGTGCCACCGGAGTTCTTCGAGCCGCTGGACGATGATCTGCTCGATCTCTTCGAGGGCAAGGGCGAGTGAGGTTGCTGCTCGACAGCTGCACCTTTCTCTGGTTGATCTGGGACGAACCAGAACTGCCGCCCACGGCGCGGGATGCGATTGCCGATGCCGGAAATCAGATTTTTCTGAGTACGGCGAGCCTGTGGGAGATCACCGTCAAGCACTTGGCCGGCCGGCTGGTCTTGCGCCGCGCCGTGGACCCGGCGCGCTTCTATGTGGAACAACGCCAGGCGCACGGCGTCGACCCGCTTCCGATCGAAGAGGACGCCGTCGCGCAACTGCCGAAGCTGCCGGCGTTGCACCGCGACCCGTTCGACCGCATGCTGATCTGCCAGGCGATCGCGCACGGCCTGACCGTGCTCACGCCGGATGAGGCCATCCGCCGCTATCCGGTGCGAACGTTCTGGTAGCCACACGTTCATGACCATACTCCCAGCACGCAGCGATTGAAGCCCTCGGCACGGCGCTGCGCATCGTAAACGTCTTCCGGCGCGAGGTCGTCCTCGCTCAACCGCTCCGCGACGTCGAGGCGGCGCTGAGCATCGAAGTGTTCTTCTGGCCACAGGCCCCCTTCGACAAGCTTGCGAAGCTGGTCGGGGGTGGCCTGAAGCCCGTCGAGCCAGTAGACGCTGCCCGCGGGGGCGACACGCTGCGCGGGCTTGGGCCGCCATTTCGCGAGATCCCAGCCACTGACCACTTCGGCGCGCGGCACGGCGGCGCAAATCAGCCGGCCGGTCACACCGGCGATCGCGAAGCGGTTTTCGGCGTCGAGCCCAGGAAACCGCCAGCCACCCGGAAAAATGCCGGGGCTGGTCAGCACGACCCGGCAACGGCCGGCTTGGGCGATGGCCTGGTAATCCGGCTCGGGCGCGCGATGCTCGACGGCGTGGAAGGCGGCCGCGCGGCCGTCGCCGCCGAGCCGCAGAGTGCCGGACGCGGGCGGCTCGGCACCGTCGATGGCGGCAAGGAAACCGACATCATAGTCAGCGCGAATCGGCTCGTCCCCCGCGCCTTTGCCGTAGCCGATGGGGTGACCCCGCTTGACCATTGCGACGGCCTGAACGGTGAACAGCTTGCCGTCATCGGCGCGGCATTTTTCCGCGTCGAGACCGACGCCAACGCGCGGGTCGAGCTTCCAGAGCGTCTTGGATTCGGCCAATGCCTCGGCCGCTGGCAATTCACCGTCAAGGTACTGCTGCCAACCGCGCTGGGTCAGCCAGATGCCGGACTCTGGCTTGGTGCGCGAATCAGCCGCGAGCACCGGCACGCGCGGCAGTGGCGCGGAGCTTTCGATCCCGGCGCTGAGCGCGGTGGGTTGCAGCTGGTGCAGGCGCAGGATGGCACCGTCGCGCGTGGCGATGAGATCGGCGGGCAGCGGATGCAACGTCTCGATGCTGTCGCGCGTTCGGCGCGCGAGCAGAAACGCGACGATGGCAAAGCGGCCGGGATGCTCGGGCGTGCCGAGCTGCGGGTGATCGATTCGGCCGGCCGCGAAAGCCGCGAGATCGATGCCCTCGTTCGCGAGCATCTGCGAGCGGATTGCGCCAGCGGCGACAGACGGCCAGGGCGGCACCAGCGATTCGCCGAAGCTGCCCGGATCGCCGAACAGCTTGTTGCCGCGCAGGAAGAGCACGTCCAGTGGTTCAATAAATCGGTGAGCCGTCATCCTGCGGCCTCCTGCTTGTGCGGGGTGTGCGACTTCGTCGGGCTGCGCGTCTCACGAGCCAGAAACTCGGCCGCCGAGAGGAAGGTTTCCAGCCAGCCGAGGCGCTTGCCAGCGGGTGCGTGCACGATGGCCTGCGCGACCAGGTCCAAAGCCAGGCCCGACAGATCGTAGTGATCGCGGGTGGTTTTCTTGTGGGTTTCGCCGGTCTGGCGCGCCAGCTGCCAGCCGAGCATCGAGGCGACCATGGCGCCGTCGCCTTCGGGCTCCGGCAGGTCGCGCATCCAGACCGTGCTGTTGTAGACGGCGCGACGCGACACGTCGGGCTCCGCAAGGAAGTCGCGCAGCTTGAGCAGCAGTCGCACCGGCTCGCCCCACTTGGCGGTGAGATGCAGCGCGCCCCCGGAGCGCTTGATGATGGCGATGGAGAAGGCATTGCGGTCGCCTTCCTGTTTGGCCCGTTTCTCGGCAGCCCGCAGCTCGCGCAGCACTGCGGAAAGCGGCGCCTGATGGTGGGCGATGACCGCGCCGCAGGAGGCGGTCGCCTGCTCGCCCATCATGCGCATCAGTCGTTTGCGGTAGAGCACGAAACCGTTACTCTGCCTTTCGAACGGTGTATCGACTCCGACTAGTCCTACCGCCGCGGGCTCAATGCCCGAGTAGACGGCGCGTAGCATGGCCATGGCCGGCAGCAGATCGATCACCGGCAGCATCGCCATCAAGTCGTCGCCGCCCGCATAGAGCACGCGGCCATAGTGTTGGCGCTCCACGATGTCGGGCGCGAGCGCCAGCGCGAAGTGGTTGAGTGCCTCCGAGATCGCCATGTGACGCGAGGGACTCGGCGCGCGCAGCTCCTTGCCATAGCGCGCGAAGCTCGGGTCGCGGTCAAGGTTCTGGAGCGCAGCTCCGATTTGTGGGTGGAAACTTCGCGCGTGCGGCAACGTCAGGTCGCGCTCAGCCGACAGCCACGCGCCCATGCGGTCGCCGTCCATCAGCAGCATGCCGTAGTAGGCCTCGGGTACTTCCCCGAGGTAGTCTTTTACCAGCCCATCGGCGCGACGCTCGTCGCTTTCCTTCTCGGACTCCTTCTTGGCATCGAGCCACCCGGGCAGGCGCGTAAGCGTTTCGCGATCGGGATGGCGCGCCAAATCGAGCGCCAGCTTGCGCGGCAGCGCCACGCGCTCCGCCTTGCTTCGGCGAAGCTCATCGGCAAGCTTCTCCGGCAGCGCACGGTTCTCCTTGATGGCCAACGCGAGCGAGGTGGCGAGCGCCATGGTGTGGGTGCTGACAACGAAGCGACTGACATCGAGATCGAGCGTCCCCTTCAGCTCATTGACGAACAGTGTCGGCCAGAGACGCTTGATGGCATTGAGTGCGGCGAGGTGCTCGCCCTTCTTGGCCAAGGTCGGCCTTCTCTCGGCCACACGGCTCCAGAGCGTGTCGCGCCGCTGGCCTGAGGGCAACGCCAGCTGGTCACGCACGGTGGTGAGCCACTCGGCCTCGCCGTTCAGTGAGTCCCGCCAGCCCTGCTGCTGGGCCTGCCCGAAAGTTCGGAGCGACTTCGTGGCGGCAAGCACCCGTTCCAGCAGTTCATGCAATGCCGGGTAGAGCGCACCCGGATTGGGCCGCCAGAACCAGCCCTCCTCCAAGCGGATACCGCCGCTCAACAGTCGCCATGCGTCGGTGCCAAGATAGCCGGGCGGACCGGCGGAAAAGAACGGCTGCATCGCCTGGGCGAGCTGGGGAGTGCTGGCGTCGACCTTGCCGTCCTTGGTTTCCACCAGCGACCAGGGCGCCGCGGCCCAGTGGACCTCGGGAAAGCTGGCTAGCTGTTCGCGCAGCTGGGCGTAGCCGGGCAGTGCCGGATCATTCTGGATGTCGGCCGACTTCAGCAGCAGGTGGTACGCCGCTTCGCCTTGCTTCAGAATCCAGTCGCGCACGTGCGAGATGATCTCTGCAGCCAGGGCGCGCGCCTGCTTGGTGGGCACCAGAGCGGTGAAACGGTTGGGCAGTGCGGCGGCGAACAACGGGTTCGCGTCGGTGGACCGCTCGGTCCATTCGCAGCTCTCGAATAGATCCGGGCGCAGCCCGTGATCATCACGCAGCCAGAGATCGACCTGCGGTATGCCGCGCAGGCGGGGAAACAGGATCGCCTCCGGTCCCAGTTTGTCGCAGATCACCCGCATCGCCTCCCATGACAAGCGGGACAACAGGTGCGAACCCGCCCAGAGATCGGAGGTGGAGCGCGCGGCGGCGATGAAGTCCTGCACCGGACCCAGGCTCACGGCGAGCAGCGCGGGGCCGTCGTGCGGATCGAGCGCGAAGCAGCCGGCGAGCGCGGCCGTCAAATCCAAGTGATCAAAGATGGTGTGATCGGGCACCCGCGTGTCGGCGGGCAGCAAGGCCCACAGGCTCTTGATTTCTTCGGCGTCGATCTCGGGGCCGAAGCGCCAGAAGGCAAGCGCGGTTCGTTTCAGGTCGCCTTCATGGATCAGCCCGGTGAAGTGGCCGAGCGCGAGCGCCTTGGCGGCCTCCGGCTCGATGTCGGTGAGCTTGTCGAGCGCGAACTCCTCGCCGGTCAGCGGGTGGATGATGACCGGTCGCTCGTCGAAGTGCACCTGCTGCCAGCCCGGATAGCGGCCGTCCTCATTGCGGTTCGGAAACGCGGCCCGATCGGCGGCCGAGGCCCAATGGTCGGCCTTCTGGACCGCCTTGCGGCATTGCTCAGGCAGGTCCGCAAGGCCGAGCTTTTCGCGCAGCGCCTGCGAGGTGCCGCCCTCGTGGCCCTCGGCGGCGCGCATCAGGATGAGCGCCTTTTCCACCGGATCGTGCAGACGAGCGGCGAGCTTGATTTGCCAAAGGAGATCGTTATCCATGCGTTACTCCGGGAAGCGGTTCAGCACGAGGCTATCCAATTGAGGTTTGAGTTTCGCGCGCCTGCTCGCATCGGCGATCGAACGGTATGCCCTCGCATGAACCGGCCGAGTCAATTCGTCCAGCAAGGCGTGCACCGCCTCCCAAGTGCGCTCGATGGCTTTCGGGTCAGGCCGGAACTCGTCAGGCGGCCGGCAGGGAACATGAAAGATGACGCCGAAGAAACTCTCGGGGTCGGTCGCGTCTGGTCTCATTTTGAAACGGAGACTATTGGGCAGGCGGGCCTGCTTCCACCGACCTACGTTGTGCCCGGTGACCGGATGGCTCAACCAGTGGCGTTCCTCGGGATGAGGGGCGTTTTTGCCGGTAGTGAAAAGGAACTGTGTCCGCAACCCGATCTTGATGATCGCCAACTCGCGCATCAGCGTCTTCCAGTCGTCGCACGGCCGAGTTTGCCAGGCGAGGAGACCCGCCTCGTCCTCTCCGATCGCATGCGGCCAGTCGAGGCCGAGCGCATCGTGCCACGGTCGCCGCGGCACCTCCCCCTTCAGGGCCGGTGTGCCGTTCAGCGGCGTCAGCGAGAAAGAGCCCCAGGCGTTACGGCTGCGCCCGCCGAGCGTTCCGTAGCGGTCCATCAACAATAACGCGGTGTCGATCCGCCCGGCATCAGATTCCGGGAGCGCAAGACTGAATGTGGCAGTTTCACCGGCCTGTATGGCTGCATTGGCCTTGGCAAGCTTCGTCCCGCCACGGCCGTCAAGTGGTCCAAAACCCAGGTACGCATGCGGACCGACCTGGTACTTGGCCTTCTCAGCTTCGGGGTGGTGCACGCTCTGCTGCTCAAGATGGTTCCAACTTTTGAGCGAGCCAACATCCCATCGGTCGAGGCGCATGCGGATGAGACTCCGGTTGCCTTCTCCATCCGTAGCGGAACCGAACAGACGGCCCTCCTCGCGGCGCATCTCGACCACGTTCACCCGGAACCCGTGATCCGCCGCATAGGCTATCCGCCACCACTGCCGCAGTAGCGCCTTGAACGGCGGTGTGCGCCACCGGCCGCTTTGCTCAGCGTCGCCGAGGAAGGCAGGGGTGACGAAGCGTACCTTCAGTTCTCTGGTCGTCATCATGTCGTGCGTTCTCCTTTGTCGACGACTCTACTCGAGACGAATCCTCTTCGGTGCGGGGCGCAAGCTTGCCGTTGCGCTTGGCTCCGCGAGAACAGCTGCGCTCGTTCCACGCGATGGCGGTGTATCTGACGCTGATTGGTGGAACCGCGGCGCTTGTTCCACCTTACGGATGCGTCCATTTGGTGGAACCGCGGCGCTTGTTCCACCCTACCATTGCGTCCATTTGGTGGAACCGCGGCGCTTGTTCCACCCTACCATTGCGTCCATTTGGTGGAACCGCGGCGCTTGTTCCACCCTACCATTGCGTCCATTTGGTGGAACCGCGGCGCTTGTTCCACCCTACCATTGCGTCCTTTTGGTGGAACCGCGGCGCTTGTTCCACCCTACGATTGCGTCCTTTTGGTGGAACCGCGGCGCTTGTTCCACCCTACCATTGCGTCCATTTGGTGGAACCGCGGCGCTTGCTCCACCCTACGATGCGTCCATTTGGTGGAACCGCGGCGCTTGTTCCACCCTACCATTGCGTCCTTTTGGTGGAACCGCGGCGCTTGTTCCACCCTACCATGCGTCCATTTGGTGGAACCGCGGCGCTTGTTCCACCCTACCATTGCGTCCTTTGGTGGAACCGCGGCGCTTGTTCCACCCTACCGGATCGCGTCCATTTGGTGGAACCGCGGCGCTTGCTCCACCCTACGGATCGCGATCCGCCGCTATGGTTTTCCAGTAACGCCTTGCCGTTCGACTCCGACTCTTCCTCCGGCTCCGACTCCGGTACCGAGGAACCCGACATGATTCATGTAGGGTGGAACAAGCGCAGCGGTTCCACCGTTTTCCACACTCCGGCATGATCCACTCAGGATGGAATATGCAGCAGCGGTTCCACCATTCGACGGCTCCAGCGAATCCGGCATCGATCAATCCCGGGAACAGTTTCACCACATCCAGTCCCCAATCAATCCAGATCCATCGACGCGATGTTCGACGGTGCGGTCTCTCCCCATCCGGGCGGATACCATCCCGCGTCGACGGCCCTTCTGAACGACCCGTGCGGCCAATCGCCGGGCCGGCGGGCGTGACCGTGCTTGACCGGGTTGTAGTGGATGTAGTCGACATGGTTCCTCCAATCCGTCTCATCGCGGAGGGCGTGCTCCCAGAACCGGCGCTGCCACGCCGGCTTCTCGCCGCGCTGGTTGGGCTCGCCGCCGATACCGACTGCGACAAAGTGCTTGATCAGCCGCCAGCGCAGGGAAAAGTCCGCATCGCCCTCGGGCAACCACCAGATCGCATGCACATGGTCGGGCAGCACCACGATGGCGTCGATCCGGAACGGGTATTTTTCCCGGGTGCGACGAAAAGCCTCGCGAAGCCGGGCGACAATGTCCGCATCGGCCAGCATCGGACGGCGACCGTGAGTGACGACGGTAAAGAAGAAGCAGCCTCCGGCAATCTGGGCTCTGCGGTAGTTGCTCATGGTTGCCTCCGTGCAATGGCCTCGGTGGAACCGCTGCGCTTGTTCCACCCTACGGATGCGTCCTTTTGGTGGAACCGCTGCGCTTGTTCCACCCTACGATTGCGTCCTTTTGGTGGAACCGCTGCGCTTGTTCCACCCTACGGCGCTTGTTCCTCGCGCTGATCCTCCAGCAATGGCTCGGCATCGGGGTCCAGCTCCAATGCCGGGATCTCCGGCAGGCTCGCACCGACGATCCCGCGCATCTCGCCGTACATGCCGACGGTATTGGTAATCACGCACTCGATCTGCTTCTCGCGCTCCTTCCAGAGCTTTTCCATGGCGCGGCGCTCGCGAAGGAGCTGGGTCTGCAGCGCGGTGAACGCTTCGACGATGCCCTGCACCCGCTGGCGAAACTGCGCCCCGGCCAGATAGCGATACAGAAGCTCCATCTTCTCGTTCTTGCCCTCCGATGCGGCGTGGGCAAAGGCGACCTGGATGATCTGCTCACGTAGTGCGATGGCGAGCGCAGGCCAGGCGCGCAGGCTGGCCACCCAGACCCCGTCGATCTGGCCGAACTCGGCAATCTCTTCCGGCAGGGCGACGGAGACCAACACCGCGACGCTCGCACCCACCGCGCGCTGGTCCTCTTTCAGCTTGGCAACCCAGGCCGGGCTCCAGTGTTTGGTGTTCTTGGTCTCCCACAGGATTGTGCCGCAGGTCTGCAGGAAGCCGTTGCGCACTTCCTGGATGAGATCGGCGCCGCGGGTACCCTTGGGCACGGCCCGGATGGTGTCCTGCGGAAACTGCCGCACCAGGGCCGCTTCGACATCGAGCTCCAGCACTTCGCCCTGTAGCTCCTGCGAACCCTGCTCGCTCATGCGCTTGGCATCCTCCAGTGCCTTGCGCAGGTCGTCGATCTGCTTCTCCTTCTCGCGCAGCTTGAGGGACTGCTCTTCGCCGACGCTCTTGCGGATGGACTCTTCCAGGCGCTGCTTCTCGGCATCGAGCCTGCGCGCGATTTCCAGATCCAGCTCACGGGCTCGCTCCTCCAACGCCAACTTCTCCTTGCGTAGGGAAAGCTCTGCCTCCTGGGCGGCCTGGACCTTTTGCTGCTGCTCGGCAAGCTGCTCCTGGAGCAGCGCGAGCTCCTTGCCACTGTGCTCGCGGGCGTGGGCCTCGGCCTGCGCAGCTGCGGCTTTGATCCGTGCCTCGGCTTCCTTGCGAGCCGCCTCCTCCACTTCGGCACGCACCCGCGCTGCGATGTCGCGGTTCTGCTCCTCGAGCTCTCGGGCACGCTGCCGCAGCGCGAGCTGCTCGTTCTGTGCCGCCTCCGCGCTGCGCGCCTTATCGGCGAGCTGCGCCTGGAGATCCTTGAGCTCGAGGTCGAGGAACTGCTGAGTCCGCGCTTCCGCCTGTGCGACGGCGCGCTGAAGATGCGCTTCGTGCTCGGCGCGCAGGCGCACCTCGAGCTCGGCACGAAGCTGCGCGCCGAGTGCCTCGGATACCGCGAAGCGGTGGCCGCAGGCAGGACAGTTGATGAGGGTCTCGGTCATGTTGCCTCCCTTTCGGTTTTCGTGGTGGACGCGGCCCACTCTTCGCTGTGCTGTGCCGGGCCTTTCCTCGGGATGCGACCCGGAGTCTTATGGCGGAACCGCTGCGCTTGTTCCACCGTACGGGTTTGACTTTGGTGGAACCGCTGCGCTTGTTGCATCCTACGGGTTTGGCTTTGGCGGAACCGCTGCGCTTGTTCCACCCTACCGGTTTGACTTTGGTGGAACCGCTGCGCTTGTTCACCGTACGGGTTTGACTTTGGTGGAACCGCTGCGCTTGCTCCACCCTACGGGTTTGACTTGGCGGAACCGCTGCGCTTGTTCCACCGTACGGGTTTGACTGTGGTGGAACCGCTGCGCTTGTTCCACCCTACCGGTTTGACCTTGGCGGAACCGCTGCGCTGGTTGCGTCCTACGGGTTTGGCTTTGGTGGAACCGCTGCGCTTGTTGCATCCTCGGGTTTGACCTTGGTGGAACCGCTGCGCTTGTTCCACCCTACGACTGATGCGAGGTTGATGGTCGCCACGCGGCGGGTCCTCCGCATCTCGGCGCAGCTGTGCCGAGATGGCCTCGGTCATCGGAATGGCGGTACCACATTCCCGGCATGGTGTGATCAGGTCGATCATGAGGTTTGTCTCCGCCCGGTCTTGGATTCTTTCTCCATGATCCGATCGAACCGAATCGCCGACGCGGCAAGGCGCAGCGCGTAGCGTTTGCGCGGACTGCCCTCGCCCTCGATCAGGTAGGGGTGAGCCTGGTGCCCCAGGGCGTCCACGAGCTTGCTTCTGAGCTTGGCGTTGACCTGGTCGAAGAACTCGTTGTTCATGCCCGAATGCAGGCGTTTCACGGTACGCTCGTTGCCACCCAGCTCGCCGACGATGGCGCGGTGCTCGCGAAGATAGGCGTGCGCATACTCGGGTTCCGGAACACCTTCCTTGGGACAGGTGCACGCCGCCTCACCCGCCAGGGCGCGACGTGCGAACCAGCTTAGAAAGGCGAGTTGCGCCGGGGCGAGCCGCATGATCCGCCCGCCTGCACGCACTCGCCGGCCGTCGAGATCGACCACCAGCTCCGGCGGCCCGATGCTGTCCTGCGCAACGGTGACCGTGTGGCTGAAACTGGATTTGCCTTGCAGCAAACGCTCCGGCAGCCCATGCCGCAGGCGCACGAAGGGAATGTCCGCCAGCGTCACCTCGGCGTCCTTGGCGTCCACTGGATCACTGTCAGGCGGATTGGTGTAGATGACGTAACTCCTGGGCGTGGTGTAGAAGAAGTTCTGGTTCGATTCGAAGCGCGGCGATACCAGCACATGCGACAGGCGATCCTGCTGCCGGCCGAACAGGGACAGGGCATATCCGACATAGAACCCCATGGTCTTGCGCCCCCCGGCGATCGAAACATGCAAGGCGGCATCCGGATCCGCGGTCAGCGCGCGTACGCGTTCGGTAATGGAGTTGGCCGCCTTTTCGTTGTCCTGAGGTGTGCGAATATCGTCGAGGGGTCGGCCGGCGACATCGCGCAGGATGTGGATGTTGGTCTCTTCGAAACGTATTGCCGGCAGACGGTAGTCTTTGCGCAGGCGGTGAAACCAGCCCGGCTGCTCGGAAAGCAGCGTCAGGCGCGCGCGTTCGGCGCCCTTGGCAGTGGTTACGAGATGGACTTCGGTCGGCACGAATGCGGGAGTCTGCGTTTGTGCGAGCGCGTACAGCGTCTCCGTCACCACCTGCGGCGACAGGCCGGTGACGGCGAGCAGGATACGGCGTTTGTATTGGTGCGGTTCCATGCGTTCGTTGTTGTGTTCTACGTATGCGGTTCGAAGATTACCGGTTGGCGGCGCGCCGCGCGCGCCTGAGCAACCATTACCCATTCAGGGGAGTAACCGTTGGCCGGCCTCCCGCCGGCATGCCTTCCTTGATCCGCCTCCTTGTTGGTTCCTTTGCGGCGCCAACGGTACTCCTTACGTGCCCATACTGGGGCACGCTTCCGGTCTTGTCCGGGACGGCAAGCTTGCGGCCGGTACGATTCGGTAACGCCCAAGGCCCATGCTGGTGAGCGCACCGGCATGCACGTACTGGCCCAGCCACAGACAGGACCAGAAGGGGACCAGTTCGGACCCATCCAGATGAAACTCGCCCAACAGACCACCCAGCACCATCTCACGCTTCTGGCGCGAGGAGTACCGTGTCCAGTCGAACCAGTGGAGCGTTGCATCGTGCACCGCGACGTCGCGGGCCGCCTGCACCAGTCCGGCGAAATCGGTCTCCAACGGTGTGTCCGTGTGGAAGTAGGTCAGCATTGAGAGTCGGCGCAGCAGGTTCGAAAAAAGCGCGGTGAAAGAAAACGATTCGGCGTTCACGATGTCCTCGTCGCGCTTGAGGCGCAGCGGAGTATCGAATGTCACCGTGACTCGCGCCGGCACGGCGGGCACCTCGGGAATGTACGACGGTGAGGGCTCGCAGCGACCACCGGGCTCGTAGATCGGCTGCCACGCACGGTCCCGTGCTTGCTGTTGTTCGACACACAGAAGCTCCAAGCACCCGCGCCCCGCACCGACGCCCTCCTCACCGGCGCGCTGCAGGGCGTAGACCATGTAGGGGAGATACTGATTGCCGCGACCGATCAGCGTAAATGCGAGATCATAGGGCGCACCGGCCGCAAGCTCGCCACCCTTTCGATCCAGGTCCAGCACGAAGGGATGCGGAGCAGCCGGGTACTTGCGCATCTTCTCGGTACCCGGCGGCGGCGGAGTCTCGAAAACGTAGGCGTATGCGCAGGAACGGTACAGGACGCAGTCCGGGCACGCCGGCACGTGGGTGATGCACAGCGCACGCTTCAGGGCATGGCCGAAAGCACCGCGCCATGCAGAGCCCGGATAGGCCGGCAGCCGTACCGGTGAAGCCGCCCGAAAACGGGCACGGTAGTGCCCGATCGGCAGTGCAATGGAACCATGGAGCAAGTCAGATGCGTTCACGGATATCCTCCGGGGGCCATGTACCGGGAGAGATGATCCGACACGGGCATTGGAATCCTTTCCTTTCGCAAGCTTGCGGCAAGGTACCGGTGTTCCGCTCGTGGGTTGCGAATCGCTCTTCGACGGTCAAACCCTCACGGTAGAAGACGACCGGCTCTACTATGGCGAACACGCTTCGTGACCGTGGGCCTGATGAAAGGACGCGTAGTTTCGATAGTCCACACCGAGACCACGGAAAAGATCCGCACTATTTCGATACGAAAAGCGACGCGACGTGAGCAAGCGCTCTGCTTCCAAAGATTCCAGGACTGATTGGCAGCGCGTGGATGCTCTGCGCGACCAGGATATCGACTTGTCCGAGCATCCCCAGCTGACGTCCGAACAGTTCGCCCGCGCGGTTGCACGTGAGGGCATGACGCCTGTAACGCGCAAACGGCAGGTAACCCTGCGTGTCGACGCCGACGTTCTTGATTGGTTCAAGAACCTGGGCAAGGGGTACCAGTCCCGCATCAATGCGCTGTTGCGCGCGTACATGGATGCACACAAGCGCAAACACCAGAAATAGACGGCGTTCCTTTCATCTGAAAAGCGATCGATCGACACACCGTCGCACCCACGACTGTCTCGAAGTGACCGCCGGTTGTCCGATCGCCGCCATGCGCAGGATGGGCATGAGATGGAGCACGCTGCGCCCGCTCGACTCGGAATGAAACGGGTGGATGCGGTCGAAAGAATCCATGCACCGCCGTTCTTTCCTTGTTTCCGTGCACGCGGTCCTGTTGTGCCTGCCGTGCTTCCTCTCCGCGCAGACACGGCTGCGCACGTTCCCTGCGGCGGCGCGGCGCCGGGGTCCTGCGATTGCTCCGCGCTCGCTCCAGTTCGGCACCAAGCCCCAGGGAGGATCGGACGAGCGTTCCAACGGCCGCGGGTTTTTTCTGGTCGGAGATTCTACGCGCTGAGTGCCTTGGTGCAACTCTCCCGGCTGAGAGCCGATCCGGGATCGCCGGCTGCGGGCGTGGTGCGACGGGCGAGCGCGCGTGCGAGGCCCGGGCGCTCAGCGGCTTCGCGGCGATGCCTGCGAACGGGGTTGCGTGGCTGTGACGGCGGCGGCCCTGCGGGCCGCAATCGCGCCGCCGGGAGCGACGCTCCCACAGCGCCCAGGACGGTCGGTTCGTGCTCGGCAGGACCGTGGTCACCTGCGGGTGTTGGTTGGTCCCGCGGGCTGAATGCCGGCACTTGTAGGAGCGGGGCTATGCACCGCGATCCTGCGGCGCGGCAGCGCCGCAGGCTTCGAGATCATCAGGTCTGCGTTCGTACGCAAGTGGTCACCGACCCGTCACCGACCCTGATCACGCTCGGGCACTGCGGGAGACCTCCTCCATGTTGTGTGGAGCTCATCGTATAGTGGAAAGGCGGAGGAGGCGGGAACGGCAAGCTTGCGGGGTTTTGCTATCATCGCCGCAGCAAACCCAAGGACCGAGCCGTGACCGAGCCCGCGCGCCGCAAACCCGGCTACGAGGACATCCTCGCCTTGCCCGACCATCTCGTGGGCGAGATTCTGGCTGGCGAGTTGCACACCCACCCGCGGCCGGCGCCAAAGCACAGCCTCGCATCTTCCGCCCTCACCGGCAGCCTCTGGAACCCATTCCACGGCGGCACCGGCGGCCCTGGCGGCTGGTGGATCCTCGACGAGCCGGAGCTGCACCTCGGTCCCGACGTCCTCGTCCCGGACCTTGCCGGATGGCGCCGGGAGCGCATGCCCGCACTACCCGAGACCGCCTGGTTCGAGCTCGCCCCGGACTGGGCCTGCGAGATCCTCTCACCCGCTACTGCGCGCACCGATCGGGCGGTGAAGATGCCGATCTATGCCCGCGAGAAGGTCGGGCACCTGTGGCTGGTGGACCCCGACCTGCGTACGCTCGAGGTCTATCGATTGCAGGACGATGGGACACTGGCTGCTGCTCACCACCCTCAAAGAGGACGACCCCGTTCAGCAGCCACCATTCGAGGCGGTGAGCTTTCCGTTGGAGCGGCTTTGGGCGTAGGTGAGGCGGAAGGGTGCGCGACGCGAGGTCAGGAGCGAACTACCGTGGCGCGCGCCCATTCAAGCACCGCGTCCAACATGTCCCGTATGCAGGCATGATCGAGTCCACCGGGTTGCACGAGGCCGTAGCGCATGCATCGCCGATCTCCGCATCGCCTTCCAGCTTGCGGTATGCCAGGGCGCCCTGCTCCGACGTGGAAAGCAAGATCTCAGCGAACGTCGGCTCGGCCATATACCACCTTGCTTCAATGAGGCCGCGGCTGATTGCCGCGGATTACGCCGCGGACCGCGCGCATGCACGCCAAGCGGCTCTCCGCTTCAATGAGGCCGCGGCTGATTGCCGCGGATTACGTGCTCCCATGCGGTGTCTGTGATCAGCGCGGGAAGGCCGCTTCAATGAGGCCGCGGCTGATTGCCGCGGATTACTGAGCATTTTCGCTCTCGGCCCGGTGCTCAAGGGGATGCTTCAATGAGGCCGCGGCTGATTGCCGCGGATTACGTGAAAACATGTTCTGAGGGAAATAACCATGGCTACGCTTCAATGAGGCCGCGGCTGATTGCCGCGGATTACCGGTGTGGTGGACCATCGCCATGGATGCATCCGGAGGCTTCAATGAGGCCGCGGCTGATTGCCGCGGATTACCTGCCACGATCCGCTGCGACTATGCGTCCGCGGCGCAAGCTTCAATGAGGCCGCGGCTGATTGCCGCGGATTACCGCTGTCGCCCTGGCCGCATTCGCAGGCCGAATCCACGCTTCAATGAGGCCGCGGCTGATTGCCGCGGATTACGTCGCAACCTGATCCCGGCACGATGCGTCCCGAATGCTTCAATGAGGCCGCGGCTGATTGCCGCGGATTACCGTGGTACGTGCGCGAGCGTGCGCATGCTCTCGGCTGATGCTTCAATGAGGCCGCGGCTGATTGCCGCGGATTACGCTGCGCCGTAGTCCGCTGGTTTTGCGGATGGCGTGCTTCAATGAGGCCGCGGCTGATTGCCGCGGATTACCAGAACAGGCCGGCGCCGCGGCCGCATGCGATGCTGGCTTCAATGAGGCCGCGGCTGATTGCCGCGGATTACCACGTCAACAGGACGCCGAGGCATGAGCGTGATTGCAGCTTCAATGAGGCCGCGGCTGATTGCCGCGGATTACGCTGATCGCGCTGACAGCAGCCTCCTGTACGTCCGCCAGCTTCAATGAGGCCGCGGCTGATTGCCGCGGATTACTCGAGAAGGTTCGGCTCGCCAGAAGCCGACGCTAGTGCTTCAATGAGGCCGCGGCTGATTGCCGCGGATTACGCATCCTGCGGACGGTTCCGACAGTCTGCATCGACGACGCTTCAATGAGGCCGCGGCTGATTGCCGCGGATTACCCACAGCTGCTCAACTGCTATGGCAACTCGCTATAGCTTCAATGAGGCCGCGGCTGATTGCCGCGGATTACGCACGGCCGTGCGCGGTGCACTATTGCGGATCTTCAGGCTTCAATGAGGCCGCGGCTGATTGCCGCGGATTACACGTCGGCGATGCTACCGAGAGCATGTCCGCATGATGCTTCAATGAGGCCGCGGCTGATTGCCGCGGATTACCCGTCGTGACGCTATCAGACTGCCGCGCGGCTAACTGCTTCAATGAGGCCGCGGCTGATTGCCGCGGATTACACCGTACCGCGTTCAGGTCGAGGTGCGCGCTCGGAGCTTCAATGAGGCCGCGGCTGATTGCCGCGGATTACCACACTCAGCTTCAGCGAAGGATACTCTCAACCTGCTTCAATGAGGCCGCGGCTGATTGCCGCGGATTACGCAACGACGGACTCATGCGTCAGCAGCAGGTGTCGAGCGCTTCAATGAGGCCGCGGCTGATTGCCGCGGATTACCCAGTGCAGCGGCCTGCATACCTCAGTGCGCTCGTAGGCTTCAATGAGGCCGCGGCTGATTGCCGCGGATTACGACGCGTTCGAGTCGCACGAGTGTCGAGCCCGATCGATGCTTCAATGAGGCCGCGGCTGATTGCCGCGGATTACCGCGATGCGCAGTGTCGACCACTGACCTCAGCCAGCGCGCTTCAATGAGGCCGCGGCTGATTGCCGCGGATTACCGTGTACCTGAATCTGCAATCTCGCTGTGAATCGCGATGCTTCAATGAGGCCGCGGCTGATTGCCGCGGATTACGCAGGCAACGCTCATGGTCGCGCTGCGCATGGCTTCAATGAGGCCGCGGCTGATTGCCGCGGATTACGCGGAGCACGCTATAGGCGATGGCACGTTTGTTGAGGCTTCAATGAGGCCGCGGCTGATTGCCGCGGATTACTGCGCATCGCCGCGCGCTGCGCTGCGGACGTCTGCGATGCTTCAATGAGGCCGCGGCTGATTGCCGCGGATTACCGGGCGACCGAGCAGAGCGCGAGCGTCCGACGCGCTTCAATGAGGCCGCGGCTGATTGCCGCGGATTACGATGCGATCGAGCTCGTACTGCACGCCTATAACTGCTCGCTTCAATGAGGCCGCGGCTGATTGCCGCGGATTACGTCGGCGACATCCTGCGCGACGTCGGCATAGCTCACGAGCTTCAATGAGGCCGCGGCTGATTGCCGCGGATTACATTGCCGGTGTGCTACTGTTTCGGTGTACATCGCTACGTGCTTCAATGAGGCCGCGGCTGATTGCCGCGGATTACACGGCGGCCATCGGTCGCGTAGGTCGGCGTCGCATGGCGCTTCAATGAGGCCGCGGCTGATTGCCGCGGATTACCGCGTACAGTGCCGGGCATGCAGGCATGACGCGGTGCTTCAATGAGGCCGCGGCTGATTGCCGCGGATTACCCACGGCCGATGTCAACGACTCGATCACGCGCATCGCTTCAATGAGGCCGCGGCTGATTGCCGCGGATTACGCAATCGACGCTGATCGACGCGCAGATCATACAGCTGCTTCAATGAGGCCGCGGCTGATTGCCGCGGATTACCGATCCTCACCGCGCACCTCAGCGCGCGAGCATGACGCTTCAATGAGGCCGCGGCTGATTGCCGCGGATTACGAGACTGTCATCGAAGCCAACGTCCTGGCTGGCAAGCTTCAATGAGGCCGCGGCTGATTGCCGCGGATTACTTGACCTGCTTCGTGCACGACAGCCAAGTGATGACGAGCTTCAATGAGGCCGCGGCTGATTGCCGCGGATTACCCGTCGATGCGTACAGCAGGTGCTCGAGGCGCTGACGGCTTCAATGAGGCCGCGGCTGATTGCCGCGGATTACGCGGTCGACGCGGCTGCGCCAGCATGCCGATGACCGTGAGCTTCAATGAGGCCGCGGCTGATTGCCGCGGATTACCGATGACGTGCTCGCTCATGGCGTCACGCTGTAGTCACGCTTCAATGAGGCCGCGGCTGATTGCCGCGGATTACCACGAGGTCGCTGACGCGAGCGCATGCTTCGCGACGGCTTCAATGAGGCCGCGGCTGATTGCCGCGGATTACGCGTCAGCGAAGACTCATGGCACGCAAGACCGCGCTTCAATGAGGCCGCGGCTGATTGCCGCGGATTACACGCTGGCCGCATCTCGATGCAGCTGCATCGCACGGATGCTTCAATGAGGCCGCGGCTGATTGCCGCGGATTACGCGCGGCCGCATCGTCCAGTAGCCTCGGCAGGTATCACGGCTTCAATGAGGCCGCGGCTGATTGCCGCGGATTACGACGTAGCATCAGCGTCATGACGCTCGCAGCAGCTGCAGCTTCAATGAGGCCGCGGCTGATTGCCGCGGATTACCGCTGACGTCAGCGCTTGCCGGTCCGCGTGATGCCGCGGCTTCAATGAGGCCGCGGCTGATTGCCGCGGATTACTCGTTGGCCAGGTCGCGCCGAAGCTGCGAAGGCACAGCGCTTCAATGAGGCCGCGGCTGATTGCCGCGGATTACCATGCCTCGCCAAGCTCGTATCCATCGTGCGCTCGATCGCTTCAATGAGGCCGCGGCTGATTGCCGCGGATTACGCGCGTCGGACGTTGACCATCGTGACAGTTCGATGCCGCTTCAATGAGGCCGCGGCTGATTGCCGCGGATTACCGTTGAGCGCGCATCATCGACTCACTCGCGGCGCTGTACATGCTTCAATGAGGCCGCGGCTGATTGCCGCGGATTACCATGCATTCGGTTCGCTGCAGCTCTGCGATCCGCTCACGACAGCTTCAATGAGGCCGCGGCTGATTGCCGCGGATTACCTCGCGCCCACGAGGAGCTATGGCAGCGCGGCTAGCGTGCTTCAATGAGGCCGCGGCTGATTGCCGCGGATTACGATGCGGCGCAGGCCGGCTCGCGATGTACGCAGCGCTTCAATGAGGCCGCGGCTGATTGCCGCGGATTACCTCGATCGCGAGTACTGCAGCAGCATAGGACAGCTGGCTTCAATGAGGCCGCGGCTGATTGCCGCGGATTACACGTTCGCGACTGGGCGCAGGTCGAGTCGGTTACTGCGCTTCAATGAGGCCGCGGCTGATTGCCGCGGATTACCGCCGATGCCCGTGTCAGCGCTACGACTGCGACTCTGATCGCTTCAATGAGGCCGCGGCTGATTGCCGCGGATTACCCATGACCAGCTGCAGGTTCTGCGCGACATCGCATGCGCTTCAATGAGGCCGCGGCTGATTGCCGCGGATTACCAGGTGACTCCAGTAGCTACTCACGCGCACGACGCTTCAATGAGGCCGCGGCTGATTGCCGCGGATTACCTGCAGCCATGAAGACGGTACGCCCGGAGCAAGACTGGCTTCAATGAGGCCGCGGCTGATTGCCGCGGATTACGACGTGCCGAGTCGGTTGCGCGGTGTCACGTACGCATGCTGCTTCAATGAGGCCGCGGCTGATTGCCGCGGATTACCGGTGGAGAGCACATGAGACGCATCGAGCGTCGAGCAGGCTTCAATGAGGCCGCGGCTGATTGCCGCGGATTACCGACGGAGCGCAATCGCCAGACAGCGTACCGCACGCATAGCTTCAATGAGGCCGCGGCTGATTGCCGCGGATTACATCGAGTCGCGCTGGACGCACTGCCGATGTCCGCCGTGCTTCAATGAGGCCGCGGCTGATTGCCGCGGATTACCTCAGGCTGCAGACGGCGCAGCGGTCGACTGGCGTGCAGCTTCAATGAGGCCGCGGCTGATTGCCGCGGATTACGGCACGCATCGCAAGTCCATGTCCTGCTTGCGTATGGAGCGGTGTTTGCGAGCGCTGTCGTTGCTTGCCCTTCCGGGAGGCACAGCTGTTCACACCATGATGACTTTCCGACATCATTTTTCCCAATTGTTAAAGACCTATGTCGCCGCGAGCGCTCCCCGGGAATTGTGCCATCACCAGAGCGCTCGCAACGGTGCGGCGGATCATACGATCACCGGCTCCCTCTGGATTGCTTCGAACCGCTTTCCCAGGCTGCTCACCCGCGGATGCACCCGGTCCGCCGGACCGAGGTCGAGGATCAGGACGTGATCATGCGTGTCGAGGATAAGCTCGTCAAGGGTAGCGGTAAGCTCGGCGTGTCTGCGCCGCGAGAGTCTGCATTGGAACACCGAAAGCTGCAGCCATTCGCCGTAGCCGTTCATCAGCTTGAACACTTTGCGCCAACGCTTCGCGTCGGCGATGTCGTAGGTAACGATGTAGAGGTGCTCGTCCATCTCTCACCTGGTCGTGAAGTTCGGGTATTCCGGCAACTCGCCCAGCAGGAAGCGCCCGAACAGGCGCGCCTGAAGTTCCAGCAGACGCCGGTACGTCAGGCGGTAATCGAATAGCGGGTGCGTCGTCTCCTGGCGACAGGCGCCGTTCGAAGGTGGCGATGAAGCGCTTGCGTCCGTCCGGCGTCAAGGCCACGCTGCCGGCCGCGCTGACGAAATCGGACGGGCGCACTTCTCCGTTGTTGATCGCGTACAGGACGCTGGAATCGGCGACCAGCGGGCGAAATGGTTCCATCAGGTCGAGCGCCAACGCGGGGCGCCCATAGCGGGGCTGGTGATAGAAGCCGCGGTACGGATCGAAGCCGACTGCCGAGAGCGTCACCGTCCAGGTTCGCACCAGCAGCGCATAGGCGTACGAGAGCAGCGCATTGACCGGATCGGTCGGGGGACGGCGGTTGCGCGTCGTGAAATCGAACGCGAGCGCAGCACCATCGTCTTCGCGCTTGATGAGATTCGCGAACTGCCCGAAGTAGCGCTGCGCCGCGATGCCCTCGATGCCGAGCAGCTCCGGGAGGGAGGGCGCACGCGCACTGTCCTCCGCGTAGCGCTTGAGCTCATCCGTGAGTGCCTCGGGCGGCCCTTCGCCTCGCCAGTTGCGGCGCATGAGCGTGCGGGCGTTCTGGATCTTCGAGCGCACCAGCCCCCTGGCCACCGCCAGGCATAGGCGTTCGTCGAAGCTCGCCCGATACTGCGCCGTGCGCAGCTCCACGTTCTTGTGGCCCGTTCCGACGGTGTGCCCGATGAACCAGCCGCCAAAGGAGTGCCAGCTCACGGGGATCTCGCGCCGCATCAGCTCGTGCAAGGTCGGGGTAGTGAGGTACACGTTGCCGAACAGCACGAGCTGCGATACCTCCATCAGGCGCGCGCGGGTGGCGGGGCCCTCGTCGATGCTGATCTCAATCGTCTCGCCGCTCTTGCTGATCTTGGCGCGGTTGGCCTGCACGTAGACCGGCAGCGCCTCGTCGCGGGGAACTGCCAGCGGGCGCGGCGGCGTCTCGGCGTGGCGCAGAAAGTTCACCTCGTCGGGCAGACAGATGCCCACCAGCGAGCAACGCGGGCACTTGGGGCTGTCTTCGAGTGGCGGTGGCAGCTGCCCGCCCGCAGCGATCAGCCGCAATCCGCTCACCGCAGCCCGCGTCTGTTCGCGCAATTCCTCGTCGAAGTCGACCCGGACGCGTTCGCGCGAGGCTGCGAAGTACAGCACGCCGCCCGCGCAGGTGTATCCGTGCTCTTCGAGGATCATGCCCTGCACGCACAGCTGAATGCGCTCGGGGTCGTAGGCACCTCTCGGCACGTGCGGGCGGTTGCCACGCTTGTAGTCGACGGGTGTGACGCTCGATCCTTCACCCTCGATCAGGTCCATGCGGGCAATCAGGCCCAGGCGGTTCGACGAGAGCGTGACGCTGCGCGCGTGGATGCGCTCGCCCTCCTCCGCCTCTCCGGCCGGCGGCAGATTGCCTGCGGGGCGGTCCACGCGCCGATGCTGATACCGGCCCTCCACGGTATCGCCCGACTCCGCCCACTCGCCCTGCACCCATTCCAGGTAGGCGAGCCGCGGGCAGTACTCGTACTCGTTCACCATGCGGGCCGGAAGCAACGGAAGATCGGCGGCCAGCTCGGGGAACGGCAGCGGCAGGTCGCGTTGTTGTGGTTGGTCGTCCATCGGGCGCCTCCTTTCCGGTCGGCTGTGGCGGGGCGAGCGCGGCGGCCGCCCATTTCAGCGCGACTTGTGGCTCGGCGGCTGCGGCGGGGGCGTTATCGTCCGGGGGGCGGGAGAACCTTGAAGCCGGGCCTGACCCGGAATTCTCACCAGCATCCCGGGAACTGGCGGAATTCGCAGCCGTCCTGGCGCCGGGCTGGAGCGAAAGGGGTAGCCGTAGCTATCCCTTGAGTTAGACCTGAGCCAGGGCGAGCGAGAAACCGCCAGAACCGGGATAGGCCGGCGGCGTAAACAGGGTGGCGCGGGTCGGTGATCGTGAAGCATGTCAGATCTTCCCTGCCATCCATTCGCTTACCGGCCAGCCGGCTGGCGGGTGAGATTTCCTAAGCACAGGGAGTATGAGCGTCGCTGCTACGCGATCAGTCGACTTTGCTTCATGGCGTGCCCTTTGACCGGTCACGCGATTTTGGCTACATCTGGGATGCGCCATGGAAGTTTCCATTCGCGAAAGGCTGAAAAACATCCCTGGCGTCCGCGCAGGGACGGGTGGGAAACCTGTGGGGGCTGCCAGACCGCTCAAGATCAAACGAGGCCAGAAGACGCTGGCTGAACTGTGCTGGAGGAGCGGCGCTGATTCTCTATCTCGATACTTCTGCCCTTGTCGAGCTCTATGCCGACGAGCCCGGATCCAACGCCGTCCGCCGAGCGGTATCGGATGCTCAACTGGTTGCATCCCACTTGATCGCCTATACGGAAACTCGAACCGCCCTCGCCCGGAAGCATCGACTCGGCGAGTGGCCGGATCCGAAGCTGGCCGAGCTCAAGCGTGATTTCGAGCGCGGAACGCTATTCATCGGCTGCCAGTAAACGAAATCACTGTCCGCCGGGCGGGCGATCTTGCCGAACAGTACGGATTCCGGCGCACGACAGTGTTCACCTCGCCGCAGCGGAGGCGCTGCACGTCGTTCTATCCGCACCCGTCAGGTGTGCCTGCTTCGACAAGCAGCTCAACGAGGCCGCAGGGCTGCTGGGCCTGGTATTGGCGGAAGCGGGCTGAAGGCATCTGCGACGCCCTCGGGTCACGAGCAGAAGCTGGTCGCTGGAAAACGGACCGCTGGGGGGCACACTGTTCATACGGCGGCGAACTCGATGGTGCGTGCCGTCTCCTGCGGTGAGCGCGCGCGCAGCAGCGGGATACCGATGAACAGCGTCACCGCGATCAGCGCACCCTGCACCGTTCCCAGCGCATGGCGCTCGCGCGCAAATCGGACATGGTGCCTTCGAGAATCAGTACGACACGCTTGGGCGACTGCGCCAAACGCAGCGCCTGGCTGAACAAGCGCCCCTCCTTGATGGACTCCGTCAGATCGGTGAGGGTCTTGCGCTCGAACAGCAAGCGCTCGTCCATACGCGATGTGAAGCGGGACTTTCCCAGGTCGGCCAGGTGAATATCGTATCGTCATCGGAACCTGACCGCGCTGTAACACCCAGTCCACGACTTCACGGCGCCGAAGGAAAAAGAGCGGCGATGGTCGACTGGATCCCGGCGCATCGACAATCCTTCATCCGGATGGGTCCAGTCTCCGAGCAGCGTCCTTTGAACGTGCTGGGCTGAAACGTCCGTCGCAGTCGGTCCGCGACCTTGCGCGGGGCGAACCTTCTCCGCGACTTTCTCCTGTCCTGTCACTGCCTAGTGTAGTGATGCACTCTTGACGAGACATTTGAGCCTTCACATGGATGTAGGGCGGATAAGCGCAGCGCATCCGCCATTCATGATCGGCCGGCGTCAGGAGTGCACGAAGCCGTTTCGCTCCCGTCGAGTTTCCCGTGCTGAGTGGATCGCGAAGGGGATCAGGCGTCATGGGAATCAGGGAGGCAATGGGCGTCCCGGAGTCGGATTTTGAACCAGGGGTGGCTGGGTGGCGGATGCGCTGCGCTTATCCGCCCTACGGCGCTGGTAACCGCCTCGACGAGTACATCGCGCCCCGGGCGGTGATTGCCGAAGCAGCTGCGCGTGCGCCCCGGGTTGATGCCGGCCGGTTCCGCGCCGATGTGGATGCTGTGATCGACCAGTCCGTCGATGGCTGAGCCGATCCGCGGGCTGCCGGATACGTCGGTGGTGACTTGACCAGGACATCCCTGATTCGGCCCTGCTTCGAGACGAATCCGCCATCTCCGCCATAACCCTTGCAGAGCTCGCCGCCGGCCCACACGCCACCCGTGACAAGGAAGAACGCGCGCGTCGCCAGGACCGGCTGCAGTGGGCTGCGGCAACCTGGGACGCCCTGCCCTTCGATGCCGAGGCCGCCCGCCGGATCCGCCCCTATCGCCTGCGCGCGCTGGTGGGCGTTGAGGAACCGCACGCTGCCGCCGAGGATCACTGTTCGGAATTGTTCCAGCCGGTCGGAATCTCCCCCGGGGTGGCCGAGTCCGCCCGGGGCAGCGACACGTAGCGCCGAACCCGCAATAAGAGACTGGCGTCACCGTTCAGGTCAGGCCATGGTCGCGCGGGTGCTCCGTCTCGACGCGCTCACCGCCTGGATGCAGACGCCCTACGTTCATAGCGTGCCCTTTCCTCCTGCAAGGCCCAGCGCATGCGACGCGCGATGTGCGCACCGATGCCCTCCACGGACGCAAGCGCCTGCACGTCGGCAGTCAGCACCGCCTCCACGGTTCCGAAGCGCTCCAGCAGCCGGGCCGCACGCAGCGGTCCCACGCCCGGCAAGCCCTGCAGCAAATGGCGCTGCAAGGCGGCCTTGCCCTTGGGACGGCGGCCATGGCGCGGCAAGGCGCCGCAGGAAATCGTTCGCCCCTGCACGGCGGCGAACTCGATGGTGCGTGCCGTCTCCTGCGGTGAGCGCGCGCGCAGCAGCGGGATACCGATGAACAGCGTCACGGCGATCAGCGCACCCTGCACCGGTTCCCAGCGCATGGCGCTCGCGCGCAAATCGGACATGGTGCCTTCGAGAATCAGTGCGACACGCTTGGGCGATTGCGCCAGACGCAGCGCCTGGCTGAACAAGCGCCCCTCCTTGATGGACTCCGTCAGATCGGTGAGGGTCTTGCGCTCAAACAGCAAGCGCTCGTCCACCAGATAATCGCCCACGGCGAGGCGCCGGACCTCGAGCTCAAACATGCCCGCGCGCGCCAATTCCTGCGGCACGGCGCTGGCGCATTCGCGATCATCGATGATGATGGGGATAAGGCGGTCCATGGCGGGACTTCTTCCTTGCGGTGCGGAAGATCTGGTCGAAAAGTGGGAACTTCATAGGACGGCTCATGTGCCGGATCCGAATCCTGTCATCTTCGCGCATACTGCACCTCGGCTGTGCGCACGACCTCGTCGCGGAAGTAGCGGGAGACATCTTCAGCCGCGCGCAGATCAACGCGCCTGCCGCCGAGCAGCTCCGAGAGCTCCTCTTCGATGGTGGCAAGAGCTAGAAGGCCCGGCTTTCCGCCTGGCTCGAACTCGACCAGCAGGTCGATGTCGCTGTCGGGGCGGTCCGTGCACCTGAGCACCGATCCAAACAGCGACAGCTTGCGAATGCAGTACTTGTCCGCGAGCGTTTCATCGTCCACCGGCAAACGGGTTTTCATGTGTCACCTCGGGTGGTCTGCTCGGCTTACCAACGGGACCTCAGGTGCCCCTCGGTGCTGATTGCCAACCTCTACGGTATCGCCCCTCCTGCCGCGAGCCATCGGCATGGCAAGCACGCCAAGGGCGGACGGATGGAATGAAGCCCGGTCCCTGCTCGAGCAGTTCCATGACCTTTTCGGCGAGCTCGTGATTCGTGATAGCCTTTCGCGTCCATTCCTTCGGTGGGCCGGCCTGGGCTACTTCGTCATCCGCTCGAACCGGCACCTGATCCCGGCCCTATTGCTCTGCTCCAAGATGTGGAACTCAGCGGCCGCACCGTCGGGGCAGCTCGCGTCAATCTTGTCGGGGTTGACGACTCGCGCTTCGCGCGGATCGCCATCGAAAATCGCGACCCATCCTGTGCCGACACGCTTGAGTTTTCCAGGCCGAGTTTGACCCTTCTGTATCGGCTTGGGTGCTACGGCCGCTGGACGCGGCTGCACGTTCACTCCGCGGGCAGCACCGTGTCGGCCTTCGGTCCTCTCCGTTCGGCGCACACGCGTGTCACGCCTATCCCCGCCGCCAGCGCTGGGTCGCGGGGGATCGACCGGCCACGGTGGCTCACTGGCTCCCGTAACGCCGTGGGGCGTGGGCAGGACCGGGCGCTCCCGGAATTGAGCAAGCTCGTTGCATGCCGTTGCCGTAGGTGCGGGGCGGCTCACCCATTCGAGAAGGCGAAAGAGCGTATCGAGCCGCGCGATCTGCCCGAAGAGGAACCGAAAACGACGGCACCTTCGAGCACGTCCTTGACGGCTACAAACGGCGTGTCGCGTTCGATCTCACTCTCCGCAAGGACCTGAATCAGGCCGTCGAACTCCTGACCCGTATCGAGGAACTCGAACACGAAGATGGCCCCGTGCGTTTCCCGCCTCGCTCCTCCTTCCACGCCCGCGCTCGGTCGCTCTGCTGGTGAATGCGTGCCAGGTCCCGCGCTGTGGCTAACCCGCCGAACCGACAGCAGGGACCTTGTCGACGAAACGAACCGGTGGGGGACGAGAGCGGCAGGTGCGCTCGGTCGATCGTCGCTACCATATCCCGAACGCAGGCGCAATGGAGAGCTACCCTTCTCCCCAGTCACCCGCGCCACACCGAACGCCGCGAACGCGCCACGCGCACGTGCGGCGTCAGCGTCGCGCGGCCCAATGGCGAGCAGCGAGCGCACTGTCGCGACCGTCGCGGGCAGGTTCCAAAGCATCCACTCGAAGAACACGCGGCCCTGGCCGCGTCGCGACGCGATGCACATCGGGCGCCGCAATGGGCACACTGGCAAAAGTTCGAACGCTGGGATGGCGAGGGCCTGTGCGCCCAGCTCGGTTTTGTATTCGCTGCAACGCCGGCGTCGGATTGGTCGCGCGAAGCGCGTAGAGGCGCTCGTCCGCGGGGTCGAGGCGCAGGGTCGGCTTGCGCGTGCCGAGTGCCAACGTCTTTCGCTTCTCAGGCGCCACCGAGTAGCCCTTTGACCATGTCCGGAACAGCGCAGCCTCGAGATGCTCGGGTTCAACGAGCGAGAGCGCATCCCTCATCGAGCGGATCAGCTCCTGGTGACTCGCACCATTCGCGGCACATAGAGTCGATTCAGCCACCTTGTCACCGCCGGTTCCGCACGCAAGCCCCGAGAGAGCGTCCCGCTGCCAACCGTTCGCCGCCTCGGCGAGTGCATCGAACGTGGCCGGGGTGAAGTCGGCCGGTTTGTTCACGGTCGAGAGGTGCCGCCGTAAAACCGTTCCCGAGCGTTGAGCCTACGTACCACAGCGCTCACAAGGGACGCTGGGTCGGCGCCGCCACGCCAGCCAACTCTCCGATGCACTGAGCATCGAACGCGACAGTGTCGGGCGCGATGAACCCCGTTCAGACGCGTCTTCGTCCAAGAGACGTAGCGCGCCGAGGGCCGTCATGAACCCGAGCAGGTCGGCTTCCATCGATCCCGTTGAGCTTCATCTTTCGTCCCCGCGTTCCTCTGCCTCGCTGGCGCGATGGTCGGCCGCCTTAGGATTGCTTCGAGCCAACAGAGCTCGAGCCAGCCGTAGCGTTCGACGAGCGACCAGAAGCGGTCGGCGAGCGGGGAGTCGAGACGGTGGAGCCCGTGGTTCGAGCTCACGGGGCCAAACGAGAGCGAGCCGAACTCCGTGCTGGTGTGGCGGGGGAGGCTCATCTCCACCGGGGCATCGTCGACCACCGGCGGTGCGAACGGCCGGCAGTAGCCGTGGTGACTTCCGACAAGATGCAGCACCAGATCGACGTCACACGCTTTCGCGGCGACCGTGTCTCGGACGGCTTCAATCATCGCGACGGATTGCACTTCGTGGCGAGCACCGCGTGGGTAGCGGCTGCGCTTGCGCGCGAGATCGTGCGCCTGCTTCGCGCCGGGGGACATCGCGGATTTCGCCCACGCCGTGTCGTCCTTGAGCAGATCGACCTCGTCGCCGCCTCGGAGCGGAGACTGGATCTGGGTCGACCTTTCCGACGTCGTGCAGCCAGCCGGCGAGAGCGAGGTCCGACTCGAGCTCTTTTGGAAGTGCCAGAAGAGTGGCGTAGTCGCGGGCGAAGCGCGCGACGTCTTCGCTGTGCCGCGCCAGGGTGATCCCCGCGCGCGCCCGGCGTGGAACGAGTCCTCTTCGTCGGTGCTGGTATCTGCCCCCGGTTCCACGCTTGCGTCCGTTCCGCGGATCGCCGCGCGGAGTTCCGAGGGGCGCAGCCGGTGCCCTTCGACGACGGTCCAACTCTCCTCCGCGAGTTCGACGACCGTGCGGCGAAGCCGCCCGGTCAGCGCGCTGAGCCAGGGCCGCCGCCACGATGGCCCGTCCTCGTCGGCCGCGGCGCGTGCCATGGACGGCACATCGTCCGCGTCCTCGACCGAACCAAGCAGCAGTCCGCGAAGGACGGCTGGATGCACCCGCAGCACCGGCCGACCACGCGCCAGCAGGGTAGCACGCTCTGCTAGGTCCGCTACCGGGAACCTCGCGCTCGGATCGAAGCTGCCGTCGCTCAGCCCGCCGCGCAGCGAAGGCACCACGATTGTGTCCCCGGGGCGTAGCCCACGGGCGTCGATCACCTCGCTGGCCTCGCCGCGCCAGCGCAGCGCGAGATCCCCGGTTCGCACATCTCCGCCCACCGGCTCTTCGCTCCGCTCCACGTCCGCGAAGTCTCCGTGCTCGCGCTCCCCAGCGAGCCAGCTCCGCGCCGCGGCGAACGGCACGGCCACGGCCTCCAGGCTCGACGGCCGGACAGCCTCTACGACGGCTGTCGCCGAGCCATCATCCTCGTCCAGGTGCTCGTCTAGCAGGTCTGTGCGCCAGACGACCTGCACGTCCGGCGGCCCCGAGTCCGGCCCGTGCAGGAACAGCGACACATCGGGCACGACGGCCGGCTCCGGCGACGTCTGTGTCCACAGATCCAGATACGCTGGCAGCAGCGTCGGCGCGCTCTTCTTGGGCGCCAGCAGTTCGTTGATGTGGTCCGGCGTCGGCAACGCCTCGATGCCGAAATCCAGCGTCTTGTTCTTCTTCCGAGAGCACTGCTCGTTCAGCCACTTCCACGTCGCAGCAAGCGCCGGGCTGTAGATGGGATCGTTCTTGGCGCCGTCTCGGACGTGCAGCACCACGCCCTCGGCCCTCCCATACTCGCCGAGCCGATCAACGCGCCGAAGCGTTGCCTGAGCGCATCGAGGCTCGCCGACTCCGTGACGAGCGCATCGAAGTCGAAATCGGCGCCGGCCTCGATGGACTGCGTTCCGACGATTACGAGCCCCCGCGTCACGGCTGCTCGGTCGCGGCCCGTCGCGATGCGCTCACGGTGCGCGGCAAGCACGTCGTCGCGATCGAGCGGCCGCATTCTGCCGGTGAGTAACACGACATCAGTGCGGTCGCCGACCTGCTTCCGGAGTGCCGACGACAGGTCTCGCGCGGAAGCAACGCGATTGACGACGACAGCCACGACCGCGTGGCGATCGAGCAGTTCGACGACCTCCTTCGCACAGGCGCTTGGCAGATCACTGCGAGCCGCGATCTCCGCGAGCCGCGCGGGCTTCGCAGCGTGGAGCCGTGCCCCGAGCGCCGAGCCCGGCACTCGCTCGGTCTCCTCGAGACGGAACACGTCCGAGCCAACGTCTCCCGGCGTGGCGGAGAGCAGCGCGTATTGGAGCGGGCGCATCCCGGGACGGCGCGGCCCTGCGGATCGAAGCGACCCGAGGCGCTCGAGCGTCTGAGCAAATGGTTGGGAGAGGTGCACCTCGTCGAGCAGGACGAGCGTGTCATTAGCTAAGAGCCCTGCATGCACCGGCTTCATGCTGCGCGAGACGCCGTAGCCCTGGGTCAGCATCCGCGACCCGAGCTGGTCGACGGTCGACGCAATGATGAGCGGTTGGTGGGGCATGCGAGCCCAGCCGTCATCCTTCGCGATGCCACCGCGCAGCGTGAAGACGGCGAGCGGCTCTTCCTGGTCGCCAACAAGGCTCCGCAGCGAGACAGCGACCTCCGCAAGGACGCCGTTCTCCGCCTCCGTGAGGCTCCGGAGCAGGTTGCGTCCGCGCTCTGCCGCGTGATCGACCACGACACGCCTGTCGACCACCATCGCGATCCGTCGCGCGCACCAGCGCTCCGCGGGTGGACGTCCGGCATCGAGAGCGAGCGCGAAGAGCGCGATGTCAACGCAGGTCGTCTTGCCCGCGCCTGTCGGCAAGTCGAGCACTTTAGGCCACGTCCGCGCGGCGTCGAGCTCCCGCAGCAGGCGCTCCTGCCACGAGAACGGCGGCTTTCCGTGCACGGCGGCATGGAACGCGGCGAAGTCCTCCACGCGCAGGCTCATTGCTCGCCTCCGCTGTGCACGGGCAGGCAGAGGCCAAGACCAAAAAAGCGACCGGCGCCGAGGAGCACCGGGCCGCGCACCACGCGGTCGAACCGGATGTCCGCGTGAACTCGCGCGCGCGGATGCCGGCCGGGCCGACCCGGCCACGGTTGGAACGCGCGCACCGGTTGCGCGCCTGGGAGCATCGGCGCCAGACTGATCTCCACCGAGATCGGCCGAGGAAGACCGATGCGCTCACAAGCGTCCACAACGGTGCGCTGCGCTTCTACCGACGCCTTGTGCGCGGTGCGCGCGGAGTTGCTCCGCAGGTTCCCCGGGTGTCGATCCAGCGCGATGGGTGTCGCAGTGATGAACCGGGTCGAGGGCCTGCACCACCTGGAAGGCGAGAGCGCCTGCTTCTGCGAAATTTCGACGCGGGCGAGCTGGAGCGCCGGAAGGCCGTCGCCCGCGAGCTCGACGAGCCCGTCCCGTGCCGTCTTCTTCTCCCAAGTCGCGATCAGTCGCAGGAGATTCCGGCGATCAGCGTCGTCGATTTCGCCGGGCAGAACGATCGCGCAGCCCTGCACCGACCCGTCCGCGTGCGCATGCCCTACGAACGGGCATGCGACGAATGCGACGTGCGGCCGCTCGCTTGGTCCTCCGCCCGGTCCGTGGCCCGACAGCACGGAGGGCAGTTCGCCGTCGGACCCATTCGCCTCAATTAGCGCTGCGCGCATCGCGCGTGCGACGTCCGTTCCGCGTGACGACAGCGGACGCGCGCCCTGACGACGCTCGTATAGGATCCAGTCGTCCGTGAACACGCCGCGCGGCGCCTCCGGTGGTACGGCGGGGGCCGGCCTTGCGTACCGCTGCGGCCGCGCCGGGAGCACGCGACTTTCGACCGCCTGGTGCCATGCGAACGCCGCTTCCAGTCGCGCGAGCTGTCCTTCGCCGACGACGCGCAGCACCCAGTCGCCGTCGCTCGCAGGAACGAGGGTCGGCTCTACAGGCGAATCGAGGACCACTAAGCGCACCAGAGACGACGAGTGCCCGAGGCGTGTCACGCGCGCGCAGAGAGTCTCCAGGGCGGAGCGCTGCTCCGCAGTCGGATCGATCTCCCACGCGAACAAGAACGTGGTGCGACGGGGCAAAACAACAGGGAATGTCCGCACCTGCCGCGTGCGCCGGTCCGGTATCAGGGCGGCAGCAGCAGCCACATCGACGGCTGACGGGTCGTCGCTGCGCGAGAGCGCCTTCACCAAGAAGGCGGAGAGCTTCTTCTCCGCGTTCGTCACCGCCTTCGTCGCCCCCTTCACACCGCTCGCCTTGCTCCTGGCGTCGGCCTCCCGCTCAGCTGCGACGAGTGCCGCCTCGGCCTCGCGGAGCCTGCCGACGAGTGGCCACACGTCTCTGACCACGGAGATGTCGTTGACGGGGACGAAGACGTCGTGCACGTCGCGTCGTCCCGCACGCTCGTCAACCTCGAGGTCCACGTCGAGCACAGGCGGCGGCTGCCGCTCCAGCCAGAGCAGCGCCGCGCGCTCGGTCTCATCAACAGGGTCACGGTCGTGCAGTGCGGCAACCATCGCGGAGAAGAGCCGCGCAGGATGGGGCGGCCATTCGGCCCGCCGCCTGTCGTCGTGCGCGGTCGCCGCGTAGCGCCCCGTGAGGAGCTCCAGCTCGATGGCCAGCACTCAGCCCTCCTCGATCTCGGCCCCGGTAGCAGCTAGCTCGCGACTCCTGATCACAAGGTGCTTGAGCTTCTCCGATGGCCGCAGCTCGGCGAGCGTCTCGCCGGGCACGAGCCGCGCGTCACCCTTCTTGAACTGGAGCGCGTTCGGGAGCGCCGCGACCGCGTTCCCGTAGATTGTGATTGCACCATCCAGGTCCAGTTCGAAGGGAGTCGCCTTGCCATCCTTCGCGATGAGCTCGAGCTTTAGCGCGCCATCTGTCCGCGGAACCAGAAGGCAACGTGAACGGAGATCAAGACCGCGATCCTCGGCAGCAAGCACGGCGAGCAGGCCGAGTGCGGCGAGCACCGTTCGCGCCTCTACGTCCCCTCCACCGAACGAAAGGCGACGAAGAGCAGCAAGTGACAGGACCACAGTCTGCTCCGCGTGGTCGATGGTTACTCCCCCGGCGACATCGTCGATTGTCGGAGGCACATTGCTGTGGTTGACCTCCGAAACCCTGCCGTCGCCCAGCTTCACGGGCTGGCCGCCCTTATCCTTTCGCGCTTGCTTCGGGTCGATCGTCCAGCGCTCATCGGGATCTTCGGCCTGCAGTATTTGCGCAGCCTTAGTCACGATGCCTGTCGGATCGATTCGGCTCGCGGTCTTCACGCCGGCCTCGACGCCGATACCCACGATCTCCGAAACCAATGAACGCGCGAACTTCGCGCCGAGTCCGCCCTTCGGGCCAGTACTGTCCCACAGCCCAAAGACGAGCCCCGTCGGACATACCCTGAAGAGCGGAGCCGCGTTCCGCACTGATGAGTCGGTGAAGGACTTGCCGAGATGAGAGAGGCGGAAAAGCTGGCCGTCCAGCAGGCTGTCCCGGAGCAACGCGTCCGCGATCCGATGCGGCGCGGACAGCGACGTCACCACCCCGACGTCGGGCGCGACGTCCGCGAAGCTCACGGAGATGACGGGCAGTGCGATGCGCTTGTCCACCCACAACGCCTGCAGCGCCTCCTCCATCCGATTCGCCTGACTCTGCACGGAGTCGAGCAGTACGCACTGCTCGACGACACCATGAGGAAGGCGCCGTTGCTCGCGCGCGTATTTCGCTCCGGGGTCCTTCTTGTTCCGTTCGTCCACGCTGTGCGAGGGCGGAAACACTTTGTCGCCGGGCCCACCTGCGGGCTCAAGAAAGGCTTTGCCGCGGATCGCTACGGTACTATCACTCACGATGTCACGAAGATTTTCCAGAGTCATGCAAGTCATCGGTTCTCCTGAGCGGTGCCCAAACGCACCGTGTAGCACTCGGCACCATATGAAGACTCAGCGCAAGGCCGTGTTCGACATTCACAGCACCGATTGCCGGTCGTGGTCTCGACGCGTGTGTCAAACGCAGCCATCACGGCGTCTCCAACTGGCCTTTCTTGCCGCTGTCACTTCCCTCCTCTATCGGTCTGCACACCCCATACCCGCGAAACCGTCCCGCTCCGATCAGCATGGGGCCGCACACCGGTGCGTCGAAGACGAGGATGGCATGCGCGTGTCTGCGTTCGCTGTTGTCCTTGCGGGGCAGTCTCGGGAACGCAAAGGCCGCGGGTACGCCGAGGTGGGCCGAGACGGGGGTCGCGATGACTTCGCGTGGCGCCGGTAGACCGACGCGGGTGCATGCGGTCGCAACCATTGCCGCGACCTCGCGCTGATACGCCGCATGGTCATCCGCCTTGGGATGACGATCGAACACCACGGGTGTCACGGTGGACCAGTGCGTCGCCCCTTCTGGGTAGGCGATCCAAGTCTGCGGGCGCAAGTTCCAGGCGGGGGAAGCGGCTGTCTCCGGGGAGACTCTCCACGCACCCAGACGCCCGAGCGCGAGGCGTCTCACATCGGCGATGGCGCGCAGGGCGCTCCGCCGATCGTCGCGCGGGATTTCCGCCGGCAACGCAAGCGCCACGCCGAGGAGTCGCCCGTCCGCGCGCTCATGGCCGACGCAGGCGAGCGGCAGAAAGGCCAGATGAGGTCCGTCAAGGGGCTTGCCATCGGCTTCGTGGCCGGACAGCAGTTGACGAACCCGGTCGGAAAGACCATTGCTGTGGGCGAGGATGGCCTCGCGCCAGCGTTGGACCACTGCGAGGACCGAGAGCAGGTCCAGGTTGCGGTAGGGCCCGTCTTCGCGCTCGAGTATCAGAACGACAGGATCTGTGTCGAACACGCTTCCTGGCGCGGTGGCCGTGCTGGCGGATTGAGCCACGGGTGTATGGCCGTGATACCCCGAAAGCTGCGATCGCCGTTGCGTCGGGGCGTCCGGTAACGCTTCCTTCAGCTGCATTTCCACCGCCCTCCGTGCCTTGCAGTACGAGCTGTCCTCTGTACCGACTTGCAGGTCGGTGAACCGCGCCACCGCTTGTCCGTCTTGGCTATGTGGGCGCTTGAAGCGGGGCTAAGTCGCGCGCGTTGCAGCAAGCTGCACGCAATCGCCGGTTGCCGTGCGCTCGACTCGGAATGAAACGGGTGGATGCGGTCGAAAGGATCCATGTGCCGCCTTTCTTTCCTTGTTCTGATGTGCGCGGCCGCGCCGCCGGGGTGCTGCCAATGCTCCGCGCTTGGTCCAGTGCGGGACCAAGCCGCAGGAAAGCAATCGGACGAGCGTTCCAACGGCCGCGGGTTTTTTCTGGTCGAAGATTCTACGCGCTGAGTGCCTTGGCGCAACTCTCCCTGAGGGCCGATCCGGGATCGCCGGCTGCGGGCGAGGCGCGACGGGCAAGCGTGCGTGCGGGGCCCGGGCGCTCAGCAGCTTCGCGGCGATGCCTGCGAACGGGTTGCGTGGCTGTGACGGCGGCGGCCCTGCGGGCCGCAATCGCGCCGCCGGGAGCGACGCTCCCACAGGGGGCTTCGTTCACCCTCGGCAGGACCATCGTCCTTGCAGGTCGGCTCCTTCGTCCTCGCCAGGACGATCGTCACCTGCGGGTCCAAAATGGAATTCCGCCACGGCTGAATGCCGGCACCGTAGGAGCGGGGCTATGCACCGCGATTCTGCGGCGCGGCAGCGCCGCAGGCTTCGGCGTTCGTACGGGCGTCGCGGCAGCGCTGCCGGCTTCGAACTTCGCACAGGCCTCGCGGCAGCGCGGCCCTGCGGGCCGCAATCGCGCCGCCGGGAGCGACGCTCCCACAGGGGGGGCGGGTTCGTGTTGGGCAGGGCCATGGTAGCCGGCGGTTCGTTCGTCCACGGCAGGATCATGATCCCCTGCGGGTGTAGGTGCTCCCGTCGGCCTGACGGTTGCAACCATTCGCCTGGCGGGCGGGTCACTAGCCCGGAAATCTCACCAGCCGGCCAGCGGCTGGCGAGTAAGTGAACGGATCGTGGGGAAGATCTGGCACTTTTCACGACCTCCGAACGATGACACTCTGTTCACGCCGCCAGCCTATCCCGGTTCTGGCGGTTTCTCGCTGCGAATTCCGCCAGCTCCCGGGATGCTGGTGAGATTTCCGGGCTAGTACCATACGCACGCGATGGGATGCAGCTCATGCAAAACACTTCGCCGCGCCGTGGCACGCAGGATTCGAACAACGGCACAACACCTGGCGCCGGGGTCGACATCGTAGCGCCCCGCTCCAGCAGCCTGTCGGACTTACCGGCGGGAAGCCAAAATTGGACAATTCTTGACCAATTCTTGCGACGCTACGCGAGATCTTCGGAGGTTCTTTGGAAGAATCGCGTCAGTTTTCACGTACGACCGCGTCGTGAGCTCAAGTCCGACAGGCCGCTAGGCGCATAGTGGTGCTGCCAGCCGCAGAATGCCTCTCTGTCATGTACCGATGGATCATCATTTTGGCAATGTGCCTGTCGCAGCTCTGCATCGGCGGGCCGGCTGAGGGCGCTGCGCCGCATATCATCCTCCCCAAGACCAGCCTGGGGCCCCGGGACGTTGCCATCGTCGTCAACGAACATGATCCGCTCAGCGCCAAGATCGCCGCCTATTACCTCCGCCGGCGCCACATCCCGCGCGAGAACGTCGTCCGCGTGCGCTTTGCGCCGAACCGCGATGTGCTTCCCCGCAAGGAGTTCGAGCAGATGTGGCCGAAGGTCGAGGCCCAGACGCCGGCGCATGTGCAGGCCTACGTGCTCACCTGGGCGCGACCGTTTCGGGTCGGCTGCATGTCCGTCACCACCGCGTTCGCTGTCGGCTTCGACGAGCGCTACTGCGCCAAGCCCAGCTGCGATCCCACCCAGGCTAGTCCCTACTTCAACAGCGACACGGTCACACCGTTTGCGGACTTGCGGCTGCGCCCCACCATGGCGCTGGCCGCCCTGACCTTCGCCGACGCGAAACGTCTCATCGACCGTGGTGTAGCCTCCGACCGTACCCATCCCAAGGGCACCGGCTATCTGCTGCGCACCTCCGATCTCAGGCGCAGCGTACGCGCGGCGGCCTTTCCCGAGGTGGTCAAAGTGCTGGGCGGCATTGTCGAGCTGCAGTTTCTCGAAGCCGACGCCATTCACGACCGCGATGACGTGCTGTTCTATTTCACCGGAGCGATGCACGTTCCCGATCTGCAGACCAATCGTTTCCTCCCGGGCGCCATCGCCGATCACCTCACCTCCTCGGGCGGCGCGCTCACCAGCACGCGCCAGATGAGCGCCCTGCGCTGGCTGGAGGCGGGTGCCACGGGAAGCTACGGCACCGTGATCGAGCCCTGCTCCTGGCCGCAGAAGTTTCCGGTCCCGGGCATCGTGATCGAACGCTACCTGCAGGGCGAGTCGCTGATCGAGGCCTATTGGAAGAGCGTCGCCTGGCCCGGCCAGGGCATCTTCATAGGCGAACCGCTCGCGAATCCCTACGGCGGCTTCGAGGTCACGGCGACAGAGCATCGCCTGCGCATCCGCACCCAGGCACTGCCGCCCGGACGTTATGTCCTGGAATCCTCCGCCTCGCCGGTGGGCCCCTACCGCCCGGTACGCGAGCTGTCGATCACCCGGCTCGGCATGCACGACATCGACCTGCACGACCTCGACGCACCCTATTACCGGTTGGACAGGTCCCCGTAGCGGCGGGCCCCATCAGGAATCCGCCGCCGGACGC
Source organism: uncultured Gammaproteobacteria bacterium (assembly GCA_963728895.1). Lineage (GTDB taxonomy): Bacteria > Pseudomonadota > Gammaproteobacteria > JBBQDK01 > JBBQDK01 > CAVSLM01. The sequence goes on from CAVSLM010000007.1 coordinate 38,734, forward strand.
CAGCCGCGCGGGTGCGCCTCGAATGTGAGGGTGTGGGAGCCGCATCCCACGTGCGTCTCTCACCGCGCTGCGGCAGCGGGCCTGCGGAGACGGAGTGATGCTGGTGTAGTGCTGCACTCTTGACGAGACGTTTGAGCCTTCAATGGAGGTAGGGCGGATAAGCGCAGCGCATCCGCCATTCATGATCGGCCGGCGTCAGGAGTGCACGAAGCCGTTTCGCTCCCGTCGAGTTTCGCGTGCTGAGTGGATCGCGAAGGGGATCAGGCGTCGTGGGAATCAGGGAGGCAATGGGCGTCCCGGAGTCGGATTTTGAACCAGAGGTGGCTGGGTGGCGGATGCGCTGCGCTTATCCGCCCTACGGCGCTGGTGACCGCCATCGACGAGTACCTCGCCAATTCACGACACCAGGCCCAGGCGATTCATCCGGACCAGGAGCTGGGTGGCGGATGCGCTGCGCTTATCCGCCCTACGGCGCTGGTGACCGCCTCGACGAGTACCTCGCCAATTCACGACACCAGGCCCAGGCGATTCATCCGGACCAGGAGCGCTCGCGATATCCTGCAGAAGGTCATTCGCGCCAATCGCCGCTCAGGTTCCAAACAGAATGAAACGGTACACTAGCCCGGACATATCTCACCAGCATCCCGGAAGCGCAGCCGTCCTGGCTCCATACTGGAGCCTCCCTGCGATCCACTGACTTACCGACCAGCGGCTGGGCCGGCTGGTGGGATTTACGGGCGCATCTCTGTGCTTCAGAGCGGCGCCAGAAACTCACGAGTCCTGCGCCAGCATCGGTGACACCGGTGATACTGATCCAAGGTCCCGGCACAGCGCTTGCCACTTGGAATCGGGCATGCTGCTCACGAGCCTGCCTCCGGGGCACCGGTTCCGGTAGAATGGCGCGCTGCTTAGGAGGACCTCGCGACATGCTGCAGCAAACGATAACCATCGTCCTCGCCGGCGGTGTCGGCTCGCGACTGCACCCGCTGACCGCGGATCGCGCCAAGCCCGCCGTACCGTTCGGGGGGAAGTACCGCATCATCGACTTCTCGCTGGCCAACTGCCTGCATTCCGGCCTGCGGCGGATCCTGGTGCTCACCCAGTACAAGTCCCACTCGCTGCAGAAGCACCTGCGCGACGGCTGGTCGATCTTCAATCCCGAGCTCGGCGAATACATCACGCCGGTTCCGCCCCAGATGCGTACCGGCGAGCGCTGGTACATGGGCACGGCCGATGCCATCTATCAGAACCTTTATCTGCTGGAGCGCAGCGCGGCCCAGTACGTGTTGATCCTGTCGGGCGATCACATCTACCGCATGGACTATGCGGCGCTGATCGATTTTCATCAGGAACGGCGCGCCGATGTGACGGTCGCATGCATGGGCACGCAGTTGCACGAGGCACGCGGCTTCGGCGTGCGCACCGCCGAAGGCGGCGATCAGGTCCTCGCCTTCGAGACGCTCAAGCCGGACGGTCCTGCGGCGAGTCTGATCTCGATGGGCGTCTTCGTGTTCAACATGGAACTGCTGATGAATACGCTCAGCATCGACCATGCTCGCGCCGGCTCCAATCACGACTTCGAGAGCGACATTCTCCCGGACCTGGCCCGCACCCATCGGGTGCATGCCTACGGCTTCGGCGGCGAGCGTGGGCGCGTCACGCCGGACCGCTACTGGCGCGACGTCAGCACCATCGACGCCTACTACGATGCCAACCTGGACCTCCTCAATCCGGTGCCGGCGCTGAACCTCTATCAGCCGGACTGGCCCATCCGCACCTACCAGGGACAGCACCCACCGGCGCGCACCGTCTCGGGCGCCTCCTGCAACGAGGGGATCTTCATCAACTCCATCCTGGCGAGCGGCACGGTGATCGCAGGCGGAAGCGTGCAGCACTCCATTCTTTTCCCGAACGTGTTCGTCGGCGACGAGGCCATGGTCGAGGATGCGTTGCTGTTCGACTGCGTGCATGTGGGCGACGGAGCGCGGCTGCGCCGATGCATCGTCGACAAGAACGTGCAGATCCCGGCCGGCACCATGATCGGATTCCAGCTCGAACACGACCGACAGCGCTTCACGGTTTCCGAAAAAGGCGTGGTGGTGGTGCCGAAGGATTACCGCTTCGGGTAGACACGCGCGGCTGCGCGGTGATGGTGAGGCGTTCGCCCGATGCTTTGCCTTGTACCGGCCGAGGGTCGCAGACCGCTCAAAAAGAAACGGGGGTGCCTGGAGCACCCCCGCAAGTCCTGCAGTTGGAGGAGGAGAAAAGTGAAGAGGCTGATCATGCCATCTTCACGTTTTCTGAATTGCACGCCGCGTGCCAATTTATCGCATGCGTTCGTAACAGGCACTTACGACATCGGCGCTGCTGCGGGACCCGGAATCCAGCACCGCCATGGAACAGCTTGCACCAAGCTGGACATCCTCTCGCGCAGTGCGGCCTGCGCCCGAGGTATTTCAATGACAGCCAGTCTGCGCGGTACAAGGATCGAAGAATGGGCGGTCGAAATTTGAACTCGCAGAAATGCGCAGCAGCGATTACATCAAGCCGTGGCCGCAAAGCCATCGCGTCAAAGCACCGCCGCGAGGTGGAACAGGCACAGCAGCCTCAGCAACCGCAGGTGGAACACGCGCAGCAGCCTCGGCGACCGGAAGGGTGGAACCAGCGACCGCGGTTCCGCCCTGTCATGCGCAGCGCAATCAATGCTCGCGGGTGGCGTGGAACTGCACGTCCGGCCAGCGCTCCATGGTGAGCTGCAGGTTGACGCGGGTGGGGGCGAGATAGACCAGCTGCCCGGAGCCGTCGAGAGCAAGATTGTCCTGCGCGCGGCGGCGGAGCTCCTCGCACTTGCGCGGATCGTCGCAGTACACCCAGCGAGCGGCGGCGACCGTGACGTTCTCGAACACGCAATCGACGCCGTACTCGTACTGCAGCCGGTGCGCCACGACGTCGAACTGCAGCATGCCGACCGCGCCGAGGATGAGATCATTGCTGTTGAGCGGCCGGAAGAGCTGCGTGGCGCCCTCCTCCGTGAGCTGCTCGAGACCTTTCTGCAGCGCCTTGGTGCGCAGCGGATCGCGCAGCCGCGCGCGGCGGAACAGCTCCGGTGCGAAGTTCGGAATGCCGACGAACTTCAGCTCCTCGCCCTGCGTGAAGGTGTCGCCGATCTGGATGGTGCCGTGGTTATGCAGGCCGATGATGTCTCCCGGATACGCCGCCTCCACGTGCTCGCGCTCGGCGGCGAGAAAGGTCAGCGCATTCGCCACCAGCACGTCGCGCCCGATGCGCACGTGACGCAGCTTCATGCCCTTGGTCCACGTCCCCGAGCAGATACGCAGGAAAGCAATGCGGTCGCGATGCGCAGGATCCATGTTCGCCTGGATCTTGAACACGAAGCCAGTGAAATGCTCTTCGCCCGGAACCACGGGGCGGGTCAGCGTGGCGCGCGGCAGAGGCGCCGGCGCGTGCTCGATGAAGGCGTCCAGCAGCTCGCGCACGCCGAAGTTGTTGATGGCGGATCCGAAGAACACCGGGCTCTGGCGCCCCCGAAGGTAGGCTTCCTGATCGAAGCGGTGGCTGGCACCGCGCACCAGTTCGATCTCCTCGCGCAGCTCGCGCGCCAGATCGCCCAGCAGCTCCTCGAGCAACGGGTTGTCGAGACCGTGCACGGTCCTGCCGGTCTGCACGCGCCCGCCGTGGGTGGGGCTGAACAGGTGCACCGAATCGGTATACAGGTGGTAGACGCCCTTGAAGCGCTTGCCCATGCCGATCGGCCAGGTCACGGGCGCACACTGGATCTGCAGCACCTGCTCGATCTCATCGAGCAGATCGATGGGCGCGCGCCCTTCACGGTCCAGCTTGTTGATGAAGGTGAAGACCGGCGTGTCGCGCAGCCGGCACACCTCCATGAGCTTGATGGTGCGCTCCTCGACACCCTTGGCGCTGTCGATGACCATCAGCGCCGAGTCCACCGCGGTGAGGGTGCGGTAGGTGTCCTCGGAGAAGTCCTCGTGGCCCGGCGTATCCAACAGGTTGATCATGCGCCCCTCGTAGGGGAACTGCATGACCGAGGAGGTGACCGAGATCCCGCGCTGCTTTTCCAGCTCCATCCAGTCCGAGGTGGCGTGGCGCGCCGCCTTGCGTCCCTTCACCGTGCCGGCGAGCTGAATGGCACCGCCGAACAGCAGCAGCTTCTCGGTAAGCGTGGTCTTGCCGGCGTCGGGGTGCGAGATGATGGCGAACGTGCGGCGCCGCGCGGTTTCGAGGGCGTGGTCGGACATCGAGTCGCAGGATTTGCCGAAAGTGCGCCAGTATAGCGCAGGCCGGCGCGGCTGTCCGACCGGTGACCGGGGCGTGTTACAGCGCCAGCGCCAGTGCCAGGATCAGCGCGTCTTCCCGCCCGCGGTGTGCCGGATAGTAGGCCCGGCGGAAACCCACCTCGTTGAATCCCTCCGAGCGGTACAGTGCCAGTGCCGGATGGTTGGAGGGCCGTACCTCCAGCAGCACGGAGTCGGCCTTGTGGCAGTGCGCCAGCTGCAACAGATACTGCAGTAGCTTGCGTCCGAGACCCTGGCGCTGGCTCTCGCGGCGCACGCAGAGATTGAGCACGTGCGCCTCACCCGCCGCCACCGACATGATGCCGTAGCCTTCGATGAGCTCTTCGCGCTCCATCAGCCAGCAGCAGTAGCCGACACGCAGGCAGTCGCGGAAAATGCCTTCGGTCCAGGGATACTCATAGGCGGCACGCTCGATCTGCATGATCGTCGCGAGGTCCGGTTCGGCCATGGGCCGGAAACTGATCCCGGCCTGCTTGATGAGGGCGCTCATGGTCTGCGGTGCATCGTAGCCTGCCTGCTGCGATCGATTGTAGACGATGGGGTCGCGCTCATGGCGCTGCTTGCGGGGACGCGGCGGCGACCCGCCGCGCCAGCAACAGATCCTGCCATGCCTTGCGCTTCTCGCCCGGGGAGCGCAGCAGGTAGGCAGGATGATAGGTCACCACCACCGGGGTTCCTGCCTCTCCATAGCGATGCACCCTGCCGCGCAGGCGCCCGATCGGCGTTTCGGTCTTGAGCAGATTCTGCGCGGCGATCCTTCCGACGGCGAGGATCAGCCGCGGCTGCACCCGTTGCACCTGACGCCGCAGAAAGCCCTCGCAGGCCTGCACTTCCTCTGGCCGTGGATCGCGGTTGTTGGGTGGCCGGCACTTGAGGATGTTGGCGATGTAGACCTGCTCGCGGCGCAGCCCCGCGGCCAGCAGCATGGCATTCAGCAGCTGTCCCGCGCGCCCGACGAAGGGCTCGCCCTGGCGGTCCTCGTCGGCGCCCGGCGCCTCTCCGATGACCATCCAGGCGGCCTGACGGTCGCCGACGCCGAACACGGTCTGGGTGCGCGTCTGGTGCAGCGGGCAGGCCGTGCAGGCGGCGACCTGCGCGGCGAGCGTGTCCCAGTCGGCGCACGGCGTGCCTGTGGCGGTCGCCGGCACTGCCATCGCCGGGCGCGGCTCCGCTGCTGTTTCCCGCGACGGCTCCGCGACTGCGGATGCAGCGCCGGGCCCGCGCCGCACCCATACCGGAATTCCCATCGCCTGCAGGTACTGCAGGCGATGCCGTTCCGATCTCACCACCTTCTCCTGGCGCGGGCGGTCACAGCTCGCCCACCTGCGGATGTGCGCGCTCCCCGCCCTGCAGCACCTTGTTCAGCGCGTTCACGTAGGCCTTGGCCGAGGCGATGACGATGTCGGTGTCCGCGCCGTGGCCGTTGACGATGCGCCCGCCCCGTTCCAGGCGTACGGTGACCTCGCCCTGGGCATCGGTGCCGCTGGTAATGGCGCTCACCGAGTAGAGCTGCAGCTGCGTGCCACTCTCGACGATGCGCTCGATGGCACAAAACGAGGCGTCGACCGGTCCGCTGCCCGCGGCCTGCGCCTGGCGCTCGACCCCTTCCACCCACAGCGTCACCGTCGCATGCGGCGTCTCCCCGGTCTCGGAGCACACCTTGAGGGCCAGCAGCTTCACGCGCTCGTTCTCGGCGGCGAGATTGGCGTCGGTGACCAGCGCCTGCAGGTCCTCGTCGAAGATCTCGTGCTTCTTGTCGGCGAGATCCTTGAATCGCGAAAAGGCGGCGTTCAGCTCCTCCTCGGATGCGAACTCCACGCCCAGCTCGGTCAGCCGGCTGCGGAAGGCGTTGCGTCCCGAATGCTTGCCGAGCACCATGCGGTTCGCCGTCCAGCCGACGTCCTGCGCACGCATGATCTCGTAGGTCTCGCGATTCTTCAGCACGCCGTCCTGGTGAATGCCGGACTCGTGGGCGAAGGCATTGGCCCCGACGATGGCCTTGTTGGGCTGCACCGGGAAACCGGTGATGCCCGCGACCAGCCGCGAGCAGGTCACGATCTGCGTGGTGTCGACATCCACGTCGCACGGGAAAACGTCGCGCCGGGTGCGCACCGTCATCACGATCTCTTCCAGCGCGGCGTTGCCGGCGCGCTCGCCCAGACCGTTGACCGTGCACTCCACCTGACGCGCCCCGTTCAGCACCGCCGAGAGCGAATTCGCCACCGCAAGCCCCAGGTCGTTGTGGCAGTGCACGGAGAATACCGCCTGGTCCGAATTCGGCACGCGCTCGATCAGCTCACGGATCAGATCGCCGAACTGGTGCGGCAGGCTGTAGCCGACGGTGTCGGGGATGTTGACCGTGCGTGCGCCGGCAGCGATCACCGCCTCGATCACCCGGCACAGAAAGTCACGGTCCGAGCGCCCGGCATCTTCCGGCGAGAACTCCACGTCGTCGGTGTAGGAACGCGCACGCCGCACGGCAGCCACCGCCTGCTCCAGCACCTGGTCCGGAGTCATGCGCAGCTTCATCTGCATGTGGATGGGCGAGGTGGCGATGAAGGTGTGGATGCGTGCCGAGGCCGCATCGCGCAGCGCCTCCCCGGCGCGATCGATGTCGCGCTCCAGGGCGCGCGCCAGCCCGCAAACCGTGCTCTCGCGGATACTGCGCGCCACGCTCTGCACGGCCTCGAAGTCGCCGGGGCTGGCGATGGGGAAACCCGCCTCGATGACGTCGACCCGCATGCGCTCCAGCGCCTTGGCGATGCGCACCTTCTCCTCGCGGGTCATGGAAGCGCCGGGACTCTGCTCCCCGTCGCGCATGGTGGTGTCGAAAATGATGAGTTTGTCTTGAGCGCTCATGTGTCTGCCCCTCGCCTGCGACGCCAGTGTACTGGACGCCTCGGACGTAAACCAAGTGACCGGCCCGCGGGCCTGCCGGAAGAGAGTTTTGCGTGAAGGAGCCCTCGCCAGGGCATGCGTAGGTGGTCTGCCCTAAGGCAGTCGCAGGGACAGCAGCAGTACGGCGGGGCGACGCGCAAGCGCGGCACCGGAGGCGGTGCGATACCGGCCCGGCGGAAGGTGGCGCTTGAAGGCGTGGATGGACATGACGGCCTCAATATAGCCCGGGCCGGGCGGGTTTGCCAAGTGGTCGTGCGTTGCGTGCACGATTGGCCTGTTCATCGCCGGCAAGGGCGCGCCCGCCGTAGGGTGCGGCTCCCGCACGCGGAATATTGTTGCGGCATCTTCATTCGCATGCGGATCTTGCGCACGCCTGTAGGGTGCGCCGTGCGCACGCGGACAATCCATCCGCGCGCTCTTGCGCGCACAAGGCCGCACTCCGATCCGCTCCCCGATGGTCCGCGTGCGGGAGCCGCACCCTACGGGGCGATCGGGAACCACCGCGTGCGGGAGCCGCACCCTACGGGGCGATCGGAAGCGCACCGCGTGCGGGAGCCGCACCCTACGGGGCGATCGGACGCCACACCCACCGACGCTGAACCGCAACGGAGTGCCGGGTAGGGTGCGCCGTGCGCACGCGGACCATCCATCCGCGCGCTCTTGCGCGCACAAATCCGCACTCCCCTTCCCGATGGTCCGCGTGCGGGAGCCGCACCCTACGGGGCGATCGGGAACCACCGCGTGCGGGAGCCGCACCCTACGGGGCGATCGGACGCCACACCGCGTGCGGGAGCCGCACCCTCCGATGGTCCGCGTGCGGGAGCCGCACCCTACGGGGCGATCGGACGCCACACCCACCGACGCTGAACCGCAACGGAGTGCCGGGTAGGGTGCGCCGTGCGCACGCGGACCATCCATCCGCGCGCTCTTGCGCGCACAAGGCCGCACTCCCCTTCCCGATGGTCCGCGTGCGGGAGCCGCACCCTCGGGGCGATCGGACTACCGCGTGCGGGAGCCGCACCCTACGGGGCAGATCGGAAGCCACCGCGTGCGGGAGCCGCACCCCGCGGGGCGATGATCGGAACCACCGCGTGCGGGAGCCGCACCCACGGGGCGATCGGAAGCACACCACCGACGCTGAACCGCAACGGAGTGCCGGGTAGGGTGCGCCGTGCGCACGCGGACAATCCATCCGCGCGCTCTTGCGCGCACAAGGTCCGCACTCCCCTTCCCGATGGTCCGCGTGCGGGAGCCGCACCCTACGGGGCGATCGGGAGCCGCGCCCCGCGGGGCGATGATCGGGAACCACCGCGTGCGGGAGCCGCACCCTACGGGGGGAACCACCGCGTGCGGGAGCCGCACCCTACGGGGCGATCGGGAACCGCACCCCACGGGCCAGGTCAATCTTCCCGCATTCCGTCTTATCCCACCGTCATCCCGCCACGACCGGCATCCCGATCAGCCATGCATGCAGCCACAGCACGAAGGCGACGTAGAGCCCCAGACCCGCGACGATCGCGACGATGTCGTTTGCCGCCGTAGGCGGCGCGCCCGGTACGGCAGGCTGCGGGCGCCGCATCAGGGATATCCGGTCCGCCGCCGCCCAGACGAAGAAGCCACCGAAGAGCAGCACGTCGGCGACCGTGCCGTTGGCAAGCAGATGCGCGATTGCCCAGAGCAGGACGGCCGCCAGCATCGGGTGCCTGGTGGCACTGCGGATGCGACCCGGCAGGTAGGCCGCAAGCAGCAGCGGGAACATCGGGAGCATCAACGCCGCCGTCACATGGCGCAGCCACACCGGCGGCACGTAGAGCACGACCGGCGCCTCGCGGGCCATGCCGTAGCCCTGGACGACGAGCACAAGGCCGGCGACCGCTGCCAGTGAATACAACCCCATCCACGGCCCCTCGCCCATTCGGGCTACCATCCGGTCCCGCCAGCGCCAATTGACGATGGATAGGGAATGCACCCCGAGGAAAATCACCAGACCGAGTACCAGCACGCTCATCGCCGAACCTCGCCAATGCCTTTCCGTGCAGCCTGGAAACGGCCCCCCACGGGGCGGATGCCATTATTCACGTGCTACCACTCCCTGCCTGCTCGCGGACGATGGCGTTCTCGATGCGCCGATCCGGCAGCAGCCAGATCATGGCAACCAGCACATATAGTGTCTGAGCGATCCAGTGCGTCCAGAGTACCGTGATTATGGCGATGAGATAGATCACGGGCGATCCCTTGCCCTTCCAGTCGCTGCCGACGGCCTTCCTCAGGAGCGAGTCGGGACCCTGTGAGGCGATGATCAGATCGCTGCAGGATCCAGTAGGCGATGGCGGCCATCAGCAGTATCACGCCGTAAAAAGCCGTCGGCCCGGCGGCGTAGTGGTTTTCGCCCATCCAACCGTTGGCGAACGGGAACAACGACAGCCAGAACAACAGGTGCAGGTTGGCCCACAGCATGGGACCCGTCACCGTGTCCAGGGTCTGCAGCATGTGGTGGTGGTTGTTCCAATAGATGCCCACGTAGATGAAGCTCAGCACATAGCTCAGGAATACGGGGATCAACGGCACCAGTGCATCGACGCTCTCGCCGTGCGGTACCTTCAGCTCCAGCACCATGATGGTGATGATGATGGCGATCACGCCGTCGCTGAATGCTTCGAGCCTGCTCTTCCTCATGCCGGCCTCGCTTTTGCTTCCGGGGGCCGCTTCACGGCTGAACGCCCGATCGCACTCCGAGCGCGCAGCGCTCCTGCAGACGGTTCATCGCTCGCTCACCTCATCGGTCCAGACCTTGAAGCTGCGCAGGACATTGGGACCGAAAGTGCTGCTGATGGCGACGTCGGCGGCGTCGCGGCCGCGGGCGATCAACACACGCCCGATGCGCGGAGTATTGTTGCGCGGGTCGAAGGTGTACCAGTAACCGTCCAGATAGGCCTCGAGCCAGCCCGCGAAGTCCATCGGACCATAGGGAGGCGGAACGCCGATGTCGCCGAGATATCCGGTGCAATAGCGTGCGGGAATATTCATGCAGCGGCAGAACGCGACGGCGAGGTGCGCGTAGTCACGGCATACGCCGGTCCGTTCGTGGAAAACCTCCCAGGCCGTCTTGGTGGGGCGCGCGTGCTCGTAGCCGAAGGTGACATGCCGGTGGACAAAGTCGCAGATCGCCTGGACGCGACCCCAACCGGTCGGCGAGTTGCCGAACAGCCGCCAGGCCGCGTCGGACAAACGATCGGTCTCGCAATACCGGCTCCCCAACAGGAACAGCAGGGTCTCGTCGGGTAGTTCTTCCACCGGCGTCTGTCTGGCCCACGGGACCACCGCATCCGGCTGGCCGTTATCCCTCAGCAGCGCGTCGGCGGACAACCTGACCAGGCCCGCGGGAGCGACGATGCGGCTGCACCAGTTGCCGAAGCTGTCGCGATAGGCGCTGAGCGGTATGGGAGGATCGGCGATCAGGTGGTCGGGAATGATGATGTCGGAGACGCGGGTGTAGTGCACGCTCAGGGTCAGGATCATGGGAGTCGGCTGCGGGCACTCGTAAATCAGCTCGTAGCCTATACGGATCTTCATCGTGTGGCTCCTGCCGCCCCCGCATGGGAACAGGTGGGCGGCGTCGTTTTGGGTCGGAATCGACGAGACGGCTACGCCGCTGGCCGGACGGCCCGCGAGTGTCGCGCACAGCGACTGGACGATCGCCTTGCGTATCGCAGCCCAATTTCGGGCCGCCCTTGCAACATGCTTCTGATTGACCTCGAGCTCGACACCCACGTATGTCTCGGGGGGCAGATGCCGGCGAAACCAGGCGGTCAGGCCATCGTTCTTGCCCGCATAGGGATAGTTGCGGCGCACCGTGAGCCCGGGCGCGCAGCATCTTGAGTAACGCCTGCCAGCGTTCGCACAGATCGACCTCGCCGCGGTCGAGCCGGGTCATACAGCAGGCCGATGTCGGCGTCGCGCAACGCTCCCGTCCAGCTCAGGTGTGAAGCTGTGGGAGGACAGGTGCAGCACCCGGCCGTGATCGGCAATCGCCTGCCCGACGAGACGCTCGGCCTGATCACGATAGGGCTGGTAGTAGTGGCTCAATATCCGCTGTCGCAGCGCAGGAGGCGTACTGCGGGTCACCTCGCCGTGCAGGTGCGGATGGCCGACGGAGCGATTCAGATCGACCAGAAGACGGCTCACGGTGGAGGCGACCAACGGCGCCGCAAGCGCGGCTGCCAGCGCTCTTGCCATGATCAGCGCGCCGGCATCGTAGCCACGGTGAGAGTCGAGCAGCGCACGATGATCCTGAAACAGCGCGCGATACGGTGCGGGAATCCGGTTGCCTCCGTGCTCGCAGGTGATCACGATGCCCATTGCCTGGCGGACTGCCACCGTCCGTTGCATGTCCATGCGTCGCCGTGATCTCCGCCTTCAGGGTTCGACCGTCACCGGGTGACTCCCGCACCGGCCCGGAACTAGCCTGCATGATTCGTGCGCGGATTGCACCCCCGTCGGCGGACGCTCTTCGCTACAGGGTCTTCGACACCACGTCACGCAGCAGCGTGTCGCTACCTCGTGAAAGATCTTGGGACATCCCAGTCGCCAAAATGGACTCGCCTACGCGACAGCCATAAGTGCCCCGGCCGCCCATGCGTCCGTGCCGCTACGCCACACCCTTGCTTCGCTCGGTGCTGGCTTCGCAGCACTCCCGCAATGGCTGGACGCGATGGTCGGATGGCTACTTTTTTCCCCTGCGCCGCTTCGCGACTCCGGGTAAACAGTGCGCCCTCATCGCTACCGGGGACTACCGGCCATCGCTTCGCTCTCCATGGCCGGCAGCGTCGGCGAAACTCAAACGGCGACCGACTGGAGTTTTTGAGTACGCTGAGCCCAAGCCCGGAAATCTCACCAGCCGCCCAGCGGCTGGCTGGTAAGTGAATGGATCCCAGATCAGCGCGTGCAATGAAGTGGTGCCGTGGCCGGCAAGTCCGCACCATCGTGGAGCTGCTCTGGCTGGGCATCGCTTTCCTGGCAGGCCCGGCCGGTGCCGGGAACGCCTCGCGCAGTTGGCAACTGGTGAAGGAAACGCCGGAGGGGCGCCTGTATCATCGAGCCGTCGCGGATTCCGCGATTCCCGAAGCTTTGATCGCGACGCGGCTGAACGCCGTACCTGCGGCGGTCTATGCGGTAGTGAATGACTACGCCCACTTTTCCCAGTTCATCCCGAACGTGGTGGAAAGCCGCGTCCTCCGTGTCGCCGGAAGCACACAGGAGGTGTTTCAACGCTTGCACTTTCCCGGGCCCTTCGCCGACCGCGTGTACGTGATGAAGAGCACCGGCCAGCGCGTGGGATCGGACCCGAATGAATACCGCGTCGAATGGCAGTTGATTCCGGGGCTACTGCCCGCAGGGGTGAAAGGCGTCGCCCGAACAGGTTCTCCGGGTTCTGGGAGCTGCGGGCGAGTCCGGACGGCAAGGCGACGGAGGCGCGCTATGCCGTGCACAGCGACCCGGGCGGCATGATCCCGAAAGCGCTGGTAGCGTCTGCAACCGACGGCTATGTCCGCCGCGTCATGGCAGCGGTCCGCGAGCGACTGCGCATCATCGCGCGAGGGACTCAGTAGGAAAGGCAGTTCGAGCTGCCACCCGGTTTGCGACGACCCCGGACGACGCAGCTTCAGCTCTCCGGCGGTCCCGATTCGGCCGCGGCACGTCGCGCCGCGCGGTGGCGGCGCAGCATCAGGAGCGTGTGGATGGGTCCCGACAGGGCATAGATGAGGAAGGTGGTGAACAGGACCTTGGGCGGATCAAGCGAGGTGAACACGAAGATGGCGACCATGACCAACATGGCCACGAACGGAACGCGGTCGCGCAAATCGAAGCTCTTGAAGCTGTAGTAGCGGACGTTGCTCACCATGAGCACCCCCGCGAGGATGGTCAGCAACAGCGCCGGCCACATGAGATCGGCACCGGCAAGGCCGAGGTCGGCGCCGACCCAGACCAGCCCCGAAGTGATGGCGGCCGCGGACGGACTCGGCAGGCCCTGAAAGTAGCGTTTGTCGGCGCTGTCCACCTGGGTGTTGAAGCGCGCCAGCCGCAGTGCGGTGCCGGCCGCATAGATGAAAGCGGCGAGCCAGCCGAGCTTGGCCCAGAACCAGCCGAGCTGCGACAGGTGCGAGAGCGCCCACACGTACATCACCAGCGCCGGGGCCAGTCCGAACGACACCATGTCGGAGAGGCTGTCGTACTCGGCGCCGAAATCGCTCTGGGTGTTGGTGAGGCGTGCCACGCGCCCGTCGATGCCATCCATGGCCATGGCGACGAATATGGCCACTGCGGCGGCTTCGAAACGCGACTGCATGGCGGCGACGATGGCATAGAAGCCGGCAAACAGACCGGCAGTGGTCAGCAGGTTCGGCAGCAGGTAAATGCCTCTGCGCCGGCGGATCTCGGGGGCTTCCTGTTCCATGCGTGGGGGTAGCGGCAGTGGCGCTGTGGGCTTGTCCATGTCCGTCAGTCTAGCCCGCGCGCTCACCGGGCGGCGGCGGTTATCGGTCATGGAATTTCTGCCCGGTCGAAGAACAACGTGCGTCGCGGTGAGACGCCTGTCCCGGCGAGAGATGCAGGCGGGAGGGACTTCCCCGGCGCCCGGGATCACTTGTGCACCAGCGTGGCGATGACGTCCGCGCCGCTGCGCACCTGATCGCCGACGCCGACCCGGACCCGCGCATTGGTCGGAACGATGACTTCCACCAGTGTTCCCAGATGGACGAAGCCGCAGCGCTGGCCCTGTCCGACGCGGTCCCCGAACTGCACGTAGCAGCGCGGCGCGATGCCGAGCGGGGCGCGGTTCATGAGCAGCACCACGGGGTCACCTTCGTCGGTCTGCAGGCGCACGCCGAAGGGCTTGTTGCCCGGGGTGGCGGACGGTTTGTCGGCGATCGAATTGCCATGCTGGCGCGCCTGCAGGGCCTTGCCTTCCACGGGACTGCGCACGCTGTAGCCGCCGAGCGCAGACATGCGGATGCCGATGTGCACGGATTCACTGTTGAGATAGGAATCGCTGCGCCGCTCGACGAACATCACACGTCCGTCCACGGGACTGAGTATGCCCGAGGGAGTGGAGGGAATCTCGCGCTCCGGATCGCGAAACAGAAACAGCAGCAGCACCATCCCGGCCCACAGCGGCAGCGACGCAATGAGGCCGAAGTACTGCTGCACCAGTATGGCCCCGATACCCGTCGCGGCCAGGTACGGCCAGCCTTCGTGCGCGATCAGAGGATTTGCGGCAGGCATTGCGAACCGGATTCCCGTCGTTCACAGGCAGGCGGCAGCCCGCACCGGCGCATTCCGCGCCGTCAGGTGCGCCCGTTCTTTCGCGACCTCAGTTCCTGCTCCGATCCACGATCCGCGATGCCTTGATCCACGGCATCATCTCGCGCAGCTGTGCGCCGACGATCTCGATCGGGTGCTCGCGCCCGATCCGTCGCTTGGCCTTGAGCGTCGCCGCGCCGGACTGGTTCTCGGTGATGAACTCGCGCGCAAACTCGCCGTTCTGGATTTCGCGCAGGATACGGCGCATCTCCGCGCGGGTCTCCTCGGTGATGATGCGCGCGCCGCGCGTCAGGTCGCCGTACTCGGCCGTATTGGAGATCGAATAGCGCATGTTGGCGATGCCGCCTTCATACATCAGGTCGACGATCAGCTTGAGCTCGTGCAGGCACTCGAAATAGGCCATCTCCGGCGCGTAGCCCGCCTCCACCAGCGTCTCGAAGCCGGCCTGCACCAGTGCAGTGGTTCCACCGCACAGTACCACCTGCTCACCGAAGAGGTCGGTCTCGGTCTCCTCGCGAAACGTGGTCTCGATGATGCCGGCGCGGCCGCCGCCGTTCGCGCTGGCATAGGAAAGCGCGATGTCCTTGGCGCGACCGGAGACGTCCTGCTGCACGGCGATCAGGGAAGGCACGCCGCCGCCCTGGGTATAGGTGGAGCGTACCAGGTGACCGGGACCCTTGGGCGCGACCATGAGCACATCCAGATCGGCGCGCGGCTCGATCTGCCCGAAATGGATGTTGAAGCCGTGCGCAAAGGCAAGCACCGCACCCTGGCGAATGTTGGGCTCGATGGACTCGCGGTACAGGCGCGCCTGGTGCTCGTCCGGCGCCAGCACCATCACCAGATCGGCGCCCGCCACCGCGGTGTCGACCGGCTGCACGGCGAGCCCGGCACCCTTGGCCTTGGCCTCGGAAGCGGAGCCCGGACGCAGGCCCACGGTGACGCGGACGCCCGAATCGCGCAGATTGTTGGCATGCGCGTGACCCTGCGATCCGTAGCCGATGATGCCGACTCTCATCGCTTGAATGATGGAGAGATCGGCGTCTTTATCGTAATAGATGTTCATGCATCCCTCTTGGGTCAAAGTCTCGATGCGGATTCGGTCGGGCGGAAATGGCGCGCCTGCGGATGCGCGGCGGCTCAGAGGCGCAGGGCCTTTTCTCCACGCACCATGCCGGAAACGCCGGAGCGCACCACTTCCAGAATCGCAGAGCGCTCCACGGCATTGATGAAGGCGTCCAGCTTCTGCCCCGTTCCGGTGAGCTCGATGGCATAGGTGTTTTCGGTCACGTCGATGATGCGCCCGCGGAAAATGTCCGCGAGACGCTTGACTTCGTCGCGTGCCGCACCCTCGGCGCGGATCTTGATCAACAGCAATTCGCGCTCGATGTGCGCACCCTCGGTCAGGTCGATGAGCTTGACCACGTCCACGAGCTTGTTCAGCTGCTTGATGATCTGCTCGATGATCTCGTCGGTGCCGCTGGTCACCAGCGTCATGCGCGACATCGACAGGTCTTCGGTCGGTGCAACGGTCAGTGACTCGATGTTGTAGCCGCGCGCCGAGAACAGGCCGGCCACGCGCGACAGCGCCCCGGATTCATTTTCCATCAGGATGGAGATGATGTGGCGCATGGCTATACCAGGATCATTTCGTTCTGACCCCCACCGGCGGCGATCATCGGGTACACGTTCTCGGTCTTGTCGGTGAGGAAATCCAGGAACACCAGCCGATCCTTCAGGCGCATGGCTTCACGCAGCGCGCCCTCGACGTCGGCCGGCCGCGTCACGGAAATTCCGACGTGGCCGTAGCTCTCGGCAAGCTTCACGAAGTCGGGCAGCGCCTCCATGTAGGACATGGCGTAGCGGCCCTGGTAGAAGAACTCCTGCCACTGGCGCACCATGCCCAGATAGCCGTTGTTGAGGTTGACGATCTTGAGCGGCAGGCCGTATTGGCGGCAGGTGGAAAGCTCCTGGATGCACATCTGGATACTGCCCTCGCCCGTCACGCACACCACGCGCTCCCCGGGAAAGGCGAACTGCACACCCATGGCCGCCGGCATACCGAAGCCCATGGTGCCGAGGCCGCCGGAGTTGATCCAGCGCCGCGGCTTGTCGAACTTGTAGAACTGCGCCGCCCACATCTGGTGCTGACCGACGTCGGAGGTGACGTAGGCATCGCCCTCGGTCACGTTGTACAAAGTCTCGATCACGTACTGCGGCTTGATGAGCTCGCTGTGGCGGTCGTACTTCAGGCAGTCCACTCCTCGCCATTCGTCGATCTGCTTCCACCACTCGGAGAGCGCCTCGGCGTCGGGCCTGCGCCCGCCGTCCTCGATGACCCGGATCATGTCGCGCACCACGCTCTCCACGCCGCCGACGATGGGGATGTCCACGCGTACGCTCTTGGAGATGGAAGCCGGATCGATGTCGACGTGGATGATCTTGGCACTGGGACAGAACTTCTTGGGGTTGCCGACCACGCGGTCGTCGAAGCGCGCGCCGATGCCGATCAGCACGTCGCAATGGTGCATGGCCATGTTGGCTTCGTAGGTGCCGTGCATGCCCAGCATGCCTACGAACTGCCGGTCCGTGGCGGGATAGGCACCGAGCCCCATCAGGGTGTTGGTGATCGGAAACCCGAGCAAGTGCGTGAAATCCGTCAGCGCCTGGGAACCATTGCCGAGGACTACGCCACCGCCGGTGTAGATCACGGGACGTTTCGCCGAGAGCATGAGCTCGACGGCCTTGCGGATCTGACCCGGATGGCCCTTCACGACCGGGTTGTAGGACCGCATGCTGATGGTCCTGGGATAGGCGAACTCGGTCTTCTGCGCGGTGACGTCCTTGGGCAGATCGACCACCACCGGGCCTGGCCGGCCGGTGCTCGCAAGATAAAAAGCCTTCTTGACGGTCTCCGCCAGATCGCGCACGTCCTTCACCAGGAAGTTGTGCTTGACGCACGGACGGGTGATGCCCACTGCATCTACTTCCTGGAAGGCGTCGCTGCCAATGGCCCAGGTGTTGACCTGACCGGTGAACACCACCAGGGGAACCGAGTCCATGTAGGCCGTGGCGATGCCGGTGACGGCATTGGTGACCCCCGGACCGGAAGTCACCAGCAGTACCCCGGGACGGCCGGTGGCGCGCGCGTAGCCGTCCGCGGCATGCGCGGCACCCTGCTCGTGGCGCACCAGGATGTGCTTGACCTTGTCCTGCCGGAACAGGGCGTCGTAGATGTGCAGCACCGCGCCCCCCGGATAGCCAAATACATACTCAACGCCCTCTTCCTGCAGGCATTGAACGAAGATCTCGGCTCCCGTCAGTTCCACTGCCGTGTCTCCTGTCACCGATGTGGCCCGGAGCCGTCAGCTCCGGCTGCCGCGGCGGTCGGAGATCGGACCCGCAGGTTCCGCATGCCGCATCGCGGTGGAGAAAAAACGCCCGCTGTAGACGGGCGCTTTTTGCACACAACGTATTCTAAGGCTTGAAATTACTGATATTCACCGTGGAGGTCAATAGACCTCGGGGAAACCCGGACGTTGAGGGAGCCCCCCTCGCGGTGTCGCCAGCGCGTAGCCCGTTGCGGTTCTCGCCCGCTCCGGCGTCACATGGGTGGCGACGCCCCGAGGGTGCACAGTATACGGGAACTCGCGACCGCCTGGCTTGGAAAGTTGTCCGGCGCCGGCAAGCATCCGGCTGCGCCGTCCCGATCCGTCTCCCCACGCGCCCGCGCCCCGATATCGCGGTTCAGGGCACCGCGAGCAAGGCGCGCACCCGCGCGCCACCCAGGGAACCGGTAGCGATGTCCAGGCTGCCCTGGTAGGCGCGGGCGATCTCCTGGGCCACCGCCAAGCCGATACCGTGTCCGCTGACGGCGGCGTCGGCACGCATGCCGCGCTCCAGCACCCGGCGCGCCTGATCCGGTGGCACGCCCGGTCCGTCGTCCTGCACCTCCAGCTCCAGGGCGCGCGGGCCCGGCCCGGCCGCCGGACGCACCGTCACCTGCACGCGATGCCTGCACCACTTGAAGGCGTTGTCGATCACGTTTCCGAGCAGCTCCAGCAGATCACCCTCGTCTCCGGGGAACACCACGCCTGCGTCGACCGCGACCGTGCACTCGACCTGCTTGTCCGCGTACACCTTGCCGAGTGCGCGCACCACGCGCTCCACCAGGGGGGCGAGGTGCACCGGCGCCATGAGGGTGGTGCGCCCCGAGGTCGCCGCGCGCTGCAGCTGATAGTCCACGATCTGGCCCATGCGCTCGACCTGCTCCTGCACCGTGTCGGCGAGCTGCGCCGGGGGGCGCGGTTCCTGCACCGAGCCGCGCAGCACCGCAAGCGGCGTCTTCAGGCTGTGGGCGAGATCGGCAAGCGCATCGCGGTAGCGCGCGAGTTGGCTGCGCTCGCGCTGCAGGAGCGCATTGAGCGCGCTGGTGAGTCCCTGCAGCTCGCGCGGATAGACGCCATGCAGCTGGGCGTGCGCACCGGCCTCGATGGCTGCGAGGTCGCGCTCCACCCCGCGCAGCGGTGCGAGACTCCAGCGCAGGACGCTGCCCTGCACGGCCAGCAGCACCAGCGCGACGGCACCGAACCAGCCCCACAGGCTGCGGCGGAAGCGCGTCACCTGGGCATGCAGACCCTGCAGGTCCTCGGCGACGCTGAACGTGTAGGCCGCCGGCGTGCCGACACCGGTGTCCCAGCTCACGCCGAAGTCCAGCTCGTACAGCGCACTACCGTTCGCGGTCTGGACCTGCTCGAAGCGCTGCGCTCCGGGCGCGACGGCACCCTGGAAGGGAACTTCCTGGCCCAGTGCGGAGCTCGAGCGCCACGCGGTACGCCCCGCCGCATCGATGACCCGCGCATAAAGCCCGGAGCCCGGACGCTGGAAGCGCGCTTCGGGCAGCATTACCGGTACATGCATGATGCCATCGAGACCTACGTCGGCGGCTGCCAGCAGGGCGTAGACCTGCGCCTGCAGGCGCTCGCGCAGCGCCGCCTCGGCACTGCTGCGGAACGCTTCATCGAGCGCGAAGCCGGTGATGCCGAGGAACGCCGTCAGCGCCACCGCGGCTCCCAGCAGCAGGCGCGCCTGCAGCGAGCGCATCAGCCGGGGCCGCGTGCCAGCGTGAAGCGATAGCCGCGCCCGCGCAGCGTCTCGATGGGATTGAGCCGGTTGTCGGGATCGAGCTTGCGCCGCAGCCGTCCGACGAAGACCTCGATGACATTGCTGTCGCGGTCGAAGTCCTGCTGGTAGAGATGGTCGGTGAGATCGCTCTTGGACACCACCTCACCACTGTGGAGCATCAAATACTCCAGCACCTTGTACTCGTAGCTGGTGAGCTCGACCGGGCGCTCCTCCACATGCACCTCCTGGGTCGCCGTATCGAGGCGCACCGGGCCGCATTGGAGCAGGGGCTGCGCCCAGCCGGCCGCGCGGCGCAGCAGCGCTTTCAGGCGCGCCAGCAGCTCCTCGATCTCGAAGGGCTTGACCAGATAATCGTCGGCGCCCACCTCCAGCCCCTGCACCTTGTCCTGCCAGCGTCCGCGCGCGGTGAGAATGAGCACGGGATAGCTCTTGCCCGCGGCGCGCAGCCTGCGGATCACCTCGATGCCGGAAAGCCGCGGCAGGCCGAGATCGACGATGGCCAGGTCAATGGGGTACTCGCTTGCGAAGTACAGGCCTTCCTCTCCGTCGGCAGCGGCGTCGACCGCGTAGCCCTCGGCGCGCAGTCGTTCGGTCAGCTGGGCACGCAGTGCCGGCTCGTCCTCGATCACCACTACGCGCACGGGGCCTGCCCCACGTGCCGCTGCCGCGCGGGCATCAGCGCCCGCCGCCCGCGTCCATGGTGACGATGCGGACCTGTCCCTGGGGCGTGAGAACCTTGATGCGGTACAGGACGTGATCGCCGCTTTCGATGGTGTCGGCCGACAGCACCCGTCCGCCGGTCTGCCTCTGCGCGCGCGCCACGGCCTCGTCGAGACCCATGCCGCCACCGCGTCGCTGGGGAACGCTCCCGCCCCGATCGTTGTCCTCGCGCCGCTGCGACCCGCGGGCACTGCGATCGGATTCGCCGCGCCGCGCGTCGCGCCCGGTGTCGCGTACCTGCAGCAGCGGCGATCGGCCGTCGCGCATGTCGGACGCTGCGGATGCACCCCGCGCCTGACCGGCGCCCGGGAGAAGTGCCAGGAGCGCCGAGCAGACGCAGAGTACAGCGATCGATTTCCAGCCCTTCAAACGCGACTCCGGATCCGATAAAGACCGCGATGGTAAGGCGGCGTCCGTCGCTCTGCCAAGTGCCGCCGGACGCATGCCGTGGCAACCATCCCATTACTCGGCGGGCGCCACCGAAACCTGTATGCGCAGGCGCTCACCGGGATCGTGATCCAGGTGCGTGACATACTGCTCGCCCTGGTAGCGATAGGTCACGCGATAACCGTCGATACGCTCCTCGTCCCGATAGTCGTCCACCACCCGGCAGCGCTCGCGCACCTCGGTTCCCGCAGCATAGGTGCTGCCGTTGCGCTGGGCAACGTCGCGACCCACCGAGCCGCCGAGCAACGCGCCCGCCACCGTGGCAACGTCGCGGCCACGCCCCTGCCCCACCGTGTTTCCGACCACGCCGCCGACGATGCCACCCAGGATGAGGGGTGTCGCCGAACGGTAACCGCTGCGGTACACCGGCACCTCTTCGGTCCAGCACTCCCGGCGCGGCGTCGCAACGCGTACCACATGGCTCAGCGGCTCCACGCGCTCGACCTTGGCATAGTCGAGAAAACCGCCGGCCTCGTAGGGGCCATCCGCGTGTCCGGCGAAGGCCGGTGCCACGAGCGCCAGCGCGCTCGCCAATCCCATTGCCAAACCCGTGGTGTTCATACCGATTCTCCTGTTCTTGCCCTCGGACCGGGGCGGCCTTGCCGGCCTGCCCGGGGGTCCCCTTTTACCGGTTACAGCCTAGGGTCGCCCGGCTGAACCGGTGCTGAACGGAGTGCGGGGTGCGGCGCAGCGAAATCGAGGAATTCGTAATTCTGTAACATCCGCTGCCTATGATGCCGCAACTTCCGCGGGCAGCGCAGGCAAATGAACGGTCCGACACGTTACCGCGCCATCTTCATCTCCGACACCCACCTTGGTACCCGCGGCTGCAAGGCCGACTTCCTCCTCGACTTCCTCCGCCACAACGACTCCGAGTTCCTGTACCTGGTGGGGGACATCGTCGACGGGTGGCAGCTGCGCCGTTCCTGGTACTGGGGGCAGGCGCACAACGACGTCGTGCAGAAGCTGCTGCGCAAGGCGCGCAAGGGCACGCGCGTGATCTACGTTCCCGGGAACCACGACGAGTTCGCACGCGACTACGTCGACATGCTGTTCGGCGGCATCGCCGTGCACGCCGACACCATTCATGTCACCGCCGACGGGCGCCGGCTGCTGGTCATTCACGGCGATGAATTCGACGGCGTGGTGAAATACGCGCGCTGGCTCGCGCTGCTCGGCGACTGGGCCTATCAGCTCATGCTGGCGGTCAACCACTGGTACAACGCCTTTCGGAGGCATTTCGGCTATCCGTACTGGTCGCTCTCGGCCTACCTGAAGCACAAGGTCAAGAACGCCGTGCAGTTCATCAGCGAGTTCGAAACCGCTGTCGTGGAGGAAGCCGCGCGCCGCGGGGTCGACGGCGTGGTGTGCGGGCACATCCACATGGCCGAGATCAGCACCATCGGCGGCGTGCAGTACGGCAACTGCGGCGACTGGGTCGAGAGCTGCACGGCGCTCGTGGAGCATCGCGATGGGCGGCTGGAGGTCGTGCACTGGACCGCGCTGCAGTCGGCGACCGTCCCGCTGCTCGCGCTGGAAACCGGTACCGCGGAACCGGCACCGGCCCTGACCTACGAAGAACGTGGAGTGCCATCGCGCGCGCGCCGTACCGCAGGGGGTGCATGAACATCCTGATGGCGTCGGACGTCTATTTCCCGCGTGTCAACGGCGTCTCCACCTCCATACTGACCTTCCGCCGCGCGCTGCAGCAGCTCGGGCATCGCGTGACGCTGCTGGCACCGGAGTACGCGCAGCGCACGTCCAACGAACAGGACATCCTTCGTGTTGCTTCGCGCTATCTGCTGCTCGACCCCGAAGACCGCATGATGCGCGCCGATGCCCTGCGCCGGACCGCACGGCGACTGCAGAACGAACCGTTCGACCTGCTGCACGTGCAAACGCCTTTCGTTGCCCACTACGCAGGTGTGCGCCTTGCGGCGCAGCTGGGCATTCCGTGCGTGGAGACCTACCACACGTTCTTCGAAGAGTACCTGTTCCATTACGTGCCGCTGCTTCCGGCGCGGCTGATGCGCTACGTGGCGCGCAGCTTCACGCGCCGACAGTGCCGGCAGGTCGATGCCCTGGTGGTGCCTTCGCGAGCCATGCTGGAAGTGCTGCGGCGCTACGGCGTGCAGACGCCGGCACGCGTGATCCCGACCGGAATGGAGCTCGACCAGTTCCAGCCCGGGGACGGCGCACGATTTCGTGGTCGATACGGCATCGCGGCACAGCGGCCGGTGCTGGTGCACATCGGACGCGTCGCCCATGAAAAGAACATCGGGTTTCTCCTGCAGGTACTGCGCGCGCTCGTCCCCGACCTGCCCGACCTGCTGCTGATCATTGCCGGTGAAGGGCCGGCGCGTGCCAGTCTGCAACGTTATTGTCATGAGCTAGGCCTGCACGACAACGTGCTTTTCGTCGGCTACCTGGAGCGCGGCGAGGCACTGTGGGACTGCTACAGTGCGGGCGACGCCTTCGTCTTCGCGTCGCGCACCGAAACCCAGGGGCTGGTGCTGCTGGAAGCCCTGGCGCTCGGCGTGCCGGTGGTGTCCACGGCGGTGATGGGCACGCGTGACGTGCTGCAACCCGGCTGCGGCGCGCTGGTCGCCGAGGAGGACGTCGACGACTTCGCTGCCAAGGTGCGGCAGGTGCTGATGAGCGCCGAGCTGCGCACCAGCCTGGGCACCGCCGGACGCAGCTACGCGCAGCGCTGGTGCGCGAAGCGCACCGCCACACAGCTGCTGACTTTCTACGCCGAGGTGGTCGGCGGAGTGGTGTCCCGGGCCGCCTGATCCGCGCGCGCTGGCCAACCCGCATATCCCCGCGGGATTTCGGTGAGATTTGCCGGCCAAGTGCCAGGTCCGTCATGGGAAATTCATCAAATCGCCATCGCAGCGACTTGCGGCTGAAGCATATTGTCCGGCAATGGATGCGCCACGGCCGCTGCCCATCGAAGTTTCTCCAGGCGTCGCCGCGTCGCTGCGCATCGCTATGGTGACGGAGACCTACCCCCCGGAGGTCAACGGCGTGGCAATGACCATCGGTCGCCTGGTAACGGGAATGGTGAGCCGCATGCACCACGTGATGGTGGTACGCCCGCGCCAGCGTCCCGCCGACGCGCGCCCGGTCTGCGAGCCGCGACTGGAAACCTCCATCCACGCCGGTATGCCGATCCCCGGTTACCGCGGTCTGCAGTTCGGATTACCGGCCCGCGGTCACCTGTTGCGGCGCTGGTCCGAATGGAAGCCCCAGGTCGCCTATATCGCCACGGAAGGCCCGCTTGGCTGGTCCGCCCTCCGGGCCGCGCGCACGCTGGGGATCGCGGCGCTCACCGGATTTCACACCAACTTTCACAGCTACAGCAGCCATTACGGCTTCGGGCTGCTGCGTCCGGCGATACAGGCCTACCTGCGCGCCTTCCACAACCGCTCGGCCTGCACACTGGTCGCCACCGACGCGCTGCGCCGCGAGCTGTACGGCGCGGGCTTCGAACGAATCGAGCTGCTGCCGCGCGGCGTGGACACCGAGCTCTACGGCCCGCACCGTCGCAGCGCGGCCGTGCGTGCCCGCTGGGGCCTGCAGGAGGACGAACTGGCGGTGCTGTACGTGGGCCGTATGGCGCCCGAGAAGAACCTGCACCTGGCGGTCGACGCCTTCCGCACACTACAGCGTGAATGCCCGAGCGCATGCTTCGTGCTGGTGGGCGACGGCCCGTTGCGCGAGCGGCTCGCGCGCGAGCATCCCGACTTCGTGTTCTGCGGCACCCACGTCGGCTCCAGCCTCGCCGCGCACTATGCCTCGGCCGACCTGTTCCTGTTCCCCAGCCTCACCGAGACCTTCGGCAACGTGACGCTCGAAGCCATGGCAAGCGCATTGCCGGTGGTGGCCTTCGACTATGCGGCCGCACACGCGCACATCCGCCACGGCGGAAACGGGCTGCTGGCCGCCTACGAGGATGCCGCGGCCTTCTGCGCCTGCGCCGTCGAGGCGGTGCAGGACATTGCACGCCTGCGGCGCCTCGGCGCACAGGCGCGCGAGACCATGCAGGGCGTGTCCTGGGATGCCATCTACGGGCGCTTCGAGCAGCTGCTGCTCGCCCATGCGCAGGTGGGTGCGGCATGAGCGCGCTGCGCTACCAACTCGCCTACGACCGCGTGTGTGCCGCGGACCGGTCGCTGTGCCTGCTGCTCAATCGCGCCAGCCGCAGGCGCGGCGTGGTACCACTGTTCGGCGCCGTGAGCCGGTTGGGAGACGGGATGTTCTGGTATGTGCTCATCCTCGCGCTTCCGGCGCTCTACGGCAGCCGCGCGTGGCCCGCCGTCGCGCACATGGTCGGCGTCGGGGTGGCCAGCCTGCTGGTCTACAAATGGCTCAAGGGCAAGACTCACCGTCCGCGCCCGTGCGCCGTGGAGAGCGCGATACAGAACAGCGTGGCACCGCTCGATCAGTTCAGCTTCCCGTCCGGTCACACGCTGCACGCGGCCGCCTTCAGCATGGTGCTCACCGAATACTACCCGGCGTTCCTGATCCTGGTGCTGCCGTTCACGCTGCTGGTGGCGCTGTCGCGCGTGGTGCTGGGACTGCATTATCCGACCGACGTGCTGGTCGGCGCGCTGTTGGGAACGCTGCTCGCCTACGCCATACTGCTCGTCTGACTGACCCGCTGACAGGATTTCCGGCTAGCCCGCCATTGCCGCCGACAGATGGCGGGCGATCTTGTCGACGCGATGATGGAATGTCCGGGTACGCGTCGCCGGATTGTCCTCGCGCGGGCTCGGCAAGGTCGCCACAAGCTGGATGGCCTGCCACGGCGTGAGCTCCTGCACCGAAACGTTCCAGTAATGCCTTGCGGCCGCCTGCACCCCGTAGATCCCCTGGCCGAACTCGGCGACGTTGAGATACAGCTCGAGAATGCGGCGCTTGCTGAGGTGCCGCTCCATGCGCCAGGTGAGCAGCAGCTCATGCCATTTGCGCAAGGGATCACGCGACGGGCTGAGAAACAGGTTCTTCACGGTCTGTTGCGAAATGGTGCTGGCGCCGTAGACGATGCGGCCCTGCTCCAGATTGTAATCCATGGCCTCGTGGATCGCCTGCAGGTCGATGCCCGAGTGGGTATAGAACCGGCTGTCCTCCGCCACCACGGCGGCCCGGCGCAGATGATCGGGAATCTGCGCGTAGGGCACCGCCTTCCAGCGCAACGGCGGCCAGTCCGCATGGCGGGCGCGCTCCTGCTCATAGCGTTCGATGAAGCGCGAACGGGGAACGGGTCCGTTGGCGAGCGCGTTCCAGTCCGGCCAGATCCACGCCAGGTATGCAGCATCCGCCGCCAGGGCCATGACCAGTCCCAGAGCGAGCCAGCGCAACGCCACGCCGAGTCGCCCGGGTGCGCCGCGGCGCCTGGCGCGACGGGCGCTCATGCCCTGCCCTCGCAGGCCTGCGGCGTGAGCTCCGACACCGCCCGCGCGAGTGCCACGTAATCCTCCGCCTCGTTGTAGGCCTGAGCCGAGATGCGTACCCATCGCAAGGCGCCGAGCTCCAGCACCGGCACCTCGATGAGGTAGTCCTCCGACAGCAGGCGGCGCAGCGCCGCGACATCGCCGTGGGCGCCCTGCCAGCACTCCGGCAAGGCCACGGTCGCCATGGCGCCAAGCAGTTCCGGTGCCGCGGGCGGCGCGACTCGCCAGGCGCTCGCAAGCGTCTGCGCGGCGCTCGCCGCCAGCTCGTGGTTGTGCTGCATCAGGCCCTCGCGCTGCAGCTCGCGGTGAAAGTCCAGTGCCGCATCGATGCTGAGCCAGGGGCTCGGATCGCGGGTGCCGGTCCAGTCGAACTCGGCGCAATAGCCCACGCCGTAGCCCTTGGAAATGACCGTGGGATGGGTGTGCGCCTGGTGGGCAGGCGCCGTCCACAGGAAGGCGCAGCCCTTGGGTGCGAACAGCCACTTGTGGCAGTTGCCGGCGTACCAGTCGGCACCGATCCGGGCAATGTCGAGCGCGAGCATGCCTGGTGCATGGGCACCGTCGACCAGCACGGCAACGCCCCGCGCACGGCATAGCGCGGCGATCTCGCGCACCGGCATCACCAGCGCCGTGGGGGAAGTGACGTGATCGACGATCGCGAGCCGCGTCGCCGGCGTCAGCGCATCGGCATAGGCCTGCAGCGCGGCGCCGCTCTCGTGCAGGGGAAACGGGACGCGGGCCTCGCGCACCACCACGCCGCGGTCGGCGGCGATGAAATGCGCCGCCTGGCGCACCGCCTCGTAGGCATGGCTGCCGAGCAGCAGCTCATCTCCGCTCTGCCAGTTCCAGCCGCGCAGCACCGCGTTCACGGCGCTGGTGGCATTGTCCACCCACACCAGGTCCGCGCCCCTCACCTGCAGGAAGTCGCCCAGCCTTGCCGCGGCGTCGCGCAGCCGCCCGCCCAGCTCGCGCCCCAGAAAGCGCGTAGGATTGCGCTCCATGCGTTCACGCCACAGGAGCTGCGCGGCCAGCACCGCGCGTGGGGTGGCGCCGAAAGAGCCATGATTGAGGTGGAGCGTGCCGGGCTCCAGCAGCCAGCGTTCCCGCAGGCCGCGGCCGAACGCGGCGGACACGCCGGGTGCCTCAGCGCGCCCGGCAGGCGCTACGCAATAGCGCCGGCCTCACCAGTAGGCCAGGAGCCGTGCGTTCTGCACCTTGCTCTCGAAGTCCTTGAGCGGGCGATCGCCCTTCTCCACACACTGGCCGGTCACCACGTCGAATGCCCACTGATGCTTCGGGCAGGTGAGACGGTTGCCTTCCAGGGCAAGGTGGGGAATGTTGGTCACCTGGTGTGGGCAGCGACTGTCATAGACACGAAACTCGCTGCCCTCGCGGTACACGAACAGACTGCGGCCGTCGCAGTCGACGTAGGTGATCTCGCCGGAAGGCGCCTCGTTCACCGCCATTACGTCGTGCCAGACGGACTCCCGACCCAGCATTTCCGGCCGGAACTCGGGGATGTCCATGTCCAGCAGGATGTCGACGGCCCAGACGATCTTGGCCAGGCCCAGTGCAGGGAACGCCATGAGCAGCGCGTCGAGCACCTCCTGCGCGCTGGCTCCGTTGCGCAGGGCGCGCGACAGATACTGACGAAAGCCGTTCTCGGTCTGGGAGTACACCTTGGTGATGAGCGAGATCAGATCGCGGGTCCGGGGATCGAGATGCTTGCCTGCCTCCTTCAGGAACTTGAAGTACGGGCCCATGGCTTCCGGCCGGGCCTTCACCAGGTACTGCAAAGCGTCACTCATCCCGCCAACCTCCGCCTGAACTTGCACCAATAGTGCGCTCTCGGCGCGCAGAACGCGCCGCAGCGTGCCGCTACGTTATTGGCTTTGAACTGGCGAAGCAAGTCCGGTGCAGTCACACTTGCCAACGCCGCACGGGACACGATAATACCGGACGCGACATCGATCGCCGGCAGTTGCGGTACCCACCATCACACGGAGACTCGATCATGTTCAGCTGCAAGACACTGTGCCCTGCTTTGCTGTTGCTGGCACTCGGCGGTGGCGTACATGCAGAAGCCTACAAATCAGTGGATGAAAATGGCGTCGTCGAGTATTCGCAGCTCCCGCCTCCCGGGCGCGATTCGACCCCGATCCGCACTGACGTTCCGGGCGCGGCGCCGCCTCCCGCGGCACCCTCCGGCAACCAGCCTGCCCCTCGCGAAGTCGAACAGGCTGCAAAACCCGAGCAGGCGCCCGCCCCCGAGCTTACACTGGAACAAAGCTGCAAGCAGGCCCGAAAGAATCTGGAGACCCTGGAGAACCATCCGCGCATCGTGGTGCGCGACGAGAAGGGCGAGACCAAGCGCCTGACCGAGGAAGAGCGCCAGCAGCACATCACCGACCTGCGGGCACAGATCAAGCAGTATTGCGAGGAATAGCCACACACCGAGCCACGGAGGCCTCCATGCCTTTCCTCAGGATACAGACCAACACCGAACCCGACGTTGCCGCAATCCGCGGCCTGCTCACGCAGGCCTCGCAGCTGGTGAGTCGCGAGCTCGGAAAGCCCGAGCGCTATGTCATGGTGGCGGTGGACGCCGGGTCACCCATGCTGTTCGCCGGCGAGGATTCCCCGCTCGCCTACCTGGAGCTGAAGAGCATCGGGCTGCCGAAGTCGGCAACCGAATCCCTCTCGCGCGCGCTCTGCGGGCTGATGCGCGAGCACATCGGTATTTCGCCGGACCGGGTCTACATCGAGTTCACGGACGCCCCACGGCAGATGTGGGGTTGGAACGAAGGGACTTTCTGAACCGAACCGGCACCCGCAAGTCACCAGCGCAATGCCGGGCGCCACCATACGCAGCGCCCGGACGCTTGCGACCCGCAGCCGGGTCAATGCCTGCTTTCGAACTCGTTCACCTGCCGTTCGGCCTCCTCCTTGGAGATGCCATACTGCTCCTGGATCTTGCCCACCAGCTCATCGCGCTTGCCTTCGATGATCGTCAGGTCGTCATCCGTGAGCTTGCCCCATTGCTGCTTGACGTTGCCCTTGAACTGCTTCCAGTTGCCTTTTGCCTGATCCCAATTCATGACGCCTCCTCGGTGCAGGAACCACTTTCCATACGTCGATCGTCAGGCCCATCCTGCATCGACACTGTGACTACATCGATGCAGGAAACCTCCGCCTTTATTACCAGCATAGAACACGGGCAGACCTCATCAAGCGAACCGCGCCCACAGTCGCAGCGGTACCTGCAACGTAAGGCGCACAAGGGAGTGCCTTGCCTGCAGTACGGCAGTCCATGTCTGGTACTTGCCTTCTGCTGCCCTGCACCATAACAATATGGCCTCATCCACAAGAATGGATGTATATGACATGATTACGGCCGCCCAGATTCGTGCCGCCCGTGCGCTGCTCGGAATGGACCAACGCCGGCTGGCGGAAGCGGCGCGGCTCTCCCTCCCCACCATCCAGCGCATGGAAGCGAGCGGGGGGCAGGTACGTGGCAACGTGGAATCGCTGGTCAAGGTGGTCGAGGCCCTGGAAAAGGCCGGTGTGGAGTTGATCGCAGACGGCGCCGCGAGCTCCGGGGGCGGACGCGGCGTGCGACTCAAGGCGCCGGCCGCCCAGGACCCTGCGTGAGCGCGCAGAGCACGCAGTTGCTCGCCGCAATCGCGGTCGCACTGGCGCTGGCATCGGGCGCGACGGCCCTGCTCGCGTCGTGGCAACCCACACTGTTGCGCCGGTTGTGCCTTCCCTTGTTCGGCCTGGCGGGACTGGCGGCACTCGGCGCGGGGATCGGCGCACTGCTGCAGCCGCAAGTCCTCACCGCCACGTTGCCGCTGGGTCTGCCGTGGCTGCCGTGGCGGGTACGGCTCGATGCGCTGTCAGGGTTCTTTCTGTGCCTGATCGGGCTGGTGAGCATCGCCGTCGGGCTGTATGGGCCTGCCTACGTGCGCGGCTTCGAGCACGGGCGGGAATCCCTTGCGGCGCTCGGCGGCTTCGCCGGACTGTTCCTCACCGGCATGCTGCTGGTGGTGCTGGCCGACGACGCCTTCTTCTTCATGGTGGCCTGGGAGCTGATGTCGCTGTCCTCCTATTTCCTGGTCGCCTTCCAGCACGACAACGCCGCCAACCGCCGGGCCGCCTTCCTTTACCTGCTGATGGCGCACATCGGCGGGCTGACCATCCTGCTCGCCTTCGGGGTGCTGGGATCCTTCGGCGCCGGATTCGGCTTCGAGGCCATGCGCTCGGCAACGCTGTCGTTTGGTTGGGCCACGGTGGCTTTCGTGCTGGCATTCATCGGCTTCGGCATGAAGGCGGGGCTCGTGCCTCTGCACGCCTGGCTGCCGGAGGCCCACCCCGCGGCGCCTTCGCACATCTCCGCGCTGATGTCCGGGGTGATGCTGAAGGTGGCGGTCTACGGCTTCATTCGCGTCGTGTTCGATCTCATCGGCCAGGCTCACTGGCAGTGGGGGGTGGCGGTGCTCGCCGTTGGCAGCGTCTCGGCGCTGATGGGTGTCCTCTATGCGCTGATGCAGCACGACCTCAAGCGGCTGCTGGCCTATCACTCGGTGGAAAATCTCGGGATCATTTTCATCGGCCTTGGCCTGGCGCTGGTGTTCCTGGCCACGGGCCATCGGTGGCTGGGCACGCTGGCGTTCGTCGCCGCCCTCTATCACACGATCAACCACGCCCTGTTCAAGGGGCTGCTGTTCCTCGGGGCCGGTGCGATCCTGCACAGCACCCATGAGCGGGATCTCGAGCAGATGGGCGGTCTGCTGCGGCGCATGCCCTGGACCGGCCTGTTCTTCCTGGTCGGCTGCATCTCCATCTCGGCACTGCCGCCCTTCAACGGCTTCGTGTCCGAATGGCTCACCTTTCAGGCCGCGCTGCAGGCCTGGCAGCTCGACAGCGGCGTGCTGCGCACCTTGATCCCCGTGGCTTCCGCCGTGCTGGCGCTCACCGGCGCGCTGGCGGCGGCCTGCTTCGTCAAGGTCTACGGCGTGGCATTCCTCGGTCAGGCCCGCAGCCGGCACGTGCGCCACGCCCGGCAGGTGCCGTGGGGCATGCGGGCGGGCCAGGGGATGCTGGCCGGGCTGTGCCTGCTGCTCGGGGTCCTGCCGAGCTGGATGATCGGCACGATCGAGGTCATACCGCGGCAGCTTTTCGGGGGTGTGCTGCCGCAGGCCACTGCCCACGGCTGGCTCTGGCTCACCCCCGTCTCCCCTGAGACGGCGAGCTACAGTGCGCCGTTGGTGGTGGTGCTGCTTGCCGCCGTCGCCGGGCTCGCGGTCTGGGTCCTGCGCCGCAGCGCGGTGCACCGCGTACGCCGCTGTGATGCCTGGGATTGCGGGTTCGCGCCGCCCACGGCGCGCATGCAGTACACCGCCACCGCCTTCAGCCAACCGATTCGGCGGGTGTTCGGCCTGCTGTTCCACGTCGAGGAGTCCGTCGTGCAGCAGGAGGACGGCTCGCGGCGCTACCGGCTCAGCGTCGGAGACCGCGCGTGGGCGCTGCTCTATGCACCGCTGGCGCTGGCGGTGGAGTCCGCCGCCCGCCGAGTGGTGCGACTGCAGTCCGGCAGCGTGCGCACCTATCTCGGCTGGACCCTCGCCACCCTGCTGGTGCTGCTATGGATCATCTCCTGACCGCCGGGGGCTGGGGTATGGCCCTGCTGCAGGCGCTGTTGTATGCCGCGCTGGGACCGCTGTTGGTGGGCTGGATCCGCAAGGTCAAGGCGTTGCTTCAGAATCGGCGCGGCGCGACCCTGCTCCAGCCCTATCGCGACCTGTACAAGCTGCTCGCCAAGGAGGCACGAGTGGCGCATACCGCCTCGCCCCTGTTCGAGGTCGCGCCCTATATCGTATTCGTCGCCACCTGGCTGGCGGCCGCGACCGTCCCCCTGGTGGCGCTCGACCTGCCGACCGCCGCGATTGCCGACACCATCGTACTGGTCGGCCTGCTGGCGCTGGCGCGCTTCTTCCTGGCCCTGGCGGGCATGGACGTGGGCACGGCATTCGGCGGCATGGGCGCTTCGCGCGAGATGCTGGTCTCCGCGCTCGCCGAGCCGGCGCTGCTGATGGCCGTGTTCACCCTGGCCATGACCGCCCACAGCACCAGCCTGGCAAGCATCGTCGAGCATCAGCTCAGCACCGACTTCGCGCTGCGTCCTTCGTTTCTGTTCGCCCTGGGCGGCCTGACCCTGGTGGCGATCGCCGAGACCGGCCGCATCCCGGTGGACAACCCCGCGACGCATCTGGAGCTGACCATGATTCACGAAGCCATGCTGCTCGAGTACTCGGGGCGCCATCTGGCACTGATGGAATGGGCGGCGCAGGTCAAGCTGGTGCTCTACGGCGCCCTGATTGCCAACGTCTTCTTCCCCTGGGGCATCGCCCGAAGCTTCGCACCCGTGGCGCTCGGAGTCGGACTGGCGGCCATTGCACTCAAGCTGCTCACGCTCGGCGCCCTGCTCGCGGTGGGCGAGACGGTGCTGGCCAAGATGCGACTGTTCCGTGCGCCGGCATTTCTCAACCTCGCCCTGCTGCTTGCACTGCTCGGGCTGCTGAGCCACGTCATCCTGGAGGTCGGCACGTGAGCCTGACCGCGCTTCCCTTGCTGCAGCAGCTCGTGCTGGTGCTCGCGGCGCTGGTGCTCTTCACCTCCTTCGTGCTGCTCTCCCAGGCACGCCTCACCTCGGCCATCCACGCCTTCGCCTGGCAGGGCGCGCTGGTGGCGGCGGTCACCACGGTGGTGGCGGCAACGGGCGCCGCGTCGCATCTGTATTTCTCGGCGCTGCTCACCCTGGTGCTCAAAGCCCTGCTGATTCCCTGGATGCTGCATCGCCTGACGCGGCTGCTGGAGCTCGAACGTCACGTGGAGCTGTTGCGTCGTCCCGCCCTGGTGATCATGGTCGCCGTAGCGCTGGTGATCTTCAGCTACTGGCTGGTGCTGCCCATGGTGCGGCAGGAGATGGCCTACACCCGCAACATCGTCGCCATCAGTCTCGCCGTGGTGCTC
Source organism: uncultured Gammaproteobacteria bacterium (assembly GCA_963728895.1). GTDB lineage: Bacteria > Pseudomonadota > Gammaproteobacteria > JBBQDK01 > JBBQDK01 > CAVSLM01. Next base: position 72,089 of record CAVSLM010000007.1, read on the forward strand.
ATCGGGCTGCTGATGATGGTGTCGCGCCAGCAGGCGGTAGCCGAAGTGCTCGGGTTCATGTCCATGGAGAACGGCCTGTTCCTCGCCGCGGTCTCTGCCACCGAGGGCATGCCCCTGGTGGTGGAGCTGGGTGTGGCCTTCGACGTGCTGGTGGCCATGGTGCTGTTCGGGGTGTTCTTCTTCCAGATCCGCGAGAGCATCGAGTCGCTGAACGTGGACCGGCTGAACCGCCTGACGGAGACTGCGGAGGAAGGCGAGTGAACGCCTTGATACTGATGCTGCTGGCGCCGGTCGCAGGCGCGCTGCTGCTGGCGCTGGTGCGCCCGCTCGCCGTTGCCGGCTGGCTCAACGTGGCGGTGTCCTCCGTGAGCTTCGCGGCCGCGGTGTGGCTGGCATGGCAGGTCGCGGCGGCAGGCGAGGTCTCCGGCAGCGGCTTGCGGGTCGATGACTTCAACGTCTACCTGGTGGTGCTGACGGCCTTCGTCGGTCTGACCACGTCGATCTTTTCGCGGCCCTACATGCGCCATGTGTGCGAGACCGGCCTGACGAGCAGGCGGAGCATGCGCCTCTATCACGCCATGTACCAGGCCTTCATGTTCACCATGTTGCTGGCACTGACCACCGACAACCTGGGCATCCTGTGGGTAGCGGTCGAGGGTGCGACCCTGGCGACCGTGCTGCTGGTCTCGCTGTACCGGACACCGGAAGCGGTAGAGGCGGCCTGGAAGTACTTCATCCTCTGCGGTGTCGGCATCGCGCTGGCGCTGTTCGGGACGGTGCTGGTTTACTTTGCGGCACAGCATGTGCTGACAGACCCCGATGCGGGTCTGACCTGGAGCATTCTGTACCTGCATGCCGGCGCGCTCGAGCCCGCCGTGATGGGCATCGCCTTCGTGTTCCTGCTGGTGGGCTACGGCACCAAGGTCGGACTGGTTCCCCTGCACCAGTGGCTGCCCGATGCGCACTCGGAAGGCCCCACGCCCATGTCGGCCGTGCTCTCGGGTCTGCTGCTGAACGTCGCCCTCTACGCCGTGGTGCGTCTCAAGATGCTGGTGGACGGTTCGGTGGCGGCGACGCAGGCACCGCATACGGGCGGCTATCTGCTCATGGGCTTCGGGCTGCTGTCGTTCCTGGTGGCGGGGCTGTTCCTTCATCGCCAGCGCGACATCAAGCGCATGTTCAGCTACTCGTCCATCGAGCACATGGGGCTGATGACATTCGCCTTCGGCCTCGGCGGGCCACTCGCCACCTTCGGTGCGCTGCTGCACATGCTGGTGCATTCGCTCACCAAGTCGGCCATCTTCGTCACCGTAGGCCACGCCACCCACATCGCGGGCACGCAGAACATCGACCACATCCGCGGCCTGATCCGCACCCAGCCGGCAGTGGGCTGGTCGCTGCTGATCGCGGTCGCCGCCATCGCGGGCTTTCCGCCCTTCGGCGTGTTCACCAGCGAGTTCCTGCTGCTCACTGCGACCATGCAGAGCCAGCCGTGGCTCACCGTGGCATTGCTGAGCGGACTGGCGATCGCCTTCGCGGGCCTGTTTCGCCATCTGCACCCCATGGTCTACGGCGTCGCGCCCGAGGGCCAGAAGGCGGTGCCGGCCAACATGCTGCCGGTGTTCGTGCATCTGGGCCTGGTGCTGTGGCTGGGCCTCGCCATTCCCAGCTTTCTCGCCCAGTGGCTGGACCGCGCGACCGGCCTGATCACGGGAGCACATCTGCTGTGAGCGGCTTCGACTGGTTGTCCGATTGCCTGGCGCGGCTGCGAGAGCGAGCACGTCCTGGTGCGCGGCGCGAGCGCCGAGCGCCTCGCCCCGGCCCGCGTGATCGAGCTCGACCGCGAGGACTGGGGCCGTGCCGCGCGCACGGCAGCCGCCGTGAGCTGCCGCTTCGCCGGGCTGTGGGGCGATCCGCATCCCGACGGCGTGGCGGTTCTCGCCTGTCTCGAGCGTCAGGGTGATTACCTGGTTCTGCAGACCGAAGTTCCATTGAGCCAGCCGGCGCTGGCATCGATCACACCCTACTTCGCCGGCGCCGACCGCCTGGAGCGCCACCTGCAGGATCTGCTGGGGGTTGCCTGCCTGGATCATCCCGACAACCGGCGCTGGACGCGCCACCAGGCCTGGCCCGAAGGCGCTTTTCCCTTGCGCGTCGATTACCCGGCAGCGGGACGTTCACCGTGCCGCACACCGGCAGACGCCGGCTATCCTTTTGTGCGCGTGCAGGGCAGCGGCGTCTACGAAATCCCGGTGGGTCCCGTGCACGCCGGCATCATCGAGCCCGGTCACTTCCGCTTCCAGGCGGTGGGCGAGGAGATCCTGCGCCTGGAGGAGCGGCTCGGCTACGTGCACAAGGGCATCGAGAAGATCGCCGTGGGGCGCGATCCCGAGGCGCTGGCAAGACTCGCCGGCCGGGTCTCGGGCGACTCCACGGTCGCGCATGCCTGGGCCGCCTGCATGGCCATGGAGCGCGCCGCGGGCTGCGAAGTACCGCGCCGGGCCTCGGCGCTGCGTGCGCTGATGTGCGAGCGCGAACGCATCGCCAACCATCTCGGCGACATCGGCGCCATCTGCAACGACGTCGCCTTCGTCTTTGCCCACGCGCAGTGCGCGCGGCTGCGCGAGAACTGGCAGCGCCGCAGCCACTCCCTGTTCGGTCATCGCCTCATGATGGACGCCATCGTGCCGGGCGGCGTGGCCCGTGACCTGCCGGTCGAGGCGAGCACCACGCTGCGTGCCGATCATGCCGACCTGCGCCGCGCCATCGAGCCGCTGTTCGACGTCATCACCGATCACCCGTCGCTCGACGACCGGCTGCTCGATACCGGGCGCCTCAGCGCCGAAGACGCCGCCGCGCTCGGCTGCACCGGCTACGTCGGCAAGGCGAGCGGACAGTCCTTCGACGTGCGCCGCGACAGTCCTTATGCGCCATACGATCAGCTCGTGGTGCAGAGCGCGATGCGCACCGAAGGCGACGTCGCGGCACGCGTGCGCGTGCGCATGGACGAGATCCGCAACAGCCTGGGGCTGATGGACCGCCTGCTCGCCGATCTGCCCGCCGGCCCGATCGCCGCGACGCTGCCCGCGCCGCTCGCCGGTAGCATGGGTCTCGGCATGGTCGACGGCTGGCGCGGCGAAATCCTGGCCTACGTGCGCTTCGATGCAGAGGGCCGCATTGCCCGCTACTTCCCGCGCGATCCCAGCTGGTTCACCTGGCCGGCACTGGAGCGGCTGATCCGCGGCAACATCGTTCCCGACTTTCCGGTGTGCAACAAGTCGGTCAACGCCTCGTACTCCGGCCACGATCTGTAGGCACCGTCATGTTCCGCATCCTCAAGCAGTCGCTGCGCACCGGCATCGTCACCGAATCCCGGCCGGCCACGGACGACGCCGAGCTCGAGCGCCTCGGCATCGAGCTGCGCCGGCGCATCGGCGCGCGCTTCGGCCGCAGCCTCGCCATTCGCCAGGTCGATGCCGGCTCCTGCAACGGCTGCGAGCTGGAGATCCACGCGCTCAACAATCCCTATTACGACGTCGAACGCTTCGGCGTGCATTTCGTGGCCTCGCCGCGCCATGCCGACGCCCTGCTGGTCACGGGTCCCGTCTCGCGCCACATGCAAACCGCGCTGCGCCGCACCTGGCGCGCCACCCCCTCGCCCAAGCTGGTCATCGCCGCCGGCACCTGCGCCTGCACCGGCGGCGAGTTCGCGACGTCCTATGCCAGCTGCGGTCCGGTCGAAAGCGTGCTGCCGGTGGACGTGAAGATTCCCGGCTGCCCGCCGACCCCCATCGACCTGCTCAAAGGCCTGCTCGCCGCGCTGCAGGCAAACCGCGGCGAACACCCGCTCGCAGCCGCCAGCGTCAACGTCTCCACCACTCCTGCCGACGCCGCCATCCCACTCGCCCGGGCGTACGAGCGCACGCCCGAAAAGTAGCGCCGGGCCGTGGCAGGCCGGCGGATACGCAGACCGCCAATACGTGCTGATCGATTTCGAGTCTCCGGCTGCATTCGACATCCTGTACTTCGGCATCACGCAGAATCTCGATCCGCTCGGGTGCGTTTGCGATACGCGGTCCTTTGCCTTTCACGTCACGAGTCCCGGGACCTTGCCGCCGGCGAACCGTCATCGACGATGCGCGGGCACGAGTGGTCACGCGCGATGAGTCCGACTTGCGAAGGAACCGCATTATGACCGACCTTGAATCCACAGCGCGGCGTCAAATTCGTAAACTGTCCCTGCAACTCACGGGGGTGGGGCGCGGTCCGGATTAACCTGATCTCTCGCGCGACAACGTATCCAGGGCCTGCTTGCTGGCCACCAGGCTCTCGTGGTCGACGCGTCCGTGGACGTCGCCCTGCTCCGCCTGCGCGACGGCGCGCTCGTACCAGGGTCTGGCGCCGGCATAGTCCCCGGTCTGGGACAGGCAGTCCCCGACCTGGTGCAGGCTGCGGCCCAGGCTCGCGTGGTCGACGCGTCCGTGGACGTCGCCCTGCTCCGCCTGCGCGACGGCGCGCTCGTACCAGGGTCTGGCGCCGGCATAGTCCCCGGTCTGGGACAGGCAGTCCCCGACCTGGTGCAGGCTGCGGCCCAGGCTCGCGTGGTCGACGCGTCCGTGGACGTCGCCCTGCTCCGCCTGCGCGACGGCGCGCTCGTACCAGGGTCTGGCGCCGGCATAGTCCCCGGTCTGGGACAGGCAGTCCCCGACCTGGTGCAGGCTGCTGCCCAGGCTCGCGTGGTCGACGCGTCCGTGGACGTCGCCCTGCTCCGCCTGCGCGACGGCGCGCTCGTACCAGGGTCTGGCGCCGGCATAGTCCCCGGTCTGGGACAGGCAGTCCCCGACCTGGTGCAGGCTGCGGCCCAGGCTCTCGTGGTCGACGCGTCCGTGGACGTCGCCCTGCTCCTTCTGCGCGACGGCGCGCTCGTACCAGGGTCTGGCGCCGGCATAGTCCCCGGTCTGGGACAGGCAGTACCCGACCTGGTGCAGGCTGCGGCCCAGGCTCGCGTGGTCGACGCGTCCGTGGACGTCGCCCTGCTCCTTCTGCGCGACGGCGCGCTCGTACCAGGGTCTGGCCTCATCAAACAGGCCGATTATGGACAGTCCGTAACCGATCCAATGGCAGCCAGAACCCGACAGGGCCAGCGGATGGCCCCCGAGCGACCAGTCCTCGGGAGCGAGCGGATAACACAGCAAGTCGGCGACCAGGGCGCTGTCGGCCGGGTTGTTGCCCACCGCCTTCGCCGCAGCGACAAAGGCCGTCGCGTGGGCGTCGCGAAACCGCGCCAGCTGCGGCGAATCGGCGCCTTGGACCGAGCGCACGTACTCCCGCAGCAGCCGGTGCATGCGTAGCTCCTGCTCGCCGGGGTCCAGGAGAGATAGGTCCATGCAGGCATCGAGGGCGGCATCGACGGTGGCCGAGCTCCAGCCTGCGGCCTCTGCCAGGTGCGAGCGCAGCAAGTCGGCGCGGATGCGATCGGGGTTGAACAGCGTCGCCGTTGCCAGCAGTAGGCGGCCTTCGGGATCAAGGCGTTCCCAAACGCCGGTGAAGCTGGCCTGGGCCTCTCCAGCGAGGTTGACCTGCACCTCGCCGTGGCGTCGCAACGCTTTGGCGACGCTGCGCGTTGCCGGACAGAGCTGAATCGGCAGCCCCGCCGCCTTGGAAACCAGCGCCTCGCCGTACAGCTGGGTGACTCGAGGACCGCCCAAAGCCTTGACGACCTCCAGGGCGTGCGTGTCATCGAGGGCATTCACTGCCACCTGAGGCCACGGATACCAGTCCTCCGACGTCGTGGTGAGCAGGACGTGCGTGCACTCGTCATCGGCCGGAAGCCAAGGCAACACGGCTTCCGGTTCCGCGACGTTGTCGTAGATGAGCAAGGTGGCCGCCGCGAGGTTTCTGAGCACGAAGGCGCACTGGTCCTCGACCTTCAGTCCACCGGCGTGCAGGCCCAGGTTGCGGCTGCCATAGGTCGCCAGATCCACCGGAATCTTGCCCTGCTCCATGGCGATGAAAAACGCACCGTTCGTATAGCTGGCCTGGTGCCGCCGCGCATACTCTCTCGCCACCTCGCTCTTCCCTACGCCGGGCTTGCCGCGGATCACGACGACACCCGCCGTCCCGATCGGCGGGAGTCGCTCAGCGAGCGCGTCAAGCTCGGCGGCACGACCGACGAAGGGTGTCTGCCCGCGGGTGGCGATGCGACCCGGGATGATCACCCGCTCGGCTTCCTCCGCCGTGAGGACGCGCAACCCCGTCGCGGCCAGGCGCTTCACCAGGGCGCTGAAGTCCGTGTCCCAGTCCTTGGTGCGCAGCCGCGCCCCTTGGCGGCTCGATAGCGCCGCGATGCTCGGCAAGTCAGCAAAGGCCTCGGCCGGGGGTGGTGGCACACAATCCACCAGCACCGGAATGACAGATCTCGCGTGCAGGAGGGCCGTCTCAACCTCGCGCCGCACCCAGTCGCTGGGAACGTCCAGTCGGCGGCGACCGTACTCGTTCTGCTCCGTGAGCCACTTCCTACCAATGAGCACGAGCACAATGACAGCTCCCTTGACGGCGGTCTCGATATCGCTGTCCCAGGTCTCTCCGGGCTCGATCGTCCTGCGGTCAAAAAAGACCGCCTCGGCCCCGAACGTGCGCTGCAGCTCAGCGGCAAGTCGATCGGCAGTCGTCAGCGTGTCCGCAATGCGATAGCTGACGAAGATCGATGGCGCCTGTCGCTCGGATTTGGTGCTCACCTTATGACCACCCCCGTATGCGTTCGGTCCCGGGTCCATACCGCAGCAAAGTGGGTCAAGCCTACTGCGTTTCAACCTGCCGACGCATCACAAACGAACCATCGCGAGCCAGGTTGCTCACGTGCCGCGGTGCGCGAGGCAAGGGGTCAGATCTTGTTCTGTGCAGCGTCCACCTTTACACTCAGTTTGCGATGCGGCTGATCCTCGAATAGCGAGCGTAGCCCGGAGTTCGTAGCCGCGATGAAGAGAAGCGAAATCGAAGACAAGAGTGTACCGGACAAGCGTGTCGCTACCTCGTGAAAGATTTTGGGACATCCCAGTCCCCAAAATCGACTCGCCTACGCACAGCCATTAGTGCCCCGGCCGCCCTGCGTCCGTGCCGCTACGCCACACCCTTGCTTCGCTCGGTGCTGGCTTCGCAGCACTCCCGCAATGGCTGGACGCGATGGTCGGATGGCTACTTTGTTTCCCCTGCGCCGCTTCGCGACTCCGGGTAAACAGTGCGCCCTCATCGCTACCGGGGACTACCGGCCCTCGCTTCGCTCTCCATGGCCGGCAGCGATTGAGGGGATGTAACCTGGGATCGAACCCAGTCCCTTGGTTTGCGGGCAAGGGGTCAGATCTTGTTCTGTGCAGGGTCCACCTTTACAGTCAGTTTGCGATGCGGCTGATCCTCGAATAACGAGCGTACCCGCCCGAACTCGTAGCCTCGATGAAGCAAAGCGGAATCGAGGAAGGGAATACACCGGAGTTGAGGGGATGGAACCCGGTCCGATGATCTGGGTATTGGACTGGCATTGTGATCCCCGATCCTTGGATTCCACTTCTTTCCAACTGGGGCACGATGTGGTTTGCGCGTGCGCGTTGGGGATATTTGTCACCTTCTTGTCATTCGACATAGATTCATCGGCGGGTTCCTTGGCACTCCTTGATTCCTCACAGGTGTGCGAACGATCGAAATATCCGCTTGCAGCGTTGCAGCGTCGAATCGAACCTTCACAGACGGTTCACGCCGCCGGTCAGCGGCACGGTTCTTGCCGTAAGCGAGGATGCCGTCAGAATCCCGGCTCCCGCCCCCGAGGCTCGGGCGGCCAACCGTGGAACGCGGAGAAGGCAATGCCTCACGGATATGTCGAATCGCTTTCCGGTATCGGCCTGTCGGGCTGGGCCGTGGACGAGCGCCACCCCGAGTTTCCGGCGCTGGTGAGCATTTATCTTGGCAACGAGCTGATCGGCGTGGCGGTCGCGGGCGAATACCGGGGTGACGTGAAGGACGCCGGACAGTCGCACGACGGCCGCTGCGGCTTCCGGTTCATTTTCCCGCGCGCCGTGTCGCCCGAGGCGCTTCCGAGAGTGGCTGCCCGCATAGACGACGGCCCGGCGCTAGCGGCCACCGGCGCCGCGCCCTTCGAGGTGTACGACCTGCTGTTCGACGGGTCCTATGGGCGCGACAACTCGGTACCGATGCTGGCGTTCCTGTCGATGCACTACCTGCGACACAACGCGCGCCGGCTGGAACATCTCGCTTCGCTGCGCCTGCCGTTGTCGCACACACGCGTGGTCGAATTCGGCGCCGGTGCGGGCGATCACACCAGCTTCTATCTCGACCGCGGCTGCGAAGTGCTGGCGACCGATGCGCGCGCGCAGAACCTGGAGCTGCTCACGAAGCGTCTGCGGCAGCATCCCGCGATCGGGCGCCTGCGGACGCGGTGCGTCGATGTCGAGGAACCGTTCGCGCTCGGCGAGGGTTTCGAAGTTGTGCACTGTTACGGGCTGCTGTATCACCTCGCGGACCCAAAGGGCGCTCTGGCCCGCATGGCGGCGCACTGCGCGGAGCTCCTGCTGCTGGAGACCAAGACCGATCCGCGCACGGGTATCGACACCTCCATGGGAGAGGAATCGTCCGGCGAGGTGTATCACTCCTTCAAGGGCACGAACTGCCGTCCCACGCGCGCGTGGCTGCATGCCGAGCTCAAGCGCCACATGCCCTACGTCTATTGGCCGACCACGCAGCCATCACACGAAGAGTTCCCGCCCAGCTTCGGCAATCTCGCGTCGGTCCCGGATGGCTGGCCGCGCGCGATCCTGATCGGCAGCCGCAAACCCATCAACAGCGAATGGCTCGTCGAAGCGCCGCCACAACACTACGCCAGAGCCTGAGCCGCACCGCAGCGAAAGCCCGAGTTGGGTAAACCCGACTGGAGCCGTTCCTGACCGCTTTGTCCGCGTGCGGTAACCCCCATCACCCGGAACCTCAGCGCGGCAGGCGCTTGTCCGGCGTGATCGGCAACTCCCGCACACGAATTCCCGTGGCGTGATAGGCGGCGTTGGCGATCCCGGCGGCGGTGCCGACGATGCCGATTTCACCGATGCCTCGCGAGCCCATGGGGTTGGAGTGGGGGTCGCATTCGTCCAGCCAGACGGCCTCGATGTCGCCGACGTCGGCATTGACGGGGATGTGGTACTCGGCGAAATCATGATTGACGACGTGGCCGAAGCGCGTGTCGACGACACTGTGCTCGTGCAGGGCCATGGACAGGCCCATGGTCATGCCGCCAATGAGTTGTGAGCGGGCCGTCCTGGCGTTGATGATGCGCAGGAACCACTCGGTGGTCGCCGGTGCGCCGCGCAGGGGCAGATTGCCGCCGGTGCTCGCCAGGTTGCGCAGCTGCGGGGATGCCCCCGCCAACAAGGCCCTGCGAGAGATACGGATAGCGGGCACGAATCAGCGGGTCGGCGGCGAGGTCGCTGTTGCGCACCATGGCGCCGATGCGGATACTGCCGCCGGGACGCAGCTCGATGGCATCGAGCGGAAGTGCGCGTGATGTCGACCAGCAGCTCCGGTTCCGCGATGCCGAGCTTCATGTGATCAACCAGATTGGTCCCGCCGCCGAGGAATGCTGCGCGCGGATTGGCGGATACACTGGCGACGGCACCCGCCGCGTGGTGGCACGCTCTAGGTGAACGGAGTCATAACGCGTCACCCGCCCGGATCACTGGCGAATCGCGGCGGCGATGTTGACGTAGGCACCACAGCGACAAGGATTGCCGCTCATGCGCTCGCGGATTCCCTCGTCATCCAGCTCGATGGCTCCCGTCAGGTCGCGCGTGACGTGGCTGGGATGCCCAGCCATCGCCTCTTGCAGCATGCCCACAGCGGAACAGATCTGCCCCGGCGTGCAGTACCCGCACTGCAGTCCCTCCTGATCGATGAACGCCTGCTGCATCGGATGCAACCTGGCACCGTCAGCAAGACCCTGGGCGGTGACAATGGTCGCGCCGTCGTGGGAAACGGCGAATGCGAGGCAGGAAGTCGCCTTGCGACCGTCGAGCAGTCCCGTGCATGAGCCGCACTGACCGTGGTCGCAACCCTTCTTCGGGGAGATCACCCCGAGAAGGTCGCGCAGTGCGTCCAGGAGTGTCGTGCGGGTGTCGACGGTCAACGACCGCGGCTCACCGTCCACGAGAGGTGAACCCCCGACGCCTGCAATCGCGTGCATGCAGAGCGTCTGCGCGCCATGGTCCCCCCGCGTTGCAAGAAGTGGGACAGTGCAAAGATAGACGATGTGCCGCGCGCCCGCGGTCGTGACCACGTCGGCAAGGTCACACCTCCGACGATCAGACCTCGCAGGGAGAGTCTTGCTTCCGAGGCGCTACCAGGCGATCAGCGCAGACGAACGGGAACGCTCGTTTGTCCCTCCATGGTGCTACTGACTGGCGCCACCTGCTTCGCCGCCAATTCCACCGACGCCGCCGAGAGGGACACCGACACTCGGGTTGATGCCGGTTTGGGGAGTCCCGGTGCCCACACCAGGGCTCACGCCGCTACGGGGCGTGGATGGGCCAAGTCTCCCGACGGAGCCCGTGCCGTTGGAATTCCCGCCCAAACCGCCGACGCCCGCATTGACGCCCCCTCCAAGACCGCCGACGCCCGTATTGCTGTCGGATCCGAGTCCACCCACGTCCGAACCGCCAGCCGCACCCGCGGCACCGGACGGCGAATTGCCGGTCAGGCCGCCTGGTTCCGGGCTGCTGGGTCCCATCGTCATCTGTGCACTTGCCAGTCCGACCGCTCCCGACAGCATTACCGTCACGGCAACCGCCGCCGCTCGTTTTGCCTTGATCCTCATGATGGCGCTCCTTTGCGGATGAACCCCTGTACCGAGCCGCCCAGTCCGTGGCAATGCCTATGGATTCCGGTTCACTGGCCGGAACTGTAGCAGCTGTGCCGGAGATCGCCACTGCCGCCGTCTGCGTCAGGCAAACACCCACTACGCTTCTGTTGGCGCGGGCCGAACTTCGATGGCCCTGGGGGCTGCTTCCGAGACCTGTCGTTCGACCGCACATTGACCAATGCCTGTTTCCAATCAATCGGATATTCCTTCGGTCGACAATTTCCCTAGTGCTGGCACGTCTGGTGCTAATCCATTGGCGACGACACGACCGTCCATCCGGCTTCATCATCTGAAGAAGAGGAGCACCATCATGATTGCCATCAAGGATCTGGAAGAGAGCGTCGAGCTTGACCGGGAAGCGCTTGCCAAAATCCGCGGCGGTACGGATGCCCTTCGACTGCTTGCGACCGTGGCCCATAATCAGTCAGCCCAAGCCAACGAAAGCAACTCGATCGATTTCGGCGCACTGCTGAGCGGCGGTACCAGCAGAGCGAAGCCCACCTGAAATCCAGCGTGCGGAACCTCACGATGCCGGCACTCGATGCATCGGCCGCGTAATCCCACGCACTGGCGCCACCCCAACAACCAAGGAACATCACGGACCGGAGCGCACCGCCCCTGGGCGGCGCGCTCCACTACCAGGCATCCGCAGTCCACCCGCTGGCGGCGCGCCAAGCGAAACTGTCGTGGGAGCATCGCTCCCGACGGCGAACGAGCCACTCGGTGGGAGCGTCGCTCCCGGCGGCGCGATCGCGCCCCGCAGGGCCGCGGCCACCGCACTGTCACCACCATGCCGACATCAGCCCATCTTCAACACGGCAGCGGTGCGCGCCGCAGGATCGCGGTACATAGCCCCGCTCCCACGGTGCCGACATTCAGGCCAGCGGTACCAAACGGACATGCGCAGGCGCTCGTCGTCCTGCCGAGGACGAACGACCCACCGGTGGGAGCGTCGCTCCCGGCGGCGCGATCGCCCTCGCAGGGCGCGGCTCCCGCACTGTCACCACCACGCGGACATCGCGCGCCATCTTCAAGACCGGCGGCGCTACGCGCCGCAGGATCGCGGTACATAGCCCCGCTCCCACGGTGCCGACATTCAGGCCGGTGGGCATCGTCTTGGTGCGGCCGGCAGCTGGTACCGCCGGAAGACCTGCGATCGTAGTGGCGAGGGCGCGGAGCGCAATGCTTGCGCTCCGCTGGGACCAACGGACACGCGTAGATGATCGCCTTCCTCTCGACGGCGAACGAACCACCTGTAGGAGAGTCGCTCCCGGCGGCGCGATCGCGCCCCGGAGGGCGCGGCTGCTGTCACCACCACGCCGACATCGGGCCAGATTCAAGACCGGCAGCTATACGGGCGCGAAAGCAGGCGAGGTGTAAGGGTAACGGGTCATGCCGACCTTGAAGGTATTGCTTGCAGGGATAGAAAAATAAATCTGTCACCTTTTCCGCTCGTACTGCGCTCGGAGCGCCCAGCACTGCGGGCCATCCGATGTTCGGCACATCCCCGGCCTCGACGGGCACACGAGGGCACGGAACATACACTCGTGCCCATAGCCACGCGCTTTTAGTCAGGGCGTCGGGCGGGAACCGTTTATTTCAACGCTCGCAGGTTGGTCTTTCCATCGAGGTCCAACCGAGGGGTCAGCGTCTGGGTCAGAATCGAATGATCCCTGAGGATCTAGGGATCAATCGACCCTGACCCGTGTCAGACCTTACAATTCACACGAATCATTTTTGGCTGATTTAAAACGCAAGGCCTGACACCTTTCCTATGATTACAAGATCTCCTTACCGTGGTCGGTGACGACCGGATCGAGCATGTAGTACATGACGTCGTCGATCGGATCGGCTGGGCACGACGTCCCAAGCTGATAGCAAACCCCTCCTGGTTTGTCATACACCGTCCAATTCTGGTTGGCCGCAATGTAGATCAATCCATTGGTACCGAAATTACCGGTTCCCCAGCTATTCTGGACGATCCAGAACGCGGGCATCAAGGGAACCTCCACGTTGTAAATAGAGAGATCGGCACCCACGGGCAAGAGCGGCCGCATATAGTCCTTGAGATTGATCGTGCCACCTTTGAAGTAGCCAATGACGGCCATTGCGTGTCCGCCCGCGTACCCGTTCAGACTCTTCTCGAGCGCCTCACCGGCCGATTTCGTCAACGCATTGTTCTTCACGGAACTGACAATTTCCTTGACGAGCTTTTCATGGTCGTAGATTCCACTCTTGTAATAAGGAAAATCGAAGGCCAGAGTCATTTCTGCTGCCAGCGCACCCTGCGTGGCGATGAATTTCCGCATCGCGTCCTTATTCGTGATGGAACCACTCTTTCCAGCCTTTACCCACCAACTTAAGTCGGTGGCTAGCGAACTGCCAAGCGCTCCACCGTTCGACGTCGGTTCCACAATGGCGAGCTTCGCGCCGGTCGTCGCGAGACGAGACACTGCCTCGTCGTTCCACCATCCGTAGTTGGGCGTCCCTGATTTGCAGTTTCTACCCGCGGACACAAAGAACTGCTGTGCGTCCACCATGTTCAGTGCGGTAAACAAGTTGTACTTGTGCTGATTCAGAAGGACGGAAACCAGGGCTGTGGAAGTGGTCCAGGCAACGCAGCTGCCACATTGACCCTGGTTCATTACCCGCGGACGCTTCTCCGGTGGAATCACATAAAACGCCGGGTAGTTCGTGAAGTCCTTAAACGGCAGTGCGCTCTCTTTCAAACCGGTATTGTTGCCGCTCGCCGCAGCCGTTGAAGCGGTATTGGTACCGGTTGCCGTAGAACCGTTATTGGCTCCCGCTGCCCCAGCCAGCGAACTTCGTGGGTTTGCTCAAGCCTGGCGATGAATTCCTCCTTCGAAAACGCGGGGGTATCTCTCGCTACCAAGGCCGCCGGACCGGTGAGTTGATCCGCAGCCGGGGGCGGTGCCGGATTCGTTGTCTGTTGCGCCGCTTGCGCCGGCACGATGGCCGTTACCGCCTTGCAGGCGTTGATCGCACGCGACCAGTCGTCGTGCGCCCGGATCTCGCCCTCGAAACAGGCGATGGTCGCGCTCGCATTGGTCGTCCCCTGGCAGAGATTGCGAAGGTTGCCTGCCTGCCAGGTCGTATTGCCCGCGCGATTCCACGCTACTTTGCCCTGCACGGCGTCGATACATTGCTGTTCCGACGAAACAGCGGCCTGCGCGGCCGACGCGGTACTGACCGGCGGGCTGATTGACGGCGCTTGCGCATTCGCCGATGCGCCCTTGCAGGTCACGATCGCACGCGACCAGTCGTCGTGCTTGCCAATCTCTGACTGGAAACAGGCGATGGTCGCACCCGCATCGGTCGTGCCCTGGCAGAGATCGCGGATGTTGCCTTCCTGCCAGGTCGTGTTGCCCGCTCGATTCCACGCGACCTTACCTTGCAGGGCGTCCATACACTGCTGCTCCGGCGCCGACTGCGCCGCGACGATACCGGACAGCGCAGTCAGCGTGGCTAGCGATGCTATTCGCATCGCGGCGATAGAAACGCCATGCGTGATTCGTTCACTACTCCGCGTGCGACTGCGCATCTCAACGCTGATCATCGTTCTGTCCTCTCTTATCGATCAAGTTTGATTACGTCTCTTCATTAGTTCTCTACACGTGACGCATCTTAACCAAACTCACTCGCGGTCGCAGTCTTGGTCTTTCAACGCCACGCCCAACACGCTCCTCTCATAAGAACTTAGTGCTATGCTGCTATGAGCCAAATTCGACGGAGGACCCCATCTGCCGCCGGCGATTATGGTGCGGGTAGCTACCGACGCTCCATTAGAGTGCGAAGCAAATGACGGCTTTCTGGCATTCACGCTTTCGCATCTGAGCGCGGATTGAGGTGTCAGACCTTGACTCTGACCGCTTTGATCGTTGCTAACCGGGCAATCAGCTTTCCCTTGTGCCGATTGTCCATTTGCCTTCCGCGTCCTAAATAAAATAGCGCGCAACCAACGGGCCAGAGTTGAATGGCACTTACTTAAGCTTCTTGGGGTGACCATTTCTGCGCACCTCTTCTCGGGCTATGAGCCTGGGTTTGGTGAGGAGTGGAAACGGTTTGGGTCGTCGTTTCACCGCACGTGGTTCGATGCGTCCGCAGCGCTCTCCCACGCGCTGTTGCGCAATCAGGATGAACAGCGTTGCCAGTTGGCGCTCATCGTAGCTGGCGCTGCCGTGCCGGCACCAGGCAGTCCAGAGCTGCAGCGTGTGCTTGAAGCTCAGTTGTCGGGGCAGGATGTCGGCCAGTAATGCTGCCTGGGCCATCAGCAGTCGGATCAGGTTGTAGGCCAGCAGATGGATCCAGATCTCCTTCTGTACCATCTCGGGTGTGCGACAGCTCAGCATCTCCATGCCCAGCGTGCTCTTGATGTTGCGCAGATCCAGCTCGACGTGCCAGCGCTGCCGATAGAGCGCCTTCAGCTGCGCTTTGCTGGTGCGCTTCGGACACAGCAGCGTCGTCATCAGAATCTTGCCGCTGGTATGCAGTTCCCGCGCCTTCAGGGTCTGCGGTGCCTGCTCGTAGTCGGCCTGGCTCATCCAGGCGGGTTTGAGCTTCGGCTTGTGCAATTCAATCAGATGGTCACGCGTTCCCAGCCGTTCCCCGCGCCGAAAATCCGTACTGCGCCGACGGGAGCCCTGTTGTTCAAAGACCCCGTCCATGCCGCGTTCCTGCAGCGCGCACAGCAGAAAATAGGTGGCGTAGAAAGCATCGCCCAGCAGAATGTCCCCCGAGTCCAAGGTCTCGAGTATCGATCGCAGCAGCGACTGCTCATCGCTTCCCTTGCCCTGGCAGGGCCCCATGGCCGCATCGAGCAGAGCACCACTGCCCAGGCACAGGAGGCCCACCAGCCGGCACTGCGGAAACCCCAAACCGGGCTTCTGACTGCGCGGCTGCGGGTAGAGCGCCTGGTTCTGCGCGGTATCGGGCAGCGCCACCGTGGCCCCATCGACCAGCCGCACCGCTCGACCCCGCCAGTGCCAGCCTTGCGGGCTGTGCTCGGCGATCAGCGATCCCGTATGACGCGTCAACCCTGCCAGCATCTGCTCCGGCAAGCGCTGCCGTGCCCGGCAGTAGGCGCCAGTGTGCGTACTGCAGCGAGGCAGCGCACCGCTCAGTCGCTTGATGGCCGCCTCATTCACTGCCCGCTGGCAAGAGCGATCCGCACTCAGGGCCTGCGCCAGAAACATCGACAAGGTCTCGGTAGGCGAAAACAACCGTTCCCGGTATTCGGGCGACAGCGCCTCTACCGTCTCCAGAAGCTCGGCGCCGGTGAGCAAATTGAAGAAGGTGTAGGAATCACTGTCTGCCGCATGGCGGCGAACACGTTGCTGTTGATGCAAGCCGGCTCGTTGATTAGGATGCATCAAGGCTGGTCCTCCTGTGATTGGCGTTGGCCTCGCAACCTACAGCTTATCACTCGGACCAGCCTTCTTTGTTCCTTACATCAGCTGCTTACTCCTTAAGTAAGTGCCATTCGGGTCAGACTCGATTGATCCGTGGCTCGGCGAGCATTCGGTGTTCGCGCAGGTGCAGGTAGCGCAGCGCCTTCATGCGCTCGCGCGCGGACAACTTCAGCAAGGATATTCACGACGCGATCCGCACCATGAAGGGCGGAATCGTACCGGCCGCGGTGCAGAAGACGTTCTTCTACTGATTGCCAAGGTGCAGCACGCCGTCGATACCGCTACTGGCTGGGCGCCTGGCGCAAAGGGCTCGACGAGTTCAAGGGCGATGAGCACCAAGCGCTGCAGTTCGCTGATCGCGCGGTGGCCCGCGCGTAGGCGTCGGGGCTATGGTCGGATCGTTCGGCGGTGAGCGCGGCACGGCCAGCCGGCGAGTGCACCAGACCGAGCTGCTGCGCATCTGGACCGCGCTGCTCTCCTACATGCTGGCCAAGGCGAACTTGGCCTATGAAAAGACGCAAGCGACGAGCTTCCGCGACCGGTCGCCGTGCTGAAGTGGACCGGCGACATGGTGCTGCTGTTCACCGTCGAAGCGATGCTGACCGCGGCGCTGCGCGGCCAGTGGCCAAGCGATGATGACGACGAGAGCCTGGCGGCCTTTGCAGCAAGCAGACCGCGCAGACTGCTATCAGCACGTTCCGTTCGTGCGCGAGTTCGGCTCGGAGATTCAGGGCTTCCGCGGCGGCAGCGCTTGGGGCTCGTTCGTGGGCGAGGTCGGCAAAGCTTTCGAGCAGGTTGACCAGGGCGAGCTGGACCTGGCGCTCTTCAAGGCGCTGAACCGCACCGCGGAATCCTCTTCCATTACCCGGCGTCGCAGTCGAATCGGGTGCTCGACAGTCTGTGGCGGGCGAACGAAGGCGAGGACGTGGCGCCGATCGAGTTCCTACTTGGGCGATGTACAGGGATTGAGACTCACGGGCGAGGCGTAACATCGCATATTAGCCGGCGAGAATGTCAGTCCTTCACTGCAGCACGCCGTCGCCAACCACCACGTAATATTTGCCAAGCACGCTGCCCACGCGCCGGATGACGCCTTCAAAATTGATTGGCTGGTGCTTGTTCAGGCCAAGAGCGGTGCCCTTCGGCAGCGTCAAATAGACTTCCTGAACGCTGAATCCCTTCGTGGGGTCGTCAAGGTCCACCCACACTTCGCCGTTCTGCTTCACATCGAACACCCAGCCGCTCCAGCGTACTCGCTTTCCGTAGTAGGACTCTGCTAGCGCGTTCAGCTGGGCATCTGTGAGCGTGCCGTTTGCCGCGCGCATGTGCTCAACAATCCCCGCATAGGTGATGTTTGAGACTGGGGCCGGCGTGAGCAATTGAATGACCAAGGCGGGCACCCCGAGCACGAAAAGCACCGCAAGGAACACCCGCTGCCCACCGGGGCGCCGCGCGGGGTTCGATCGCGAATCGAACTAGGCTTGTGCGCGGGCATGCTCGCGCCGGGTTCATGTGGGCCGGCCCGCCCAATTGTGGCCCGGCAAAGAGTTCACGCTGAATTAATCATGGGCTGTCACGGCATCTACGAGAAAACGGCCTGGCAGTTTGGACATTGGTAGCGACCGATGGGTCTGAAGCTCGATGACAGGGCCGACACGAAGTATGAGCTGATCCCCCGCATCCAGACATCGAGTGCAATAGGGTCCATCCGCGCGCTCGCCCACTGGTTCGCTGAGATAGTACAGGCCGTCCCGCCGGACCACCTTCGACCGGAAATTGGCCGAGGCAGTTGCTTCAGCGAGCTGGGCGCGCAACTGCCGAATCTCGTCCTGGCGGTCTGCAAGCTCCGTCTTGGCGTGGGCCAGGGTCATCTTTAAGAACATCGGTGGGGGCGTCGATGGATTTCGGCGTTTTTGATCTTGGTTGCTATCTCGTGCAGACGCCCGATGACACCGAACACATCCTTGAATGGCTGTTCACTGGGCATGGAGTCTCCTCAGCGGCCGCTCGGCAACCGGCAACCGAAATCGTGCCGCAATTCTCCGGAGAATCTCCGGAAGTTTTTGCCGTCAAACATAAGCTATTGTTTTTTCTGGCGTCCCCAAGGGGATTCGAACCCCTGTTACCGCCGTGAAAGGGCGCTCCGTTCGTCCACCGCTGTTTGCATTGTCCACGCAAGCGACTGTTCTAGCTGTGATACTGTTCGCTGCCGTGCGTCATTGTTTTGGCTGTCTAGCCCGGTATTCTCCGAGTTTTACGGAAGTCCGGGAGCTCCCGCCGTGGCAAGACTATCGCGAGATGCGCGTATCGAGACCCGGGAAGCGCGCAGCAGGCTGAAGCAGCGCAGCGAACCCTACTGGCGCCAGCTACAGGCCGGCCTCGTCGTGGGCTATAGAAAGGGCGCCAGGCCGGCAAGTGGTACATGCGCCAGAGGGTGCGGACGACGTACCAGTAGAGCACGATCGCCAAGGCTGATGACCAGCAGGACGCAAACGGGCTGGACGTGCTCAACTATGCGCAGGCGCAGCGTCGAGGCGCTCGATCGCGCCAACCTGGTCGCGCAGACCGGCGCCGGAAGGACTACACCGTCGAGCAGGCGATGCCGACTATATGACTGGTACCGCGGCCACCGCAAGGCTGCTGACGCCACGCAGGCCGCGGTCGATGCCCACATACTGCCGGCGCTCGGATCGAAGCATGTAGGCAGAGCTGACCGCGCCCGTGCTGCGAAAATGGCTGCAGGCCATGGCCGATGCGCCGCGCGCGCCCAAGGAACAAGAAAGGCGCTGTAAGGAAGTACCGAAGCAGCCCACGCAGAAGCCGGATGCCGAGACCCTGCGCAAGCGCAAGGCGACCGCGAATCGCGCGTTGACGGTGCTGAAAGCGGCGCTCAACAAAGCCTGGGAGGACGGTCTTGCGCCGAGCGCTGACGCCTGGCGCAGGGTGAAACCGTTCCGCGAGGTCGATCAGCCGAAGGTGCGGTATCTCAGCGAGGCCGACTGCGCGCGCCTGACTAACGCCGCACCTGGCGATTTCCGGGATCTGGTGCAGGGCGCGTTGTCGACCGGGTGCCGTTACGGCGAGTCGGTGAAAATGCGATGCGGCGACTACAGCGCGAGGCGGGCGTGGTCCTGGTGCGGAGAGTCCAAAGGCGGAAAGCCCCGCTACGTGCCATCACCGATGAAGGCGCTGCGCTGTTTCAGCGGCTCACCGCCGGCCGCGGTACCGATGAGCCGATGTTCTGCGGGCGTGACGGATCGGCCTGGCAGAATCCGAACAGAAGCGACCCATGGCCGAGGCCTGCAACGCCGCCCGGATCACACCGGCAGTAAGTTTCCACATTCTACGACACGCCTACGGAGCTGCTTGGCGCAGCGCGGCGTCTCCCTGCAGGTCGTCGCCGAGCTGTCGGCCACAGCGACACGCGAATGACCATGCGCCACTACGCCACTTGCCGCCGACCCACATGGCCGAAGTGCTGCGCGCTGCGCTGCCGAGCTTCGGCATCGACGACGGGAACGTCAAGGCGATCCGCTGATGGCGCATCGGTTGAGGGAGTTTCGGTTCACGAAGGCGCAGCAGGCGCGCCTGTGGGAACTGATGGAGCCTGACGACGCGCTGCTGCTCTGCGTCGAGGGTCTGATAGACAACTATGCCGTAGAGCTGGGGATTGTGTTCCTGCCGCCGAAAAAGGCGGCCGACGCTTACACTCAACTGGAGCAACTGCTATTACGTGCGCTGGCCGACTGCTCGCGCGGTCCGGCGGGAGACTGCCTGAAAGGATCCGGTAGCCTTTCGCATGCCATGAAAGCATTCGGCAGTGCTGCTGCCTTCGCCGAAGAGCTATCGACGTTCCACCGGTGGAGAAAAACCCCGCGACGACCGCGTGAAGACGGGCGCAACGCGATCATCAGCGACATGGTGTGTGCGTTTCGCTATTTCGTTCCGAGCGATGAGCCCGACGCGGGCTATCGCAATCTGTGCGCCGACTTCGTCGCGCTCGTGCTCGATGCTGCCGGGCTCTCGGCACCGGGCATCGAGCGGCTGCGAAAGGCGGTATCGGCCGAACTGAAGCAGCCGATGGAGCGCAGTTTCATCTACGTCGGCGCGCGAATCGCAATTCAGCGACAGCCCGGCTCAATCCGCCTGCTCGGCACCGAGCGCGCAGAAATTTTCTAGTTTCGCCTCTCTGGACGAATTACGGCGCTACCAGAGGCCGTTAATCTGTCCAGCCGCAGATTTGCGCCCTGTATGTTCTCCGCAGTTGTACGGATTCACACGCACAAACGCGGAGCAACCGACATGCAGAAACTTGCGCCGAACGCGAACGGGGCGGAACCCGCGCCGCTCGCCTACACCATCGAAGAGGCGGCGGCCGCTGCTCGAATTGGCCGGACGGCCATCTACGGGGAACTGAAGGCGGGGCGTTCGCGCCACGAAGATCGGGACGCGAACAATCATCACGCGCAGCGCGTTGCTCGAGTGGCTGGAGAGGCTGGAGGCGGCGAGCTGATGCCCCCCGCATCTGGAGCCCGCACCGGCGGCGATCCGGGGCGGGCGCGGGAACTGCGCATAGCTCTGGCGCGGGAACTGCGCCATAGCTCTGGCGAGCTGCATCAGTCTACCCCCCACGACCTGGCCCGCCACCGCCATCCCGCCGCGCCAGATCCAGAGGGTGCGGCCGATGAGCGCGGACATGCTCGAGCACGCTTTGGTGTACGTGGGCCGCGGCTGGCCGGTATCCCCCTGTCGGGCGCGGGCCAAAACGCCCGCCACCGCGCATGGCGTGAAGGACGCCACCACCGACCCCGAGATCATCCGGCGCTGGTGGACCGACATGCCCACCGGCAACATCGGCATTGCGTGCGGCGGCGTATCCGGGCTGCTGGCGCTGGATATCGACCCGCCGGCCGGGAGTCGCTGAACGGTCACTCCCTGGCGCCCACCCCGACCACCATCACCGGGCGCGGGCATCACCTGCTGTACCGCCACGTGGCCACCATCCGTGGCACACACGGCGGCGTGCTGCCGGGTGTCGACACGCGCGGCAGCGGCGGCTACGTCATCGCGCCGCCGAGCGTCCATCCATCCGGGCGCATCTACTTCTGGGCACCGGGCATGTCACCCGACGACCTGCCGCTGGCCGATCCCCCGCCATGGCTGGTGGACCTGCTGCGCCAGATAGAGCGCCGGCGCGAGGCACCGGACCCGGAGGGCGACGACCCGATACTGGTCGCGCTCCGCGACCGCGGGCTGCTGAAGAGTGCCAAGGCGGGGTGCCCCGGGGTGTGGCATGTAACCTGCCCCTGGACGGCCGAGCATACCGATGGCGTCGACGACGGCGCGGCATATTTTGCACCGCATTTCGACGGGCGCGACAAGCCCGGGTTCAAGTGCCATCACGGGCACTGCGATGAGCGCACGATCCGCGACCTGCTGCGCGTCCTGCGCCACGAGGCGCCGACGCCTGAGCCGTCAACGTCCGTGCGCGAGGACGCCGATGGCACCGAGGACGGTCTTGCGTTGTCGTTCGCAGCGCGCCACGCCGAGCAGCTGCGGTACGTCGTACCGTGGGCACGGTGGCTGCAGTGGACCGGCGCGAAATGGCGAGCGGACGACACCCTACGCGCTTACGACCTGGTACGGGAGCTTTGCCGCGGCGCCGGCACGAAGAACGCGCGCAAGGCATCCGTCATAGCTGCTGTGGAGCGGCTGGCGCGCACCGACCTGCGCGTTGTCGCGACCGCCGAGCAGTGGGACGCAGACCCGTGGGTGCTCAACACGCCGTCCGGCACGGTTGAGCTGCGCACCGGCGCGCTGCGTGCGCACCGGCGGGAGGACTACTGCACCCGCAGCACGGCCGTCGGTCCCGGAGGCGAGTGTGCACGCTGGCTGCGGTTCCTCGACGAGATCACCGGCGGCGACGAGGCGCTAGCGGAGTTCCTGGCGCGGGTTGCCGGTTACGCCGTAACGGGTAGCACCCGCGAGCATGCGCTGTTTTTCGCCTACGGCACCGGAGCAAACGGCAAGGGTGTGTTCCTCGGCACGCTTGCCGGCGTGCTGGCCGATTACGCCGTCACCAGCAGCATGGAGACCTTCACTGAGGCCTACGGCGAGCGGCACCCGACCGACATTGCCATGCTGCGTGGCGCGCGTCTGGTGGTCGCCCAGGAAACTGAATCCGGCAGACGCTGGGCGGAGTCGCGCATCAAGCAGCTGACCGGCGGCGATCGGATCAGCGCGAGGTTCATGCGGCAAGACTTTTCGAGTTCTTGCCGCAGTTCAAGCTGCTAGTCGCCGGCAACCACAAGCCCGCCTTGCGCAACGTCGACGAGGCCATGCGCCGGCGGCTGCACCTGGTGCCATTCGCCGTGACTATCCCGGCGGACAGGCGCGACCCGGACCTGGCCGAGACGCTGCGCGAGGAATGGCCGGGCATTCTCACGTGGTGCATCGCCGGCTGCAGCGAGTACCTGCGTGTGGGACTCTCGCCACCGCCGGCCGTGACCGCCGCGACCGAATCCTACTTCGCAGCGCAGAGCCCGTTCAACGACTGGCTGGACGAGGCATGCGAGGTCGGGCCGAACTACTGGGAGCCTCCGGGCCGACTGTTCGAGACCTGGACCCGGTTCGCCGAGGCGGCGAACGAGCCGCCGGGAACGCAGCGCGCATTCGCAGCCCGGCTGGAGAGCGCCGGGTTCGTGAACGGCCGGTTGAGCGGCCGCGGCGGGCGCTACTGGTCCGGGCTGCGGCTGCGATTCGAGACTGCCGGCGAGCCGCAACATTGATAGGCCGTGTCGCATCGTGTCGGGTTACAGATTATCACCGTTCACGCGCGCGCGCGTGAACGCCCATAACGGGAGACCCGACATGATGCGACATGCCCACCACCTGGAGACCCTGACCCATGCTGCACATCTACTGCGCCGGCGAGCTGATCCGCGATCCCGAGCAGCGCACAGCCAAGACCGGCATTT
The DNA here is from genome assembly GCA_963728895.1 of uncultured Gammaproteobacteria bacterium. Classification (GTDB taxonomy): domain Bacteria; phylum Pseudomonadota; class Gammaproteobacteria; order JBBQDK01; family JBBQDK01; genus CAVSLM01. The sequence goes on from CAVSLM010000007.1 coordinate 95,407, forward strand.
CCTACACCACGGCGCTGGTGCGCTGCTCCGATGCGCTGATGTCCGTCACGTGTTTTGACGCCGCGCTTGCGGCGCAATTGCTCGCGCTACGCAAGGGCGATCCGGTTTCGGTTCCGGCCGGCTGCAGGCCAGCGCCTACGCCGCCAAGGACGGCGAACCGCGCTGTGGGCTGGCGGTTACCGTCTCCAGGTTGATGGCGGCTCCCGCGCGCTCCAGCGAGGCACGACGCCGGTCGAGGCCTGCCCAGTCCCGCGAGAGCGAGGCCGCGCCTGCAGCTGCGGGAGGGTTCGATGACGCACTCCCGTTCTGACGTGACCGACACCGCACACCTGGCCGAGACCAAACCGTGCGCGTTCTGCATGGATTGCCAAGGCGACGACGTATCCGCTATCGCCGCCTGCTCTACGGTCACGTGCCGAGTGCACCCGCATCGTTACCGCCGGGTACGTCACTCCGGGCTATGCGACGCCTGCGTGTGATGCCGGCGAAGCAAATTCGGCCTAGCACAAAAAAGACCCACGGCCTCGGCCGCAAAGACCATCGCCTTGCGTGAAGCGATACTCGCCGCGTTTGCGGCACCGACAAGCCGGTGACGTGCGGCAGATGTTCTATTTGGTCAGCGTGCGCGGTGCCGTACCGAAGACCGAGAAGCGAAGGATACCGTCCCGTGCAACGCCAGTTCGTGGAGATGCGCCTGCAGGGCCTGATCCCGTACCGCTGGCTCGCCGATAACACGAGGTGGATGCGCAAACCGCGACCTACGACGGCTTGAATCAATTCCTGGCGTTCGCTGCGGATCAGTACCGGCAAAACGTCTGGGCACGCGCGAAACGTACGTCGAATCTGGATCGAAAAAGACGCACTCGCAGGCGTAGTGCTGCCGGTCACCGCGCGATATGACATGCCGCTCATGGTTGCCCGCGGCTATAGCTCAGAGTCCTTCGCGTACGAAGCAGCCGCGAATATTCGCGAGATCGGGAAACCGCGCATCGTGTACTACCTCGGCGACTTAGACCCGTCGGGCTGGGACATGTCGCGCGGGTTTGGAAACCAAGCTTCGCGAATTCGGCGCCGACATCCATTTCAAGCGCCTGGCGGTGAACCCGCAGCAGATTCGCGAATGGGATTTGCCGTCCCGTCCGTCCAAGCCCACGGACACCCGATGCAAGGTTTCTTTCAGCAGTTCAGCATCGGGACCGAATCGGTGGAGCTCGACACCGTGCAGCCTGACATGTTGCGTACGCTGGTGCGCGATGCCATCGAGCAACCCCTGTCGCGAGGCTGCTCAACGCCATCGAGCGGGAAGAAGCACTCGCACGCGAGGTACTCAGCGAAATTTCGCAGCAACTGGGATGGCACCGTGCATCAGCAGCACGGAGAATTCTGGATACCACGAAACCTTCCAGCCTCGGCGACATCATCACCATCGACGGCCACGTTACAGCGTAACCGCGAACGACGACCCGGCGACCATCGCCTTGCGTCGGCGCGCGGCAGGAGGTGCGCATGGGCCGGCGCGCGGTCGCCGAGGCGCAGCGCCGGCGGGTCGAGCGTGGATAGGTGTGTATGCGGGTGTGTATGCGCCTGGGCATGTGCGGCGCATGCGGATGTGTATGTGGTGCGCATGTGTTGCGCGCAAGTCGTTGAATGGGCAAGGGTAAGGGAATATGGGGGTCAATCCCTGGGGCCACCCGCTTCGGAACCGGTGGCGCACTGCAATTTCGCTAAACGTGGACATTTTCAGGAGGTTGCGTGCTGACCCGTGACGACATTGACCTGCTCACCGCCATCGCCGAGCGCTTCCACGATTGCGCGCCATGCCTGTATGACGTGCTGCTCGCCGCCATGCGCCGAGAGCCGCAGATCGAGCCGCCGGACCTGCACGGCGAGGCGCTGGCCGACGCGCTGCAGGAGGCGCTCGCGGTGGGCGAGGCGCTGGCGATCCATGGACGCATGGCGGTTGCGCTGGTCCTGACCGACGTCCTGCGAGCACTGCAGGCGTTGGCCGAGGCGCAGCACGATCAGATCGCGCTCGATTTCATCGCGCGGGTGCGTGCGGCGCACGAGCAGCCCAGTGGTACGCAGCATTGACGACGCGCCGGGGGCTGTGAAAATATACAGTTGTCGCATCCCTGGAGAGCCCACGGCGCCAGGGCGCTGCGACCAGAAACCGGCCCGAGTCCACGACGAGGCGCGTTTCACCGACCTACCTGATTCTGATTCGGGGGCGGTGGCGTGCCTTTTTTGTTGCCACCGCTCCCTTGCATAGGAGCCTGCCGTGGACCGCAATGAATTGCATTACCGAAAGACCTTCTCCCCATAGGCGCACCGCCGCCGAACTGTGTCCCCACCTCGATGACCTGGAGCGACCTGCACGCGGGCCGCAAGGCGCTGCGCAAGGGTCTCGGCGACTTATCGCCGCCGTCGAACAATCCGGCCGCGGCGAGCTGGACGAATAGCAGAGGCCGCGTACAACGTCGCGACGCAGATGGTCGAGGGACTCTCCAGCGAGATCGACCGCCGGCATGCCCGGCGATCACGCTCCTGCAGTCGGTGGTCGCCCGCCTCCGGCGGCCCGCCGGGCGACATCGGCGCGGGCAGCAGGAGATCGTTCGCGCCGCCGCCGCCCCAGTCCGCAGTCTGCCGCGCATTCGCCGGCCGCGAGGGCCATGCCGCGGCCTACCGCTCCGGGCAGTGGATCCGCGCACAGCTGCTTGGTGATGCCGCTGCGGGGCAGTGGTGCCGCGATCATGGCTTGCGGATCGAGGCGGCACTGTCCGAGGGAAACAACGCCAAGGGCGGCCACCTTGGTGCCCACCGAGTTGTCCACCGCGATCATCGAGCTGATGGAGCGGTTCGGCGTTTTCCGTTCCAACTGCGATGTCATGCCGATGTCGAGCGATACGCTGGACGTTCCGCGGCGCGTCGGTGGGCTCGAGGCCTACTTCATGAGCAAGGGCAGGAGGGCACTGAGAGCGACGCATTATGGGACAACGTCGACTTGACGGCCCGGAAAATCATGACGCTCACGCGCATCAGCAGCGAGTTGGACGAGGACGCCATCATCAACGTTGCGGAGCGCATGGCGCGCGAAATCGCCTTGGCGTTCGCCGAAAAAGAGGATCGCTGCGGTTTCCTGGGCGATGGCACTTCCCCTTACGGTGGCATTGTTGGCGTCTGCTCGAGATTCGAAAACGAGACGCTCGCCGGCGCGGTCGATGCGGTGACGGCCAATGCGGACACGTTCGCCAGCTCGCCGCTCTCGATCTGCAGACCCTCGCCGCCAAGCTGCCGCTCTACGCGCTGATGAATGCCAAGTGGTATTGCTCGACCGTCGGCTGGTCGCTCGTGTTCGAGCGCCTGCTTGCCGCCGCCGGCGGCAACACCGTTGACACTCTGACCGGGCGCGTAACCCGTTCGTTCCTGGGTTACCCGGTTGTGCTCTCGCAGGTACTACCGACGAGCACCGGATCGCTCGACAACAAGGTGATGCTGCTGTTCGGTGACCTGAGCCTGGCGGCAACGCTCGGCGACCGTCGGCAAATCCGGCTGCTCAAATCCGAGCACCGGTATTTCGAGCTCGATCAGGTTGGCATCCGTGGCACGGAAAGGTTCGACATCAACGTGCACGACATCGGTGACGCGAGCACCGCCGGTCCGCTGGTGGCGCTGATCGGCAAGTCGTAATCGCGGTACCTCGACGGGCAACCGAGCGCTCGCGGGCGGACATGGACGCCGCCGCGGCAAGCTTCTACCCCAGGGGTGCGTCGCCCATCCAGTTTCTAGACCCACGGTGCCCGGGACCGTGCGCCCAGGCAGATTTTTGTGCCTTGATGTTGCTCTTCGAATCTGACCCAGAGCATTGCACCTGCGCCCGCCAGGCGTGGCGGGAGTCGGGGGCATTGGCGAATTTAGGATTCAATCCTATTTTCGCCAGCCAGTCTGCAATGGTCTTGCGCGGAATCCCGATCTCTTCCGCAATCGCTTCCTGCGTCCAGCAGTTCAACCAAAGGTCCCAAGCCTGATCCTGCTGTGCCTGCTTCTGTCGCGCCGCGCGCCGTTTTGTTCTTCCCAGTGCTGGGACGAGCATTATTCGGGGGAGCGGGAACCGGCCGCGGCGGTTTTCCCAGTGCCGGGAAGTACGTCGTCGCCTTGGCAATCCATGCAGAACGCGCACGGTTTGGTCTCGCCCACCGTGCGCGGTGTCGGTCACGAGCGCTTACCCTGCGGCGGTAGTGCCTGCGGCCCGATCCCTCGCAGCAGATCCCGCGCCTGGCGCCGGTCGATGCCGCAGCGGCGTGCGATGGCCTCGGCGCCATGTCCCCGGCGGGCCATGCGCTCGGCCTGCGCCTGGACTACTGGCTTGCGCTTCATCGGACCTCCCGGCTACCTGGACCTACATGGGTGAACCACTGTGACCAGCCATGACCACGCCATGACCGGGGCGCCTGGTCATAGGTGGTCACGGTGGACGAGCAATGTAGGCTCAACTGAGGTCGCGGGAATTGGAGAAGGCGCCTGGTCAAGGGGGACAGTTCAACGTCAGGCTCTTCCCACTTTCGGGAAGAGCCTGAAAACCGCCGCCCTCAAAGCCGCGGCGCGGTGGGTGGCTCGGTCGCCGTAGCGGACCCGCTAAAGGTTATGCAGCTCGTCCGATACGGTTCTCTGCTGCACCCTCAACCACCCCGCGATCTGCTCCTGCGTCGGTCCGGTGCCGTCGCCGTAGAGCTCTTTCGCGAGCGCGCTACAATACCCGGCGTCACCACACCCGGGAGGCGAGGGCAAGACCCAGCAGGCCGTTGCCTTAGATCTGGGCTGGAGCCGGGAGAAGGTCAAGGTCTGCGCGACGCTCCAGAAGATTGACTCAAAAGCCTGGGAACTGATTGGTACGACTGTTAGGGATTCCGCTCTCGGTACGAGATGAGAGCGACGTACCAAGCTCTGGTACGCCCGTACCATTCCGCCGGGAACCTTCTTCGCGTCCTCCCGCCGCTCCAGCCCGAGCAACAGCACGAGCTGTGCCGCTGTAGGCGTTACCGCATAACCGGCGCCGGCGGTTCAGGCGGACCGGTACGAGATTCTTACGAAAATCTAACGAAGTTCTGGAGCCGCAACGTAAGCGCTTGTTTTTCTGGCGCTCCCTAGGGGACTCGAACCCCTGTTCCCGCCGTGAGAGGGCGATGTCCTGGACCACTAGACGAAGGGAGCTGGTCGGTTTCGGGGGCGCCGGTGAACTGCAAAGCGCTCCGAGGGGATGGTATTATACGCGTACACTCGACCGGCTCAAGCAACCTCGCCGGAAATGCTTGCCAGCGCAGGTAAAATCATCGTCAGTCCAACCGTCATTCCGAGATCGGAACACTCCATCTCGCGGGGCAACATCGGCGAGTACGCCTTGAAGGTGTTGTACCGCCTGAAGGGCGCGGGGTTCCAGGCGTACCTGGTCGGCGGCGGGGTGCGTGATCTGCTGCTCGGGCGCGAGCCCAAGGACTTCGACGTCGTCACGGACGCGCATCCGGAGCAGGTACGCGGGCTGTTCCGCAACTGCCGGCTGATCGGCCGGCGCTTTCGCCTTGCCCACGTGCACTTCGGCCGCGACATCGTCGAGGTGGCGACCTTTCGCGCGCTGCACGACCCCGAGACCGACGCCGAGAGCCGCGCCGAGAACGGGCGCATCCTGAGCGACAACGTGTATGGCTCCATCGAGGAAGATGCCTGGCGGCGCGACTTCTCGGTGAACGCCCTGTATTACAACATCGAGGACTTCTCGGTGGTGGATTACGTGGGCGGCGTACCGGACCTGCGCAACGGGCTGTTGCGGCTGGTGGGCGACAATCCCGTCGAACGTTACCGCGAGGATCCGGTGCGCATGCTGCGTGCCGTGCGCTTCGCGGGCAAGCTGGGGTTTCGCATCCAGGCCGACTCCGAAGCTCCCATTTTCGAGCTGGGTGGCCTGCTGGAAGACATACCGCCCTCACGGCTGTTCGAGGAGGTGCTGAAGCTCTTCATGTCCGGATACGCCGTTCAATGCTTCGAGCTGCTGCGCCACTACCGGCTGTTCGAGCACCTGTTCCCGCAGACCGAGGCGAGTCTCGCGCACGAGCAGGAAGGCTTTCCGCTGACCATGCTGAGCCGGGCGCTGGAGAACACCGACGCGCGGGTTGCCGAGGGCAAACCGGTGACCCCCGCCTTTCTGTTCGCCGCACTGCTGTGGGAGCCGGTACGGCTCGCCCTGGAGGAGCGCCAGGGCGCAGGCGCGACTCCGCTCGATGCGCTGCAGGAAGCGAGCGATGGCGTGCTGGCGCGCCAGCTACGCAGTATCCTGATCCCCAAACGATTTACGCTGCCGATGCGCGAGATCTGGTCGATGCAGCCGCGCTTCGAGCAGCGTACCGGCAAGCGCCCCGCCCGCCTTCTGGGTCACCCGCGCTTTCGCGCCGGCTACGACTTCCTGGTGCTGCGTGCCGCGGCCGGCGAGGCGCCCGCGGAGCTCGCACAGTGGTGGACGCAATATCAGGAAGCCGGCGACATGCCGCCGCCGACGGCTCGCGCACCGGCCACCCGCCCGCGCCGCCGCAGGCGCCGGCGCGCTCCCCCCGTCGCCTCCCAATGAGCCGCCCGCCGGCACCGACCGGAACTTTAGGACGCGCCTACGTCGGCATCGGCAGCAACCTCGAAGATCCGCGACGCCAGGTGCTGCAGGCTTTCGATGAATTGGAGCAAATCACCGGCACGCACTGTGTGGCACGCTCCGGCCTGTATCGCAGCGCCCCGCTGGGTCCTCCCAACCAGCCGGACTACATCAATGCCGCAGCCGCGCTCGATACCAGGCTGGGTGCCCACGAACTGCTCGCTGCACTGCAGGCGATCGAGCAGCGTCACGGGCGTCGCCGCGACGGCGAACGCTGGGGCCCGCGCACGCTCGACCTCGATCTCTTGCTGTACGCGGATTGCGTTTCCAGCGAGCCGCAGCTGACACTTCCGCATCCGGAGCTGCATCGCCGCGCGTTCGTGCTTTATCCGCTGCACGAGATCGCGCCCGATCTGCAGGTGCCGGGACATGGAATGCTGGCCGACCTGCTGCACGATTGTCCCGCCGGCGATTTGCGGCGCATCGAGGCGACGCCGTGACCGGCACGCTCCCCCGGCACATCGTCGTGGAGGGCCCGATCGGCGTCGGCAAGACCACCCTCGCCCGCCGTCTGGCCGAGAGCTTCGCGGGTGCGTTGTTGCTGGAGGATCCCGCAGGCAACCCATTCCTCGAGCGCTTCTATCTGGACCGGCGCGCTGCGGCACTGCCCGCGCAATTGTTCTTCCTCTTGCAGCGCGCGCGCCAGATTCAGGAGCTGCGCCAGAACGATCTGTTTCGTGGCACGCTGATTGCGGACTTCCTGCTGGAGAAGGACCGGCTGTTCGCCGAGGTGAACCTGGAGGGGGACGAGCTTGCGCTCTACGAGCAGGTCTATGCGCATCTCACGTTGGATGCGCCCTCACCGGATCTGGTGATCTATCTGCAGGCGCCGGCGGAAGTCCTGCAGAAGCGCGTCGCCAACCGCGGGACCGCCTACGAGCGGAGCATCGAGTTTCGCTATCTGGAGCAGCTGGTCGAGGCGTACACGCGATTCTTCTACCACTATGAAGACGCGCCGCTGCTGATCGTCAATGCCGCCGAAATCGACCCGGTGCGGAACGATGCCGATTATAATGGGCTTCTCGAACAGGTGCGTACGGTAAGGTCGGGACGTTACTACTTCAATCCCCTGCCCGTAGTCCTGTGAGGATGCGCCGCCGCTTCGTCCCGGCGACCGGTGCTGCGCCACGCTCCCGCTGAACTGGATGGTGAGCATGCAATCTCCCGAACCGCACCCGCTGCGCAAACCCGTCACCGCCGCAACGCTTGCCCGGATGAAACGTGCCGGCGAGAAAATCGCTTCCCTCACGGCCTACGACGCAAGCTTCGCCACGGCGGTGGAATCCGCGGGCGTGGAGGTGGTGCTGGTGGGCGACTCCCTGGGGATGGTCGTGCAGGGGTACGACAGCACCCTGCCCGTCACGCTAGCCGACATGATCTATCACGCACAGGCCGTGGCCCGCGGCAGCCGTTTGGCCTTGCGTGTCGTCGATATGCCGTTCATGAGCTACGCCACACCGGCCCAGGCGCTCGGCAATGCCGGGCGGCTGATGCGCGAGGGCGGTGCGCAGATGGTGAAGCTCGAAGGCGGAGCCGTGCAGATTCCAGTCGTCGAGCACCTCACCGCGCACGGAATCCCGGTCTGTGCCCACCTCGGCCTGCTGCCCCAGTCCGTCCACCAGATGGGCGGCTATCGCGTACAGGGCCGTGATGAAGTCTCGGCGCAGGCGATCTTTGACGACGCCGTGCGGCTGGAGGCGGCCGGGGCCACGCTGATGGTGCTGGAGTGCATACCCTCCGCGCTCGGGCAGCGCATCACGTCGGCGTTGCAGATTCCGGTGATCGGGATCGGTGCCGGTCCGCACTGCGATGGCCAGGTCCTGGTGCTCTACGACATGCTCGGCATCACCCCCGGCAAGACGCTCACGTTCTCCCGCGACTTCCTGGCCGGGCTCGGAAGCGCACACGAGGCGCTTGCCGCCTATGTGCAGGCAGTGAAGACCGGCGCCTTCCCCGCGCCCGAGCACTGCTTCTGATCGCGCGCGGTACGTGCCCGTGGAGATCGTCGACACCGTAGCAGGCGTGCGTGCCGCCACCGCTCGTGCCCACAAGGATGGGCGGCGCGTGGCGCTGGTGCCCACCATGGGCAACATACACGCGGGGCATCTGCGCCTGGTAGAGGAAGCGTCGCGCCACGGCGCATGCACGGTCACCAGCATCTTCGTCAATCCCACGCAGTTCGGCCCCGGCGAGGATTTCGAGAACTATCCGCGTACCCTGAAGCAGGATCGGGCGAAGCTCGAGGCACAGGGGCTGGATGTGCTGTTCGTGCCGCCGGCGGCGGAACTGTATCCGAGCGGGCTGGAGACCGGCACGCGGGTGGAGGTCCCGGGGCTGTCGCAGATCCTGTGCGGGGCGTTCCGGCCGGTGCATTTCGCCGGTGTCACCACCGTGGTCGTGAGGTTGCTGAATGCCGTGCAGCCGGACGTGGCGGTGTTCGGCGAGAAGGACTACCAGCAGCTGGTAGTGATCCGACGCATGGTAAGCGACCTGTGCATGCCGGTCGAGATCGTGGGCGTCCCCACGGTGCGCGAACCCGACGGTCTGGCGCTCAGCTCGCGCAACGCCTATCTCAATCCCCGTGAACGTCTCATTGCGCCGCGGCTGCACCGGCGCCTGCAGGAGGCTGCCGAGGCGCTGCGCGAAGGTGCCGTACCCGCCGAAGTCGAACGTGCCGGCCGCGTCGGCCTGGAAAGCGACGGGCTGCGTCCCGACTATTTCGCGGTACGAAATGCCGATCTGCAGGCAGTGGAACCCACCGACACCGCACTGCGGGTGCTCGCAGCCGCATGGCTCGGGCGCGCGCGCCTCATCGACAACCTGGGCGTCGCGCGCTTAGCCCGGCCGATGCGCTCAGCCGGTGTTGCGCATCCCGGCGGCGATGGCGTTGATGCTGCGCAGCAGCGGGTCGCGCCAGATTTCGCGTTGCTCATCACTCAGGGTCTTGTCGCGATAGCGGCGCAGCAGCTTGACCTGGATGTGGTTGAGCGGATCGAGATAGGGATTGCGCCGCGACAGCGACAGCGCCAGCGGACGGTTCTCCTCCAGCAGTCGTTTGGCATCGGCGACGTTGAGCACCTGGGTGATGGTGCACGCGTACTCGTCGCGCACCAGGGTGTAGATACGCTCGCGTAGTGCCGGGTCGGAACAGAGCTGCGCATACTCGCGGGCGATTCCCATGTCGGCCTTGAACAGCGCCATCTGGGTGTTGCTCAGCAACGCGCGGAACGCCGGCCATTCCTTGTACATGTTCTGGAGCTTGGCGAGGCGCGAGGGATCGTTGCCGCGCCACGCCAGCAGCGCGCTGCCGATGCCGAACCAGGCGGGCAGCGTGTGGCGCGACTGTGCCCAGCCGAACACCCAGGGAATGGCCCGGATGGATGACTTGGAGCGGTCCTGGCGCGCACGATGGGTGGGGCGCGAGCCGATGTTGAGCAGACCGATTTCCATCACCGGCGTGGCATCGTAGAAATAGTCGAGAAAGCCCGGGATGCGGTCCGTCAGATCGCGGTAGGCTTCCTCGCCCATGCGGGCCAGCTCGTCCATGATGCCGAGATAATCGCGCCGTTCCGGCGGTGGCGGCTCGACCAGACAGCAGCTCGCCTTCATGAGGCCGGTGATTCCCATGGACAGCTCGTAGACTGCGGTCTCGGTATTGCTGTACTTGTAGGAAAGCACCTCGCCCTGCTCGGTGAACTTGATCTGGCCGTGGACGGTCCCCGACGGCTGCGCGAGTATCGACTCGTGCGTGGGACCGCCGCCGCGGCCGACGGTGCCGCCGCGACCGTGGAACAGTCGGCAGCGCACCCCGCGCGCTGCGGTCAGGTGGATGACCTTCTTCTGGGCCTCGTAGAGGCTCCAAGCCGAAGCCAGGATGCCGCCGTCCTTCGCCGAGTCGGAGTAGCCCAGCATGACCTCCTGCAGATTGCCGGAGGCCCGCAGCAGCGCGGCGTAGACCGGATCGTCCAGCAGCGCCGTAAGCACGTTCTCGATGTTCGCCAGGTCATCGATGGTCTCGAACAGCGGCGTGATGCGGATGTCGCAAAACCAGCCCAGCGCCGAGCGACCGGCAAGACCCTCCAGGCGCGCGAGGAGCAGTACCTCCAGGATGTGGCTCGCCTCGTGGGTCATGGAGACGACGTAATGACCGAACGCCTGTGGGCTGATTTCCTCGCTCAGCTCGCCCAGCACTTCGAACACCTGCAGGCTCTCGCGGGTACGCGCTGAAAGCGCGCCCCTGTCGATGTCGGGCAGCGTCGGATCGGCAATGGCGCGCGCCAGCACCGCGCGGCGTTGATCTTCCTCCAGGGCCGCATAATCGAGCGCCCCCGGCAGACGCCCGAACAGCTCTGCGACCGCCTCCGTGTGGCGTGCCGACTCCTGGCGCAGGTCGAGCTCTACCAGCGAAAAGCCAAAGGTCTCCACCTGTCGGATCAAGTCCTTCAGCGCACCGTCGGCCGTGTTGCCATCTCCCTGGCGGATCAGCGAATCGCGGATCAGGTGCAGGTCCTCGAGCAGCTCGCGCTCGTTGCGATAGCCGTACGGCAGTGGAGTCGTATGTTGCCCCTGCAGGCGCTTGCGCACCGTGCGCAGCGTGCCTTCCAGACGCAGGCGGACCATGTAGAGCTTGCGCCGGTAGGGCTCGTGGCTGAAGCGGTCCGGATTCTCCCCGAACATCTCCTGGTAGAGCTGTCCCTCCTTCTCCAGGCTGCTCACCAGCTCTGCGGAAGGCTGGCATAAGCGGCTGGAGAAGGTGAGCTCGCGACTGAGCGCGCCGACGCGCACGATGTACTGCGCGAGCGCCTCGCGTGCCTGCAGGCGCAGGGCGAGCGCCGTGGTCTCCGGCGTGACGTGCGGATTGCCGTCGCGATCGCCGCCGATCCATGAGCCGATGCGCACGAAGCTCGGCACCTGCACCGGTGGGTCGGCGTCTGGATAGATGCGCGCCACTGCGCGTTCCAGATAGCGGTACATCTGCGGTACCGCCTGGAACAGGCACTCCTTGAAATAAAACAACCCGTGGCGGATCTCGTCGCTCACCTGAGGTCGGTTAATGCGCACCTCGTCGGTCTTCCACAACACCTGGATCTGGTTCTCCAGCCGCTGGATGACCTCCTGGCGCTCTTCGCGCCCCAGCCGCGTGTCGTCCAGTTCCTCGCTGGTGAGGAAGATGCGGCGCAGCCATTCGTTGATGGTACGGCGCTTGGATTCGGTCGGGTGGGCAGTGAACACCGGCGTGTAGGCGAGCGCATCGAGCAGCGTCTGCAGCTGCGCCGCGCTCATGCCGCCGGCATGGAACTGGCGCAGGGTGTCGTCGAAGGAACCGGTCCACAGCGGGCCGCCGGAGCGCACGTGGCGGCGGCGCTGCGCGTGCTGGAACGCCTCCTCGGCGATGTTGGCGAGGCTGAAGTAGATGGAGAAGGCGCGCACCACGTGGGTCACCAGCTCGGGGTCGAGACCGCTCACGAGCCGCGCCAGCCGGCCACGGGTACGCGGCTCATCGGCGACGTGCAGACGGATGTAACCTTTGCGCAATGCCTCCACGGCGGTCAGCACCCGGCCGCCGGCCTGGGTGCGGAGCACGTTTCCGAGCAGGTTTCCGAACAGCTTGACGCGTGCGCGAAGTTCTTTGTCGCCTGGATTCCTGCTCATGGTCCCCACGGTTGGAGATCCTGCGTCGCCCTGCGCAGGGATGGGGCCGGCATTATAGCGCGGAAACCGCGGCACGATTGGCAAGGGCGATCGCGCCTCGCCGGCGGCGGCGCCCACCGTTCGGATACGGCTCGCACACGCCTACGAGACGAGCTGCCGGTACAGGGCCACGTATTGCGTGGCGCTGCGCTTCCAGCTGAAGTCCTGGCGCATGCCGGCCTGCATCAGGCTGCGCCAGGTGCGCGGCTCGTGATACAGGGCCAGCGCGCGGCGCAGCGAGGCCGCGAGCGCTGCGGAGGTGGGCGCGTCGAACATGACCCCGGTCGCCGTGCCCTCCAGCAGGTTCTCGTCGGTGGCGTCGACCACCGTATCCGCAAGACCGCCGGTACGCCGGACCACGGGCACGGTTCCGTAATGCTGGCTGTAGATCTGGTTCAGACCACAAGGCTCGAAGCGCGACGGCATGAGAAAGATGTCGGCGCCGGCTTCGATCCAGTGCGCCAGCTCCTCGCTGTAGCCGATCTGCACCTGCAGGCGGGCGCCCGAGCGCCCGGCCGCAGCACGCAGCGCCTGCTCCAGGCGGCGCTCGCCGGTGCCGAGCACCACGAACTGGGCGTCGAGCCGCAGCAGATCCGGCAAAGCGTCGACCAGCAGATCGACCCCCTTCTGCTCGACCAACCGTCCCACGTGACCGACCAACGGCACCTCGGAGGTCTCGCGGAACCCGAGACGGCTCAGCAGCGCTGCCTTGGTGGCGGACTTGCCGCGCAGCGCCCGCGCGTTGTAGTGATGGTCGAGATAGGGATCGTGCGCCGGACTCCACACGCTGTAGTCGGCGCCGTTCAGGATGCCGACCAGCTCGGTGGCGCGCGAGAGCAACAGGTTCTCCAGCCCATAGCCAAACTCCGGCGTACAGATTTCGCGGGCATAGGTGGGGCTCACGGTGGTCAGCCGGTCCGCGAACACCAGCCCACCCTTGATGAACGAGAAGCGCCCGTAGAACTCCATGGCGTTCATCTGCCACAGATTGCCCGGCAGGCCGAGCGCGTCGAAGCTGCTCCTTTCGAACAGCCCCTGGTAGGCGAGGTTATGGATGGTGAAAACGGTTGCGGGACGGTCCGGCTCGCGAGCCAGCAGGGCGGGCGCCAGCGCGCTCTGCCAATCGTTGCAGTGCACCAGGTCGGGACGCCAGTCGAGTCCGGCGCGCCCCAGCCCCATGGCGGTGATCGCGCGCCCGAACAGCGCGAAACGCGCCGCGTTGTCGGGCCAGTCCCGGCCGTCCGGCCCGCCATAGGGTCCACCCGGCCGATCGTAGTGCACGGGTGAATCGACGAGGTAGATCGGGACTTCGCTATCCGCCAAGGTCCCCTGCAACACCCGAACGACGGCTCCGGCACCGGGCAGCGACAGCTCTGCGGCGGTGGTGAAATCGGAAACCTTGCGCAGCACATCCCGGTAGGCGGGAATCACCACGCGCACGTCCAGATGCAGATTCCTGAGCGCCGGCGGCAGACTGCCGGCTACGTCGCCGAGTCCTCCGGTCTTGACGAGTGGATGGCATTCGCTGGCCGCGAACAGGATCTTCATGCCCTCTTCCTGTAGCTGGGGCCGGACCGGTGTCTAGCGCCTACCCCTGACGCAACCGGTCCGGTCCGCGACTGAGCCAGGTCGCGGCCGGCGAGATACGAAGCAGAAACTATACGCGGTCGACGCAAGCCGGAACGGACATGCTGGAGAAGCCCGCTTCGTTGTACGCCTGGATACGGAAACACACGCTGTCGCCCGCGTACAGGCCGAGATCGGGACCGGAGTCGAACGTCACGCCCGGCGCACTCGGATCCAGCAGGCCCGACTGCACTGAGAGATCCGTCGCCAGTGTGTCGGTCTGGCCAGCGGACGATCCATAATACACCAAATAGCCCAGCACTTTTTGTGCACTCCGGTTCCATGAAAGCGTCAATGGCACGCTGCTGCCGCATTGACTGCACTGCACCTGCATGGTCATGGTCAGTATGGTGACGTCGCCGTTGGTGTCGGTGGTTTTGTAGACGAACTGATCCTTGCCGGTGAATTTTAATTTCGGCATATAGGTGATGAGGTGGTTCGGCTTGACCTTCGCGGCACCGTGGGTGGGCGCGGTCACGATCTCCACCTTCGCCCCGTTGCCGGCGTCGACCTTCAGGTCGACCGGGGTATTGCGCTCGGTGGCCGCGTTCTGCGTGGCATTGACGACCCGGCTCACGGCATCGCCACCGGCATTGTTCGAAGTACCTCCACTCGCGCCGCCCGGACTTGCGCCCGGACTTGCGCTCGCGACGCCGCCCCCGCTTCCGCCGCCGCCGCATGCCGCGACGAGGAACACGCTCGACACCAACAGTACGCGAATACCCGCCATGAAGAACGGGCGCGCGGATCCATGCACGAGACCAGGCATGTTGATTACCCCCAAGGTTGCTGATACGGAATGAAGATTGATTCCGCCCTTTCCGTGGCCGATCGATCAGCCGTTCGGCAGGAAATTCCGCCTCGAAAGCAGGTCTCGGGGGCTGCGAGGCAACCCCCGTGGGACATGATCACTGCCACCGGAACGTTCGCCGGGGATCACGTGGATTCGGGTTGCCTGCCTGCTCCGAACCAACGTTCGCGCCTGTATCGACTCCCGGATCGCAAGCACAACTGCAGCAAAGAAGGAATTATCGCGACGACCGGAAATTTCTGTTCGATGTGATGTCGGTGGTACCGATAAGGGCGGACCCGAAGCGGAGAAAACGTGCGATGAAACGACAGAAACCGTGCAAACCCGTCGGTCGATGACTAAATGGAACCGCCTCCCTGTTTGCATCTGACATTCGGTACGATCTGTCGAGGCGAGCGCATTATAACCGGCACGTTTTTGTGTAGACAATGTAATGGCAGCAATTGGTGCGTCGTGCGCAGGCGACACGGCGCAGACGCGCCGTTCGCCCACGCACGAAAATCATGCGGTAAGTTCCAGCAGTAATGCGTTAAGGCGGTTCACGAATGCCCGCGGTTCATCGAGCTGGCCGCCCTCGCTGAGCAGTGCCTGCTCGAACAGCAGCTGTGACCAATCGGCAAATCGCTTCTCGTCGGTTTCGTTCTCGAGACGCCGGACGAGGGCGTGGTGTGGATTGATTTCGAGAATCGGATGCAGCTCCGGAACTTTGTGGCCTGCAGCCTTCAACAGCCTTTGCAGGTTCACTGCCATGTCGTGCTCATCGACGACCAGACAGGAGGGTGAGCTGGTGAGGCGCGTGCTGATGCGAACTTCCTTGACCCGCTCGCCAAGGGCCTTCTGCATTTTTTCGATGACCCCCTTCAGCTCGTCTACAGCCTTCTCGATTTCCTGCTGCTCGCCCTGGTCTTCCAGTTTGCCGAGGTCGAGATCGCCTTTGGCCACGGACTGCAGCTGCTTTCCGGAGAATTCCGTGAGATGCGAGCACAGCCACTCGTCGACGCGATCGGTCAACAGCAGCACCTCGATGCCCTTC
Organism: uncultured Gammaproteobacteria bacterium; assembly: GCA_963728895.1. Lineage (GTDB taxonomy): Bacteria > Pseudomonadota > Gammaproteobacteria > JBBQDK01 > JBBQDK01 > CAVSLM01. The sequence goes on from CAVSLM010000007.1 coordinate 111,259, forward strand.
TTGCGGAAGATCTCCAGGTGCGGGCTGTTCTTGGCCGCGTCGAAGGTGTCCGCCGTGATGTAGTAGATCTTCTCCTGGCCTTCGCGCATGCGCGCGACGTAGTCTTCCAGGGACACGTCCTGGGTCTCGTTGTCAGCGTGCGTCGAGGCGAAGCGCAGCAGCTTGGCGATGCGTTCGCGATTTCCGTAGTCCTCGGCCGGTCCTTCCTTCATCACGCGGCCGAATTCGTTCCAGAACGTCGCGTATTTTTCCTTGTCCTTCTCCGCCAGGTCGTCCAGCAGGTCGAGGACCTTCTTCACCGAAGCCGAGCGCATGGTGTCGATGAGGTGGTTGTGCTGGAGAATTTCGCGCGAGATGTTGAGCGGCAGATCGTCCGAGTCCATGACGCCGCGCACGAAGCGCAGGTACTGCGGCATGAGCTGCTCGGCATCATCCATGATGAACACGCGGCGCACGTAGAGCTTGATGCCGTGGCGGCGCTCGCGGTCCCAGAGATCGAAGGGGGCGCGCTTCGGGACGTAGAGCAACGAGGTGTAGGACTGGCGCCCCTCCACGTGGTTGTGGGTATAGGCGAGCGGGGCCTCGAAGTCGTGGGCGACGTGCTTGTAGAACTCCTCGTATTCCTCGGCGCTGATGTCCTTCTTCGGGCGCGCCCACAATGCCGAGGCGCGGTTTACGGTTTCGTATTCGTTCTTCCCTTCGCCGCCGGTGGCCTTCATGCGGATAGGCAGCGAGATATGATCGGAATACTTGTGCACAATGGAGCGCAGCCGCATGGGCTCAATGAATTCCGACTGGTCCTCGCGCAGGTGCAGGATAACCTGCGTACCGCGCCCGGCCTTCTCCACCGTTTCCAGGTTGTAGCTGCCCTGCCCGTCCGATTCCCAGCGCACACCGTGCTCAGGACCGAGACCCGCGCGACGCGTGATCAGCGTCACCCGGTCGGAGACGATGAACGACGAGTAGAAGCCGACGCCGAACTGGCCGATGAGGCGGGCGTCCTTGGCCTGGTCGCCGGTCAGCGATTCGAAGAACTGCCGCGTTCCGGACTTGGCGATGGTGCCGATGTTGTCGATCACTTCGGCGCGGCTCATCCCGATGCCGTTGTCGGTGACGGTGATGGTGCGCTGGTCCTTGTCGAGGTCGATGCGGATCTCCAGCGCACTGTCGCCCTCGTACAGGGCGTCGTCGGTGAGCGCCTCGAAACGCAGCTTGTCTGCCGCGTCGGAGGCATTGGAGATCAGCTCGCGCAGGAAAATTTCCCGATTCGAGTACAGCGAGTGGATCATCAGGTTCAACAACTGCCGGACTTCAGCCTGAAAATCCAGGGTTTCCTTATGTGTTTCCACGGTCATGACACGGATCGCCTCCTCTGTACGTAAAGTCGTGGGCGCGGTTCGCGAAACCGACCCCGCCTGCCGAACGCGCCGAGAGGGTGTGAGGGCGACACCCATCAACGCAGGTGTTGAAAATGGGTGCGGAGCATGGCGGATTCAAGGTAGTGGGCGGTGGGGGCCCGAATGCCGGCACCGTGGAGCGAAGGCTATGCGCCGCGATCCTGCGGCCCGTTGCGGAGCGGCGATCCACGCTTGCCATTCAACCTGCCGCTGCCAGCGGCCCGCCCGTGGGAGCGGGGCTGCGCACCGCGATCCTGCGGCGCGCAAGCGTCGCCGTCTTTCGAGTCCGCAAGAGCATGGCAGAATCGCGGCCCTGCGGGCCGCCGTCGCGCCGCCGGGAGCGGCGCTCCCACAGCTGATCAGAGCTTCTCTTTGATGCGCGCGGCCTTGCCGGTGAGATTGCGCAGGTAATAGAGCTTGGCGCGACGCACGTCGCCGCGGCGCTTGACCTTGATGCCCTGAATGCTCGGACTGTAGGTCTGGAACACGCGCTCCACGCCCTCGCCGTGGGAGATCTTGCGCACTGTGAAGGACGAGTTGAGCCCACGGTTGCGCTTGGCGATCACTACGCCTTCGAAGGCCTGCAGCCGCTCGCGATTGCCCTCCTTCACCTTCACCTGCACCACGACGTTGTCGCCGGGTGCGAACTCCGGCACCTCGCGGGTCATCTGCTCGCGCTCAAGCTGTTGGATGATCGTGCTCATGTTCTTCTCCTGCGCCTGTGTCACTACGCGTCGTGTTCCGTCCGCCGCCGGTGCTCGACAATATACTCGTCCAGCAACCCGCGGCTCTCTTCATCGAGCGTCACAGCCTGCAGCAGGTCCGGCCGTCGCAGCCAGGTTCGACCCAGTGCCTGCTTGCGCCGCCACCGCCACACCGCGGCATGATCTCCGCTCAGCAGCACTTCCGGGACTGCGGCTCCGTCGATTGCCTCCGGACGGGTGTAATGCGGGCAATCCAGCAGACCGTCGACAAACGAGTCCTGCTGCGCCGAATCCTCGTCGCCCAGCGCGCCCGGCAGCAGCCGGGCGACCGAGTCGATCACCACCAGCGCCGCGAGCTCACCACCGCTCAGCACGTAGTCGCCGATCGAGAGCTCTTCATCGATGTCGTGCTCGACCACGCGCTCGTCGACGCCTTCGTAGCGTCCGGCAACCAGCACCACACGCGGCAGGGCGGCAAGCGCCTCGACGCCGCGCTGATCGAGACGGCGGCCCTGGGGGGTAAGATAGATCACCGGGGCGCGATCCACCCGCGCTGCGCGCGCCTGCCCGATCGCCGCGCGCAGCGGCGCCACCTTCATCACCATTCCCGGACCACCGCCGTAGGGCCGATCGTCCACCGTGCGGTGCCGGTCCTCGGCATAGTCGCGCGGATTCCAGGTCGCGAGGCTCAGGAGCCCCCGCGCCACTGCGCGCCCGGTGACGCCGTACTCGGCCAGCCCGCGCACCATCTCGGGAAACAGCGTTACAACATCGATGCGCATCGAGGTGCGCTCCCGCGCGGTCGGCGCTCCCGTCGCCTACAGGCGCTGCGCCGGCCCGGACCGCAGCTCAGAAATCCGGGTCCCAGTCGACCCGCAGGCGGCGCGCCGCGACGTCCACCTCGGTAACCACCGACCCAAGCACAAAGGGAATCAGGTGTTCGCGATCCCCGACCACCACCAGCACGTCGTTGGCGCCGGTCTCCAGCAGATGATCCACCACGCCCAGGTCGCGCCCTTCCAAGGTCCTGCACCTGCATTCCGACCAGGTCGGCCCAGTACCAGTGCCCGGTCTCGGCCTGCGGCAGTTGATCGCGGCGCACCGCGATCTCGGCTCCGAGGAGGCGGGCCGCCTGGTCCCGATCCGCGCAACCTTCCAGCCGCGCGACCACACCCTTGCCGTGTGCCCGCCCCTCCAGCAACAAAAGCGGTCGCCAGCCGTCCTCGCAGGCAACCTGCCAGACTGGATAGTGCAGGATGTTTTCCCGCGGCTCCATGTAGGAGTACACCCGCACCCAGCCCTTCACTCCATATAACCCCGCGATGCGGCCCACCGCCAGCAGCTGGGATTGCGGCGCTGCCAACCGGCTGCTTCGCGCCGGCGCCGACCCGACCTCAGCCGGCAGCGGCGGACTCCTTGCGCTTCAGCAGCGACGCGACGCGGTCGGAGGTGTGAGCACCCTGTTTGAGCCAGTGTGCGATACGCTCGCGGTCCAGGCGCAGCCCCTCTTCGCCACCCGCGGCGATGGGATTGAAGAAGCCCACCCGCTCGATGTAACGACCGTCACGCCGGTTCCGGCTGTCCGTCACCACGATATGGAAGAACGGGCGCTTCTTGGCGCCGCCCCGGGCCAGACGAATCGTTACCATTGCGTGCTTTCCTCTCCCGTTGACGCGCTGCAGGCATGGCGGTGAGCCAAACCTAAACCGCGCATTTTACGCAAATTGCGCCAAATAGGAAGCGCCGGCAACCGCCTCAGAACGGCGGCATTCCGGGGGGTAGGCGCCCCTTCAGACCGCGCAGCATCTTGCTCAGGCCGCCCTTGGACATCCTCTTCATCATCTTCTGCATCTGGGTGAACTGCTTCAACAGGCGGTTGACGTCCTGCACCTGGGTCCCGGAACCGGCGGCGATGCGCCGCCTGCGCGAGCCGTTGATCACGTCCGGATGGCGCCGCTCGCGCGGTGTCATGGAGTTGATGATGGCGACCAGCCGGGTCATCTCCCGGTCGTTGACCTGTGCCTTGACGCCCTGCGGCAGTTCTGCCACACCGGGAAGCTTGTCGAGCAGCCCCGCCACGCCGCCCATGTTGGCCATCTGCATCAGCTGATCGCGGAAGTCCTCCAGGTCGAAGCCCTTGCCCTTCTTGAGCTTCGAAGCGAGCTTGGCGGCCTTGTCCTTGTCCACCTTGCGCTCGGCTTCCTCCACCAGGCTGAGCACATCGCCCATGCCCAGGATGCGTGAGGCCAGGCGATCGGGGTGAAAAGGCTCGAGCGCCGCGGTCTTCTCGCCAACGCCGAGGAACTTGATGGGCTTGCCGGTGATGTGGCGGATGGAAAGCGCGGCACCGCCGCGGGCGTCGCCGTCCGCCTTGGTGAGAATGACGCCGGTGAGGGGCAATGCCTCGTTGAACGCCTGCGCGGTATTGGCGGCGTCCTGACCGGTCATGCTGTCGACCACGAACAGCGTCTCCGCGGGCCGCGCGGCGGCGTGCAGGCGCTGGATCTCACTCATCATCTCGGCATCGATGTGCAGGCGCCCTGCGGTGTCGATGATCAGCACGTCGACGTGTTGGCGTCGCGCATGGCTGATGGCGGCATTGGCAATGTCCACCGGATCCTGGTCGGCACTGCTGGGGAAGAAGCTCGCGCCCACTTCCGCAGCCAGCGTGCCGAGCTGTTCGATCGCGGCGGGACGATAGACGTCGCAGCTTGCGAGCAGCACCGACTTCTTCTTGCGCTCGCGCAGCCAGCGCGCCAGCTTGGCGACGCTGGTGGTCTTGCCCGAGCCCTGTAGTCCTGCCATCAGCACCACCGCGGGCGGTGCCACCTGCAGGGCCAGCTCCTCGTTGGCTTCGCCCATGATCGCGACCAGCTCATCGCGCACGATCTTCACCAGCGCCTGGCCCGGCGTGAGGCTCTGCAGCACCTCCTGGCCCATGGCGCGATCGCGCACGCGATCGACGAAGGCGCGCACCACGGGCAGCGCGACGTCCGCCTCCAGAAGCGCCGTGCGCACTTCGCGCATGGTCTCGCGGACGTTGTCCTCGGTCAGGCGTCCCTGGCCACGCAGATTCTTGATGGTGCGCGCCAGGCGCTCGCTGAGATTTTCAAACATGTCGATTCCAGGTGAAGGTCGCGGCCGGACAGGAAGTCCCGAGCCGGGCAAGACAGCGACGCACTGGCGGGACGCTTCATGCGGCCGGCCAGCACGCCGACGATACCGGGAAATTATACCGCGTGCCGCTTCAGAAGCAGAACGTGTCCTCGCCCTGCAGGGGCTGAATGTCGAGCTCGGGCAGCGCCTCGCGACACTGGCGCAGGATGATCTCCTGATCGCCCGGCTTCAGGTGAGTGAGCCGCACCTCGGGACGCAGCTCGAGCTTGTAGAGATCGTCGGCGAGCAGGGTGGGACAATAGTGCCGTGCCAGGCGCGAGAGCTCGAGCTCGTCGTCGGGAAACGCGCACTCCACCACCAGCAGGTCGAGGCGGCGATGGCGGTCCAGCGCCGCCCAGAAACCGTCGTTGGTGGTGGTGTCGCCGCTATAGGCGAAGGCGCCACCCGGACACGACATCCGATAACCCGCCGCCGGCACGACGTGGTTGACGGCGATCATCTCGATGCTGCGCGACCCGAGCGTGATGACCTCACCGGGCGCCATGGCCTGGAACCGCAGCACCGGTGCTGCCGGCGCCGGCAGCTTGGTGAAATCGGGCCAGATGACCCAGTTGAAAATATGCTGCTGCAACGCCTGCAGCGTTTCGGCCCGTGCATGCAGGGTGAGCGGCGAGCGTGTGCCGTCGAAGATGCTGTCGATCATCAGCGGAATGCCGGCCAGGTGATCGAGGTGGGAATGGGTGAGGAAAATGTGCCGGATCTTGCGCATTGCAGCGATCGACAGGCGTCCGATGCCGGTGCCGGCATCGATCAGGATGTCCTCGTCCACCAGCAGCGCCGTGGTGCTGAGGCCCGCGCCGATGCCGCCGCTGCAGCCGAGCACTCTCAGCTGCATGGCGTATACTCCCCCTCCGCTCTGGCGATCTGGCCTTTGTGATTCACCATGGTATTATCTTGGCACGCACACAGGGCGTGAACTGATGTTTGCATCACATGCGGCAGTCGGTTGTATGAGAGCCAGTCATCATGCGCAGCTCCCACTGGTTCACACTGTGACGACGAGCGTCCAACGCTGACCTTGCAGGGCGAAAAATCAAACCTTCGACCGACTACGGTCTTCCCTGATCTACAGCTTCGGGCGTGCTGGCGCACACGGTACTGACATGCAGACTTCGGTTCTTATCGGCATACCCGCCATTGCCTTATATTTGCTGTCCGGAGTGATGGTCGGTCTGCGCCTGTCGCGTGGTGCGGCCGGTCTCGAGCAGTCGAAGACCCGCGTGCTGGCGCTCGGCGGTGTCGCCGCGCTGCTGCACGCCTACGTGCTGTTCCGCGGCGTAGTGAGCGATGGGGGCCTGAACCTCGGCTTCTTCAACGCCTTCTCACTGATCGGCTGGCTCATGGTGGTACTGCTGCTGGTCACTGCCGCCAATCGCCCGGTGGAAAATCTCGGCATCGGCTTGCTGCCTCTGGCCGCCCTGGCATTGTCACTCGATCTCGCGTTTCCTTCGCACCACGAGCTGATCGAAGCAGGCCAGTGGAAGCTCGATGCGCACATCCTGCTCTCGGTCGTCGCCTACAGCCTGCTCAGCATCGCGGCGCTGCAGGCGGTACTGCTCGCCGTGCAGGATTGGCATCTGCGCCATCGTCATCCGGGCGGATTCGTCCGTGCGCTGCCACCCTTGCAGGAGATGGAGGCGCTGCTGTTTCAAATGATCGGCATGGGCTTCGTGCTGCTCAGCCTGAGCCTGCTCACCGGCTTCCTGTTCATCGAGGACATCTTCGCGCAGCATCTGGTACACAAGACGGTGCTGTCCATCGCCGCGTGGCTGGTGTTCGCGATCCTGCTGTACGGACGCCGGCGTTTCGGCTGGCGCGGACGCACCGCCATTCGCTGGACGCTCGGTGGGTTCTTCGCGCTGATGCTTGCCTACTTCGGCAGCAAGCTGGTGCTGGAACTGGTGCTGGGACGCTAGCGGCCCTGCGCCGAACCGGTGCGACTTGCATGAGGCATTCCATACTTGGATGATATCCCGCTCAGCGTGCTGTTCGGCACGCTCGTCGTCCTGATCATCCTTTCCGGTTTTTTCTCCGGCTCCGAAACCGGGCTGATGACGCTGAACCGCTATCGCCTGCGCCACCTGGCCAAGGCGCGGCATCCGGGCGCGCTGCGCGCCAGCAGGCTGCTGGAGCGGCCGGACCGGCTGATCGGCCTTATTCTGCTCGGCAACAACTTCGTCAACATTCTCGCATCGTCCGTGGCCACGGTCATCGGCCTGCGGCTGTCAGGCGAGGCCGGAATCGCGATCGCTGCGGGCCTGCTTACGCTGGTCATCCTGATCTTCAGCGAGGTCGCACCGAAGACACTGGCCGCGCTGCATCCCGAGCGCATCGCCTTTCCGGCTGCGGTCATCATCGAACCGATGATGAAAGTGCTGTATCCGCTGGTGCGCATCGTCAACGGGCTCGCCAACGGCGTGCTGCGTCTGGCCGGCGTCTCGGCCGAGGACGCGTCGGCGCAAACGCTCAGCAGCGAGGAGTTGCGCACCGTGGTAATCGAGGCCGGCGCCATGATTCCTCGACGCCACCAGAAGATGCTGCTCAGCATCCTCGACCTGGAAAAGGTGCAGGTGGAGGACATCATGGTGCCGCGCCACGAGATCGTCGGCATCGACCTCGACGACGACTGGAAGGACATCACCGCCCAGCTCATCAACAGCCAGTACACGCGTCTGCCGGTGTATCGGGAGAGCATCGATCAGGTGATCGGTTTTCTGCACCTGCGCCACGCCCTGAGGCTGATCAGCCAGGACCAGCTGAACGAACAGGAGTTGCTCAAGCTGGTGCGCGATCCCTACTTCATTCCCGAGAACACACCGCTCAACAAGCAGCTGCTGAACTTCCAGCGCGAGCGAAGGCGTATCGGTCTCGTGGTCGACGAATACGGCGACATCCGTGGTCTCGCCACCCTGGAGGACATCCTGGAGGAAATCGTCGGCGAGTTCACCACCGACCCGGCAACCTCCGTGCCCGACGTGCATCCGCAGCCCGACGGGAGTTTCCTGGTCGATGGCGGCGCGAACGTCCGCGAGCTCAATCGCAGCCTCAACTGGAAGCTGCCCATGACCGGGCCGCGGACGCTCAACGGGCTCATCCTCGAATACCTAGAAGCCATACCCGAGCCCGGGACCAGCCTGTTGCTCGGCGATCACCCGGTGGAGATCATCCACACCAAGGACAACGCGGTGAAGACCGTGCGCATGTTTCCGTCGATCGGCGCAGCGCAGGCGCGCTCGCGCGGAGAAGGGCCGGTCTGATTTCCTCCGCCAACCTGCAACGGTAAGCCCCGCTGGCAGGAGCAGGCCCATGCAACGCGACCCGCGACACGCAGCGCTGCCGGGGTCGCCGCGATGCGACGGGAGCATTGCCGGAGTGCCGGTCGTGCCGCGGCGGGCGACGCTCCCACATCCGTTCCGGCAACCGACCCGCTACCGGATTCGTTTGTCAGGCGCCTGCCGCCGTTTATAATCACCGCTGGTTTGCGACCAGAAAGGTCCACCCGTGCGCCGATTGATCCTCTCCTTCAAGGGTAAGACGCTCAAGTCGTTCTCCGTGAGAGACGGCGAAACCCTCATCGGCCGTGATCCCGAGTGCCAGATCCACATCGACAGCCTCGCGATAGGCCCGCGACACGCGCGCGTGCGCAGCAGTGCAGGCATCACCACGCTGGAGGCGATACCGCAAGCCGGCGAAGTGCGGATCAACGGCCAGCCGATTGAGACCCATACGCTTCAGGATGGCGATGAAATCCAGATCGGCAAGCACACCCTGACATTCAGCAATCCTGCCGACGTGGTGCAGTCAGCGCCGATACCCGCACCGGATACCGCCGAGCCCATCCGGGCCGGGCGGCCTCCGAGCGGCTGGCTGCAGATTCTGAGTGGCAGTCACGTGGGCCGGACCTTTCCGCTGGAGCGCGGCATGACGCGCATCGGCCGCACCGGGGTGCATAGCGCGGTGATCGCGCGGCGCGCCGACGGCTACTTCCTCACGCACCTGGAAGGAGCGGAAACGACGCGCGTCGACGGCACGGCGATCGGAGAGGAGAGCACGCTGCTGGCATCCGGCGCGATGCTCGAGGTGGGCGATCTGCGCCTGCAGTTCTTCCTCGACGTACCCGAAGCCTCGGGTGCCGTGCGCAGTGGCGGCTCCGCGTACCGGACCTTCAGCCGTGTGTCTTTCGACGGCGCCGCACTGCTGAGGGCCGGCGGCAGCAAGTGGGAAGTGCGTCTGGTGGACATCTCGCTCAAGGGCGCGCTGCTGGAGCGCCCGGGCGACTGGGACGGTGCGGTACGCGACCGCTGCGTGCTGGAGCTGCTGGTCGAGGAAGACCGCGCGCTCATCCGTATGGAGACGAGCGTGGCGCGCATCGAGCAGTGGCGCATCGGGCTGCACTGTGAGCACATCGACCTCGACAGCATCGCCCACCTGCGGCGTCTCGTGGAGCTCAACCTGGGTGACGAGCAGGCGCTGCAACGCGAGCTGAGCGCGCTCGGCTAGACCTGCTCCAGGGCCTCGCCGAGGCGCTGCACCGGCACGATCTCGAGATCCTCGATCGCACCACCCCTGCGGGGGGCGTTGGCCGTTGCCACGATGGCGCGCCGAAAACCGTGCTTGGCCGCCTCGCGCAATCGCTCCTGACCGTTCTGCACCGGGCGGATCTCGCCCGCCAGGCCGAGCTCGCCGAAGGCGACCACGTCGTGTGCCAGCGGGCGGTTGCGTAGGCTGGAGAGCACTGCGAGCAACACCGCCAGGTCCGCCCCGGTCTCACTGACGCGCACGCCCCCGACCACGTTCACGAACACGTCCTGGTCGTGGGTGGCGACGGCACCGTGGCGATGCAGCACCGCCAGCAGCATGGCGAGGCGGTTCTGCTCCAGACCAAGCGTCACCCGCCGTGGATTCGACAGATGACTCTCGTCGACCAGCGCCTGCACCTCCACCAGCATTGGACGGCTGCCCTCGCGCGTGACCATCACCACGCTGCCCGGCACCGGCGTGTCGTGACGCGAAAGGAAGATCGCCGATGGATTGCTCACCTCACGCAGGCCGCGGTCGGTCATCGCGAACACGCCCAGCTCGTTCACTGCACCGAAACGGTTCTTGACGGCGCGGATGACGCGATAGCGACTGTCGGGATCGCCTTCGAAATAGAGCACGGTGTCCACCATGTGCTCCAGCACCCGCGGCCCGGCCAGCATGCCTTCCTTGGTGACGTGACCCACGAGGAACAGCGCCGTGCCGGTCTGCTTGGCGTAACGCACCAGCTGCGCGGCGCTCTCGCGTACCTGCGCGACGGCGCCGGGCGCGGACTGCAGCAGCTCGGTGTAGATGGTCTGAATGGAATCGACGACCATGACCTGCGGGCGCTCATGCTGCGCCACGGCGAGTATGCGCTCCACCGCCGTTTCGGTGAGCATGCGCAGCTCCGCCGCCGGCAGCCCCAGACGCTGAGCGCGCAGTGCCACCTGCTGCAGCGATTCCTCCCCGGAGACATAGAGGCTCGGCAGGCGCGGCTGCAAGCAGGCAAGTGCCTGCAACAGCAGCGTGGACTTTCCGATGCCGGGATCGCCACCGATCAGGATCACCGAACCGCTGACCAGTCCGCCGCCCAGCACCCGGTCGAGCTCGGCGATGCCGGTGCCGACGCGCGCCTGCTCCTCGAGCGACGCTTCGGAAAGCCGCTGCACCGCAGGTTCCGCGCTGCCGGCGTAGCCTGCGAAACGGCCCGCCCGCGCCGCCGCGGCCGATGATTCGGCAACACTCTCCACCAGGCTGTTCCATGCCCCGCACTCGGCACATCGTCCCGACCACTTCGATGCCTGGGCGCCGCAATGGGTACAGCTGTACACCAGCCGGTTCTTGGCCAAGCGCACTCCCTTTGCCTGCGGCGCGCTCCCGTGCACGCCGCGCGCTATGTTAGCACGGCCATCCGGATCCGCCGTTCAGCCCGGAAATCTCACCAGCCGGGCTAGCGCAGGTGGCGCCGCATCCAGCCGATGGTCGCGACCACCAGCAGAACCGCACCGATCAGCAGCGCGCCCAGTGCGGAACCGGGCTCGTGCTCCTGGGTGGCGACATCGACTTTGGCGGGCAGATCGGTTATGTCAGCCGGCCCGTGCTCCACCGCCTGTGCAGCCGCGGCAGTTGCGTCCATCGCCACCGCGGCCGAGGTGACGCTGGCCTCGGCGGCCGAACCAAGATGTGACGCCAAGCAAAGCAGCACTGCCAACAGCACACCGCAGTGCCGAAGAAGACAACACCTCGAGACCAGGCGCATGACACTCTCCGATACGGCCCGAGCTGCGCAAACGGGGTCGGAGCGCTTGCCGGAGGTGGGACTCATCGTTCCCGGAGCGCGCCGATGGACACACAAGACAGCGGTCCCACTCGCAGCATGCTGCGTGCCAGGAAATTGGAAGACAGCGCCAATCAGGGGGATAAGCAGGACGAGGCGACTTGCCCCAGGGCGTGAGTAGCAAAAATGTAAAGAGCACCGACAGCAGCGCGGCGGGGGCGGCGTCCCGATCAATCGGGCAGCGGGACGACCTTGGGTGCGATGCCGTTCAGCTCGCGCATCTCTACCCGCTGGCTCACGCCGCAAAGCAGCTCATAGCCGATCGTGCCGGCGCATTCGGCGACATCCTCGACCGGCAGCCCGCGCCCCCACAACACGACGGGATCGCCGATGCGGGCGTCGGGCTGAGTACGCAGATCGAGACTGATCATGTCCATGGACACGCGACCGACGAGCGGCACGCGCACGCCGTTGAGCAACACCGGCGTGCCGGCGCGTGCATGTCGCGGATAGCCGTCGCCGTAGCCGACAGCCGCCACACCCACGCTCATGTCCTCGGGACAGATCCAGCTCCCACCGTATCCGATGGCCTCTCCGCGCGGGTAGCGATTCACGGCGATGAGCCGCGTGGTCAGGGTCATGGCCGGTTGCAAGCCGTCGCGCGCGCCCGCGCCACCGAGGAACGGCGATACGCCATAGAGCATGATGCCGGGACGCGCCCAGTCTGCGTGGCTGGCCTTCCAGCCCAGCATCCCCGCCGAATTGGCCACGGAGCGCTCTCCGGGAAGTTCACCGAGCGTAGCGGAGAATGTTTCCAGTTGTCGCACCGTGCGCACATCGTTCCGGTCGTCGGCGCAGGCGAGATGGGTGAGATAGCGCAAGGGTCCTGCCACCGACACGCAGGCGGCGAGGCGCCGCGTCACCTCGACCACCCGTTCCGGGGCGATGCCCAGCCGGTGCATGCCGGTATCCACCTTCACCCACACCCGCAGGGGCGTGGCGAGCCGCACCGCCTCCAGCATTTCCACCTGGGATGGATGGTGCACCACGGTCTCCAGGTTGTGGCGTGCCAGCAGGTGCAGCTCCGACTGGTCGCCGAACCCCTCCAGCAACACCGCGGGCTGGCGGATGCCGCCTTCGCGCAACGTCACCGCTTCATTCAGATGGGCGACGCCGAAGGCGTCGGCTGCCGCCAGTGCCCGGGCGGCGCGCAGCAGGCCGTGTCCGTAGGCGTTGGCCTTGATGACTGCCATGACCCGCGTGCGCGGCGCCGCGGCCTGTGCAACGCGCAGGTTGTGCTGCAGGGCCTGCAGGTCGATCAATGCCTGCGCCGGACGGGTCATGCGTAGGCCTCGCCGCCGTAGTCCTGCATGAAGTTCTCGAAGCGCGTGTACTGCCCGAGGAAGGTCAGGCGCGTGGTGCCGATCGGGCCGTTGCGCTGCTTGCCGATGATGATCTCCGCGGTTCCCTTGTCGGGGCTGTCCTCGTTGTACACCTCGTCGCGATAGATGAACACGATGACATCGGCGTCCTGCTCGATGGCGCCCGACTCGCGCAGGTCCGACATCACCGGGCGCTTGTTCGGACGCTGCTCAAGGCTGCGGTTGAGCTGCGAGAGCGCAATCACCGGCACCCGCAGCTCCTTGGCGAGCGCCTTGAGGCTGCGCGAGATTTCCGAAATCTCGGTGGCACGGTTCTCGCGCGTGCCGGGCACCTGCATGAGCTGCAGATAATCGATCACCACCATGCCCAGGTCGCCGTGCTCGCGCTTCAGACGCCGTGCCCGCGCGCGCAGCTCGGTCGGAGTGAGTGCCGGGGTATCGTCGATGTACATGGGCGCCTCGGCCAGGATGCTCACCGCCGAGGTCAACCGCGGCCAGTCGTCGTCGTCGAGCTTGCCGGTGCGCACCTTGTGCTGATTGATGCGGCCCAGCGAAGACATCATGCGCATGGCGAGCTGCTCGCCCGCCATTTCCATGCTGAACACCGCCACCGGCTTGCGGTGCTTGATGGCCGCGGTCTCGGCGATGTTCATGGCGAACGTGGTCTTGCCCATGGACGGTCGCCCGGCAACGATGATGAGATCACCGGGCTGCAGGCCGGCGGTCTTGTCGTCGAAGTCGGTGAAGCCGGTGGGCACACCGGTAATTGCGCTGTCCTGCTGAAACAGGGTGTCGATGCGATCGACCGCACTGGTCAGCAGCTGCTTGATGCCGACGAAACCCTGGCGGGTACGGGCATTCTGTTCGGCGATCTGGAACACCTGCTGTTCGGCGACCTCCAGCAGCTCCTTGCTGGCGCGGCCCTCCGGCTGATAAGCGCTCGCGGCGATTTCCGTTCCCACCTGGATCAGCTGCCGCAGGATGGAACGCTCGCGCACGATGTCGCTGTAGGCGCGGATGTTGGCGGCGGTGGGCGTGTTGTTGGCGAGGGCCCCGAGATAGGCGAGGCCGCCGACGCTCTCCAGCTCCTCGCGCCGGTCCAGCCATTCGGCCAGCGTGACGACGTCGCAGGGACTGCCGTGCTCCATCAGCTCACAGATGGCACGAAAGATCATGCGGTGGTCGCGGCGATAGAAGTCCGGCTCGCCGACCCGGTCTGCGATCTGGTCCCAGGCGCTGTTCTCCAGCATCAGTCCGCCCAGTACCGACTGCTCGGCCTCCAGCGAAAAGGGCGGAACCTTGAGCACATCGCCGGGGCTGCCGCGCTCGATTTCCGGACGCGCAAGCTCAGCCACCTCGAACCTCCCTGCCGTGCAACATCCTCACGCACTTGCAGCACCCGGCGCGTGGCCCGGGGTGCCGCGCCGAGGACGGCCGGGGCATCACGCCTCGGGGACGATGATGACCTTGATCTCGGTGTTGACGTCGCTGTGCAGGTGCACGTGCACCATGTGCTCGCCCAGCTGGCGCAGGGAACCGGCAGGCAAACGAACCTCATGGCGCTCGAGCGCGACCCCTGCCGCAGTCACGGCATCGGCGATCTCCACGGCGCCGACCGATCCGAACAGCTTGCCCTCGTCGCCAGCCTTGGCCGTGATGGTCACCTCGGCGAGCTGATCCACCGCCTCGAGGCGGCCCCGCGCACGCGTCAGCGTGTCGGCCGCGGCACGCTCCAGCTCGGCGCGCCGGCTCTCGAAGGCGGCCAGGTTCTGCGGCGTGGCCGCCGTCGCCTTGCCGCTCGGGATAAGGTAGTTGCGCCCATATCCCGACCGGACCTTGACGGTATCTCCCAGATTGCCGAGATTCTCGACTTTTTCCAGCAGGATGACTTGCATTGCTTCACTCTCCAAAAATGATCCGACAGTTGCGTGCGCACTGCGGGGCTCTCGCCGGTCCCGTCGCGCGCCCTCAGGCGCCGCGGCGGGCGTGCAGGCGCGCTCTGAAATCGAAACCGTTGTCTGCCACACCGAGCACCGCCAGCAATCCCAGCACCTGCGGCGGCGCAAGAATCGCCAGCGCGTACAGGGCCACCAGCCAAGCCGGATGCAGGCCGGCCGCCGCGGCACTGGCATGGGCAAGCGCCAGACCCTGAAATGCGAACGTCGTCAGTGCGACGATGCCTACGTTCACCATCAGCGCCGTACGGGTCAGCGCCGCCACCAGCCACACCAGCAAGGCCGCCAGTGCCGCGGTGCGGCCCAGACGCAGCGCATGGAACTCGCGGCGAAAGCCGCCCGGGTTGAAGAGCATCGCCTGCCACCAGCGCGCCAGCAGCAGCGCTCCCACCATGTGAGCACCAGCGAGGCGGCAAACGCCCCCGACATCATGCCGGCCGCCGCATCCAGGACCCGCCCGACGTCGGTACCGGGAGACAACGCGCTGCTTTGTTCGAGCACCGGCCGCACCAGGCGCTCCAGCAGGTCGCGCCACCACTGCTCGGGCTGCGGCAGCACCAGTTGCAACGCAAGCACTGCGCCGATCCCCGTGAATCCCGCCGCCGTCACCGTGCGTCCCAGGTCGATGGTATTGCGCAATGTGAGCGCAAGAGCCCAGATCGGCAGCCATATGGGCACCAGCACCACGATCAGCCACAGATTGCCGGTCAGCGGCAACAGCATCAGGGTGGAGGCGAGCGCCGAGCCACCCAACACCAGCAGTCCCTCACCGGCCCCCTGACGCAGGGTCACCAGCGCAAGGGCCGCGCTGCTCAGCCACAGGGCCGGCGGCAACACCAGCGACAGCGCGGCGGTGGCCGCGGTCACCAGCAGCGCCTGCATGCGGCCGCGCATGATGTAGGCTGCCAGCAGTCGCATCAGGTCGTCCGTTCGCGCGCCGCGCTTGCAGTCATCCAGCCGCAGGCGGCGTGCGCTCAGTGTTGATCGGTGTAGGGCAGCAGCGCCAGGAAGCGCGCACGCTTGATGGCAGTCGCCAGCTGACGCTGATAGCGGGCCTTGGTCCCGGTGATACGGCTCGGGACGATCTTGCCCGTCTCGGTGATGTAGTTCTTCAGGGTGGCGAGATCCTTGTAGTCGATCTCCTTGACACCCTCGGCGGTGAAACGGCAGTACTTTCTGCGACGAAAGAAACGCGACATGGCGTTGACCTCGATTCGGATGAATTGATCAGCTATTCCGCGCGCGCCTCGGTGCTGCCGCGATCGATACGCTCTGCGTCCTCGTCGCCTTCGTCGGGCCCGCGGCCGCGACCTTCTGCACGATCGCCGCGCTCGCCGCGTCGATCGTCGCGCTCCTCGCGGGACTTCGCCAGAGGGGATGCTTCGGTCACCGCCTCGTCGCGGTTCATCACCAGATTGCGCAGCACGGCGTCGTTGAAGCGGAAGGCGCTGTTCAGCTCGTCCAGCGTCTCCTTTGCGCACTCGATATTCATGAGCACGTAGTGCGCCTTGTGCACCTTGTGGATGGGATAGGCAAGCTGGCGGCGACCCCAGTCCTCGAGACGATGGATCTTGCCGTCCTTGGACTCGATGGTGGCGCGATAGCGCTCGATCATCGCAGGAACCTGCTCACTCTGGTCGGGATGCACCAGAAACACGATTTCGTAGTGTCGCATTTTGCTCCCTTCGGATTGGCAGCCTTTCGCAGCGGCGGTAAGGCAAGGAGTGCTCCGGCGGCTCACACGCGCCGGAAGGGGCCGTATTCTACTGGAGCGCCGGAAGCGGCGCAATTTGGTGAAGGCTATATCCCCCGCTGGCGTCGCGCCTCGAACAGGGCGATGCCGGCGGCCACCGAGACGTTGAGGCTCGCCACCGTGCCGTGCATGGGGATGCGTACCAGCAGATCGCAGTGCTCGCGGGTCAGGCGGCGCAGGCCCTTCTCTTCGCCACCCAGCACCAGTGCCACCGCCCCGCGCAGGTCCGTCGTATACACCGTGTCCTGCGCCTCGCCCGCCGTGCCGACGATCCACAGGCCCGCCCCCTGCAGCTCGCGCAAGGCGCGCGCAAGATTGGTCACCTGGAGGAACGGCACGCTTTCGGCGGCGCCCGCCGCGGCCTTGCGCACCGCCGGACCGAGACCGGCCGCACGGTCGCGCGGGACGATGACGGCATGCGCACCCGCCGCATCGGCGCAGCGTAGGCAGGCACCGAGGTTGTGCGGGTCCTGAACCCCGTCCAGCACCAGCAGCAGCGCCGGCTCGTCGAGGCCGGACAGCAGCGCCGGCAGACCGGAATCGGGTGCAGGTGCCGACACGTGCGTTGCGGCGACCACACCCTGGTGGCGGCCGCCCCGCGCCAGGACGTCGAGCTGTGCACGCGGCACCGCCGCCAGCGGAATGCGCGCGCCGCGTGCCAGGACGAGGATGCGTTCCAGCCGCGCATCGCCTCTGCTGTCCTGGTACCAGACGCGCTGCACCTGCCGCGCGGCGCGCTCGAGCAGCGCCTGCACGGCGTGCAGCCCGTACACCAGCGCGGGCCCCGTCACGGCCTGCGCCTCAGGCGCGGCGCTTCTGGCGCGCCTTGCGCCGCCCCGTGGGGTGGCCGACGGAACCGCGCTTGCGCGCGGCCAGCTCGAAGTCGATCTTGCGCTCGTCGAGATCGACGCGCATGACCTGGACCTCGACGCTGTCCCCGAGACGGAAAGTGGTGCCGCTGCGCTCGCCGCGCAGCCGATGACCGGTGGGATCGAAGTGATAATAGTCGCTGGGCAACGCCGTCACGTGCACGAGCCCTTCGACATAGATTTCCTCCAGCTCGACGAACAATCCGAAGGAAGTCACTGCGCTCACCACACCGCGAAACACCTCGCCGATCTTGTCGAGCATGTACTCGCATTTGAGCCAGTCGACGGCATCGCGTGTCGCCTCGTCGGCGCGCCGCTCGGTCATGGAGCAGTGATCCCCGAGCGTCACCAGATCGCCGTGCCCGTACGCGAATGTCTCCGCCGCCTGCGCCATGCAGCACATGGCGGATGGCGCGGTGCACCAGCAGGTCGGCATAGCGCCGGATCGGCGAGGTGAAGTGCGCATAGGCCGCATGTGCCAGCCCGAAGTGTCCGACGTTGTCGGGGCTGTAGACGGCCTGGCTCAGGGAACGCAGCATCACCGTCTGAATCAAATGGCTGTCGGGACGCCCCTGCACCTGGGCGATCAGCTCGGCGTAGTGGCGCGCCTCGGGCTTGTCGCCGCCGCGCAGACTCAGACCGAATTCCTGAGGAAGCTGCGCAGATCGGCGAGCTTCTCGCGGGTGGGGCCCTCGTGCACCCGGTACAAGCGCCGGGATCTTGTGCTTGAGCAGGAAGCGCGCCGCGGCGACGTTGGCGGCGATCATGCATTCCTCGATCAGGCGATGGGCATCGTTGCGCACCACCGGCACGATGCGCTCGATCTTGCGATCGGTCCCGAACACGATACGGGTTTCGGTGCTTTCGAAGTCGATGGCGCCGCGCGCCTCGCGGGCGCCGCGCATCACCTGGTAGAGCGCATGCAGCTCCTGCAGCTGCGGCAGCACGCCCGCGGCAGGTGCGCGTGCGCGCACGCGCCTGCCCTCGAGAACGGCCGCCACTTCGTCGTAGGTGAGGCGTGCCGCCGAGCGCATGACGCCTTCGAAGAAACGCGAGCGCGTACACCGCCCGCTGGTGCTGATGTACATCTCGCACACCATGCACAGGCGGTCGACCTGCGGGTTGAGCGAGCACAGGCCGTTGGAGAGCACCTCCGGCAGCATGGGAATGACCCGCTCCGGGAAATATACCGAGTTGCCGCGCGACTGCGCCTCGACATCGAGCGCGCTGGCGCGGTCCACGTAGGACGACACGTCGGCAATCGCCACGAGGAGGCGCCAGCCCTTGGCCTTGCGCTCGCAGTACACGGCATCGTCGAAATCGCGCGCATCTGCACCGTCGATGGTCACCAGCGGCAATGCGCGCAGATCCGTGCGTCCGATCGCGGCCTGCGCCGGCACTTCCGGGGACAGGTCGGCGATTTCCTCCTGCACGGCGTCGGGCCAGTCCCGCGGCAGATCGTGCGAGCGGATAGCGATGTCGATCTCCATGCCCGGGGCCATGTGCGCGCCGAGCACCTCGACCACCTGACCGATCGGCTGGGCATAGGCCTTCGGCTGCTCGATGATGCGCACCACTACGATCTGGCCGTGCTCGGCCGCGCCCTGGTGCTCGGCGGGGATCACGACCTCGTGACTGATGCGCTTGTGATCGGGGACGACGAAGCCAACGCCGCTCTCGAGATAGAAGCGCCCGACCAGCTTCTGGGTGCTGCGCTCCAGCACCTCCACGACCTGCCCTTCGCGCCGCCCGCGGCGGTCGAGGCCGACGACCCGCACCAGCACGCGATCGCCATGGAACAACGCGCGCATCTGACGCGCCGAGAGATACACATCCTCGCCGCCTTCGTCGGGAATCAGAAAACCGAATCCGTCCGGATGACCGGATACGCGCCCGGCCACCAGATCCATCTTCTGCGCCGTACCGTAGCCCTCGCGCCGGTTGCGCACCAGCTGGCCGTCGCGGACCATGGCATTGAGCCTGCGCCGCAACGCCTCGCCGTCGCGTTCCTCTTGCAGCGCGAGCTCGGCGACGAGCGCCTCGTGCGTGAGCGGGGTGCCGCGCTCGGCGAGATACTGCAGAATGAACTCGCGGCTGGGGATGGGATGTTCGTAGCGGCTCGCTTCGCGTTCCGCGAAGGGATCGTGCAGCTGCGGGCGTTTGCGTCGGATGGTGCGTCTCATCGATGAACGGCTTCCAAGATGCGTCGTGTTTGTTGTTGCCGGCGCCCGAGATTGACAAGCCCGGCCCCGCTGGGTAGAGTCCGCAGCTCGTCCGGTGGCGGCATTCACAACCGCCTGCAGCGCCGGATCAGCCGAGGTGGCGGAATTGGTAGACGCGCTAGCTTCAGGTGCTAGTGGGGGTAACCTCGTGGAGGTTCAAGTCCTCTCCTCGGCACCAAATCAGTGAACCATACCAGAGCGCCGGGTTTCGCGCGACTCACGTAACGATCATCGGCATATGCCATCGGCGCTGCACCCGCCTAGTGGGTGCTGTGCTTTCCCGAGCGGAATTGCTTCCCGTTTGTCACCGCCGGGATTTTGCGGCCCTGCAGGGTCCGAGGCGAAGGGCACCGAGGGGGGTGTCTTACGCGCGGTCCCCGCACTGGAAACGGTTCGAAGTCCGCGTGCGGGAACCTACGAATCGTGTGCGAATGCCCAGGCTTGCGCAACAATTCGGGGAACGCCCCGGCATGGCCGGCGCCGGCCGGGGAAGCTGCGGCCGGACCGTCCGATGCAGGCGCCGATGGCCGGTGAGCGTCACGGCACCGGACCCCCGCCGGATGGCGGGAGCCGGTGCACGCGATCCATCAACTGCGGGATAACCGTCGACCGAACAACGGCAACAGTGCGAGACCGGTCAGCAGACGACCAAGCTGCAGCCGGCACGGGCACGACCTGGACGGAGCCGGCGGACAGATCCACCGGCACGACATCCGCGCTCCGAAAGGGGCCCGTGCGAAAGCTGAAGGGGCTAATGTCCTGGCCTGGAACTGGACCTCGGCGATATCGAACGTGCCCGTCTTGGGATGCCCGAACTGGTTGAACTGCATGTCGGTGATCGTTCCGGCGGTGTTGTCGATGATGCCCGAATCGGTGAAGAAGTCCCAGCTCGAATCGAAGGTCACGTCCTGAACCATCAACAGCATGGGGTCGAAGGCCAGACTCAGCCCGCCGCCATCCAGGTCCGAAACGAAGCCCGAGCCGGTGATGGTCATCGAGAACACGTCGTCCACATTGGCGACCGCGCTTGGTGGATCGAAACTGACGGTCGCGGCATGCGCCGTCATGGCGGCGCAGCACGCCAGCGCGGGCCACACCTCATCATTTTGTATCCGATCATGGTCTGCTTCCTCCCATCAGAGAACATGCGGCTGTCGGTTACGTTCCGTTCCTGCAACGCAACGCCGACGGCCCCGGCGATTTGCTGAACAGCTTCTTGAACAAGCCGAGGTCGAGCGAATCGATCTTGCCGTCGCCATTGAAATCGGTTGCCGCCCTCAAGTCCGGATCATCGCCCGAAGTCGACGTAAAGGCCTTCTTGAACAAGCCGAGGTCGAGCGAGTCGGTTCTGCCGTCGTTGTTCAGATCGCCGTCGCAGGCGTTGCCGTAACCATCACCGTCGCTATCCAGCTGATCGGCGTTCTTGGCGTCCGTGCAGTTGTCGACGTAATCCGGCACGCCGTCTCCGTCGCCATCGGGTTGATCTCCGAAGGGCGTGTAGCCGCTCGATGCGCTCATGAGCATATCGGTACCGCCGAACAGGCACGTGAACTCCTTCGTTTGCTGCTTGCGGTCCACGAAGATGCCGGTGAACATTCCATCGCGGCCGACTGACACGACCGCCTGCGCATTGCTCAGCAGGTTCCGGTTTGGCATCGACCCCGATCGCTTGCACCCACAGACCTTCCTCGGTGTTCGGGTAGTAACCGTCGATGCCGTCGAGGACGCCGTCGAAAAGCACCTCGCCATTGCCGTTCATGGTCCCGTGGCAATGCAGCCGGGTACGCTGCAGCACGCGCGCGTCGACCCGCACGCCGCCAAGGTCCTTGTATTCGGGATGCACGTCCTGCGGATCGAGGTCGTTGACCAGCAGGTTGAACGAGGCGGCGGCGACGTCGACCGGGAAGCGCTTGCCGACGGGCTGCGGAGCCGGCCCGGGCGGATCACGATCGGCAGATCCACCAACTGCTTGGGATCGAGCTCAATGCTGAACTTGCCACCGTTCAGTTCCACCGTCCAATCGGGCGGCAGGCTGTTGCCATCGTAGCTCAAATAGAAGGTTCTCTTGTCGACGAAATCCGGAATGTGAAGGTGGATGACGGCCGCGAACTTGGCCGGGGGACCGCTGGCAGGCGCCTCGAAGTAGGAGAGGTTCTCCTGCTCACGGTCGCCGTCCTGGTTGCCGAACACCAGCTCGCCCGGCACCGGATCGATCCGGACCCGCACGCAGGTATGGAACGCGAACGTGCCCGCCGCCAGCTGCTCGGCGGTCAGGGGGAAGTTCGGTGTCCACTCGAGGTAGACGTCCGCAGTCCCGCCGGCCGGGATATTCGCTAGCGCCGGAAACTGGGCGGGCGATACCGATCCGAGCTCCAGCCATCCGCTCGCCCCGGCGATGCCGAGGCCCGGCGGGTCGGTGATGTCCCAGTGCACGACGACGTTGGTCGCCGCCTGGGTGCCGACATTGCGAACGCGCGCGTACAGCCGGTTCACCTGGCCCACGGCCGGATTGTCCCCGTTGCCGATCGGCACCGTACCGCCGTGAAGATCGGACCACATGCCGTACTTGAAGTTGTCAAAGCCGTTGACCGGGCTGTCGACCCAGATATCGGTGGTTTCCCAGGTGTTGCCGGGGGGCGAGGTCCACGGCTCGATCATGACGTCGGGTTGCAGGGCCTGCGTGTTGCACGTCACCTGCACCTCATAGTCGTCATCGTCGGTCTTGAGCACGACGTAGATCATGAGCCCGTCGCCGATGAACGTCTCGCCTTCGTGCCACAGTTCGTTACGGTTGCAGCCGAAGTCGCTGCAGCTCGGGCCCGCGCCGCGGCCGATCACCTTGACGTTCGGGTCGGCGCCCTCGTTCACCCGTTCGATGATGACACCCTCGTCGGGAATGCCGATCGGCGTGAAGAAACCGTTGAGGTCGTCGCCGAGCACGCGCCGCCGCACGCTCACCATGTAGTAGAACGAGCCGGTGATTTCGACCTTGGCCGCCTGGGCATTGGGCCTGCCAAGCGGGTCGTAACTCCATGGCCCACAAGGCCGCCGTCCCGCCGCCGCCCTCCTTACCGCATGCGATCTGCTGGTACTTGGATGGCGGCAGCCAGCCCGGGAAGCCCTCGTTGGATTCCTTCTCGAACGGTCCGGTCTGGCCCGGCAAGTTCGCGTCCATCAACTCGAAGGCACTGTTGTAGTTGCTCGGATGCGGGGGTCCCGCCTGCTGGAAAGCGTGGCCCATCTCGTGGGCCCAGCGCCCCCACACTCGGATGTCGGGATCGCTCGGGTTCTCGCTGAAGATCGCGCAGCCGACGTACTTGACCGGGCCGCTCGGGCCCATCTTGAGGTTGCACTTGCCGCCCTGGCCGCGGTGGAACTGTGACGGGTCGGTCTCCGCCATCACCACCATTACCTCGTCCACGTTGCTCCAGTCCAGTCCGGCCGGCGAGGCGTTGATCGCGTCCGTCAGCACCTTGCCGAACTTGCCGCCGTTCGACAGGTCCCCGTCCGAAAAATCGTCGATGTAGGCGCTGCGATTGTCGGGCAGCTGGAACAGGTCCGATACGACGTGGGTGATGTTGATCTTGCCGTATGACGTGTGCTGCCAGAGCGTGTCGAGCTGGTCGAAGAAGCCCTCGACCTCGGTCTTCGTGTACCGCGATGTGGCCGCATAGTCGTGGAAGTACGCGCGCAGCACCACCACCTTCTTCGTGCCGAGCACCGGATCGGCATGGACCGACACTGGTGTGCAGATTGATAACGCGAAACCCAAACACGCTGCGCAGAAACGCAGCAGAGGCGCTGTCGTTCTTCTCATGTGATCCTCCCAAAGGGGCGCGTCGGTGCACGACGCGTGCCCCGGTTCCGTTAAAGGGATAGGAATTTGCTTTCAGCGAGTGCGGTGGACGGCGCTGTCAACAAGTCCACAAAACCCGCCATCACCTGTGAACAACCGAGATTGGACGCACACATCCTTGCCGCTCCTTCTTCTCTCTCGCCCTTGGCGGGCGCCCGGAATCTAGCAGCTCTTTGTGCAATCAATTCAACGCCGCGAGACCATAGCACATGAAAATGAATATTCAGAGCTCACTGCTTCAGCTACGCTCACATTTTCGACGCGCACATTCGGCAGATCAATCGCAGGCGTTGCAGTTCGTGGTGGTCAATGCCACCAGCACCATCGATTCGATAGGTATTTCCGGCGCACACACCAGCGTGGCGCCAGCATCGGGTTCATGCAGCTATGCGAACGGGTCGTGCAGGACGATGGTTTCGGAGCGGTCGGGTCCCGTGGAGATGATGTCGATGTTCGCGCCGACCACGGCTTCGATGCGTTTTAGATAGCTGCGGGCGTTGGCGGGAAGCGCCTCGTAGCGGCGCACTCCGACCGTGGACTCCTTCCACCCGGGCACATCCTCGTACACCGGTTCGCAGGTGGCGAAAGCCTCGGCGCCCACCGGCGGCGTCAGACGCTCCTCCGCACCGCAACGATAACCCACGCACAGCCGTATGGTATCGAGCCCGTCCAGCACGTCGAGCTTGGTGATGCACAGACCCGAGACACTATTGATCTCGATGGCACGGCGCAGTGCCACGGCGTCAAACCAGCCACAGCGGCGCGGACGGCCCGTCGTGGATCCGAACTCGTGTCCGCGGCTCGCCAGGTGCTCGCCCATTTCGTCGAACAGCTCGGTCGGGAAGGGGCCCGCGCCGACGCGGGTGGTATAGGCCTTGGTAATCCCGAGCACGTAGTCCAGGTAGCGCGGGCCGACGCCAGTGCCGGTCGCCGCGCCTCCTGCGGTGGTGTTGGACGAGGTCACAAAGGGATAGGTGCCATGGTCGATGTCGAGCAGCGCCCCCTGCGCACCTTCGAACATGACGCTCTCGCCGTTCACCCGGAGCCGGTGCAGCAGCTCCGTGACGTCCGCCACCAACGGCTGCAGCGCCTCCGCCAGCGCCAGGGACTCGTCCAGCACCTTCTGGAAGTCAATCGTGTCCACCTTGAAATAGTGCTGCAGGGCGAAGTTGTGGTAATCGAGCACCTCACCCAGCTTGGCTGCAAAGCGCTCGCGATGGAAAAGATCGCCGAGGCGCAGCCCGCGCCGCGATACCTTGTCTTCGTAGGCCGGTCCGATGCCGCGCCCGGTGGTACCGATGGCCGCCTTGCCGCGGGCCTTCTCGCGCGCGTGATCCAGGGCCACGTGGTAAGGCAGGATCAGCGGACAGGCCTCACTGATGCGCAGGCGCTCGCGTGCCGGCACGCCATTCGCCTCCAGCGTGGCGATTTCCTCCAGCAGCGCGGTAGGCGACAGCACCACCCCGTTGCCGATCAGGCACTGCACGCCCTCGCGCAGGATGCCGGAAGGGATCAGGTGCAGCACCGTCTTGCGTCCGTCGATCACCAGCGTGTGGCCGGCGTTGTGTCCGCCCTGGAAGCGCACGACCGCGCTCACCCGCTCGGTGAGCAGGTCGACGATCTTGCCCTTGCCCTCGTCCCCCCACTGGGTCCCGATCACGACGACATACTTGCCCATGATTTGCGCTTTCCCGCTGGTGTGAAAGGTTCTGACTGATCGGCCCGGGGCATCACGGGCGCTGCTCGATGCACGGCGCCGCGCTGCGGGGTCAATCCACGGCCGCCGGCGCTGCGGCCGCGACCCAGTGCCCGTTGCGTTCGACCAATACGCGATCGCAACCGAGCTCGCGCGCGCCACCGCTCTGTCCGGGCAACGTCTGGATGACGCGCTCGCCGGCCGCGCGCAGCGCCGCAATGGTTGCCTGCAGCGCCGGCGCCTCTCCCGTCGGAGCCAGAATGGCACCTGGCGTGGTCACGTTCCCGAAGCTCCCGAGACGCATGAGGATCTTGGCATCTGCGCTGAAACCGGTTGCCGGACGGGCACGGCCGAATACCCTGCCGATCTCGTCGTAGCGCCCTCCCTGCGCCACCGCCTGTCCGTGCCCCGGCACGAAGGCGGCGAACACCAGACCAGTGTGATAGTGATAGCCGCGCAGCTCCGCCAGATCGAAGTGCAGCACGGCGTGGGGCGCGGCGCTCCCCAGCGCTGCCGCCACCCGGCGCAGCCGTTCCAGCGCCGCGTGCACAGGCGCCGGTGCCGCTGCCAGTGCCGCGCCCGCCTCCTCCAGCGCCTCGCGCCCCCCATTGAGGTCGGCCAGCGCTGCCAGCATGCCGCGTACCTGCGCGTCCACGGCACACTGCGCGAGGCATTCCTCGATGTCGGCGCGTGCCTTGCGCTGCATGGCGTCGAACAGCAGGGCCTCCTGATCGGCCGTGAGGCCGGCCTGCCCGGCCAGCGCGCGGAACACCTGGACGTGACCGAGGTCCAGATGAACCGGTCCGACGCCGGTCACTGCCAGGGTCTCCAGCATCAGGCGCAGCACTTCCAGATCGCTCTCGACCCCGCCGTGGCCGAACAGCTCGGCGCCGACCTGCAGCGGCCCGCGCGACCCGGCGAAGCCGTCGGGGCGGGTGCGCAGCACCGTGCCCATGTAGCAAAGCCGCACCGGTCCCTCGCGTTGCAGCTGATGGGCATCCATGCGTGCGGCCTGGGGCGTGATGTCCGCGCGCACACCCATCAGACGACCGGTGAGCTGATCGGTGAGCTTGAAGGTCTGCAGATCCAGGTCGTTGCCCATACCGGTGAGCAACGACTCCAGGTATTCGATAAACGGAGGCATGACCAGCTCGTAGCCCCAGCTGGCATAGAGGTCGAGCAGCCGCCGGCGCAGGCTCTCCAGGCGCAGCGCCTGCGGCGGCAGCACCTCTTCGATGCCTTCGGGCAGCAGCCAGCGATCCGTCGGATTCATGGGCGCCCAGCGGCGCACGAAGGACGCGGCCGGAGCACAGCCTCCGGCGGGTGGTTGACCCGCATCACTGACGCACCCAGTACAGCAGGAACAAGCCGCCCAACATGCTGAGCAGGCCGGCGATGCGCAGCGCGCGATCCTCGAGCTGCGCCATCTGCAGCAGCGTGCGCCGCAGGATCGCGGGATTGAGAAACGGCAGGATGCCCTCCATCACCATCAGCAGGGCAACCGCACTCAACAGATCCTGCCACATCTGCATGCCGGCGTAAGGCTCCTGACCGAAGACTCAGCGCGAGGTTGCCAAGCCGCCATTCACCGAGCTCCCGGCGCGGCTTTCGGTACCCGGTGAGTTGTTGAAGTACTTGAAGAACTGCCCGTCCGGTTCGAGGATCAGCAGGTCGGCCTTGCTGTTGAAGGTTTCGCGGTAGGCACCCAGGCTGCGATAGAAGGAATAGAACTCCGCGTTCTTTCCATAGGCCCGGGCGTAGATCTCGGCCGCCTTGGCGTCGCCCTCGCCGCGGATCTGCTCGGCGTCGCGATAAGCCTCGGCGAGGATCACGGTGCGCTGGCGGTCGGCATCGGCCCGGATGCGCTCCGCAGCTTCGGCACCGCGAGAGCGGAAGTCCCGCGCCACTCGCGCGCGCTCGGCCTCCATGCGCTGGTACACGGAGCTGCTCACCTCGGTAGGCAGGTCGATTCGTTTGATGCGCACGTCGACGATGGAGATGCCGAGGTCCTTGGCCTGCTCGTTGGCGATCTCGTTGAGCTTGATCATGATCTGGGCACGCTCGCCGGAAACCACCTCCTGGATGGTGCGCCGCCCGAACTCGTTGCGCAGCGCATCGTTGATCTTCTCGTAGAGCAGCTGACCGGCACGGCGCTGATTACCGCCGGTCGCACGGTAGTAGTCGGCCACGTTGGTGATGCGCCACTTGACGAAGGAATCCACGATCACGTTCTTCTTCTCGACCGTGAAATAGCGCTCGGCCTCCGCCTCCAACGTCAGGATGCGGCCGTCGAAGGTGCGCACATTGTTGATGAAAGGCACCATCACGTGCAGCCCAGGCTTGATGTCGGTACGCACGATCTCGCCGAGTCGGAACATCATGGCGAGCTCCCACTGCTTGACCGTGAAGAAGGAGAAGGATGCGACCACCAGCACTGCGATCAGGACGATCAGAGCGGCAATCTTGAGCTGACTCATCGGCGAATCTCCCGGGTCCGCGTCCCGTCCCGATTGCGCAGATCCTCTTCCTGGGTCAGCGGCGTGACATTGCTGCCATACTTGTGCAGGTCGCTCGCGTCGGCATCCGCACCGCGCTGCCGCAACAGCTGCTCGAGCGGCAGCAGCATGACGCTGCCGCCCTGCTTGACGTCGATCATCACCTTGCTGGTGCGCGACATCACGTCTTCCAGGGTCTGCAGATAGAGCCGCTCGCGGGTCACCACCGGCGCCTTCTCATACTCGGTCAGCAGCTGCGTGAAACGGCTGGCCTCGCCTTCGGCGCGCGCGGTGACCTCGGACTTGTAGGCGTTCGCCTCCTCGATACGCCGCGCCGCGGCGCCGCGCGCCTTGGGAATGATCTCGTTGGCGTAGGCCTCGGCCTCGTTCTTCAGGCGCTGCTCGTCTTCGCGCGCCTTGATGGCGTCGTCGAACGCCTCCTTTACCTGCTCGGGCGGATTGGCATCCTGCAGGTTCACCTTGATGACCTGCAGGCCTGTCTTGTAGCGATCCAGTATCGACTGCAGCAGACGCTGCGTGCTGTCGGCGACAGCGTCGCGGCCCTCGGTGATCACGAAATCCATCTTGCTCTTGCCGACCACCTCGCGCAGTGCGCTCTTGGTGGCCTGTTCCAGCGTCGTGTCGGGATCGGTCACATTGAACAGATACTCCCCGGCGTCCTTCACCTTGTATTGGACGGCAAGCTTGATATCAACGATGTTCTCGTCCTGGGTCAGCATCAGGGCCCGGTGGGGAATGGAACGCACCTGGTCGACATCGACCTTGATCACATGCTCGATGGGCCTCGGAAAGCGCAGGTTCGGACCTGGATCCAGGGTCTTCACAAAGGCGCCGAAGCGCAGCACCACGCCGCGCTCCGCGGGCTGGATGACGTAGACGCTGTCGTAGAGCAGCCAGACGACCAGCAGCAGCGCGATCAGCATCCAGGCATTGCCCGAAGTACCCGGTGCAGGGCCCGAGGCGCCACCACTCTTACGCCCGCCGAACAGACCGCCGAACTTGCTCTGCATCTTGCGCACGATCTCATCGAGATCGGGCGGACCCTGGTCATTGTTGCGACCGCCCCAGGGATCCTTGTTGCTACCGCCGGGCTGATTCCAGGCCATCAGGTACTCCGAAATATGCGCGGCACAACCGCCTTGGACGCGCACAGGTAGACCGAAACCGGCATTTTATGGGCCAGGTCACTCGCCCGCAACTGACGGGAGTGCGTGTCGATCCGCAGCGCAAGGCAGGTCCTGCGCGGCTGCGTGCCTCAATCGGGCCCGGCGTGCAGCAGCTCTTCGGGGAAGCCTTCGTGCCGTTGCAGCTGGCACAGGTTGCGTCGCGGCAGCTGTACGCGGAGCATCCAGGCACCCTGTTCATCCACCTGCTCGGCAAGGACGGCGCCCAGATCGAAGAGCCGGGCACGCATGCGGCCGGCGTCGGGCGGGATACGCAGCCAGCCGCGGACCATGTCGTCACGGAAATGCGCCGCCATGGCCTCGCGCAGCAGCTCGATCCCCGCGCCGCTCGCCGCCGACAGCCAGACCCGATGGATACATCCATCCGCGTCGCGCTCCACACGCGGCTCGCGTCCCTGCCGGTCGATCTTGTTGAACACCTGGATCTGGGGAACGCGCTCGGCACCGATCTCCGCCAGCACCGCGTTCACCTGCGCGATGCGCTCGGCACCGTCCTCGGCATCGGCGTCGATGACGTGCAGCAGCAGACCCGCTTCGCGCGTTTCCTGCAGCGTGGAGCGAAACGCCGCCACCAGATCATGCGGCAACTGGCGGATGAAACCGACCGTGTCCACGAGCACTACGGCCTCGGCGTCGGGAAGCTCGACCCGCCGCAACGTGGGATCGAGCGTCGCGAACAGCTGATCCGCCGCGTACACCTCGGCGCCGGTCAGGCGGTTGAACAGCGTGGACTTGCCGGCATTGGTATAGCCGACCAGAGACACGGTGGGAACGGCCGCCTTGCCACGCGCACGGCGCCCCTGGTCGCGCTGCCGGCTCACCTTCTCCAGCCTGCGGTTCAACATGCGGATGCGCGCCCCCACCAGGCGGCGGTCGGTTTCCAGCTGGGTCTCACCGGGACCACGCAACCCGATGCCACCCTTCTGCCGCTCCAGGTGGGTCCAGCCGCGCACGAGACGCGTGGAGATGTGGCGCATCTGCGCCAACTCCACCTGCAGCTTGCCTTCGAAGCTGCGGGCGCGTTGTGCGAAGATATCGAGAATCAGGCCGGTGCGGTCCAGCACGCGGCACTGCAGCAACGCTTCCAGGTTACGTTCCTGGCTGGGGGTGAGCGCATGATCGAACAGCACCACCTCGGCGCGCTCGCGCACCACCAGCTCGCGGATTTCCTCCGCCTTGCCGGATCCGACGAAGTATTTCGGATTGGGCGTGCTCCGCGTGCCGGAGACCAGGGCAACCGGCACGGCACCGGCGGAGGTGGCCAGCTCCTGGAACTCCTCGGGTGCCTCGGACTCCCCGTCGGCGTGCAGTTGCAGGTGAACGAGGACGGCGCGTTCCCCGCTGCGCGGGCGGTCAAACAACCAGTGATCCCCGCGCGGCGGTCAATGCGTTAGACATTACCGGGTTCTGGTGCGTTGTCATCGCCTCCAGGCGACAGCTTGACGTTGCGTGACGGGACGACGGTGGAAATAGCGTGCTTGTACACCATCTGGCTGACGCTGTTCTTCAGCAACACCACGAACTGATCGAACGACTCGATCTGCCCCTGCAGCTTGATCCCGTTCACCAGGTAAATGGACACGGGGACCCGCTCCTTGCGCAGCGCGTTGAGAAACGGCTCTTGCAGGGACTGACCTCGCGCCATTTCCACTCTCCTTTTTTTAGTTATTTCTGCCAAGGTCTCACTCCTGATTCGGGCCCGGAAACCGCCGGGCGGTCTGTCGATCTGGTTCAAGTCAAGGTTCCCACAATGAGGCGAATTGTAGCATATCCGGCCTACTGCCACTCGGCCACCCTTTGTGTTTCGAGGAAATATTTCAATACCTTATTTGGATTATTACGATCCTCGCTGTCCAGGCATACGGCACTGCTCTCGGCGCGCATCCAGGTCAGTTGACGCTTGGCGAGCTGGCGCGTCGCGACCACGGCACGCCGCTGCATTTCCCTGGCGTCGACGAGTCCTTCGAGATAGTCCCACACCTGGCGGTAGCCCACGGAACGGATCGAGGGTAGGTGCGGTCCCAGGTCCCCACGCTGGTGCAGCACCCTCACTTCCTCGACCAGACCCCGTTCCAGCATCTGCGTGAAACGTGCGCCGATGCGCGCATGCAGCTTGGACCGGTCCGAAGGGCACAACGCCAGCTTGAGCACGGTGTACGGAAAACTTTGGACGCCGCGAACGGCGCAAAGTTCGCTCAGCGTCCTTCCCGACAGCTGATAGACCTCCAGGGCGCGCTGGATGCGCTGCGGATCGTTGGGATGGATGCGTTGCGCGGCCTGCGGATCGATGCGCTGCAGGCGCCGGTGCAGCGACGCCCATCCCTCGCTGCGCGCCTCCTCCTCCAGGCGCCGTCGCACCGCGGGATCGGCACTCGGCAGGTCCGAGAGGCCGGCCTGCAATGCCCGGAAATACAGCATGGTACCGCCGGTGAGGAGGGGAACTCGTCCGTCGGCACTGATCTGCGCCATCTCCCGCAAGGCATCGGCGCGGAACTGGGCGGCCGAATACGGCTGCGCCGGGTCGCGGATGTCGATCAGCCGGTGCGGGGCGTTGCGCAGAATCTCCGGAGCGGGCTTGGCGGTCCCGATGTCCATGCCGCGGTACACCATCGCCGAATCGACGCTGATCAGCTCGCAGGGAAGATGGCGCCTGAGCTCGATGGCCAGGTCGGTCTTGCCCGCGGCAGTAGGTCCCATCAGAAAGATGGCAGGTGGCCTGGTGGTTTCGGAGGACACCATGAGAAGCCGGGATTGCAACCGCAATTGGGCAGCAACCGAACGCGGGTTCACTGGCCGCGCAGGAACAACCGGTCGAGATCCGTCATCGAAAGCTGGGTCCAGGTCGGGCGCCCGTGATTGCACTGCCCGCCGCGCTCGGTGCGTTCCATGTCACGCAGCAGGGCATTCATCTCGTCGACGCTCAGGCGTCGTCCGGCCCGCACCGAACCGTGGCATGCCATACGCGACAGAGCGGAATGGATCTCCGCCTCGAGCCGCGTACTGTCGCCCTGCGCCAGCAGATCGACCGTCAGGTCGCGCATCAGCGCGGTAACGTCGGTCTCGCCAAGCGGCGCCGGTACTCCTCGCACGATGAGCGATTCGGGTCCGAGACGGTCCACCTGCAGTCCGAGTCGGGCGAGTGCGTCCAGGTGCCGCTCGGCGGCGTCGGTCTCGCGCCGGCCCACCGCCACCGTCACCGGCACCAGCAGCGGCTGCGAAGCGATCTCACCGGCCTGGTAGGCGCTTTTCAGGCGCTCGTAGGTGATGCGCTCGTGTGCGGCGTGTGCATCCACCAGCACCAGACCGTTGGCGTTCTGCGCCAGAATGTAGACCCCGTGCAGCTGCGCCAGCGCAAAACCGAGCGGCGGGAGCGTAGCCTGCTCGGCGTCTGCTGGGGCCGTGACCGGTGGGTCCGCGGGCACTGTGGCCTGCGGGTGCAGGGCAGCGTACGCGGTCAGCCGCTCGCCCACGCGCAGCGGAAGGTGGGCCTGGTAGTGGTGCCGCGGCGCGGTCCCCATGGATCGGTCCCCGGCGGCAGGCACGGCAGCATCTGCCCGCAGCGCCATGCCGGCTGCAGTCGCCGGCACCGGGCCGGTGCCGGGCCGCACCTCGGCGAGGGCGTGATGCACGGTGTGCGCAAGAAAGTCGTGCACCAGACGGCTGTCGCGGAAGCGCACTTCGTGTTTCGCCGGGTGGGCATTGACGTCCACCTGGCAAGGATCGATCTCCAGGTACAGCAGGAAAGCCGGATGACGCCCGTGGTAGAGCACGTCGCGATACGCATGGCGCACCGCATGCGCCATCAGCCGGTCGCGTACCGCGCGGCCGTTGACATACAGGAGTTGCAGGTCCGTCTGACTGCGGGCTGCCGTCGGCAGGCCGATCCAGCCCGATACCCGCAGGTCCGTCGCCTCAGCTTCGACGTGCAGCGCCTGACCCGCGAAGCTGGCGCCGCAAAGCTCGGCGACCCGCCGCTCCTGATCCGCACGCGTTGCAGCGCGGGGCAGAGCCAATACCTCGCGCTGATGGTGGCGCAGGTGAAATTCCACCCCAAAACGGCTCAGCGCCAGACGCCGCACCACTTCTTCGATATGGCCCAGCTCGGTCTTCTCGGTGCGCAGAAACTTGCGCCGCGCCGGTGTATTGAAGAACAGGTCACGCACCTCGACGGTGGTTCCGCAGGGATGGGCGGCCGGACTGGGCTCCGCGGGAAGCTCGCGGCCGTCGCCCTGCAGGCACCAGCCACACTCCGAGTCTGCCACGCGCGAGGTGAGCGCCAGGCGCGCGACCGAGGCGATGCTCGGCAACGCTTCACCGCGAAATCCCAGGCTGGCAACCTGTTCCAGGTCGGCGAAGCTGCGGATCTTGCTCGTGGCATGACGCGCCAGGGCGAGCCCCAGATCGCGCGGATCGATTCCGCTGCCGTCGTCACGCACCCGGATCAGGTCCACACCGCCATGCTCGATGTCCACTTCCACGCGCGTCGCGCCGGCATCGAGACTGTTCTCGAGCAGTTCCTTGACCACCGAAGCCGGTCGCTCGATGACCTCGCCGGCGGCGATCTGGTTGACGAGCTGGGTAGGAAGCGATTCGATGCGCATGCGGTCCCGAGGTGCGAAAGGGCTAGTTTGCCACCGGCAGGGCGCAGTTTGAACCGTGCGCGCGCTGCACCGCGCACGCACGGCCCGGGCCAGGGTACCTCAGCTGTCGCTGTCAGAGGGGATTTGCAGCACTTCGCCCACGTGGATGCGGTCGGCAGACAGGCCGTTTGCCGCGCGCAGCTTCTCCATGCTTACCCGGTACTGGCGCGCAATTCCGGACAGGGTTTCTCCCGGTTCGATGACGTGGCGGCGGCGAGCCAGCGTCGTGCCCGGGGGTGCGTTGTGGGCGAAGTAGTCGCGTATGCCGGCCAGCATCGCTTTGGCGAGCGCCTCCTGATGGGCGGGATTGGACAGCTTGCGCTCTTCACTCGGATTGGAGATGAAGGCGGTTTCCACCAGCACAGATGGGATGTCGGGCGACTTCAGCACCACGAAGCCGGCCTGCTGCACGTGGACCTTGTGCGCGTGGCTGATCTGCGACAGGTGCCCGAGCACTTTGTCCGCGACCTTCAGGCTCGCCTCGATGGTGGCGGTCTGGGAGAGGTCCAGCAGAACCGAGGCCAGCAGATCATCCTTGTCGTCCAGGCTGACACCGCCGACCAGATCGGCCGCGTTCTCGCGCTCCGCCAGCCAGCGCGCCGCCTCGGTGGTCGCGCCGCGCTGTGACAGGGCGAACACCGAAGAACCCCGGGCGCGCGGATCCTGAAACGCATCGGCATGGATGGAGATGAACAGGTCGGCTTTCGCTTCCCGCGCACGGCGCATGCGCTGGCGCAATCCGATGTAGTAGTCGCCCTTGCGGATCATCACCGCCCGCATGCCCTTCTCCCGGTTCACCAGCTTCTCCAGCCGCCGGGCGATGGCCAGCACCACGTCCTTTTCGCAGGTGCCGGATACACCGCGTGCACCCGGGTCCTCTCCGCCGTGACCGGCGTCGATGGCAATCACCAGGTCGCGGGGCGTTGCAGGGGGCGGGGTGGAAGCGGAGCGTGCCGCGGGAGCCGACGTGGACGACCTGGATGCGCTCATGGCAGCAGGCGCATCCCGGTGCAGGTCGATCACCAGCCGCTGTCCGTATTTTTCATTTGGCGGCAGCTGAAAGCTCTTGGGGTGCACCGGCCCGGAAAGATCCAGCACCAGGCGCAGGTCGTGCCCGTTGTGGCGCACGGCGCTGCGGATCCTGGTGAGAACCCCACCCCGGTTTCCAATCTCGGGAACCCGGGTGGCCAGCCGCGCATCGCTCACGTCCACCACCACGCGGTCGGGCCCCACCAGGGTGGACAGGGCGTGCGTGACGGGAGCACTGATGTCGAGCACCACGCGGGTGTTGTCGGGTGCCGCCCACATACGTACCCCACGCACGGTGGTCGGACCCGCCAGCACGGTACGGGAAAAAACCAGCAGCAGGGCAACGGCTATTAGTCTTCTCACGGCACACCCCCCTCCCGTTTTCACGGCCCCCTTGGCGAGCGTCGCCTAATCTAAGCACAGGCGGGGGCGGAATTGCAACAAGTATTCTCATCGTTTCCGTGAGATAGCCGATAATGCTGTAATTTTTCTAAGGTGGCTCCATGCTGCTGCCAGCCACCAGCACAGTCCCCGCCTCCCATTCCGCCCGCGTGAGGTCTACTTCGCCAGCGGCTTCAGGGAGCCACCCAATCGGCCCAGGCACTCGCAGCCGGTGGCCGAGCAGGCCCACAGGCGCGCGCGCCGCTGCTCCCCGGCGTAATCGAGCTCCACCCCCAGATCCGGCGCCGGCAGGTACCCTGACCCGCGCTCCGGCCATTCCACCAGACACCACGCCTGGGCTTCCAGGTCGCGCACGCCCAGATATTCCAGTTCTCCGGGGTCGGCGAGGCGATACAGATCCAGATGGTATATGCGGTGCGCTCCAACCTCATAGGGTTCGACGAGGGTGTAGGTCGGACTGCGCACCGGCCCCGCGTATCCCAACCTGCGCAGCAGTCCGCGCACCAGCGTGGTTTTGCCGGCTCCTAGCTCACCGGCGAGATGGATCACAGTCCCGGCCATGCATGCATCCGCAAGCCGCGATCCGAGCGCCTCGGTGGCCGACGGATCGGCGAGCACGATCTCCAACCGGGTCAGGCCTCGAGTGCGGGGTTTACCACCGCCCGCAGGTGGGCGAACAGGTCCGATGCCAGCAGGCCCCGTTCGCCCCGTGCCGCTGCCGCATCGGCGGCGAGCGCGTGGACGCAGACGCCGGCGCGGGCAGCCTCCAGCCCATCGAGCCCCTGGGCGCGCAGGCCCGCCAACACACCGGTCAGCACGTCGCCCATGCCACCGGAGGCCATGCCCGGATTGCCGGCGTCGCACACCGCAGTGGTCTCGCCCGCCGCGGCGATCAGGGTGCCCGCTCCTTTCAATACCACGCAGGCGCCGAAGCGGCGGGCAAGCTCGGCGGCGGCCGCGTAGCGGTCCTGCTGGATCTCGGCGGTCGAACATTCCAGCAGCCGTGCAGCTTCGCCCGGGTGGGGCGTGAGCGTCCAGTCCGCGCGTTGCAGGGGATCGTCGGCGAGCAAATTGAGCGCATCGGCGTCGACCACCAGCGCCACGCGCGTCTCCAGTATCCTGCCGAGAAGCGCACGCGCCCACTGCGAGCGCCCGAGACCGGGCCCGATGGCAACGACGCTCGCGCGCTGCAGCAGGGGCGTCAGAGCGGAGGCGCTTTCCACACCATGGGACATGAGCTCCGGCCGCGCGACGCTGACCAGGGGTGCGTGGTCGGCGCGGGTCGCCACGCTCACCAGACCAGCGCCGACCCGTGCGGCCGCCTCGGCCGCCATGCGCGCCGCGCCGGCCATTCCGTGGTCACCGCCGATCACCAGCACGTGGCCGTAACAGCCTTTGTGGGCGGCTCGCGGACGCGGCGGCAGCACAGCCGAAAGCCAGCGGGGATCGATGCGCAGTGCCGCCGGGACCACACCGTCGAACACCGCCTCGGGAACGCCCAGATCCTCCAGATGCAGCTCGCCGCGAAACTCGGCGGCGCGGCCGGTGACCAGGCCCTGCTTGAGTCCGATGAAGGTCACGGTGACTGCGGCCCGCACTGCCACACCCAGCGCCATACCGGTGTCGGCGCTGAGACCCGAAGGGACGTCCAGCGCCAGCACCGGGGCCGGATGGGCATTGATGGCGTCCACTGCCTCCCGGTAGCGGCCTTGCACCTCGCGCGTGAGGCCGGTCCCGAGCAGGCCGTCGATGACCACCTCGGGTGCGGCCAGCGCCGTCTCCAGCGCGTGGAGCTTGCCGCCTGCGTCCTGATAGGCCTGCGTCACCGCCGCGGCATCGCCGCTCATCCGAGCGCGGTCTCCCACCAGCGCCACTGCCACCTGCAGACCGGCCGCGCTTGCCAGTCGCGCCACCACGAACCCATCTCCGCCATTGTTGCCGGAGCCGCACACCACGCCGATGCGCCGCGCCCCCGGAAAGCGCGCGCGAAGCACCTCGAACGCCGCGGTGCCGGCGCGCTCCATCAGCACGCGCCCCGGAATGCCCGCCTGCTCGATGGCCAGGCGGTCCAGCTCGCGCAGCTGCGCGGCACGGTACAGCCGTTGCTCCGGCCCGGCGGGAAGCGCGGGAGACGTCATGTCATGCGTGGCTCGCCGTTGGTGGGCGGTTGCGCGATAGCCTAGCATGGCACAATCGACCTGCAGCACGCGCTGCGAGCCTGGCCCGGAAATCTTACCCGCATCCCCGGAGCGGGCGGAATTCGCAGCCGTCCTGGCGACGGGCTGGAGCGAAAGGGGTAGCCGTAGCTACCCTTTGAGTAAAGACCCAGCCAGGGCGAGCGAGAAACCGCCGGAACCGGGATAGGCCGGCGGCGTAAACCGTGTGTCATCGTTCGGCGATCGCGAAGCATGCCAGATCTTCCCCACGATCCGTTCACTTGCTCGCCAGCCGCTGGCCGGCTGGCGACATTTCCGGGCTAGCGATGTCCTCGTCCGCTTCCACACCCGTTCCCGCGCGACCCGACCTGCACCGGCTGGTAGAGGACATGCGTCGCTGGGCGCGGGAGCTCGGGTTCCAGCAGCTTGGGATCACCGACTGCGATCTGTCACAGGCTGAGGCACGCCTGCTCACCTGGCTGGACGCCGGCGCGCACGGCGAGATGGATTACATGGTCCGCCACGGCGCAAAACGCAGCCGGCCTGCGGAGCTGGTGCCGGGAACCGTGCGGGTGATTTCGGTGCGTATGGACTACCGCCCGCGCGTGGCGCGCAATGCCGCAGACGTATTGCAGGACCCCACGCTCGGCTATGTCTCGCGCTATGCACTCGGCAGGGACTATCACAAGGTGGTGCGCGGTCGGCTGCTGAGGCTTGCCGAGCGCATCGCCGCGGTAGTGGGTCCTTTCGGCCACCGGGCATTGGTCGACAGTGCACCGGTGCTGGAAAAGCCGCTCGCCGAGCGTGCCGGGCTCGGCTGGATCGGCAAGCACACCAATCTGATCAATGCGACCGCCGGCTCCTGGTTCTTCCTGGGAGAGCTCTACACCGACCTGCCGCTGCCCGTGGACGCACCGGCGAACGGACACTGCGGTACCTGCCGCAGCTGCATCGATGTCTGTCCCACCGGCGCCATTGTTGCACCCTACCGGCTCGACGCCCGGCGCTGCATCTCGTATCTGACCATCGAGCTGCGCGGCGCCATACCCGAGCCGTTGCGCCCGCTCGTCGGCAACCGCATCTACGGCTGCGACGACTGCCAGCTGGTATGCCCCTGGAATCGTTTTGCCGCACCCACCGTCGAACCCGACTTCGACACCCGTCATGGGCTCGATGCGCCGCGACTGGCGGAGCTCTTCGCGTGGAGTGAGGAAATCTTCCTGCAGCGCACGCTGGGCAGCGCCGTGCGCCGCATCGGCTACGAACGCTGGTTGCGCAATATCGCCGTGGCGCTCGGCAACGCCCCACCCGACCCGACGGTGCGCGCCGCCCTGCAGTCGCGGCGCCATGATCCTTCGGCGCTGGTGCGCGAGCATGTGGAGTGGGCCTTGGGGCGCCAGGAACTGGCAGCGGCGCGGTAGCCCGAACCGCGCCCCCGGGCCTAGCCCCCGCGAGGCCCGGGCCCTGGTCGGGTGCCGCGGGATCCGCAAGCATTCACTCGCGCTCCTCACGGCGCAACGCGCGTTCATAGAGCCGGTTGCGCGATACGCCGGTAATGCGCGCCGCCAGGGAAGCGGCCTGCTTGACGGGTAACTCCTGAAGCAGGATGTCGAGTACGCGTCCCGCCTCCTCTTCATCCCCGGCACCCGCAGCCTGCGCACCCTGCACCAGGACCACGAACTCACCGCGCTCGTGGTCGCGGTCGGCACGCAGCCACGCGAGCAGCCCGGCCAGGGTATCGGTGTATATGGTCTCGTAGAGCTTCGTGAGCTCACGCGCGATCGCGCCGCGTCGCCCGCCGCCCAGCATCTCGCCGAGGTCCTCGACCGTCTCCATGATGCGGTGCGAGGCCTCGTAGAACACCAGCGTGCGCGGCTCCTCACGCAGCTCCTCCAGCCGGCGGCGCCGCGCGGCGCGTCTGGCGGGCAGGAAACCTTCGAAGACGAAGCGGTCGGTCGGCAGACCTGCCGCCGACAAGGCGCAGATGGCGGCATTCGGACCCGGCACCGGCACCACGGGATGTCCGGCAGCATGCGCGGACTGCACCAGATGATAGCCGGGATCACTGATCAGTGGCGTGCCGGCATCGGAAATGAGCGCGACGGACTCGCCTGCTGCGAGACGCTCCAGCAGCCGCATCGACTGCGCGCGCTCGTTGTGCTGGTGCAACGCAACGAGCGGCGTGGCGATGCCGAAGTGGCGCAGCAGGGGCGTGCTGTGCCGAGTGTCTTCCGCCGCGATGACCTCGACCTGCGCCAGGATCCGGGCGGCACGCGGACTGAGATCACCGAGATTGCCGATGGGCGTCGCCACTACATATAGTACGCCCTTGGCGATTGACACCTTTCCTCCCGAACCGGATACTGACCCGCCACTTTTGGCCGGATGAATGCCGCGCCCGGAGGCGGAACGCAGTCGTGCCAATCCGCGGCGCCGGCAGGCGAGGATCGGTCTGCAGTGGCTCGCTCGTCCCGTCTCGGTGTCGGCAGGCAACGCATCCTGAACCGGCGCAGCCGTCGAACAGGAACCGTCTCCGTTGCGCTACATCGTGCCCCGAATCTTCCCGAGCGCGCAAGCCGCGCATCCTGCCGTCCTGCTGGTATTGCTGCTCGGCCTGCTGGCAGGCGGCTGTGCCACCCGCGAACCTCCCGCACCCACACCCGCACAGCTGCCGCCGCAGGCGCTCGATCTCGCGCACCAGTTGCAGGCGGCCGGCGACAACGTCGGTGCGGCACGCGAGTACGAGCGTCTGGCGCAATCTGCAGCCTCTCCGCTGCGCGAGCAGTTGTTGCTCGATGCCGCCGATGCCCAGCTTCGCGGCGGCCAGTTGAAGCAGGCACAGCGCCTGCTCGAGCACCTCGAGCTGACCGGCGCCGCCAGCGACCTCGATACCCGCAAGCGGGCATTGAGCGCAGACCTGGCACTGTCGTCGGGTGAACCGGAACGTGCGCTGGAACTGATTCCGGCCACACCGACGGGTGTTTCCCCCTCGCTGCAGGTGAGAATGCACGAGATCCGCGCCAGGGCCTATCTCGCGGTGGGCAATGCGCTGGAAAGCGCCCGCGAGCGCGTGATCCTCGAGCCGCTGTTGCGGAGCCCGGAGGCGGTGAGCGAAAACCATCGCGCCATCTGGCAGGCACTGGGGGGCATGACCGATCAGGCGCTGGCGGAATTGCAGCGCGGTGTCCCGCCGGATGTGTTCACCGGCTGGATGGAGCTGGTACGCATCTCGCGCATCGCTCCACGCGACCCGGGGCGCTACGAGACCCTGCTGCAGGGCTGGCGGGAACGCTACGCCGGACATCCGGCCACGGCGGACCTGGGCGGGGCTGCCCAGTTGCCGACCGCGGCGGTCGGTATGCCGGCACAGCTGGCACTGCTCCTCCCCTTCTCCGGCGAATTCTCCAGCCAGGCGGCAACCCTGCGGGACGGCTTTCTCACTGCCTATTACAGTGTTCGCCGCAGCGGACCGGTTCCGGCACTGCGCATCTACGACACCGCCCGGGCGAGCGGAATCCGCGAAGTGTACGAACGCGCCGTCGCCGACGGTGCCGGCCTCGTAGTCGGGCCGCTGAGCAAGAAGGCGGTCGCCGAGCTTGCAAGCTCCGGACCGCTCAGCGTTCCGGTCCTGGCGCTGAACTATCTGGATGCGACGGCGGCGGCACCGCCGGCACAGTTCTATCAGTTCGGATTGCTACCCGAGGACGAGGCCCGACAGGCCGCAGAGCGCGCATCGCTGGACGGCAGGTCGCGCGCCGTGGCCCTGATCCCTGACGGCGAATGGGGTATGCGTCTGCTGGAAAGTTTCCGCCGGCGTTTCGGGGAGCTCGGCGGAACCCTGCTGGGCTATGAATCCTACAGTCCCACCGAAAGTGATTTCTCGACACCGATCCAGCGGCTGCTGCGGGTCGACTTCGCGGCCAAGACCCGGCGCACCGACGTCGACATGCTGTTCATCGTTGCTTATCCGCGCCAGGCCCGCCTGATCCGCCCGCAGCTGCTCTTCCAGTACGCGGGAGACCTGCCGGTCTATACCACTTCCCACGCGTATGCCGGTCAT
Source organism: uncultured Gammaproteobacteria bacterium (assembly GCA_963728895.1). Lineage (GTDB taxonomy): Bacteria > Pseudomonadota > Gammaproteobacteria > JBBQDK01 > JBBQDK01 > CAVSLM01. The sequence goes on from CAVSLM010000007.1 coordinate 152,555, forward strand.
GCAGATCCCGCAGTCGACGGCGACCTGGACGGGGTGATGTTCTGCGACATACCCTGGCTGCTGCCCGCGCAGGGTGACCCGCCGATCGACCGCCAGCTGCTGCAGCGGCTCTGGCCGCAGTCCTCGGGCAACGAGGCGCGGCTCTACGCGCTCGGCATGGACGCTTTCACGGTCCTTCCCTATCTGGGCAGCCTGGGGGATGCGTCCTCCACCGGAGTCCCGGGCTGGACCGGCAGCGTGTCCGCCGATGCCGAACGGCGCCTGCATCGGCAGCTGCGATGGGCGCGCTTCGAGAACGGGACACCGCGACTGATCGAAACGGCCGCACCCGTGCAGGGGGGCGAAACTGCGCCGTCGAACCCGGCCGATCTGTTGTCCGCTCCGCCGCTGCGATGAGCCGCTGGCGCAGTCTCAGCTCGTCAATGAGCCGTGCATCAGCAGGCGGAGCCGGCGTGCGCTATGCCTGCCGTTCCGAGCAGCGATTCGGTGCACTCCAGGAAACGCATCATTTCCCCCGCCGGTACCGGTCGGCTGACGAGATAGCCCTGTAGGCCGTCACAGCCCTCGGCACGCAGATACGCGAGCTGCGACAGTTCCTCCACACCCTCGGCCACCACTGTCAGTTCCAGACTGTGGGCGAGGACAATCATCGCCCGGACGATCGCCGTATCCTCGGCATCGTGGGGGATTCCGCGGACGAACGTGCGGTCGATTTTCAGGGCGCTGATGGGGAAGCGCTTGAGGTAGGCAAGCGAAGAGTAGCCGGTACCGAAGTCGTCGATGGAGATGGCTATTCCCATCGCCGACAGTGCGCCCAGGATTTCGATGCTCCTGTAGACTTCCACCATCGCCGAGCTCTCGGTGATTTCCAGGCACAGAGCCCCTCAGGGTCGAGCCCGGTCTGTTGCAGAATCTGTGCGACGCTGTCCACCAGCCCTGCCTGTCGCAACTGTCGCGCAGCCAGGTTGACCGAGACCTTGATCGGACCATAGCCGCGATCACGCCATGCCCGGTTCTGCAGACAGGCCGCGCGCAGCGTCCACGCTCCGATGCGTTCGATCAGACCGGTTTCCTCGGCAAGAGGGAGATACAACGGGTGGTTCGGCGCGGGCCCCGCCAATGATCGGCATCGCAGCGCGCACTCGGATGCTCTCCTCCAGCGGCACAGTGCCGGGAAGCTCGGCCGGCAGGCTCTGCGGCAGTTCTGAAGTGGTCGGTGTGATAATGCTCGATGAGAAGCTCCACGTTGACGATGTCGCGCTTCGCCGCTTCGATGCGCTGTCCATCGACCACGCTCATATAGGAGGTCGCGGCGACACCCATCAGGATGACCGCGACGGCAACAGCAGCGACGACCTCCAGCAGCGTGAATCCACGGCAGCGGCCACGGCAGGATGCCGATTCTTGAATGCTCATGCCTGCTCTGTTGGGCAGGGGCGTATCGCCACTCGGGAGCGTTTCGTGACACGCAGGCGCCATGGTCATTGATCGGACGATTCCTGAATCGAAAGCCGATGGACTGTGCCTGAGAAATGGACCCGGCGGAGATGTCACTCCCCTGTTGCGCCTGTCCGATCCGGACCGGGTCCTGGGCAGACCGCGCTGCGGCGCACGGTCGGAAGCGTTCGTCCCCGCAGGTCTTTCCTTGAGGCCCGGTTCGACCGCAGGCATCGGATCTCGGTTAGCCGGTCCCCTGAGCGAGCGCCGCCCTGCGTGCATGGATCAATGTTCTGGAAACGGCGCGCAATCCTGGTAGGATTCCACCGCACCACGATTCACCAGACGGATACGCGAAGTCTGACAACATGGGCCGCGCTCTAAATGGGAAGTTGTTTTTGATGCGTGGCGAATTCGCAAGGCGGTCCATGAGGCGTCGGGAGCGCCCGGAACGATGCGGATGCACGCTGCCTGCGCCATCGCAGGTCGACATGATTGCGGCGGCGTCCCCGTACCTGGTCGCCGGGGCGTGCGCTCGGCCGCTGCGATGAGCTCGACCCGCGCGCAGGGCGAGCGCGCCGAAACTCTGGCGTGCGGGTTCCTGGAGCGGCATGGCCTGCGGCTGCTGGCGCGTAATTATCGCTGCGCCCGCGGCGAGCTCGATCTGATCATGCGTGACGGGTCCACGCTCGTGTTCGTCGAGGTGCGCTACCGCAAGGGCCATCGCTACGGCAGCGCCGCCGAAAGCGTGGACGCGCGCAAGCGCGGCCGTCTCACCGCCACGGCGTCGCACTATCTGCAGTCGAACCCGCGCGCGGCGCTTGCTCCGGCACGCTTCGATGTCGTGTGTGTGACACCGGGCGCGGGCGGCGAGCACGTGGAGTGGATCCGGGACGCCTTCGGTCCCTGAGCGAATTCGCAATCGGACGATTTCATCGATGGACCTCCTGCAATACATCCGCAAGAACTTCGAAGAGAGCATCCAGACCAAGCAGACGGCGCTGGAGCTTACGGCCCCGGCGATCGCACGCGCTGCGCAGGCCGTTACCCATGCCCTGCTCGGAGGTCACAAGGTGCTCAGCTGCGGCAACGGCGGCTCGGCTGCCGACGCGCAGCACTTCTGCTCGGAAATGCTCAACCGGTTCGAGACCGAACGCGCCGGGCTGCCCGCCATCGCGATCACCACCGACAGCTCGACCCTGACCTCGATCGCCAACGACTATCAGTTCTCCTACGTCTTCGCCAAACAGATCCGCGCGCTGGGGCAGAGCGGCGACGTGCTGCTGGCCATTACGACCAGCGGCAATTCCGGTAACATACTGGAGGCCGTCGACGCGGCGCACGAGCGCGGCATGATCGTCGTCGGTCTCACCGGCCGTGACGGTGGCGTGATGTCCGCGATGCTCGAAGAACCGGACGTCGAGATTCAGGTCCCGGGCCCATCGACGGCCCGCATCCAGGAAACACACCTGCTGGTGATTCACTGCCTGTGCGATCTGATCGATCGCCAGCTCTTGGGACAGGAGACATGAGCGTATGCATCAAAGAATGGCGTTGCTGGTGGCGGGCTCTGCGCTGGCGATGGCGCTGCAGGGCTGCGCCCCGGTGGTGGTCGGCGGAGTGGCTATGGGCGCCGCCATTGTTCACGATCGGCGCACCAGCGGGACGGTGGTCGAGGATCAGAACATCGAGATCAAGGCCTACGAGGCGTTGCGTTCGGATGCCGATGTGCATGAGCAATCCCACATCAACGTGACGAGCTACAACCTCGCGGTGCTGCTCACCGGAGAGACACCGACGCCGGCGCTCAAGGAGCGCGCGGGGGCACTGGTGAAGGATGTCGAGCGCGTGAAGCACGTCTATAACGAACTGGTGATTGCGGCGCCAAGCTCGTTCATGAACCGCAGCAGTGATACCGTGATCACCGGAAAGGTGAAGACCAGCCTGTTCTCGGTCGAGGACCTTCCGGGCTTCGACCCCACCCGGGTGAAGGTGGTCACGGAGAACGGCACCGTATTCCTGATGGGCCTGGTCACGCAAGCGGAAGCCGACGCCGTCACGGAGACCGTCCGCAGTGTCGGCGGCGTGCAGCGGGTCGTCAAGCTGTTCGAGTACATCGGCTGAGTGCGCGTCGCCTTCGTCGGCCAGTGCCCGAGCCTTATCCGCAATGGCCACCGTCCAGCATTCCCTCCCCGGCACGTTTCTCGACGCGCTCACCCGGCGGGTGGGCGCGCCCGGGGTGCTCACCGACCCGGCCGACTGCTGGGCCTACGGCTACGACAACAGCCGCCGCCACGCGCTCCCCCAGGCCGTGGTATTCGCCACCGCCCATGAGCAGGTGCGCGATGTCGTGCATTTGTGCAACACGCATGGCATCGCCCTGATCGCCCGCGGGCGCGGAACGGGAACCACCGGCGCGACGGTTCCGATCTCGGGCGGGCTGGTACTGTCGCTCGAGCGCATGGATCGGATTGTCGCGGTCGACCCGGAGAACCGCGTGCTGATCGCCGAGCCCGGCGCCACCAACCAGGCAGTGCAGGAGGCGGCGGCAGCACATGGTTTCTTCTGGCCACCCGATCCCACCAGCGCCGCCTATTGCACGCTCGGCGGCAATCTCGCCTACAACTCCGCGGGCCCGCGTGCGGTCAAGTACGGCACGCCGCGGGAAAACACCCTGGGCCTGCGCGCCGTCACCGGTGCCGGGGAAGAGATCCGTACCGGCGTATACACGACCAAGGGCGTGGTCGGCTATGACCTCACCCGGCTGCTGATCGGCTCGGAGGGAACGCTGGCGATCATTACCGAGGCAACCCTGAAGCTCATGCCGGTTCCCGAGGCCAGGACCACGCTGCAGGCGGTCTACGGCGACGTGCGCGCGGCGGCTACGGCCGTCTCGCGCATCATGGCGCAGCCGGTGACACCCTGCGCGGTGGAGTTCATGGACGCCGGAGCCATCGAGATGATTCGCGCCCACTCGCAAGCCAACCTGCCCCACGGTGCCGGTGCACTGCTGATCATCGAGGTGGACGGTCCGCGCGCCTGCCTGCAAAGCGCCGCAGAGGCGGTTCGCAATGCCGCCGCGGTCCCCGGGCTGCTGCGCTTCGACGATCCGAAGGATCCGGAGGAAGTTCGCCGCCTGTGGGACACGCGCAAGGCGCTCTCGCCGGCACTGCGTACCATCGCACCCAAGAAGATCAACGAAGACGTGGCGGTGCCGGTGTCGCACATTGCACATCTCATCGAGGGCCTCGAACGTCTTTCGCAGGAGCTGGCCATCACCATCGTCAACTTCGGCCACGCGGGCAACGGCAACATACATGTCAACCTGCTGGTCGATCCGGACGATCCGGTGCAGATGGAAAATGCTCGCCGCTGTCTCGACCGGGTGTTCGATCTGGTGCTTGCCCTGGGCGGAACGCTCTCAGGCGAGCACGGCATCGGCCTCGAGAAGCGCGACTACATCGCGCGCGAGATCGATGCGACCACGCTGGCACTCATGAGGCGCATCAAGACGCAGTTCGATCCCAAGGGGCTGCTCAATCCCGGCAAGATGTTTCCCGACCCGTCGCTTGATCCACGGCGCGGGCCAGGATCGGCCGTGCGGCCCCGTGCCCGCCGCCCTCAGGCAAAACCGACCAGCAGGGCCCCGGGAATGCGCCGGCGCACGGCGCGGGAAAGCTCGCCGCACACGCCATGGCGGTGGCGGTGGGAGATCCAAAGCAGGTTGAGCGGAACATTCAGCTCGACGAACACCACGACTTCGGAAAATGCGACGCACACCTCATGCACGTCGCGGATGGTCTGCTGCACGAGCGGCGGGGGCTGGCTGCGCAGCCTGGGTATGATCATCATGAAATCGGCAAGCGCCCGGTCGTGCTCGTCCCTGACCGGCACCCGCTTGCGCAGCGGCTCGCCGCCGCCCGTGACACCAAAAGCCAATTCGGGAAGCGTCATCTGCAGATCTCCGCAGCACTACCCATCGGGCTGGCGAGGGATTCGTGGCCCGGCAACGCACGCGCGGTACGGACGGAGAAGATAGCCTGCAAGCGCAGAGTGCGGCAAGGAAAGTCCATCGCCCTGCCCGCGGTACCGAGTGCCGCCCGCGGCGCTCACGCCTGACGGACAGCACAAACGCCAGCCGCGACGGCGACTTTCGGCTGATGATAGTGCAAGAAAAGGGGCGCCCGTGATTATCCGCCCACCGCTTTGGCGCCAGCGGCCGCCCCTAGGCTCGTTCCTGCCAACGGGAAGGAGCGTCAGTTCTCCTGGACCCACTGCCAGGCGTCGTCGCGTTCGCCGACCTCGAAGAAACGGAGCTTGGTACGTACGAACGTCACGCCATTGCGAGCCCACGACTTCTCCTGCCTGCAATCTCCAACCACCGCCATGCGCTCGATGGCACTGCCGTTCTTGAGATTGAGCTTGAGCTCTTCGACCACCGCGCAAGGCTGTACGCCCTGCAGTTCTCTCAATTCCAGCAGCAAACGAATATTCTCCCACTGACTGAGCGCCTCTTCGACATGCGTGTTGAGCGTCGTGAAGTCATCACGTGTCACACGCCGGCTCATCAGGCAGCCCAGCAGATTCCCGTTGCTTGCCTCTAGCTTCTGGTACATGTTTTCGCTCCTCCTCGCTCCGCGATCGACGTCTGCATCACCGCGTGTTCCCGCCGTTTGCAGCTACGTCTCTTTTTGCCGGAGCTTATTCTCACGGTAGCACGGCTGCAACGCAAAAAGAAGTTGGCGAAGTGTTCCGCCGGCAGTCGGCGGGGCCGCAAGCGCCGGCCTCAGACATGCAACCCAGCGCGCGAGCCGACACCAGGCAGAACTGGCGACAAAGATACAGGACGCCCCCGAAGGGGCGCCCCAAAACGCTGCGTCGCACCGGGACCGCTCGGACCGGCACGGCACAGCGACCCGGCTGTCGACCCTGACTGCCGGGCAGCTCGCTGAGTGACGTCGTTGGAATGGGTCGAATCCCGGGCCTTCATGAGCACGTGCTTCCCTAGCATCCTGTCGCCGCCACCCTGCGGTGGCTTGCGCCCCATGCTGGCCGCCTGTTCGGCTCTTAGCAGAGCAAACCACATACCGTTCTGGATATAAGGAGTAAGCAACGGAAATTTATGAACAAACAAATCCGCCGACTGGACCTTGACAGACACCGTTCTGACAAGATGTCATGACACTTGTGGCAGCCTAGCGTCTCACAGCGCTCGGCACCGCGGACCTGCAGTCTGGACCGCTATTTATCGACGTGGGAAGATCTGGCCAAAGCCTGTCACTCGCGTCATACTTCGCGGCAAAACGGAAGTCCTCACGAGTGCGACGGGGGAGCCATGACCAAGGGGATCAAGCTTCAATCGCTGGTCGATACGCACCAGGAACCGTTCCTCGTTATCGACAAGCACTTCTACATCGTCGCTGCGAATCAGGCCTTCGAGCTGGCGTACGGCATTCCGCAGCACCAGCTGATCGGACAACACTGCTACGAAGCCAGCCACGCCAATCACCGTCCCTGCGCCGAGCTCGGCGAAGAGTGTCCTTATCAGCAGGTCTACCACACCAAGCACATTCATTCGTGCCTGCACACGCACTACGACGCCACCGGGCAGATCCGGCGGGTGCGCGTCACGGTCTATCCGATCGAGTCCGCCGATGGTGAGCTCTATCTGGGAGAGGCGCTGGAGGAGTTCGGTGAACAGCAGCATCTGGACGCGAGCAAGGCCAGCATGGTCGGCAAATCCAAGGCCTTCATGCGGGTGCTGGAGCAGCTTGAGCTGGCCGCGGCCTCGGAGGTCCCTGTGCTACTACAGGGAGAGACCGGCACTGGCAAGGAGCTCGCAGCCAGCTACATCCACAACCGGTCCAGCCGCCGCGAGCGCCCGTTCCTCACCCTGGACTGCACGGTGCTGACCGAGGCGCTGTTCGAGAGCGAAGTGTTCGGATACGAACGGGGTGCATTCACCGGCAGCTTCGGCGAGAAGAAGGGACTGTTCGAGCTGGCGCACCGCGGGACCCTGTTCCTCGACGAAATCGGTGAGATGTCCACCACACTCCAGGCCAAGCTGCTGCGCCTGCTGGAGACGGGCGAATTCCGTCGCGTCGGCGGACGAGAGATGCTGCACGGCGATGCGCGCATCCTCTGCGCGACCAATCGCGCCCTTGGTGATCCCGAGCGCTTCCGCAAGGATCTGTACTACCGTGTCGCCTGCCTCTCCATCGCGCTACCCGCACTGCGCGAGCGGCCCGAGGACATCCCCGAGCTGGCCCAGGCACTGCTGCAACGCTTCAGTCATTCCACGCAAAAGGCCTATCGCCTGATGCCGGGGGCGCTCGCCAGATTGCAGGAGTATCACTACCCCGGGAACATTCGCGAGCTGCGCAACGTGCTGTCTGTGGCCGCCAGCAACAGTCCAGGTGGGCAGATCGACGCAGCGCAGATCGCCAGGGTGCTGGAGCCCAAAGTGACGGATGCCGGCGCGCCCGTGCCTCAGGTGCGACTCCCGTCCTTCCCGATTCCGGCGTCGGCTTCCGCACAGCCGGGCTGCTCCACGCTCAGCCTGCACGACATCGAAGCACAGCACATCGCCCAGCTGTTACGCGAGCACAACGGCAATCGCCGCAAGGTGGCCGAAGCACTGGGCATCAGTGAACGCACGATGTACCGCAAGCTGAGCCGCTACGGAATTTCCTGACCAGCCCGGATCAGCGCGCGCGGCGACGCCAGACGCGCGCGGCGCGCGGGCCCAAGCAGATCGAGGAAGCGCTCGGTCGGAATATGTACCAGCTCGCGGTGGTCACCCGCCTCGAAGTAAACGTCGGCGTGCGCGCGGATGCCCTCATCGACCAGCGTCTCGATACCGTAGGCGTTGCCCAGCGGAGGGATCGCGCCGAGCGCGCAGTCGCAGAACAGGTCGCGCAGCTCGGACTCGCCGGCGAACCGGATGTCGCGCTGCAGCTCCGCTCGCAGGCTTTCCATGTCCACCCGGTGATCGGCGGGAATGATCACCATCAGATAGCCTTCTGCATCCTTCATCACGACGGCTTTGGCCAGTTCCTCCTGCGGTATCCGTGCCGCGTGTGCGGAGGCCGCGCTGCTCACCGTTGGAACGTGTGCCATCGAGGTCGTAGGGCACGCGGTGTTCGATGAGGAATCTTTCCACTGTCGGGGCAATGCTCATCGCTGCACCTCTCGATCGTTGGAACCAACATTGTAATAATAGCGCTTTGACGCAGCGCGGCGACTGTTCGTGCTCATCCGACCTCCACCCGGTCCACCGCTCCATAAAGCAATGCGACCATCAGCGTCAGATTCTCCCGCAGCTGGCGGGTGAGCAGGAAGTTCTCGCGCACGAACTCGCGTGCCTTGCGACCCATCTCCTGGACCCGCTCGTGCTGATGCAGCAGATATCGGATGCGCAGGGCGGCCCCCTCCGGCGTATTGACCAGAAAACCGGTATGGTGGTCAATGACCTGGAGGCGGATTCCGCCAGTGTCTCCGCCAATCACCGGTTTGCCCTTCCACATGGCTTCGGTCACGGTGAGGCCGAAGCCTTCGCGCGTGGACTTCTGCAGCACGATGTCCGCGGCCCGCTGCAGGGCATTGATGGTACGGTGCTCGTCGGGTGCAAGCAGCAGCACGTGGATGTCGGGATCGTCCGCCGCAGCTGTGCGCACTTCCTCCAGCACCACGTTCCCCTCCGGATCGTCACTCGCACCGCCGCCGGCCAGCACCAGTTGCAGCCTGGGCAGGAATTTCTTCGCAAGCTGGTAGGCGCGGATCACACCGAGCGGATCCTTGAACCGGTCGTAACGCGAAATCTGCGCGACCAGCGGGCGCTCCGGATCCAGCCCGAAGCGCCGGAACACGGCTTCGATTTCGTGCTGCGGAAGATCGACGTTCTTTTCGCTGAGCGGGTCGATGCTGGGCGGAATGATGTACTGGGGATGCGGCAGGGCCTGGGTGAAGTCCGGAAGCGAAAAGATGCTGGCATCGTAGGCCAGCACGAACTGGCGCAGAAACTTCCATACCGGCCGGTAGGGATGGCTGGCATCGATGTGACAGCGCCAGATCCAGCGACCCTTGCGATTCGGACAGTGCGCCAGCAGGGCCGCCGGCTGCGGGTCGTGAATCGTCACGAAATCCGCTTCCTCCAACAGCGGGCGCAGGCGCTCGGCATTGGCCTCATTGGTATCCTGGTACGCCCGCAGCAAGCTGGCCGGGATCCGGGTCTGGTTGCCCTGCAGTGCATTGTGCATGTGCTTTGTGCACTGGTAGAACTCGTTTTCGCCGCTGATGACCTCCCAATGCGCGTCAACGCCCAGGTCCCGCGTCAGCGGCACCAGCTTGTCGAGTATCTCCGCGACCCCTCCGCCGACCCGCGTCGAGTTGACGTGCACGATGGTCTTGCCCTGCAGGGGTGCCGCCAGCTGGCGCAGGTGCTCGATCACGTCCGGGCCGACGAACTGCGCATACTCGTCAAGCGGATTCACGGATGAGCTTCCGGGCAGCATTGGTGGAAGATCTCGCTCAGCTTCCCGCGCAGCTCGGCGAGCGTGCCGAAGTACGGATCGATGCCACGCAGGCGCTCGCAAAGATTCCCGTAATCACTGTCGAACCCCGAAAGCCAGAGGCGGAAGTCGTCAATCGATTCGCTGAGACGACGACGGGCGTCGATGAAGTGATAGAAGATGCTGCCGGTGGACAATTGCGGCAGCACGTCGGCAAGCTGGCGGGGGTGCTCCAGTCGACGGTGGGTATCGAATACCACGATCTGCGAGCGAATGAACAGAAAGGGCCTGGTCGCCCGCACCCAGGGAAGGTACTCGCTTTCGTCGAGGCGTTCCTCAATGACCTCCATCAGCTCCTGGCGCAGCTCCTCCAGTTGCGGATAGTCGATCGGATCCACCATCGCCAGGCGTTCGGCGAGTATGGCGTCATGCAGTCCGTGCCGGGCCCAGCCCGCGAAATCATTGTTGAACTCGCGCTCCTCGAAGCGCGGCTCGAGCAACCCACCCCAGAAATGGAAGTAGACGCTGTCGAGACTGATGGCGCTCAGCGTGTCGTGCAGCTCCTTGAGGGTCCACGCCCGCTTGCCGGTCGCGATGGAGATCAGTGCACAGTCCTTCACTTCGAAGACCCCGGGCCGCGATTGCGGTTCGGGCGACTGGGACTCGGCGAGCGGTTGTGACATCGACGTTCCTCCCGTCACGCGTGCGAGCTGCGCCACGGCCGGGGTTCAGCACCGCGCTCCGGACCGGCAGTCTCATTGTAACATCGCCGCGTCGTCCTGCGGTCGCGGGCCACGTCCGGACCTCCCGTGCGGCCGTGGTACTATCGCATCGCAGGCGGTTCGAACGTCTCCAGAACGAAGGCGGCTCCAATGCAGAAACAAAAAATGGCCGTTTGGCCGGGTCGGCCGTATCCGCTTGGCGCGACATGGGACGGCGAAGGAGTGAATTTCGCGCTGTTCTCCGAGCACGGCGAGCAGGTCGAGCTGTGCATCTTCGACGCCAAGGGACGGCGCGAAATCGATCGCGTTTCCGTGCGCTGGCAGACCGACCAGGTCTGGCACTGCTATCTGCCCGAGGCGCGGCCCGGCCTGCTGTACGGCTATCGGGTGTACGGGCCCTATGCGCCCGAAGCGGGACATCGCTTCAATCCCAACAAACTGCTGCTCGACCCGTACGCCAAGGACATCGTCGGACCGCTGCTGTGGAGCGATGCGCTGTTCGGCTATCGCGTCGGAAGCGGACAGGAGGATCTCTCGATCGACCGGCGCAACAGCGCATCCGGCGTGCCGAAGTGCCGGGTCATAGACAGCGCATTCACCTGGGGGGACGACCAGCCTGCTGCGCACGCCGTGGCATGACACCGTGATCTACGAGCTGCACGTGAAGGGCTTCACGGTGCAGCATCCGGAAATCCCGCCGCCGCTGCGCGGCACATATGCGGGGCTTGGCCACCGCGCCGGTGATCGAGCACCTGCGACGCCTGGGCGTCACCGCGGTGGAGCTCATGCCGGTGCACGCCTTCATCGACGACCGCCACCTGGTTGCGCAGCGCCTGCGCAACTACTGGGGCTACAACTCCATCGGTTTCTTTGCACCGGACGGGCGCTATTCGGCGACCGGCGAAGTGAACGAGTTCAAGACCATGGTGAAAGCCATGCACTCGGCGGGGATCGAGGTGATCCTGGACGTGGTGTACAACCATACGGCCGAGGGCAATCACCTCGGCCCGACACTTTCCTTTCGCGGCATCGACAATTGCGCCTATTACCGGCTGGTGCCGGAGAACCCGCGCTATTACATGGATTACACCGGGTGCGGCAATACGCTCAACATGATGCATCCGCGCGTGCTGCAGCTCATCATGGACAGCCTGCGCTACTGGGTGCTGGAGATGCACATCGACGGCTTTCGCTTCGACCTGGCCTCGGCGCTCGCACGCGAGCTGCGCGAGGTCGATCGTCTTGGCGCCTTCTTCGACATCATCCACCAGGACCCGGTGCTCTCCCAGGTCAAGCTCATCGCCGAGCCGTGGGATCTCGGCGAGGGCGGGTATCAGGTCGGCAACTTCCCGGTGGGCTGGACGGAATGGAACGGACGCTACCGCGATTCGGTGCGTGGCTACTGGAAGGGCGACGGCGGACTGATCGGCGAGCTCGCCTATCGCCTGACCGGCTCCAGCGACCTGTACGGCCACGGCGGCCGACGCCCCTACGCCAGCATCAATTTCGTTACCTGCCATGACGGTTTCACGCTCGAAGACCTGGTGAGCTACAACGACAAGCACAACGCGGCCAACCTCGAGGACAACCGCGACGGGGAAAACCACAATCTGAGCTGGAACTGCGGCGTGGAAGGCCCGACCCGCAATCAGCACATCAACGGCCTGCGTCGTCGCCAGAAACGCAACCTGCTTGCCACGCTGCTGCTGTCGCAGGGAGTGCCCATGCTGCTCGCCGGCGACGAGATGGGTCGAAGCCAGCGCGGCAACAACAACGCCTACTGCCAGGACAACGAGATCAGCTGGCTCAGCTGGGCGCTCGATCCCGAGGACAAGGCTCTGATGCGATTCGTGCAGCAGCTGATCCGGCTGCGCAAATCCCATCCGGTATTCCGGCGCCGACACTTCTTCCAGGGCCGCAGCATCAAGGGCGCCCGCGTCAAGGACATCACCTGGCTCACGCCGGATGCGCGTGAGATGACCGACGAGGAATGGAATCTTTCCTTTGCCCAGTGCCTGGGCCTGCTGCTGGCGGGCAATGCCATCGAGGAGCACGACGAGCGCGGCCACCCGATACGGGACGACAATCTCCTGCTGCTGTTGAACGCCTACCATGACGAGATCGCGTTCTCCGTGCCTCCGGATCCGCCTTTCGCGCGCTGGCAGGTACTGCTCGATACCAGCTTCGAGGGCGGCCGGCGCGGCGACGGGCGCTACTTTCACACTCGTGAGCCCTACAGACTCCAGCCACGCTCGGTGGCGCTGCTGGCGCAAGTGAAGGCCAGGCGCCCGGACGAACGCGATCCGCAGGAATCCTGATCCTGCCGCGGCAGGGCATCGATGTGAGATGGCGCGGCAGGCGCATCTCGAGGCTGCCTCGACCCCCAGGCGCCGCTCGTGACAATCCTTTACAAACGCCTACAGCGCCGTGATTCCCGTACTCCGGCTCTGCGCTAACTTATGCAGCGTACGGGCGGCGCCCTGCTCCGCCCGACTCCCGGAACCGGCCACCGGTGCGTGACGGTCGGGACGAACTGGAAGAAGGAGAGAGAACTTTATGATCAGGACCGTACTGCTTGCCGCCGCTGCCTCTGTTCTGCTGACTGCGGGTCTGCCCACCATGGCTGCCACTTCCGCCTCCGGCGAAAAGGTCTGCCACGAGATGGCAACGAAGAACCACATTCCCGCCAAGGAGATGCAGAGCTATCTGAAGCGCTGCATGGCGAAGCACGGTGGCAGCGCCAAGGCCGAGCAAGCCGCACAACCGACCACCAAGAGCAAGTAGCAAGTAGCCCCCCAGGGGTCCCACCTTCGGGTGGGGCCCTGCCTTTCGACCGCGGAGTGAGGCTGTCCCCGCCGACCTCCACCCATTCGACGCCGCCGCAAGGGGTAAACCCGCATATCTCACCGGGCGGCGCGGCAGAACGGCATATCGCGGTAACGCTCATGTAAACTTCCGGCATGAACAGTCGTCGTTTCGGCGTCACCGCAGGGATCCGATTCGGGCGGACCGCCCGTACCCCGCCGCGGCGCGGGCGCGCGCCCATCGTACTGGTCGGCACCTTGCTCGTTGCGGTGCTCGGCATATCCGCGTTCACCATCGAGTTGCTCCAAGGAGAGCGCGCGCGCCTGGAAGACGCGCTGCGGGATTCGCGGGCCAAGGCCATGGCGTTGCTCGCGAACCATGTCGAGCAGTCATTGCTCTCTGCCATACGGCGGCCGTTCAACGGGCTCAAGAACATTCCGGCGGACGCGGTGGACACGGCACGCCTGCAATGGCTGCGCAGCGCCTTTCCCGAAGTGCAATCAGTCGTATTCCTCGACTCCAGGCTGCACGTGCGAAGCAGCTTCCCGGCACCGCTGCACTCCGATACCGAGCGCTTCGACGACTGGCTCACCCGGCGCGTCGTGCTGCGCGGCCTGGAACAGCAAGTGAAGGATTTCGGCGTGCCATGCTTCGTGAGCGATCTGCAGGGGCACGCGTCGCTGTTTGCGCTGCAGCCGATCAGCGATGTGGATGCGGCCCAGGGCTGGCTGCTGTTGCGCTTCGACCTGGAGTTGCTCCAGAGGCGCCACGTCCAACAGTTGCTCGCCGAGTTCGGCACCACCGAAGGCGGCACGGTGGCCCTGCAGGACGCACAGGCCGACTGGGACGATCGTGCGCTCAATTGGCCGCTCACGCGCGTATTGAATGGCTGGCTGCTGGCGTTCCGACCGGACCCAAGCTCGTTCGAGGCGGCGCTGCGCCGTGCCGACCGTCCCATCCTGGGGGTGGCCGGCGCGGTGCTGCTTACCATGGTCATGGCGACCTTCGCCGTGTCACGGGAGCTACAACGGGAACGTGCCATCGTCGAGCTGCGCAACCGGTTCGTCGCCAACGTCTCGCATGAACTCAAGGCGCCGCTGGCCTTGATTCGCATGTATGCCGAGACCCTGCATCTGCAGCGGATCGGGGATCCTGAGCGGCAGCGCAGCTACCATGCGGTGATTCTGCGCGAGGCCGAGCGTCTCACGCGCATGATCGACAACGTGCTCGACTTCGCCCGGCTGCGCCAGGGCGACAGGCTCTATCATTTGACCGACGTCGACCTGCGCAGCACGGTCGCGGCCGTCCTCGAAGACTACGCGCCGCGTGTGCAGGAACAGGGCCTCGCGCTGGAGAGCGCGTTGCCGGCCGCAGTCGCCTGCGTCGCACATGACCGGCATGGTGTCACCCAAATCCTGCTGAACCTGATCGACAACGCGTGCAAGTATGCCGCCGCGGGCAAGCGCGTCGTCGTGCGCCTCGCCGGAGATCCCGACTGGGTGGACCTGGAGGTGATCGATTTCGGGCCCGGTCTTGCGGCTGCCGGCGACGATCCGGTTGCGGGAGGGACGCCAGGCGCTTCCGAGGCCGGTGGCAGCGGCCTGGGCCTTGCGCTCGTGAAGCAGATCGCCGCGGCACACCACGCCCGTCTGATCCTCGACACCCCCGAGGGCCACAGCGGCCTGCGCGCCGTCGTGTCCTTCCCCGCGTGCAAGAGCCCGGCATGAGTGCGACCGTGCTGGTGGTGGAGGACGATGCCGCCATGCGCGCGGGCCTGCAGGACAATCTCGAGCTCGAGGGCTATCGGGTGATCACCACCGGAACGGTCCGCGAGGCACGCAATTGTGTGCTCGAGCTGCGACCCGACCTGATCCTGCTGGACCTCATGCTGCCCGATGGGGACGGCGTCGGACTGTGCCGGCAGCTGCGTGCCGCGGGAGCGACACAGCCGATCATCATGTTGAGCGCGCGCGGCCAGGAGCCAGACCGCGTACTCGGCTTCGAGGTCGGCGCAGACGACTATGTCGTGAAACCGTTCAGCCTGCGCGAGCTGCTCGCCCGCATTCACGCGCACCTGCGTCGCAGAACGCTCGCCGCACGGCGGCGCGGGCCGGTGGCGATCGGTCTCGCCCTGGCTGACTTCGAGCGCCATTCGCTTACGCGTGATGGCGCCGCCCTGGATGCGAGTGCCAAGGAGATGGATCTGCTGCGCTATCTGGTCGAGCACAGGGGCGAGGTGCTTTCCCGTGATCGCCTGCTGGCCGCCGTGTGGGGCCATCATGGCGAAGTTGCGACGCGCACCGTCGACAACTTCGTCGTACGGCTGCGCAAGAAGATCGAGCCCGATCCCGCGGCACCGCGTTACCTGATCACCGTGCACGGTGCGGGCTACAAGCTGGTAGACCAATAACACCACCGGGACGGGGCACGAGAAAGCGCTACATGACGGCGAGTCCACGTTGGGCGCACGCCGCATTCTTGGTAAGCTCGCGCAGCGGGATGCGAAACCGACTTCCCACGGTTGAAGGCGGGGCGAAAAGCTGCGGGGAGGACGCGTGCACGATTTCCGAAACACCCTGAATCCCAGGCCGCTCGCGCGGCACGCTGCGGCGGTTCTGCTCGTAGGGGCGCTGGGGCTTCCGGTGCATGCCGCTGAAGCGCCATCTGATCCGGTGACGGCGCACGAGCAGCTCAATTACAGCGTTGGTTACCGGCTGGGCCAGTATCTCGCCAAGCTTCAGCGACAGGGCACGGGCATTGCCCTCCAGCCGGTGTTTCAGGGAATGCTGGATGCGCTCTCGGGGGGTGAGGCTCGGCTCAGTGACGCCGAGATGCGCGCCGCGCTCGCCACACTCGAGGCATCGTCCGAGGCAAAGGACCGTTCCGCTCCGCCACCCCCCGCGCGGACCGGAGGGTATGTGGACGATTTCGCCGCGCTCAATGCCAGGCGCGAAGGCGTCGTCAGTCTACCGAGCGGGGTGCAATACGAGGTCCTGAAAGCCGGGAGCGGCAGGCATCCCGGGGCGCACGACGTCATCGAGGTCCGCTACGAAGGCTCGCTCTCCGATGGCGTCGTGTTCGACAGCACCGATGAGACCGAAAAGGGCAAGCCGCTGCGCATGGAACTGGATCAGATTGTCGTACCCGGGCTTCGCGAGGCACTCTCCCTCATGCGCGAGGGCGACCAATGGCGGGTTGTCATCCCTCCCAGCATGGGCTTCGCCCGCGCTGGGAACAACCTCTTGCGCAGGCGTGACTTGATCTACACCATCGAGCTGCTCGCCGTCTTCCCCCCAGCGCCGTAACCCCGATCCTTCTCCTCCCACCGCGCGGGTCAAGGCACGATCCGTTCGCCGATGGGCTGCAGCCGATCCGCATCGGGTGCGGCATAGCGCAGCAGCGTTCCGCCGTGCACGGCGAAACGCTGGCCGGGTCCGAGGCTCATGCGCCCGTAAAAGGCCACGTGGCTGTCCGGGTCTACCAGTCGGGTGCCATCGCTGTACTTCTGTACCTCGGTCTCCAGCATCTCCAGCAGATGCTCGCGCCGCAGCGGCACGGGAGGACGGCGTATCTCCTGCTCGCGAATGTCGTCCAGAGCCTTTGCGAACAGGTAACACGCCGCATAGGCATCGCCCTGCAGCCGCAGATCGCGCTCCGCCGCGGGAACGCCTGCGCGCCGCAGCCATCGCCGGAGCCGCAGCCGCGCGATCTCCGACTGCACGCCGAGGTCGTCGAACAGCGAGACGTAGACCACTTTGGCTTTCCAGCTGGCCGGCAGCCGCACGCTCCCGGGCGGCGCCAGCAGAGCCGACAGGTACACGCATCCCGCCGCCGGTCTCGCGGGAACCGAGGCCACCAGCTGCTCCAGCTCCGCGGGTCGCAGCCACAGGACCAGGGTGTCGTCGGCGCCCAGCCCGGTCAGCGCCGTGGCGGGCGCCGTGATCCGCAAGTGCCGATCCTCGGTAACCAGCTCCGCGCCCAGCGTCCGGGCGGCGCGCTGACCGGAGGCGTCGGCATAGACCTGCACGATACCGGGCGACGTGCGCTGCTCCAGTCCCGCAGTCTTCAAATCACGCGCCAGCAGGCGCGCCTCGAGCGTGACGCCGGGGGAGAAATAGACAGCGTAAAAGCCATCGCTTCCCTCCGGTGCAACCTCCACCGAGGGCAGCACGCAGGCCACCCGTTGGCGTTCACAGAACCGGTGCACGGGCCTCCACTCGGCGCGGCCCACACCCGAAAGCACGGCGAACACCGGCTGCTTCGCATACCACTCAGCCAGCTGAGCTTCCCAGCCCTCGGGTGCACCGGACAGCGCCCACACGTGCAGCCGCCACTCGTGACCCGACGCACGGGAGGCTCCGGCCCAGGCTTGCACGACACCCAACACGGCATCCGATTGGGCTGCAGGCACGTCGGGAGCGATCACCGTGGCCAGGTGCAGGATGCCGTTCTCCACTCCCGGCGAAGGGCGCGCGGACAACTCGCGGAGGTAGGCGGCAAGCGCGGCGAGCGCGGAGTCGCCGAGCGAATAGCGCGGCATCGGCGCCAGCAGCGCAACGCCGTCGGGGTCCACCCCTTCACGCAGCGCGCGCGCAAGCCGCGGCTCGTCGTACGCACTGCGGGTCAGCGCACGCCGCCAGGGTGCATTGGGCACCCAGTGATGAACGGGATCGAGATAGACTCCGTGGAACCTGGCAGGCGCGAACAGCACGGGACCTGCCACCGGCGGCACCAGAATCGCGTTCCCGATCGAGCCCTCGACCGAACCCATGCCGCTCGGGCGGTGACAGGTGACACAGGCGGCATCAGCGCCCTCCAGCACGAAGCCCTCCGGCCGTTCGGCACGCAGCGGCGAGCCGTCCGGAAGGATACCTGACTCATAGATGAGCCTACCCGCCTCGCGCTGCGACGTGCCGTCTGATCCCGCGGCGCCACCGGCTGCGGCGAAGCCACACCATGCCACCAGCACCGCCAGTGCGGCCGCCCGCCCGTACTCCAGCCCGGAAATCTCACCAGCCGGCGAGCGGCTGGGTGTAAGTGAAATGGATCGCAGAGAAGGTCTGGCATTCTTCATGATTGCCCAATGATGACAGGTGTTCACGCCGCCGGCCTATCCCGGTTCCGGCACTTTCTCGCTCGCCCTGGCTGGGTCTTCACGCAAGTGATAGTTACGCCGATCACATTCGTTCCAGGACGGCTGGGAATTCCGCCAGCTCCCGGGATGCGGGTGAGACTTCCGGGCCAGCCGTCCGAGCATCGAGGGGCTCAGCGCCTGGCCTGTCGCTTCGGCTGCAGGTGCCCGCAATCTCCGGGCAGCCGCATGAGCGCAAATCCCGCAAACACGAGTGAAATCTCATCGAGCCACTGGTCTGCCGTTGGCTCGCCGCACGCGATACGGACGGGCGGCATTGGATAAACAGGGCCGCCCGAAGGCGGCCCTGGATTTTGCAGCGGGTGCGAACTGCGGTCTACGGTACCACGCCGCATCCTGGCGCGGTGTTCTTATCGCCCACGCAGTACGGGACCATCATTTCATTGTCCTCGTGCTCGACGATATGGCAGTGCCACACGTACAGCCCGGGGATGTCGAAGGTCGCGTTGACGCGGGTAACCCCGCCCGGATACGTGATTACGGTATCCTTCCAGCCCGCCTCGGTGGGCTCGGGTGGCTCGATCACGCCGGAAAGTGCACCCGTGACTGGATCAAGCGCCTCGCGGTTTACCACCTTGAACTTCACCAGGTGCATATGGATCGGGTGGCTGTCCGACGTATGGTTCCACAGCTCCCAGGTCTCCGTCGCACCCAGCGCGGGGTTGGTCTGTATGGGATCCGACCAGAGGGTCACCGTGCCACCGTCGGAGCCGTTGACTCCGAGCAGCGCGGCCTTGGGTGCAAACGGCACGGAAGGCCGCAGCTGGCCCTGGTGATGAGGGCGCTGGTCGACGCAGGTGCCGGGGTTGTTCGGGTCAGGCGTTCCCAGCAGATCCTGAAGGATCTTGCCGTTGGGGCGGACGGTAACACAGATCAGCAGCGATTCCTCCTCCAGCAGCGCCAGATCACGCACGGGGCGCCGAATGCCGCCGTTCGCCGGATCGCCGGGATCCGGGAGGCTCAGCACCAGGTTCTCCGGCGGCGTGAAGTCTTCCCCTACCGTGAGATCATCCGGAACCAACCGGAACTCCATCACCTGCCCCGTGGTGTCAGGGTCTGCCGGATCGACCGGGAACCCGCCGAAGGGTGAGTCGGGCGCCGTGTTGAGCATACGAACGCTTACCGTGCCGGCCGGCAGTCTGGAGAAGTCCACTAGCACGTCCGCGCGCTCGGCGTTGCCCATCAGCAGACCGGCGACGTTCTCCTGTGGATCAGGCAGAGGCGCCGGGGTGAGCTCGGGGTTCCTCCCGTTGCCAGGCAGCGCGACCCGCGCACCGCGCACGATCTTGACGACCTTGGGCAACAGACCCTGCTCGGCCCCGATCTGATAGAACGGCACCTCACCGATCAGCTCTCCGGCGGCGTTCAGCGCCTGCAGGCTCAGGTTCAGGAACCGCGCGTCGCACCCGTTCAGCAGCCGGAAACGATACAGGTCCGGCTCCACTTCCAGCACGGGCCAGGTCACCCCGTTGGCCACGATCACGTTGAAGAACGCCTCGGGGTTCCAGATCGGTGGAATGTCCGAGGGCAGCAGGCCGCCGATGGTGGAAATCGCCAGTCCCGCGACCAGGTTCGCCAACGGTCCGGACTGCTGGCCGTTGCCCAGACCCTCGAAGAAAGCCCGGTTGGCCGGGTAGAAAAGCGAGCCGTTCTTGTTGAAGGAGCGGTCCTGGATCGCGATCGGGATCGCGCGGATACCGCCCCGCACCGGGTCGCCCGGAACGTTCAGGGCCAGTACTCCCTGACCGGCCGTCGGAGGCGGGCCGGGCAAGGTGCCCGAGACCAGGCCGGTCTCCCCGCCGCCCGACGCACGAATCAGCCAGAAACCCGCCGGCCCCGCGTAGACATTGTTGCGCGTCATGCCCAGGGCATGGTCGTGGTACCAGAGGGTCGTGGACGGCTGAGTGTTGGGGTATGTAAAGGTAGCCACCCCGGGCGCATTGTTGGTGGTGGTGCCGTACTGATTGACCAGCGTGCCGGTCTTCGCATACCACCAGGGAATATTGTTGGCGCGCGGCAGCCACCAGGCCTCCGGATAACCGTCGCTCTCCGGAGTGACATGCGCACCGTGCACGTGGGTCACGATCGGTACCGGGCCCTGATACGGAAGCTGCATGAGCAACGGGCTACGGGCAGGGTCCGGACGGCAGTCCTTGGTCTTGCTCGGGTCCATGCACGGCAGTTGCTCCGGGTTGGCCCAGTGCAAAGTGCGATCCACGGGAAGCAGGTGGCTGAGGTAGTGGCAGGCGCTGTCACTGGCCGGGTGCCTGCTGTTCTTGCAGGCGTCCGGATTGACGACCAGGTCGTTGATCCAGTCGACCGTGGTTGTCGTGTTCACCACGTTCTCGATCGTGTAGGCCGGGTAGTTGAACTGGGAGTTCGGATCCGGGGCCGTACCCGGGGTCGGGTCCGCGTCGGGACCGTAGCTCCAAACCGTGGTGGGCGGGAAGGTGCAGTTCTGTCCGACGCAGCCTGGCAGCGTGCTCCAGATCCCCCCCGGCAGGATCTGCTGCTTGAACTGGCGCACCGCGATGTCGTATTCGTGAGCCGTTCCGTTATCTTTCATGACGGGCGGGATCACCAGCGGCGTCACGTATTTCGGAATGGTCAGCGGATTGAGTGTCCCCCCCGGAAGTGGCACTGCAACCGCTTGTATGCAGGTGCCCGCGCCGAGCGCAAACAAACCCGCCCTCACCGCGGCGCGAAGCCGCGGCAGATCGTTTCCACTGGTCATAAATCCTCCTTTGAGCAGCGCTACGGTCGTGCGACCGAGCTGCCAACCATTTTTTTCACTACTGTTGAGTCGCCACCCCGCAGGCCCGTCCATCGTTCCGGCTCCGCGGCACGTCGGTGGGCGACGGTTCCCGCCCTCGTTTTGCTGTCAGATTGAATTTGACACTTTCGGCTTTCGCAAACGGTACGCGTAGTCTTTACAAGACCTGTGCCATCAAGGCCATGCTGCACCAAACTACATGTAACGTGAACGAATTCGACCCGAGGGACACCTCGGATGCTGCTTTTGCCGCTGTCAAAGCTGGCAGGGATATGTAGTCCATGCGCCGAAAGTGACAGTACGACCGCCAATCTCGGCAGACCTTTTCGTGGTGCAGTCGTCATCCGCAGGCCGCGCCCGAGACCGGTGTAGGGCGACTGATCAAAGGACCTGCTCCGGAAATAGCCGGCCGCGTGCCGGGGCGGCGCGCCACAGGGGGCCCAGCCTCGCGCATGGGAGGCGGCGGACGGCCCGTACTGCTCGGCTGAACGCGCGGTCAGTGACCCCGACCAGGTTTACCGGCGTTCGCGGACGCGCCGCCTCCCGAGACGGAAGAAAGCATCCACACGCGCCCACCTCGTAGGGCGGATAAGCGCAGCGCATCCGCCACCGCGCCATCCCGATCGGCGCTGTGTTTCCCTAGCACGCCTCATAGCCCCCGAAACCCACGCAGCGCGCGAATCTCGATGATGGCCAATCTTTTCTGGTACGCAACGGTGCTCCATGCACTCATGGCCCCGGCCGATCATGAATGGCGGATGCGCTGCGCTTATCCGCCCTACATCAAATGAGATGCTGTCGCGGCCCTGGTTCTCATGATCGCGGCCCATCGTGCCGCACGCTCGTGGAACCACCAAGATGGCCCTCTACATCGAAAGCCTAAAGGTCCGTCAAGAATGCAGCACTACGCTAGACGAGACGAGGGCCGCATCGCTGCGGCCCTCGGTGATTGGATTGCGAATGCAGAATCGGGCTCGATTGAGCCTGCCGCCGTCAGGGCGTTCCCGTGGCACCCGCACCGGCGCTCGCGCCCTCAGGCGGGGCCGGTGTTGTGCTTTCCTGCGCGTCGGGGGCTGAACCCGTTGCTCCCGCTTTCTGCGGCTGTGCGGCGTCACCATCCGCTGTCGTACCCGCCGGGTTGTCGCCCGCCGCTGCGCCATTCGCCGGCGGCTTCCCCACGGAGATCAGCTCCACGTCGAAAAGAAGCGTGCGGTCGGCCAGAGGACCGCGTTCACCGTAGGCGAGCTTCGGCGGGATGAACAGCTGCCAGTGGCCCCCCTCCTTCATGAGCTGCAACGCTTCCGTCCAGCCGGGGATCACGCCATCGACCTGAAAGCTGACCGGCGCGCCGGAGCGGTAGCTGCTGTCGAATTCCGTACCGTCGACGAGCGTGCCCTTGTAGTTGACCGTCACAGTATCCGAAGCTTTCGGCTGCTTCCCGGCACCCTCCTTCAGCACCTTGTATTGCAACCCGCTCGGCAAAGTGACCACACCTTCCTTCTTGGCGTTTTCCGCCAGGAATTTCCGCCCCTCGTCCACACGCTCCGCCAGGGCCTGGTGTTGCTTCTGGTGCGCTTCCGCCATGATCTTGCGCTTGAGATCGACCAGCGTCGTATGCATGTCCTCAGGGCTCATCAGCGGCTGCCCGCCGGAGACCGCATCCTGGATTCCCTTGATGAGCGCTTCGGAACGAAGATCGATGTTCTGGCGCTTGAAGTCTCCACCGATCTGGTAGCCTACGCTGTAGTTGATCTGATCCTTGTCATCCTTGAGCGGATTACCCTGCGGCTCATCCGCAAATGCTCCCCCACAAAGCAGCGTCGCACCGAGCGCGACCGTCAATACCCGCTTCATCACTCCACCTCTCCACTCTTGTCTGCCGCGCGATGGTGGCAACCACTCGGGGGACGGGCGCGGCTTGCCGTCCCGAAAAGGCATTCGCGCCGCTAGGCGCATACGCCGGGCGAGCCATCCGCCCGGCGACCGGGAGGCACACTATATCCCCCGGGCCCGCCGGTGTCGCCTGCCCAGGCGTGTACGATCGCCGTAGCCGTCGAAGATCCTGCAGCCGTTTGGATGGAACAGCCAGCCACTCTTGGTTGAACGAACGATCCTGTGGGTCGCACATGCTCGCCCGCAGCGGTCCGAAACCAAAGATCCGTATAGAGCCACGTAATATTGTCAATTAGTTGAACAATATTCCGCAAAAGCAGCATGAAGTAACTGGAAAGTTCGGCGGCGTGGCGGGGCAGCAATGGCTGGGCATATGCATCTCGTTCGACTTTTTTGGCAATCGCAGGGAGCGTTTCCCCAGCAAGACGCCTCAACCCATGAGTTCGCCCGTCTGTCAATTAGGGAACTCCCCAGGCCTGCTCAGGATGCACCCTGATACCGCGCATGGGTCTATGCAGGTATAAAAGTCCACGCTTTGCCATTTGGAGCGTCTCTTTTGCTCCGCGTGCACGTGCACCGCTCGGGTGAAGCCCGGCACCGGCAAGGTCCGGAGCCGTTACAACAACGGCGCCCACTCAGGCGCGAAAAATCTAGAAGGCTGTTCGGAGGCGACCTACCCTCGGATCGGGGAGGGGATGGCGCGTATGGCTTATGTGCTGCGCCGCCCGCGCGGAGGGAGCCGGTAAAAGCCGATGCCTTGCCTGCAGCGCAGGTGGGGCACTGCCAAGGACTATTGAAGGAGAGTCCCAAGATGCCAGTGACAGCACAAATGTTTCCCGGCCGCGATGTCGTCAAACTGCACGTAAGTGGTCGGTTCGACTTCGGTTGCTATCCGCAGTTCTCGTGGGCCGCAGAGCAGGCGCGCAGTGGTAATCCAATGTACATCATCGATCTGGAAAATGCCGATCGGATTCATGACTCGGGCGTCGCCATGCTGACCATGCTGCGCAACAAGGTGGGGAGCGATGCCGTCATCGAGTTGGTGAACTGTGGTCCGAGTGCCAGGGAATTTCTCCGGGGCTTCGGCTGGGAGCAGTATTGCAGCAGGCAGTAGCTATCCGCATGCCGGGGGTGGATGGCTAGCCGACGCTCAATGAGCTAGACTGGCCTACCCGCGGTGATCAGGAATCTTCCGGCGCCGCGGGTGGCGGCGCCGGGTGTTTTTGCAGAACCCCATCCGTAGTCGGGCATCGTGGCGCCCGTCGAGATTCCGTATCCAACATGCGCGAAGCGGAACCGAGCCCGCGGTTTACGCTCAGGAAGCGCATCCATGTCTCGAACTGGCCAATCCCATATCCTCGACGCCGGCGAATCCCATGTCCTCGACGAATGTCCCGCGCTGATCTGGCGTTCGGACCGCAACGCGAGATGCGATTACTTCAACAAGGCGTGGCTCGACTTCACGGGACACTCACTCGAGCAGGAGCTGGGGAACGGCTGGACGCAGAGCCTGCACCCCGAAGACATGCAGCACTGTTTGCAGGTCTATGCCGATGCCTTTCGGACCCGCACCGCGTTTGCCATAGAATACCGGCTGCGTCGCCGGGACGGCACTTTTCGTTGGCTGCGCGATGTCGGCCGGCCCTACAGGGACGCCAACGGCCAGTTCGCCGGCTTCATCGGCACCTGCTTCGACATCACCGACTGCAAGAACGCGCAAGCGCAGCTTCAGCAAAGCGAGGAGCGGTTTCGCGCCACCTTCGAACAGGCCGCGGTGGGCATGGCCCAGATTGCGTTGGATGGACGCATTCTTCGAATCAACGAACGCTTTTGCAATATTCTCGGCTATCCCTGCGCACAACTGCTGGGGCGCGAGTTGCACGAGATCACCTGTGCTGGTGAGCCGGCTTTCGATATTCCCGCCCTGGTCCGGGGCGAAGTGACCTCCTGCTCGGTCGAGCAGCGTTTCCTGCGCAGCGACGGCAATCCGCTCTGGGCGACGCTGACGCTGTCCATGGTGAATCCGGCCGCCGACGAGCGCTATCTCATCGCCGTCCTGGAGGACACCGACCAGTGCCGGCGTGCCGAGGAGCAGATGCTGCAGCATCAGGCCGAGATCGCCCACGTCTGCCGGGTCAGCACCATGGGAGAGATTGCCACGGGCCTCGCTCACGAACTCAATCAGCCGCTCACCGCAATACTCAATTACGCCCGGGGTGCATCGAGGCGCCTGGCCGCCGACCGTGAACGTAACGCGCCGCTGCTGGACGCGCTGGAACAGGTCGCGACCCAGGCGGAGCGCGCGGGCGAAATCATCCGCCGGGTTCGCGAGTTCGTCCGCAAACGCGACGTCCGACGTACCAGGGTCGACCTCAACGCCGTGGTACAGGGCGCAGCGCGCATGGCATCAGCCAAGGCGGCCAAATCCAAGGTGGAGGTACGGCTGCATCTGCTCCCGGATCTGCCCGCGGTCCAGGCCGACTTCGTTCAGCTTGAGCAGGTGGTGTTGAATCTGTTATTGAATGCCATCGAGGCAATGGAAGGTCAGGCGGGACGGCGTGAACTTCACGCCCGCACATCGGTCAACAGCGGCCAGGAAGTGCTGGTACAGGTAACAGACGTGGGGACGGGTCTTGCTCCCGAACATGTCGAGAAGATCTTCGAGCCTTTCTATACGACCAAGACAGAGGGCATGGGCATGGGACTATCGATCGGCCGCTCTATCGTCGAAGCGCACGGGGGGCGCTTGTGGACCACTCCCGACGGCCCGCATGGCGCAACCTTCTCCTTCACGGTTCCAACCCGGAACGAGCGCCAATGAGCGCGCAACGCGGACCGACGGTCTTTCTGGTCGATGACGACCAGGCGGTGCGCGAGTCTTTGCGTTGGCTCATCGAGTCGGTGGGGCTCAACGTCGCCACGTACGACTCGGCCCAGGCGTTTCTCGAAAACTACTACCCCGGCCGCGCCGGCTGCCTGGTTCTTGACCTGCGCATGCCGGGCATGAGCGGTCTGGAGCTGCAGGAGAAGCTGGTCGCCCAGGGCTCGCAGCTGCCTATCATCATCATCACCGGTCACGGCGACGTGCCCATGGCTGTGCGCGCTATGAAGGCCGGTGCCGTCGATTTCGTGCAGAAGCCCTTCCACGATCAGGAGCTGCTGGATCGCATCCACGAGGCGCTGGAACAGAACGCGCGAACCCGCCAGGCGATGGCGGAGCGGACCAAGATCACCGCGCGGCTGGCCCATCTCACGCCCCGTGAGCTGGAAGTAATGGACGGGGTGGTAGCTGGAAAGTCGAACAAAGTGATCGCCGCGGAGCTCGGCATCAGTGGAAAAACGGTGGAGGTACACCGCGCGAAGATTATGGAGAAGATGCAGGCCAAATCTCTCGCGGAGCTGGTTCAGCTCACGCTGCTCGCCCGCGAGTACATGGGCCAGCATTGAGCACCTGCAGGCGCATCCGCCTGCAGGTGCCGCACTCGATCAAATTGGTGGAGTTCGTCTCCCCAGCACCAGGAACACCAGGAACAACACGATAAAAATGAAGAACAGTATCTTGGCGATGCCGACGGCCGCACCTGCAATCCCACCGAAGCCGAACACCGCCGCGATGATCGCAATGATCAGAAATCCGATAGCCCAGGACAGCATCTTGATGCCCTCTTCTCCGCCTTCCTACTCGAAAGCCTAGTCACGGGTCCGGCGATCGCAAGCCGCGGGGCGGTCAATGCGGCACTGGCGAATAGCGCCGGCGCCGCCGCGGCAATCCGAATCGCGCCGATGGCACCCGCCCCACCACCGATGGCACCGCCCGCCAGACTGTCGCGGACGAGGTGCTGCATCGCTCGCTCCGGGCGAGCATCCCGGGAGCTGGCGCAATTCGCCGCCGTACCGGCACTCGTATCGCACCGTGTCGAACGGCGTGATCTCGATTAGGCATGCACGAATCGAGGCGGCTCCGGATCCCTCTCCGACCCGTGTCGGGGATACGGAACCCGGCGGGAGAACGGCTGCGGGAAACTCATCGTCCAAGGCCACCGCCGCGACGCTCCGCCACGGCCGGCTCGCCGTGTCCTGGCCCTTCGTCGAAGCGCGCGTCGCGCTTCTGCTCCACCTGCCACGCAGACCAGTACTGGCGCAGGCGTGCCGCGTAGCGTCCGGGCTTCTCCACGTAGATACGCGCGCCGAGATCATTGGCGCGCAGCCGCAACTCGCCCTGGAGACGGTCCGCAACGCACATCAGCACCTGAAACCCGCGCGGCTCCCCGTAACGTTCCGGCTGCTGCAGAAGCATGTCGCGCAACCCCGTCAGATCGTGTTCCTGTCCGAGGATGTCGGCGAGCTCGCCCACTGCGCGACCCTGTCCCTTCATGACCTTGGGCCACACACCGACCAGCAGGCGGGTGTGGTACCAGTGATCCTTGACCCGCTTGCGCCAGGCGTGAAAGCGCTCCGGCGTGGGATCGATGAAGGCGTCGGCGTAGGTCTGCTGGCAGCGCCGGTAGGTGCGCTTCAGCCCGGTGTCCAGCGCGGCGAAACCGTCATCCAGCGGCGGCCAACCCGGAAGCCGGCGTCGGCCCTTGCGCAGCTCCCGCTCCACGCGCCGTACCTGCTGCAGCAGTTCCTCGTCGTGCTGCATCAGCTCGGAGCGCCGCGTGCCCAATCCGCCGCGCACAGCGGCAATCGCCTTGTCGTCGAGCTGATCGGCGTAACGCTCGGCGAGACGCTCCAGCGTTTCCTGCGCCGCTGCCATATCGCGCAGCGTGGAGAGCTCGCGTCCCAGATCGCGGAACCAGGCGTTCTCCTCACGATAGGCTTGCGCCAGCTCGCCGCGCACCAGGCGCAGCACGGCACGAATCTTCTTGAAGTGCTTGCGGGCCTCATGCACCGCCTCGTGCAGGTCCGGCCGGCGATCCCGCAGCTCGCCGATCGCCCGGTCGATCTGCTCGGTCACGATGCGTTGTATACCTTCGCCGACCGGCTCACCGGCCAACAATCGGTATGGCATGTCGCCTCCTCCCGTTGATGCGCGCTGCGGCTGCAGACGCAACCGTTCACCAGTGCGCGAACGGATGGGTCACCAGGTTGATGTTGAAGTAGCGCGCGTCGTCACTCACTTCCCGCCCGACCCATTCGGGCAGCTGCACGCGTTGCGCCTCATCGGCGAGCTCCACCTCGGCAACCACCAAGCCGCGATTGTCACCACCGAACTCGTCGATTTCCCACATCAGCCCGGCCCAGGGCACACGGTGGCGTAGCTTTTCGATCAGCGGTCGCAGGCACAGGTGCTCCAGCATATGTGCAGCGTCCTGCAGCGGGATCGGGTATTCGAACTCCGCCCGTTTCGTGCCGCGGCTGATGCCCTTGACGGTGAGGAAACCCTCCTGCCCCGCCACCCGCACGCGGACCGTGCGTTCTGGATCCAGGCTCAGATAGCCCTGGCGATACTGCTGGGCGCCTTGCGCCGCGCTGCGCCACGCTTCGCTCTGCACCAGAAACTTGCGCTCGATCTCCAGGCCCATGGCAACCCAGGCTCTCACTATTGCCGAATGAAACGGGGGGCGGCACGTCACGTCCGTCACCGGCCCGCGGGAGGCGGGAATGGCGCCACCCTGCGAGCGGGGCTCCGATCGGCCGGCTCTACGTCTCCAAGAAGGATAGCAGGGCCGACAACGCCGTCAGAGGGACGACATCATCCACACCGTGCCCAGTCCGGCCATCAGGGCCACCAGCAGGGGAAGTCCCACGCGCAGGCCGAGCGCGACGCCGCCGACGACGGCGGCGAGCAGCCCCTTCACGCCGTTGTTGACCGCGCTGGCGATCACCACGCCCGCGACCACCACGGCCGTGCTCAGATTTCCGGTGCTCATCCGCGACAGCGAGAGCGTGATGGCGTCCACGTCGGCGATGCCGGAGACTCCTGCCAGCAGCAGCACTCCCAGGTGACCCGCAAAGTGCTGAAGCGACGCCGCGAGCAGCAGTATCAACGCCAGCAGCGCGCCGAAGCGCAGGGCGGTGCCGAGCTCGAGCGGATTCTGCACCACACGGGCCTGGGTGGCACCAGGCTGCTGCCCGCGAAAGCACCAGTACGCCAGCGCCGGCACGTACACCGGCAGCGCCATCGCAACCATAGGCGGCAAGATCACCGGGAACAATCGCGGGTTGATCAGACTGGAGATCAGCAGCATGCGCGGAAACATCGTTCCGCAGGCGAGCAGAATCCCACTCGCCAACAGCGTCGTAAGCTCGGGGCGTGTGCGCCGCAGGCGCGCAAAGTGCAGGGTGAGTGCAGTGGAAGACACCAGTCCGCCGGCCAGTCCCGTCACCGCAATGCCGATGCGCTCACCGGCAATCTTGATAGCGAAATAGCCAGTGAACGAGATGCCGGCGATCAGCACCACCATCCACCAGATCTCGTAGGGATTCAGCACCTGCCACGGACCGTAGCCACGATTGGGCAGCATGGGCAGCAACACCACGGAGATCAGCAGCAGCTTGACGGCGGCACGCAGCTCCTCGGGCTCCAGCGCCTCCACCCAGCGGTGCAGCTGCGGCTTCACACCCAGCAGCAGTGCAGTAATCACTGCCGCCGCGGCAGCGGCCGCGCTGAATCCCAGAACCGCCAGCGTACCGAAACCGAACGTCAGCAGGCCGGCGACGAGGCTCGTGATGCCGAGGTCGGCGTCGCGCTTCAGCTCCGTCAGGTAGGCCGCGGTGAGCGCAATGACCAGACCGACGAACGACAGCCCGATCAGCGCCACACCCATGCGTGTGGCGGCGAGTCCCATGACACCGCCGAGCAGTCCGATCAGACCGAAGGTGCGCACGCCTGCGACGCGCGCGCCCTCGTGCGCGGCGCGTTCGTGCCAGCCGCGCTCGATGCCGATCAGCAGACCCAGAGCCAGTGCGATGCCCAGATGACCGATCTGTTGGTGCTCCGCCATGCGCTGCTGTTCCCACCGTATTGTAGGAGCGGGCGACACTACGCCGGCAGCACATGGCCGCCTTGTTCTCTGGCCGTCTCGGATCGTTGCACGGGTGCAGCGCCCCGATACTCCGGTGCAGCACCTGCCCGGCACTACCGCATGTAGGCGTAACCTTCTTCGCGCTGCAGCCGCACGATCTCGGCGTCCGCCATGGGTACCACCTCGACGAAACCGTGGATGTCGGAAGGCTCGAAGCCGCGGCGGTGCGCCGCGACCCGGCACATGCGAATCTCGATCACCCCGCCTACCGTAAGGCTTTGCGCCCTGCGCATCAGTGCCTGGTACTTCGGGTAGTTCCTGACCGCGAAAAACGCGATCTCGTCCCCATGCAGCACCAGGACGATCGAGGCGTCGAAGGGATCGGCGCCGTAGAGGTTGCTGAGATAGCTGGCGCGATCGAGCACGTTCGAAAGCTCTTCCGGCGTGTGCGCCGTCACGTCGTAAACCACTTTCTGCGGGGCGTAGTGCAGCTCGGCAGGCTGCGCCCTGCCCCACGGTGCCGAGGCGTCATCCGCGGCCTGAGCCCCGATGGCGGTACCCGAAAGCAGCGCCACCACCATCAACAGCCATAATGGAACGCTTGGCATCCCGGTACTCCCATGCGGCGGCTTCAAGGCGCGCCGTCCCCGTCGTCACGCCCGCCCTCGCGGCGACGTTGAGCGCGTTCGCGCCATGTATCGAGACAACCGATCCCGCAGAAATAGAGCACGTGGTCCTGTGCTTCGACGCTCAGGGCGACCGAGCTCGGATTCTCCTTCGGGCAGCTCGCGCAGCTGACCCTGGGAGGTGGCACGGGACGTTGCGGCATGGGCTCGGACACGCAACTCGCGCCGGTGGATGCACCGCGACCGTCGCGACACCGGCGTGGGAAGTGTAGCAGCGCGAGCCCGCGCTACAAGACCTGCCGCGGCTGGCCACGATGCGAGGCCGGGCGCTACCATGTCGCGTCGAGGCGCAGCACGATTGCGGAGACCGCCATGTACGAACAGGAGTTCCCACAGGACGAGGGTCTGATCTATCTGAACCATGCGGCAGTCGCTCCCTGGCCGCTGCGCACCGTTCGGGCCGTACAGCAGTTTGCCGACGAGAACGCGCGCCGTGGCGCGTGCAACTATCCTGCCTGGCTGGGCGTGGAGGCAGCGGTGCGCGAGCAGCTGCGCGCGCTGCTGAACGCCGAGTCGAGCGCCGAAATCGCGCTACAGAAAAATACCTCGGAAGCGCTTTCGATCGTGGCGCACGGCCTCGACTGGCGCCGCGGCGACAATGTGGTGCTGGCAAGCCTGGAGTTTCCCTCGAATCGCATCGTCTGGGAGTCACTGGCGCGCTACGGCGTCGCGGCGCATGTGATTCCTATAAATCCCGATGAACCCGATCCCGAATCGAAACTGCTCGAGCACTGCGATGCCCACACGCGCCTGCTGGCCGTGAGTTCGGTGCAATATGCCGCAGGTCTGCGCATGGATCTCGAGCGTCTGGGGGCAGCCTGCAAGGCGCGTGGGATCCTGCTGGGCATCGATGCCATCCAGAGCCTGGGCGCGCTGCGCTTCGATCTGCGGCGTTGCGATGCGGATTTCGTCGCCGCCGACGCGCACAAGTGGCTGCTGGGCCCCGAGGGCATTGGGGTATTTTACTGTTCTCCGGCACTGCGCGAGCGCATTGCGCTGCACGAGTACGGCTGGCACATGGTCGCCGAGCCCGGTGATTACGAGCGCGCGAGCTGGGAGGTCGCGCAGGATGCACGGCGCTTCGAATGCGGCAGTCCCAACATGCTCGGGATACACGCGCTGCATGCAAGCCTGTCCCTGCTGCAGGAAGTCGGCATGGCCGCGGTCGAGCGGGGCGTGTTGGAAAACAGCGCCTACCTGATGCGTCACCTCCAGAACCAGCCCGGCGTCGTTCTGCAGACACCCGACACGCCCGGCCGTTACGCCGGCATCGTCAATTTTCGGGTGCAGGGCATGCCTGCAGCACGGCTGCACGAGGCACTGCGCGAAGCGGGTGTGGTGTGCGCCGTGCGATCCGGCGGTGTCCGGTTTTCACCGCACTTCTACACGCCGCGTGCGCGGCTGGACCGGGCGCTCGATCGGGTTGCAACGCTGTCGCGGGGGCGTCGCGTGCCCGGCGAGCGCACCTGAGGGCATCGCGGACACGCCCCGCCGCGTATGCACCCTCGTGCTACCATCAGCACCGCGATGCCTTGCAGGCTGCAGAGCGCCCGCCCGCACGGACTCCGGGCCAGGCGTCTCCGACCGGCCCCGGTGCAGCCCGCAGCTCGGCCACGCCCCACAACGCCACGAGTGATCGAGTGCAGCATACCAGCGAGAGCAAGTCGGACATCATTTCCCCCGGTGCCGCCCCGACGCTCAGCGCATTGTTTCGCGAGCGTGTGCGGCGCACGCCCGACAACGTGGCCTACCGGCATTTCGAGGCGCACGCGGGTGCATGGCGCGATACGACCTGGGGCGAGATGGCGCGACAGGTGGCGCGCTGGCAGGCAGCGCTCGAACGCGAGCCGTTCGAGCCCGGCGAGCGCGTGGCCGTCCTGCTTCCCAACTGCCGCCAGTGGGTGATGTTCGATCAGGCGGCACTCGGTCTGGGGCTGATCGTCGTGCCGCTGTTCATGGACGACACCCCCGACAACATTGCGTGGATCCTTGGCAACTCCGGCGCCAGGTTGCTGCTGTTGCGCGATCTCGGTCAATGGCGTCGCCTGGAGCCGGTATGGCATCAGCTGGAACAGCTGGAGCG
Organism: uncultured Gammaproteobacteria bacterium; assembly: GCA_963728895.1. Classification (GTDB taxonomy): domain Bacteria; phylum Pseudomonadota; class Gammaproteobacteria; order JBBQDK01; family JBBQDK01; genus CAVSLM01. The sequence continues at coordinate 185,584 of CAVSLM010000007.1, forward strand.
CGTCCTGCTGCTCGAGTCGCCCGTCCAGGCACTGCCGCATCCGCGCCTGCGCAACGTTGCGGACTGGCTGCCGGCGGAGGGCGGTGCGCTGCGCACCCGCGAAGCGGTACCTACGGCGCCAGCCACCATCGTCTATACCTCGGGTACCACGGGCCGCGCCAAGGGCGTCGTGCTCAGTCACCGCAATCTGGTGTGGAACGCCTACGCCAGCCTACAGGTGCTGGTGGCCTATCCCGGTGACGTGTTCCTGTCCTTCCTGCCGCTCAGTCATACCTTCGAGCGCACGGCCGGCTATTATCTGCCGATGATGGCCGGGTCGACCGTCGCCCACGTGCGCAGTATCGCCCAGCTACCCGATGATCTGCTCGCCGTGCGTCCCACGGTGCTGATCGCCGTGCCGCGAATCTTCGAGCGCGTCTACAACCGGATTCAGATCCAGCTGCAGCGCGGACCGGCCGGACGGCGGCACCTGTTCAACCATGCGGTCACCGTCGGCTGGAGCCGTTTCCAGCAGCGCCAGGGCCGGGAAGCACGCCGGCTGTCGCATCTCGCCTGGCCTCTCCTGCAAGCGCTGGTCGCCCGCAAGGTGAGGGTACGGCTCGGCGGGCGACTGCGGATCGCGGTGGCGGGCGGCGCGCCGCTGTCACCCGAGCTGGCGCGGGTGTTCATCGCTCTGGGACTCCCGCTGATCCACGGTTACGGCATGACCGAGGCGGCGCCGGTGATCAGTGCCAATCGGCTCGAGGACAACGAACCCGCCAGCGTGGGCCCGCCGCTGCCGGACGTCGAAGTGCAGATCGCGGCGAATGGCGTGCTGCGCGTGCGAAGCCCCGGCGTGATGCTGGGCTACTGGCGCGATCCCGACGCCACTGCCCGTGTGGTTGATGCCGAGGGTTGGCTGGATACCGGCGACTGTGCCCACATCGAGCACGGCAGGCTCTATATCACCGGTCGCGTCAAGGAAATCCTGGTGCTCGACAACGGCAAGAAGGTCGCACCGGGCGACCTGGAAATGGCCATCGGCATGGATCCGCTGTTCGAGCAGGTAATCGTGCTCGGCGAATCGCGCCCGCACCTTTGCGCGCTGCTGGTCCCCAACCGCGAGCAGTGGGCAGGGCTGTGTGCCGAACTGGGACTGAACCCGCACGACCACAAGAGCGCCCTTGATATCAGGCTTCGCAATCAGGTGCGCAAACGTATCGCGCATCAGCTGCGCAGCTTCCCGCCTCATGCCCAGATTCGGCGCGTCGCCATCGGCCTGGAGCCCTGGACCGTGGACAACGGTCTGGTCACGCCGACGCTCAAGCTCAAGCGCGGCGAGATCCTGCGCCGGTTTCAAACCGAGGTCGATGCGCTCTACGCATCCGGCAAGGGTGGCTACCGAGACGCCCTCTGAATCGGGCGTCGGAACCTACGCTCGCGGCCACATACGTCCCGGAGGGATTCGAGCTCCCGCAGTCGCGCCACACTCGCGCATCGGAGTCACGGCGTGCCGGGCGCCAATCGCCTGCGGGTACCTCTGCCTCGCACACCGCTACGATAATGCCAGCGAAGACCTTCGAACCCCAGAGCACCATGCCCGGGCGCTCGCTGCCAACCAGCAGACCCTCGACATCAGAAAGCATTTAGCGGAAAGGCACCCGGATGCACTCATGCCCGATGCAGCGGTGTGAATCCGATATGGTCCCGTGCGTTGTCCACACGCAATCGTCCGAACTCCGCGTGTCCCCTTGATTTAGCAGCGAAGACATCCGATACTCAAATCCCCTGAATTAAGAATCGCAGTAATGCGATCATCAGGTTAATGTCCGACAGTGCTGGATCAAAGGTAGCAGTTACTTCTCGCCTGCCATCATGGGAGAGTGCGGATTGAGCGACGGTTTGGAAGCTGCAAAGCCTATCGACGGAGTCTCAAGAATTTTAGCGAAGAGGTTTTTTTTCCAAGACCGGCTCGTTGCGATCTTCTGGTTACTTGCCCTCCTGTTAGGTGCCATACAGTCCTTAGATATAAGCACGACCTACATTGATCCAGATGCGATCGCCTATCTCGATATTGCCGATGCATACTTGAGGGGCGATTGGAGCACGGCCATCAATGGCTTATGGCCGCCACTCTATTCCTGGATCCTGGGGCTCGGAACCATCGTCTCGCATCCCTCCACCGAGTGGGAGTTCCCCCTTCTACGCCTCATAGACTTCCTACTTTATTTGTTTGCCTTGGGCTGTTTTCATTTTTTTCTGGTTCAGTTTGTCCATTATCAGCAGCGCCGGGTTCCCGAGCTCTCCGGCGAAAAAGAAGTCTCATTACCCGACTGGGTGTGGGTGGTGCTGGGATATGGCCTGTTTATCTGGTCTTCGTTGAGCTTGATAACCTTGAACGAAGACTCTCCGGACATGTTCGTTGCAGGAATCGTATATCTGATTGTCGGTATCATGCTCCGTATTCGAATGGGATCTTCCAAATGGTACAGCTTTGCCATTCTCGGAGGAGTTCTCGGCATCGGCTACCTTGCGAAGGCATATCTATTATATTTGGCAATTATCTTCCTGGGCCTCACCGCCTTCTCAGTCAAAAACCTCCACACCGGCTTTCGCGGCCTGCTAGTCGCCTTGACAACCTTCCTCCTGGTAGGAAGCCTGTATGTCGTGCCCCTTTCCATCACCAGAGGACATCTGACGTTCGGTGAAGCCGGAAGTCTGAACTATTCCTATCACATAAATGGCATTCCCTATGTCCACTGGCAGGGTGGGCCACCGGGGAACGGCATTCCCAAGCATCCGACAAGAAGAGTTTTGGAAAATCCTACCGTCTATGAATTCGCTACCCCGATTGGCGGTACCTATCCCCCGTGGCACGACCCCGTATATTGGAATGAAGGCGCAACGCCTCATTTCAGCTTGAGAGGACAGATCGGAGCCCTGAGGAGGAGCGCTACAACCTATTTCCAGACGATCGTGGTTTCGGGAAGCAGTCTGCTCGTTGGTTTTCTCATTTTGACTCTGATGGGATATAGGCCCTGGTCATCGAAAACCGAGCACCTGCTCTTGCTTATTCCGGCCGTTTGCGCATTGGCGATGCTCTCACTGGTACATGTTGAACCAAGCCATATCGGCCCATATGCAACTCTATTATGGCTGGGGCTCTTTGGCGGGATACGCCTACCCGACTTGCAAGAGGCGAAACGATTGGCAGTCAATACCATTATTGTTGTAACGGTAGCAAATCTGGCAGTTATGGGTTTGCCGCTTCTCGCCGACGCCAGAGTTACCGGGACCGATATCATCCGGGGAAAATATCACATAGTGGGATATAGCCAGTGGCAGGTTGCCGAAGCGCTGAAAGCGGCCGGAATTGGACCTGGAGACAGGGTGGCTTTCCTAGGAGACGCCTTCGATGATGCTTGGGCCAGATTGGCCAGGGTGAGAGTTGTTGCCGAATTGATAGCGAAAGATGTAAATGATTTTTGGGCATCAGATGAAGCAATCAAGGCCAAGGTCATGAAGACTTTTGCAGACGCGGGCGCATTAGCCGTCGTGACGAAGAACAAGCCAGACCTTTCACCGATGAAGGGGTGGAAGAGAATAAGCGAGACCAATTACTTTGTGTATTTCTTGTCAAAGTAGTTCTGATCGTTGTTGGGGGTAAGATGCGCTCTGCTGTGCGCGGGAGTCGAAAGGTGAGCGAAAGTGATGCCCCGCCCGCATGCGGAGGCATCTGGCTTTTCCTTTCGGACCCGCGTAGAGTGAGCCCCAATTATTGAGATTGGGTGGGAGCGCACTGGTGGGACGCCGTGTACCGGGTAGAGTCTACCGCGGTGTTCGTCGGAGAATCCCCTCCAGTGCCGTCTGACGTCGAACATGGTTTGCAGGTTCCGTTGTCTGAGATGCTTTTCTGACTTCCCTCTACCGCGACTTCCAACACTCGTCGAGTATGGCATTTCGAGTTGTCAGGTTGGCGCGCTCTGCGAAACAATTCACAGGCGATGTGCACTGACGGCCGCGTTGAGGATGAATCAGCGGCCGGCGCGCCTAAAGGGGGGACCGTGCACCCGGATGTCTCCATTATCGTACCTACCTACTGCGAGGCGTTGAACATTCCCGCGCTCGTCGGGCGCGTAAAGGCCGTGCTCGCCGACAGAGGGCTTACGGGTGAACTCCTCATCATGGATGACAATAGCCCCGACGAAACACCCGAAGTCGTTTCGGGGCTTGGGGAGGATTGGGTTCGGCTCATCGTTCGCACCGAGAATCGAGGATTGAGTCCTGCCGTGCTCGACGGGATAAAGGCGGCAAACGGCGATGTTCTTGTTGTCATGGACGCGGACCTCAGTCATCCGCCCGAAGCAATCCCCGCGCTCATCGCAGGCCTGGAGGAGGCGGACTTCGTCCTGGGGTCGCGCTATGTCCCGGGCGCATCGTCGGATGAAGAGTGGGGGATGTTTCGGAGGGTCAATAGTTGGGTCGCTACGTTGCTTGCTCGGCCGCTGACCCCTGTTAGGGACCCGATGAGCGGGTTCTTTGCCATTCGCAGGGAAACGCTCAACCGCGCGCGCAGTCTCAACCCCGTTGGATACAAGATTGGGCTGGAATTGCTCGTGAAGTGTCGGTGTGAGCGCGTGAAGGAGATTCCGATCCACTTTTCGGATCGCAAGCTTGGCGAGAGCAAACTGAACCTGAAGGAACAACTAAAGTATATCCAGCATCTGCGCCGGTTGTTCATTTTCAAGTTCGGCACGCTGTCCCATCTGGGTCAGTTCCTTGTCGTCGGCATGCTGGGTGTGCCGGTAAATCTTGCCATCCTCACTGTGCTGTTGCGCCTGGGAGTCATGATTCAGGTTGCCGTTGCGCTTTCGATTGGGGTCACGATTTTCACGAATTTCCTTCTGAATCGGCGATTCACCTTTTCCTATGCCCGTCGCGGTCCATTCTGGAAGCAATTGGCAGGTTTCACCGGGGCGTGCTCCCTCGGAGCGGTTGTCAACTATGGAACGACGCTGTTGGCGCTCAGGGTGATTCCGACCCTGTTGCCTCAGCTCGCTGCCCTGGTGGGTATCGGCGTGGGATTTTTCTTCAATTTCGTTTTCAGTCGTTTCGCCGTATTCAAGCGCACCTGAGGATATGTGGAAACCGAGGACCATGGCTCTCGCGCCATGCCCCAGTCCTGCGTGAACCGGCCACTCGCCCTCAGCGGTATGCGGCGCGCCCGAACAGCTGATAGAAATTTTCCGTAGTGGCACTCGCGAACGCCTCGTACGAAATGCCGCGAAGCTGCGCGATGAGTTCGGCGACGTGGCGCACGTACGCCGGTTCGTTGGGCTTGCCACGGTGGGGAATGGGAGCGAGATAGGGCGAGTCGGTCTCGACCAGCATCCGATCGAGAGGCACGCGCTGGGCGACGTCCTGCAGCTCGCGCGCGTTCTTGAAGGTGACGATGCCGGAGAAGGAGATGTAGAAACCAAGGTCGAGGGCAGCGCGCGCCATATCCCAGTCTTCCGTGAAGCAATGCATGACTCCGCCCACCTCGCAGGCCTGCTCCTCGCGCAGGATCTGCACGGTGTCATCCCGTGCGGCGCGACTGTGCACGATCAGCGGGAGCTTCGCCTCGCGCGCCGCCTGGATGTGGCTGCGAAAACGCTCGCGCTGCCACCCGACGTCGCCCTCACTGCGGTAATAGTCGAGCCCCGTCTCGCCGATCGCCACGACCTTGGGATCGGTGGCGAGTGCCACGAGCCCTCCGGCGTCGGGAACCTGGCCTCCGCGCTCGTTGGGGTGCACACCGACGGATGCCGAGACCTGCGGATAATTCCTAGCGAGCGCCAGCATCGCCGGATAGGACTCCATGTCGATGGCAACGCACAGCATGTGCTCGACACCCTCTGCCTGCGCATACTGCAGCGCCTGACCAAGATCGCCGTGGTGGCGCGCAAGATCGAGCCGGTCGAGATGGCAATGGGAATCTACCAGCATTGGTGATGGTCCGTGGTGTGCGACCTACGTGGGCGCGGCGCCTGCGTGTCACGCCGCTCCGTCGTTTGCATGCGGGGATTCACGGGTCGGAATCATTGAAACCCCCGGGTGCCCAAGCCCAGCGGCAGCGGATAATTTTCAAAAGCTCCGAAGCTTTGATGCCTTCACAAAGTGTGCGTGGGGCGGTCGGCCTGCAGCGCGCCGGCAAGATAGGTCTCGATCTTGTTGCGGGCGGCGCCGCCGTCCTGGTCGCTGAACTGCACGCCGATCCCCGCGGCCCGGGTGCCCTGCGCCCCCTTGGGCGTGATCCACACCACGCGCCCGGCGACCGGAATACGTTCCGCTTCGTCCATCAGCGTGAGCAGCATGAACACCTCGTCGCCGAGCTGATAGGTCTTGCTGGTGGGAATGAACAGCCCGCCGTTTTTCACGAACGGCATGTACGCGGAGTACAGGGCGCTCTTGTCCTTGATGGTGAGGGACAGTATGCCCTGCCGGGCCGGCGCTGCGGATTTATTGCCAGAATCCATACTCGTCCTCAGCCTAGTCCGATATCGTTGCCGTCGCTCCAGGGGATCAACACGCTTTCCAGCAGCAGCGCGGGGTTCACGCTGATCGATCCCCGTGCCAATCGACGAGCCTGCGCAAGGCGGTCGAGATGCCCGTAGAGCCGCTCCAAGTCTACCTCCTGGCCAAGCGCGCGCAAGTCCTTGGCCAGGTCCGGATTCCCCAAGTACGGCGGCTGCGGCGCCAACTTCAGGCGGATCATGTCCATGACCCAGGCGATCATCCAGTCGAGGGTCGTTGCAGTGTCCTCGCGGCTCCAGGCGTCCGCCAGTGCCAGCACGTCCGTTTCGCCGCGCGTGGCGCGTCCGAGCGCATCGAGCATGCGACCGCGCCGCGCCAGCGCATCGCCGCGGCTCAACTGCAGCGCCGCGAGGGGTGCGCCGTCCGTGCAGGCGAGGGCCGCATCGATCGCAGAGGGCGGCGCACCGCGCTCGGCGAGCCAGGCCCGCGCGAGCGCTGCGTCCGGGCGCGGAAACACCACACGCTGGCAGCGGCTGCGCACCGTCGCGGGCAGCGCCGATGGCTGCGACGTAACCAGCGTCAGCAGCGCCGCCTGTGGTGGCTCCTCCAGGGTCTTGAGCAGACTGTTTGCAGCCGCGGCGTTCAGGCGGTCGGCGGGCGAGAGCACCGCCACCCGGTAGCCCCCGTACTGGCTGGTCAGCATGAGTGCGTCGCGCAGTGCGCGCACCTGGTCGATCTTGATGACCTTGCTGTCCGCTTCGGGAACGCAATAGGTGACATCCGGATGGCTGCCCGCCCGCAGCAGCCGGCAGGCGCGACATTGTCCGCAGGACTCGCCATGCGCGCCGGGCCGCTCGCACAGCAGTGCCTCGGCGAGTGCCCTGGCGAAGGCATTCTTCCCCACCCCTTCCGGACCGCAGAACAGCAGGGCGTGCGCAAGATTGCCGGCGCGGCGCCGCCCGATGAGCGAGCGCCACTGCAGTCGCTGCCAGGGATAAGGCGCCTGCGGGACGGAACCGTCCGGCGCCCCGCCGCGCCCGGCCTCAGGAACGCTCATGCACTGCGCGCTCCAGAATCTGCGCCACCGCGGCCTGCACCTCCTCCGGCGGACGCTCGGCATCGATGCGGCAGAATCGTTCCGGCTCGCGCTCCGCCCGCGCGAGGTAGCTCGCACGCACGCGTTCGAAAAATGCCCGCTGCTCGCGCTCGAAGCGGTCCGGATCGCCGCGGCGGTTGGCGCGCCGCAGGCCAGTCTCCACCGGCAGGTCGAACAGCAAGGTGAGGTGCGGCCGCAGCGTCCCCTGCACCCACTGCTCCAGCGCGGCGATGCGTGCCTGGGCCACACCCCTGCCCCCACCCTGATAGGCGTAGGTGGCATCGGTAAAGCGATCGCACAGCACCCAGCTTCCTTCGGCAAGTGCCGGCACGATGACCTGCGCAAGATGTTCGGCGCGCGCCGCGAACATCAGCAGCAGCTCGCAGTCGGCGGACATGGCGTCTTTGCGGTGCGCAAGCAACAGGCAGCGGATCTCCTCGCCGAGAGACGTCCCGCCGGGCTCGCGCGTCACCACCACCCGTTTGCCGGCGCGCTCCAGGAACGCCCGCGCGAACTCCAGGTTGGAGCTCTTGCCCGCACCCTCCACACCTTCCAGGGTAATGAAGGTTCCGGCCACGGCTAACCCGGGAATCTCACCGGCATCCCGGGAGCTGGCGGAATTCGCAGCCATCCCGACGCCCGGCTGGAGCGAAAGGAGCCGTAGCTACTCCTTGAGTGAAGTCCAAGCCAGGGCGCGCGAGAACCCGCCAGGACCAGGATAGACGTCTCACCTCTGCACACTGTGTTCTCCCCATCGACATCGATTCCATCATTGCTGCCGTATGCCAGTCTGCCGCCGCCCGGAGATGCGGTCTATGGCGCCCGCAGCGCGGGTGCGCTGCGCCCGTTCAACTGGTACTCGCGCACGGCGCGGTTGTGCTCCTCCAGCGTAGCGGAAAACTGATGGCTGCCGTCGCCACGGGCCACGAAGAACAGCGCGTCACCGTCCGAGGGATGCAGCGCCGCGTGCAGCGCCGCAACGCCCGGCAAGGCGATGGGCGTGGGCGGAAGACCGGTACGCACGTACGTGTTGTAGGGCGTGTCGCGCGTCAGATCGCGTGCACGCAGATTGCCGTCGAACGACGCACCCAGACCGTAGATCACGGTGGGATCGGTCTGCAGGCGCATGTGGCGCTGCAGGCGGCGCACGAATACGCCGGCGATCTGCGCCCGCTCGCCGGGCACCGCGGTTTCCTTCTCGATGATGGAGGCCATGATCAGCGCTTCGTACGGCTTGCGGTAGGGCAGCCCCTGGTCACGGTCATGCCACTCCCGAGAAAGATGCGTGGCCATCAACCGATACGCGCGCTGCAGAAAGGCGACATCGGTCGTCCCACGGGGAAACCGGTAGGTGTCCGGGAAGAAGCGGCCTTCCGGGTGCTCGCCCTCATGTCCGATGCGCGCCATGATCTGCTCCTCGTCCAGCCCCTCCAGCGTGTGCCCGAGGGTGTCGTCGGCGCGCAAGGCGCCCATGAGCTGCGCGAACGACCAGCCCTCCACCACCGTCAATGAATGCTGAACCACTTTGCCCGCAACCAGCTGGTCGAGCAGTTCCGAAGGCGTGGTACCCGGCTCGATCTGATACTCGCCGGCCTTGATGCTCTGCGCCTTGCCCTGCCAGCGCCCCAGCAGCACCAGGAACAGCGGGCGCTCGAGCGCCCCGCGCCGTGCCAGCTCAGCGGCGACCTCGCGCAGCGTGCTGCCGGGCGCCACGGAGAGGTGGACGGGCGTGCTCACCACGAGCGGCGACGTCAGGAAGGCGCGGAAATCCATGATCAGCCAGGCGAGCACAAAGCTGCCGAGGAGCACCAGGATGGCAAGCAGCTTGTACAGCGCATTGGCCGCGGGCGACGGCCGTTGCGAATTCTCTCCAGGCTCCGTGCCCGGGCGCACCGGGGTGGTCACCGCAGCACCTGCGCGGCGATCTCCCGGCAGCGGCACGTGAGCGGACCGGGCGTGCCGTAGTCGCGCTGCGCCAGGCGCCGCAGCGGCCATACGCCGATGACGGCGTTGCAGACGAAGGCTTCGTCGGCCGCCGTAACGTCCGCGAGCGACAGGCCGGCGATGGCCACCCGCGTGCCGCTGCCGCGCAAACGCTCCAGGATCATGCCGCGCATGATGCCAGCGACCCCACAATGTGACAAATCGGGCGTCATCAGCTCACCGTGCGCGGCGATGAACAGATTGCTCATGGTGCCGCCGATCACCCGATCGGCTTCATCGAGCACGATTCCCTCGGCAATGTGTGCATCGTCCCACTCGGCGCGGGCCAGCACCTGCTCCAGGCGATTGAGGTGCTTCAGTCCGGCAAGCCTGCAATTGCGGGCCAGACGCGTATCGCACAGGCGCGCCACGATACCCCGTTCGCACCACTCGACAGGATGATCCGGCCACGGGTGCAGGCTGAGGATGCGCGTCGGCTGCGGCGCGCGAGGAGGACGATAGCCGCGCGTACCCGCGCCGCGCGTGACGATGAGCTTGGCGACACTGCGTGCCGCCCCGCGGCAGAGCACCCCGAGCTCGCGCTCCAGGAGGTCGGCGGGCGGTGCGGCGAAGCCGAGCGTACGGCAGCCCAGCTCCAGGCGGCTGCGATGCCGCGACCACAGCGGCACACGCCCGTCACTCACCGCCATGGTTTCGAAGACGCCGTCCCCATATAGCAGGCCGCGATCGTCGGCCCTGACGGTGTCGCCCGGCGCGCCGTTGATCAGCACAGTCCGCCGCCGGGCACCGGGCCGTCGTTGCGCACCGCTGGCGCGGAGCATTGGCTGCATAGAGGGCTGTGAAATCGGCAGTGACGAGCGCCCCCGAGGAGCGCCGCGGCGCGCAGATGCTCAGACGAGCCTGCGCAGGGCGAGCGTGCCGTTGGTGCCACCGAAGCCGAAGGAGTTGGACAGCGCCACGTCGATCTTCATGCGCCGTGCAGCGCCGGGAACGTAATCGAGGTCGCAGTCCGGATCGGGCGTGACCAGGTTGATGGTGGGAGGAGCGATCTGGTCGCGGATCGCCAGCACCGTGAACACCGCCTCCACGCCGCCCGCCGCGCCCAGCAGATGACCGGTCATGGACTTGGTTGAGCTCATCGCCACCTTGGTGGCGTGCGCGCCCAACGCGACCTTTACTGCCTCGGTCTCCGCCTTGTCGCCCGCCGGCGTGGAGGTGCCGTGGGCGTTGATGTAGTCGACCTCATCCGGGTTGAGGCCGGCGTCGTGCAGTGCATTGCGCATGCAGCGCATGGCGCCCGCACCGCCTTCCGCGGGCAGGGTCATGTGGTAGGCGTCGCCGCCCAGTCCGTAGCCCACGACTTCCGCGTAGATTTGTGCACCGCGCCGTCGCGCGTGCTCGTACTCCTCCACCACCACCACACCGGCGCCGTCACTCAGGACGAAACCGTCGCGGTCGCGATCGAACGGGCGGCTCGCGCCCTGCGGATCCTCGTTGCGCGTGGACAGCGCACGTGCAGAGGCGAAGCCGCCGACACCGGTCGGGCAGGTGGCCATCTCCGCTCCGCCTGCAATCATGACATCGGCATCGCCATAGGCAATGATGCGTGCCGCCTCACCGATGTTGTGCGTGCCCGTGGTGCAGGCGGTGACGATGGCAATGTTCGGACCCTGCATTCCGTACATGATGGACAGGTTGCCCGAGATCATGTTGATGATGCAGCTTGGCACGAAGAAGGGAGAAATCCTGCGCGCACCGCCCTCGAGATACGCCGAGTGATTGCGCTCGATGCCCGGCAGGCCGCCGATGCCGGAGCCGATGGCGACTCCGATGCGTTCTGCGTTGCGCTCCGTCACCACGATGCCGGAATCGCGTATCGCCTGCACCGCGGCGCCGATGCCGTAATGGATGAACGGATCCATTTTCTTGAGCTCTTTGGCGGCGACATATTGCGTGGCGTCGAAACCGCGCACTTCACCGCCGAAGCGCACCGGAAAGGTCGAAGCGTCGAACTGGGTGATCGGGCCGATGCCGCTGCGTCCGGCCAGGATGTTCTCCCAGGCTTCGTTCACCGAATTGCCCACCGGAGAGATGATTCCGAGGCCGGTGATCACCACGCGCCGTTTTGCCAAAACACTACCCTCTCGTTGCATGCCGGCCACAAAATGACCCGGCCTGCGATCTGTGTTCAGGAGGAACTACCGAGATGCCGCGAATCCCCAGGCTGCTCCGATGCACGAAGTCCGGTTTGGCGCAATCCGCCGGATCTGCCGATCGCCCTGGAGCCGACAGGAAAGGCCGCTACGACACGGATGGGCGTGGCGGCCTCGCTGAAGCGGAGCGCTCAGCCGAGGTGCGAATTGATGTAGTCGACCGCCTGCTGAACCGTGGTGATCTTTTCGGCTTCCTCATCGGGAATTTCGCACTCGAACTCCTCCTCGAGAGCCATCACCAGCTCCACGGTGTCGAGGGAGTCGGCGCCAAGATCGTCGACGAAGGAAGACTCGTTGGTTACCTCTTCCTCCTTGACCCCCAATTGCTCCACGACGATTTTCTTGACCCGTTCATCGACGTTGCTCATGGTGTTGAATTCCTCCCGGCGTAAGTGCCGCAGCGACGGCTGCGGCCGGTATTGTAGTGAAAAGCGCCTCTACGTGCCACAAGACGGGCAGCGCGTATGAGCACCCCGTGATAAAGCGATATGTGGCCCGCACGCGGCGGCTCAGCCCATGTACATCCCGCCGTTTACGTGCAACGTTTCGCCCGTGATATACGCGGCCGCGGGCGATGCCAGAAACGCCACGCACTGCGCAACGTCCTCGGGGCTGCCGAGCCGCCCCACGGGCACCTGGGCGAGCAATGCTTCGCGTTGCTCCGCAGCCAGCGCGCGGGTCATGTCGGTTTCGATGAATCCCGGTGCGACGGCGTTCACCGTAACACCGCGGGCCCCCACTTCGCGTGCCAGCGAACGCGTGAAGCCGATCATTCCGGCCTTGGCGGCCGCGTAATTGGTCTGTCCGGCATTGCCGGTGAAACCAACCACGGAAGCGATGTTGACGATGCGACCCTTGCGCGCCTTGATCATGCTGCGCACGCAGGCGCGCGACAGGCGGTAGACCGATCCCAGATTGGTATCGATGATGGCGTCCCAGTCTTCGCTCTTCAGCCGCAGCAGCAGGTTGTCGCGGGTGATGCCCGCATTGTTCACCAGGATGGAAGGCGCGCCCCACGCGGCTTCGGCCGCAGTCAGCGCAGCATCGATCGAGGCCTGCTCGGTCACGTCGAGCTGTACGCCACGGGCCTCGATTCCCTGCGCCCTGAGCTCCGACTCGAGCTTGTGCGCACCGTCGGCGCGGGTCGCTGTGCCCAGCACGCGCGCGCCCTGGCGCCCGAGCTCCAGCGCGATGGCGCGTCCGATGCCGCGCGTGGCGCCGGTGACCAGGGCGATTTCCCCTGCGAGTCTTGTCATTTCCCCTCCCCCTGCAAGGCCGCGAGCGCCGCGTCCATCGCCTGCGGATCGAGCAGCGGCAATGCCTGCAGATTGCGCACGATGCGCTTGTTGAGCCCGGTGAGCACCTTGCCCGGACCGCACTCGAGCAGCACCCGCGTGCCGTGCTCCGCCATGCGCTGTACGGTCGCAGTCCAGCGCACCGGAGAATAGAGCTGGCGCAGCAGCGCGGCACGAATCTCATCCGGCTCGGCGTGGAACGCGACATCGGCGTTGTGCAATACCGGAATGCGCGGCGCCCGCAGGTCAACGCCCGACAGTCGTTCGGCGAGACCCTCGGCCGCCGGTCGCATCAGCTCGCAATGCGACGGCACGCTGACTGCCAGCGTAACCGCGCGTTTGGCGCCGGCCTGGCGTGCCAGCGCCGCCACGCGCTCGACCGCAGCGCCGTGCCCCGCAACCACCACCTGCCCGGGCGCATTGAAATTCGCCGGCGCGACCACCTCGCCCTGCGCGGCCTGCGCGCACAGTGCCTGCACCTGCGCGTCCTCCAGTCCGAGTATCGCCGCCATGCTGCCGGTGCCGGCGGGAACCGCCTGCTGCATGCGCCGGCCGCGCTCGGCCACCAGCGCGACCGCGTCCGCGTACCGCAGCGCGCCCGCACACACCAGCGCCGTGTACTCCCCCAGGCTGTGCCCGGCAAGCCGTGCCGGCAACACACCTCCGCGGGCACGCCAGCAGCGCCATACCGCCACGCCCGCAGCGAGCAGCACGGGCTGCGTGCGCTCGGTCCGGTTGAGCTCCACCTCCGGGCCTTCCTGCACCAGGCGCCAGAGATCGTAGCCCAGCACCTCGGAGGCTTCCGCGAAGGTTTCCCGCACCTGCGGGCAGCCATCGGCCAGTGGCGCCAGCATGCCGAGCGATTGCGAACCCTGACCCGGAAAGGCAAAGGCGAGCACTGCGTCGGTTTCGGTGGAGTCGTCGCTGATCATGGTTGGCGCGAAGAACAGGTCAGTAGCGCACCAGCGCCGAGCCCCAGGTGAAACCGCCGCCGAAGGCCTCCATCAACAACACCTCGCCACGCCGGATGCGTCCGTCGCGCACTGCGACGTCCAGCGCCAGCGGGATCGATGCCGCCGAGGTATTGCCGTGCTCGCCGACCGTGACCACCACGCGGTCCATGGCCATCTTGAGCTTCCTTGCGGTCGCCTGGATGATGCGGATGTTGGCCTGATGCGGGATCAGCCAGTCCACGTCGGTGCGATTCAGCGCGTTCGCCTGCAGGGTTTCGTCGACGATGCGTCCCAGCGTGTTGACCGCCATGCGGAACACTTCGTTGCCTTGCATCTCGATGTAGGCCTTGCCTTGCTGCACCTGGTCGTAGCCCTGCGAAATGCCGGCATTCACGGTCAGCAGGTTCTCGTAGCTGCCGTCGGCATGCAGGTGGGTGGTGAGAATGCCGGGCTCCTGGCTCGCCTCCAGGACCAATGCGCCGGCGCCGTCGCCGAACAGCACGCAGGTGCTGCGATCGCTCCAGTCGACAATACGCGAAAGCGTCTCCGCCCCCACCACCAGCGCGCAGCGCGCGCTGCCGGTGCGTACGAACTTCTCCGCCACGGAGAGCGCGTAAATGAAGCCGGTACACACCGCCTGCACGTCGAATGCCGGACAGCCGTGGATGTCGAGGCGCTGTTGCAGCAGACAGGCGGTGCTCGGAAACACCCGGTCGGGCGTGGTGGTGGCGACGACGATCAGATCGATGTCGGCGGGTGCACGGCCCGCTGCATCCAGTGCACGGCGGGCGGCGCCCTCGGCCAGATCGCAGGTGGTTTCGCGGCTGCTTGCAATGTGGCGCTCGCGGATGCCGGTGCGCTCCTGTATCCACTGGTCGGAGGTGTCCACCAGCTCCTCCAGGTCGCCATTGGTCAGTACCTTCTCCGGCAGGTAGCCGCCGGTACCGGTGATACGCGCGTGTTTCAAACCACCTGCCTTTTTGCCAGTAGGGTTTGCAGCTCACGGCCGATGCGCTGCGGTACCGCCTTGTCGACTTCCAGCATCGCGATGCGGATGGCGTTGGCGAAGGCGAACGCATCGGCCCCACCGTGGCTCTTGATGACGATGCCCTGCAGCCCGAGCAGACTGGCACCGTTGTAGCGGCGCGGATCGATCTTGCGATGGATGGCCTTCAGCACCGGCATCGCCACCACGCCGGAGAGGCGGGTGAGCGCATTGCGCCTGAAGCCGTGCTTGAGGTAATGGGCGATCATCTTCGCCACGCCTTCGCTGGTCTTGAGCGCCACGTTGCCCACGAAGCCATCGCAGACCACGATGTCCACCGCGCCGGTAAAAATGGCGTCGCCTTCCACGAAGCCGATGTAGTTCAGTTCGCCCGCGGCAGCGAGCAGCCGCGCGGCTTCCTTGACGCGCTCGTTGCCCTTGATCTCCTCCTGGCCGATGTTGAGCAGCCCGACACGCGGGTGCTCGACATTGTCCACCGCACTTGCCAGCACCGAGCCCATCACCGCGAACTGAAACAGCTGCTCGGCGCCGGCGTCGACATTGGCCCCCAGGTCCAGCATATGGGTATGACCGTCGATGCAGGGAATGGTGGTGATGATCGCCGGGCGGTCGATACCGGGCAGCATCTTCAGCACGTAGCGTGCGGTCGCCACCAGCGCCCCGGTATTGCCGGCACTCACGCAGGCATGGGCCAGCTCTTCCTTGACCAGATTGAGCGCGACGCGCATGGAGGAGTCTTTCTTCAGGCGCAGCGCCTGCGACGGGAGATCGTCCATCTCGACACGCTGCGAGGCATGATGAATGGTGAGACGCGCGCTGCGCCCCCCGCCCGCCTCGCGCAGTGCCCGCGCAATCACCGGCTCGTCACCGACCATGACGAGCTGCAGACCCGGGTACTCGCGCAATACCTGCAGAGCGGCAGGAATGACGCTGCTCGGTCCATGATCGCCCCCCATCGCGTCAAGCGCGATGGTGACGGCACGCGTGGCGGCAGCCCCCATCATCCGCAGCGTCGTGACGCCAAGGGCCGCCCGACGTCAGTCTTCTTCCGTTGCGATAACCTTGCGCCCGCGGTAGTAGCCGTCGGGGCTGATGTGGTGGCGACGGTGCGCTTCGCCCGTGGTCGGCTCAATGGACAGCGCCGGCGCCTGCAGGGCATCGTGGGCGCGGCGCATGCCGCGCCGGGAAGGAGTTTTGCGACGCTTCTGTACGGCCATGGCCGGGTCTCCTGATTCTCGCTCAATCTTTGCGCTTCAGTGCGCGCAGGACTCCGAACGGATTGGACGCCTCCTGCGGCCCCTCCGCAGCCTCGGCATCGTGTTCCGCGCCCGGCGCACGGCAGCGCGGATTTTCGTGTAGCGCCACGACCGGTAACGCCAGCAACAGCTCATCCTCGATGATGTCGGAGAGCGCCATTGGATGCGGCTCCACCAGCAGCGGTTCGTAGCGTTCCGGCAGACGTGCCGCCTCCGCCTCGCTGCCGACCAGCCCGAGGGACAGCTGTGCGTCTACGGGGAAATCCATCGGCTCGAGACAGCGCTGACACACCGGCGCCAGTCGTGCCCGCACCGACCCGCGCAGGAACGGGATGCGCCCCTCGTCCGTGCCGAACTGCAGATCCACCTCGACCGTTCCCGCGGGCAGCGTCTCGAGCGCGGCACTCAACCTGCGCATTCCCGCGAGCGCGATCTGCCCGTGCAGGCGCTGCCCTGCCGCCGCCAGACGCAGCGGTTCCACCCGGGCCGGCAGATGCTCCGACATAAGCCGCGCATGATATCGCCCGTGCGCGCCCGCTGTCAAAGACATCGCGCGGCGCGAGTGCCTTGATCCTGCGTCAGTTCGCGCACCGGGCGGCGGCGCCCCGACTTGACACACCGCGCCCACTTCACGTAGAAACCCCCGCATCGCGCCCAACCGCGGCAAAGCCGATGCGGGCAACCTGGGCTACCCTGTTCCTCAGTGCACCCGGCACGTCGAGCGGTGCATGCGAGGTTGGCATCGGACCCGAGGACGCACTGTGATCACCAAGATTCTCATTGCCAACCGCGGCGAGATCGCCGTGCGGATCGTGCGTGCCTGCGCCGAGCTCGGCATCACGTCCGTGGCCGTGTACACGGACGCCGACCGCCATGCGCTGCATGTCAAGAAGGCGGACGAGGCGTACAACATCGGCCCCGAGTCGGTGGCCGGCTATCTCAATGCCCATCGCATCGTCAATCTCGCAACCGCCACCGGCTGCGACGCGCTGCACCCGGGCTACGGCTTTCTTTCCGAAAATCCCCTGCTCGCCGAGATCTGCGCGCGGCGCGGCGTGACCTTCATCGGCCCCAGCGCCGAAGTGATCCGGCGCATGGGCGACAAGACCGAGGCGCGACGCACCATGAAGGCCGCGGGTCTCCCGGTCACGCCTGGCGGAACGGAGAACCTGCGCAACGTGGACGAGGCGCTGGCGCTCGCCGCACAATACGGCTACCCAATCATGCTCAAGGCTACCTCCGGCGGAGGTGGACGTGGCATCCGCCGCTGCAACACGCCCGAGGAGCTGCGACGCAACTTCGAGCGGGTGCTGTCGGAGGCGCGCAAGGCGTTCGGCAGCGCCGACGTGTTCCTGGAAAAGTGCATCGTCAACCCGCGCCACATCGAGGTGCAGATCCTCGCCGACCGCCACGGCAGCGTCATCCACCTCTTCGAACGCGACTGTTCCATACAGCGCCGCCACCAGAAGCTGCTGGAGATCGCCCCCTCGCCGCAGCTCGACGAGGCACAGCGCGCCTACATCGGCGACATGGCCGTCCGTGCCGCCCGTGCGGCGGGCTACGAGAATGCCGGCACGGTGGAGTTCCTGCTCGACGCCGAGGGTAACTTCTACTTCATGGAGATGAACACGCGCCTGCAGGTCGAGCACACGGTCACCGAGCAGATGACGGGCGTCGACATCGTGCAGGAGCAGATTCGCATCGCCTCCGGCCTGCCCTTGCGCTACCGCCAGGCAGAGGTGACGCGCCACGGCTATGCGATGGAGTTCCGGATCAATGCCGAAGATCCGAAGAACGACTTCCTGCCGAGCTTCGGACGCGTCACGCGTTACTTCGCGCCGGGCGGGCCCGGCGTGCGCACCGACGGCTGTATCTACACCGGCTATCACATTCCGCCGTATTACGATTCCATGTGCGCAAAGCTGACCGTCTGGGCGCTGGATTGGGAGCAGCTGCTCAATCGCGCGCGCCGTGCACTCACCGACATAGGCGTGTATGGAGTGAAGACCACCATTCCCTATCATCTGGAAATCCTGACCTCACCGGAATTTCGCAGTGGTCGTTTCGACACCAGCTTCGTGGACAGCCATCCCGAACTGGTCGACTACTCGGCGCCGCGTCCTTCACGCGAGGTCGCGGCGATGATCGCAGCATCCATCGTGGCGCACATGGGACTTTGAACCTCCGCCGCGGGCGCCTTCCGCCCCGGCGCAATGCGCGCAGGCCGTGCTAGAATCCTCTGCCGGTCACCTCCACCCAACGTCGACGAATTCAGCGATGCCCAAGGTTCATCTTACTGAAACCGTGCTGCGCGACGCCCATCAGTCGCTGATCGCAACCCGCATGCGCACCGAGGACATGCTCCCGGCCTGCCCGCGGCTGGACCGTGCCGGATACTGGTCGCTGGAGATGTGGGGCGGTGCCACGTTCGATGCCTGCCTGCGTTTCCTGAAGGAAGACCCTTGGGAGCGGCTGCGGCGCCTGCGCGAGGCATTGCCGAACACCCGGCTGCAGATGCTGCTGCGCGGGCAGAACCTGCTCGGCTATCGTCACTACTCGCGACGACGTGGTGGAAGCATTCGTGGCGCGCGCCGCGGCCGACGGCATCGACGTGTTCCGCATCTTCGACGCCATGAACGACCTGCGCAACATGCGCGTGTCCATCGACGCCGTGAAGAAAGCGGGCAAACACGCCCAGGGCGCGATTTGCTACACCACCAGCCCGGTGCACGGCATCCCGCAGTTCGTGGCCATGGGGCGAGAGCTGGAGCGCATGGGCTGCGACAGCATCGCCATCAAGGACATGGCCGGCCTGCTGACGCCGCTGGTGGCCGGCGCTCTCGCGCACGAGCTGGCGGGTGCGGTGCAGATCCCCATTCACCTGCACACCCATGCCACGGCCGGTCTGGCCGACATGTGTCACATCAAGGCGATCGAGAACGGCTGCGCGCACATCGACACCGCCATTTCCGCCTTCGCCGGCGGCGCCAGCCATCCGGCCACCGAGAGCATGGTCGCCGCGCTGCGCGGCACCGAATACGACACCGGCATGGATCTGTCGCTGCTGCAGGAGCTCGGGTTCTATTTCCGCGAAGTGCGCAAGAAGTATCACCAGTTCGAAAGCGAGTTCACCGGTCTCGACACCCGCGTGCAGGTCAACCAGGTGCCGGGCGGAATGATCTCCAACATGTACAGTGCAACTACGCGAGCAGGGCGCGCTCAACCGCATCAATGACGTGCTGGAGGAAATCCCCCGGGTGCGTGAGGACCTGGGCTTTCCGCCGCTGGTGACGCCGACCTCGCAGATCGTCGGCACCCAGGCGGTACTGAACGTGCTCACCGGTACGCGCTACAAGACCATCACCAATGAGGTCAAGCTATACCTGCAGGGCCGGTACGGCCGCACTCCGGGCCCGGTCAACTCCATCGTGCGACTGCAGGCCATCGGCAACGAGGACGTCATCGAATGCCGCCCGGCCGACCTGCTGCGCGACGAAATGGAAAATCTGCGCGACGACATCGGCGCACTGGCGCGCTCCGACGAGGACGTGTTGATCTTCGCGATGTTCCCGGAGATCGGTCGCAACTTTCTCGAGCACCGCCAGGCCGGCACTCTGCGCCCCGAGCCGCTGGAGCCGCCACAACCGCCCCAGGAAGCCCCAAAGGGTCCGGTGGAATTCAACGTCACACTGCACGGTGAGACCTACCACATCAAGGTGACGGGTGCCGGCCATCGCACCCAGGACAAGCGCCCCTTCTACGTCTCGGTCGATGGCGTGCCGGAAGAGATCCTGGTGGAGACGCTGGCCGAGCTGAGCGTTGAACCGACCGCTGCGGGCACCGGGGGCGCCCAGGCCAGGAGCACCGGCAGCAGTCTGCCGCGCGCCACCGCGCCGGGACACGTCACCACCTCCATGCCCGGCACCATCGTCGACGTACTGGTCAAGGTGGGCGACGCCGTGAAGGCCGGCGATCCGCTGCTGGTCACCGAGGCCATGAAAATGGAAACCGAGGTGCAGGCGCCGATCTCCGGCAGCGTCGCCGCCGTCCACGTCGCCAAGGGCGACGCCGTGAATCCGGACGAGGCCCTGATCGAGATCACTGCGGCCTGAGCGGCAGCGCCGTTCGCATCGGCCAGCGCACGCCATGAAACGCAAGTGCCGTTCACGTGTCTTGCGCAGTGGCGTGCGACCGCGGTTCGCGCGTGGAACTTTTCCGACATCGATGCGTGCACCCGTATTGCGCACTCCCGGGCCATGAGCGAGTCGCCCGACATCCCGGAAACCACCCTGGTGCTCGCCTCCACGTCACGCTATCGCAAGGCGCTGCTGACGCGGCTGGGTCTGCCCTTCGCGGCCGTCGCTCCGCATGCCGACGAGACGCCGCGCCCGGGTGAGACGCCGCATGCGCTGGTCGAACGGCTTGCCGCGGCGAAGGCTGATGCGCTCGCGGAACGCTTTCCCCGCGCACTGATCATCGGGTCGGACCAGGTGGCGGTGCTCGACGGAAGAACCCTCGGCAAGCCGGGCACGCACGCCGCCGCCGTGCGCCAGCTGCTCGACGCCTCGGGACGGCGCGTGACCTTCCTTACCGGAGTCTGCCTGCTGGACGCCGCGCGCGGCACGCGGCAGGTGGTCACGGAACCCTTCCACGTCACGTTCCGGGCGCTGACCGCGGATATGGTGCAGCGTTATCTGCTGCGCGAGCAGCCCTACGACTGCGCCGGCAGCTTCAAGTCCGAGGGACTGGGGATTGCGCTTTTCGAGCGTCTCGAAGGGGAAGACCCGACCGCCCTGATGGGCCTCCCGCTCATCCGCCTCACCCGCATGCTGGAGCATGCCGGGCGGTCCGTCCTGTGAGATTGTGTGTGCTTGTCAGCGCAGCAGCGAGCGGCTGGTGATGGAGGAGAAGGCGCGGGCCATGGATAGACCAAGCTGTTCGGAAATGCGCTCCAGAAAGTCGGGATGCGCCGTGTAGTCGACAACGTCTTCCGCACCGATTACATCGCGCGCCACCTGGGTGCTGCTGGCGAGGCCGTCGACCAGTCCCAGCTCCACGCCGCGCTCGCCGCTCCATACCAGCCCGCTGAAGATTTCAGGATCGTCTTTCAGGCGCTCGCCCCTCCCGGCCTTCACGACCTGGATGAACTGCTGATGGATTTCGTCCAGCAACGCCTGAATGTGCTGCACGTCTTCCGGACGCTGCGGCGAGAACGGATCGAGCATTCCCTTGTGCTCGCCCGCGGTCAGCAGACGCCGCTCGATCCCGAGCTTGTGCATGGTGTCGACGAAGCCGAAACCGTTCATCAGCACGCCGATGGAGCCGACGATGCTCGCCTTGTCGGCATAGATGCGTTCGGCCGCTGCGGCGACGTAGTAACCGCCCGAAGCGCAGATGTCGGTGATCACCGCGTACAGGTGAACGCTGGGATGGTCCTTGCGCAGGCGGCGAATTTCTTCATTGATGTAGCTGGCCTGCACCGGGCTGCCGCCGGGGCTGTTGATGCGCAGGATGACACCCGCGGTATGCTTGTCTTCGAAGGCCGCACGCAGTCCCTCGATGACGTTCTCGGAACCGGCGGGCATGTCGGTGGCGATCACCCCGTCCATGTCGACCAGCGCCGTATGCTTGCCTGTGGAAATGGCGCCGGTACCGAAGCGCTCGGGGAGGTAGAGCATCAGCACCACCACGACGTACAGCAGCAGAATCGATTTGAAGAAGATGCCCCAGCGCCGGGCGCGACGCTGTTCGGCGAGGGCGGCAAACGCCAGGCGGTTGATGACATCCCGCTCCCAGGAATCCGTTTTCGGGGCGGGCGAAGCGCCACCGGCTCCACCGGCCTGCTGCTCGTGCTCTTCGTCTGACATACGTCGGCTACCTCTCGGATAGGTTCTGCAACGCGCCCTCGCGGATGCCCGGCTCACTCCCGGCCGAAGACAGGCCATGCGCGCGGTCCAGCCACTCCGGAAGGCCGGTGATATCGGCCAGGCACACCAGGGGCTGATGGGCCATCAGCCGTTCGCGGGGGTGGACACCGCAGCACACCGCCACAGGACCGACGCCGGCTCGATTGGCCATTTCCATGTCGAACTCGGTGTCGCCGATCATCAGCGCCTGCTGTCGCTCTACGCCCGTCTCCTCCATGAGCTCGAGCAGCATGCGCGGATGCGGCTTGGAGAACGTCTCGTCGGCGCAACGGCTGGCGGCAAACAGGTGCCGCAGGCCGGTGGCATCCAGCACCTTGTCCAGTCCGTGACGGCCCTTGCCGGTGGCAACCGCCAACAGCAGACCCCGAGCGTGCAGCCGATGCAGCGTGTCGGCGACACCTGCGAACAGCTCGGGAATCTCACCATTCAGATAATGATGGCGGTAGCGCTCCACCAGGTGCGCGCAATGGGTCTCGTCCTGCCCGGGGAGCAGCCGCTCCAGTGCCTCGCGCAGGCCGAGACCGATGATGTCTCGCACCCGTTCGCGCGGCAGAGGCGCAAGCCCCAGGTCGGCGATCGCTGCGTCCATGCAACTGACGATACGCGCCTCGGAGTCCATGAGGGTCCCGTCCCAGTCGAACACCAGCAGCCGGAAGCCTGGCCTCATCCACGTTCCAGGCGATCGAGCAGGCCCCGCAGGTCGGCCGCCAGCGGCGCACTCACCTGCAGCTCGCGGCCAGTGTCGGGCCTGCGCAACGTCAGGGAATGGGCATGCAGGAACAGGCGCTTCAGACCCTTGCGCGCCATGTGACGGTTGAGCTCGGCACTGCCGTACTTCCCGTCCCCGGCCACCGGATGTCCGGCATGGGCGGCATGCACGCGGATCTGATGGGTCCGGCCGGTGGCGGGCCGCGCCTCCAGCAGGGTCGCGTCGCGGAAACGCTCCAGCGCACGAAAGCGCGTGCTGGCGGGCTTGCCATTCTCTCCGACGCCTGCCATGCGCTCCCCGCCGCGCAGCACATTCCGGCGCAGCGCCGCCCGCACCTCGCGCTCCCCCTGCCAGGGCCAACGCCCGCCCACCAGGGTCAGATATCGCTTGTCCATGTCGCCCTGCCGGAGCTGTACATGCAGTCCGGCTAATATATCACGGCGCTTGGCCAACAACAGGCAGCCGGAGGTGTCACGATCGAGCCGGTGCGCCAACTCCAGATACTCCGCCGCCGGACGCAGCGCGCGCAACAGCTCGATGACGCCGTAGCGCACCGACGTACCTCCGTGCACAGCCAGTCCCGGCGGCTTGTTCAGGACCAGCACGGCATCGTCCTCGAAGAGCACGGCATCGCGCACCTGTACCAGGGCCTCATCGGGTGGACACCGTGCAAGGGGCGCCGGTCCCTGTCGCAGCGGAGGGATGCGCACGGTGTCGCCCGGCTGAAGTCGGTAGTCGGGACGGATGCGGCCACGGTTCACTCGCACCTGCCCGTCGCGAAGGATGCGATAGATGTGGCTGCGCGGAACGCCCTTGAGCTCGGTGCTCAGAAAATTGTCGATGCGCTGCCCGCCCTGCGCGGAACTGATGCACACCTGGCGCACCGCAGGATACGTGCGTTCGGAATCCGATGTCATGCGGCGATTCTATCAGCTCGGGAGTGGTGCGCGCGCCACCCGCAAGACGCACGTTTCGCCACGCGGGCGCGCCGCCTGCCGTGGCGTGCAACGGTTTCCGCAGTCGCTCACACGGATGCGCTTCGATTCGGCAACGCGCCGCGTGCGGGAACGGCGCCGGGGAGGAAACATCAGTAATTGAGAGAGTTTTCGGATACTGCTATAGTGCTTTCGCGCCACATGCCGGTTCCGCAGACGGGCCCGGTGGCCCGCACGGGTGACGCATCAGCGCAGTCCAGGCAGTCCGACCAGCGACCGTTGGGTGAGGTCGCGCCCCTCTGCCACAGCTCGCTTCGCGGCATGTCCCAGGAGCCCGATCCGGTCATCTGCACATCGCGAGACGCGTCGGAAATCGAGGACAGGGTTTTCGATCTCTTGAGCGACATGGTGCTGACGGTGTAAGGGGAAGCACCGGGGACAGGGATCGAGTTTCCCCCGCCGCAGCAGTGACATGATGGGTCCGGACAGGCACCCTGCCGCACGGCTGCGCTGTTGCTGTGCAGATGGAGTCTGGATTATGGTGGCAGGTGCGTGCCGAACCCGCAGCGGACCCTTCGGGTCTCAAGTCCTGGCGACCCGAGCGCGGCCGCGGGTGTCCCCACGATGGTTCCGGCGTGTGGACAAAAAGGGTTTTACGTCACTCAACCCTTATCCCGAGTGACGAAAGGAGTGCGCTCCCATGCTCCAGCCGACGAACATGTCGAGCAGACGAGAGCCCCACGGCGCCGCTGCCGCTCCCCGAGGGATCGCCGTGCAGCGAACACCCGAGCGCCGGGTGCCTGGTTCGCCGCACGCGCGTCGTCTCGCGCCATGGTCGAGCGCACGAGAGACCGGAAAAAATGAAGAGAATGCTCGTCAACGCCACCCAGGCGGAAGAGTTGCGCGTGGCCATGGTGGACGGTCAGAAACTCTACGACCTGGACATCGAAACACCCGCGCGTGAGCAGAAGAAGTCCAACATCTACAAAGGAAAAATTACTCGCGTAGAACCCAGTCTGGAAGCTGCATTCGTCGACTATGGTGCCGAACGCCACGGCTTCCTGCCGCTCAAGGAAGTCGCGCGCAGCTATCTCAGCGCCGAAGGATCGCGCAGGGACAGTCTCGCCGAGGGCCAGGAGATCATGGTCCAGGTGGAGAAGGAGGAGCGCGGCAACAAGGGCGCGGCGCTCACCACCTTCATCAGCCTGGCGGGCCGTTATCTGGTGCTGATGCCCAACAACCCGCGCGCCGGCGGCGTCTCGCGCCGCATCGAGGGCGAAGACCGCAACGAGCTGCGCGACGCCATGAGCACGCTCAACATCCCCGATGGCATGGGGCTTGATCGTGCGCACCGCCGGCGTGGGCAGGACCGCCGAAGAGCTGCAGTGGGACCTCGACTATCTGCTGCATCTGTGGAACGCCATCGAAACCGCATCCCATGAGCGCGCCGCGCCATTCCTGATCTACCAGGAAAGCAATGTCATCCTGCGGGCATTGCGCGACTACATGCGCAACGACATCGGTGAGGTGCTGATCGACGATCCGGCCACCCACGAGCAGGCGCAGGATTTCGTGCGCCAGGTGATGCCGCACAATCTCAACAAGATCAGGATCTACCAGGACAGCGTCCCGCTTTTCACCCGCTATCAGATCGAGAGCCAGATCGAGACGGCGTTTCGGCGTGAGGTGCGCCTGCCGTCAGGCGGCGCCATCGTCATCGATCACACCGAGGCGCTGGTCTCCATCGACATCAACTCGGCGCGCGCGACCAAGGGCAGCGACATCGAAGAGACCGCGCTCAATACCAATCTCGAGGCCGCCGAGGAGATCGCGCGCCAGCTGCGGCTGCGCGACGTCGGCGGACTGATCGTCATCGATTTCATCGACATGTCTTCGGTGCGCAATCAGCGCGAGGTGGAGGGCCGGCTGCGCGATGCCCTGAAGATGGACCGCGCCCGCGTCCAGGTCGGGCGCATCTCGCGCTTCGGGCTGCTGGAGATGTCGCGCCAGCGGCTGCGGCCTTCGCTCGGCGAATCCATGCAGGTGCCCTGCCCGCGCTGCAATGGCCATGGCACCATTCGCGGTGTCGAGTCGCTGGGGCTTTCGGTGCTGCGCCTGATCGAAGAAGAGGCCATGAAGGACCGTACGATGAAGGTCGTGGCACGCCTGCCGGTCAGCGTCGCGGCCTTTCTGCTGAACGAGAAGCGGCGCGCGATCAATGCCATCGAAAGCCGCTACCGCGTCGACCTGGTCCTGGTGCCGCATCCGGCGCTGGAAACTCCGCATTACGAAGTGGAGCGCATCCGCGGCGACGATCTGCGCGAAGAAGCCGCCGCGCCACCGAGCTACGAGCTCATCACGCCGGTGGAGGAAGCACCTGAATACCGCCTGGACCAGCCGCGCGCGCCGGCAGACGAACCCGCCGTCAAGGGTGTGGTTCCCCTGACGCCGATTCCGCCGACGCCAGCACGGGGCGGTCCTGACCCGGCGAGCGCACCGTCGGCGCCGGGCTTCATCAAACGGCTTTGGGCCAATCTGTTCGGCGGCAGCACGACTCCTGTCGCGAGTGCACCGCAAGAGGAGCCGGTGATACAGGTCGAGCGTCGCCACGGCCCGCGTCCGTCGAGCGAGTCGCGACCCAGCCGGCAACGTCCTAACCCGCGACGCACCCGTTCCGAGCGCCCGGAACGCCGGGCCCGCGATACCGCGCGGCGCGCGAGTGAGGACCGGCGCGGCGAGTCGGTTTCGGGCCCTTCAGAAACCGCGTCAGAGCCGGCTGACGCCGCCGTTGCGCCCGCCGTGCCCACATCGCCCGTCGAGACTGAAGGCGGCGCGAACCTCAAGGCGCCGGCGGGCGTGCCGGGCGCGGAGACCGCAGTTACCGGTACCGCCCCCCGCCCCCAGTCGGCGCGCAGCAGCCGCCGTGGACGCCGCGGGGGCCGGCGGCGCGGCGGTCGTGAAGGCGGCACACAACGCGCGGACAACTCCGGGGAAGGCAGCACCCCGCGCACCGAGATCTCCGGAGAAGGCGGCGCGGCACCGGCAGAAGGTCGCCGCGAGCGCGATGAGCGCCCGGCTGCCCCGGCGCGGGAGCCGTATCCGGCCGAGGGCGCGGGGTCGCAAGCGACACCTGCTGAGGCCCCGGCAGGCCAGGACGCGCCACA
This sequence comes from uncultured Gammaproteobacteria bacterium, assembly GCA_963728895.1. Lineage (GTDB taxonomy): Bacteria > Pseudomonadota > Gammaproteobacteria > JBBQDK01 > JBBQDK01 > CAVSLM01. The sequence continues at coordinate 212,577 of CAVSLM010000007.1, forward strand.
CGCAGCGGACGACAGACGGGCATCCGGTGAAGACGCCGATCCGCAATCACGTCCCCAGCCCTCGCCCGCAGCAACGCCCGCCGTCCCGGTGGCCTTCGTGCCCGACGAACGCCCGATGGCCCGCAGTGCGGAAGGCGCTGCATCTGGCGGGCGTGGCGGCACGTCGGACGGACGCGCACCCGACGCATCAGAGCCTGCCGGGGGCGGCACCCCCGGCAAACCGGTCGCCGCATCCGGCGAGGACTGAGTGGCACCGCCCGGACGGTGACCGCCGGCAGCAACGCATCCGACACGAAGGATCGTCCGCGTGCGGGGCGCGACCCCGCGTGTTGCCGCTGCCCGGCCCTATCCCAGGCGGCGCTGGATTTCGGCCAGCAGTCCGCGCGCAGCCTCTTCGGCGAGGTCCATGACACGCTCGAAACCCGATGGTCCGCCATAATAGGGATCGGGAACCTCGCGGTAGGGAAGATGCGGCGCGAACTCCATGAACAGGTGCAGCTTGTGCTCCTGCCCAGGCGGACAGATCTCGCGCAGGTCGTCGAGATTGGCGCGATCCATGGCGAGGACATAGTCGTAGATGGCGAAATCCGCCGGGCGTACCTTGCGGGCACGCAGAGTGCTCAGGTCCACACCACGTCGCAGCGCCGCTTCCTGCGCGCGCGCATCGGGCGGCTTGCCGACGTGGTAGGCATGGGTGCCGGCCGAGTCGACCTGCACGCGCTCGGCCAGCCCGCGCTCGCGCAACAGCTGCAGGAACAGTCCCTGCGCCGTCGGTGACCGGCAGATGTTTCCCATGCAGACGAACAAGACTTTCATACCGCTCTCCGCTACCGACCCTGAGGAGCCCGGGTGCCACGCGGCGTCGGACCGCGCGCGCCGGACCACCGCCCATGGGTGAGCTCGACGTACCCGCACAGCAGCTGCGCGCGCTCATCGGCACCCGGATACAGCACCTCGGCCTCGCCTGTCGGCTCATCGAGGTCATCGACGACGGGCCTGCGGTGGTGCTGCAGTGCGAACAGGACCGGGTCATCCAGGAGGACCAGCACGGGGCACCGACCCGCCACGCGCCGCGCACCTTCACCATCCCCGTGTTCACCGGCAACCGGCAAGGCCTGAACCCCGATTTTCTCGACCTGGGGCTACCGCTCACCCTCGCCTGAGGCCTCGAGCCACGCCTCGGCACGCGCCAGATCCTCCGGCGTATCCACCCCGCGGCCCGGCGGCTCACAAGCCACATCGACGTGGATGCGCTCGCCTGCCCACAGGATGCGCAGCTGCTCCAGCGACTCGATGCGCTCCAGCGGACTGACCGGCAGCTGCACGTACCGGCGCAGGAACCCGGCCCGATAGGCGTACAGGCCGATATGCCGGAAGTGCATCGCTCCAGCAGCACGCGTGGCGGCGGCCGCGAATCCGTCCCGGTCCCACGGGACCGGCGCGCGGCTGAAGTAGAGCGCACCGCCGGAGGCGTCGCGCACCACCTTGACCACGTTGGGATCAAACAGTTCCTCCACGTCCGGGATCGGGGTGCACAGCGTCGCCGCCACGGATACAGGGTCCGCCTGCAGGGCCGCCGCCACCTGGCGCAGCAGCGCGGGGGGCATGAACGGCTCGTCGCCCTGCAGGTTGACGATCACCTCCTCCGCACCCCAGCCCAGGCGTTGCGCGACTTCCGCCAGGCGCTCGGTGCCCGATGCATGATGCGCACCGGTCATGCAAACTGCGGCGCCCCAGCCGCGCGCCACCTCGGCGATGCGCGCGTCGTCGGTGGCGATTACCACTGACGACGCACCGCTCTCGCGTGCACGCTCGTGGACGTGCTGCAACAGCGGGCGTCCTGCGAGCAGCCGCAGCGGTTTACCCGGCAGCCGCGTCGCTGCATGGCGCGCGGGGATGGCGATGTGGAACGCGCCGGTCACGGCAGGTGGCCGTGCCCGATACGAGGGCGGGCGCTCACACCTCTTCGTCTTCAGGGAGCCGGCGCGCCTCCTGCTCGAGCATCACCGGAATGTCGTCGCGGATCGGGTACGCCAGCCGGTCGGGCTTACAGATCAGCTCCTGGGCTTCCTTGCGGTAGACGAGTGGGCCCTTGCACAGCGGACACACCAGGATGTCCAGCAACGTCTTGTCCATGTTCCCTCCCCCTCAACAGCGTCAGTATGCGTTCTCCGAGCGCCGCATCCGGCTCGGCGTCGACGGCGAGATACCAGTGGCCCGGCCGCGCAAAGCGGCGGCATTTTACCGCATCCTTTTCTGTCATAAACACCACTGCGCCGTCGCCGAACTGCAGGTCAGAGGCGCGGAAGGCATGGTGATCGGCAAGCGGATGCTCGACGATGTCCAGTCCGTGGCGGCGCAGCGTGTCGAAAAAACGTGTCGGGTTGCCGATGCCGGCGAGCGCGTGCAGGCGCCGCCCGAGGAAGGTCCGCAGCGGCGGGCCCGCGCCGTCGTCCTGCACGCTGTGAACGCCCGTGGCAACCAGATGCATGGCAAGCTCGCGTCCGCGCGCGGGACCGTTGCTGACCAGCAGCGCCACGCTGCGCAGGCGCGCGAGCGGCTCGCGCAGTGGGCCGGCGGGCAGGCAATGGCCGTTCCCGAAGCGCCGCTCACCGTCAATCACGGCGATCTCCAGATCGCGCGCGAGGGCGTAGTGCTGCAGGCCGTCGTCGGCGAGCAGCACGTCACAGCCATGGTGCTCGAGCAGCATGCGCGCCGCGCCAACTCTTTGCGGCCCTGCGTACACGGGACACCCGCAGCGGCGCGCCAGCAGCACGGGCTCGTCGCCGACCTCGGCCGGGTCGCTGTCGGGGTGCACCGCGCGAGGCCACTGTGCGGCGCGCCCGCCATAGCCGCGGCTCACGATCCCGGGCCGATAGCCATGGCGCCGCAAAAAGGCGCTCAGCCACACGATCAGGGGCGTCTTGCCGGTACCGCCGACGGTGAGATTGCCCACCACGATGACCGGGACCGGCAGCCGCACGCTACCCAGCAGCCCGCGGCGATAGGCCAGCCGCCGCAGCCGCACGACACTGCAGTACAGAAAGGAGAGCGGCAGCAACACCCGCGCCAGCGGCTGCCTGCCGTACCACAGCCGGTTCATCGCGTGGCGCAGCACACCCGCTGTGCGCGGCATGCGGCAGGTCCGGGACGCACCGCGCGCCGGTCCGCCTCAGGCCTGCGCCGCGGCACGGAATTGCACATGGTATAGCGCCGCATAATGGCCGTTGCGCGCCAGCAGCTCCTCGTGGCGACCGGTTTCCACGATGCGGCCCTGTTTCATCACCATGATGCGATCCGCCTTCTCGACCGTCGAGAGCCGGTGGGCGATGACCAGCGTGGTGCGCTGCTGCATGAGACGCTCCAGTGCCGCCTGTATGCTGCGCTCCGAGGTGCTGTCCAGCGAGGAGGTCGCCTCGTCGAGGATCAGCAGCGGTGCGTCCTTCAGCAGTGCCCGGGCGATCGCCAGACGCTGGCGCTGGCCGCCGGAGAGCTGCACACCGTTCTCGCCGACCCGGGTTTGCAGCCCCTCGGGCAGTGCGCGGATGAACTCCATGGCATGCGCGGCCTCGGCGGCGCGCACGACGTCCTCCTCGCCGGCACCGGCCAGGCGCCCGTAGGCGATGTTGCGGGCAATGGTGTCGTCGAACAGCGTTACCTGCTGGCTCACCAGGGCGATCTGATCGCGCAGGTCGCGCAGGCGGTATTCGCGCAGGTCCGCCCCATCGAGCAGGATGCGTCCCGAGGTCGGATCGTAGAATCGCGGCAGTAGATTCACCAGCGTGGACTTGCCGCTGCCCGAGCGCCCGACGATGGCGACGGTCTCTCCCGGACGCACCGTGAAGGAGATCTCGTGCAGCACCGGACCCTTCTCCGGCACGTAGGCGAAGCTGACGTTCTGGAACTCCAACGCGCCGGCGGCGCGCTGCAGGGTACGCGTACCAGCATCGACCTCCACCGGAGTGTCCAGCAGCGCGAAGATACTGTGCCCGGCGGCGATGCCGTTCTGGAGGATGGAGTTGACGCTCGTCAGGCGCTTGAGCGGGGGCATCAGCAGCATCATGGCGGCGACGAAGGACATGAACCCGCCGACGGTGATCTTCTCGAGCATGGGCTCGCGCGTGGCCAGATAGATGATCCCGGCAAGCGCACAGGCCGCAATCAGCTGCACGACCGGCACGCTCGAGGCGCTGGTCGCGGCCATCTTCATGTTCAGCCGGCGGTTGCGATCGTTGGCACGGGCGAAGTTGCGCTCCTCGTAATCCTGGCCGCCGAATGCCTTGATGACGCGCTGGCCGTCGATGGCCTCGGCGGCGACCTGCGTCACCTCCCCCATGGAATCCTGAATGTTGGAGCTGATGCGCCGGAAGCGCTTGCTCACATGGCGCATCAGGAGCGCGATCAGCGGTCCCACCACCAGCAGCAGCAGGGCCAGCCCGCCGTTGAGATAGAACATCCAGGCGAGCAGGCCGATGGCGGTGAAGGTGTCGCGGATCAGAATGTTGACGGCGCTCGTCGTGGCCTGTGCGACCTGCTCGACGTTGTAGGTGAGCTTGGAGATCAGCATGCCGGAGGGCGTGACGTCGTAATAGGAGATGGGCAGGCGCAACAGGCGCTTGAAGAGCTCCGCACGCAGCTCGTTGATGACCTGGCGTCCGACCCAGGCCATGCCGAAGGTGGAGACGAAGCCGCTCGCGCCCCGCACCATGAACAGACTGACCAGCACCACGGGGATCAGGGAGATGATGAAGGGATCGCGCTGCACGAAGCTGCCGTCGAGCATGGGCTTCATGAGCGCGGCGAAACCGGTGTCGGTGGCCGCGTACGCCAGCATGGCGAGACTGGACAGTGCGAACGCCTTCCAGTACGGCACCGCATAGGTAATCAGCCGCCGGTAGACGGCGATGCTCCTGATGTCCGGCGCGCTCATGGCCCCACGGGCTTTTCGGTCATCTGCACGGTCGCAATGGAAAGCTGCGTGATGCCCAGCTGCCCGGCGGCGTCCATGGCCGTGACCACGGCCTGGTGCGGTGTCTGTGCCGCCGCGCGGATCACGAACGGGCGGTCGGTGTGTCCGCTGGTGGCCTGGCGCAGGGCCCGCTTCAGGGTTTCCAATCGCCGGTTGACGACCTCCTGATGATTGATGAAGTAGCGTCCATCGGCGCTGATGATCAGCTCCAATGCATCGGAGGGCTCGGTCACCGGTTCCAGGGAGGCCTTGGGCAGCTGCACCTTGAGCTCCGACTCGCGGTCGAAGGTGGTCGCGACCATGAAGAAGATCAGCAGCATCAGCACCACGTCGATCAGCGAGGTGATGTTGACCTCCGGGTCCTCACGCCGGCGCGGCTGAAAATTCACGAGGCCTGTGCTCCGTCACCGTTGCCCTCGCGCTGCCCGTGCATGATCTCCACCAACTTCAGCGCCTCCTGCTCCATGCCCACCACCAGCTCGTCCACCCGGCCGCGGAAATAGCGATAGAACATCAGCGTGGGAATGGCAACCGAGAGCCCCGCCACCGTGGTGATGAGCGCCTCGGAGATACCACCGGCGAGTGCTCCGGGATTGCCGACCCCCTGGGTGGTGATGGCATTGAACACTTTCATGAGGCCGGTCACGGTACCCAGCAGGCCCAGCAACGGCGTAATCGCCGCGATGGTGCCGAGGGTGTTCAAATAGCGTTCGAGGTCGTGGACCACGTGGCGCCCGGTCTCTTCGATGCTCTCCTTCATGATCTCGCGTTCGTGGTAACGGTTGAGCAGGCCTGCGGCCAGGATCTGCCCCACCGGCGAGCTGACGCGCAGCGCCTGGATGCGCGAGGCGTCGAGCTGGCGATCCTTGGCCCACTGCCACACCTGCGTCACCAGGTTGCGCGGAATCACCCGCCGACGCTGCAAGGCCCAGAGGCGCTCCCCGATGATCGCGAGCGCAATGATCGAACAGGCGATGATCGGCAGCATCACCACGCCACCGGCTTTCAGCAATTCGAACACGATCGGCAAACCTTTCGTTTGAGGGTTGGAGGAAAACGGCGTGGACGCTTGCGGCGACGACCCTCACCCGCGATATGTGTGGCGCACCGCCCGTCGCGTCTTTCGCAGGCCGCCATGATTACCTGCGACCGGGATGCGGCGCCTGCATCCCGGGTGGAGCATCGGCTCGATGCGAGATGATACTTGAAACGACGCCGGGACCGAAACTGCACCCGTCCACGCTTCGCGGGCCGCAAACCTGCATTGGCAAGGGGAGACGAGCCAGCCCGGCTGGTGGGATTTCCGGTCTAGGGCGCGTTCCAGTAGCGACGCGCGGCCGGGCGGTACGCCTCGGGCGCCGCAATCCCCGCAGCATCGATGCGCACCGTGACCGCCCCATGCGCTGCAGTGTCGAACAGCCGCGCGCCGGCGTCCCGGTAGCGCCGCAGGACTGCGGGGTGCGGGAAGCCGAAACGGTTGCGGTAACCGACCGGGAACAACACGTAGCGCGGTGCAACCGCGCCTACCCACTCGGGCGTCGAGGAAGTCTTGCTGCCGTGATGCGGGGCCACGACCACCGCGGCCTCCAGCGCCTCGCGATCGCGCGCCAGCAGCGCCTCCTCGGCACCACGCTCGATGTCGCCGGTGAGCAGCAGGCTGCCCCCCGCGCCCGTCACACGCAGTACGCAGGAGCCGTCGTTGCCGCCGGTGGGAGCGCCCGGCTCCGGGTGCAGCACCGCGAACTCCACCCCGTCCCACCGCCAGCGCTGAGCGGTGTCGCAGTGTTGGGCGTGCGCGCCCGGCGCACTCCGCTCCAGCCGCCGTGGCACGCTGCTGATGACCCGCGCCACCGGCATGCCTTGCAGCACGCTGCGCGCACCCCCGATGTGGTCATTGTCTCCGTGACTGATCATGAGCACGTCCAGGCGGCGCACGCCCGCCTGTCGCAGGTAAGGCAGCACCACGGCCTCTCCGGTGTCGAAGTCCGGTCCGAAGCTCGGGCCAGTATCGAACACCAGGGCATGGTGGTGCGTACGCACCACCGCGGACAATCCCTGCCCGACGTCGAGCAACGTGAGCCAGGCGGCGCCGACCTCGGGCCGCGGCGGCACGCACACGAGGAACGGTGCAGCGAGCAGCACACCCAGCCAGCGCGCCGGCAGGCCGCGCGGCGCACACAGCAGCAGCGTGCCGAGCAGCGCCAGCGGCACGCTCCAGAGCGGTGCCGCCGCCTTGCTCCAGTAGGCGAACGGCAACGCCGCGCACCACTCGAGGCAGGCGAACAGTACGGCGCTGAGGCGCTCGGCGAGGACCAGCAGCAGTGTGCCGAGCGGCTCGGCCACCCAGAGCAAAAGGGCGCCGGCCAGCGTGAGCGGGACCACCAGCAGGCTCACCCACGGTACCGCGAGCAGATTGGTGACCGGCGCCACCAGAGAGGCCGACTGGAACAGCAGCAGCGTGAATGGCAGCAGCCCAACGGCGACAAGGCCGTGCACCCTTCCCCACCGCCACCAGCCGCGGCGCGCTGCCGACCAGCGTGCCGACATCCCGAACAGAATCACACCCACGGCAGCGTAGGAAAGCCAGAACCCCGGGGCCAGCACCGCTGTCGGATCCAGAATGAGCACGGCCAACAGGGCGAGCGCCAGGCTGTGGCTGGGAGCGGACTGACGCTGCAGCACCTGCGCGAGCATGACCACCACGACCATCACCAGCGCACGCTGGGTGGGAATGGAAAAGCCGGCCATGGCGGAGTAACCCGCGGCCGCGGCAATGGCGGCAAGTGCTGCCGCGCTCGGGGCCGGCAACCGCAGCGGCGCGCGACCGCCGGCCGCCCACAGCCGGCGCACCAGAAGGAAGGCCAGCGCCGCCACCAGCCCGATGTGCAGCCCCGATATGGCGAGCAGATGGCCGGTTCCGGTAGCGCGCAGCACCTCCCACTGGCGCGCCGTCATAGGTCCGCGTTCACCGATGGCGAGCGCCCCGATCACCGCGGCATAAGGCCGATCCCGCAGTGCGCCGGCGATCGCCTCACCCAGCCGCTGGCGCAGGCGTGCCAGCCGATACCCCTCCTGGGGACGCTCCTCGTCCAGCGCGCGGCGCACGTAGCCGGTCGCACCGATGCCGCGCTGATACAGCCAGCGCTCGTAGTCGAATCCGCCCGGATTGCGCAGGCCGCGCGGGCGCTTCAGCCGCACCTCGAGGTGCCGGCGCTCCCCGCAGCGCAGCTCCGGCGCCGTGCCATACCAGCTCAGGCGTATACGCCGCGGTGTCGTGCGCTCCACACCGCGGTAGCGCAGCGTTTCGACGTCGAACTCGAAGCGGCTTCCGAGCTCTGATGGCTGAGGGATGGAGGCAATGTGGCCGGTCACCTCCACGTCGCGGCCCTCGAGATCGGCGGGCAGCGCATGAGCAAAGAATGCGCCGGCGCGCCACAGTGCCCAGAGCAGGCCACAGAGTGCGAATGCCGGCAGGCGCAACGGCCGATAACGCAGCGCCGCGACCACGACCGGTGGGGCGAGCAGCGTCCAGCGCGGGTCCGGCAGCGCTACGCAACTCTGCAGCACGAGCACGCCGATGAGGAATGCGATCGTCCTTGAACGCACTTTTTTGTGTGATGCGAATGCTGGATAATTGCCGCCGCCGCGTCGCACGCATCCGGCCGCGTCGGCGCCGTTCAGTACCTCGGTCCTCTTCCTCGATCGAGGCGGCCGCATGCGGCAAGGTCATGAAGGCTCAGCACGCAGCAACCAAAGGTCACCGGTTCCGCCCCTTCGTGCCGGAAGCGATCGCAGCTTCTCGTGCCTCGATCCCGATGCGCTGCGCGACACGTCTTTTCGCCTGCCTGCAACTGCGCGCGAGCCGGCCTGCTCCGTCGCTGACCCCCGGCACCGCGTGGCGCGGGCGCGCGCAAGCGGGGGCGATCGCGGTGCGCAATTCGCTCGCGCACGCAACGGCGAGGGGCGCCGGAAGTTAGATGGCCAGGCAATTCATCAAACGCTGGCTGCCCGACCACGGCACCATCCGCAATCACCACGCCCTGCAGCTGTTCGGCACCATGTTGCACGAACCGAATCTCTGGCACCTCAACCGACGCTCGGCCGCCGGCGCGTTCGCCGTCGGCCTGTTCGTGGCGTTCGTTCCCATCCCCTTCCAGATGGTGCTGGCCGCGGCCATCGCCATCGTGGCGCGCGTGAACCTGCCCTTGTCGGTGGCGCTGGTCTTCACCACCAATCCGCTGACCATGCCACCCCTGTACTTCTTCTGCTACAAGCTGGGCGCCTGGCTGCTCAGCGAGCCACCGCGCCACTTTCACTTCCAGCTCTCCATGCACTGGCTGCTGAGTGAGATGGGGGGAATCTGGAAACCGTTCCTGCTGGGCTCCTTCCTGGTCGGCACCTTCAGCGCGGTGCTCGGCTACTCCCTCGTTCGCCTGCTGTGGCGCCTGAGCGTGGTGGATCAGCTGCAGCGCAAGCGCCGCATGCACGCCGCCAGGCGCGAAGCACGCCGGCTCGAAAATCTCAAGCGCTGACCGGGCTCAGATGCCCGGCACCAGCACCCCGCCTTCCAGCGTGAAGACACGGTCCATGCGCTCCGCCAGCGCGACATCGTGGGTCACCACCACGAAGCTGGTGCGATACCTGCGATTGAGATCAAGCATCAGGCTGTAGACCTGGTCCGCCGTCTTGCGGTCCAGATTTCCGGTGGGCTCGTCGGCAAGCACGCACTGCGGATCGCTGATGAGTGCCCGGGCGACGGCCGCGCGCTGTCGTTCGCCTCCGGAGAGCTCGCCCGGCTTGTGGCGCAGACGCTCGCCGAGTCCCACCTGATCGAGCAGCGCACGCGCGCGCTCCGCCGCACTGGCCGGTGTCACGCCGCGGATCAGCAGCGGCATGCAGACGTTCTCCAGCGCCGTGAACTCGGGGAGCAGATGGTGGAACTGATACACGAAGCCGAGCGCGCGGTTGCGCAGGTGCCCGCGCGCCGCCTCGCCCAGGCGGGTCATGCACTGCCCGGCGACATACACCTCGCCGCCGCTCGGACGCTCCAGACCGCCCAACAGGTGCAACAGGGTGCTCTTGCCCGAACCCGACGCCCCGACGATCGCCACGCGCTCACCGGCTGCCACGCTGAGATCCACGTTCACCAGCACCTCGACCTGCAGACCGCCCTCGGTGAAGGTCTTCGCCAGGTGCTCGCAGCGCACCACCGACTCGACAGGGGCCCCGGCCGTTCCGGTTTCGCCTGCAGCGGGTGTGACGACCGGCGCCGGCGACACGCCGCGTGCCGTCATTGCCTTGCGGCGGTCCTCTGCCGGATTGGAACCACTCATCGTCGCGCGCTCCTACTCGTAGCGCAGCGCTTCGGCCGGCTGCGTGCGGGCCGCCCGCCACGCCGGATACAGCGTGGCCAGCATGGTCAGCACGAAGGCCATCCCGGACACCCGGAACACGTCGCTCCAGTGCATGTCGGAAGGAAAGCGGCTGATGTAATACACGTCGGGCGGCAGGAACTGGACATGGAACAGCTTCTCGATGAAGGGAACGATGGTCTCCACGTTGAGCGCGAGGCTCACGCCCCCCAACATGCCGAGCAGGGTTCCGGCCAGCCCGATGACCGTGCCCTGGACAATGAATACGCCCATGACGCTGATGGGGGCCGCGCCAAGCGTGCGCAGGATGGCGATGTCCGCCTTCTTGTCGGTGACCACCATCACCAGGGTCGACACGATATTGAACACCGCCACGGCCACGATGAGGGTGAGGATGATGAACATCACCCGCTTCTCCTGCTGCACGGCCAGGAAGTAGTTGGCGTGCTGGCGCGTCCAGTCGGACACCAGGTACGGCCCATCGAGGCTTTTGGCGAGATCGGAAGCAACCTCGGGCGCCAGGTACAGGTCGTCCAGGCGCAGGCGCACACCGCTCACTGCCTGGCCCAGCCCGAACAGACGCATGGCATCGTGCATCTCGATCATGGCCACGCCGCGGTCGTACTCGTACATGCCGACCTCGAACAGCCCCACGATCGTAAAGCGCCGCAGGCGCGGCAGGATGCCCGCGGGCGTCACGTTGGCCTGGGGCGTCACGACCGTCACCTTGTCGCCGACGCCGACGCCGAGCGATGCGGCAAGCTCGCGGCCGAGGACGATATCGAACTCCCCGCTGTGCAGATCGTCGAGTGACCCTGCGACCATCTTGTTGCCCACTTCCGAGACCTCGCGCTCCTCGCCGGGCACGATGCCCCGGATCACGACGCCGCTCACCGCCCCGCCCGCTGTGAGCATAGCCTCCCCTTCGACATACGGTGCCACCCCCGCCACCTGCGGATAGCGCGAAACCTCGCCCTCCACCTTGCGCCAGTCGCTCAACCCCTCACCGAGCCCCGTGACCGTGACGTGCGCGGCCATGCCGAGGATGCGCGAGCGCACCTCCTTCTCGAAGCCGTTCATCACCGACAGCACCGTAATGAGCGCGGTAATGCCCAGCACGATCCCCAGGACGGAGATGAAGGAGATGAAGGAGATGAAATGGTTGCGGCGCTTGGCGCGCGTGTAGCGCAGGCCGATGAAGACTTCCAGTGGTCGGAACATGGGCGGCCATTAAAGCACATTCGGCCCGTGAATGCTTCACAACCAGTGTTGCGTGCGCGCATCATTCGGCGCTTCCCTCGCGGGCATGTGGGCATCGGCCTGACCTGATCACCTTCCGGTGTGAGCGAAACACCCTTCAAACCTGCCCGGCATCGTGAACCATCCTCCAACCTGTTGCGCGTGGCCCTTCAACCTGCCACGCACGGCGCATCGCTCCCACAGGTGTTCGTCGACCCGCCGCGCGCGGCGCGCCGCCGTGCGAGCGGGGCTGTGCACCGCGATTCTGCGGCGCGTGAGCGCCGCCGCCTTCGCGCTCCGCACAGGCATCGCGGGAACGCGGCCCTGCGGGCCGCCATCGCGCCGCCGGGAGCGACGCTCCCACAGGAGGTGTTCGTTCAACCTGCCGCGCACGGCGCCACCGCTCCCACAGGTGTTCGTTCGATCTGCCGCGCGGGCGCGCCGCCGTGGGAGCGGGGCTGTGCACCGCGATTCTGCGGCGCGTGAGCGCCGCGGGGGCCGTGGCCGCAGGAACCGGCAGCGGTTCATGATGCGCTCCACGCCGCTGCGAGCACCGGCTCCAGCTCCGCGAGCAGCTCCGGAGCCAGAGTGGTCGACCCCGCCGCCGGTGGATCGAACGCCGCCATGGCGTCGACCAGGCGCTGCACCTGATCTGCCATCAGCACCCGACCGTCCGCGGTGTGCAGCTCCTCGATCCGGAATGCGGCGCTGCGGTACCAGCCCTGTACGGTGAGCGCGTCCTCGCTGCCGATCACTGCGGCTTCGAGGTCTACGCCGCTGCGGCGGAACCACAGCTGCTCCGGGGCGATGTCATCGCCCAACCACAGCCGATCGACGCCCGCACCGGGCAGACGCAGTGCCGCGGCGAGATCATAGTCCTGGATGGTATCGCGGCCGTCGCCGCGACCGAAGGCGTAGCCGTCGCTGCCGAGACCACCGACCAGGTAGTCGCCATCGCCCGCGGCGCCTGCCAGCAGGTCGTCTCCGGCACCTCCCCACAGCGTCTCGACACCTGTCCCGCCCTGCAGCCGGTCATTGCCGAGGCCGCCCCACAGTTGATCGCCGGTTGCGTGACCCGGATGGTTGCCGGCAGTCAACACATCATCGCCGGCACCGCCGCGCAGCAGCGCCGGTGCGCTGTTTCCCGTCAGCACATCGTCTCCCGCGCCGCCATCCAACGCGGAGCGTTTACTACCGGCAGTAAGCACGTCGTCGCCGGCACCGCCGTACAGGAAATCTGCATCCCCCTCGCTTGCGGCAACGCCACCCGTCAATGCGTCGTTACCCGCGCCACCGTAGAGCTGATCCTTGGCGCCGGGACCGGCGAAGAGCGCGTCGTCCCCCCGCTCTCCCAGCAGCACGTCATTTCCTTCCGCACCGTACAACGTGTCCTCACCATCGCCGCCGCGCAGGCGGTTGTTTTCGGAATTTCCAACAATGCGGTTGCCGAGGCCATTGCCGGTACCAGCCAGCGTTCGAGACCCCAGCAGCTGCAGGTTTTCCACCTGATCGCCAAGCGTGTAGTCGATGGTGCTCGACACATGGTCGACGCCCCCGCCGGCGGCCTCGACTACTACATCCCCGGTCGCGTCGATGTAATACTCGTCGTCGCCTGCACCGCCCTGCATGAGATCGGCGCCCGAGCCACCATCGAGACTGTCGTCTCCCGCGCCACCTTCGAGAAAATCGGCACCGGACTCGCCGAACAGTGCATCGTCGCCGTCGCCCCCGTCCAGGCGGTCGTCACCGGCACCCGCCCGCAGCACGTCGTTGCCGGAGCCGCCGTGCATCCGGTCGATGACTGCCGTCCCACTCAACAAGTCGTCGGCATCGCCTCCGTCGAGATCGAACCCGAGCGCCAGGAGTTGCGGATAGCTCCACGTCGTTCCGTCGGCGAACTCGTAACGGTCGATGGCGTGCGCTCCGAAAACATCGGCAGCATCGAAGTTGTCGAGCTCGATTTCTCCCGCCACGGGATCCAGCCCGATGATGAGAGAACCGAGGCGCAGCCGCAGATCGCCGGTGTCGATGCCGGCTCCGAACCGCAGAACGTTTCCCGCTCCGGCCACGGCCAGGTCATCGATGCGCACGTGACCGGCACCGGCCTCGTAATCGTAGCGGTCGTTCCCGGGACCACCGATCAGGATGCCGCCTGCACCGGCAATGTCCGGTAGCATCGCGCCCTGCACGACGAACCGGTCGTCGCCGTAACCACCAATGACAATCCCATTGCTGCCTGCGGCCAGTATCAGGTAGTCGTTGCCGTTGCCGGCATCGAGTGTCGCGGTTCCGTTCATAGTGAGCCGATCATCGCCATCCCCTGCATCGACCATGCTGCCACCCGTAACGAAGATGGTGTCGGGGCCGGGGCCCGTATGGACGGGCGAGATGCCGTCCACGCTCAGGATTTCCCCCGTCGCGTTCAGCATGCCGGTCCGCGCATACGCCAGTGCCCGCACGCTGGCGCTGTCGGCTTCCGGCTCGATTGCGTAATCGGCGGTCTGCGGCGTCACCAGGGGCAACGGCGCCGTGGCGTCCGCCGCGCGCAGTTCCTCTTCCAAGGCCGCAACCATGCCGGCGAGATCGTAGACCTGCACGTCCTCTGGTCCGATGAACTGCAGTCGCGCAACCGGTGGAGGGGTGTCGGTGAGAAAGGCATGGATCTGCGCCACGGGCTCGCCGGAGTCGAGAGCCAGCAGCAGGTCTCCGGTTTCCGTGAGCCAGGCCACGACCTGCTCCGGCGATATGCCCTGGCCCAAAGACAGGGTGTTCGGGGCACCGGCGGGATCGGCAGCTGTGTCCCGGCGGATCTGGTCCGCACCGTCGCCGCGGTTGAACACGAAGGTATCGCCGCCGGCGGCATCGACCACCAGCAGGTCGTGGCCGGCACCCCCCGCCATCACGTCCACCCCCTCTCCGCCCTCGAGGAGATCGTCTCCCGAACCGCCGGCGAGCGCGTCGTCTCCGGCACCTCCGTAGAGCTGGTCGTCCTGGTCGCGGCCGTCCAGCCAGTCGTTGCCCGCCTCGCCGACGATCCGGTCCGGCGCAGCGCTCGCGACCAGTACGTCGTCCCCGCTCGTGCCCCGTTGCTCGTAGTCGCCGTAGGCGACGGCGCCACCGTCGGCCGCGGCCAGGAGATCCTCGAGATCGAGCGTCGAGCCGTCGTCGAACAGGAAGCTGCGCACCGGGAACAACCCGTCGTCGATCGCGCTGCCGAGCAGACTCCCTCCATAGCCGACGTAATAGTCGTAGTCGATCAGCACGCCTTCGTCGTCGCCGATCCCGATGGCGAGCAAATCGCGGTTGTGGGCCCCGTAGACTTCGCCGCCGCGCCGGACCTGCACACTGAGATCTTCCGGTGCGATGCCGGGGCCGAAGCGCAGGGTGTCGGTGGCGCGGTAGTTCCAGTTGTATTGCTGTCCGTCCCAGACGTAGTACCCCTCGCCGTCGGCAAGCGCGTCGACGACGATGTGATCGAACCCACCGCCACGCTGCACACGGTACTCGTCGTCGCCCCGGCCCCCGCGCAGCAGGTCGTTTCCGGGTCCACCGTTCAGTACATCGGCACCGCCACCTCCATCCAGCTCGTCTTCTCCGTCACCACCCGACAGCCAATCGTTGCCGTTCATGCCGAGCACGGCGTCGTTGCCTGCGCCTCCGCCCAGGGTGTCGTCGCCCGCGCTGCCGATGATGTACTGCGCAGCCGTACTCACATCCTGCGCGGCGGCCGACAGATACGTCGCGTCCCAAACGGTGCCATCCGAAAACTGCACCTGGGCGACCGGTACCGAGGGTGCGGTGAACCACCCGGAGAGGGTGATGCGATCGGACGTGGTATGGTTCACCAGCACCAGATCCGACTCATTGCGCATGACCAGGAGATCTGCCGGTGTGATACCGCTGCCGAGCGCGATGCGGTTCGTTCCCGCATCCGCTCCCGATTCCAGCACCACGTCCTGGCCATGGGCGAGCTCGAAACGATACTCGTCGTCTCCCGGGCCACCCGCCAGACGATCGTTGCCCGCGCCGCCGCTCAACCGGTCATTTCCGGACTCGCCGAACAACGCATCGCTGCCATTGCCACCCACCAGTACATCATCACCCGCACCCGCACGCAGGGTGTCTTCACCTGCACCGCCGTACAGCATGTCGGCAGCCGGAGTTCCTGTTGCGCGTCGTCGGCCATCGCGGTCCTCGACCACCACCGGCACGGGACCCAAGGACGCCAGCATCCAGGACTCGCCCTCTCCAAACTCGAGCTGCTCGATCCGAAACTCCGGACCGACGAACCACTCGCTGAGCAGCATTCGGTCGTGCGTCCCACGCAGCACGATCGCAAGTGCATCGTTCACCCGCTCGATCATCAGATCTTCTGGCGCAAGATCCGCGGCGAGACGCACGGTGTCGAGATTTCCGGGAGAGAGATCGTCGTCCCGCACGGTCTCCTCTCCGTAGCCACGAGCGAAGAGGTAGACATCGTTGCCCAACCCACCTTCGAGCACGTCGTCGCCCTCCTGCCCATCGAGCAGGTCGTCCCCGCCCGATCCGAGCAGGTGGTCCTCGTACGGACTGCCGAACAGTGCATCGTCCCCCGCAGTGCCAAGCACGGTCAGTGGCGGCGCCGCACGCAACAGCTCCCGGGTATCGAGCGTCTCCCCCGCGTCGAAGGAAAATCCGGCAACCCTGCCGAACAACCCGCCGGAGACGATGGCCGCTTCCCCGGCCGGAGTCGTGAGTACGAGCTGCTGATCCCCCTGTGCGCTCAGCGCCGTTGAGAGTGTCAGCTCCGCCGAGGCCAGTCCTTCAAACTTCAGGTCTCCCAGACCGGACTGCGCATCGACGTAGTCACTGCCCGAGCCCCTGCGTGTGATGATCCGGTCGTCGGCATCGGCAATGATCCGGTCAGTGCCGGGGCCGCCATCGAGCAGGTCGGCGCCGGAGCCGCCGGCCAGTACATCTTCGCCTGCACCGCCAGACAGGTAATCGTCCCCCGCCTGTCCCGCCAGCCAGTCGTCGTCCGTACCGCCCAGTATCGTGTCGGCGCCGTCGCCACCCCAAAGGATGTCTGCACCGTCTTCGCCGAGCAGGATGTCATCGCCCTCATCGCCTTCCATGCGATCCGCACCCTGACCGCCCGCGAGATAGTCGGCGCCGCCGCCTCCTCCGATCAGATCCGGCCCATCGCCCCCGTCCAACGTGTCTTCATCCGCTCCACCGGCAAGCCAATCCGAACCCGTACCGCCTTCCAGTCGATCCCGACCGGTGCCGCCGTACAGCTCGTCGTCTCCCGCGTCACCGAAGAGTGTGTCGTCCCCGTCGTCGCCGGCAAGGATGTCCTCGCCGTCGCCACCCGAGAGTTGGTCGTCTCCCTTGCCTATGGCCGGGGTCAGGTCTCCATCGCCTTGGAGCACGTCATCGCCGGCACCTCCGAACAGCAGGTCGTCACCGCCCTCGCCCCAGAGCGCGTCGTCGCCGGTACCACCATCCAGATAGTCATCGCCCCAGGACCTGTAAGCGAGTGCCATTTCCAGGGAAACGTGACTGTCGCCCGCCAGACGGTCGTCCCCGGCACCGCCGAACAGTTGGTCGCCGTCATCTCCTCCGGCGAGTACGTCGGCGCCATCTTCCCCGTAGAGCCAGTCTTCTCCGGTCAGGCCGAACAGGCTGTCGTTGCCTGGTCCGCCATAGAGCAGGTCCCCGTCTCCCACCTCCTGCGCATCCGCGCCCACGGAAATCGGCATGAAGTCAGGCAGGAACGGGGTCGAAAGGTCTATGGTCCAATCGTGCGCGTTGGCGACATAGTCATCGTCTCCGTCCAGCACGTCGTCTCCCGCACCGCCCAGCACGACATCGCGCCCGCCTCCTCCGAACAGCGCGTCATGCGCCGAGCTGCCGACGACGAGGTCCGCACCCAGTCCACCGGTCAACCAATCGCCCGGCGCGTCCAGCAGCGTTCCACCCGTGAAGCCGGCGTAGGAGGTCGGAACGCCCGCCTGCACTGCGAACAATTGATCGGCGCCTGCACCGCCATCGAGAATGTCGCTGCCGGCACCGCCCTCCAATACATCGTCGCCACCACGTCCCTCCAATCGATCGGTCAGCTGACCACCGGAAACAAGATCGTTACCGTCGCTGCCGTAGAGCTGGTCCGCGACCGGACGCGAGCCGAGCGCAGGATCGACAATGCGGTTGCCGAGGTCGTCGTAGTGGTACTGCGTAGCGGGACCTGGGTCGAAGTCGACCGGTTCGTAGTCTCCGATGATGGCGCGCGACGCGGCCGGCGGTTCCGCCGCATTTCCGTCCTCGAGCGTGATACCGAGGTCGCCGTTGTGAAAATCCTCCACGAGCAGGCGGCCCGACGCTGCCGTGATCAACAGCGCGTCCGCGAGGTCGGCACCGCGCAGCCAGGTGAATCCGACGGTTCCGTCCTCCCCAACATAGGTGTCGTCCCCACTGCGACTGCCACCGGTCACACGGACGCCGCCGATTCGAAGTTCCCCGAGGCCGTCGCTGTCGACTATGCGATCGAAGCCATCGCCCGCCTGATATTCGTAGCGATCGTAGCCGTATCCACCGCTCAACAGGTCACTCCCGGCACCACCGCGCAGCGCATCGTTGCCGGCGTCGCCCTCCAGGTAGTCCGCACCGCCGTATCCGGTGAGTATGTCGTCACCGTCACCACCGTATAGCCGGTCCGGGTACATACCCCCCGACAGTTGCTCTTCTGCGATTTCCCCCTGCTCGCTGCCAAATATGATCTGAGGCAATCCGTCCCTGGGAAGTGAACGGACGTCGACATCCGATCCGAGCCAGACCTCGTACCCCGTCGCGAGATCCTGCAAATGCAAAGGCTGGCGATCGTAGTATGGCCAGACCTGGTCGGCGTCGTCCCGAACAGCCAATGTGAGCTTCCATTCGAGCAGGGTCGCACGATCGAGCAGATAGTCACGCGATGGCGCGTCCGTGCCCGCGCCATCGGATGGATACAGATCGTCGTCCCCTACGATGACCAAGGGGTCGAGCTCCTGCAATGCGTGACGATAGGCCGGATCTGTCACCGCGGCCGCTGCCAACTCCGTGTCCGATTGACCGGAAAGCGCGACCAGCTGCGCCGGCGGTCGTTGCGTGATCAACTGTTCCAATTCGGCGGCTCTTACATACAACGCCTCGCGATCGTCCAATCCCACCGAACCGTCCACGCCATAGATTCTTCCGAGGGTTTTCAGCATGCTCTCCAGGGTTTCCCGGGGACTGGCCGATCCTGCGGCGAGAATGCTGTTCAGATCCTCCAGACTCACGGTGGGGTCGATATCCGTCAGCAGGCTGTACAGCCGCAGAGAGTCTGTCAGCAAGGCAATCGAGTGATTTTCTTTAATGGTCGGGGCCTGATCTTCGATGAAGATGTCGAGACGTTCCCCAGGCACGTCGTGTAGCTGCGAAATGATCTCCGGGCCCGCTTCACCGTTGATATTGCTGATCCGAGCCGAGGGAAACTCGGGAGCACCGCCCAGGGAAGAAAAGAATCCGTTGACTTCCAGGGTGTCCCGTAAGCCGGGTGCGTTGAAGACATACGCGTGTTCCAGGCGCTCAGGAAAAAGGCGTGCGAAGGCGAGCGCCAGATGCCCACCGAGGGAATGGCCCGTTACGTTGACCCGGGCCTCCGGCGGAATGATGCCCAGACCGGCTGCGCTGCCGATGAGCGCATATTCGGGCGGATCTGTCGTGCCGTTGTTTGGATTGGCAATCTCGATCCATTGCGCAACGGCTTCGTTTGCCGGCGTGTACAGCCGCTGAACGTAGTTGTAGAGGGAGTAGATCTGATTACGCGAGTAGCCCGCCTGTGCAACCCACAACAGGTCTTCGACAAGGTCGATCGGTTCGTCTGTCCCACGTATGGCAATCGTGATCTCGCCCGTCGCATTGTTTCGGAAGGTGGTGGCGGAGAAGCCCGTGGCATCATCGGGAAGATGATGGTAGACAGTGAAACCGGCGTTCGGATCAGTGAATGCTTCCGCTTGGGCGGAACTGAAGTCTCCGCTACCCGACACCTGCAAAGCGGTAGACACCATCGCACGGTCATAATTTCCACTTTCGAAGTTCGCGTATGCTGCCTGCGACAGTTCGGCGTTCTGAAAGTAAGTTTCCGACTGAGACATCCTTGTCTCCTAACTAATTCACGGCGTCTCCGAGCGGAGTGCCGAAAATAAACGAGTCAGGCTATCCTGCCGAGAGCAGGATACTTGCCCCCCCAAAATCGGCCTAAGCCATCTTCGTAGCCAGCCACCAGAAGATGTGAACTGAGTTCTCGTGGCAAGAACTCGGTTCGTCTTAGCATCAACCACGGTCCACTGATGGCGCATCACAGTGAAATGCATGGGAACCTTGAGCTCGGACCGCACTCTGTATCTGCTCATCATTTGAGGGACCTCAATTTTCGTGAGATCACCCTCCTGATCTAGACTCACGCGAAACACGTGATTTCCGTAGCTTTCTTCCACGTATCGGTAACCGTGCTTTTGAAGGAACTCCTTGCTCGAAACTCCGTTCGCCGCGATTCCCTCGACACCCCATGCGACGTTCCGCACGAGGGTTCCGCCGTACAAATCGCACATATGGGACAGGTACATCTGATCCGGGAAAATGTCCCAGAGAGGAGCCAGTAAGAGACCCAATAGTACTGTCGCGAATACAAGACGCGGTCTCCTATGTCTCTTCTTCGATTGGCTAATTCGCCTTGCTATGTATACTGCAAGGCCAATCGAAAGAGCCAGATACGCTACAGCGCCAGTGAGAACCAAGAGCCCCATCATAAGTTCGTCGTTCTCCGATCAATTAGAGGAGATCCATACCTCCTGAACGTAGGCACATCTTTGGTCATCATCTTATCTCTCCCGCCCTGCCTCGCTCGCATGTTGAAGCACCGGGCTTAGCAGGAACTCGATGATGCGGCGTTTACCGGTCTTCACTTCGACTGTCACGGCCATTCCCGGCGTGAGGTGCTCCAACAGACCCGCGGGTAAGGAACGGTCCCGCTTGAGTCTCACCCGGATGGGATAAACGGAACCGGTCTTTTCATCCGCTATGGTGTCGCGCGAGACCTGAACTACGGTTGCTGGCAGTGTGCCGAAACGCGTGAACGGAAACGCATCCACTTTTACTTCGGCCGCTGCGCCGGTTTCAACGAATCCGATCTCACGGTTGGGCAACGCCGCTTCGACTTCGACCTCGACGTCCAGCGGAACGACTGTCATGAGCTGCTGGGCGGAAGTGACAACGCCTCCAATCGTGTGCACCGCAAGCTTGGCGACGGTTCCGGTGATGGGCGCTCGAAGTTGCCGGCGACCGGCCCGATGCGCGGCCTTGGCGTCTTCTTGCTCCAGCTGTTGGATGCGCTGCTCCACCTCCGCGAGCTCGCTAACGGTTCTCCCGCGAAACTGCGCCCGCAGGGCGGACAATTGCTGTCGCGCTTCCTCCACACCTGCACGACGCTCCCTCAGCAGGGCCCGCTGTACCTTCAAGTCCTCCCGCTTTTCCATCCAGGACTGCTTGATCTCCAGATAGGTGTAACTTGCGACCAGGTTACGATCGTTCAACACCTTGACGGCCTGCACGCGGGTCTCCATCAGTGGCAGGACCGCCTCGAGCTTGCGAACTTCTGCCGCCGTGCCGTCGACCTCCGCCTGACGCCGAAGCACTTCACTCGCAAGCCCCTGGGCGCGGGCCGCGTATTCCTGGAGCTGCTCCACCAACAACCGGCGGTGCAACGCGTTTGCAGCGTCCATGATGGCGGGGTCGACCGGCAGTGCATCGACTCGCCGACGGAGCGCCTCCAGGGCGGTCCGCACATAGTCCGCCGCGGCCTCCCCTGACGAAATCGTGCGGTGAGGTTCGTTCTCGTTGTCTTTCGCCCCCAGCACTGCAAGCTGAGCCTGCAGGCGCGCCTGTTTCAAACGAGCCGAGGCCAGCTCGAAGGCCGTGCGCTGCCGATCGGCTTGCGTCTCCGTCGGATCGAGCTCCAGGAGCACGTCTCCGGTGCGTACCCGCTCACCGTCCGTCACGTTGATGCTCCGGATGACCCCGCTTTCCAGTGGCTGGATCAGCTTCACGTGACCGCTCGGAACCACTCTCCCCCGCGCCACGGCAACAATGTCGACTTCCCCCATCACCGCCCAGATGACAGCAAGCGTTGCAAGACACATCAGCAGCCACGCCAAAGCCCGCCCCAGCGGTGGCGGCGGAGTCTCCTGGATCTCCAGCAGCGCGGGCAGGAACTCGCTATGGCCTGCGGGTTGCCTGCGCTGCATTGCCAACCTCACCAACCAGCCCGGCAAACGGGGCGCGTTGAGCCGATCGGTGGCATGTTCAATGGACCGCCCGCGCAACCGGCGCGGTTTGATACGTCCACATCTGCGCATATCGTCCGTCGCGCCGCACCAGCTCGTCATGGGACCCCTGCTCCATGACGCTGCCGCGCTCCAGGAAGACGATCCGATCGGCAGCCCGCACTGCAGTGAGGCGGTGGGCGATGATGATCACCGTCCTTCCCGCGCAAATCGCCTGCATGTTGTCCTGCAAAACGCGCTCTGATGCATAGTCGAGCGCACTGGTCGCCTCGTCGAGAATCAGCAACTGCGGATCCGTCGCCAGCGCGCGGGCGATTGCAATCCGCTGGCGCTGACCCCCGGACAGCGTGCACCCCTGCTCGCCGACCACAGTGTCGTAGCCGTCGGGCAGATCCATGATGAACTCGTGCGCACCGGCCAGGCGCGCCGCCCGCAACACCACACTCATCGACGCGCCAGGATCGACCAGCGCAATGTTCTCGCGCACCGTGCGGTTGAACAGCACCGCCTCCTGTGGGACGACGCCGATCCTGCGGCGAACTGCAGTGGCATCGAACAGTGCGAGGTCCGTCGCATCCACCAGAATCCGGCCGGACTCCGGGACGTACAGACGCTGCAACAGCTTGGCCAAGGTGCTCTTGCCGGAACCGGAAGGACCGACGATGCCCACGATTTCACCCGGCGCGACTTCCAGGCTGAGCTCATTCAGTACCGGTCCAGCCTTTTCGCGATAACGAAAGGTCACGGCTTCGAATACCACTCTCCCGCGCAATGTGCGCGCAGGTCCGGCACCGGTGCGCGCGGGTTCGGGACATGCGTTCAGGATGTCACCCAGCCGCTGCAGCGATATCCCGGTCTGCTGGAAGTCCTGCCAGAGCTGCACGAGGCGCAGCACCGGACTGCTGACGCGCGTGGCCAACATGTTGAAAGCCACCAGCATGCCGACCGTCAGCCTGCCTTCGAGCACCAGATGCGCGCCCAGCCAGAGCGTGATCACCAGAGCAAGACGATTGATCAGCAGGGCGCCCTGGGCGGCGAGATTGTGCGTGGTACTGGCTCGGAACGAGGCGCGCACATAGGCGGCCAGCTGATCCTCCCAGCGCCGGCGCAGCTGGGGTTCGATGGCCATGGACTTGACGGTTTCCATGCCTTGCACCGTCTCGACCAGAAATGCGTGGTTGTCGGCGCTGTGCCGAAAACGCTCGTTCAGGCGGTGGCGCAGTGCCGGTGTCAGCGCCGCCGAGAGCAATGCGTACAACGGGAGCGTCGCCAGCACTACGGCCGTCAACATGGTGCTGTACCAGAACATCAGGGCCAGAAACACCACGGTGAATGCAAGGTCGAGAACCACCGTGACCGACGAGCTGGTAAGGAATCCGCGCACGGCTTCCAGGTCGCGCACGCGTGCCACGGTGTCGCCGGTCCTGCGGGCTTCGAAGTAGGCGAGCGGCAGCGACGACAGATGGCGAAACAGCTTGGCCCCGAGCATGACGTCGATGCGGCTGCTGGTGTGCGAGAAGAGATAGGTACGCAGCAGGGACAGAAGCACTTCGAACACGGCGAGCACCAGCATCGCCAGCGCGACGACGTCCAGCGTGCTCAGGCTCCGGTGCACCAGCACCTTGTCGATCACCACCTGGAAGAAAAGCGGCGTGAGCAGACCGAACAGCTGGAGAAAAAACGAGGCGGTGAGGATCTCCGCGAGCAGCCGGCGGTGTTTGGCGAGCTCGGACACGAACCAGGAGAAGCTGGCGCTCACCTGCTGCCCCAGAAGACCGGGACGCCAGGCGCATAGAATCAGGGTTCCCGACCAGAGCTCCTCGAAGCGCTCCTGCTTGAGGAGCTGTGGCTCCTTGCGTATGGGGTCCTGGAGCAGTACCCGGGTCGGATCACGACGCGCCAGCAGCACGTAGCGCCCGTCCTTGTAACGCGCGATGGCCGGCAGCGGCGTACGTCTCAGACGATCCCAATCGATGATGCAGATGCGCGTCTTGAAGCCAAGCCTGCGCAGCGCACGCAGCAGCTCGAGGTCGCCGAAGCACTCGTTCTGGACGTCCACCGCTCGGCGCAGTTGATCAGGACCGGCCGGCACGCCGTGCAGGCGCGTCAGCAGAAGAAGGCAGTGCAGACCCGTATCCAAGGTCCCCGGGGGAGGAGCAGGCGCGAACATCGGCATTCCGTTCGTGTTGTTTTCCTTGCGTCGGCAGACTACCGGATCAGGCACACGAGACAAGGGTAATCGGCTGAATCATGTGTAGGAATATTCTGAAAAGTGCCGCGCGCGGGGACTCGAACCCGCTTCTGTCCCCGTGCGGGGGACGCACGGTCATGGCCGCGGTCTGGCTGTGCGCGATCCGCGGTTTCTGTCCGCGTGCATGCGATGCATCGTGCAGTGCCGCTGGTACGTGCGGCGCAGTCCCAGTTACACGTGCAGAGTGCGGCACCGCGAACGCAGAATTTGCGAGTGTCGCCGAACCGTCCCGGCCGGAAGTGCTCAGGAACCTGCGTCCGCGTGGGTGGAAGGGATCCCACGGGGAAGCCTGAATGCGCAATGCATTGTGTTGCCTTGGTCACATTCGGTCGCTATATTCGCGCGTAAGCTGCGAAGCGCTAATCAGATCGCCCGCAAATCAGGAATTAAGGAGTGAGCCATGCATGTATTTCGCATCGCCTTGCTGGTGTCGAGCCTCTCGCTGTGCGGGCTGGCCCCCCTCCAGGCCGACGAGCTGCAGATGCATTCGGTCGGTGAACAGAAGTCGATGGAGGCCGTGCCACGGCCAACCCGTGGACTGACCATGGCCCAGGTCGAGCAGCGGTTCGGCGAGCCGCAGGAGAAGCTGCCCGCGGTCGGCAAGCCGCCGATCACGCGCTGGGTCTACGGCAACTACACCGTCTACTTCGAGCATCAGTACGTGCTGCACTCCGTGGTCCACCACGGCAGCTGACCGGAAGAACGAACCCCGGCGTGGCGGCAGGCGTCGCCACGCCGGTTTCATTTTCCCTCAACCCGGAAGTCTCAACAGATCCCAGAACCGGGATAGGCTGACGGCGTGCACCCTGTATCATCGTTCGGCGATCGTGAAGCATGCCAGATCTTCCCGGCCATCCATTCACTTACCAGAACCGGGATAGGCCGGCGGCGTGAACAGAGTGTCATCGTTCGAGGATCATGAAAAATGCCAGATCTTCCCTGATCCGTTCACTTGCCGGCCAGCCGCCGGGCGGCTGATAAGATTTCCGGGTTAAGCCGGTGACCGGTTCGACTTCCAGTCCCGGACGCCGGCTGGCGCCCGAATGGGATCCGCAGAGCGGCGTGATGCTCACCTGGCCGCACCGGCACGGCGACTTGGGCGTCGCGGCTCGCCGAGGTGGAGCCGGTGTTCGTCGGGATCGCCCGCGAGGTGTGCCGGCGCGAGCGGCTGCTGGTGGTGTGCCTCGACGCCGCGCACCGCGAGCGTGTGCTGGGACTGCTCGCACAAGCGGGGGTGGATCTCGGTCGGGTACGCGCCTACGACGTTTCCTCCAACGACACCTGGGCGCGCGACCACGGCCCGATCACCGTCGTCGAAGACGGTGTGCCGCGCCTGGTCGACTTCCGCTTCAACGGCTGGGGCGCGAAGCATCCTGCCGAGCTCGACAACTTGATCTCGGCGACACTGCACCGGCGCGGCGCCTTCGGCGGGGTGGCGATGGAGACGGTCGATCTGGTGCTGGAAGGCGGCAGCATCGACACGGACGGTATCGGATCGCTGCTCACGACTTCGCGCTGCCTGCTCTCCCGCGGACGCAATCCGCAGCTCGACCGGCGGCAGATCGAGGCACGGCTGCAGTCCTTGCTTGGGATCGAACGTATTCTATGGCTGGAGCACGGCTATCTGGCGGGCGATGACACCGACAGCCACATCGACACCCTGGCACGCTTCTGCGATCCGCGCACCATCGCCTATGTGGGCTGCGATCGGCCGGAGGATGAGCACTACCAAGAGCTGCAACGGATGGAGGAGGAGCTGCGGGCGCTGCGGGCACCGGACGGGTCGCCCTACACCCTGGTGCCGCTGCCCTGGCCGGAGGCGAAGCACGATGAGACGGGACAGCGCCTGCCGGCGAGCTATGCGAATTTCCTGGTCATCAACGAAGCCGTCCTGGTTCCCACCTACGAGGATCCCGCGGATGCGGAAGCGCTCACGCGCCTGCAGGGTTGCTTCCCCGACCGCACCGCGATCGGAATCGGCTGCCTGCCGCTGATCCAGCAGTACGGCAGCCTGCATTGCGTGACCATGCAGCTGCCGGAGGGCGTCCTCACATAGCGTGAAACGCCGCCGGCGTCATTGTCCCCGCGCGGCCCTGCGGGCGCCAATCGCGTCGCCGGGAGCGACGCTCCTATAGGGGGTTCATTCGGCGCCGGGGGAATCCCTGTGAACTTCCGATGTTCCCTGGTGCTGGACACGCCGGCACCGTGGGAGCGGGGCTATGCACCGTGATCCTGCGGCGCGACGCCGCCGCGAGCTTCAGAAAAGACGGCGGCCCTGCGGGCCGCGATCGTAGGTGGGTTTGGTTTGGCGTGCGAGTCTGTTTCTGGGTTGTGGGCTGGGTTTTACAGACGTGGCGTCAGCTCGTGTGGCTGGCGGGTGTTCGCTGATACGCTGCGCCGTCGCAGATAGGTGTACGGTCGACGCCTTGCGGCGGTGACCAGGCTTTGGTCAGGCCGTGCGCTCGGCGCGTTTCGTCCTGCGGAGCCATTTTTCTTGCCTAGCGGATGGGTCGCAGCCGCGCTCCAGATGTTGGTGTCGATCGGCACGTGCGGTCGGACAGGAACACCTGCAGACTCGCGTGCGAGCCTTGGCTAGTTCACCGCCTTGGCAGCGGTTGGAGGGCACAGATCCGGTCGGTGACATTGATCATCGCCCAGCGCCAAGGCCTTGACGATCGGTTCGCTGTGCTCGCTGCGGTAGCCAGCTTCCTCCCGGCGAGTTGGCGCTCGCGATGATCTGTTCGTGGTGTAGAGTGCGCCGATCAGGGTCAGTGCTTCAGCCCGCGATCGCGCCGCCGGGAGCGACGCTCCTGCAGGTGATCAGGCTCAGCGGCAGGAGATGGTGCGGCGTTTGAGGTAGACCTGCGCGGCTCGGCAGGCGCATGGTCATCTGCGGGAGTAGATGGTCGGGAATGCTGGAGTGGGAGCGGGGCTATGCACGCGATCTGCGGCGCGCAGCGCCGCCGGGGACGCACGCAGATGGGGACGCGGGACGGCATGCAGGTTCGGAAATGCGGCCTGCGGGCCGCAATCGCGCCGCCGGGAGCGACGCTCCTACGGTATCAGGCTAGGCAGGTGGTGCCTTGTGACGTCGGTCGGCAGGACGCATGAGTCGTCTGAGGGAGTAGGTTGGCTCCTACCGTCCTGAATGCCGGCATCGTGGGAGTGGGGCTATGCACCGCGATCCTGCGGCGCGGCAGCGCCGCCGACTTTGAGCTCGTTACCGAGCGTCCAAACAGCGCGGGCCTGCGAGCCGCGATCGCGCCGCCGGGAGCGACGCTCCTGCAGGTATCAGCGTCATCAGCAGGATGGTGGGTGCGGTTTGGTAGACCTGCGCGGCTCGGCAGGCGCATGGTCATCTGCGGGAGTAGGTTGCTCCTACGGTCCTGAATGCCGGCACCGTGGGAGCGGGGCTATGCACCGCGATCCTGCGGCGCGGCAGCGCCGCGGTCGTTCGGTGCCGCAGCAACGAACATGTGCACGAAGGGACGCCGGCGCTCGGTCATGCAATCGCGCCGCCGGGAGCGGCGCTCCCACAGGGGGTTCGTCTGCAGTCGCAGGGCCGCTTGAACCTCCCGATGTATGAGCAGTTCAGGTGTTCCTACAGCTGGCGTGCGCTGCGAACCGGTTGGCTGATCTCCGTGCGGCAGAAGAGGCGGTGCGGACGGCGCCGTCTCTTCGGGAGGGATGGACCGCCGCAGCAGGTACGCGGCGGCGGGAAGGTCAGGTGCCGGAACGCACCCGCTGGGGTACGCAGTAGGATTGCAGATACGCGCGGAACTCCTCCTGGAGCTCGGCGTGCTTCAGTGCGTACTCGACCGTGGCCTCAAGATAGCCGAGCTTGCTGCCGCAATCGTAGCGCTTGCCCGCGAACTGGTAGGCACAAGACGTCCTGCTCCAGCAAAATGCGGCGATAGCATCGGTGAACTGGATCTCGCCGCCGGCGCCGCGCGCGGTGTTGTCCAGCAGAGTCGAAGATCCGCGGCGTCAGAATGTAGCGTCCGACAACCGCCAATTGGAAGGGGCGTGGTCCGGCCTGGGCTTCTCGACGATGCGCTCGACCCGATTACGCGCTCGCGATGGGCACGCTCTTCACGATGCCGTATTTGTCGGTCTCGGAGCGCGGACCTCGCTCGACCCCCAGCACGCTGCATTGGTGCTGGTCGTAGACCGACAGCATCTGCGCCAAGCAGCAGCGCTCTCCGCCATCGATAAGGTCGTCGGCCAGAATACTGCAAACGGCTCCTCGCGACCACCGGCTCGGCACACAGCACCGCATGACCCAGGCCTAGCGCTTCGGGCTGGCGGATGTACACGCAGGAGACGCCCTCGGGCAGCACTTCGTGCACGATGCGCAACAAGTCCTGTTTGCCCGCCGCGTCCAGCTCGACTCCAACTCGTAAGTTCTTGTCGAAATGGTCCTCGATGGCCCGCTTACTGCTGCTGGTGACGAAAATCAGTTCGTCGATCCCGGCCGCGATCGCTTCTTCGGCCGCATACTGGATCAGCGGCTTGTCCACGATCGGCAACATCTCCTTCGGATTGGCCTTGGTCGCCGGCAGAAACCGGGTTCCCAGCCCCGCCACCGGAAAAACGGCTTTTCTCAATTTCATCGTCATGCGTGAACCTATTCAACATGAGAACGTTTTCGGGAAGATCCTGCGTTGCGTCGAGTTCCGGAACCATCCTGTACAGCGTGCACGCAGACGGACTTCGTCGTAGTCCTCGCCGGCCTCCACCAGCGCATCCAGCAGGCGATTCAATCCCGCCCAATCGACGTGCGATGCAGTGCCAGCAGGATCTTATCATGTCGGTTTAGCGGCAAGGCTTTCCTGTTCGTGGAACAGTTCTTCGAAGAGCTTCTCCCCGGGCCGTAATCCGGTAAAGACGATCTCGATGTCTTCTCCGGGAACCTTGCCCGACAGGCGGATCATTTGTTCGGCGAGATAGGCGATGCGCACCGGTTCGCCCATATCCAGGACGAAGATCTCGCCGCCCTGCCCCATCACCGCGCGCCTGCATGATGAGCTGGCAGGCCTCGGGAATGGTCATGAAGTAGCGGGTGATCTCCGGATGGGTGACGGTGACCGGTCCGCCGCTCTCGATCTGCCGCTGGAACAGCGGAACGACGCTGCCGGCGGAGCCCAACACGTTGCCGAACCGAACCGTGATGAAGCGGGTCGACGAGCGGCGGCTCGAGCGCCTGGCAGAACAATTTCCGCGATGCGCTTGGTGGCGCCCATGACACTGGTGGGGTTGACCGCCTTGTCGGTGGAGATCAGCACGAAGGTCTCGCAGGCGGATTGCCTCGGCGGCCAGACGCAGAGTTCTGGTTCCCAGCACATTGTTGCGCACGGCCTCGCGCGGCTGGCCCTGCAGCAGGGGCACGTGCTTATAGGCGGCGGCGTGGAACACGATCTGCGGGCGATGCTTGTTTAAGGTATGTTCAACGGCGGCGGCATCCGTGATATCGCCCAGTTGCGCATCAAGGACCAATTCGGGAAATGCGCGGCGCAACTCCAGCTCGATACCGTAAAGATTGAATTCGCTGCGTTCAAAGGCAATCAACTTGCTGGGGCCGAGACGCGCGATCTGGCGGCACAGCTCGGAACCGATGGATCCCCCCGCCCCCGTCACCAGAACCGCGCGATCCAAAAGGCCGTCGTTGATTGCGCGCCAGTCGAGCATCACCGGTTCCCGGCCCAGCAGGTCCTCCAGGGAGACCGCCGCAGCTCGCTGGAAATCGCCCGCCCGGCGACCAGATCCTGATCCAGGGCAACGGCGGAACAGCGCGCCGCTCGCCTCGCACAGCTCGACGATCCGGCGCATCTGCTGGAGTTCGCCGGAAGGAAGGGCGATGCGGATCACCCTGACCTGCAGGCTGCAGACGGGCTCGGCGATATCGGCGCAGCGCCGGACACCCGACGCCATGGACGTCCTTGCCTATCTTGGATCCCGCATCGTCCACGAATCCGACCGGGAAATAGGCGCGCAGCGGGTCCATCAGCAGGTCGCGCACCAGCATCTCCCCAGCCCGTCCCGCGCCGACGATAAGCACCAGTTCTCCCACAGACGAGTACAGATTTCGGTCCTTGATCCACCGATAGACGAACCGCGACCCGCCCAGCATGAAGGTGAGCAACAAACCGTAGAGGGGGAAGACCGACCGTGGGATGGCAATCATCCTGTTCCACAGGAAGGTCACCAAGGCCGCAACCACCACGCCGGTGACGCGGCCCGCACGATACGAAGCAGATCCGGCATTGAAGCAAAGCGCCAAACCCCGCGATAAAGACCAAAATACCAGAAGGTTGCGGCGTGCACCGACAATATCACAGGAAACATGAGCTTGGCTTGGTCAAGGTACGTCGGCGGAATGGATTCGAGGTTGAACCAAGTGCGAATGCACCAAACCAAGCCAGTGGGATCATCATGAGATCGTGCAAGAGCACAACGGCCCGGTTCCTAAGCACGTCCAGCGTCCAACTTTTCATTCGTTATTCACCCTGTCACGGACCGGTCCTGGCAGTCTGAGGGCTCAGGAGCCCACTCGTTTCCCTTTCTTTCCCGCGGACATTCTAGCCTCCGGGCGCGCCGCGCCAACCGACAAACTCACCGTCTCCGTACGGCTACCCCACTGCATCACCATCCGCGGTCGTACGCGCTCGCGTTCGACCCCCGATGGCGGCGATCAGTCCCAGGTAGGCAACCACCCAAACCACGACTACAGCTGCCTGCACACTTCCCGGCCGATTCCCTGCCCACACCGCCGATGCGCCGCATGCGATCATCAGACCATATGCGCTTGCGGCAAGCTGTTTGTCGGTCCAACCGCTCAACACCAGCCTCTGATAGTAATGGTCGCGATGGGCCTCCCAGACACGGTGGCCGTAGGCGGCGCGTCGGATCAGGGTCAACGTAGCATCCAGCACGAACGGAGAGAAGATCAGCGCCGGTACCCACACCGGCCAGGTGCCACTGTGCCATCCGCTAAGTCCCATGGCGGCAACAAGAAATCCGAGGGGAATCGAACCGCAGTCGCCCATGAAGATTCGGGCGGGTGGGAAGTTGAAGAAGAGGAATGCAGTCGCCGACGCTACCACGCACAGGCAAGCGAGCGCCAGCGCAGGATTTCCAGCCATGCAGGCGCCATCCGTACCAACCGAACCCGAAGACCGCCATCCCACCGGCAAGTCCGTCGTCCCATCCATGAAGTTGTACAGATTGGTGCCCCAGACGATCGCGAGCACCGACAATATTAGCCCGACTATCCCGACCCCCTTCAGCTCCGACACTACAAAGGCGGCGGCCATCGCGATATGCAGCATCAGGCGGAAGGTCGCGCTTAACCCGCAGACATCGTCGGTCCACGACACCAGCATCGGCACGCCCGCCGCCGCGGCGAGACGCCCTGGGAAAGGAATCAGTAAGACCCATCCCGATAGAGCGCCCGCAAATACGGCGATTCCCCCGCTTCTGGGCCGCGGATCGGAGTGGAGGGACCGTTCGTTCGGCTGATCGAGCACCGTCGGCAGCAACCAACCTTTGATCAGCGTCGGAAGCAGCGCCAGTGCGACACCAAACGCCAGCAGGGGAGCGAAGTACCCGTGTATCTGAATCATCTCGCAGACGAAGTCCGGCAACGGACGGGGCGCACTTGCGCAGTCTCGAACCATGCAACCGTGGCCTGCAGGCCTCCTGCTGCGGTGTACGGCGGCAACCCGCGTGCCGGAGGCAAAGTACTCAGCAGATCGCTGGACTCCTCCTTTCGTGTGTCAGGAAACCAACGACGCACAACCGCGAAGGCGCTTTCGACATTATCGGGACTTGCGTAACATCGGCTCGCCCCTATCCGTCGGCGTAGAAAAAGAGTCCGCGTCTCGCTCCTTTCGTGTTTGCCGCAAAGCAGGATCGCGCCGCCAGATTGTGCACATAAGGGCAGGCTCGGGCGACATGAGATAACGTCCACCCAAACTTCGGGGTGATTCCCACCAGGCTTAAACAATCCGTTCATGTGCGCAGACAAAACGTCACTGCGACCCCTTTCGGGCCATGTCTTCAGCGCACTCCGCTACGAGGGGGGCGCGGTACCATCGCGCAGTTCTCGGTTCCATCGGCAAGCCGGAAAGGAGGTTACCGAGCGCGTTCCGACTGGATGCGCGAGCTGTCGACCACCAAGGAGTCGACCAGCCGGGAAACCATTGCCGCCACTCGCGGCACCCGACCCAAGGCACGAGTAGTCGGACCGGCACGGGAAACAGCGATGCACGCCGCTCGAGCGCGTAGGCCAACGGGCCGATAAACGCCGGCGTGGATACGTCATCGGCGTCGCTCACAAGATACGTTCGCGACGCGCAGAGCGAACCGGCGCCAATGCAGCCCCAGATGGCCTTGACCAGATTGCCGAGATAGATGAAGCTGCGCCGATGGTCCACCGAGCCAGAAGATAGAGGAACACTCCGGTCGATAAGGTTGAGCAGACGCAGGAAGTTGCCACCAACGCCGGGCCATATACTAGCGGCGGGCGCAGCACGATAGTCCCATGCCCGCCCTCGCCCCGATTTCGTGCAGGCCCCGCTCCGCCTCCAGCTGGAAACTGCGTAGGGATCCTTCGGATCGGGAAAGTCCGCTTGATAAACGGAACTGGCATGTCACCTCGCCGTTAACCTGATTGAGCTGAGGTACACAAAGCGCCGCACGCCAGCCGCAGCGGCCGACCGTGCAAGCGCGAGCGTCGCATCAAATTTACCTGCCTAAATTCGTGCGATGGGTCAGTCGCGCTTTCGGGTATCACGTGAACACGCGCCGCCAAATGCACGACGACATCGACCGCATCGACTGCAGGAGTCCGTCGGTGCCACCAGATAAATTTCCGACGGCGACGATCTGTTCCGGTTGGACCTCCCGCGTCCAGATGCCCTGGCAGCCGGAGAAGTGCGGACGGCCGCGCGCACCGCCACACGCTCTCCACAGTAATGCGCACAGCGCACGGCCGACAAAGCCGTTCGCACCCGTGATCAGCACACGCACCCGAGCAGCTCTCTGTATACGGACAGCGTCTCCCCGCCACCACCGTTGCCTCGGAAAATTCATCCGCGGCGATGCGGCACCCGTTCTCGCCGAGGCTGCGCCGTAGCCCGCCGTCCGCGATCAGCTCGCCCAGGGCCTCGGTCAACGCAGATACGTCACCGAGGGGGATTAACAGGCCGTTGACCCGGTGGCGTACGATCTCCCGGCACCCCGGGGCGTCCGTCGTGACGATGGGGCGACCGCAGGCCGCCGCTTCGATCAGCGCCTTGGGAACGCCTTCGCCATATGCCGATGGCAGGCATGCAATGTGCGCCACCGCGAATACCCGATGCATGTCTTCTCGCTGTCCCCACCACTCGACCGCACCGGATGCGTGCCACTCGTGCAACTGCGCTCTCGGGATTGTGTTGCGGTTCGCGGGATCGCTGTCTCCGACGAGCGCGAACCGCGCCTGCGCCTCGCGCTCCCTGAGCGTCCGAGCCGCACTGACAAATTCCCCCACGCCTTTGTCCCACAGCATGCGAGAAACAGGAACGATTTTCGGCGGCCCCTGAGGCTCAGGAGTCGGAGTAAACGTAGTGGTGTCTACGCCCGAACCGCGTATCAGCCTGGTTCGCTCTGCGTCAACCAGGCGGGTGTCGACCAGCAGTCGCTGATCGTCCGGGTTCTGCAGCACGACACGCGTACTCCTTCGGTTAAGCAGCAGCCTGAAGCCAAGGCGCACGAAAACCTTCAGCAGCTGCGCCCGAAAATGTCCCGAGGAGAACACGTATCCCAGGCCAGCTACGGCGTTGACGACGGCCGGCACCCGGGCCAGTATCGCGGCCGCCGACCCGTCGATCACCGGCTTGATGGCCACGTTGTGCAGCAGCTCGGGGCGTTCACGTCGCAGGATCCGCCACAGCCTCCAGATGAGCATGAACTCGTGGAGCGGATTGCTGCCGCCGCGGCGCAACTCCAGGGGAATCAGATGGAACCCTTCTCCGGTGATCCTGTCGCCGTGGTCCGTGACGCGGGTCACTACCGTCACCTGATAGCCCGCATCCCGCGCGGCACACGCCAGCGGGAGGCGGTGTGAACAGAAGTACCAGTCCTCAGTCACGAAAAACATAAGCCTGATCTTGCGGGTCTGCGCCGCTGCCACGGCTTTGCCCACGGGATCGATCGCGGCATCTGGCTCGGGATCCGCGCGGAGCTGCGGGGTTGCGTGACCTAGCGTCAACATGGCCTCAGCAGCACGTCGAAGGCCGAGACGCTGAGCTCATGATCCGACAACCCGCGAAACTCCGCAGCCAGCCGCGACCGGGTGATCGGCAGGCGAGTCCACCGGTCGACCTGTACGACCTCTGTCTGGAAACCTGCCTGCTCGAATAGCTTCAGCATCCGGCCGTATCGAATCCGGTTATTATAAAGGCCCGAGCGGTATAGCCAGTCCGTCTCCCAGAAGCGCTGTGAGAAGCGCAAGTTGTTCAAACCTCCGCCAAGATGGTCCATGAGATCAACCCTGTGGGAGCACACGCCGTCCCGTCTCAGGATGCGACGCAGCTCCCTCTGGATCGGTAAGAACTCGTTGGATCGGATGTGTCCCAGCACGGCGTGCGACCATACGAAATCGACCGAGGCATCAGGAATGCCTCGCAAAGACTCCAGGCCGCGCGTGCTGTAAACCGAGGCGCATCGCGCGAGCAGTTCCGCGACGCTCTTGGCGCCGTCGACGACTTGGGGGTCGAGTCCGCGCACCTGCAAATGGCGCCGCATGCTCTCGTATACTTCTATGCCAGCACAGGCGAAATCACCAGTATCGATCAGCCAGCTAGCAGGCGCACCGTGTGCACGGGCGATCAGCCCGGAGCTCGCCAAATCACCGGGTCCCGGCTCCAGAGCCACAAATCCGTTTCTCTTGCGCGCAAAGTGTGCACGTTGGAAATGCCGGTCGAACACCCCGCAAGCGTATTCCGGGGACAGCATCGCCCCATGTCGGAAGAGACCTAGGCGCCTCCAGCTCGAATAATCCACCGGGAGACGGGAGAGCAGGAGCTTGGCCGCCAGCTTCGCCTGCCACGGAATGCTCACGTCTGCACACCATCACCGGACGTCAACTTGGCGTGCTCATACCAGGATTGGAACATCAGGACGTCCCAGAGGTAATACTGCCAGTTGCGCGTCCCCGCCTGGTGCTCGGCCCACAAACGCCGTATGGGGGCCGGGTCGGAATGACCTGGTGAAACAGACGGGGGACGCTGAGCAGCTCTTCCGCCCAATCGCGCAGCGGTCCGCGCAGCCACTGGTCTATAGGCACCCCGAACCCCATTTTGGGACGCTCAATAAGCTCGCGCGGCACGTACCGGTGGAGCACCCTTCGCAGCAGGATCTTGCCTTCGGTTCGCGCGATCTTCCAGGCAAGAGGCAGCCGCCAAGCGAACTCGAACACGCCATGATCGAGAAACGGTATGCGCGACTCCAGGGCAACACTCATGGCGGCACGGTCCACCTTAACCAGAATATCGTTGGGGAGATAGGTCACGGTGTCCAGATACATCATCCGCTCGGTGAAATCCTCCGTGGCAGGCCACTGCGTGCGGTCGGTCAGCGCCGTGGTCGGCTCGCGCGAACCGGGTACCACCGACGAGGGGCTCTTCCAGTGCGAGACCAACCTGAGGTACATAGTCTCTGCATCGCGCACCCCGACGACTTCTCCCAACTTCTGCAGTTTGTCGCCCGGATTCCGCTGTCGAAGGGCGCGCGGCAGCATCGGTCCTAGCCGCTCGGCCAAGCGATCCCACGATTGCGGCGAAGTGCCCAGGATCGTTCTCGAGAGCAGGCTTCTCATCGAATAGGGCATCCAGCCAATCCTGCGCCAGATACTTCTTCCCCAGAGATAACGCGTATACCCGCCGAAGATCTCATCTCCGGCGTCCCCCGAAAGGCTGACCGTAACGTGCTTGCGTGCGAGCTTCGAGACCAGCAGCGTAGGGATTTGCGACGCATCCGAAAACGGCTCGTCGTAGATGTCAGGCAGACTCGGGATAACTTCCCTAGCCTCCCGAGGGGCCACGTACCACTCTGTGTGCTCGGTACCGAGATGCCGCGCGACTGCCTCAGCGTGCGTGGCCTCGTTGTATGCCGCCTCATGAAATCCGATGGTGAAGGTCCGCACGGGCCGTGTGCTCTGGGCCTGCATCAGTGACACAATCAGGGAGGAATCGACACCACCCGACAGAAACGCACCCAAGGGAACGTCCGCCACCATCTGCTGTGCGACGGCCACTCTAAGCGTGGCATCAAGCTCCTCCTCCGCTTCGTCGATGCTCCCCGTGTACGGATGCGCCCTTGCGTGCTGCACGGCCGCTTGCGCCGACCAGTATGGAATCGCTGCGCTAAGGAGCGAAGATGCGCCTTCACGCTCAAGCCGCCCGAGCCGCTCCAACGGAATACTCATCCAAGTCCCGGGCATGAGCTTCCATATGTTTTTGTAGATGGTAAACGGGGCCGGGACATCGTCGTTGTGGCGCATCAACATGGCCAGTGCATCCCGGTCTATGTCCCCTCGGAACGCGGGGTGCCGACGCAAGGCCTTCAGCTCCGACCCGAACAGCAGGCTTTTTCCCATCCCTGCCAGGTAAAGTGGCTTTTCCCCAAAACGATCCTTGGCCAGATGGAGACAACGCTCGCGTCGGTCCCATAGGGCGAAGGCAAACATGCCAACGGTCGCCCGCAGGGCCCGCTCCACCCCCCACGCTCCAACCGCCGCAAGGAGGACTTCAGTGTCGGAATGTCCTCTCCACGGGTGCCCATTGCCCCCCGCCTCCCGATCCAGCTGGTTCCTGATTTGCGCGCAATTGTAGATCTCACCGTTGTAGGCGATCACATGGCGTCCACAGGACGAGACCATCGGCTGGTGGCCTTCCGGAGACAGATCCATCACTGCCAAGCGGGCATGTCCCATTGCGAGCCCGACCTCCGGATCCGTCCATGTTCCGGAATCGTCAGGGCCGCGGTGATGAAGCGCCGCGGACATGCGACTGGCGACCGCCTCCAGTTCCGATGCGCCCGAGGCGCCGGAAGGATCGACGAACCCGGCTATTCCGCACATGGGTGGGTATGCAAACGGGATGAGCCGACATGTCCTGATACCACCACCATTGTCTCACCGCTCGCAGAGGAAGTGCCAATAGGGTAGCTCCGCGGATACCGTGATGCGCCCGAAGCTAT
Source organism: uncultured Gammaproteobacteria bacterium (assembly GCA_963728895.1). Taxonomy (GTDB): domain Bacteria; phylum Pseudomonadota; class Gammaproteobacteria; order JBBQDK01; family JBBQDK01; genus CAVSLM01. The sequence goes on from CAVSLM010000007.1 coordinate 249,993, forward strand.
CGTGCAGCGTCTCGATCTGCCGCCTGCTGAAGCGCTGCTCTATGCGAGTGAAGAAGCGGTCGTAGACATCCTGCAGGATACGCTCCATGCTCTTGCCTCGATAACCCTCGTAAAGCGGTACGGCATGCGCCAGTCCGAATGGCCGCAACATTCCACCGATCGCCACCAACGGCCTATACACCAGGTATCCGAGCGTCCGGGTGAAAAGGGCACGAAAACGTGGGCCTCGCACCCTCGCCGCCATGGAGCGAACCCCACTGACCATACTGAGCAATACGCGATAGTGAACGGAGCGGTTTTCAAGCGCATAGTACAGATAGATTAGACAACTTCGGCGCCAGTCTGCCGAGAGCCCTGACTTCGTCGAGCGCGTCGGTGGGCAGATGGTGAAGCACGCCCAGGCACACGACGAGATCCGCGAAATCCCTGCGGAAGGACAGCTCCTTGATGTCGGCCATGAAAGACAGGGCATGCGCGCAATCGCGAAGAGTTTTCCCGCGCGACGAAAATCGCGTCGGAGAAGTCCACCAACACGAGCTCGCGGCAGTGCGGTGCCAGAAAATGGCTCCAGCGACCGATCCCGCATCCCAGATCAACCCGGCTCCGGAGAGAGCGTTGAGATCGACGAGATGGAAGTGTTGCCGGAACTCGCACTCGTGATAGGGTTGCACCTTGCTGAAGTTCTTCCATTCCTCGCCAAATGTGAACTGGATGTCTTCGGCGAAATCCCCTCGCGGACTTGTTCCGGCTCTGATCCCGAGCCTCTCTCGCAATGTTGGCGGATATTTCCCCGGATTGAGCAGCACGATAACGTCGTCCACGACCGGGTAGCTGCGACCGGCGATGATCACATGCCGGTCTCCGATCTCCACGTCGTCGGTGCCGAACATGTCCGCCAGCAACGCTCGCTTCTCGCTGTAATATGATCGCGTCCGTGTCCCTACTTCCGCGCAGCACCGTCCCGGCTGTCGTAAACAGCGCCTCGTAGCTACGCGCCACTTGGTCCAGCGAGTAGTTGCTCTCGATGCGGGTTCTTGCAGCACGCCCGAGCGCCGCGCGACGCTCTGACTCCAATCGAGAACAGCGGTCCATGCATGCGCCAACGCCACCGGATCGCGCGGCGGCACCACGATGCCAGTCTCACCTACAATTCGGCGCGAGTCTCCCGCGTCCGTCACGACGCAGACCGCTCCGCAGGCCATCGCCTCCCCGATGACATTCGGAAAACCTTCCCCATACGACGACGACGTGACGACGTCAACGCCTGCATGATGCGCGGAACGTCGTTCCGCTCCCCGAGCAGATGGACTCGATCCTGTATACTCTCCTCAACAACAATCGTCATCACCAGCGGCGTTCTGTCGATCCACAGCTTGCCCGACTAGCACGAAATGGGCGTCTCGCGGGTCTTGCTGAGTAGGCCCGCTGCACGCAGGAAAGTGCCGTGATCCTTCATCGGATCGTATCGGGCAATGAGACCGATCAGCGATGATTCGGCAGGCAGGCCCAGTTCCCCCGCAGTCGCGGAATGTACCCCCGCTCAGCGGGGAGAAAAGCGCAGTGTCGAAGCCGTTCGGTATCGGCGCCAGCATCGCGGACGATAGCCCAGCGCTTGGTGAGCCGAACGCCCTGCGGCCGAGTTCACCACCACTGCCGTCGTCAAGCTCGACAGGCGTGCGAGGAGGCCGAGCACGAGGAACAGTCATGTAGGGTGATCCTCCGTGCGCAACGCCGAGCACCGCAGGTTCCAAATGATCGACGGTACACCGGCAAGCCGCCCCGCGATCAGTCCCGCCAAGTCGGAGTGATATAGCCAAGTCAAGAGGACCGCGGGACGTTCGGCACGTAGAAGCTGGACGAGCCGCAGCACTGCAATAGGGTTCGGTATACCCGGCGCATGCCCAGCGTTACGATTCGAGTGCCTGCGGTCTCCACTTGCTCGGCCATGCGGCCGCGCCCCATGAGCGAGATGACGATGCCATCGAATTTGCGGCGGTCCATGCGCGAAACAAGCTTGTAGAGCATCATCTCCGCTCCGCCCGTCTCGAGACCGGTGATGAGGTGCGCCGCCTTCACGAAGCGAGGTTCCCCAGGACGCGTGCACTGTTTTCCACAAGCACCTGCTCGCTGAAGTCTCCAGACACGCGACCTGCACACCTCCGCGATGTCGTCGCGTCGGCGCCTCAGCTCGACAGCATCTTTTCCATTCCCCGCATCAAGGCCTCGGGATCGTCGCTGGACACGACAATGCCTGTTCCGGCGACGATGCGGCGCAATCGCCGACATCCGTAACTACACAAGGAACACCACAGGCCATCGCCTCCCCGATCACGTTCGGGAATCCCTCGCCGTAGGAGGACGAGGAGACCACCACGTCGATCATGCAGTAAATTTCCGGCATTCCGGTTTGTCGCGGCAGCCATTGCATGCATGTACTGAGTCGCGCCTCCTCCACCAACCGTGCCATCTTCCTTCCGTATGCGTTGTCAGCTCTCCCGATGCAGAGAAAGCGTGCGGAAGGCTGCTGCCGCTGCAGCAGAGCCGCGGCGCGGATGAACGTCTCTTGCCCCTTCATGGGATCAAGACGGCCTATCAGCGCAACGGCATATCGGATTGCGCGATTCCGAATCGTGCCCGCATCTCGGCGCGCCTCTGCGGCAGGGGACGGAACCTGTCCGTGTCTATGCCGTTGTCGACGGCGATGCTGCGGTGTCTCGGATATCCGTGCGCCAGATGAAATGACATTCCTGAACGGGAGTGAACACGGATAAGGTTCACGGTTCGCGAGGCGAGTCTATTCAAGTGAAACACCAGACCGGGCAGCCATCCATACTTCGCCCAACGTACCTTTGAGGCGGCCGCCCAGCGCCTGACGTCACGCACGAGCATGCGGGAAAAAGAGGCCAGGAGGTTCGGCGCATCCAGATAGGCATGGAGCACTTGCGGGCGATGGGCACGCAGCTCCCGTACCAGTCGCTTGGCGAAGCGCACCACGTCCCAGCGCCCGGACTTACCCAAATCGACGATGGGAACCCCCGCTCGCCGAAGCTCCTCCTCAAGCATGCCGCCGCCGTCGACACCAGCACCCGCACCTCCCAGCCTCTCGCCGCCAGCCCCTGGCAACGGTCGCGAGCGGCGCTCGGCCCCACCCGGATCGAGGGAGCGCGCATGAACGTTATCCGCACAGATCAGGTCGCCGGACTCGAGTGGACGAACACGTACTCATTGCAGCCGTGACGGCTACCAGGCAGGTCCTGATCGTTACGAGGCGGAAACCCTTGTCACTGCAGAAGCGCACGACGCGCTCTGGTGTGGCGACCTCGAATGGATACCCGCCCGACCAGTTCCTTCATGTCGTACCACAAGGACATGCCCCTTTGCAGTTCGCTACGTCCGGCCAACTTTCGTGCGGTGGCTCTGAACACGTACAGGTACGGCGCATGCAATGCCAAAATTATACCACGAACGACTGCACTCCGATTGTACAATTGCTTGACGCCACGCCAATAACGACTGATCCATCCCTGGTCGTTGTAGATCGCGATGTAGAGCATTCCCCCGGGATTCACTAGCGCAGCGGTGTTGCCCATCGCCCGCCACATGTCGCCCGTATGGTGCAACACGCCCCACGAGTAGACCACATCGAACCGCCCCAGGCTCGAAACGAAATCTGCATCCAGGATTGATCCCTCCTCAATCGTCCATCCCGAATCGTCCGCGCCATAACGTGTCCGGAGCTCCGCGGCACAGGCCACCGAGCGAGGATCGAAGTCGAACGATCGAACGCGGGCACCCATGGCGTGCGCGCAGAGTGAGAAGAGTCCACTGCCGCACCCCGCGTCGAGAAACGTCTTGTCCGTCAGCGAGCCTGTATCGAGCATCTCCCGCAGTGAGACCTTTGCCAATTCGATCCGCTCGGCGTTCAGCGTCCAGAGAAAACGCGCCCAGTTCTCTCCGAACCGAAAGCGTTCGCCGCTCGCAATCTGCTCGGCGTGCATTTCCGGCCGCGTGCTTCCGCGATTTACCGGTCGAAGCACACCAGCGTCTCGCAGTTCTCGAGCTGTGCCTGTATTGCCCGGATGCAGGGTCTCGACATATCCATGGCCACCGCTTCGATGCCGGCTCGCTGCTCCTGCGTAAGGCTTCGGTAAAACCCCTCCAGCGCCTCCTGACCTCGATCGTCGGCCACATGCATCACCCGGCGACGCTCCAAGTTGTTGACTACCGTCACATACTCGTGCCGGCGCTGAAAGGAGGTCTCATCCACCCCGAGGCGCGCCATCGGCTGCGCTTGCCGGGCGCGCCAATCCGCGGCGCACCGCGCGACTCTGGATGCCATCGAGCCCGTCCCAATTCATCCGCAATCGACGCGACACCCGGTAAGACTTGCATCGCGCAGCCAATCGATGGCCAGGCTCTCGAACATCGCCATGAACCGGAGCCCCGCTCAGACCAGGGAACGTTCAGCTGCAGCACTCCATGCTCCGGGCAGTGCACGCGCGGAACATCGGCTGTCGGCGTCGTTCGAAACTGGCAGGTATCCAGATGGCGCCACGACCGGCGACGCGTGTCGTGCCGCCAACACCTCCTGCCGCACTTCGGACACTCCAGCCCTTGCGAGCCATCGTGCTCGATAAATACCTCGACCTCTTCCGACCCCGGCCCAAAGTGCACATCCCGTATCGACCACGGTGCTTTCACACCGAGAATCGCCGCGTAAAGTTCCTTGTCTCGCATGGCCTCTCAGGCTATACCCTTCCACACGATTTCCAAAAGCCGAGACGTGTCATGTTCCCATTCAGCGGAGGGAACTGCTCACCATGCCTTGAGTAGCTTACAAACGTGATTCAGGGCCCGCCGCGAAATGCGGTGACCATCGTGCGAGTCGTCAAGATAAACCTGGAAACTGCCTTCGCCCAAGTTGGCGAGCACCGCCCGCACTTCGGCCTCATAGCGCTTACCGCGCGTGCCGCCGAATCCTACCGGATCATGCCGGTTAAGGATCTGAACGTGGCGCCTCGCTTTACCGAATGAACCGAGCACGTGAGCTCCGGATAATTGGCGATCTCATAGAGCTTTGGGTGGTGATTCTCGTAGTCCGCCAGCTCGCGCTGACCGCGTAGAGACAAGGGTAGTGAACCGGCCACTGGAAAGCTCATTGCGATGCGTTCATCAATGGCTGAGCACAACGTTGTCGTCCAGCCTCCTCCGGAAATGCCGATCATCGCGCAGGTCGAGTGCCCGAGCGTTCGAGCGTGTCGCGATCCGGCGATCACCGCTCGACGAAGAATCTCACAGAGCAGATGCCATACTCGTGATCCAGCAACGGAAAGAAGTCGTGGTCCCAGAGGGTCAGCTCCCCGTGACGGCGAAAGCACACCCCCGGTTTGTTGTTCGTGCGAGACGACATCGAGAAGGCCATGACGGATATCCTTCACGCAGTAGGCGTGCGATCGAGCGCCGCCCTAGACTCGAAATCGCCTTCATGTCCCTGGTGATAGATGACGAGGCGACGGTTGTCCCGCTGGGGATGGGAGTGATCGGCGACTGAGTCGTGTCTCGGGAACTGCATTTCCGTTGTCAGCCGGTCGATGGAGCACAGATTAGAAAGCCGCGCGTAGCGTCGATCACAGACCGCATACTCGACACGGCAGCTGCACTCGACATCCTCGAGGCTCGGCACGCCCCAGAGAAATTCTATAATCGCCCTCCGGCGCGCCTCGACATCTGGGGGCGTCGCAACGAAAGAACAAATGTGGTCGGCCAGTCGCCAGCATCTCCGTCTCCAGCATGTCCTAGCCGTCGCCACATGCCCTTAAGCCATTCGTGCGGAGGATATTGCCTGGCGCCGACCCCCACCCCCACGCGAGCCGGCGATCAAAGCCGGTCAGCGACGCAAGTATGAGCTCAAGGACGCTTCCTCGCGGCACGAAGCGCACGTTCGCCTGCGAGAAACCCGGTAATCGGGCCCCGGGTATAGGAGTTACCAGCAGGCGCCTTGCCCTCCAGCGGATATCGGGTGCAGCCAGCGACGATCCGATCATCGCGCAGGCCGCTACCGCGCTAAGCGCCGGAAACAACATCCATCGCGAGTCAATCGCCGGGAATATCGCGCGTCCGGGCCGCTATCGCGAAGGCGGCAAGGGCGGGCGTCAGGACGTCGATGAAGTACCAGCGCCCTAGTTCACCTCGCAGCAGTCGCTTGTGCGTCAATCGGGGAAATATGGCGAACCGCGATTGACAAGTGACCAAGGCACAGCCGCCCCGACAGCGCCGATCTTGGCCGTCCACCAGGCGAACAATGGCACCAGCAGCACGATTGAAAAGACATTCTGAAAAAAGGCGAGTCGTGCCAGCCGGCGGCGACTTGCCGAGCAAAGGGTCAAGCCATCAGAGAGCTGACGGCCGTGCCGACCACCAGCAGGGGGAGAAGCGTCTGGGCATGCGAAACGACATCGGGATTCCCGTCCAAAGATACAGAAGCTCTTTGGGAAACAGGACGATCAGGCTGCACCGCGGTATGACGAGCACCGACACGGTTGGCTGCCCCGTGATAAACCCGCGCGAGCTCACACGTCCCACCGCTCGCCTGAAGCTGCACCAGCCGCGGCGAAAAGGCGAGCACCACTGGAACGGTAAAATAAAAGACCAGCCCCGCAGCCGTCGAAGCGACCGTGTAATAGCCAAACTCCCTAGCGCGAGCAGCTTGCTCAGTACCAGCTTGTCGGTGGACGACAACAGCATGGACATCAGCGCGACCGCGCCCATGCCGGCGGAGAACTTCCAGATGTTGCGCAGGACCCCTAGTCGAAAGCTCCCGCCCTCTCCGGTGCCTGGGAGACTGCTCCAAAGCAGTATCGCGGCTACCAGCGACTGTAGCGCGGCGGCAAGTATCTGTCCCAGGCAAAATACACCTGGATGGTGGGCCCGCACAACCACAGCGCGCCTACTGCCCCGGCGTTGCGAATCGTGGCCATGATCACGACCGCCACATTGAGTCTAACCTGCTGCTGCAGACCAAGCAGCCCGTTCGAATACAACGTAAATGGCCACTGCAGGGCCAGTGTCACGCCCATCATCGCGATCGCGCTCGAGACCGCTTCGATGGTTAGCCTTCCCGGTAGCAGCCAATGCTGCGCCAACGCCGGAGCTGCGGCGGCGATTCCAATTCCTATCGCCAAGCCGGTTGTCCAGTCAGGATCTCCAACGTCCGGAACAAATCCCCGGATCTCCGCCCGCGTTCCGGCGCAGAAGACAGGCTCGCCACCTCGCGGTTGGCCGTCGCTCCGAGCCCCATGTCCATTATCGCCGACAGGCCGAGCAGCACAACGTAGATCCCTACCAGACCATAGGACTCGATCCCCATCATCCGGATGTAGACGGGGATGAAGACAACGGACATGAGCATGGTCCACAGTCGGCCGACGAAATTGGCGACGAGATTCCGGCCAAGCCGTGAACTGAAAAGAGTCAATCGCAGGCACCCGAACGCGCGCCGGGCACAGCGGTTCCGAGGGCGATTGAACGAGCGCAAGGCCGGGACATGTCAGAGCTTACGGGCAACGCAGTTGACATAGGGCGACCATCGCCTGCTCGTGCTTAGAGGTCCGATGACCCGCTCGAGGATCCATGCACCCATGGACAGTCGCGCCATGCCCGCCACACAAATCCGCTTGATCAACTGCGATGCCGCAGAACCATCCAGGTCGTTCAGGCTACATATTCCAAACTCGTGCTCATGAAGTATGCGCACCGCGAGCACTTCCAGGCCGGCGGCGGCCGATGCGCGGGCGAGATCCTCCGGGCCGAGGGGCACATGGATGTCATAAACGGGCCGGTTCAAAATACGCTGCAGGCTGCCGATCGTGCCAGTCATGTTCGGTATGTTGGTGAACGCAATCCCTCCCGGCTTCAGCAGCCGTGCGATCGCGCCCATTATGCGGCGCGTATCCACGAAATGCTCGACGACTCCAAATGATACGATCACGTCGAAAGACGCCAGGATCTCTGTGGGAGGATCGAACAAATCGGCGCACAATATGGTTCCCTTGACACCGCATCGATCCAGCGCTTCCTGCGCCAGCTCGGCATCCCACGAACGAGTAGTCGAGCCCTGACACCTTGAACCCAAATTCCCGCGCAAAATACGGTAACCATGCAGACTTCGCGCAGCCAACCTCGAGCAGCTGCATGTGCCCAGTATCGAGACGGGAAAAGACTGAACGGAAGCATTCGTCGAAGCGACGGTTCGGATAGTTGCGCAGACCGGCCCCACGTGGATCGACGAGAACCGGGACCTGCGTACCCTGCCACCTCCTGTCCCAGTAAGACTTGCCTGCCTTGTCCAACCCCTGTTCCCCCCGCTATTTCCGGAACTCGTGGTATGTAGTCTCCGGGTGATCTTTCGCGCTCATGCGATGCTTCGGCGCTACCTCCCGCGCAGGCAGTCCGCTGATTGTCTGCACCGAAGCAATCGTGCTGGGCCCTCCAGGTTACAATTCCATATCGTCCCGTCCGGAACTGATACTGCTCGTATGCCGGCATAAGCAGCCGATCCAGCACCGCGAAGGATGGGTCACCACGTACCGAAGCGTTGCGGTAAACCGTTTCCGAGTGCATGCCATGTCGATATTCTTCCCATTCTCCGGAAGATCCTTCCACTCCATTGGACGCCCGCGAATCCGATAGCCAAGATAGTAGCGCAGCCAATTTACCGGTCTCATCTAGATTTTATCGTTGAAGTCGGCCGCGACCAGCTCTAGGCCCACCTTTTCCAAGTAGCCTCGAATCGTGTTCTCGGTAAAAAAGTACAAGTGTCGCGGCACGTCTTCCTGTAAAGGTACTTCGAGGAGATGCTGGCGAAGTTTGTGACCAAGAAAACGAACAATCCACTTGGCTTAAGTACCCGGGCTGCCTCCATGAATAGGATTTCGGGTCGTGCGTGTGCTCGAGGACCGCCCAGGCAGTGATCGCGTCGTACGTCGGCCGCGAGACCGGAACATCAGCGAACGGCATCCGGAAAACCTCGAAGTCTCCGATCGGCTTCGAGCTCGCGGCGATCTCGACACCTTCCACCCTCCAACCTTTCGCCTTCATGAATCTCGGGAAGTCGCCGTTGGCGCAACCAATGTCGAGCAGCCTCGGATTGTCCGCGGTGACCCCCTCGAGGTACCTGGCCTCCTCGGCGTACCTATTTTGATGGTGCGACGCATCCGTTAGAAGTAGTCGTAGAAGGCTGGGATAAAATCGCACATCTCGTCGAAGCCGGGCGGATTCACAAATACGATCCCGCAGCTGCGGCACTCCACAACCTTGAACCACTCGTTACGGTGGAAAAAGGTGTCGGGCATCGTGTAGACCTCAGAATGGTCCGCCGACCCGCAGAGCTGCAATCTACCCTTCCCTACTCACAGACTTGAGGTCCCAGGTTCTTGTAGCTGGCTCCGGAATACCGATCGGCGTTTGGCGTTCCTGCCTTTCGTGGACAGGCGTTATGGCCAATCCGTGGCGGTCCCATATTGTGTCAGCACGGCCCGGCCACTGCCGGCCGCGCAACTGCCTCGTTTCGGTGTGTGCTCCGCACGACGGAGCGGCGAGTCAACCCGACGATCATGCCCGTGAATACCCATAAGAAATGCTGCGCAAATACCTGGATTTGTATGCTGCCACTGAGCAGGAAGACTGCGGCCGCAAGCAGTGCGTAAGCTTGTCTGAGCGCTCGCCTATCCGCGAAAACGCGCGCCAGCAAGCCGCATAGGAAACGCAACGATGAGTAAGAACAGCACCAGGGCCGGATCCCTCCACGGACCAGCAGGTGTAGGAAGGCGCGGTGCGGATTTTCCGACGGCCGCGTTCCGGGCAGCGAATAGAAACGGTAAACGGTTTGGAAATTCTCGATGCCGATCCCCAGCAATGGATGGATTCGCGGCGATCATGGACTCTTCTTCAGGGGAATCCAGCCGATAGAAGAAGAGAGTTGTTCTCCTCGGGTGGTCTGGAGCTTGAAGCGGACCAACTGCTCAAGTGCCGAAAGCTTCCACGCAGCCAGCCCTACCAGACAGACAGCGGTAACCACCATGAATGCTCGCTCCCGTGGCGTCGGGCCGCAGATCGCGGGCACGACCGATGGCGTATGCTACGGCATTCGCCACTAAGCTTAATGCAACCAGCAGCCATGCGCCTTTGGAGAAAGTGAAGACACTTAGCACGGGAAAGCCTGATGAGATACATGCCGGCTGCAAAATAGCGTCGGCACAAGAATCCAGCAGGGATGCCATGAAGGTCCCTATTCCCAGGAGATTGCCAATTACATTTGGATCCTTCAATAACACCAATCCGTCGACCCGCATCCTGGATATTGCTGGCGCGACCAGAAATAGGTCACCACGCCAGCAAACAGTATTCCAGAAAGGAAAGAAAGCCAGAAGCTTCCCATAGCCGTTGCGCTCCACGAATGCGGCCACGCAAAACCAATAACCAGTTAGGTAAGTCAGAAGAGCCTCAGGACCGCGAGGATGTTCAGGTAAGATGCAGCCATAGCGAACGCTAATTGACCATGGTCGCCGAAAGCAACCATAGCGCGAGCAGAGCCAAGACCAAGGCGTATCCGCGAAGATCAACGATGCTGTCTCTGAGCCCGGGAACCACGCGGCGCGAAAAGGGACGCGATCGCGAAGATAACCGAGAAACAAGAAATCACCCGGTGTGATGCCATGCAGGTACCACCAGGAAAATGGAAAGCATGGCTGACGCCCCAGAAGAATGCCGCGATCAACCCGACCGCATTGGCCGGATCCCCCGTCGAGCACTTCAGCTCTGATGCCGTGCACTGTCCGTCTGTTGCCGGTCATTCTGCCTTGAACGAACTCCAGGTCGTGCACCCAACGTCGCGCTGGCTTAGGCCACACGTAAGGCGCTCGTGCAGCGCGAGGTACGCCGTTTCCAAAAACGCTCCAGATCCTCGCACGAAAACGGTCGGGCATACTGCGTTGGTGCTGCCCGGGGAATGTGGAAGCGTTCAACTTTGGCGAGAAAGCTGATGATCTGGTCCGTACCGACCACGTCAGAGGGCCCTCCAGCAACGAGTCAATCTAGCTGCGGCAACCGCTTGGGGCAGTCGCAGAAGTGGACCGTCGGGAGGTCGTTGGAAGAAGTTGCGCGCAAACGTAATCGCCGGAATCTGCAGCAGGCCGGCCTCGTAAGCTATCGTGCCCGAAACCGTAAACACGAGGTCACAGGTGCGCATCAGAGGTCGGCTATCCATTCGCGGGTCTATAATCTTGACACCTGGGATTGTCTTGAGCCTTCTGTAGAAGGATAGCGGTCGGCCATCGACATCGTCCGGATGCGCCTTCACGTATAGATCATGCGTAGCGGGAAGCGAGCGCGCGATCTGCTCGATCAGCACCACCTGGTCCGCGAAGTACGATCCGAAGACGTCAATGGAGGACTCCGGCTGCATGTGAAGCGCATACAGCACTAGCGGCCGGTCCCCCATTCGGTCGTAGGGTGGCTTCAGCACGATCTGGAGCAGATTCCACCTGCGCTGCAGGTACATCTGTACAAGCCGCGGAATTGTGTAACGGGTATAGTCGTTCCCAACATCCATGAGCGACAGCCTCCAAGCTCCGAGGAAAAGACGAAAGTGTTGCGGCATACGCAGAAAAATGTCGCGCAATCGCCCGCTCATCGCTCGGTGGACGTGCGCTTGCCGGTTGGTCTCAAGGCACAGGAATTCTCGGAAGAAATTCCTTCGCCTGAGCATCGTCCTTCTTCCCGTCCACCTCCCGAACCGGGAGCATTCCGGAGTCGTCATAGGACGGACAGAACCCGAACGCTTCCCGCAGCAGCCTGATGACCGACGGCGTAACATAGGGTACGCGCTGTTTCCGGCAAACGAGCATCGTCAAAAGCTGCAATGCGGTATCCCTTCCACCCGAGACGTATGCGACTTTCCGCTCCCCCAGAAACGCAGACAGCCGCCGCTGGACATTCGCCAGATAACCTATTGCGAAGGCGGGCTGCTTCCTGCGCAGCATGCGGCCAATCAATATGATGTCGTTGATTCTGGGCCTACCTGGGGTTTCCAGCTCCGCGAGCCAGTCCCTCGCATCGGATTCGTCGTCCATGTGCTGCTCACTCTCGGAACGGTCTGACGAGCACCGAGTCGGATCGACACCTTTCGCGAGCGACCGTCTCCGTTCCGACTCGCGGTCGACTTGGTCCAGCTTACGGGAACGCCCCTGAGCTGTAGGCGCTCCGCGAGTGCGAGAATGCTGCGCGTATATTCTATGGATGAGGATACGAAGACGATTCCGCTCAACATTCGCAAACAACTCCAGAAGACAATTCCGCCAACCGATTGAGCCGAGCCGAGTGTGCTCGCAAGAACTCGCGGGCGCAGGCTCCGAAGGCGAGGACCCCAGGCCTGCGCAAACCCGGGAGATCCGTTACCGACTTGAGCATTGATGCACTACCAGTTCTTACCATCCCCAATTCACTCCGCAGACCAACAACTGCATGGCAAGCTACCCGATCATGTCCCAGCACAACGCTGTGCCCCGGAGAATCTCGCGAGCAGCATGACGCCCGATCAGGAAATCAAGGTAGCGTGGCGCAACACCATACCCAGGCCGGATCGCACGCACATTGTCCAGCGTGAAGGGTTCCCCTTGTGCAATATCCTTCACCACGTACAATGAGCGTCGCAATGGCAGAGATGACTGCTCGCTTTCGGTCGGTCCGTAGTGGACCTCGCCCTGGGCTTCCCAGGCCCGCCGGTTTCGATCACAAGCGCCGACATCTCCTCGGGCTCCAGAGAGAATGCGGCATCGACGCCCCCCTCGGAGCGCTTTAGCGTAAAGTGCTTTTCAACGACGGTGGCACCCAACGCGATGCCTGCCACCGCCACTCCGATGCCGTTCGTGTGATCCGAAAGACCCACTTGGCATTGGAACAGCTCGCGCAGGTGCGGAATTGTGGCCAGATTGGTGTTGGATGGCGATGCCGGATAGGTGCTCGTGCACTTCAGCAGAACGATATCGCTCGCTCCCGCCTGGCGCGCGACCCGTACCGACTCGTCGAGCTCAGCGGCGGTGGCCATACCGGTCGAGATGATCATGGGTTTGCGGGTGGCGGCAATGCGCCGTATAAGGCGGTATGTCGGTGTTTTCAAAGGATGCCACCTTGTAGCAAGGCGTTTGCAGACCCTCTAGAAACTCCACCGCAGTCTCATCGAATGGCGTACTGAATCCGATGATTCCGTGTTTCCGGCACCGCTCGAAGATGGCCTCGTGCCATTCCCAAGGGGTGTGCGCCTCCCGGTAGAGGTCGTACAGCGAGCGACCGGACCAAAGGCTGTTCGGATCCGAAATAAGGAAATCGCCCTGATGCAGATCCAGGGTCATCGTGTCCGCAGTGTAGGTTTGCAACTTCAGTGCTGCGACGCCGGCACGGGCCGCGGGCGTCGACCAGCTGCAGCGCGCGATCCAACGACCGATCATGGTTCCCTGACATTTCTGCGATAATGAACGGCGGATGCACCGAGCCGACCGCTCGTCCCGCGATCGTGATTGTCTCTTCCGATGTTCTGCTCATATCGACAGTCGTTGTATGAATATCATATCGCGAGCTTCAAATCCGCTGGCCAGGAAGGCCCTGGCCGACGCTTCGTTCCCGACCAGCACCTCGGCGCGTACCACCCGGACCTCCGCGCGGTTCTCCTTCAGCCATTCGCTGCCGGCGCGCAGGAGCATACTACCGTAGCCCGCCCCCTGCCTTCCAGGCCACGAGGTACACGGAAACGGTCGCATGATCCCCCTGAACATCGTACCGCAGCACACCGATCGGCTCACCCATAGATTCGCCGATCAGCATTACCCTTGCCGGATTCGTGATGGCACACGCGAACCAGCGTTGGTGGACATTCCAGTCGATTGGCGCAGGGTCGCGCGAGTGCCTACGGACCTCTTCCGAATTGCGCCATGCATAGACGGCGGCAGAATCGGAGGCCGTCGCCAGCCTAAGAACAAGCGAACCCCGCAACAGTCGTGACACGACGCGGTCGACACCTCGTCCGTCCACCAGGCCCGCCGCCCGGTCGGAAAGGAACGCCCGGAGCTCGGGACACCCCACTAGCATAGTGATCGCGGCGCGTAGCCTACCGACGTCCAGCTGCCCGGCGTCGCCGATATATACGTGGCGAGCTTCACGGGCCAGGGTTGTAGCAGTGGGTCGCTGGTTGTCCGCGATGGTCACGACGATGCTGGGCAGTCCCATACTACACCGTTCCCAGGTCTCGCCACCGCCGCCGCCCACCCCCAGATCGGCGGCGGCCATCAGCTCCGCCATGTTGTCGACGTCGCTGTGCACCGTGACTCGGCGCGAAGTGGCACTCTGGCACGCAATTGCCTCCCGGCGCGTATTGCCGGGCCCAAGGACCACGTCAACATTGAGCGTTTCGCCATACGTCTCGAGCACGACCTGCAGTACACGGCTGGTCATGTCGACCGGATCGGAACCGCCGAACGAGATCAGCAAATGGGAGACGCGGTCCTCGCGGGTCCGCAGGCATCTGCGCGCTAGCGCGAACTCCTTGCGCAACAGCGCATATCGGGGTCCGAGGAGCAACTCGCAACCCGGGGGAACGAGCGCCACGTAGGACTGCTGCGCCTGCTCGTTCGGGCTGGCATCCAGCAACATGTCGCAGTCATGCGCGCGTTCGGCTAGATCGTCCAGCACGAGCAGGCGTCGGACCACTGGCCTCAGACGCGACTCCCAACGTGCGTCCAGATCGTAATGATCGACAATGAGCCATTCGAAGCCACGGCGGAAGCCTTGAAGCACCGACAACGACGCCTTGGCGTCCTCCGACCAATCTGACCGGAGCCGCTGCGTTCGGATCCGGGAAGGGAGTGCAGCTCGAAACCCTCCTGCTCGATTCGCGAGCCAATGTCGCCGAGGAGCCAGGCGACAGATGAAGACGACCGATGCACCCCGTTCCCTAAGCCGACTGGCAAGCACCAGACATCGCATAACATGGCCGCTGCCGATGCGGCTCGAGGAGTCCGCCCGGATAGCCACCAGCACGCCGACTCACCTCACCATGAACAGTGGGACCAGCGGATCACAGCGCAGAGACTGCTCTAGCTTGCGCTCCCTTATGGCTGTTCCGATCAGCGGAAAAACGTCGTCGTACACCGCAAGCAGATGGTCGACGTCATTTTCATCGTGGGCATAGGACATGTTATGAGTTCCGAGGGTCAGGATACCGCGTGCAAATACCTCCTGCAGGAACAGTGTCTTAATCTGCCATTGCGTATACGGCTGCACGTCCTTGAACAGCAGAAAGGACCAGCTTGGGTCTCCTGAAATGGAGAGAACTTCGGAGAGATCGTGCGCCTCGATGCGCTCCTTGACACCGGCCACGATCCCGCTGGCCATTCTGCCGCATTGTTTCCACCACTGGCTCGCGCTGCAGCTTAGCCATTGTGGCGACTGCGGCTGCGAGCGACAAGGCTTCACCCCCGAAGGTGAAGGAGAAGAAGATCTCCTCCATCAGCTGCATCACCTCCGCACGCCCAGCGACGGCGGAGAGGGGATAACCATTCGCTAACCCCTTGCCGAAGGTCGCCAGATCGGGTGTCACGCCGAAACGCTCCTGCGCACCGCCATTGGCAAGCCGGAATCCTGTTATAGTCTCGTCGAACACCGGCAGGGCGCCGTGTCGAGTGGCTCAGCTCCCCTCACTCCTTCAAGGTAGTCCGGGGCCGGCTCGACGACGTTCATGGGTTCCATGATCACCGCGGCGAACTCACCCTCGTGGCGGTCCAGTAGCAATTCCAGGGACGGTAGATCGTTGAATGCGAAGACGTGAGTAAGGTCCCGGACCGCCTGCGGAACACCTCGATTCCGGGGGGTGGATCCTATGTACCAATCCTGCCAGCCGTGATAGCCGCAAACCGCCACCCGATCACGACGTGTGTATGCCCGCGCGAGCCGTATGGCGCCAGCGGTCGCGTCGGAGCCATTCTTTCCAAATCGTACCATTTCCGCACACGGCACCATCTCCACGATCTTTTCGGCCACGTCGATCTCGATAGGATGGGGCAAGGAGAATATGACCCCCCGTTCCAGCTGCGCATGTACGGCGGCGGTAACATCCGGATCACCGTATCCCAGCGTCACGGCGGCGAGGCTGTTGATGAAGTCGACATACTCATTTCCGTCCACATCCCAGACTCTGCTTCCCCGCCCGTGGCATACGTAGAACGGCGATACGCCGAGGGGAAACTGCGTCGTGCTCTTACTGAAGGTTTGCGTACCTAGCGGAATGCTCCGCAACGCGCGCTGCAGCAGCTCCTCCGAAACCGAATACCGGCCACTCATATACCTTCATCGCCTCGGGGGTCACCAAGCGAAGGTTATTGGCAATTAAAACGAGCGTTTGTAACCTTCGTTGCGACTATATGCAGAGTTCAGTGCCACTAGATCGGGCCGCCTCCTAAGGAGGTCCAGCACGTCGGCGCTAGAAAAACATGGATTGCTTGAATACAACGCTTCATAGATTCCGGCGACCAGAGCGAAGTCCTCAGGCTCGTCTACCGTCCAGCGCAGCGCCGACAGGTCGCGATCGTGCTCGTAGCTTCCCAGTTTGAACCGGTCTGGCTGCTGGTATATGAAAGGCGTAACGTGCTCCCTATGCGTGTCACGGGCCGCCTCTCGCCAGGCCCGCTCCATGCATTCGAAGCGAATCACTTCCACGTCGAGACCATCTGGCAGAGTGGGTTTGATGGTATTGCTGGTGTAGTCGTAGCCGCCCTGCAGGTGCAGCTCAATCACGCTGTCGATGACCTCCGGGTCGGCAAGCGGGCAATCCCCGGTTAGCCTGACCACGTGTTGGGGGTGAAGATCGACCACGGCGCGATACATGCGATCCAACACATCCGTTGTGCTGCCTCGATAGACCTCGACGGCCAGTCGGTGACACAGCGCCTCGATCTCGCCGTCTGCCGTATCCAGGCTGGTCGCGACGACGAGCGTGCCGATCCGGTGAGCACGCCGTATGCGCTCGATCTGTCGCTCCAGCATCGGGGCACCAAGGAGGTCCTTCAAGACCTTCCCCGGCAGACGGCTGGAGGCGCTCCTCGCTTGCAACGCGGCTATGATCACGGCGTGGTTTCTTCGGTGTGGTAATAGCGCGTTTCGGACTTGCCGAGTAATACACAAACGCCCCGGGAACACGAATCCGCCGAGCCGATTCCGAGATTCGGCTTATCATGGTCGTACGTCATGCGCGCCAGCTCCTTGTATGTGCACAGCGCTTCGAAGATCCTGGCGTAATCCTGCTTGTACGTGTAGACCCTTTCATCCTTGCGGTGGCGATAGGACCGCCGCAGAGGGCTGTCGGGCAGGAAGTCGCCCAGGATAAGATGGCCTCCATCGGTCACCACCCTGTCGATCTCGCTTATGGATCTCGCCAAGGTGCTGCGATCCACCCAGTGCAACACGAAGTTGACCACCACCAGATCAAAGCGCTCCTCTAGCGGCAGATCCGCGAGCACACCACGGGAAAATCCACCGCCGGATAGCGCATCCGTCCGTCGGCAATCGCCTTCTCGCCGGGGTCCACTCCCACCAGCCGGTCGCATTCAATGATGCTTCCGATTCGCGCGAGCCGCCAGCCGTTCGCGCAACCCAGCTCCGCGACGCTGCGGATCGCGCCCCGCTTGCGCAGCATCTCGATCATATGGGTCGGCCAGTCCGGTCCGTGGTTCGATCCGATGGCGGAACGGTTGCGCTCGAACCAGGCGTCCCCCTCCTTCCTTGAAAACAGATCGTCCTGGATCACATCACAGCCTCCATCGGAAAGGGTTGATGATCTCCGGGTCGTGGATTGCGAAGGCTCCACACCAGTCGGTATCCAGCCGCGTTTGCGCGACGGCGATGATATCGAGCAATTCGACCGCTTGGTGACCCCGACGAGCACGACGTCCGCCGATTCGATGTTCAGGGCAAACGCCCATGCCGCCTGCAACGGGGTCAGGCCCCGCCGCGCCGCCTCCTCCCGAAAGCCCGACACAACGTTCCGCGCGCGCGCAAAGTGTGACGGCAACTCATCGGGCGGCATGAGGAGCACGCCCTGAAGAAATACCGAACGCACATGCACCTCGACGCCGGCCTGCCGGAGCGCGTCGACGTGACCGCTTTCGAGCAGTCTCTGGTCCAGCACACTTGTCGGAATCTGGGCCAAGTCAACTCGATGGCGATCCAGCACGCGATCGAGCTCATCGCCTGTATATACCGAGACGCCTATCTTCTCAACCAGACCCTGCTCCCGAAGCTCGGTCATGCACTCCAGCAACTGAGTGCCGCCCGGTGCAAGCAGATCCGACGCCGCATGGGCGACCAGTCCGTGAACCCGTTCGACCCGCAGCCGGCGCAAAGATTTTCGGAACGCCTCTTCCAATCGACGGACGTCCTTGGAATCAATCCGGTCCCGTTCGAAGCGGGGTGTCTTCGTGACCACTTTCCAATCAACAGTCAAGTCCATGCAGGCGCCCAGAACGGACTCGCTTTCGCCGTACAGGTGCGCGGTATCGAGGACTCGGATACCGCCGTCGGCGGCGAGGTCGAGTATCTCCCTGACCTGCGCCGGAGAGCTTCTGCCCCCCCTGTTGGAGATTCCGTAGTCCATCCCGAACTGCACCGTTCCCAATCCGATCCTCATTCCAGGATTTCTCTGAGTGCGAATACTACGGCGTCCTGTTGCTCGTCGGTCAGGCTGCTGAACATGGGAAGGGTGACAGCCCCTTCATAGTATTCCTCGGCGCTCGGGAAATCGCCACACTTGAATCCCAGCCGTCGGTAGTACGGCTGGGTATGCACGGGGATGTAATGCACGTTCGCGCCAATCCCACGTTCGCTCAGATGATCGAAAACGCGCCGACGCGAAACGGATGCCCGCTGACGATCGACGGACACGACGAACAGGTGGTAGGACGAGTGGCAGTCCGGATGCTCCCATTGCATACGAAGCGGCAAGCCATTCAGCGCCTCCCGATAGCGCTTAGCGACTTCGTTGCGCCGCTGCACAAACGTATCCAGGCGGATAAGCTGGTTTTCTCCCAGAGCAGCCTGAATATCAGTCATGCGGTAGTTGAACCCGAGCTCGATCTGCTCGTAGTACCACGCGCCCGGAGGAGTTCTCTCCATCCGCCCCGTGTCACGCGTAATCCCGTGAGTTCTCAGCCGCGCCACCTTTTTCGCCAGACCGGCGGCATTCGTCAGCACCATACCACCCTCGCCCGTGGTGATCATCTTGACGGGATGGAAGCTAAGCACAGCCGCGTCGGAGTACTCGCATGCCCCCACAGGCCGCCCGCAATAACTTGCGCCGAGCGCATGGCTGGCATCCTCTATGACCATGATGCCGTAGCGATGCGCCAGATCCGCAATCCCGCGCATCTCGCACGACTGACCGGCGAAGTGCACGGGCACAATCACCTTCGGCAGCACACCTCTCCTGTCGGCGTCTCCGAGCCTGCGTTCCAATTCGGTCACGCTCATGTTGAACGTGCGTGGGTCGATGTCCACGAAACCCACTTCGGCCCTGCAGTATAGAGCGCAGTTGGCCGACGCAACGAATGTGATAGGAGAGGTCCATAGCCGGTCGCCCGGGCCAAGGCCAGCTGCCATGCACGCGAGATGCAGGGCGGCAGTGCCGCTGCTCACGGCGACCGCATGCGCAACATTGCACCGGAGCGCCATTGCCTGCTCGAAAGACGGCACGGCGGGACCCTGGGTGATCCACTCCGAACGCAGCGCCCGAACTACGGCCGCGATATCCTCCTCGCTGATGTCCTGATGGCCGTAGGGTATGCTGTTCATCCGCCGTTCATCTCGCGCAGTTCTTCGATCCCGAGAAAGCGTGGATTTGTGCCGGAATTGTATTCAAAACCCTCCGTAACGGGCGTTCCCGATTCCCCTTCGGCGTTCATGTCATAGCTGATCTCGTGATAGAAAGTGATGCTCGGACGGATAACGTAATGATCCACAAACTCCACCGTCAGGTGGGAATCGTCCGCCGGACACATTACCTCGTGAAGCTTTTCCCCCGGCCTGATTCCGATGATCCTGGTCGGAATTCCGGACGCCATAGATTCCACCAGATCCAGTATCTTCATCGAAGGTATCCGGGGCACGAAGATCTCCCCTCCCTTCATACGCCTGAAACTACTCAGAACGAAGTCCACTCCCTGCTCAAGCGTGATCCAGAAGCGAGTCATCCGCGGATCCGTGATCGGCAGCTCGCGTGCGCCTTCGGCGAGCAGCTTCTTGAATAGTGGGACGACTGATCCGCGCGATCCCACAACGTTCCCGTAGCGGACCACCGAGAAATGCGTATGCTGCTCGCCGACGATGTTGTTGGCGGCCACGAAGAGCTTGTCCGATGCGAGCTTGCTCGCGCCGTATAGGTTCACGGGGTTGGCCGCCTTATCCGTGGACAGCGCGATCACCTTCTCCACGCCGTTGTGGATGGCGGCGGCAATCACGTTCTCGGCTCCGTGCACATTAGTCTTAATACACTCCATAGGGTTGTACTCGGCGGCTGGCACCTGCTTAAGCGCCGCAGCATGCACCACGAAGTCGACTCCTCGCATCGCCTGCTGCAGGCGCGAAAGGTCGCGCACGTCGCCGATGAAATAGCGCATCTCATTGGACTCTATCTGCTGTTGCATCTCGAACTGCTTCAACTCGTCCCTTGAAAATACCACTACCCTGCGGGGGCGAAATCGCTTCAGCACTGTCTGGATAAACATGCGTCCGAAGGATCCGGTACCACCCGTGACGAGTATCGATTTACCGTTCAACATTTGTGATTACGCTTATCTTTGTCATGCGATACGAGAGACCTAAACCATATTCTATGCTTCTTCAGTGCCGGCACAGCTCTTTCGGTAGGTCCGGTCACATGCGAGGACCATCGGGGGATTCATGTCCAACCTTCCGTCGGGGAAGAAAGCGCCAGTGGCACCAACCGAACGCGGAAATGCCCCCTACGATGGCGCCGCACAGTGCGGCGTCCAAGAGTATAAGCACCGGTCTCGGAGCGACGAAATTTTTCGAAATCTGAATGCTTCCGACGATTGTAGTCGGATACGTCCGTTCCGGTGCGAGCCGCTCGAGCAGCGACGAATGCTGCTGCTGCAGCGCCTGTATCTGCTGCTGGTTCTGCGCCAGGAGGACGGACGTCACGATCGCCTGGTCAAGAGAATGGTCGTCGGCTTCGCGAATATTTTTCAAGATTGCGCGTAGTCTTTCCCCTTCGGCCGCCAATGCCGTCTGGGCGCCGGCGACGTGCTTGAGCTCGCCCTGCAGTCGCGTGATCGTCGGGGCTACCATCTCGGCGTGATCGCGTCGAAGGTCTTCGACGATTGCCATCAACAGCTCCCGTGCCCTAGCCGGCGAAAAAGCGCGCAGGCTTATCTGAATAAAGTCGGCACTGGAAAGCGGCTCCACCAGCAGACTCGTCCTCAGCAGCTCGGCATCGGGTCCGTCGTCCTGAAGCCCCACGCGCTTTAACACCTTCTGCTGGAAGTCCGCAAGCTGGAGTCGGAAGGAGGCACGTGCAGCGGGTTCAACTGGGTCACCCCACTGGCCTACCGCGCCGGCCTTGCCCACCTGTGCCAATCGAACGATGGCGGAAGACTCCCATTGTCTTGGATAGACGTGCAGCACGACAAACGCGACTAGAACGAAGATTGCGGTGACGGAGATGATAAACCATCCGTGTTCCCACAGGACACTGAAAGAGAAAGCTTGATTCTCAACTTCCATGCGCAGCCTTGCATTCTCAGAGATGCTTTTCGTCGACACGCCGAGCAACCCGTCAGGGACTCACACTCGCTGCTGCGGTGGAAGAAAGCGGCTCGCGCCGGTCCAAAATACTTACCCAGCAATCCGATGGAACGACTTGTACCAATCCACGAATTCAGAAACGCCCTTCTCGATCGAGGTTGCAGGGCGAAATTCGACCGCCCGCTCCAGCTCCGCGGTGTCCGCATACGTGGCAGGCACGTCCCCCGGCTGCATCGGCAACAGGTCCAGCTTCGCCTTGCGACCCAGGCACTGCTCGAGCACTTGGATGTAGCGCATCAACTCGACGGGTTGATTGTTGCCGATGTTGTACACGCGGTAGGGAGCATAGCTGCCGGCGGGGTCGGGTTGCTCGCCGCTCCAGGCCGGATCGGGCGCGGCGGGGCGGTCGATCACCCGGATCACCCCTTCCACGATGTCGTCGATGTAGGTGAAATCGCGGATCATCCTTCCCTGGTTGAACACCGGGATCGGGGTTCCTTCCAGGATGCCCCTGGTGAACTTGAACAACGCCATGTCCGGGCGACCCCAGGGACCGTAGACGGTGAAGAACCGCAGTCCCGTGCAGGGCAGCCGGTAGAGATGGGCATAGCTGTGCGCCATCAGCTCGTTGGCCTTCTTGGTGGCGGCATACAGCGAAACCGGGTGATCGACATTGTCGTGTTCGGAGAACGGCAACCGCGAGTTGGCGCCGTACACCGAGCTGGACGAGGCAAATACCAGGTGGCCCACCTTGCCGTGCCGGCATCCCTCAAGCATGTTCCCGAAGCCGACCAGATTGGCATCGACATAGGCATAGGGATTTTCGATTGAATAGCGCACACCCGCCTGGGCCGCGAGATGCATCACGGCATCGAAGCGGTATCGCGCGAAAAGCTCCGCCATGCCGGCACGGTCGGCCACATCCAGCTTGTGGAACGCGAAGCGCGGGTGGTCCGAGAAGCGCGCCAGTCGCGCTTCCTTGAGCGCGACGTCGTAGTAGTCGTTCATGTTGTCGACGCCGACCACGCTGTCGCCGCGCTCCAGCAGCCGGATGGCCAGCGTCGAACCGATGAATCCGGCGGCGCCGGTGATCATTACCTGCACGTCACAGCCTCCACACCGATATGCCCTGGCGGCGCAGCAGGGCGGGGTCGAGCGCGGATTTCACGTCGATCAGGCACGCGCCGGGCTCGAGCTTCTCCAGGAATTGACCGGTGTCTTTCGCCAGGAAGGCATCGTGGGCAACGGCCAACACCAAAGCCTCGGCCCGGGGGAGCGCCTCCCATTCCACCAGCTCGATGCCGTAGCCGCGGCGCGCCTCCCGGGGATCCGCGACCGGGTCGTGCACGCTCACCTGCACGCCGTAGGTCTTGAGCTCGTCGATGACGTCGACCACGCGCGAGTTGCGACAGTCGGCGCAATTCTCCTTGAAGGTCAGGCCCAGCACCAATACCCGGGAACCTTTGATGCAGCTGCCGCCGTCGATCATGCGCTTGATGGTCTGTTCGGCGATGAACTTGCCCATGCCGTCGTTGATGCGCCGCCCCGCGAGGATCACCTGGGGGTGATAGCCGAGCATTTCGGCCTTGTGGGTGAGATAGTAGGGATCGACGCCAATGCAGTGTCCACCCACCAGGCCCGGCCGGAACGGCAGGAAGTTCCACTTGGTGCCGGCCGCGCGCAGCACCTCGAGCGTGTCGATGCCCAGACGCTCGAAGATGATCGCCAGCTCGTTCATCAGTGCGATGTTGAGATCGCGTTGGGTGTTCTCGATCACCTTCGCCGCTTCCGCCACCTTGATGCTGGCGACCGGATAGATGCCGGCCTGCACCACCGAGCCATAGAGTTGCGCCACCCGCTCCAGCGTGGCCTCATCGTCCCCGGCAACCACTTTCACGATGCTCTCCAGGCGATGCTCGCGATCACCGGGATTGATGCGCTCCGGCGAATAGCCGACGTGGAAGTCGCGCTTCCACTTCATGCCCGAGGCATGTTCCAGCAAGGGCACGCATTCCTCTTCGGTGGCGCCGGGATAGACGGTCGACTCGTAGACCACCACCGCGCCGCGCTTGAGGTTCGCTCCGACGATGCGGCTCGCCTCGCGCAGGGGTCCGAAGTCCGGGCGGCGCGCGGCGTTGACCGGCGTGGGAACGGCAACGATCACGCAGTCGGCCGCGCGCAGGGCGCTCGGGTCGGTGGTGACCTGCAGGTGCGCGGCGCCACGCAGCTCCCCTTCCGAGACCTCTCCCGTCGGATCGCAGTGGCGCGCGTAGCTTGCCACCTTCTCGTGATTGAGATCGAAGCCGATGGTCGCGTGCTCGCGGCCGAAGGCCACCGCCAGGGGCAGTCCGACATAGCCCAAGCCTACGATCGCGACGGTCTCCAAACCCGTTCCTCCGCTGAGTCGGTCAGGGCACACCGGCCCCTACAGAAATCGCACGCCCCGGCCACACCCGCGTCCGGCCGTCATGCCGGGCATGTGCCGTGGGAGCTCCTCGCACGCAGCGCGCTGCCCGGTGCGTGTCCCCCGTGGGGCAGCGCGGGACACAAGCCGCTTCGCCCCGCGAGCCGGGCACCGGCAGGTCCGGGAGTGGGATGCAACGACGGGAACGGCGACGGCTTTCGAAGCTTGCGGCGCTCAGTCCGGAGCGCATCGATCATAGACGTCCGCGAAGCGGATGATGTCGTCTTCGCCAAGGTAACTGCCGGACTGTACCTCGACAATTTCCAGCGGGATCGAACCGGGATTTTCCAGACGATGTTTGGCGCCGCACGGGATGTACGTGGATTGGTTCTCGTAGAGGATGAAGACCTCGTCCTCGCGCGTCACCCGCGCGGTTCCCTTGACCACGATCCAATGCTCGGCGCGGTGGTGGTGCATCTGCAGCGACAGCGATGCACCCGGGTTCACCGAGAGGCGCTTGACCTGGTAACGCGAGCCGGCGTCGATGCCCTCGTAGGCACCCCAGGGCCGATATACCTTGCGGTGGAACTTGTACTCGTCGCGCTTCAGCCGCTTGAGCTGTTCCACGATTTCCTTGACCTCCTGCGCGCGGCCCTTGTGGGCCACCAGCACCGCGTCGGCCGTCTCCACGACGATGAGGTTATCCACGCCGACGGCACCGATGAAGCGGTGCTGGCCGAGCAGCAGCGAATTGCGCGTGTCGTGCGCATAGACATCGCCCCGGATCACGTTGCCCTGCGCGTCGGCCGTATGCGCGGCGGACAATGAAGACCAGGTCCCGACGTCCGACCATCCGGCATCCAGCGGTACCACGCAGGCGTGATCGGTCTTCTCCATGACCGCGTAGTCGATGGAATCGCTGGGGCAGGCCTCGAACGCTTCGCGTGCCACCCGCAGGAAGTCGCCGTCGCGCCGGCCGTCCTGATAGGCGTGCTGGCAGGCGGCGACGATGTCGGGACGAAAGCGCTGCAGCTCGTCGAGCCAGCGCGAGGCGAGCATCATGAAGATGCCGCTGTTCCAGAGGTATTCCCCGGAGGCGAGATAGGCCGCTGCCGTTTCGGCATCGGGCTTTTCGACGAACTTCGCAACCCCGTACCACTGCGCGTCCGAGCCGTTGGACTGGCCTTCGGGCGCCCCCTTGCGGATGTAGCCATAGCCGGTTTCGGGGCTGACCGGCAGGGTCCCGAAAGTCACCAGCCGCCCGGCGGCAGCGAGCAGCGCGCCGTGCTGCACGGCGTTGTGAAACGCCGCGAGGTCGCGGATGATATGATCCGCCGGCATGGCGAGCAGCACGGCATCGGCATCCTGGTCGAGGGCGTATAGCGCAGCGACGGTGAGTGCAGGGGCCGTGTTGCGGCCGGTCGGCTCCAGAATGATGCTCGAGCAGCTCTTGCCGATCTGGCGGATCTGCTCGGCGATCAGAAAGCGGTGCTCCTCGTTGCAGACGAAAATCGGCGACGCCACATCGGGCAAACCGTCCATGCGACACACTGTGTCCTGCAGCAGGCTGCGTTCGGCAAGCAGCGGCAGCAAGGGCTTCGGATAGTGCTCGCGGGACAGCGGCCAGAGTCGCGTACCGGAACCACCGGAAAGAATGACCGGATGTATTGTCACGTGATGCCTGCTGCTGGTGTCCTCCCAACCAGCGCGGATCATACCGGGTTCTGGACCCCTGCGCCACAGGCCACCGCTGCAGACGGCGGCGCACTGCACGGCACGCTGCGGAGCGAAGGCCGCCGCAGCGGCCCTCGCAATGCGCAGCGCAGCCCTGCTCAGCGTGCAGGTGCTTTGCGCGTGCCGATGCTGACGCGATCTCGGTTCTGCTCGACGGTGCTGGCGCCGATGCCCTTCACCGACGTCAACTCATCGACCGACTTGAACGGACCGTGCTTCTTGCGGTAGGCGACGATGGCCTCGGCTTTGTGCGGACCGATGCCCTGCAGCGCCGTCGCCAGTGTGCCGGCGTCGGCGCTGTTGATGTCCACGCCTGCGGCGTGGACAAGTACCGGTGCGCCGAGCAGGCAGGTGAGGAACAGGATGTTGCGTAAAGTGCGCATGCGTACCTCCGTGTACGTTGGTGTTGTGGGAGAGCGGCGGAGCTTTCCCGCTCCGCACCGGCAGCGCCCTTGCCCGGCGCGACCGGGAAGCAGCGCCTGCGCGGGATCATAACAACTGCTGTTGGGCACGCAATGCGCAGATTTCGGATTCTATTGTCAGCAAAACGCGCATTGGATCCGGCGCCGCCGTAACGGGGCGCCCAATCACCAGGTAATCGGAGCCCGCGCTCAGCGCCTGGGCCGCAGTCATTACGTGGCGCTGATCGTCGCCCTCCGCGCCCGCGGGGCGTATGCCGGGTGTGACCAGGACGAAGCCGCTCCCGTTCTGCCCGCGCAGCGCAGTCGCCTCATGTGCCGAACACACCACGCCGTCCAGACCTGCCGCGCGCGCCAGCCGCGCCAGGCGCGACGCGTTGTCCGCCGGTGTCCCGGCATCGGCAGGGCCACGATCACCGGGAGCCTGCAGCGCGTGGTCATTCGCCCGACACTCCCTGGATGGGCTGCACACTGTTCCAGGTTTTGCAGCCGGGACACTGCCAGTGCAGCGACTTGCCCGTGAACCCACAGTTGTCGCAGCGATACACCGGCTTTCCCTCCAGCAGTCTGCGCACCAGCTCGCGCAGGATCAGCAGGTTCTCGCGCGCCGCGCCTTCGCTGAACGCCAGGTTGAGCTCGATCAGCCGTTCCAGGCCGCGCACCGAAGGGCGCTTGCGCAGCTGGCCGGCCACGAACTGCGCGGCGGTGCGCTCGCCGTCGCGCTCGCATATCAGATCGGCCAGCGCCAACATGGGCGAGATGCCGCTGCGCCTCGCGAGCACCTCCTGAAGATAGTCGACCATGATGCCAGGCTGGCCGAGCTTGCCGTAGCACCTCTGCAGCGGCTCGATGATCTCCGGCAGATAGCGGGCGTCCTGTTCCTCCACGTGCCGGTAGGCACGCACCGCCGCATGCCAGTTGCCCAGCTGTGCCGCGAACCTGCCGTTGATCAGGCTGGCGCGCACGCACTTCGGATCGATCTGCAAAGCCCGCGCGGTCATCTGCGCGACGCGCGCGTGATCCCCGCCCTGCAGCGCCTGCTCGGCGAGCTCGCAGTGGTACTGCGCCGCGACGGCGGCCATGGGCTTTCCCGTCGTCGATTCGAGACGCCGCACGGTGGCGATGGCCTTGTCCCAGTCCTTCTCCTGCTGGTAGAGATCGACCAGGCTGGCAAGCGCGGGTGCCGTGTGGGCATCGAGCTCCACCAGCTCCTGGAACAGGCTCTCGGCACGATCCAGCAGTCCCGCGCTCATATAGTCCTCGCCCAGGTTGAGCAGCGCGAGCGCGCGCTGCTCCTGGTCCAGCGTGCTCCTGGCGATGAGATTCTGGTGGATGCGTATGGCCCGATCCACTTCGCCACGGCGGCGGAACAGGTTGCCCAGGGCGAGGTGGGTTTCGACGGTTTCACTGTCGACTTCCACCAGCCGGACGAACACTTCGATGGCCTTGTCCGGCTGCTCGTTCAGCAGATAGTTGAGGCCGCGGAAGTAGTCGGAGCTCCACCCGGTCCGGGGCGCAGCGGCATGGATGTCGCCGCTGTGCCGTCCTGCCAGCCAGCCGGAGACGGCTGCCACCGGCAGCAGCAGCCAGAGGATTTCCATCATCTCCCTACCGCTCGTCTCATGGACCGCAATGGCGCCCGGTGCAATGCGTCATCGGCACGGTCCGACAGGCTCAGCGCTGCAGGCGCCCGCTCGCGTTGCGCCCGCGCGCGCCCCGTCCGGAACGTCGGACCGCAACATCGGGCTTCCCGGGTTCCCGGACGGGGGGCGGCATCCGCCCGATTCGGGTGCCGCTGGCAGAGCAGATCGAGGAGTGGGGCCCCGGTCCCGACCAACCTGGGCGTCCATCGAGCGCCCTGGAGAGGGGCGCATCGGCTCGCCGCCATTCCCCACCGGAATCCCGGCGCCGGTGCAGGGTTCGCGTGCCCGGACGCCGCCGGTCGGCGAAAGGGATTGGCCGATCGATAGCGGGTTTGTGATGGCGTGGTGGACGCTGCGCGGCGCGAGGTAACTCGCCGCTCTGCCCGCAGCGTGCGGCCCTACTCTTCCTTGGCCGCGTTGACCCGCTCGCGCAGCTCCTTGCCCGGCTTGAAATGCGGCACGTACTTGCCCGGCAGGGCGACCGAATCACCGGTCTTGGGATTGCGACCCAGACGGGGTGGACGGAAGTGCAGCGAGAAACTACCGAAGCCGCGAATCTCGATCCGCTCTCCCATCGCCAGCGCATGGCTCATCTGTTCCAAGAGGCTCTTGACTGCCAGCTCCACATCCTTGTCCTTGAGGTGATTTTGCTTGCGCGCCAGTACTTCGATCAGTTCAGACTTTGTCATTCTCTCAGCTTCCCAGTCCCCAGAATGGGAAGGCCCACGCGCTGCCGCTCGACGCAGACCTGCCCTAAGGCGTCATTGCGCGCCACGCCGGACGGCGGCGCGTCTCCCTGTCGCCGTAGCGGTTCCGCCGGCCTTCAGTCGTCCTTGTGCGCCATCTGCTCCTTGAGGATGTCGCCCAGCGTGGCGGTACCGGTACCTGCGGTGCGGGTGTAGTCGTGTACCGCCTCGGCCTCCTCGTCGCTCTCCTTGGCCTTGATGGAGAGCGTGATGGTGCGGTTCTTGCGATCTACACCGACAAACTTCGCCTCCAGCCGCTCGCCTTCCTTGAGTACCGTGCGCACGTCCTCGACGCGGTCACGGGCGAGCTCGGACGCCCGCAGATGCCCTTCCACGCCGTCGCCCAGGTCGACGATGGCAGCCTTGGCGTCGATCTGCTTGACCACGCCGGTGACGACGCTGCCCTTGGCGTGCTCGGCGACGAAATTGGAGAACGGGTCCTTGTCGAGCTGCTTGATCCCCAGCGAGATGCGCTCGCGCTCCGGATCGACCGCCAGCACCACGGCCTCGATCTCGTCGCCCTTTTTGTAATTGCGCACTGCGTCTTCGCCCGGAATGTTCCAGGAGATGTCGGAAAGATGCACCAGTCCGTCGATACCGCCGTCCAGACCGACGAAAATGCCGAAGTCGGTGATCGACTTGATCTTGCCGACGACCCGGTCACCCTTGTTGTGGCTGGCGGCAAAATCGTCCCAGGGGTTGGGCTGGCATTGCTTCATGCCCAGTGAGATGCGGCGGCGCTCCTCGTCGATGTCGAGCACCATCACCTCGACCTCGTCACCGAGCTGCACCAGCTTCGAGGGGTGGACATTCTTGTTGGTCCAGTCCATCTCGGAGACGTGCACCAGCCCCTCGACGCCGTCCTCGATCTCCACGAAGCAGCCGTAGTCGGCGATGTTGGTCACGCGCCCGAACAGCCGCGTGCCGACGGGATAGCGCCGCGCCAGGGCTACCCACGGATCGTCACCCAGCTGCTTGATCCCCAGTGACACGCGATTGCGCTCGCGGTCGAACTTGAGCACCTTGACTTCGATTTCGTCGCCGACGTTGACCACCTCGGAAGGATGCTTGACGCGCTTCCAGGCCATGTCGGTGATGTGCAGCAGACCGTCGATGCCGCCGAGGTCGACGAATGCGCCGTAGTCGGTCAGATTCTTGACCACGCCGCGGATGACCTGGCCTTCCTGCAGATTCTGCAACAGCGCCTCGCGCTCCGCGCTGTACTCGGACTCCACTACGGCGCGCCGCGACACCACGACGTTGTTGCGCTTGCGGTCGAGCTTGATGACCTTGAACTCCAGGGGCTTGCCCTCGAGATAGGTGGTGTCGCGCACGGGACGGACGTCGACCAGGGAGCCCGGCAGGAACGCCCGGATATCGTCGATGTCGACGGTGAACCCGCCCTTGACCTTGCCACTGATGATGCCGGTCACGGTGCTGCCGGCCTCGAACGCCTTCTCCAGATACCGCCACGCCTGAGCCCGCTTGGCCTTTTCGCGCGACAGTCGGGTCTCGCCGAAGCCGTCCTCCACGGCATCCAGCGCCACCTCCACTTCGTCGCCCACCTGCACCTCGACCGCGCCCTGTTCGTTGTAGAACTGCTCGATCGGGATAACGCCCTCGGATTTCAGACCGGCATTGACGATCACCACGTCTGGTCTGATCTCGACCACCTTCCCGGTGACGATGGAACCGGGACGCATCTGGTTTGCGGTTAGGCTCTGTTCAAAAAGTTCTGCAAAACTTTCGCTCATCGGTTGCTGGGTCCTTGGCGCCTGGCGGGAGCCGCGTTCTTCCGCGGCTGGATCCCGCGGTCAAGTAAAATGATCGGACACGGACCGGTCCCTCGAATTCCGTACCACCCCGGCGCGCGAGGCCGCGACGCGGCCTTCACGAGCCTTGTGCCGGCTGCGGGAGCGTGCCCAACCGCTCGTGCACCATTTCCATCACCCGGCTTGTAACCTCTTCGATGCTCAGCGCGGTGGTGTCCAGTTCCACCGCATCCGCGGCCGGCTTCAACGGAGCGACGGGCCGCGAGGTATCGCGCGCGTCGCGCTCGGCAATGTCGCGCGAAAGATTTGCAAGATTAGCATCCATTCCTTTCTCTCTCAACTGTTTATACCGCCTGAGCGCGCGCGCCTCGGCGCTGGCGGTAAGAAACACCTTGAGCGCCGCGTCGGGAAACACCACCGAGCCCATGTCGCGCCCGTCGGCGACCAGTCCGGGAGGCTTGCGAAAGTCGCGCTGGCGCTCCAGCAGGGCGGCGCGCACCGCCGGCAGCGTGGCCACCAGCGACGCGGCACTGCCGGCTGCCTCGGTGCGGATTTCGTCGGTAACGTCCTGCCCCTCCAGAACTATCCGTGCCTCTCCCCGGTCATCGGAGACGAATTCGACATCCAGGTCCTGAGCCACTTGAGCGACCTGCGTCGCGTCCTCGAGCGCCACCCCACGCTGCCCTGCCGCAAGCCCCACCAGACGATAGAGCGCGCCGCTGTCCAACAGGTGCCAACCCAGCCGGCGTGCGACGCGCAGGCTCACCGCGCCCTTGCCCGTGCCGCTCGGGCCGTCCACGGCAATGACGGTGACTTTCATGATCATTCTTTTTGATCTGATAGTTACAATAATCTTGGAATCGATTACTTTAACTAGCGACCGGCGCGCCAATGGCACGGACGCGCATTCCGGCGGCGCACGCCGTCTCGACGAAGCGCGGGAAGGAGGTCGCCACATTGGCGCAGTCAGCAATGCCGATCGGGCCTTGCGCGCGCAGCGCCGCGACCGCGAACGCCATGGCGACGCGGTGGTCGCCACGGCTGTCGACTTCCCCGCCCCGCAGCTCACCGCCGCGGATGACCATGCCGTCCGGCGTTGGCCGTGCGTCGATGCCGAGCGCGACCAGCCCGTCGGCCATGACCTGGATGCGATCGCTTTCCTTGACCCGCAGCTCCTCCGCGCCGGTCAGCACGGTCTCTCCCTGCGCACAGGCGGCAGCGATGAACAGCACCGGAAATTCGTCGATGGCGAGCGCCACGAGCTCCGGCGGGACCTCAATGCCACGCAGCGCGGCGGCGCGCACCCGCAGGTCGGCCACCGGCTCGCCGCCGGCCTCGCGCGGGTTGAGCACCTCGATGCTCGCCCCCATGCGACGCAGGATCTCCAGCACACCGGTGCGGGTCGGATTCACCCCCACCGATTCCAGCAGGAGATCCGAGCCCGGCGCGATGCTCGCCGCCACCAGAAAGAAGGCGGCGGAGGAAATGTCCGCCGGAACCTGGAGCCGGGTGGCGAGCAGCGTCCCGCCCCCTTGCAGGCAGACGCGCGCGCCGCGGCGCTCCACCCGATAGCCGAATCCCGCCAGCATGCGCTCGGTGTGATCGCGCGTCGGCGCCGGCTCCTCGACACAGGTCCGGCCACGGGCATAGAGTCCCGCGAGCAGGATGCACGACTTGACCTGCGCGCTCGGCACCGGCATGCGGTAGTCGATTCCGTCCAGCACCTGGCTGCCGTGGATATGCAGCGGCGCGGTTCCGCTGGCGTTGGTGTCGATGGCGGCCCCCATGCTCCGCAGCGGCTCGGTGACGCGCCGCATGGGCCGGCGCGACAGCGAGGCATCGCCAGTGAGTATGGTGTCGAAGCGCTGCCCGGCGAGCAGCCCGGCAAGCAGGCGCATGGAGGTGCCGGAGTTGCCGAGATACAGGGGCTCGCCCGGCGCGCGCAGCCCGTGCAGTCCGACGCCGTGCACGACCACACTGCCGCCGTCGGGCCCTTCGATGTCGACGCCCATGGCGCGAAAGGCCTGCAGTGTCGCGAGGCTGTCCTCACCCTCGAGAAAACCGCTGATCTGCGTCACTCCCTCGGCCAGCGAGCCGAGCATGACGGAGCGATGCGAAAGCGACTTGTCGCCCGGGATGCGCAGACTTCCGGAGAGCCGCCCGCCGGGCGCGACCACGAAATGAAGCTTGCCGACGCTCATTCCGCGTTTCACACGGCGTTCATGCCGAGACACCCTGTATGAACTCATCGCGCGCGGCCTTGGCATGCTGGAAGATCTCCAGCAGGCGCGCTCCGTCGCCGGCATGCACGGCGGCGGCCAGGCTCTGCAGGTCGCCGGTGAAGCGTGCCAGTGCCAACAGCAAGGCCTCGCGGTTGGCGAGGCAGATGTCGCGCCACATGAGGGGGTCGCTGGAGGCGATGCGCGTGAAGTCGCGGAAGCCGCCGGCGGCATACTGAAACAGCTCGGCACCGTCGTCCTCGGCACGCGCCAGGTTGTCCACCAGGGCATAGGCCAGCAAATGCGGCAGGTGACTGGTCGCCGCCAGCACCGCGTCGTGGCGTCGCACGTCCATCTCCACCACTTCGGCCCCGGTCAGCTCCCACATGGCACGCACCTGCGCCAGCGCCTGCGGCTCGGTATCCGGCAATGGCGTGAGAATCACCCGGTGTCCCTCGAAGAGCTCGGCGCAGGAGGACTCGACGCCGCTGCGCTCGGTCCCCGCGATCGGATGCCCCGGCACCAGTCGCGGCGGCACCCGTCCGAAGGCGCGCTGCGCCGCCTGCACCACGCTCGCCTTTGCGCTGCCGACGTCGGTCACGATGGTGTGCGGCGCCAGCGCACCGGCCATCGTGGCGAACACCGCCTCGAAGGCGCCGAGCGGCACGGCCACCACCACCAGATCGGCCTCCTCCACGGCCGCCGCGATCCGCGTCTGCATGCGGTCGATGACGCCGAGCTCCAACGCGCGTCGCAGGTGCGCCTCGTTGCGCCCCGCTCCCACGACCTCGGAGCACGCTCCGGCGCGCTTGAGGGCGCGCGCGAGCGATCCCCCTATCAGGCCCACGCCGATGATGCACAACCGGTTCAACATGTCGCTCTCACCCCCGGATCGGGCTGCGGGCCGGCAGCCGCCGGCCGCGCGAACTGTAGCACGGCCCGGCGACCGGCGCAGTCGCGCCAACCTGGCGCGCAGCCCGGACGGCCGCCGCACGTGTAGACTTGGCGCACTCATCAGGCAACCGGACGCAGCCATGGGCACCTTCCGTTCTTTCCGTCCACCAGGCGGATGCAACCAGGCACAACGCCCCGATACCCCTGCAGACCCAGAACCGGCGCTCCATCTCCGTGCGATCCCGACTCCGGCGGCGCTGCCGCGCCGCAGGATCGCGGTGCATAGCCCCGCTTCCACGAGCGGTACGCCGTGCGGGGAGGTCAAATGAACACCAGTGGTAGCATCGCCCCCGGCGGCGCGATTCGGAACCGTTCAACATCGGGCATCGAGCAAGCACCTGTGGGAGGGTCGCTCCCGGCGGCGCGACGGCGGCCCGCAGGACCGCAGTTCTTGTTCTTCGATGTCCATGCAGTCCCGCGCCCCGATCCCCCTGCAGACCCAGAACCAGCGCCCCATCTCCGGGCGAACCCGACACCGGCGGCGCGATTCGGAACCGTTCAACATCGAGCATCGAGCAAGCACCGGTGGGAGCATCGCTCCCGGCGGCGCGATGGCGGCTCAAAGGGCCGCGGTTCTTGTTCTTCCATGTCCGTGCGCTCCCGCGCCCCGATCAACTCGATGCGTGCGATCGCCCTGCTCGCCGCGTGCATCCCGGTGTTGTCTTGTACTTCGGTCGGTGCGCCCGACGAGACGGCAGTTGTCGCGCCGCTCGACCGCACCGTCGTGCTGTCGGTGCCGAGCCATGGCGCGCCTGGAGGAGACCGCCCATGGCTGCTGGAAATCGACAACACCGGCAACCGAACCGTGTCGTTCCAAATGGGACTGAACGACACGCTGTTCGAGAACAAGGCGGCCCTGCTCGAGGCGATTGGAGACTCCCGCGGCCAGTCCTGCGCCACGTCGGCGGAGGATCAAGGCTCGCATACCATTGAGGGTCCCTACTGCGCAGCCTTCAATTTCCTCCGGCTGAGACTGTTTCATCATATCGAGCTGAGTGACCAGTACGACGACAACGGGTGGGCTCGGAAGGCACAGCTCTGGATGGAGAGCCCGATGCTGGCGACCAATTCATTCGGTTTCGGTACCTGCGGAATCCACGCCGACGTGCTGGCAAAGATCTGGCAAGCGCAGGGATATGAGACGCGGCGGCGTGCCTTGAATGGCCATACGGTGTCGGAGGTGAAAGTCGACGGTCGCTGGCTGCTGTTCGATCTGGACAAACGCGGCTATTTTGTCGACGGACGGATACTGGGCGTGGACGACCTGCTCTCCAATCCCGCTCTTGCGGGCTCGCCGCTCCATCGGATCTCGTTTCCCCAACCGGCATACGAAATGCCTCAGGCGGGACTCGACGCCTACGCCGCGGTGCTCAAGGCATCCACGGGGCAGTGGCGGCAACCGGGCGAAGTTCGGTCGGACCCGTCCGATTGGCAGCCGCTGGTCGTCACCCTGCCCCCGGGCAGCCGCATCACCTTGCCGTTCGAGGGCCACGAATGCATGTTTCCGGAGCTGGTCGACTTTGCAGACTACTATGGGCCGCGCGTCTTTGCACCGCAGCACAAGTTCGCCAAGCTCGAGATCCCTGCGGGCACCACGGGCGAGATCGCCAGCGGACTGTATCCGTACCGGATCGACGGCGATTACGAGGTCGTCTTCGGGGACGGAGACACGGAAGTGCATCGGACGCACTTCGACATGCTGGCCGATTTCCGATTCGACCGGCGCTTCGCCTCCCACCTGCGCTTCCTTGCGACTCGCTCGAAGGTGACGATTTATTATCTGCTGAATCGAACCGTGCAGATCAATCGGAAGAACGAGCTCAGACTGCACGGTAACGGTGTCGCGTTGCTGCGTGCGCGGCTCATGCGGGCGCAGCAGCACGCAACGCAAGACCAGGACGCTGCCGGTTGCCCGCCCCGGTCTGGCGGGCCGGCGGTACCTGTGCTGCGTGCGACCGCTTCGTCGTACGCTGGCGGAAACGCGAAGCTTGGCGCCTACCTCGTGGACGGGAAAGCGCTGACGGCGTGGATCTCGGATCAGAAATCGACGAGGGACCCACAGACCATCACGTTGGATCTGGGGAAACCCGCGGCAATCGGCGCAATTCGATGGCTGCCGGACGCCCGCTATGGGATGCTTGCACCGCGCTCGTTCACGGTGAGCCTGGGCCTGACCGGGGCGGACTTCCATGAAGTTCTGTCGCAGCACGATTATCGGGCGCGATCCGGCGTATGGTACGTGGGCAGTTTTCCGCCGACACCCGCGCGATACGTCAGAATCGCCATCGAGCCGGTCAAGCAATTCGTGGTGGCCAAGCGCCACCATTTTCCGGTGGCCAAGGGCCACCATCGTCTGGTGGTCAAGCGCTACCATTCCCCACTCACGAATCGCTCGCAGGTCTCCCTGGCGGAAGTCGAAGTGCTGGCGGCGCAGCCTCAGTGAAGCGCAAGCGCGCGGTCTACTGTCCGGGGCACCTCATCGACCAAGTACCCGCGCCAGAGCAGTCAGGCAACGGCGGTTCTCCTCCGCGAGGCCGACGGTAATGCGCAGGTGCTGCGGCAGGCCGTAGCCGGTGAGCGGCCGCACCACGACACCCTCGCGCAACAGCGCCTCGTAGACCTCGAGTCCGGGTCGCCCGACGTTCACACATACGAAGTTGCCGACCGACTCGGTACATCCAAGTCCCAGTTCGAGGAGGCCGCGCTCCAGCTCGGCCTTCTCGCGCTTATTGTGCTGCACGCCGGCGCGCACGTGCTCCATGTCCTGCAGCGCGGCGAGCGCAGCGGCCTGGGCGAGACTGTTGACGTTGAAGGGCTGGCGCACGCGGTTCAACAGGTCGGCGATGCCCGGATGCGACAGTGCATAGCCGACCCGCAGTGCCGCGAGTCCGTAGACCTTGGAAAAGGTGCGCGTGACGATGAGCCGCGGCTCCTCGGCAAGCCAGGTGGAACAGTCCGGATAGTCCGGCTCGTCCACGTACTCGAAATAGGCCTCGTCCACCACTACCAGCACCTGGGGCGGCAGCTCGTGCAGGAAGGCGCGCAGTGCTCCGGCCGGCAGCCAGGTACCGGTGGGATTGTTGGGGTTGGCGATGAACACCAGACGCGTGCGTTCACTCACCGCCGCGCGCATTGCCGCAAGATCATGGCCGTAGACCGGCCCGCACGTGCCGTCGTGCGCAGGCGCCACGCGGGCAGTGGCGCCGATCGCCCGAATCACGATGGGGTAGACGGCGAACGCGTGCGCGGAGCACACCGCATCGTCGGCGGGCGTGAGAAAGGCGCGGGCGACCAGCTCCAGGACGTCGTTGGATCCGTTGCCGAGCGTGATGGTCTCGGGGTCCAGCGCGTGCCTGTGCGCCAGGGCGGACTTCAGATCGAAGCCGGCGCCATCCGGATAGCGTGCCACCTCATCCAGCGCCGCGCCGATGGCCGCCAGTGCCCGCGGGCTCGGCCCCAGCGGATTCTCGTTGGAGGCCAGTTTGACCGCGCCGGTGACACCGTACTCGCGCTCCAGCTCGGCGATGGGTTTGCCCGGCACGTACGGGTGCAGCCCGCGCACGCCGGGCGCGGCGAGCTGCACAAAATCCGCTGCGGGACGCTCAGTGCGCTGGACCATCAGTCGGGATGTGCGCAGGTGATCAGCTGGTGGCGTCGCCTACGCCTACACCGATGCTGCCGGATAGGAGCCCAGCACCTGGAGCAGCGCCGCTTCCTCATCCAGCTCGCGCAGTGCGGCTGCCACCGTGGAATCGTCGGCATGGCCTTCAAGGTCCACGAAGAACACGTAATCCCACGTGGCACGGCGTGAGGGACGCGACTCGATGCGGGTCATGCTGATGCTGTGGCGCGCCAGGGGCGCGAGCAGGCGGTGCAGCGCGCCCGGCCGGTTGCGGGCCGACACCAGCAGTGTGGTCTTGTCATTTCCGCTGCGGGCCACCTTGGCACGTCCGATCACCAGGAAGCGTGTCGTATTGTCGGGCTCGTCCTCGATGTTGGCGGCAAGCACCTGCAGGCCGTAGCGTTCGGCAGCCGATTCGCCGGCGATCGCCGCCGAGCCGGGCTCGGTGCCCGCCACGCGTGCGGCTTCGGCATTGCTGCTCATGGCGACGCGCTCCGGGTGCGGCAGATGCGCGTCCAGCCACTCGCGGCACTGTGCCAGCGACTGCTGGTGCGAGAGCACGCGGGTGATGGAAGCGAGCGCGTCCATGGTCCCCATCAGATTGTGATGGATGCGCAGCTGCACCTCGCCGCAGATGCGCAGCGGCGAGCGCAAGAACATGTCGAGCGTGTGGTTGATGACGCCCTCGGTCGAATTCTCGACCGGCACGACACCGAAATCCGCCGCGCCCGCCTCGACTTCCCGAAAGATTTCGTCGATGGCGGCCAGCGGCACGGTCTGCACACTGTGGCCGAAGTGCTTGAGGGCGGCGGCTTCGGTGAACGTACCCTCCGGCCCGAGGAAAGCGACGCGCAACGGTCCTTCCAAACCACGGCAGGCGGAGATGATCTCGCGGAACAGGCGCAACAGCGTCTCGTCGTCCAGCGGCCCCGTGTTGCGCTCGACGATGCGGCGCAGGACCGCAGCCTCGCGCTCCGGGCGGTAGAACTCGCCATCCTCGCCACTGGCGCGTTTGGCGAGCGCCACCTGCTGGGCGAAACGCGCACGCTGCACCAGGAGCGACTGCAGATGCTCGTCGAGCGCATCGATGCTTTGACGCAGTTCCTCCAGCGAGGGGGTCTGGCTCATGAGCCGGCCGGCTGGTGAGATTTTCGGGTTAGACCACGCGCACCGCAAGCACGCCCTCGATGCGTGCGATCTCCTCGACGGTCCGTGGCGGGATCGCACTGTCGACGTCGACCAGGGTGTAGGCCACCTCGCCGCGCGAGCGGTTCAGCATGTCGCCGATGTTGAGCCCGGCATGTGCCAGCGCCGTGGAAATCTGGCCCAGCATGTTGGGGACATTGGCATTGGCCACCGCGATGCGCTGACCCTCGGTTCGGGGCATGTGCACCTCTGGAAAATTCACCGAGTTGCGGATGTTGCCGTTCTCCAGATAGTCACGCACCTGCTCGGCGACCATGACTGCGCAGTTCTCCTCGGCCTCGCGCGTCGACGCCCCGATGTGCGGCAGCATGACGGCACGCGCATGGCCCTTCAGCCGGTTGTTCGGAAAGTCGCAGACGTAGGCGTAGACCTTACCCGAATCCAGTGCCCCAAGCAGCGCCTGGTCGTCGACGATGCCGTCGCGGGCGAAATTGAGCAGCACCACGCCGTCCTTCATTCCCTTCAAACGGTCGGCATTGATCATCTGGCGCGTCGACTCCACCAGCGGCACATGGAAGGACACGAAATCGGAGCGCGCCAGCAGATCGTCGACGCTCGCCGCCTGCTGCACCTGCGAGGAGAGCTGCCAGGCACGCTGCACCGTGATCTCCGGATCATAGCCGATCACCTTCATGCCGAGCGCCATGGCGGAATTGGCCACCAGCACGCCGATCGCCCCCAGCCCGACCACGCCCAGCGTGCGGCCCGGCAGCTCGAAGCCCACGAACTGTTTCTTTCCCGCCTCGACCAGCTTGTTCAGGGTCGCGTCGTCGCCTTCCTGCGCGCGCGCGAACGCCCACGCCTGACAGATGTTGCGGCAGGCGAGAAACATGCTCGCCACCACCAGCTCCTTTACGGCATTGGCATTTGCGCCCGGGGCATTGAACACGGGAACGCCACGCACGCTGAGTTTTGCGACCGGGATGTTGTTGACGCCCGCACCGGCTCGTCCCACTGCCTTCACCGAGACCGGGATCTCCATGTCGTGCATCTTCGCGGAGCGCACCAGGATGGCGTCCGGGTGCTGGATTTCGGAGGCGATCTCGTAGCGGTCGCGCGGCAGTCGTTCGAGCCCGGCGACGGAAAGATTATTGAGGGTAAGAATCTTGAACATGGATGGCTCTCGTCTTCGGACCCACGATCAGGCACACCCCTCGCCGGCGCTGCTGCATTTCGCATCTTCCGGAGGGGACGGGGAGGGCTTTCAGCCGCGGCGCCGCTCGAAATCGACCATGAAATCGATCAGGGCGTCGACACCACTTTCCGGCATGGCATTGTAAAGGCTGGCGCGCATGCCTCCGACCGAGCGGTGCCCCTTCAGTGACACCAGACCAGCGGCCTTGGCTTCCTTGAGAAAGCCCTCGTCGAGTGCGGCGTCGGCGAGTGTGAACGGTACGTTCATCCACGAGCGGCTGTCGGGCGCAACGGGGTTGTCGTAGAAACCGGAGGCATCGATCGCCGCGTAGAGCTTGTCCGCCTTGCGCCGGTTGCGCTCGGCCATGGCCTCGAGCCCACCTAGCTCCTTCAGCCACTGGAAGACCAGTCCCGCGAGATACCAGCCGTAGGTCGGCGGCGTGTTGTACATGGATTCGGCATCCGCCTGCACCTTGTAGTCAAACATGGTGGGCGTGCCAGGCAGAGTCTCGCCGATCAGGTCCTCGCGCACCATCACCACGGTCAGCCCGGCGGGGCCGATGTTCTTCTGGGCACCGGCATAGATCAGTCCGATAGCGAGTGACGTCCAGCGGGCGCGACAGGATGGTGGACGACATGTCGGCCACCAGCGGAACGTCGCCGGTGTCCGGAATCCAGTGGAACTCGACTCCGCCGATGGTCTCGTTGGGTGTGTAGTGCACGTAGGCGGCCTGCGGATCGAGTCGCCATTCGTGTTGCCCCGGTGCGCGGGTGAACTTGTCGGCCTCGGAGCTCGCGGCGATGTTGATGGTCCCGAAACGCCTGGCCTCGGCGATGGCCTTCTTCGACCACTGACCGGTGTTGACGT
Source organism: uncultured Gammaproteobacteria bacterium (assembly GCA_963728895.1). Taxonomy (GTDB): domain Bacteria; phylum Pseudomonadota; class Gammaproteobacteria; order JBBQDK01; family JBBQDK01; genus CAVSLM01. The sequence continues at coordinate 290,572 of CAVSLM010000007.1, forward strand.
AGTCCGCATTGCGCTTGCCGCGCATCAGGTTGAGCGGCACCATCGCGAACTGGCTGGTCGCCCCACCCTGCAGGAACAGCACCTTGTAGTTGGGCGGTATGCCGAGCAGCTCGCGCAGGTCCGCCTCTGCCTGTTGGGCGATGGAAATGAATTCCTTGCCGCGATGACTCATCTCCATGACGGACATGCCGCTGCCGTGCCAGTCCGGCATTTCGCCCGCGGCGCGCGCCAGCACCGGCTCGGGCAGAACTGCAGGGCCGGCACTGAAGTTGTATACGCGTGACATTCGACCTCCTGGTTGATAACTGCCAACTGGCTAGCCGGCCGGCGGATCTTCCTGTGGCTCGTCCTGCTCCTCGTCCTTGAGGCTTTCCACACGCTCGAGGCCGACCAGCGTTTCACCTTCGCCCAGGCTGATCAGCCGCACGCCCTGGGTGTTGCGTCCCATGACCGGGACGCCATTCACCGGCGTGCGCACCAGGGTGCCGGCGTTGCTGATCAGCATGATCTCGTCTTCTTCCTGGACCGGGATCGCGCCCACGACCGTGCCGTTGCGCTCGGTGGTCTGGATGGAAATCACCCCCTGGCCGCCGCGTCCCTTCACCGGGTATTCCGCAACCGGCGTGCGCTTGCCGTAGCCGTGCTGGGTGGCCGTGAGGATATCGCCTTCTCCCACGATGATGAGCGCAATGACCCGCTGCTCCTCGGCCAGGCGTATGCCGCGCACGCCGCAGGCGGTGCGTCCCATGGGCCGCACGTCCTGCTCGTTGAAGCGGATCGCCTTGCCGGCACTGCTGAGCAGCATGATGTCGCGACTGCCGTCGGTGAGCGCCACGCCCACCAGCTGGTCGTTCTCGCGCAGGTCCAGGGCAATGATGCCGCTGGCGCGCGGGCGCGAAAACTCCTCCAGCGGCGTCTTCTTGACCGTGCCGCTGCTGGTGGCCATGAACACGTACTGGTTGGCTTCGAAGTCGCGCACCGGCAGGATGGCATTGATGCGTTCGCCCTCCTCCAGCGGCAGCAGGTTGACGATCGGCCTGCCGCGCGCGGTGCGCCCGGCCTGGGGAATCTGATAGACCTTGCGCCAGTACACCTTGCCGCGGCTGGAGAAACACAGCAGGGTGTCATGGGTATTGGCGATGAACAGCTTGTCGATGAAATCCTCTTCCTTGACGGTGGCCGCCGCCCGACCACGCCCGCCGCGACGCTGTGCCGTGTAGTCCGCCACCGGCTGCGCCTTCGCATAGCCGGCATGCGACAAAGTGACCACCACGTCCTCTTCGCTGATCAGGTCTTCGAGGTTGAGGTCCAGGTGATCGGGCACAATCTCGGTGCGCCGCCTGTCGCCGTACTGCCCGTGCATCTCGACCAGCTCGTCGCGAATCACCTGCATCAGGCGCTCCGGGTTCGCCAGGATCTCCAGCAGCGCATCGACAGTGTGCAGGATGTCGCGGTATTCGCTGAAGATCTTGTCCTGTTCGAGCCCCGTCAGCCGATGCAGACGCAGATCGAGGATGGCCTGGGCCTGGGTTTCGGTCAGCCGGTAGCCATCCGGCCCCAGGCCGTACTCCGGCGCGAGGCCTTCCGGCCGCGAAGCGCTGGCGCCGGCGCGCTGCAGCATCTCGGTCACCGGGCCGGGCGGCCAGACACGCGCGATCATGGCCTCCTTGGCTTCCGCCGGACCCGGCGAGGCCTTGATCAGCGCGATCACCTCGTCGATGTTGGCGAGCGCCACCGCCAGACCTTCCAGGATGTGGGCACGGTCGCGCGCCTTGCGCAGATCGAACACGGTGCGCCGCGTCACCACTTCGCGGCGGTGGCGGATGAAGGCCTCCAGCACCTGCTTCAGGTTCAACAGCCGCGGCTGACCGTCGACCAGCGCAACCATGTTGATGCCGAACACGCTTTGCATCTGGGTGTGCAGATAGAGGTTGTTCAGCACCACCTCCGGCACTTCGCCGCGGCGCAATTCGATCACCATGCGCATGCCGTCCTTGTCCGACTCGTCGCGCAGCTCGGTGATGCCTTCGATCTTGCGGTCCTTGACCAGCTCCGCGATCTTCTCCAGCAGTCGCGCCTTGTTCACCTGGTAGGGCAGCTCGGTCACGATGATCGACTGGCGAGCGCCGCGCAGCTCGTCGGTCTCCACCTCGGTGCGCGCCCGCACCACGACCCGCCCGCGGCCGGTGAAATAGGCTTCGCGTATGCCGCGCGCCCCGTTGATGATGGCCGCCGTGGGGAAATCGGGGCCCGGGAGCAACTCCATCAGGGCGGCGATGTCGAGCTCCGGCTTGTCGATGAGCGCGATGCAGGCGTCGACGACCTCCTTCAGGTTGTGCGGCGGAATATTGGTCGCCATGCCCACGGCAATGCCGGAGGAGCCGTTGACCAGCAGGTTGGGTATGCGGGTGGGAAATACCGCGGGCTCGCGTTCCGATTCGTCGTAGTTCGGGACGAAGTCGACCGTCTCCTTGTCGAGGTCGGCGAGCAGCTCGTGGGCGATGCGCGACATGCGCACTTCGGTGTAGCGCATCGCCGCCGGGGCGTCCCCGTCCACCGAGCCGAAGTTGCCCTGCCCGTCCACCAGCATGTAGCGCATCGAGAAGGGCTGGGCCATGCGCACGATGGTGTCGTACACGGCGGTGTCGCCGTGCGGGTGGTATTTGCCAATGACGTCGCCGACCACGCGCGCGGACTTCTTGTAGGGCCGGTTCCAGTCGTTGCCCAGCTCGCTCATGGCAAACAGCACGCGCCGATGCACCGGCTTCAACCCGTCCCGGACGTCCGGCAGCGCCCGCCCGATGATCACGCTCATGGCGTAATCCAGGTAGGACTGCTTCATTTCGTCTTCCAGGTTGACGGGAAGAACTTCTTTGGCGAACTCAGCCATCCGGGAAGTTAGTTTCCTTGTTCTGGGGGGTGGTGCGCGGCCCGGGCGCGAGGTGCGACATCATGTGCAATTGGCCGCGCGCATAATAGCATACGGGCACTGGCGCGGCACCCGACGGGTCCCGGCGCCGTCAGCGCTGCATGAGCGCGGCAAGCCTTGCGGTGTCGGGCGCGAGAACCACGCCGCGTTCCGTCACCAGCGCGTCGATGAGCTCGGCGGGTGTGATGTCGAACGCTGGATTCCAGGCTTCGGCACCAGGCGCGGCGATGTCCTGTCCGGCGAGCCGCAGCACTTCGCACGGATCGCGCTCCTCGATGGGAATGACCGATCCGTCTGGCAGCGACAGGTCCAGCGTGGAGATGGGCGCGACCACCATGAAGCGCACGCCGTGCTGGCGCGCGGCGACGGCTGCGGCATAGGTGCCGATCTTGTTGGCGACATCGCCATTGGCCGCGATGCGGTCTGCACCGACGATGACCCAGCGCACCATGCCGCGGCGCATGAGATACGGAGCCGCGCCGTCCGCGAGCAGCGTGACCGGTATTTCGTCGCGTACCAGCTCCCAGGCGGTGAGACGTGCCCCCTGCAGCCACGGCCGGGTTTCGTCGGCATATACGCGGTCGAGCTTGCCACCGCGCCAGGCGCTGCGAATCACGCCCAGCGCCGTCCCATAACCGCCGGTCGCCAGCGCACCGGTATTGCAATGGGTGAGCACTGCACCCCGGGTCTCGATCAGCGCCGCGCCCAGCGCTCCCATGCGGCGATTGGCGGCGATGTCTTCTTCATGGATGCTGTGCGCCTCGCGCAACAGCGCCGGCCCCGGATCGCCGGCGACGTCGTCGAGGCGGGTGCGCATGCGTGCAATCGCCCAGGACAGGTTGACCGCCGTCGGCCGTGCAGCAGCCAGCAGCGCAAGATCCTGCTCCAGACTTTCGCGCCAATGCATTGGATCCGCGCGGTAGCGGGCGCGTGCGGCAAGCACCACGCCGTAGGCGGCAGTTATGCCGATGGCAGGTGCGCCGCGCACGGCCATTTCTGCAATCGCCCGCGCCACGCCCGCTGCATCGCACAACTCCAGATAGATTTCCTGCATCGGAAGCAGGCGCTGGTCAAGCAGCCGCAGCGTGTCCGCGCGCCATTCCATGGCGCGGATGGAATCGTGGTCGTTCATAAGCCGTACGTACTGTCGCGTGGGCGGGCGATTCTGTCACAGGCAACTGGCCGTGGCCACCTGCCCGGGCGGCTTCTGCAATCGATTGGTCTAAACTCGCACTCAACGACGTCGCCGCGAGACGTCGTAGCATGCAAGCAACATGTGTATCAAATATTCGGAAACTGTGGCATGATTTCCACTAGCCGTAAGCAGGGCCGGAGGACGTACCGCACTTGCACGGCAACTGAGAACGACACCTAAGAATAGGAGCCATTTGGGATGAAGAAAATCATCAACACACTGCTGGCCGGCACCATCGTCGCCGGCGGGTCGCTGGTAGCGGCCAACACGTGGGCCGAGGACGAGGTGCCGCCGGGCTACGTCCAGACACCGACCAGTTCGGCGGTCAAGGACAGCTCCGGGGACTGCGTGCGTACGCCGCTTTGGACCAAGGAAGTTCCGTGCGTGAAGCCGGTCGAGGTGGTGCAGGAGCAGCCCGCACCTCCACCGCCTCCGCCACCCCCGCCGCCCAAGCACTTTTCTCTAGGTGCCAAGACCCTGTTCGACTTCGACAAGGCAACCTTGCGCCCGGAAGGCAAGCAGGCGCTCGAGGCATTGGTCTCGAAGTGGCGGCAGGGTGACGTCACCAAGCTGAACATCACCGTCACCGGCCACACCGACAGCGTCGGAACAGAACAGTACAACCAGGCGCTGTCCGAACGCCGCGCGGCGGCGGTGCGTGACTACTTGGTGGAAACCGGCATCAATCCGGCCAACATCACTTCGCAGGGTATGGGCGAATCCAGCCCTGTGGCCAGCAACGCCACCGCCGCAGGGCGCCAGCAGAACCGCCGCGTGGACATCGACGTCCAGGGTCTGATGGAAAGCCAGTAGAACGCGCTGAAGCGGTCCGCTGATAGACCGGGCCGGCAAATGCCGGCCCGGTTTTTTGTGTTTTCTGCCCGCTGCCCACCCCGCCGGGTTTGTCAGGCGCGAGCGAGGTCTCCTACCATGACCGCGTTCCCGGCCCCGCTCGCGATGTGCCGATGCAATCGATCGATACGCTGATTCACGCCCGCTGGGTGATCCCGGTCGAACCCGATGGTGTCGTCCTCGAGCATCACAGCATCGCCATCCACGAAGGCCGCATCCTCGCCGTGGAACCGCGCGAGGCGGCACTCCGACGGTTCCACCCCGACGACAACGTCGATCTGTCCGATCACGTGCTGATTCCGGGGTTCGTAAACACCCACACCCACGCCGCCATGAGCCTGTTGCGCGGCCTCGCGGACGACCTGCCGCTGATGCAGTGGCTGAACGAACACATCTGGCCGGCCGAGCAGCGCTGGGTGAGCGAAGCGCTGGTGCACGACGGAACGCAGCTCGCCATCGCCGAGATGCTGCGCGGTGGCACCACCGCCTTCAATGACATGTACTTCTTCCCCGACGTGACGGCGCAATGCGCTGCGGCAGCCGGCATCCGTGCCTGCGTCGGGTTGATCCTGGTCGAGTTCCCAAGTCCCTGGGCTGCAGGCAGCGAAGAGTATTTGCGCAAAGGACTCGAGCTGCACGATGAGTGGCGCAGCCATCCTTTGGTCCGCACCGCTTTCGCACCACATGCACCCTACACCGTTGCCGACGCCTCCCTGCAGCGCATCGCGGTGCTCGCCGACGAGCTGGAAATTCCCATCCACATGCACGTACACGAGACCGCCGCCGAGGTCGAGGAAGCCGCGGCGACCACCGGCATGCGTCCCCTGGAGCGCCTGGAGCGCCTGGGGCTGCTGTCGCCCGCGCTGCTCGCGGTGCACATGACCCAGCTCACAACCCAGGAAATCGAGCGCCTTGCTGCGGGAGGCTGCCAGGTCGTGCATTGTCCGGAGTCCAACCTGAAGCTTGCCAGCGGCTTCTGTCCCGTGCAGCGACTGCTGCAGGCGGGCGTCAACGTCGCACTGGGAACCGACGGGGCGGCCAGCAACAACGATCTCGACATGCTCGGCGAGCTGCGCACTGCCGCCTTGCTGGGCAAGGCCGTGGCGGGCGATGCAAGCGCGCTGCCGGCGATGCAGGCGCTGCGCATGGCAACGCTGAACGGTGCGACGGCATTGGGACTCGGCGAGGAGACGGGCTCTCTCGTCCCCGGCAAATCGGCGGACATCGTCGCCATCTGCCTGGGGGAGGTGGAATGCCAGCCGCACTACCACCCGGTTTCGCAACTCGTCTATGCCACCGGGCGCGACAAGGTCACCGACGTCTGGGTGCGCGGCCGCCAGCTGCTGCGGAGGCGCACACTCACCACGCTGGACGAGCAGGCCGTGATCGGAGCTGCACGCGCCTGGGCGCAGCGCATCGGCGGTGTATGACCAGATCAGATGTCTCACCGCGGAGTACCCGCCAAGGGAGGCCGGGCGCCGGGCGCGGTGATCGTACCGGGATGGGGAAAACGGCGGAACCGCTGCGTTTGTTCCACCCTCGGGTGGTTCACTGCCTGGGACCGGTGCTCGGCAGGCCGGGCTCGGAACGGGGCCTTTGAGCCGGCGCGCCTGAGGTATACTGCGCGCGGGATCGGGACACAGGCATTGCAAGTACGGATGGCCGGGCATTTGTACAATGTGGATCGCGCGGAGATCGCCAAGTTCGAGCAGCTTGCCGCGCGCTGGTGGGATCCGGGCGGTGAGTTCAAACCGCTGCACGACATCAATCCTCTGCGGCTCGAGCTCATCGACTATCACGTGGCCCTCGCCGGCAAGCGCATCCTCGATGTCGGCTGCGGCGGGGGGATTCTCTCCGAGAGCATGGCGCGGCGCGGCGCTGCGGTGACCGGCATCGACGCCGGGGAGGCGCCGCTCGGCGTGGCCCGCCTGCACCTGCTGGAATCCGGCGTGGAAGTCGACTATCGGCGCGCCAGTCCGGAACAGCTTGCGGCGGAGAGCCCGGCGCAGTTCGATGCGGTCACCTGCATGGAAATGCTGGAACACGTTCCGGACCCCTCATCCGCCGTACGCGCCTGTGCCGCGCTGGTGCGTCCCGGCGGCACGTTGGTGTTCTCCACCATCAATCGCAACCCCAAGGCCTATCTTTTTGCCATCATCGGCGCCGAGTATCTGCTGCGGCTGCTGCCCAAGGGCACGCACGAGTATGCCAAGTTCATCCGTCCATCGGAGCTGGAGCGCTGGATGCGGGCCGCGGGACTGCGGCTGAAGGCGCTCGTGGGCATGAGCTTCAATCCCCTTACGCGGCAGTATCGGCTGGGAAGCGACCTCGACGTCAACTACATCGCGGTCGCGGTACGCGCGGCGGATTGATGGAATCGGCCGGGAGCGCACCAACGCCGACATCCCGGCCCGAGCGCTATCGGACCCGCCCCCGCACCGGAATCCGCACCGCTACTGCTGGATCTGGACGGCACGCTGGCGGACACCGCACCCGACCTGGCACATGCCCTCAATGCGCTGCGCGCGCGTCACGGCAAGCCCGCGCTGCCGTTCGCCGAAGTTCGCCCGGTGGTGTCGCACGGCACGCCCGCACTGCTGCGGCTCGCACTTGCATGCGAGCCGGAGGATCCCCGCTACCCGGCGCTGCGCCGCGAGCTCTTCGACCTGTATCGCGCGGACCTGGTGCGTGACACCCGCCTGTTCCCCGGCATGTCGCGGCTGCTCACCGCGCTCGAGTCACGCGGAATGCGCTGGGGTGTGGTCACCAACAAGCCGGCGGAGCTCACCCACCCGTTGATGGCCGCGCTCGACCTGCGGGACCGGGCCTGTTGCGTCGTGAGCGGCGATACCACCGCCTGGCGCAAACCGCATCCCGGCCCCATGCTGTACGCCTGCAGGGCCGCCGGCAGCACGCCCGCGCAGTGCGCGTACGTCGGCGACGCGGAACGCGACATCCAGGCGGGCCGAGCGGCCGGAATGCTGACGCTGGTGGCACTGTTCGGCTACCTGGGAAGCACCGACCGTCCAGAGACCTGGGGCGCCGATGCCATGGTCTCGGAACCGCTCGAGGTACTCGGCTGGATCGACGCGAGGGGCACGCAATGACGGCGCCAGGCCGCGCGCGATGGTAGCCGAATTCGCGACCGAACAGCTGCTGCGCACCGTCTCGCTGGTAATCGGGACCAGCGCCGTCACCGCCCTGGTGGTATATCACTGGCTGCAGCGGCACATCACCACGCTGCGCGAGCACAATGCGGCGCTCGCGACGCGGCTGGAGGCCGAGCGCGACGCGACCGGCGAAAAGCATGCAGCCATGGAGCAGGCGCGAGCCCAGCTTGCCGCCACGTTCAGCATGCTGTCGCACCAGGCGCTGCGCAACAACAACGAGCAGTTTCTGCGTCTGGCGCGGGCGCACCTGGGCGAATTCCAGGTTCGCGCCCAGGCCGGGCTGGAGCAGAAGGAACAGGCCGTGGCCCACCTGGTGCAGCCGATCCGCGAGGCGCTGGAACGTGCCGAGCGCCAGATCCAGCGGCTCGAGCAGGAGCGCTGCACGGCGTTCGGCTCACTCAGCAAGCATCTCGAAACCATGGCACAGGTACAGAACCAGTTGCAGCTCGAGACGCGCAATCTCGTGCAGGCGCTGCGCCGGCCGGAGGTGCGCGGTCAGTGGGGCGAGCTGACGCTCCGGCGTCTGGCCGAGCTCGCCGGCATGGTCGAGCACTGCGACTTTTACGAGCAGGAGCAGCACAACACCGCCGAGGGCGCACTGCGGCCCGACATGGTCGTGCGCATGCCGGATGCACGGGAAATCGTAGTGGACGTCAAGACGCCGCTCGACGCCTATCTGAGCGCACTGAGCGCGAGCGACGATGCCGAGCGGCGCAAAGCACTTGAGCGCCATGCCCGCAACGTGCGCGACCGGGTTCGGGAGCTTGCGGCGAAGAGCTACTGGGCGCAGTTCCCGAACGCCCCGGACTTCGTAGTGCTGTTCATCCCGGGCGATCAGTTCCTGTCGGCGGCCCTGGAAATCGATCCCGGACTGTTCGAGGATGCGCTGCGGCAAAAAGTGATTCTCGCCACACCCACGAGCCTGATCGCTCTGTTGCGCGCCGTGGCCTACGGTTGGCGGCAGCAGGCAGTGGCCGAGCATGCACAGACCATCCGTGATCTGGGAGAAGAGCTGTTCCGTCGACTCGGCGCCTTTACCGAGCACCTCGCTCACCTCGGCAAGAGCCTCGGGGGGAGCGTCGAATCCTACAACCGCGCGGTAGGCTCTCTGGAGCGCCAGGTGCTGCCCGGCGCGCGCCGGCTGACCGAGCTCGGGGTCAGCGGGAAGAAACCGTTGCAGGTCCTGGAGCCCCTGGAAACCGCCGTGCGCCGAAGCGAAGGATCCTGACCCGCCAGCCTCACCGCTGCCGGTAGGGTAACCCTTTGCGCCAGTGATCGTGGCAATCCTTGCAAATCGGGAAACAAGGTCCGTAGCCGAAAGATGTCATCCCGATGAGATGTGAAGACCAAGCGCGTGAGCGGCAGGCGAGCACACGTACCCCTATCCCTGCGGCGCGGCTCGGCGGGAAAACGGGTCGCGGCTCCGATATGCGTGCTGACCCGGAAATGCCACCGGCCCGCACTGGCTGGTAACTGAATGCATCGCAGGGAAGTTCTGACATTCTTCGCGAACGCCGAACGATGACACACACGTTTCACGCCGCCGGCCTATCCTGGTTCTGGCGGTTTCTCGCTCGCCCTGGCTTGGTCCTCACTCAAGGGACAGCTACGGCGCCAGCCGGGCGCCAGGACGACTGCGAATTCCGCCAGCTCCCTCGATGCTGGTGAGATTTCCGGGCGAGTTGTGACCGTCCCAGGCCTTTGCTCAGCCGGCGCCGAGCGCCACCTGTCCGCCTCCCTGACGCGACCAGATCGCGCCGTGAGCCTGCGCAGGGGCTCCACGCAACGGCGCGCCGTACCATGACCATCGTCGTCGGAGGTGGCTGGGCGGGGCTGGCCGCGGCAGTAAAACTGGCGCGCAATGGGGTACGCGTAACGCTGCTGGAAGCGGAACGCCAGCTGGGCGGCCGCGCTCGTTGTGTGCGCTTCGGCATGCAGCGAGTGGACTACGGGCAGCACCTGTTGCTCGGCGCGCATCACGGTATTCTGAAATTGGTGGACCTGCTGGGAGCCAGCGAGCGCGAGGTCTTCGCGCGCCGCAGGCCTCGCTGGCGCATCCACGAAGCCGGCGGTCGTGGCATGGACCTGCATGCGGCACCGCTTCCGGCACCCCTGCATCTGGCGCTCGGGCTGTTGACCGCAACCGGATTGAGCCCGCCCGACAAGCTGCGGGTGCTGCGCCGCTGGAGCAGCCTGGTGCATGACCCCGCCCTGGCCGACGGCGACTGCACGGTTGGCGAGCTGCTCGAACGTCATGGGCAGTCGGCGCGCCTGCTGCGCCTCCTGTGGTCACCGCTCTGTTGTGCCACGCTTAACATGCCGGTCGAAGAAGCTTCGGCACAGGTATTCTGCCGGTGGCTCCGGGAGATCTGTTCCGGCGGGCGAGGCAATGCCGATTTTCTGCTGCCGCGCACCGATCTCGGCGCCGTAATCTGCCAGCCCGCACTCGATTTTCTCGATCGGAATGGCGGGAAGGTTCTGCTCGGGCATCGCGTCACCGGTCTGCAGATCCGCGACAACAGCGTCACCGGCGTACAGGTCGGCGCACAGACGCTGAACGCCGATCGGGTGGTGATCGCCGTTCCGCACCGGGAGTGCCGGCGCCTGCTCGAGCCGCACACCTCCCTGCGTGACATCGCCTGCCGCCTGGCGCGGCTGGACAGCGCTCCGATCTGCACGGTGTACCTGCGCTATCCGCGCCAGATGCACATCGGCGGCGACCTGCTGGGCCTGCTGGGGGCACATTCGAACTGGCTGTTCGACAGGGCAGTGAGCGGACAGCCCGGGCTCATTGCGGCGGTCATCACTGGTGACGGGCCCCACATGCACATGGATAATAAGGCGCTTGCGGGATGGGTGGCGCAGGATCTTGCGCAGCTGCTTCCGGCCTGGCCGCCACCGCGCGACAGTCTGGTGATACGCGAGGCGCACGCCACTTTCCGCTGTCACCCGGGCGTCAATGCCTTGCGACCGACCCACGCCACTCCGGTGTCGGGTTGTTGGATTGCGGGAGAGTTCACGGCGAGCGGCCTTCCGCCGAGTCTCGAGGGCGCGGTGCGCAGCGGCCTGTCGTGCGCCGAGCAATTGCTGGACAGCGCCGCGTAGCGCAGAGGCGCACCACCACCACACCCGAAGCAACAGGATTCCGAATGTTCTCCTACGAAGCTGCCGACGGCCTGCTGCAGGACCGCGTGATATTGGTGACCGGCGCTGGTGATGGTATCGGGCGGGCCGTGGCGCTGGCCCTTGCTGCGGGAGGCGCAAGCGTCGTGCTGCTGGGACGCACCATCCGCAAGCTGGAAATCGTCTATGACGAGATCGAACGTGCCGGGCACCCGCTGCCGGCGATCTATCCCATGAATTTGGAAGGCGCCACGCCCAAGGACTATTGCGATCTGGCGCTGCGCCTGGAGCAGGAGTTCGGTCGACTCGACGGCCTGGTGCACAACGCGGCAGCGCTCGGCACGCTCACGCCCGTGCAGCTGTACGACGTTGCGCTCTGGTACCAGGTACTGCAAGTCAACCTGAACGCGCCCTTCATGCTCACCCGCGCATGTCTGAACCTGCTCAACAAGGCACCCGATGCCTCCATCGTGTTCTGCTCGGATGGCGTGGGGCGCAAGGGCAAAGCCTACTGGGGCGCATATGGTGTCTCCAAGTTCGGCATCGAAGGCCTGATGCAGATCCTGGCAGACGAGCTGGAAAACCGCGCTACCGTACGTGTCAACAGCGTCGACCCGGGACCGGTGCGCACCGCGATGCGCACGCGCGCCTACCCGGGCGAGGATGCCTCGCGCCTCCCCGCCCCGCAGGACGTGACGCCGGTGTTCCTGTATCTGCTGGGGCCTGACAGTGCAGGGATCACCGGTCGCGCCTTCAGCGTCCGCGAGTAGGCGAAGCGATCCCTAATCCATCAGATCGACGGCGATGCCGCGCGAGCGCAACGCCTCGGCGCGGTCTTCAATAAAGCGCTGGAAGCTCGGCTGCCTGAGGTAGGCGCCGGAGGCTACATAATCGAGCATGGACTGCACGTGGAACGCCTTGAGGTAGGCTTCGCCCCTGAACACCTCGGCGCCGCCTGCATCGAAAAACAGCAGCGAGGGTGCATAGCTCACTTGCAGCTCGCGCGCCCAGCGCTCCGCCGTCGAGACCTTGCCCGCCGGAGTCATGAGCGGCGTCGCCGCCCACATGTCGAGCAACGCCACATCGAAGCGCCCGAGCAATTCGCGGCTTTCCCTGCGTTGCAGTACATCCAGGTGCAACTCGTCGCAGGCGCCGCACTGCTTCTGTTCGAAGAGCACCAGCAGCGGTTTGCCGCCCGGGCGGTCGGCGGCGACGAGCCGGTAGGGAGCCCGAAGGAACTGCGCGGACTGGTGGAGTTTGCCGCTCGCGGGCGGCGGCTGGGCCTGCGCCAGATACTCGCGCAGCGAGGACCGCGATTCGTGGCGTCCGGCGACGTAGTCCAGCGCTGACCGGAACTTTTGCGGCGCATAATAGCCGTTGATGCGTGCCACCACGTTCCCACTTTCGTCGAGGAACAGGAGCGTCGGCGTGAACATCACCCGCTGGTCTACGGCAAAGGTCTTCTCCGTGACCTCCTCCCCCTGCAGGTCGGTGACGTCGCGATCGCCCCACATGTTGATGGCGATGACGTCGAAGTTGTTGCGCATCTGCTCGGCAATGGCACGCTGGCCGAGGTTGTCCTGCAGCAGCTTTTTGCAGTAGGGACAACCGTCCTGATAGAAGTACAGAAGCACGCGCCGCCCCACTGCCGCAGCCTCGGCCAGGTCTTCGCGTAGATCGAGAAAGGAGTCCTTGAACCAGTCCGGATGCTCCTGCTGTCGGGGATCGACCGGAACCGCGGCACCTTCAGCATGGTCTTCAGCAGCCCGCGACCCGGCAGCGAAAAGCGCCACGGCCAACACCAGCACCCAGCACCCGATCCCCCCGCGCGTGCGGGCGCCATGCCTGCGCGGCGCTCGTGCCGCGCCGCGGCCGGTTGACGGGTCCGGTCCGCTGAACATGTGGCACCTCCTGACTCGAAGCGCGCCCCAAGCGCTCAGTCGAGACGTACCGCGAACACCTCTTCCAGGGACGTGCGGCGTTCACGTGCCAGCAACAGAGCATGATCGGTCAGCGCGACCATACCAGCCTGCAAGGCGGCGGCCTTGATCTCGCTGGCCGACCGGCCCGCCGTGATCAGTTCGCCGATTTCGGGCGTCATCGGCAGCAACTCGTAGGCAATGGTACGACCACGATATCCGCTGTGGTTGCAGGCAGGGCAGCCCGCGCCGCGGTAGAATATTTCCGACGGATCGATGCGCAGCGCACGGCGCACGGCGGGATCAATCTTCTCCTCCGCAATGCAGCGCGCGCAGTTGAGCCGCACCAGACGCTGCGCCAGCACACCCTGCAGCGTCGAGCTTAGCAGGAACGGCTCGATGCCCATATCGATCAGACGAGTGATGCTGCTGGCGGAATCGTTGGTGTGCAGCGTGCTGAGCACGAGGTGGCCGGTGAGTGCGGCCTTGTTGGCAATGCGCGCAGTTTCCAGGTCACGTATCTCACCGATCATGATGACGTCCGGATCGTGACGCAGGATGTGGCGCAAGGCTTCGGCGAAGCTGTATCCCTTGGCCACAAGCACCTGGATCTGCTCAATCCCTTCCATGTCGTACTCAACCGGATCCTCCACCGTGATGATGTGCGGGTTGCGCTGCTTGATCTCATTCAGTACCGCATAGAGCGTAGTGGACTTGCCCGAACCGGTCGGACCGGTCACCAGGAGCATGCCGAAGGTCCGGGCCAGCATCTCGCTGATGAGCTGCTGGTCGCGTTCGCGAAATCCCAGCTTGTCAAATGGCTTGAGCCCGGTCTCCTTGTCCAGGATACGGATCACGACGCTTTCACCGGTGACCGTGGGAATCACCGAGATGCGCAGATCGATGGTGCGGTTGCCGCGTATCAGGCGCGCGTGCCCGTCCTGCGGGAGACGGCGCTCTGCGATGTTCATCTGGCCGGTGATTTTCACGCGGCTCACGAGCGCCGGCAGCAGCGACTTGTGCAGTGTACGCAAGAAATGCATCTTACCGTCGATGCGGTAATAGACGCTGACCTTGTCCTTTTCCGGCCGGACGTTGATATCCGAAGCGCCGCGGATCACAGCCTGCACAATGATGGCATTGAGCAGGCGAACGATCGGCTTTTTCATCGCCTCCTGCTCGATGAGCTGCTCCGACTGCGGCTGCTCCGCAGCGTTCTTCGGTGCGCCGACGAAGTCCAGCTCTTCGAGCGCCTCGTGCTCCTCGTACTTGCTGTAGTAGCGGCTGAGTGCCTGGCTGATATCGTGCGCCGAAGCGACCACCGCCTCCACCCGCAGGTTGGTGTTGAAACGAATTACCGCGAGCGCCTCCCAATCGAGCGGATTCTCCATGGCGACGATCAGGCAACCATCGACTTCGGCGAGCGGCAGGATGTTGTACTGCAGTGCCACATCGGCCGGGATCAGGGCGACGGTACGCTGACTGACTTCGTAGTCCTGCACCTTGACGAACGGAATCCCGAACTTGCGCGCCAAGGCGGCATTGATCTGCTCCTGGGTGGCGAGCCCGCGCTCGGTGAGCAGCTTGCCGAGACGCTTGCCCGGTTCACGCTTCTGTACCTGCAGAATGTGGTTGAGCTGCTGGCGGTTGATTACCTCCTGGCTGACGAGGATGTCGCCGAGATGCAGGTCCTGGGAGGGCTTGGTGTCATGGAGCAGGTTCTCCAGGTCGAGCGCATTGTGGATTACGTTCTCCGTCATGACGGCGCGCCACCTCCACCGCGGCGCGAGGCACGCGCCCACGCTCCTCCTTGCTCCGCGGCAGGAAACGGACGCCTGGACTCTGCGGGTTGCCGACTCGTTGACGCGAAATACCCATCTGTCCGCCGCGGGACGCGGCATTGGTGGTCAACGGTATCCTGGCACATTTTTCGCATTTGGAGACGAAGCACTAAAAAGGAAGCGCATGTCCACCACCTC
The DNA here is from genome assembly GCA_963728895.1 of uncultured Gammaproteobacteria bacterium. GTDB lineage: Bacteria > Pseudomonadota > Gammaproteobacteria > JBBQDK01 > JBBQDK01 > CAVSLM01. The sequence continues at coordinate 305,739 of CAVSLM010000007.1, forward strand.
ATCGGCGACAAACTCGGGCCATTCTAACGTACGCGTCCGACGCGGCAATAAAGTTTCCGCCAAACCGGGCGGAAGCGCTGCGAGCACGCTGAAGCGGGTCGCGGGGGTCTCGGCGCTGCTCCAGACCACGCTGGAGCTGGACGAGCTCATCGCGCTTTTCGGTCGGGAGGCCAAAGCCACAGTGGCTTGCGATGGAATCGTTTACAGCAACCCGGCCGGCGGGGAGGAAATCCGCGTCGGCAGGTCGGCCCGCCAGACACTCTGCTATTTCGCGCAGCTCGGCGACTGCCAACTCGGCGAGCTGAAGTTCATGCGTCGCCGGCGCTATTCCGACGTCGAGGCACAACTCCTGCACGGGTTGGTGCGGGAACTGGTGTATCCCCTGCGCAATGCCCTGATGTACCGCAATGCGGTGCGCTCCGCGCAGCGTGACCCCCTGACCGGGGTGGGCAATCGCGCGGCGCTGGAGCTCGGGCTGCAACGCGAGGTGGACTTGGCGCTGCGTCATCGTACGCCCCTGTCCGTGCTCATCCTCGACCTGGACCACTTCAAGCGCATCAACGACAGATTCGGGCATCTCGCCGGTGATACCGGGCTGCGCGCGTTCGCCCAATGTGTGGCGCAAACCGCGCGCCGCAGTGACGCCTTTTTCCGTTACGGCGGCGAGGAATTCGTCCTGCTCCTGACGAACACCGGCTCGGAGGGAGCTCGACGGCTGGCGGAGCGCATCCGCCGGGACGCGGATCGCATCTCCATCCCCTGCGGACCCGACCGCTTCGGCTTGACGGTAAGCATCGGCGTCGCCGCGCTGCGCCCAACCGACGATCCCTGCAGCCTGTTCAAGCGCGCCGACCAAGCGCTCTATCGAGCCAAGCGCAAGGGGCGCAATCGGGTCGAGGAGGAAGGTTCCGAGAGCGATTTTTGAATAGAGCCCACAGTTCCAGCCGTCTCGGCCGCTCAATATGGGTTAGCTACATCGACGGCGAAATAGGAGATCCCGCCCGTGAACGACGCCCAACAGATCGAGCGGCTGATCGAGTCCGGGGCCCGCCTGGCCACCCTGGAAACCAACGACACCGACAAAGTCGTCGCCATCCTGCGGCGCTACAGTCAATCCACCGGAAAGGCCGTGTACCATTGGGCACCCCGGAATGGCATGTACCGGCTGGGGCTGGAGCACATCACCATCCCCAACACCCAGCGCCTGATCGAAGTACTGCGCAGTGTCGCCTCCGGCACCCATTACGGCATCTACCTGCTGTGCGGGGTAACGCCCACAGTCTTGGCGCCACCGCACGTCGAGCTGCTGCACAGCGTTGCCGTGGGGAGACCGCAACGTCAGATCATCCTCGCCGGCCAGAATGTCGCATTGCCCCCCACGCTGCTCTCCGTCGCCACGCATGTGCGCCACATGCGCCGGGCGAGCTAGCCAGTACAACCCGCATATCCCACCGCGATCCCGGATGCCGGTGCGGTACCCGTGAGTTTGAGTGCCGACTTGGAGAGAAGGTTGCCCTTGACCGAAGAGCAAGTCCGGGCCGGGAAATCAGTCAGGTCCGAGGTTAGGCAGCACTGGCAACCAGATTTGAGACGGGCCAACCTGGCCGCCCGACCCTCAGCGGCCGGCGCGGCGACGCCCCGCCCCCCGTGCCGACGCGGCGGGCGGGGCCATCATCCCGGCAGCTGCCAGCAGTGCATCTAGCTCGTCTCCCTGCAGATCTCTGAATTTTCCAGGCCGCAGTCCCCTCGGCAGGGCGATGGGCCCGTAACGGACGCGCATCAAACGGCTCACCGTGACTCCCTGGGACTCCCAAAGACGCCGCACCTCGCGGTTGCGTCCTTCCGTCAGAACGACGTGATACCAGTGGTTTATGCCCCGGCCTCCGGCATCAATCACCCGCTCGAAGCGCGCGATACCGTCCTCGAGCATCACCCCTTGCACCAGACGCTCCAACGTCGCCCGATCAACGGCACCCATCACGCGCGCCGCGTACTCACGCTCGACGGCGCATGACGGATGCATCAGGCGGCTCGCCAGATCACCGTCCGTAGTAAACAGCAGCAGACCGGTCGTGGTAATGTCCAGCCGGCCTATGCCGATCCACCGACCGTGCGCCAGCAACGGCAAATGATCAAAGACGGTGGGGCGACCCTGCGGGTCGCTGCGCGTGGTGACTTCTCCTTCCGGCTTGTGATAGAGCAGGACCCTCTGCCGCGGCGGGCTCGCCTGGCGCGCCGGGAGGCGCTCGCCGTCGAGACGGATCGCATCCGTCAACTCGGCCCGATCACCCAGCCTCGCTAGCCGTCCATTGATAGACAGGCGCCCCGCCTCTATCCACTGCTCCATTTCGCGGCGCGATCCCAGCCCGGCCCGTGCCAGTATCTTTTGCAGCTTCTCGCTCATGGGATTCGCCGCATGGCCCCGATGTTGCCGACCACGCGCGTTGCCCGATGGCTGATGCGGGCTAGCTCCGGAAGCTGGCAGGCACCTGCAGGGGCCTTTCGTGCACCCACGCGGTTTCGTCCTCGACGGCCGCCTCTGTCAGCTCCGGCTCGGCTTGCCCCAGAGCGGTTTCCGCCGCCGTTTCCGGGGCACTCGAGATGCCCACATCGAGCCCGGCAGTGGTGTCGAAATCGCGCAGCTGGGCCAAGGTTGGCAGCTCGTCCAGGCTCTTGAGATTGAAGTAATCCAGGAACTGGCGCGTGGTAGCATACATGGCAGGCTTGCCCGGCACGTCGCGGTGCCCGACCACACGTATCCATTCGCGCTCCTGCAGCGTTTTGATAATCGAGGTACTTACGCTCACACCGCGGATGTCTTCGATCTCACCGCGCGTAATGGGCTGGCGGTAGGCGACCAACGCCAGGGTTTCCAGGAGCGCGCGCGAGTATCGTACCGGCCGTTCCTCCCAAAGCCGCGATATCCACGGCGCAAGCTCCTGCCGGACCTGAAGCCGCCAACCGCTTGCCACTTCCTTGAGCTCTATGCCCCGCCCGGCACACTGTTCGTCGAGGAGATGCAGGGCGGCTCGCAACTCATCCCGTTCTGGTGCATCCGGACCAACGAACAGGGCCTGCAGCTGCTCCAGCGTGAGCGGATGTCCGGCGGCCAGCAGCGCCGCCTCCACGATGGTTTTCACTTGCGCTCGGTCCATGTCGTCGCCGTCCTAGGCCGACCGCGCAGCGGCCGCGGCGATCGCCTTGATGTGGATCTTGGCGTAAGGTTCTGCCTGTATAAGCTCGACGAGCGACTCTCGGATGAGCTCGAGCACCGCCAGCAAGGTCACTACCACTCCCATGCGTCCCTCCTCCGCATCGAACAGCTGCGTGAATTCCATGAAGCGCTCCGAAGACACCGTGCAGAGCACCCGCGACATGCGTTCGCGAACCGAAAGCGGCTCGCGCTGCACGTGATGGTGCGTGAACATTTCCGCACGCGCAAGCACGTCTCTCAGCGCACCCAGCACGTCTCGCAAAGCCACGTCGGGAGGCGTCCGGACCGCACGCTCGACAGGAGCGAGGGCAGCAGTGGGGAACACGTCGCGCCCAAGCATCGGCAATGCATCGAGGTCCTCGGCCGCCTGCTTGTAGCGTTCGTATTCCTGCAGTCGGCGCACCAGCTCCGCCCGCGGGTCGTCCTCCTCGGAGCCCTCGGCGGCGGGCCGCGGCAGCAGCATGCGTGACTTGATCTCCGCAAGCACAGCTGCCATCACCAGGTATTCGGCCGCGAGCTCCAGACGGATCTCCTTCATGAGCTCGATGTAGGCCATGTACTGGCGCGTGATCTCGGCGATCGGGACGTCGAGTATGTCCAGATTCTGGCGTTTGATTAGATACAGCAGGAGATCCAGTGGTCCCTCGAAAGCCTCGAGAAAGACTTCCAGAGCATCCGGCGGGATGTAGAGGTCCCGCGGCAGACTGGTGAGCGCAGCACCCTGCACGATAGCGATGGGCGGCTCCGGCGCCGCGGGGTTGCCGGGCTGCGGCTGCGCTGTGCTCACGAACTCCTCCGGACGAGTCGGTTGCGCCGGGCCATCGCCCCTGCTCATCGATACACGAGTCCCATGGCCTGGCGGACCTCCTCCAGGGTTTCCCGCGCCACGTCCCGCGCCGCATCGCAACCCTCCGCCACGATGTTGCGGACTAGGTTGGGGTCCGCTTCGTATTCGCGCGCGCGCTCCGCAATCGGAGCAAGCTCGGCCAGTACGGCATCGATGATCGGCCGCTTGCAGTCGAGGCAACCGATCCCTGCACTCCGACAACCTTCCTGCACCCAGGTTTTCACCTCGTCGTTGGAATAGACCTGATGCAGCTGCCACACCGGGCATTTGTCGGGATCGCCTGGGTCGTTACGTCGCACCCGCGCGGGGTCGGTGGGCATGGTGCGGAGCTTGCGCTCGACCTCCTCTGTCGATTCGCGCAAGGCGATGGTATTGCCGTAGGACTTGGACATCTTCTGTCCGTCCAGTCCCGGCATTTTCGAGGCGGGTGTCAGCAGGGCGTGCGGTTCAGGCAGAATCACCCGTCCGGCGCCTTCGAGATAGCCGAAGAGGCGCTCGCGTCCCGCCAGAGTGATGTTCTGCTGGCCTTCGAGCAGGGCACGGGCGACTTCCAGCGCGCCATGATCGCCCTGCTCCTGGTACCGCCGGCGCAGATCACGATAGATTCGCGCGTTCTTCTTGCCGAGCTGGCGGATCGCCTCCTCCACCTTCTCCTCGAACCCGGGATCACGCCCGTAGAGGTGATTGAAGCGGCGCGCCAGTTCCCGCGTGAGCTCGATGTGCGCGACCTGATCTTCGCCCACCGGCACTTGGCTGGCACGATAAATGAGAATGTCGGCGCTCTGCAGGAGCGGATAGCCCAGGAAGCCGTAGGTGGCGAGATCGAGTTCCTTCAGCTTCTCCTGCTGGTCCTTGTAGGATGGCACCCGCTCCAGCCACCCCAGCGGAGCGATCATGGACAGCAACAAGTGCAGCTCGGCATGTTCCGGAACGCGCGACTGGATGAAAATTCTCGCCGAGCCAGGATTCACGCCGCACGCCAGCCAGTCGACGATCATGTCCCATATCGAATCGCCTATGATTTGCGGTTGTTCGTAATGGGTAGTCAGTGCGTGCCAGTCGGCAACGAAAAAGAAGCACTCGAATTCGTGCTGAAGACGAAGCCAGCTTTTCAACACCCCGTGATAGTGCCCGAGGTGCAGCCTCCCGGTGGGACGCATTCCGGACAGCACGCGGCGGTTCTGCGAGCGAATAGAGCTCAAACTTGCGCTCACCCACCGTTCGTCAGGACGTAGAGCACGGCGCGAAACACGTCCGGCTGGATTCCAGCCAGATGTGTAAGCAGGGTCTGGAAGACGCTGATGAACGGCCAGAGGATCTGGCCCAGGATTCCCGTTGCCAGCAACAACAGCAGGATCATGAAGCCGTAGGGCTCGACGCGGCTCACTCTATAGGAAAGCGGCCCCGGCAGCAGACCCGTGAGCACGCGGCCGCCGTCCAGCGGTGGCAAGGGCAGCAAATTGAGTACCATCAGGATGACATTGATGAAAATCCCTGCAATCCCGACGTACAGCATAAACAGCGCAATACCTCCAGCCTGGCCATACAGGACGAGACCCAACTTGGCGAGCGCCGCCCACAAAACGGCCATCAGCAGGTTTGCCGCAGGGCCGGCGACCGCGACCCAAATCATGTCGCGCTGAGGGTGACGCAGGTTCTGCCAAGTTATGGGTACCGGTTTGGCCCAGCCAAAGATGAAACCACCCAACAACAGCATCAGTCCCGGGACCAGGATGGTACCCAGCGGGTCGATGTGTCGGATCGGATTCAGGGTGAGCCGTCCCAGCATCATGGCCGTCGGATCACCCAGCCGGCGCGCCATCCAACCGTGGGCGACCTCGTGAACCGTTATGGCGAACAGGACGGGAAGCACCCAGACCGCGATGCGCTGCATCAGATTCAGATCGTACATCCGCCGATTATAACCACAAGTGGCAGACCAAGAAGCACTGATCGATGATCATCCACCCTCCAGGCCGGCGACCTCCCCCTTGCCCCGACGCACGACCACGGGGACGCCATCAACCAGATCGACCACCGTGGTGGGCTCAATTCCACAATAGCCGCCATCGATCACCAGATCGACGCGATTGTTCAGCTGCTCACAGATTTCCGCGGCATCGGTCATGGGCATGGCAGACCCCGGCAACAACAGCGTCGAGCTCATGATTGGCTCGCCCATCTCATCGAGCAGCGAGTGAGTGATCGGATTGTCCGGCACACGGATTCCGATAGTCTTCCGCTTGGGATGCTGTAGCCGGCGCGGCACTTCGTGTGTTGCCTTGAGAATGAAGGTGTAGGGACCGGGAGTGCGCGCCTTGAGCAGGCGGTAGGCGCTGTTGTCTACTCTTGCGTAGGTCGCGATTTCCGAAAGATCGCGACATACCAACGTGAAGTTGTGGCGGTCGTCGATGTTGCGAATCGCGCGGATGCGTTGCATCGCCTCCTTGTTGCCGAGCTGACAACCCAACGCGTACCCCGAGTCCGTCGGATAAACGATCACCCCTCCCTCGCGTAGTATCTCTGCCGCACGGCGGACCAGACGTTGCTGCGGGTTGACGGGATGGATCTCGAGGTAATGGGTCATCCCTTACCACCCGCTGCAGCCTTCTCCCATGCAGCGTGGCGTACGGTTTCGGTGTCGTTCGGAGCCGGTATGAACGACCAGTCGTGCCAGACGGGCGTGCAGGACGCCGGAAGGGGCCCCATTTCACCCAGCCTGCGCATCCCGGACTCCGGTCCGTGGTAATCCGATCCGCATGAGGCCAGCAGGGAGTACCGCGAGGCGTATCCCGCGAGTGTGTGGATCTCGTCTGCGGCGGCGTTACCGGACACGACTTCCAGTCCTTCCCCTCCGCACTCGCGAAACTCACCAAGCAGCGTCCGCATCCGGGTGGCGGTCAGTCGGTAGCGGGCCGGATGCGCAAGAACGGGCCGCCCCCCCGCAGACCTGATCCATTCCACGGCATCCGCCAAGGCAGCCCACTGTCCCGGAACATGACCTGGGCGATTGCGGACCAGGAACCGTTTGAATACTTCGGGGACCGTATTCGCAACGCCTCGCTGAACCAGTAACCGTGCGAAATGCGTACGCCCGACGATGGTTCCCGCGGCAAGTCGACGTGCCCCTTCGTAAGTATCCGGAATCCCGTGACCCTGCAGCCGGCGACCGATCTCCTGCGCACGCCAGTGCCGAAACTTGCGGAGTGTGGCGAGCCCTTCCTGCAGCGCCACGCATTGGGGCACGATGTTCAACCCTAACACGTGCACCGTCCGCCCTCCCCACGTCACGGAAATCTCCACTCCGGGGAGGAACATGAGACCTGTACTCCTCGCGTGTTCAGCCGCCTCTGCAATACCGGCGGTGGTGTCATGGTCGGTCAGGGCAAGAAGCGGGACCTGTCGCACGCGAGCATGCGCCACCAGATCGGCCGGCGACAGAGTTCCGTCCGACGCAGTGGAGTGGGTATGGAGGTCATTCTTGTGGGTTGCGTCCACCAGCCGGATTGTAACGCATGGCGCAAACGCTCGCCGTGCCGATGGTCCACCCTGGGTCACCGGCTTGGGGCTTCGGTGGGAGTGAGCTATCATCATGTGCCTTGTGTCACTTCGAACGCTGGAAAATGGAACCACTTTCCTTGGACCTAAGCGCCTTGCAGGAAGCCTTTGCGGACATTGCGAAGGAGATGGTGGCCGCATGCGACGGCAGCCCGCTGGCGGCAGGCAAGGACGCGGACCCCGAATTGCTCGCCACCGCCGTCGAACAGCTTTTCGAGGTTCTGAAGCGCGTAGACTCGGACGAGCGCAGTCCCGAGGCAGAGCGCCGGCAATCTTCGCTGCGAGAAATGCCCGAGGTCAGCGAGCTCGGCGACTACGGGCTTACCCTCATCGACGGACTAACCACATGTGCCGAGCGCATGGGGCTGGAGTCATTGCGGAGCCAGGCGGAGTGGCTGGCGGTACCTTTTGCCTTGTGGCTTGCACGCCGCGGTGCGGAACTGCGCATACTCGAGCCCGTGGTGAATGCGCTGGCGTCCATCGCCAATGCCACGGCGGAGGCGCCCAGGCTGGAGGAGCTGTGCAATGCCATGGGGGAAATCATCGAGGCCGTATCACCGGTCATCCGCCAGGATCTTCCCGCGCAGGAGCGGGGACGTCCGTGGCGGCTGCTGAACCTGAACCGAGGCATCGTCGCAACCCGTGCCCACAATCCACTGTTGATGGAGCGGGCATTTCGCAGCCTGACCGAGAACCTGCCTGAAGAGGCACCGGAGTTTTTCCGTGAAGGCATGGCGCAAATGGATGCGCTTGATTATCCGGACCCTGTGCGCAGGGTCATGGAACGCTACTATACGCAATGGAGCGTTGCCCGAACGCTCCACTGATCTTTTCCACACCCCTAGACGCGTCCCGCAGGGTTACCAGACCATATGAAACTGCTCTTCGATTTCTTTCCCGTCGTCCTGTTCTTTGTGGTGTTCAAGGTGTATGGCATCTATGCAGCCACTGCGGTGGCTATTGCCGCGACTTTCGTCCAGGTCGGCATCTCCTTGTGGCGACACCACCGGGTCGAGTCCATGCATCTGGTGACACTGGTCCTTATCGTGGTGTTCGGCGGAGCCACCTTGCTGTTGCAGGACGAACTTTACATAAAATGGAAGCCGACCGTGCTTAACTGGCTGTTTGCCCTAGCGTTCCTGGGCAGCCAATTGTTCGGCAGAAAGACGCTCGTCGAACGCATGATGGGCAAGACACTGGCGCTGCCGGCGGCGCTCTGGGTGCGACTTAATCTCAGTTGGGTAGCGTTTTTTGCACTGATGGGCTTCGCCAACCTGTACGTCATTTATCATTTCGACACCGCCACGTGGGTCAATTTCAAGTTGTTCGGAATACTTGGGCTCACTTTCGCCTTCGTATTCGGGCAGGCATTGTTCCTGTCCCGACACGTCAAGTCTGACGAAGAGACGGGAGAAGCCCAGTGATGCTGTACGCCGTCATCGGGCATGATGTAGCCGAGAGTCTGGAACGGCGGCTGGCGGCACGTCCGGCCCATCTCCTGCGTCTCGAGCAGCTCCGGGAACAGGGGCGGCTGGTGCTCGCAGGACCTTTTCCCGCCATCGATAACACTGACCCGGGCCCGGCAGGCTACACGGGCAGTCTGGTTGTCGCGGAGTTCGATTCGCTCGAGGATGCGCACGTCTGGGCGTTGGCGGACCCGTACATGAGGGCCGGCGTGTACGAAAAGGTTGACGTCAAGCCCTTTCGCCAGCTGTTGCCATGACAAGCAACGACCGTGTGACCTTGATTCGGGAGCGCCTTACGGCAGCGCTCGCACCGGAGAGCCTCGAAATCGTCGACGACAGCGCGCAGCACGCAGGGCATGCCGGCGCGCGTTCCGGGGGCGGGCACTTCGAGGTCATCGTGATCTCCGACTGCTTCAGGGACAAAGGGCTACTTCAGCGCCACCGGATGGTATATGATGCGCTCGGCGATGCGATGCTCGGGGAGATCCACGCTCTCAGCATAAGAGCTTTCGCGCCGGGCGAAATCTGAACACCCACCATATCACTCAAGGACTTCCCATGAAGCGATTGCATGCGGGCCTGCTCCCCGTCCTTGCGGCTGCCGCGCTACTGCCCGGCTGCGACGCCCAGCAGGGTGCGGGCACGCCCGTCGCCGTTGCAGCGGCCGACTCACCAGCTGCGTCACAGAGCGTCGACGCCAAGGTGTTGGCTACGGTAAACGGCCAGCCGATCACAGAGGAAGTGTTCCAGCAATACATGAACGCACGGCAGTTACCGGCAGCCGCGAGCGCCTCGCCCGAGGAGCGGGTCGCGCTGCTCAACCAGCTGATTAGTGTGGAGCTGGTGGTTCAGGACGCCTTGGACAAGCAACTCGAGAAACAACCCGATGTCAAGGCCGCGATCGAGAACCAGCAGCGGAACATACTCGCCAGTGCCGCGCTTCGCAAGTATCTGTCGGAGCACCCTATTTCTGAGCAGGACCTCAAGGCGGAGTACGATGCGCGGGTCGCTGAGATTCCGCACAAGGAGTATCACGCCCGTCACATACTCACCAAGACAGAAGACGAGGCCAACGCCATCATCGCACAGCTAAAGAAAGGCGGTGACTTCGAGAAGCTTGCTGACGAGAAGTCTCTCGACAATTCGGCGAAGAACGGTGGAGATCTGGGCTGGTTCAGTACGGGGCAAATGGTCAAGGAGTTCTCTGACGCCGTTGCGGCGTTGAAGAAAGGCCAGTACACGCAGAAACCCGTGAAGAGCGACTTCGGTTGGCACGTAATCCTTCTCGAAGACGTTCGCGATACGCCGATCCCACCTTTCAGCGAAGCCAAGGATCGCGTCAAGACGCTGGTTCAAAGCCGTCGCGCACAGCAGTACGTACAGGATCTCAGAGCGAAAGCCAAAGTCGAGATCAAGCCGACCATCGCCTCCGAGGGAAAGGATTCGGGTAGCGCAGCCGCCCCCGCCGACGACTCCCGCGAAAATAGCGCTCCCGCACCCTGAAGCCCGTCGCGGAAGGCAGCATTGACTGCCCTCCCGGTACGGAGAACGAGCGCTGCTCGGCCTGCGGGCGATTGAGCGTACGTTCGATGGGCCCACCCAAAATGGCTGCCCGGAGAGCGCAGCCGACCTTCCTTTGCCCCCACTCTTGAGGGGCAGAAACCCGATAGCCAGCGCTTCCATTACGTTGCTTTGCAGCAACTTAGCTTGCGTTTGGTAGCAAAATGGCGTATAGTAATCATTACATACTCGCTGTGCAAGCAGAATTAGAGGACGTGTCTCCGACCAGGTATTGAATCAACAGGCTTCCCAGGGAGGAGCCATGAGCTGTACGCAAGCCAAATGTAACCCGTCGATCGGTAACATGCTCTACGTCGATCCGGAGCATGTAATCAGAATCCCGCGAGACCGACTGGCGCTGAGGTGCTCCTTCGCTCCACGCAGACCGTTGCCCCAAGGGGAACGGATGTACTTCGATTGCAGGAATGGTGGCCGTGATTAAGTCTCGAAAAAATTGGTACTTGCTTCTGGCGCTTTTGCCAGTCCTTCATTTTGCGGTCGCAGAACCAAATTATATGGATGCTCAAGCGCGCGGCGTTGTCAGCCAATACTTTGCTGCCCTTAGTCAAGGCGACACCGCGAGCATCCAGCAGCTCATTGGCGGTGAACTGCTCAGCACGCGGCAGGTACTGTTGAACAATCCAACCTACCCCGAGTTCTTATCCAATTTCTATAAGGACGCCGCGTTCACAATTACTGACTCCAATGAACTGAAAAGTGGCGAGATTTCGGTTTCCGCAACCATTCGCCTGGAGGGGGACGAGCAGATGGATATGACCTTCTTTCTCTCCAGGTCGGAACGATCCGACGGTCTGGTGATTGTTAGAGAGGTTGAGGCCGACAAGAAATGAATGCGCCATTTTTGCCAACCAGGTGATCGCCGCATGCGTTCCTCTTCTGCCATCGCTGATCTGATCAAGTGTGTAGTTATCGCCGTACTGCTGAGCTGTCTCGGCGTAGCGCCGGCTTGGTCTGCCCAACTGAGCGGTTCAGTGGCTACGACTTCGAGCAGCGTGGACCTCACCGCTCAAGCCGCCACCGACTGGGCGCATTGGGGCCGCACCAGCGTCTCGAGTTTCAACCACAAGGCCAGTGGCGGATCGCTCATCAGCAACTACACCAAGATCGGCTCTGGCGCCGTATATCGCTTTAGTCCTTTCAGCGTCGGCTATAGTTGGTCGGATGGCACTCCGGACAGCTCCGCCAGCAACGTCACCGCCGGGATCTTTTTCCTCGGCGCCGGCAATGGCTATCGCCTCACCCTGCCTGCCGACACCACACCCCGTACCCTCAAGGTCTATCTCGGCGTGTGGGAAGCCCGTGGCCATGTCCAGGCTACGCTCAGTGATGGCAGCGCCACCGCCTATTCCACCCTGGTCGACGATGCCAGCGGTAACACTATCTACCGGGTGGTCACCGTCACGTATAGTGCCGCCTCCGCGGGGCAGACCCTCAACTTCCAGTTCACGATTGACAGCACCTACGATCCCTACGGCAATGTCGTCCTGCAGGCGGCCACTCTCGGGGGCGGCTCAGTGGGTGGCAACAGCGTGCCGGTGCTCCAGTCGATCGGCAACAAGACAGGGACTGTCGGCACGGCCCTGAGCTTCAATATCTCGGCCACCGATGCCGATGGCACCATCCCGCTGCTCAGCGCCACCAATCTGCCTTCGGGGGCTACGTTTAACGACAACGGTAACGGCACCGGTACCTTCGGCTGGGTCTCGCCCGTGGCCGGCATGTACTCCAATGTGACCTTCAAGGCCACGGATGCCGTCAATTCCAGCCTCAGCAGTTCGGAGGCCATTTCGATTTCGATCTCAGGGGGCAGCGGCAGCGCCCAACTGAGCGGTTCAGTGGCTACGACTTCGAGCAGCGTGGACCTCACCGCTCAAGCCGCCACCGACTGGGCGCATTGGGGCCGCACCAGCGTCTCGAGTTTCAACCACAAGGCCAGTGGTGGATCGCTCATCAGCAACTACACCAAGATCGGCTCTGGCGCCGTATATCGCTTTAGTCCTTTCAGCGTCGGCTATAGTTGGTCGGATGGCACTCCGGACAGCTCCGCCAGCAACGTCACCGCCGGGATCTTTTTCCTCGGCGCCGGCAATGGCTATCGCCTCACCCTGCCTGCCGACACCACACCCCGTACCCTCAAGGTCTATCTCGGCGTGTGGGAAGCCCGTGGCCATGTCCAGGCTACGCTCAGTGATGGCAGCGCCACCGCCTATTCCACCCTGGTCGACGATGCCAGCGGTAACACTATCTACCGGGTGGTCACCGTCACGTATAGTGCCGCCTCCGCGGGGCAGACCCTCAACTTCCAGTTCACGATTGACAGCACCTACGATCCCTACGGCAATGTCGTCCTGCAGGCGGCCACTCTCGGGGGCGGCTCAGTGGGTGGCAACAGCGTGCCGGTGCTCCAGTCGATCGGCAACAAGACAGGGACTGTCGGCACGGCCCTGAGCTTCAATATCTCGGCCACCGATGCCGATGGCACCATCCCGCTGCTCAGCGCCACCAATCTGCCTTCGGGGGCTACGTTTAACGACAACGGTAACGGCACCGGTACCTTCGGCTGGGTCTCGCCCGTGGCCGGCATGTACTCCAATGTGACCTTCAAGGCCACGGATGCCGTCAATTCCAGCCTCAGCAGTTCGGAGGCCATTTCGATTTCGATCTCAGGGGGCAGCGGCAGCGCCCAACTGAGCGGTTCAGTGGCTACGACTTCGAGCAGCGTGGACCTCACCGCTCAAGCCGCCACCGACTGGGCGCATTGGGGCCGCACCAGCGTCTCGAGTTTCAACCACAAGGCCAGTGGTGGATCGCTCATCAGCAACTACACCAAGATCGGCTCTGGCGCCGTATATCGCTTTAGTCCTTTCAGCGTCGGCTATAGTTGGTCGGATGGCACTCCGGACAGCTCCGCCAGCAACGTCACCGCCGGGATCTTTTTCCTCGGCGCCGGCAATGGCTATCGCCTCACCCTGCCTGCCGACACCACACCCCGTACCCTCAAGGTCTATCTCGGCGTGTGGGAAGCCCGTGGCCATGTCCAGGCTACGCTCAGTGATGGCAGCGCCACCGCCTATTCCACCCTGGTCGACGATGCCAGCGGTAACACTATCTACCGGGTGGTCACCGTCACGTATAGTGCCGCCTCCGCGGGGCAGACCCTCAACTTCCAGTTCACGATTGACAGCACCTACGATCCCTACGGCAATGTCGTCCTGCAGGCGGCCACTCTCGGGGGCGGCTCAGGAGGTGGGGGCGGCGGCGGTGTTCCATTGCCTTTCTCTGACAATTTTGACGACGGCAATCTTAATGGTTGGACCGCGGTGGATGATGCCGGTGTCGCCTCGGATTGGCAGGTGATCAATGGCGCACTGACCCAGCTTAACAGCCTCGATAACCTCTGGGGTGCCTATCTGAAGTCCTATCACCTTGGGAGCTACGCCTATAGCGCCTCCCTCAGCGCGCTCACGGATTTCCGCTTTAGCGTGGACGCCACTTTTCTTTCCAATTCCGAGGGAGCTGCGGACGACATCGGGGTGATGTTCCGATACAAGGACGCCAACAACTACTACCGTTTTTCTATGAATTCCCGCTACGGGTTCAGCCGGTTTGAGAAGAAGGTCAATGGCACGCTGTCGACATTGGCAGTCAATGCGCGCGGCTTCGACCAAGTTGGCACCACGCTGCCCATTACTATTCTGGCCAAGGGTAGCTCGATACAGATCTGGGTCAACAACGAGCCCCTGTTCGCGGCAGAAGATTCGAGCATTCCTTCCGGGTCCGTTGCGGTGTATACGCAGGCGTACTCCAGGTTCGACAATGTGTTGGTCCAATCCATCGGTTCCTCGCCAACGGTTGCACTATCAACACCGGTGGCCAATTCCGTTTTGCCCAGCAACCAGATCAATGCCTCTGCTGTGGCCATTAACGTACCGGCGGGAGGCTACGTCGAGTTTCTGTTGGACGGGTCGCATTCCATCACGGACGGCGCAGCACCCTACAGCGCCCAGTTCACAAGCGTGGCTCAGGGTAACCACACGGTGGAGGCCATCCTCAGAAATGCCTCGGACGTCGAAGTGGCCCGCGATACCAATTCGATGGTCGGTACCCAGGGTAACGAGTACATTGCTGTAGGCGACAGCCTTACCAATGGAGAAGTGGATAATTTCTCCCTGGACAATCGCACTTCTGATCCGCGAATACTCGGTTTCCAGGGTTACGAAGCTAACTTGACCAAGCTGCTCAATGCTTCTACTTCCTATCCTAACATCGTGATCAACGAGGGCATTGGCGGGTCAAAGAGCTCGGACACACTGTCGCAGATCGACTCGATCATCGCGCGCCACCCGCATGCGAATAAAGCCCTGGTACTAATTGGCACCAATGATTCCCAGGGCACTCTTCCGATACCCAGCGGGCTCGGTCTTTCCGGTTCGGCGGTAGCGGGTACTTTCAAGGGCAACGTTCAGGCGGTGATCAACAAACTGACCGCGGCTGGCGTCTCTACGCCCGTGGTCGCCTTGGTACCTCCGTCCTGGAGGAGAACCGGAAGTGCACCACTCTACAGCGATCCGCTGACTGCGTCCCGCAACGTGATGATCCAGGAGTACAACTCGGTCATTACCAACGAACTCACCAACATGAGCATCGGTCCGGATTTCTTTTCTTTCTACTTGTCGTCAACCGTCAACCGACGAGAACTGCTGGGCGACTATTATGAGCACTACAATGGGCTCGGCTACGCGGTCAATGCCTACCTGTGGCACAATGTGCTCAACCCGGCCAGTCCGGTAGCGATGCCATTCATATTGAACAACATTACATCTGCCACGTCGGCTCCTTGGGTACAGCAAAACATATTGGAGCTTGGCGACAGGTATTACGTGGACGAGCCTTACACACTGAACAGCATCCCCGGTGTGTTGCAGGGAGCCATTTGGGTGATGGCCGCGAATGCCGACCAGACTAACGCCAGTTCGTCGTTCGTGTCCTTCCAGGTTGATCGCCCGGTCACTGTCTACGTCGCCTACGACTCCGGTGCAACATCGCTGCCCAACTGGCTTCGTGCCGCGAACGGGTTTACGGATACGGGGCTCAGTATCACCGTCAGCGGCGATCCCAACACCAGTGCTTTGCGTCTCTACAGCAAGAACTATCCAAGCGGAACGATCGGCGGCATCGGCGGCAATGCTGCGTCAGGCGCCGCTGGTGCTGACTCGAACTATCTACTGCTGGTGAAGCCAAGATAATAGACGCAAGGGTAGCGCCCGCTTGGGGCAGCATACGCCAAGCGGGCAGCTACCAATTCCGAAAGGCCTTTGCGAAAGTTCTCCCCTTTAGGCCTGATTCTTACCCATAATCAATGGCGCAGGACACCACGGGAGGTGAGCATGTCCCTATGCAGGTCCCTGGTGGGAGGCGATGCTCTTGCTGCGCCCGGCGTTCTCGGGCCGCGTCACCTTCCTGTGGTTCGCCACCGCCGTCGCCGGGCTCACCGTGCGCACCGAACTGCTCGGCGTGACCAGCATCGTGCGCGCGCTCGCACTCAAGCCCGCTTCTACGACAACCTCCTCGACCTCTTCCACATCAGCGCCGTCAAGCTCGATCGGCTCACGGCGCTGTGGACGCAAGCCGTGCTGCGGCTTTTCCCCGCGCCGCTCCTCGTCAACGGCCGCTGGGTCGTGGTGGTGACGGGATCAAAGTCCCCAAGCGCGGCAAGAAAATGCCCGCCGTGAAGCGGTTCCATCAACAGTCCGACGCCAACACCAAGCCCGAATACATCATGGGCCACTCGCTCCAGGCGGTGAGCCTGCTCGTCGAGGCCGCGCACAGCGTCTTCGCGGTCCCCTTCGCCGTCCCCCTCGCTGTGCGCATCCACGAGGGACTCGTCTGGTCCAATCGCGATCGGCGAACCGTACTCGACAAAATGCTCACCCTGCTCGGCACCTCGCGATCTAGGAGCCGTTCTACTTCCTCGCCGATGCCTTCTACGCCGCCGGCAAGATCGTCCACGGCCTGCGCGCGCAAAACCACCACCTCATCACCCGCGTTCGATCCAACGCCGTCGCCTATACCCCCTATCGCCATCGCGGCCCCAAGAAGCGCGGCCGCCCCAGGCTCTACGGCTGCAAGGTCAAGCTCAAATCTCTGCTGCAAGACTCCGAAGCCTTGAGCTCACCGACCTAGTGAGCAAAGGTAAGGCGGCAGCCCACAAGATCAAGCATGCGAACGTGCTGTTTAAGATCGATGCCGGTGGGTCGAAGTGGAACGATCAGCAAGCTGCCGAGGCCTTCGCGCGCAGTGCGCGCACGGTATTCAGCATCCGGCAGCGTTTGTCGAAGAAGGTCTGGAGGCTGCGCTCACGCGCAAGAAACGCGAGCGTCCACCGATCGAACCGTTGCTCGATGGCGAGAAGGAGGCGCGCCTGCTGCAGATCGCTTGCTCGCGACCACCCGCAGGGCGGGCACGTCGGACATTGAAGCTGTTGGCCGAGGAAATGATCACGCTGGGGGTGGTCGAGTCGATTCGCCACAGACGGTGATGCGGACACTGAAAGAAACGCTCTGAAACCGCACCTGGGCCGGTGTTGGGTCATCCCGCCCGAGCACAATGCGGAGTTTGTTGCCTGTATGGAAAATATTCTTGAGGTCTAACAGCGCCCCTATGATCCCAACCGTCCGGTCGTGTGTCTCGATGAGCAGCCCACGCAGTTGATTGCCGAGACGCGTAAGCCGACAACCCATTGATTCGTGTATATGCTGCGGACCCCAAAGGTCTGCACTACACGAGGGTAGCCGACTTGGCCTGTGTGGTGCTGATTTTCGGTGGCGGTTGGGCGCGGGCAATTCGAGGTGCAGTCGCTCGAGCAACAGTCGCAGGGCCGGAGCGAGGCGGTGATCCGCGAGTACATTCGCAAGCAGCACCATGCCGCAAGAGGCTCAGCGGCTGAATCAAATAAACCTGTCTGATCGACTGTCTGATCGCGCTGGCCAGCCACGTTTAGGTGGCGCAGCACAAGTCGGGGCCGCTTTAGCGACCCCCGTTTAGCCGCATCGAGCGACTCACGAACCAAGTGCCGGAGGTCACTTACCTGTAGCCTGTAGCCATCCAATGACAACGCCGTCTTGGGACAGCAAGACAGTCAAAAAACTAATTCTTCTCCCGCATTCTGTTCTTGAAGAGAAGTCGCAACTCTTCGTGACTGATATTGAATTCCGGTGCGGCCACGCGCGGTGCTTCTGCCGGTCGACCAGCGTAGCCGTTTCCGGACACCTCCTCAGGTTCAGGATCCATCATCGGGAAAATTCCTCCCGTCTTCTTCTCCCGAACCGCCTCACTGACGAGATCCGTATCGATCTTCCGTTTCTGCTCTCCGAAACCGCACACGAGAACGGTGTCGCACAGCACGTTGATCAGTCGCGGAATTCCACGCGTATAGTGGAAGATTTCCTCTCTTGCCGCGGGTGTGAATAGATTGGGGTCGCCTCCGGCAACCTTGATCCGGTGCTGGATGTAGTCACAGGTCTCTTTTAGGTCCAATGCCTGGAGGTGGTAATCTACGGCGATACGTTGAGCGAACTGCTTCATCTCGGGCAAACGCAGCATGTCTCGCAGATTGGGTTGCCCGACCAGAATCATTTGCAGCAACTGGTCCTTGTCAGCATTGATGTTTGACAGCATACGCAGCTCTTCCAGTGCGCCCGGCCCCATGTTCTGCGCCTCATCGATGATCAGCACTGTGCGACGATTCTTGCTGTATTCCTGGAGCAGAAAGTCTACCAAGGTCTGGTAGAGTTCCACCTTCTCTTTCCCGCGGTATTCGACTTCGAAGGACAGGAGCACCCACTGCAAGAGCTCTCCGAACGAGCGATGCGTGTTGGAAACCAGACCAACGGAGACGTTCTCGTAAATCTGGTTCAAGAGTTGTCTGATCAGAGTGGTCTTCCCGGCCCCCACCTCGCCAGTCAAGACCGTAAAGCCGGCCTGGTTCATCAATCCATATTCGAGTCTCGCCAGCGCAAGTCGGTGCTTGTTGCTCAAGAACAAAAATCCGGGATCCGGCAGCAAGGTGAACGGCTTCTCCGAAAATCCGTAAAATGACTCATACATACTGGGTACACCTTTGGCAAACGATTGTCGTGATTCGTATCCCGCTGCGTCGCTTCCGCTAGACGTCGCAAGTCGGTGTGTCTGGAATTCAAGCGCCTCGCGGCATCAAATCCAACTGTTCACCCTGATCTTACCTCCGCTACTGCCGTTTTCGCCCCCGCCGGGCTTGCGTATTCGGGACGAGGATCTGATGAGCCCGTCAATAGTAGTAAGCACCAGGAACCGCTTCCGTTGATTTGTTCAGGACGCTCCCGATCAAGTTGACCTTCTTGAGCAATTCTGTGGCACGACCGAGTTCTTCAATCTGTGTCTTCCCTGCCTCTACCACCAATAGGACCGCGTCGATGTAGGGCGAAAAAGCAATCACATCGTCACTCGCCAGGATAGGCGGCATGTCGAACACAACGAGGCGAGACGGATAGCGCGTCTTGATCTCCTGCACGAGTTTAACCATGCGCGGCGACGAGACCATTTCCGATGACTTGTACAAGGGTCGCGTGCTCGGGAGTACCACCAGACGACTTATCCCCGGGTGCACCAACACCGACTGCAACGGAATATCTTCGACTAGGCAGTCGCTCAATCCCTTGCTTTGACGAATCCCGAAGGCGGTATGCACACTTGGGCGCCGCAAATCCATATCCACCAGCAGGACGGTCTGATTCTCCTCCATGGCGAGCCCGATGCTCAGGTTGATCGCGGTGAGCGTCTTGCCCTCATTGGGACCACAGCTCGTGACGCCCAGGGCGTTCCAGCCATTAGCCCGCATGACGTGAAGTACACGGGTACGTAGAATCTTGTAAGCGTCAGCGAAATCACCCTGTTCGTACTCCGTGATGATGCGCTTCTCCCGCAATTCGTCTTGCGACAACCTGACGGTGCGGGTTTGGGTATACACGACTTGTGTCGGGGCCGCCGGCGCTTGTTGGGGCTTTGCCACCGCCTGCCGCATTTCTCGCGCCTTTTCTACAGCCTTTGTGATCGAATCCATAGGTTAACCTCTTGACCCATACTGTCCGAACGCAAAACGCTCGCAACCAGCCGAGCCCCGGGTCACAACTCAACCTTCACCCATCAAACGCCCCCATAATTCATCGAGGGGCACGACGGTGAAGTGGATGACCAACGCAAAAAGCACCAGCACAATCAGAAACACGCCCGCCCACGTATGCCGCGTTCTCCTGCGACGGCGGACGTCCTCGCTGTTCTCGATGTAACCTATCACGGCCAGCGGAGGCGCGCGCAGAAGGGAGGCCACCTGACTTGCGGTTCGAATGGTATGGTCGCGAAACTCCACGAATCCCGCGATTCCGATACCGCCGGCCATCGACAGGGTCATACCCAGCAGAAGAATGCCAGGACGGTTTGGCTTCAGAGGCATGTCCGGCAGCTGCGGAGGGTCGACTAGCGAAAAGCGCTCGCCCTTCTTCTCCCGTTCCATCTGCTCGGCAAGCTGCGCTTGCATAAGCTTGCCCTTGATGTCCCGATAGGTCGAGGTGGCATTCTCGTAATCCCGAGACAGGGCCAGGTATTCGCGCTCGACCTCGGGTGTGCCGGCTACACGGTTCTGGTAATCCGCCAACCGAGCCTGCAGCCGCGCCATGTTGACTCGTTCAGCAGCGATGCTGGAGTTGAGGGTCTGCAGCTGCGTTTGCAACTCAATGTAAGCCGGATTGTCGGGTGATCTAACTGCTTTGCGTTTTGCCGAGGGAGCCTTCGCCGCGCTCTTCTCGAGACTAGCGACTTTTCGCTCCAGCCGGATTACATCTGGATGTTGGCTCGAATACTTCTCTCTTGCGGCGGACAGCTCCGAGCGAGCGCGTTCCAGTTCACCGGAAAGGTCGCCCGTTCCGGCCGCGCCGGCTGTCTGCTGCAGCGCATCGATTTCGCGCCGCATGCGCTGCAGGTCCGGATGATTCTTGGAATAGATTGCAGATTTGCTCACGTACTCAGCCTGAAGCGACTTCAAGCGTTCCTCTGGGCTGGGAATCCTCTTGCCTTCGCTGTCATACGTAGGCGCGTTGGGTTCGGTCTGCGCGATTTGCGCCAACAGAGAGATCTTGCGCTCTTCCAGCGACTGGATTTGGGCTCTCGACCTGTCCAACTCAGCCTGCGTCGACTCAGCCAGACTCCGGTTCGTGTCTAGCAGCTGGGGAAGCTCGTCGACGTGTTTCTTCTTGAAGTCGGAAATCCTGTTTTCCAACTCGGAAATTTCATGGCTCAACCGTGCTGCCTCCGCAGCCAGAAACTGCGATGTCACATCCGCCTTCTCTGCCCTGACCTTTGCATTTTCGTGCAGATACAGATCCGACAGCTCCTTTGCGACTTTCTGCGCCACTTCGGGTATGTCACTATCGAAGGAGAGGGTGAATGCAATGGTCGCGGTGGATGACCTTCCGCTGCGAGGATCTGAGACGTCGGCATTTACAAGAGCCCGACTGATTCCCTGACGCATACGTGCGAGAAGCTCCTGGTCGGGGACCGAGCCGCGCTCATCTTTGTACAGTCCCAGCTTATTCATGACCTGGATGAGATTCGTGCTGCTCATGACACGCTGACTGATTACTTCGATGCGCTCAGCGGCATAAGAGGTCACCGTCGAACGCACAAGGTCAGGGGGAATCTCCTGCTGCTCGACCAGAATGGTTGCCGTGGACCGGTAAACCGGCGGCAATCCGAAGGCCAACGCGACACTGACGAGGAAGAACGCGGTGACGGATCCGATGATCAGTGTCTTCCGCCGCTTCAGCATTGCTAGGTAGTCGTTGAGCTGTGTTACGTTCTCTACCATTTTGTACCCATGAGACGCGCTTTCAGTGCACTGTAGAAACCGGACCTGTGCTAGCGACGGCGGTTCTCTGGACTTGATCGAAACTGCCCTGGGGAATCGACAGCGATACGGCCCCGACGCGCGGCACAAACTTCACCTTCACCGTCTTCCGAGCGGGCGGACGCCCACCGTGCTGAACTGGCATCCGACGGCTTCCCGAATCCGAAGCCCTAAAACAGGGTGACACGAACCTCCTATGCCCTGCGCAATGCAAATGTTATCACCAACTCCTGCGGTGGCTTGTGATTATAGCCCGACCGAACAGGCTTGTCCCAAATGCCGTTGGAGACTTCTCGCATGCGTTTTCAAGTGCGTTACTTATTGATTTAGCGTGATTCTTTACGTCACGACTCAAAAACCGCTGGCGCCCCAAGGCGACCCGGAATTCCCCCCGGACCCTCCTTGCTCGAGAACCGCAACGCTTCCTCCAAGCTTATATCACAGTTTCCTTAATTAAGGACATCCGGCAATTCGTGCGGTAGCGAGCTTTCGTCCCGCATGCGGAGCAGCGGACTCTCGGCATCGTCGTTAGGCGTTCGCGAGTATTGCCGTCGAACCTCACCTGTGGGTCAGGCGCGTGCACCACGACACAAAACCGCCAGCGGATTACCGAGAGTCCGACATGTTCGAAATCACCTTGTGATGCATCACACAGAGGGCTCATTAGGAAACGCTCATCGTCCCCGCTACCCACGACGCAGGATGGCTTGATCCAGCGAGTTGTTCTGGCCGTCCTCGCCGCCAGCCCCGGATGCTGGCAACCATCGAAACAAAGGATCGGAAATCCGATCGCTTGAGGTAGCTCGACATGACTTCACTCGCGGTGTTTCGGCACGCAATTCGGCTCATCAGCATCCTGATCGGTGTAGCAGCATTGACCGCCTGCGGCGGCGATGGCGGAACTTCATCCAATGCTGGCCACACGTTCAGCGGAAGCGTGGGCGACGGCCCAGTGGTAGGCGCCACCGTAGTCATCAGGGATGCCCACGGGGCGGTCTTGGGAACCACGACCAGCGATGAACGGGCACATTACCGGCTGAGCGTAGACAGCGGCGTGGCCTACCCGGTAACACTCACGGCAACGGGTGGCACCGACCTGGTGAGCGGCGTGGCTCCGAGCTTCACCTTGGTATCATTGGTGTCAGGACCGACCATCACCACAGCGAACATCAATCCATTCACAAGCCTTATCGTGCAATCCGCCCAACGCATGCCAGGCGGTGCAAACGATGTCAATCTGAACCAGGCGAGGGCCAACGTCCTTGCAGCGCTGAATGTTGGAGTCGACACTGCGGCATTTCCAGACCCGCTTTACACGGAAGTCACCGGCAGCAATATCGCGGTGGTTGTCAAGGCAACCGAAGTGCTTTCGGAAGTAGTGCGAAGGGCAGCCGACGCTCTTCTGATTCGCGGCAATGTGGTGAGCACTGACGGGCTCATAAAGGCACTTGCGGCCGATCTGGTGGACGGGACCCTGGACGGAGCGGGTGCCGACGGTGCGGATCCGCTCGTGGCGGCCACCACCACAATCGCTTCGGCCCAGGTGCTCGTCGAGGCACTTAGCAACACGCTTCGGGTAAATGGTGCGGACGCTGCGCCCTACATGGACAACGCGATCCGAACCGCCGTGCCTGACGCACCCAGCGGCGCCCGGATCGCGAACGTGAAGGTCACCCGCTCCCTCCTGGAGCAACTACAGGGCGCGGTCGCCGCGGCACGTACCCTGGGCACGACTTCCGAGCTCGAAACCCTCTACAACATCGTGTCCGACCTTCCATCCGACAGTCTCCCGGCGGATATCAGCGCGGCAATCCCTCAAGGCGCCGGCTCGACGCTGGGTGGAGTGTTGACCCAGGTGGCGCTGGCGAGCGATTCCCAGCTGCAAACCGTAAACAGTGTCGCCAGTGGTCATATGCCGACTGTGCCTCCAACGGACACTGCCCTAGCCGCCCTTGAGGTAAGCACGCGAGCCGATCGTTCGTCTCCCAGTGACCTGTCAGGAGCGAGTCTGCACGGTCAGGTCTATGTGTTTCTTCCGGAATCGGCAGGAATCCACGTCGTACGTTTCTTCGTCGACGATCCGGGGATCAGCGGCACTCCGAGTAACAACGAGATGTCAGCGCCCTACGATCTGATGGGAACCACCTCGGGAGGCGATGCCGCACCGTTCGACACGACACTCCTCTCCAATGGTGAACACTCGGTAAGTGCCGAAATCGAACAGACGGACGGGAGCACAAGTGTCACCACCGCCTCATTCAACGTAAATAATCAGCAATCCACGGGGGGCGGTTCCTCTGGTGGTTCGTCTGGGGGATCCGCCAGTGGTTCGAGCAGCGGGTCCACGAGTGGTTCGAGCAGCGGGTCCACGGGCGGTTCGAGCAGCGGGTCCACGGGCGGTTCGAGCAGCGGGTCCACGGGCGGTTCGACCGGTGGGTCCGCCGGCAATACCAGTGGCGGATCTTCGGGTGGCACGACTCCGTCCACCGGAGGGGAAAACGGTGGCTCTGGAACAGGAACCGCGAACAGTGTGCCTGCAGCGAACAACGACACTGCCCACACCGAGCGCGACACGGCGGTGACCGTCCAGGTGCTGGCAAACGATACCGGTCTCGGCGACAGCCCGGTCATTGTCGCAGTGGCCTCGGCGCCGGCGCACGGCAATACATCAGTGCTCAGTGACAATCGGGTCCGCTATGTCCCCACTGCCGGGTATGTGGGATCGGACAGCCTCGTCTATCGCATCACGGATGCAAACGGCGATGTCGCGGTGGCAACGGTGAACATCGAGGTAACGTGCTCCACCTGCAGGTTTGGCGTTGATCTCGCTCTATCGTGGAACCCAAACACCGACGCGATCTCCGGTTATCGAGTGTACTACGGGACCAGTGCCGGTGCCGTCGACACGCTGGTCGCCGACCTCGCACTGAATTCCGGGCTGTTCGACCCGCTTGCCCCAACGCTGGCCTTCAATTCCGCCACGAAGTTGGGTTTGTATGCGGGTGATACGGTGTGCTTCCGTATTGCGGCCTACAACAGCGCGGGAGACTCGCCGCTTTCATCGGCCGTCTGCGGAGGGCTGTAGCACGAGCGGCCTCTCACGCAGACGTCCTGAAGCGCCTCACCAGAGCCGGGTCGCGGCAGGTGTTCACCACTTGCCGCGACCGGTCGACTTCCGACCAGACGGCTCGACCCACATGCCCGACAGTGTCGTTGCGGCCGCGCAGATGGTCAACCGCGCAGCGGCGCCCTGAAACACGATCCGGTGGTACGGGCCAAGCCGTCGCCCTTCAACTCGCGCCGTCCCCTAAGTATCCCTGCCAGTATCGCGCGTGCAACTGCTGCAGAAATGTAACGTCAACGTAAGTCGCGTTGCCCGCGTCACCCTGCAGAACCGTGAACGGCCGATCAGGCTCGCCCAACTGGTCGACCACCAAGACGGCACCCGTGAAATTCTCTCCGCGCGTGTACTTGCTCACAGTGATCAAAGTGGGCACACCTGCCCCAAGGGCGGAAACCAGTCCGTTGGTCGAATCCTCGACGGCCAGGCATTCCCCGGGGTGGGCGCCAAGTCGCGTCAGAACGTGAACATAGATGTCAGACGCAGGCTTCTTTGCGACAACCATGTCTCCTGCACCAATCACCTCGAACCAGCCGTGCCCTTCATCCGGCAGGGTGCACTTGAGCAGTGCTGAAACGTTCTCCAGAGACGTCGTGGTGGCGATGGCCAAGTGCAGGCGGCGCCTGCGCGCCTCTCGGAGCAGCCGAAGGACACCCGGGCGTAGCGGTAAGCTACCCCTTGCCGGCCCGCGCGTGTACACGTCGGTCTTCTTCTTGTGCAATGCAGCAATCCAGGCGTCCAGGTCGGGCCGCGCTGCCTCGGCGGGTTTGTAGGTGTCCACGAAGTAGCGGATCCGTTCGCGTCCGCCGGTCACTCGCAGCAGGTCGCGGTACAGTTCGGGTGACCAGTACCAATCCAGATCCTCGGCGGAAAAGGCGTCGTTGAAGGCAAGCCGATGAGCCTCCTCGGTATCCGCCAGAGTACCGTCGACGTCGAACAACAAGGTCGTCAGCCTGTGCATGCGCGTGGTCCAAAGATGGCGAGCCCGGAGGGGTCAGGCGACGGTTTTTTTACCCTTGCAGTCCATCACTTGGCCAAACCTTCAGCCGAGGAAGGCAATGCAACGGCATGGCAATGGCCGTGACCGCGCCTTGTGCGTACCGGAGAACACAGTAGAATTTCGGGGCCAGACTTCCCTGCTGAATTCCAGACGCGGTTTGCAGCAGGCCGGAGATTCTGCTATAGAATCCCGCTCTCTCTGATTTGCGTTGATGCCAGGAGTTTGACCGATGCCAGCGAAGAAGTCCGCGCAGGAAACGACTGCATTCATGGGATTCAAGCCCTACAAGCCGAAAAAGGGTGAAGAATACATGAATGACAAGCAGGTCGCTCACTTTCGCGAAATTCTGCTGGCATGGAAGCACGAACTGATGGAGGAAGTCGATCGCACCGTGCATCACATGCAGGACGAAGCGGCGAACTTCCCCGACCCGAACGACCGAGCGAGCCAGGAATCGGAGTTCAGCATGGAGCTGCGCACCCGCGACCGCGAACGCAAACTCATCAAGAAGATCAACGAGTCGCTGGCGAAGCTGGAAAGCGGGGAATACGGGTTCTGCGAGTCCTGCGGCGTCGAGATCGGTATCAAGCGTCTGGAGGCGAGGCCCACCGCCACATTGTGCATCGACTGCAAAACCCTCGATGAGATTCGAGAGAAGCAGATGGGTTCCTGATCCGGGTTCGGCCCGACTTCGCCGCCCACCAGTTCATGCTCTGATCTCTCCTCCACGAAGGCGCAAATGCAGTCCGACTGCGAGCGGACGGAACGGCCTGACCTCGCCAAGCCGTCCACCGCCACTTCTTCAATTCGCCCGCTCTATCACGGGCGTTTCGCCCCCTCTCCCACCGGGCCCTTGCATTTCGGGTCCCTGGTAACCGCGGCGGCAAGCTACCTGCAGGCACGCTCGTGCAGTGGGCACTGGTCAGTACGCATTGATGACCTGGACATGGCCCGTGCGGTGGCAAATGCCGACCGCGGAATACTGGAGACGCTGCAGCGCTACGGCTTCTGCTGGGACGGCCCTGTCATTTACCAGAGCCAGCACGCCGAATCGTACCGCGGGGCACTGGAATTTCTTGGTGACTCGGGATTCACGTACCCTTGCGGGTGTTCACGCCGCGAGATTGCCGATTCAACGATTGGTGCCCCGGCGCACTGGATATACCCCGGCACCTGCAGGCGAGGTCTCGCCCGCGGCCGTACGGGCAGATCGATCCGGCTGCGAGTCGGCTCTGCGACCGTGGAAGCGCACGACCGGATTCAAGGAACGATCCGGCAGCAACTGGCACACAGCGTCGGCGACTTCGTCCTCTATCGGACCGACGGGCAGCATGCATACCAGCTCGCCGTCGTCGTTGATGATGCCAGACAGGGTGTAACCGAAGTTGTCCGGGGCTCCGACCTTCTGGACTCGACCCCTCGGCAGATCTACCTGCAGCAGTTGCTCAGGCTTCCACTACCCGATTACATGCACATCCCTACCGCTGTGGATGGCTACGGCAACAAACTGAGCAAGCAAACCCATGCACCAGCGCTGGACAGCCGCAATCCCGTTCCGACACTGGCGCGCGCGCTCGCTTTTCTCGGTCAGCCGTTACCGAAACACCTGCAGAACGCAACCCTGAATGCTCTGTGGGAGTGGGCAGTCGGGCACTGGGATACGAGGCGAATTCCCCGTTGCCGGACACAGCTTGCGGATGCTCCGTAGGCAGATTTTCGCTATCATCGCTGGCGTTCAAGCTCAACCAGCCGGCAGTGATGCATCTGGACGCAGCAGATCACGGAGCGCGTCGCGGACACGCTGAACCGAAAAGAACTTGGGAAGGAAGGAGAGCCGACATGTCAGATAGCAAGGTGTACCCCGTCTCGGAGGCGTTCGCGAAGCGGGCTCACATCGACGAGCAGCGGTATCAGGAAATGTACACACGCTCGATATCCGATCCCCAGAAGTTCTGGGCAGATCAGGCCCAGGAGTTCCTGCACTGGTTCAAGCCCTGGACGAAGGTGCTCGACTGGAGCTTTGAAACGGCGCAGATCCGTTGGTTCGATGGTGCCACGCTCAACGTCAGCTACAACTGCCTGGACCGGCACCTGGAAAAGCGCGGCGGCCAGACTGCGATCATTTGGGAGGGCGACGACCCCGCGACCGATCGCAGGATCACGTATCGCGAGCTCCACGAGCAGGTGTGCCGGCTGGGTAACGTACTCAAGTCCTACGGCGTGAGCCCGGGCGATCGAGTCTGCATCTACATGCCCATGATCCCGGAGGCGGCCGTCGCCATGCTCGCCTGCGCGCGCATTGGTGCCGTGCACTCGGTCGTGTTCGGCGGCTTCTCGCCCGAATCACTGAAAGACCGGATACTCGATTCAGACTGCCGATTGTTGATCACGGCCGACCAGGGCAGGCGTGGCGGGCGCGCGGTACCCTTGAAGGCGAACGCGGACAAAGCCCTCGCTTCCTGCCCGAATGTTACAACGGTGCTGGTGGTGGAAAATACGGGCGGGAAAGTGGACTGGCGGGAAGGAAGGGACGTAAGTTACAAGACTGCCATGGCCAGCGTCTCTGCCGACTGTCCACCGGCCGCGGTCGGCGCCGAAGACCCGCTGTTCATCCTTTACACTTCGGGATCCACCGGCAAACCCAAGGGCGTGCTGCATACGAGCGGCGGTTATTTGCTGTATGCGGCAATGACCCACAAGTACGTTTTCGACTATCACGATGGTGACATCTACTGGTGCACCGCCGACGTCGGCTGGGTAACCGGTCACTCCTACATCGTCTATGGGCCGTTGGCGAACGGGGCTACCACGCTGATGTTCGAGGGCGTGCCCACTTACCCTTCGGCCTCGCGGTTCTGGGACGTCGTCGACAAGCACCAGGTGAGCATCTTCTACACGGCACCAACCGCCATCCGTGCGCTGATGAGAGAAGGCCCGGAGCCCGTCGAGCGCACACGGCGTTCCAGCCTTCGGCTGCTGGGCTCCGTCGGGGAACCCATCAATCCCGAAGCATGGGAGTGGTACTACCACACCGTGGGCGATGGGCGTTGCCCGATCGTCGATACCTGGTGGCAAACTGAGACCGGCGGCATACTCATCACTCCGCTTCCCGGCTGCACGCCCCTCAAGCCAGGATCCGCCACCCGCCCGTTCTTCGGTATTGCACCGGCACTCGTCGATGCCGAGGGCAAGGAACTCGAGGGTCCGGGTTCCGGAAACCTGGTCATCACCCGCTCCTGGCCCGGGCAGATGCGCACGGTTTACGGTGATCATCAGCGTTTCCTGGATACCTATTTCAAGGTTTATCCCGGCAACTACTTCACCGGGGACGGTGCGCGTCGCGACGAGGACGGCTATTACTGGATCACCGGTCGGGTTGACGACGTACTCAACGTGTCGGGACATCGCATGGGTACGGCGGAAGTGGAAAGCGCCCTGGTGCTGCACGAGTCGGTGGCGGAAGCGGCGGTGGTCGGTTACCCGCATGATATCAAGGGACAGGGGATCTACGCGTACGTCACGCCGATGGCTGGCGTGCAGCCGTCGGAACAGCTGCGCAAGGAGCTGATCGACCTGGTGCGGCGCGAGATCGGACCCATAGCCAGCCCGGACGTCATCCAGTGGGCGCCTAGTCTTCCCAAGACCCGCTCCGGCAAGATCATGCGCCGCATCCTGCGCAAGATTGCCGCCAACGAAATTCGCGACCTGGGAGACACTTCCACGCTGGCGGATCCGAGCGTCGTTGAGGATCTCATCAGCAAGCGCGCCAACCGCTGATCCTCGTTTTGCTGCACGCATGCCCGCCCTGCAGGGCGGGCATGAACTGCGCCACCGCGTGATCATAGCCAGTCGCTTCAATCCCGCCTGGTGGCTACCCGGGCCGCATTTGCAGACCTTGTGGCCGAACCTGTTGCGCCGTGCTCGGCGACCGGCGTTGCGCCGCGAACGCGTCGAGCTCCCCGATGGCGATTTTCTCGATCTGGACTGGAGTGCGTGCCGCGAGGGACCGCTGCTGCTCATCCTCCATGGTCTGGAAGGTTCCAGCACCAGCCATTACGCCAGCGACCTGATCAACGCAGCGGATGTCGAGGGCTGGTGCACGGTGCTGATGCACTTCCGCGGTTGCAGTGGCACACCCAACCGCCTCGCGCGCAGCTATCATTCCGGCGAGACCCAGGACCTTCAGCTCATCGTGGATCGCCTGCACCGGCACGCGCCGCACGCACCGCTCGCCGTCGTCGGCTACTCGCTCGGAGGAAATGTGCTGCTGAAGTGGCTGGGCGAACGCGGTTGTCACGCGCCCGTGTGCGCGGCCGTCGCCGTCTCCGTACCCTTCGTGCTGAGCGACGCCGCACTGCGGTTGGAAGGGGGCGCCTCGCGCCTGTATCAATGGGCCCTGCTGCGGCGCATGCGAAGTTCCGTCAGGCGGAAATTCCGCACGCTGCCGGCGCCCTTTGACCTCCGGGCGCTGGAGCGGGTCACCACGTTCCGGCAATTCGACGACCTGGTCACAGCGCCACTGCATGGTTTTTCGGGTGCTGACGACTACTACGCGCGCGCAAGCTCGCGGCAGTTCCTGGCGCGCGTGCGGGTACCGACACTCGTCCTGCATGCGCGCGACGACCCGTTCATGACGCCGGCGTCAATACCGCAACTTCAGGAGCTGGCGCCGGAAGTAACGCTCGAGCTGGCGGAGCGAGGTGGCCACGTGGGATTCATAGAGGGCCGGACTCCATGGCGCGCGTCTTCCTACCTCACTCGGCGGATTCCGCAGTACCTTCGGCCCTTCCTGAAGTGCCAGGAATCCGCAGCCCGGATGAGGACCGCCGCCACCGCTGCGAACGGGGTCGAACCTCCTTGCTCAGGGCTGGGCGGCAATGGGAGGTGAGCCACTCCCGTCGTGAAAAGCAAGCCAGGCCAGAAAAGGCCGAATTACCAGGCCGTCGAAACGGGCCGCAAGCATCCGGTCGTGATCCAGCATGCGCCGGGTCTCCACCTCGCAAACGCGCTGAATGTAGCGGCGTGCATGGACCTCGTCGATCTCGCCGGGAAGCGCCGCCGGATCGACGAACTCCAGGTACTGCCAGAATTTCGAATCGCGGCATACCATGGCCATGACTCGTGAGGGTGGTCTGTGCTTCCACTCGGCGAGCCGCAGTTGCGGCAGGCTCGATTGCGCCGGCACACCCGCCGCGCCACGATCCCCTGCCAGCGACAACGCGTCCTTGGCGATGCACTCTGCAGCCCCAAGGCGGCGCAACAGGCCTTCGTCCAGCGCCTCGCCATCCACCTGCCAGAGCAGTCCCTGCTGGGCCGCGTGATTCATTGCAGATTCTCCATCTGCGGCTCGAGCTGTTCGAGCGCAATCGCCGTCAGCTGATCCACCGTTGCCACTTCGGGGATCTGGTGAATGTCCGTGAACCAGACCCTCTCCACCTGGCAATCGTCATCGGTGTCATCGTCCGGCACCAGCGGCTTGCCGATGAAGACACCGCGCCGACCATTTTCCAACTCCACGATGATCATCTGTAGCGGCAATGTTCGCATCGTTGTTCCCCTCTACTGATGTACGGGAAATTCCCTGGCCCAGATCGTCGGTCTCCCAGTGCATCGCTATTAGCCTCATGCAAGGAATATGCACATAGCGTGCCAGTTCGTCAAGAAATTGCGAGCTCCGTAAAAATCGTTTCATCAGCAGGTCGAAACTGGGGTGGGCGGGGTGGCGCGCGGCGGTGCCACTCCTGGCGGGGAGGAATTTTGTGCTCGTCGGTGGGAACAGTGCCGTTTTTCTGTCAGCGCGGACCGCCGCCTATCGCGCGGAGCTGGCTGGAAACGGGACGGGACGGAAGAACGGGCGCCGGTAGGGGCAAATCCACCTACTGGCTGCCAGTGCCGCGGGCTCGCGCGTCCTGAGATTCGCGTCGGGGAGCAGACTGCGCGCGGCGGATCTCTCCGCCCGCACAAGCCCGGAAATCTCACCAGCATCCTGGGAGCCGGCGGAATTCGCAGCCGTCCTGGCGCCGGGCTGGAGCGAAAGGAGCAGCCGTAGCTACCACTTGAGTGAAGACCAAGCCAGAGCGGGCGAGAAACCGCCAGAACCGGGATAGGACAGTGGCGTAAACAGTGTGTGATTGTTCGCCCGATCGCGAAGAATGTCAGATCTTTCCTACGATCCATAGACTTACCGGCCAGCCGCTGGCCGGCTGGTGAGATTTCCGGGCTCGGGTGCAAGGCCAGTTCTCGGGTCTCATGGAGCCGCACGTCAGGTCCGCCGGACCGGCTCAGGGCGGAGATGAAAAAGGGGCCTCACGAATGGCCCCTTCTGGTGTGGACGCGGTCGCAAGGGGATCAGTGATCGCCAACCGCCTTCATGCTGAGCCGGATGCGGCCCTGCTTGTCCACCTCCAGTACCTTCACCCGCACGACGTCTCCTTCGGAAAGCTTGTCGCTTACGTTCTCGACGCGCTCGTCGGAGATTTGCGAGATGTGCACCAGGCCGTCCTTTCCCGGAAGGATGGTGACGAAGGCGCCGAAGTCCATGAGCTTGGCGACGCGTCCCTCGTAAACCATCCCGACTTCCACATCGGCGGTGATCTGCTCAATGCGGCGGCGAGCCTCCTGCCCGGCGGCCTTGTCCACCGAAGCCACCCTGACCGTGCCATCATCGCTGATGTCGATGGTGGTTCCGGTTTCCTCGGTAAGTGCGCGGATGGTGGCACCGCCCTTGCCAATCACATCGCGTATTTTCTCAGGATTGATGCGGAACGTAATGATCCTGGGCGCGTATTCCGACATTTCCGTGCGCGGGCTCGAGATCGCGGTGGCCATTCTTTCCAGGATGTGCAGGCGTCCCTCGCGGGCCTGTGCCAATGCGACTTCCATGATCTCGCGAGTGATGCCGTCGATCTTGATGTCCATCTGCAGGGCGCTCACGCCCTTGGACGTACCGGCGACCTTGAAATCCATGTCGCCAAGGTGGTCCTCGTCGCCCATGATGTCAGTGAGAACGGCGTAGCGGTCGCTCTCCTTGATGAGCCCCATGGCCACACCTGCGACCGGCGCCTTGATGGGGACGCCGGCATCCATCAGCGAGAGGCTCGTCCCGCAGACGCTCGCCATGGAACTGGAGCCGTTCGATTCGGTGATCTCCGAAACGACACGGATCACATAGGGGAAGGTGTCCATGTCCGGCATGACCGCCTGCACGCCGCGTTTCGCCAGCCGCCCGTGGCCGATCTCGCGGCGCTTCGGACTGCCCACCATGCCGGTCTCGCCGACGCAGTAGGGTGGGAAGTTGTAGTGCAACATGAACGGCTCTTTCCGCTCACCCTCGATGGCATCGATCACCTGCGCGTCACGAGCCGTACCAAGGGTGGTAACCACCAGCGCCTGGGTCTCGCCGCGCGTGAACAGCGCAGAACCGTGGGTGCGGGGGAGAACCCCGGTGCGAATGGTAATGGGGCGCACGGTGCGAGTATCGCGACCATCGATGCGCGGCTGGCCTTCCAGAATCCGGCCGCGCACGACGCTGCTCTCAAGACGCTCGAGCGCATTGCGCACCGCCTCCGCCGGCCATTCGCCACCTTCCGGCGTGACCAGCTTGGCGGTGACGGACGCGCGAATCTCGGAAAGACGCTGCTGGCGTACCAGCTTTTCGGCGATCTGATACGCGGCGCGCACTTCCTGCTCGCACGCATCGGCGACAGCCTGTTGCAGGGTTTCGTCCTTGTGCGGCGGCTGCCATTCCCAGGCGACGGTGCCGGCCTCTCGGGTGAATTCACGTATTGCGTCGATGACGGTCTGCATCTGCTCGTGGCCAAACAGCACGGCACCGAGCATGACTTCCTCCGAGAGTTCCTTGGCCTCGGACTCGACCATCAACACGGCGCTCTCGGTCCCGGCCACCACGAGATCCAGGCTCGAAGACTTGAGCTGGGCATAGGTGGGATTCAGCACGTACTGGCCGTTGATATAGCCCACGCGTGCTGCGCCGAGCGGACCATTGAAGGGAATACCCGATACCGCGAGCGCTGCCGAAGCGCCGATCATCGAGGGCACGTCGGCATCGATTTCCGCGTCCACGGACATCACCGTGGCAATCACCTGCACTTCGTTGGTGAACCCTTTGGGGAACAACGGGCGCAGCGGACGGTCGATCAGTCGCGAGGTGAGGGTTTCCTTTTCCGTAGGGCGACCTTCGCGCTTGAAGAATCCGCCGGGTATCTTGCCACCGGCGTACGTGCGCTCCTGATAGTGCACCGTCAAAGGAAAGAAGTCCCGTCCCTCGACGGCATCCCGCAGTCCGACGGCACTCACCAGTACGACCGTATCACCCATGCTGACCATGACGGCGCCACTGGCCTGACGGGCGATTTCACCCGTTTCCAGTACTACCGTGCGGTCGCCATACTGAAAGATTTTCTTCGTGGGACTCACTGTGCGTTCCTTAGAGCGGGGCGCCGGGGAAAGAAGATGTGGCGCTGAAACGTGACTACTTGCGCAGACCCAGCCGAGCGATCAGCTCCTGATACCGTGCAGGATCCTTGCCCTTAAGATAGTCCAGCAGCACGCGGCGTTGGTTGACCATCTTCAGCAGTCCCTGGCGGGAGTGGTGATCGTGCTTGTGAACGGCGAAATGGTCGGCGAGCTGAGAGATCTGCGCAGAAAGCAGCGCCACCTGCACCTCCGGGGAGCCAGTATCGTTGGCCGAACGTTGATAGTCCTTCACGATCTGGCCTTTTGCTTCTGCATTCAATGGCATGATCTGACTCCTGAACCCTCGCGACTCGTAGCCGGCTATTCTAACCGCCGTTCCTGGAACGAACAAGCGCCGCCCCACTCGCAAACTTGCTGCGTGCGCCGAAATCCGCCGTGATCAGACGACGTTGACCAGTCGGCGTGGCGCCACCCGACCGTCATCCAGAATCTGACCCATTCCGAGGAAGCCCTGACGATCGGCATAAAGCCGCACCCAGCCCTGCGTGGGCGCATGCGGAACGAGCACCGCCTGACCGAGCCGCAGATAGAAAGCCGCATCCTCGGACAGCCGTACGCCCGGCCAGTGCAGGAGCGCACTTTCCATGGGAAGCAGCACCTCATCGAGTCGATGCCCACCTTCCTGCGCAAGTTGCTGCAGGATTTCCAGCGTGAGCATGTCCGGTTCCTGATAAGGTCCTGCGCCCAGACGCCGAAGCGCCGCGACGTGGGCGCCGCAGCCAAGGGCAGCGCCGATGTCTTCGGCGAGCGTGCGCACGTAGGTTCCTTTGGAGCAGCGCACCTCGAAGTTCAACCGATCGCCGCCGCAGTCGAGCAGCGTCAGCTCGTGGATTTCCACGCGGCGCAATTGGCGCTCGACTTCGACGCCCTGCCGGGCCAGCTGATAGAGCCGCTGCCCGCGATGCTTCAGCGCCGAATACATGGGCGGTATCTGCTCGACGGTTCCCGTGAAGGCGGACAGCACCGTGCGAATCTGCTCGGGACTGAGGTCGCCCACCGGACGAGTCTCGAGCACCTGGCCCTCCGCATCCCCTGTGGTGGTGCGTACACCCAGGCAGCAGGAAACCCGGTAGTGCTTGTCGGCGTCGAGGAGAAAACCGGAAACCTTGGTAGCTTCGCCGAAGCAAATCGGCAGAAGCCCGCTCGCCAATGGATCAAGGCTTCCGGTGTGTCCCGCCTTGCCGGCACCGAACAACCGCTTGGCGCTCTGCAGCGCGTGATTGGACGATATGCCCGTCGGCTTGTCGAGCAAGAGAATTCCATGAACGCTGCGGAAATGCCGGCGCGATCGGCCCATGATGTGGTTCCTCTTGCGCGGCCTAGCCCGGAAATCTCACCAGCATCCCGGAAGCTGGCGGAATTCGCAGCCCTCCTGGCGCCGGGCTGGAGCGAAAGGGGTAGCCGTAGCTACTCCATGAGTTAGACCTGAGCCATGGCGTGCGAGAAACCGCCAGAACCGGGATAGGCTGGCGGCGTAAACAGTCTGTTATCGTTCGGCGATCGTGAAGCATGCCAAGTCTTCCTCCCATCCATTCACTTCCCGGCCAGCCGCCGGTCGGTTGGTGAGATTTTCGGGCTAGGGCAGGTCGTCGGGATCGCCGTCCGGGGCCGGGTCCTCTCCGGCTCCCGGATGCCGGGCGGCGTCTGCGGCAACTGCCGCATCGATCATCGAGCTGAGCCGCACGCCCCGCTCCACGGTCTCATCGTAGGAAAACTCCAGGCGCGGCACGGTGCGGGTGGCCATCTGCTCCCCCAGCGCGTGGCGCAGGAAGCCCGCAGCCCTGTTCAGAATGGCGATGGTCTCGGCGACCGGATGGTACTCATCCAGCACCGTGACGAACACTCGGGCGCGTGACAGGTCGCGCGACACCTGGACGCCGGAGATGGTCACCAAGCCAAGGCGTGGATCCTGCAATTCCTCGCGGATGAGCCTGGCGAGCTCACGCTGGATCTGCTCGCCGATCCTTCGAGTGCGGGGATATTCCCTGGGCATGACGTCGTTGCGGGCCTGTGGGGATTGCGGCAGGCCCTTCGATGAAACCTGCCGCAACGCGCTCACAAACTGCGAGCCACCTCGACGCGCTCGTAGACCTCAATCTGGTCCCCGGTGCGCACGTCGTTGTAGTTCTTGACGCCAATTCCACACTCGGTGCCGGCACGCACCTCGTTGACGTCATCCTTGAAACGACGCAGCGATTCGAGCTCGCCCTCGAAGATCACCACGTGGCTGCGCAGCACCCGGATGGGGTTGTTGCGCCGCACCACGCCCTCCACCACCAGGCAGCCGGCGATGGCACCGAACTTCGGCGAACGGAACACGTCGCGGACTTCGGCCAGACCGATGATCTGTTCCCTGGTCTCGGGCGCCAGCATGCCGCTCAGCGCGTTCTTGACCTCTTCGATGACATCGTAGATCACGCTGTAATAGTGCAGATCCACACCGGTATCGTTGATCAACCGCCGGGCGGCCGCATCCGCGCGCACGTTGAATCCGACCAGAACGGCACCCGAGGCCACCGCGAGGTTGACATCCGACTCGTTGATGGCGCCGACGCCCGAGGCGACGATCTTGACCTTCACCTCGTCCGTGGAGAGCTTGGTCAACGCTTCGATGAGCGCTTCCGCGCTACCCTGCACGTCCGCCTTGATGACGAGCGTGAGGGTGTTGACCTTGCCCTCCTCCATGCGCGAGAACACATCCTCGAGCTTGGCGGCGCTCTCGCGCGCGAGCTTCACGTCGCGGTACTTGCCCTGGCGGAACAGCGCGATCTCGCGCGCCTTGCGCTCCTCGGCGACCACGATCACGTCTTCGCCGGCATTGGGCGTGCCGGACAGACCGAGCACCACCACTGGCGTGGATGGACCGGCAATGGCAACGCTCTTGCCGCTCTCGTCGAACATGGCCCGCACCCGGCCGTACTCCGCACCGGAGAGGATCACATCGCCCTTGTGCAGCGTTCCGCTTTGCACCAGCACCGTCGCGACCGGACCCCGCCCGCGGTCGACACTCGCCTCGAGCACCACGCCCGCGGCAGGACAGTCCGCAACCGCCTCCAGTTCCATGACCTCGGCCTGCAGCAGCACGGCATCGAGCAGGGCGTCGACGCCCTCGCCGGTCTTGGCCGAAACGTTGATGAAAATGGTGTCGCCGCCCCATTCCTCAGGAATGACCTGCTGCGCGGAAAGCTCGTTCTTGACCCGATCGGGATCGGCGTCGGGCTTGTCGATCTTGTTGACCGCCACCACCAGCGGCACGCCGGCGGCCTTGGCGTGCTGGATCGCCTCGACGGTCTGCGGCATGACACCATCGTCCGCCGCCACCACCAGGATCACGATGTCCGTCACCTTGGCGCCGCGCGCGCGCATCGCGGTGAACGCCGCGTGGCCGGGGGTATCCAGGAAGGTGATCATGCCCTTGTCGGTTTCGACGTGGTAGGCGCCGATGTGCTGGGTGATACCGCCCGCCTCGCCCGCCGCCACCTTGGTGCGGCGGATGTAATCGAGCAGCGAGGTCTTGCCGTGATCGACATGACCCATGATGGTGACCACGGGCGCCCGAGGCTCCGAGTCGCCACCTGTCTCCGCGCCGGGAATCAGCTCCGCTTCCAGGTCCTGCTCCTTCATAAGCTTTACCACGTGGCCCATTTCTTCCACCACGATCGCGGCGGTGTCCTGGTCGATTACCTGATTGATGGTAGCCATTGCGCCGAGCTTCATCATGGCCTTGATGACCTCGGTGCCCTTGACGGCCATCTTCTGCGCCAGCTCGGCGACGGTGATGGTTTCTGGGATGCTCACCTCGTGGACGATGGGTGCGGTCGGCCGCTCGAAGCCGTGCCGGCTGGTGGGGCTGATTGCCACCGGGCGCGCCTTGGTCTTCTTCTTGCGCTTTCCACTCTTGTCGCTCGCGACGTGCAGCTCCTGGCGTCCGTAGCGGGTGGCACGCTCCTCTTCTTCGGTGCGACGTTTTCCCTTCTTCTCCGGCACGGCCGGCTTGCGCACCTCCTGTTTGGCTGCCGCCTGCTGCTGCTCGAGCTTGCGGCGTTCCTCCTCGGCCTTCAGACGCGCCTCCTCCTCGGCCTTCAGACGCGCCTCCTCCTCGGCCTTGCGCCGTTCTTCCTCTTCCAGGCGACGTGCCTCGGCCTCGGCCTTGAGCCTCGCCTCGCGCTCCTGCTCGGCACGCGCCCGCTCCTGCAGGGCCTGGGCGGTAGCTTCCTGTTCCTGTTCCAGACGCCGATTCTCATCCGCCATCACCACGCTGCGCTTGACGTAGGTGCGCTTCTTGCGAACTTCCACGCTCACAGTCTTGCTGCGACCCTGCGAGCCCGCCAGCCGCAGCTCACTCATGGTCTTGCGCTTCAATGTAATGCGACGTGGTTCGCTGGTGGTCTGCACCTCGTCCTTGCCGTGGGCTCGGCGCAGATAGGTCAGCAGCTGAAGCTTCTCCTTGTCGCTGATCTTCTGCTCTGCGTCGGCGATCGGCAACCCCGCCTCTCCCAGCTGCACCAGCAGGCGGTCCACCGGAATTCCCACCACTTCAGCAAACTGTTTAACCGTCACATCCGTCATCTGGACTGCCTCCGGTAAGTCAACCCTGCTGCTCGCTGGCGAACCAGGGCGCACGAGCGGTCATGATCAGGCTGGCGGCACGCTGCTCGTCCATCCCATCGATCTCCATCAGATCGTCCACCGCCAGCTCTGCCAGGTCTTCCATGGTGGTCACTCCGCGTGCGGCCAGGGTGAAGGCCAGCTCGCGGTCCATTCCCTCCATTTCCAGGAGATCGGCCGCCGGCTCGGCGTCTCCCAGCTTCTCCTCATCGGCGATGGCAAGCGTGAGCAGCACGTCGCGCGCGCGGTTGCGCAGTTCCTCGACGATATTGCTGTCGAACTCCTCGATCTCGACCATCTCGTGTGCGGGCACGTACGCGACCTCCTCGATACTGGAAAACCCCTCCTGCACGAGAATGGCCGCCACCTCCTCGTCGACGTCCAGCTGCTCCATGAACATCTTCTGCAAAGTCTGCACTTCAGACTCGCTCTTCTCCTCGGCCTGAGTCTCGGTCATGACATTGAGCTCCCAGCCGGTGAGCTGGCTGGCGAGCCGCACGTTCTGCCCGCCACGGCCGATGGCCTGCGAAAGCTGTTCCTCCGCCACTGCCACATCCATGCTGTGGGAATCCTCGTCCACCACGATGGACACGACATCCGCCGGCGACATCGCGTTGATCACGTACTGCGCCGGATTCTCGTTCCACAATATGATATCGATGCGCTCGCCGGCGAGCTCGTTCGACACCGTCTGCACGCGCGAGCCGCGCATGCCGACGCAGGCGCCCACCGGGTCGATGCGCTGATCGTGGGACCGCACCGAGATCTTGGCGCGCAATCCGGGGTCGCGTGCCGCGCCCATGATCCCGATCAGCCCCTGGCCCACCTCCGGCACCTCGAGCTTGAACAGCTCCACCAGAAACTCGGGCGCGGTACGCGTCACGAACAGCTGCGGTCCGCGCACTTCCGGATGCACGTCGTAGAGGAAGCCGCGCAGGCGATCCCCGGGACGCACCGCCTCGCGGGGAATCATGTGCTCGCGCGAGATCAAGGCCTCGGCATTGCCGCCCAGATCCAGATAAACGCTGC
Source organism: uncultured Gammaproteobacteria bacterium (assembly GCA_963728895.1). Taxonomy (GTDB): domain Bacteria; phylum Pseudomonadota; class Gammaproteobacteria; order JBBQDK01; family JBBQDK01; genus CAVSLM01. The sequence goes on from CAVSLM010000007.1 coordinate 345,595, forward strand.
CGCGCTCCAGGCGCTTCACCACCCCGGTGACCAGCTCGCCGATGCGCCCGTGATAGGCCTCCACGACCTGCGCGCGCTCAGCCTCGCGCACCTTCTGTACGATGACCTGCTTGGCCGTCTGCGCCGCGATGCGGCCGAAGGAAATCGATTCCATGGGCTCTTCGATGAAATCCTCGGTCTGGATGTCCGTATGGGTTTCGCGCGCCGTACTCAGGTAGACCTGACGGTCGGGAGCCTCGAGCTCGGCATCATCGTCCAGCACCTGCCAGCGGCGGAAGGTCGAGTAATCACCGGTCTCGCGGTCGATGGCCACCCGCACCTCGATGTCGCCGGTGTAGCGTTTCTTGGTCGCCGACGCCAGCGCCGCCTCGATGGCTTCGAAGATGATTTCCTTCTCGACGCCCTTCTCGTTGGAGACGGCGTCCACAACCAGCAAGATCTCTTTGTTCATCGTACGATCATCTCCAAGATCCGGCTCAGAGCTCAGGAACCAGCCGCGCGCGCTCGATGCGTTCTGCCGGCAGGCGCCACTCCTGACCGTCTTCGTCGATCAGCACGTCCTCGTCGATCATTCCACGCAGGATGCCCGTGAACTTCCGTCTTCCTTCCAGCGGGATCCGCAGGCGGATGCGGACCCGATGCCCTGCAAAGCGCTGGAACTGCTCGGCGGTGAACAGCGGGCGATCCAGCCCGGGCGAAGACACCTCGAGGGTGTAGGACCCGCGTATCGGATCCTCCACGTCCAGCACCCCGCTCACCTGGTGGCTGACGCGCTCGCAATCGTCCACCGAGATTCCCTCGGCACGGTCGATGTATACCCGCAGCAAACTGTGCCGGGACTGCGAGTGGAGCTCGACGCCGACCAGCTCATAACCGAGCGCGCTTACCGCTGCCTCGAGCAGCTCGCGAAGCCTGGAGCCATCCTGAACCATGCATATCCGCCGGAAACGAAAAGTGGGCCAGAGGCCCACTCCCAAAAAAACCTATACGGCAGCGACACATATTATACCTGCGCGGCGCAGCAACGCCAACATGGCAGGTCAGTCGCGGCACGACCATCCGGGTGAACAAAAAAGCCCCGCGAGGGGCTGTCCGGCGCTTCCGCCACCACATTGCACCAGCGCCGGCATTCTACTCGACGCCGGTGTGGGGATCAACGCGCAAGCGTTTACCAGCCCGCACGTCGGTTCTACCGGCGCAGCCCGCGAACCCTGCGCAGCTGCAGGGTCGGCGCATCACGCTGCGCAAATGGGTGCCGGCCACACCGTGGCGGGAACGGATCGGGCACGCAGCCCGCAGCGTTTGCATTCGCAACCCGCCATGCTAGTCTCATGACGCATTTTCGAGCCGATCCACATTCCAGGGGCGCGATGATCCAGGGGGCGATAACCGCTGCACAGGTATGCGCATTGGGATCGGCGTTGGGTTCCTTCGTCTATCTGCTGATTGCGATCCGGCGCGTCGCAAGCTTCGCGATGCGCCGCGACCAGCCGCTCGCCTGTCCGACACCGGTCACGGTATTGAAGCCTGTGTGTGGGCTGGATCCGGAACTCTACGAGAATCTGCGTTCCTTCTGCGAACAGGACTATCCTGTCTATCAGGTGATCTTCGGCGTTCGCGAGGCCGAGGATCCCGCGGTCGCGGTGATCGAGCGGCTGACCCGGGAATTCCCCGATGGTGATCTCGAGCTGGTGATCGACGGCCGGATCAGCGGTGCCAACCTCAAGGCCAGCAATCTGTCGAACATGGTTCAGCGCGCCCGTTACGACGTGCTGGCGGTCGCCGACAGCGACATGCGGGTGCGGCGCGATTACCTGGCGACGGTCACCGCGCCGTTGCGTGATGCGCGGGTGGGCGCCGTGACCTGCCTGTACCGCGCGACGCCCGTCGGCGGGCTGGTCTCCGTGCTCGGCGCCATGGCCGTCAACGAATGGTTTCTGCCGTCGGTGCTGGTGGCCGAAGGTATGCGGCCGCTGAAGTTCTGCTTCGGTGCCACCATGGTGGTTCGCCGTGCGGCGCTGGAGGCGATCGGTGGGTTTCCGGCACTGGCGGGATACCTCGCGGACGACTACATGCTCGGCAAGCTGGTCGCAGGTCAGGGCTACGACGTGGTGCTCTCCTCTTATGTCGTCGACAACGTCACGTTCGAGCCCGGGCTGCGGGCGCTGCTGTTGCATGAGCTGCGCTGGGCACGAACCATTCAGTCGGCGCAGCCCCTTGGGTATGCCCTGTCCTTCCTCACCTACGCCATACCAATGTCGATTGCGGCAGGTCTCGCGGCGCTCGCCCTCGGCGGTTCCGTGGCGCTTGCGTCGGTCCTGGTGGCGTTCGCCGTACTGTTGCGGCTGACGTTGCATGTCACCGTGCGTTCGTTGCTGGGCATCCGGGCGCCGGGCGCGCCGTGGCTGGTTCCGCTGCGCGACCTGCTGAGCTTCTGCATCTGGGCGGGCGGGTTTTTCGCACGCCACGTACGCTGGCGCGGCCGCCGGCTGGCGGTGGGCGCCGCAGGCCAACTGGCACAAACCCCAATGGGAGACTCGTGAAGACGCTGTTCCTCAACCCGCCTTCCTTCGAGGGCTTCGACGGCGGCGCCGGCTCGCGCTATCAGGCCCGGCGCGAGATCCGCTCCTTCTGGTTTCCCACCTGGCTGGCGCAACCGGCGGCGCTGGTTCCCGACAGCCGGCTGGTCGATGCCCCGGCACGCGGCCTCACGCTCGACGCGGTACTGCCCATGGCACGCGAGCACGAGCTCATCGTGCTGCATACCAGCACACCCTCATTCGCCTCGGACGTGAAAGTTGCCGAGGCGCTGAAGGAGGTCAATCCAGGGCTGGTGCTGGGCATGGTCGGCGCGCACGTCGCGGTCTCGCCCGAGCCGGCGCTCGCCGCAAGCGGCGCCATCGATTTCGTGGCGCGCAACGAGTTCGACTACACCCTGAAGGAAGTCGCCGAAGGCCGCCCATGGGGGGGCATCGACGGGATCAGCTACCGGCGCGAGGGACGCATCGTCCACAATCCGGAGCGCGCCCTCATCCACAACATGGACGAGCTGCCCTACGTGGTGGACGTCTACAAGCGCGACCTGGTCATCGAGGACTACTTCATCGGCTATCTGCTGCATCCTTATCTTTCGCTGTACACCGGCCGCGGCTGCAAGTCGCGTTGCACGTTCTGCCTGTGGCCGCAGACCATCGGCGGTCACCGCTACCGCACCCGCAGCCCCGAGCACGTGGCGGGTGAAATCGCACGCGCGCGCCTGCTGTTCCCGCAGGTGCGCGAGTTCTTCTTCGACGACGACACCTTCACCGACGACCTGCCGCGCGCCGAAGCCATCGCGCGCCATCTCGGCGAGCTGGGCGTGACCTGGTCCTGCAACGCCAAGGCCAACGTGCCGCGCCAGACGTTGAAGGTCCTGAAGGAGAACGGCCTGCGGCTGCTGCTGGTGGGCTATGAGACCGGCAGCCAGCAGATTCTGTACAACATCAAGAAGGGCATGCGCGTGGACATGGCGCGACGCTTCACGGCCGACTGCCACGATCTCGGCATCACCATCCACGGTACCTTCATCGTCGGCCTGCCGGGCGAGACCCGCGAGACCATCGAGGAGACCATCCGGTTCGCCAAGGACATCAACCCCCACACCATCCAGGTGTCGCTGGCCGCGGCGTATCCGGGCACCTATCTGTATCGTCAGGCCGCCGAGCAGGGCTGGCTGCTCGATCAGGGCAACCGGCTGGTGGCCGGCGACGGCCTGCAGGTGAGCTCGCTCAGCTATCCGCATCTCTCGCACGAGGAGATCTTTGCGGGACTGGAGCGCTTCTACAAGGCGTTCTACTTCCGACCCCGCAAGATCACCGAGATCACACTGGAAATGCTCAAGAGCTGGGAGATGGCGAAGCGCCGCCTGCGCGAGGGCGCGGAGTTCTTCCGGTTCCTCTACGGCCGGGCCGATCGGGCTTGAGGCGCCTCATCGTCACCGCGGACGACTTCGGCCTGTCCGAGGACGTCAACGCGGCGGTGCAGCAGGCACACACCCGAGGCATTCTCAACACGACCAGTCTGATGGTGGCTGCCCCGGCCGCCGCCCAGGCGATACGCATCGCCCGGCGGCTTCCGCGATTGCGCGTGGGCCTGCACGTGGTCGTGACCCACGGGCATGCCGTACTGGACCGCGCGCAGATACCGGCTCTTCTCGGCCGTGCCGGTGGACTGTCCAACCGACTGGTGGCGTCCGGCACGCGCTGGTTCTTCCGGCCTGCGGTCCGGCGCCAGCTGGGCGCGGAAATCCGCGCGCAGTTCGAGGCGTTTCGCAGCACCGGCCTCGACCTCGACCACGTAAACGCCCACAAGCATCAGCACCTGCACCCCACGGTGTTGACGCTGATCCTGGAGATCGGGCGCGAGTACGGAATGCGCAGCGTGCGCCTGCCCTACGAACCGTTCTGGCCCTCGTGGCGCGCCGCGCGCCGTGGCGCGGTCGGCCGCTGCGTCACCGGTGTGCTCCTCGCGCCCTGGGTCCGTATGATGCGCCGGCGGCTGCGGCGTCATGGCCTGTCCTGCAACGATCAGGTGTTCGGAATGTACGACAGCGGAAGCATGTCACCTGCCCTGCTGCTGCGATTCCTTGCCGAGCTGCCGCGAGGCGTCACGGAAATCTACTTCCACCCGGTGGCGGGCGCGACCCGCCTCGGCCATGCCGGCAATCAGGAGCTCGACGCACTCACCGATCCGGTGGTACGCGAGCGCCTGGAACGCTCGGACATCGAGCGTGTCACCTTTGCCGACCTTGCGGCAGCCGGGCAATAGCCCGTAAACCTCACCAGCCGTCCAGCGGCTGACCGGTAAGTGAATGGATGGCAAGAAAGTTCTGGCATGCCTCACGATCGCAGAACGATGACGCAGTGTTTACGCCGCCGGCCTGTCCCGGTTCTGGCGGTTTCTCGCTCGCCCTGGCTGCGCATTCCGCCAGCTCCCGGGATGCTGGTGAGATTGCCGGGCTAGCCGGGGAGCGAGCCATGGGGTCGGTGTGTTCTGTGCAGCGGGATCCTCGGAGCTGACCGCATGCTTGCGCAAACCGCGGCGCTTTACCTGCGCATGCTGCAGCGCCTGGTGGGGCGTTGCGGCAAACACCCGCGCAGTGTGCTCGCCGGAGCCGTGCTGATTGCGCTCGCCGCCCTCTTTTATGCTTTTCATCACCTCGGTCTGGACACCAGCACGACGGACATGCTCGACCCCAAGCTGCGTTTCCTGCAGCTGCAGGACCAGCTCGATCGGGCGTTTCCCGAGCTCACCGGGCTGCTGGTGGTGGTGGTCGACGCGCGGACCGCGACCGGCGCACAGGAAGTCGCCGACGCCCTCGCGGCGCGCATGCGCCGCGAGTCGGACCTGTACGCATCGGTCTACCAGCCCGGGCAGGGCCCGTTTTTCGAGCACAATGCCCTGCTGTATCTGGACGAGCAGCAGCTCTGGCAGCTGAACGACCGCCTGGCGCAGGCCGCGCCCTTCATCGGCACCGTCGCCCAGGATCCCTCGTTGCGCGGGTTGCTGGGACTGCTGGGACGCGCGATGGACGAACCGCTCGATCCCGACCAGGTGGCAATCTTCAAGGACCTGCTGACCCGGCTCGCCGCGGCGGCACAGGCGCAGAACGCGGGCCGGCCGTATCAGGTGTCCTGGAGCGCCGATCTGATCGGCGGGACCATGCCGGGTGAGGAAGGCAACCGCGCCTTCATTCTGGCGAAGCCCAGGCTCGACTATTCCGGCCTGCAGCCGGGACTCGACGCCGTGCAGGCCGTGCACCAGCTGGCCGGCGCTCTGCGGATCCAGGCGTCGGACGTGCGGGTGCGGGTCACGGGCTCCGTCGCCATGGAGGCCGAGGAGCTCGGCAGCATCGCCGCCGGCGCCGGGCGCGCTACCGCCCTGTCGTTCATTCTGGTCACGGTGCTGCTGCTGACCGGCCTGCGTTCGGTACGGCTGTCGGTCTCGGTCGTGGTCACGCTGGTCATCGGATTGCTGTGGACGGCGGGGTTCGCCGCCCTGACCGTCGGCCGCCTCAATCTCATCTCCGTCACCTTCGCCATTCTGTTCATCGGCCTGGGGGTCGATTTCGGCATTCAGTTCGCCATGCGCTATCGCGAGGAATGCTCCTCGGCGCACCTGCTAAGCGAGCGCGTCGGCTGCTCGCGGGCGGTGGCCCGCATCGGCAACGCGCTCACCCTGGCGGCGAGCGCCGCGGCGTTGAGCTTCCTATCGTTCGTGCCCACCGAGTTCGGCGGGCTGGCCGAGCTCGGGCTGATCTCGTCGGCCGGCATGTTCTTCGCTCTGGCGGCCAACCTGACGGTGCTTCCGGCGCTGATCGCCCTGCTCGGCTTCTCGCCCGCACGATCCTTCAAGCCGGGAGCGCTCGAAGGGATCGGGGCATTCACCAAGGCACACCGTCGCGCCATCGTCGCCATTGCCGCTGTGCTCGGTACCGGTGCGCTGGTGCTGTTCCCGCATCTGCGCTTCGACTTCAGTCCGCTCAACTTGCGCGACCCCACCACCGAATCCGTGCAGACTTTTCGCGATCTGCTGAAAAGTCCCGACAGCACGCCCTACACCATCGAGGTGCTCACCCCCAGCCTTTCCGACGCGGATCGACTCGTCGCGCGCCTGGAGAAGCTGCACACCGTCGACAAGGCTGTGACGCTTACGAGCTACGTACCCGAGCAGCAGGACGACAAGCTCGCCATCATCCGTGATCTCAAGCTGCTGCTTCCGCCGCTGGTGCGCGGCGCGGGCGCACCGGCGCCGCCAACGCTTGCGGAACAACGGGCGGCACTGCAGCAGTTCCTTGCAACCATCCACAAGGCCATCGAGGCGAACCGCAATCCGGACCTGCAACCGGCACTGCGGGAAGTGGCGGCGCCGCTGCAGCGCCTGACAGACGCCGATGCCGCGGCGCTCGAAGGGTTGCAGCGCAAGGTGATCGGGGATCTGCCGGAGGGCTTGAAGCGCCTGCAGGCTCTGCTCTCGCCGCAGCACGTTACGCTTGCCGATCTTCCCGCCGATCTGCGCGCGCGCTACGTGACCCCGGACGGGCGTGCGCGCGTCGAGGTCTATCCCGCCGAGGATCTCACCAACAACGCCGCCCTGCGTACCTTCGTGCATGAAGTGCAGAGGATCGCGCCCAATGCTGCCGACACGCCGGTCACGCTGCTGGGCAGCGGGGACGCGGTGATCCACGCCAGCCTGCAGGCTGCGGTCACGGCGTTTCTTGCCGCCGTGGTGCTGTTGCTGGTGGTGCTGCGCAGTGCGCTGGACACCGCGCTGGTGATGTTGCCGCTGATGCTGGCCACTGCGCTCACCGCCGCCTGTTCGGTGCTGCTGCGCGTACCCTTCAACTTCGCCAACGTGATCGCAATCCCGCTGCTGGTCGGCCTGGGCATCGCCTTCGGCATCTACATCGTCATGCGCAAGCGCGATGGCGTAAGCGTGGAACAGCTGTTCCAGAGCAGCACGCCGCGCGCCGTCCTGTTCAGCGCCCTGACCACCATGGCTTCCTTCGGCACCCTCGCCGTCTCGCCCCACCGCGGGATGTCGAGCATGGGCATCCTGCTGAGTCTCGCTCTGTTCTTCGCGCTGATCTGCACGCTGCTGGTGTTACCCGCGATCATCGCGGTGATCGAGGCGCGCCGCCCGCAGCGTGCGCCGCAGCAAGATTGAGATGTGGAGGGTTCGGTTCGCGGCGGCAGGGCATGGACAGCGAGGCGACGGCCCTGCGGGCCGCCATCGCGCCGCCGGGAGCGACGCTCCCACGCAGGGATTCATTACGCTTTCCGTGCGCACGCGGACTTTTGCTGCGCCCGCACCGCAGGCGCAGCCGGACGCCGGTCAGGGCGGTGGTGCATTTGCCGGGGGTGTGTCGTCCTCCGGCAGATCGAAGTCCGGCAAGGGCGGATGGCCGTCGTAGATGAGGTAGTTGCGCCGCTGCAGGTACGCTTCGCGGGTGAAGATGTAGGGATCGAGCGCCGCGCTATTGATGAACGCATAGGCACCGCTGGCGTTGGCGCGTGTGTTGATGATGCCGAGCACCGTCAGCGGGATGGTGACGGACGAGGCGCCGACGTAGAAGAGCACGTTGGTCACGGCGCTCACCGCCAGCGCCGGCGTGCTACGCACGGTGTTGGGACCGAATAGCGGCAGCACCAGATACGATCCGCTTTTCACGCCCCAGACCGCCAGCGTCTGACCGAAGTCCTCGTTATGCGACGGAAGCCCCATGTGCTGGGCCACATCGAAAAGTCCGCCGATGCCGAGCGTGCTGTTCACCAGGAAGCGGCCAGTGTCGGATAGCGCCTCGCCGCCCTTGCCCTGCAGCGCGTTGTTGACGATGACGTCGGGATAGCCGAGGTTGGCGAAGAAGTTGGTCACGGCCCTGCGCACTGCATTGGGCGTGATGCGCTCGTAGAACGATGCGGTGGGCTTGAGCACTGCATCGTCCAGATCTTCGTTGAGACCGTAGACACCGCGGTTGGAATGCTCCCAGGGATCGGAAACGGCATCCCCGGCCGGAGCCGGGCGAACCGTGGCACACCCGGAGCAGGCGATCCCCAACAGGAGCAGCGCCAGCCATGCAAACGGCGCCCGGCTCCCGCGCGCGAAGTGATGCGAAGCGTCCTCCCCGGCGCCCTTCACGACTGCGCTCCCGAATACTCGGCGATCTTGCTTTCCAGTTTCGCAATCAGTCCCTGGACACCGGACTTGCTCAGGATGCTGGCGTATTCGGCGCGCTTCATCGCCAGATCGCTCACTCCGTCCACGATGATGTTGACGATGCGCCAGCCCTGATCCGTGTGGGCCATCATGTAGTCGAAATGGGTGTCTTGCTCTCCGGGCTGCTTCAGGACGCTGTGCACCACCACACCAGCACCGCTCATGGGCTCCTCCGAAGTGACTGTGAATGACTGACCCGAGTAGTCGTCGAAGCGGAACGCATAGGTCGCAATACTGAGACGCGAGAAGGCATCGACCAGCTCCTGCCGGGACCGCTCGTCGAGCTTCATCCAGTAGCGTCCCGAAGCGATGCGCGCGATCTCCGCCAGGTCGTGCGTCCTGCGGACCACCGGATCGAGGCGCTCATAGCGGCCTCGATAGCCGAGCTGCTTAGCGTTGTGCATCACCTGCAGCAAGGCGTCCTCGAATTGCCGCACCACCCCCTCGGGGCTCTGCTCGTCCGTGACCGGCTGTGAGGGCGCGGCAGCTGCCTCCGTCCGGGCCGAAGGTTCCGGCGCCGATACCGCCGCCCCTGCCGAACCCCAGGCCAGGAAACACAGCACAGCCGCCGGCAGCCATCTCCTCATCGCGCCTCGTCCTCTGTGATGGGTGGTTGCGCTTCCGGCGTCCCGCCGGCGGCGCACACCGAACTGGCGTTGCGCATGCCGTTTCCTGCCGCGCCCGACGGCGGAGCAACGCAAACGGCGACTCCGCGGTCGCCGGTGGCCGCGTAGCTGCGATCCTTCCAGCGCCCGCGCTCGCCGCGCCAGTAACGCCATGCCGAATGCCAGGTCATGGCCAGATACAGCGTGGCGGTCACCGGCAAGGTCATACTCCATAGCGCCGAGCGCCTGCAGTGGCGCAGCGCAGGCACGTAGCTCGCCAGCATCGCCACGAAGGCCACGGCACCTGCGATGCGCGCGGCTGGCGCCGCGGCGAACTGTGCCAGCGCGGGTATCCAGAAAGCAAGCAGCAGCAACGCAGTACAGATGAGCAACGCGGCAGGCGAATAGCGCAGCTGAGTGTACGCGGTTCGCGTCACCGCACGCCAGATGTCGGCGAGTGATGCCACCCTGCGGCTGAGCACCGCACTCGAGAGCCCCATCCACGTACGCCCCCCGCCCGCCTTGACCTGCCGCGCCAGCGTGCAGTCGTCGATGAGCGCATCGCGCAAGGCGCCGAAGCCACCCAGCCCGCGCAGCACGGCCGACTCCACCAGGATGCAGCCCCCCGCCGCCGCGGCCACCCGCGAGCCCGAAGTGTTGGAAAGCCGGAAAGGATACAGCAACAGGAAGAAGTACACGTACGCCGGCATCAGCAGCGCGGACCAGAATCCGCTGGTGTCCGGCAGCGCGAGAACCGAAGCGAGCTGCAGACCCTCACCGCGCAGCTTGGTCAGCAATGCGCCAACCACACCCGGCTGCAGCTCGATGTCGGCGTCCAGCAGCAGGGTGAGCGACGTCTCGACCCGGCCGCGGCCCTGCTCCAGCGCCCAAAGCTTGCCGGTCCATCCGGCCGGCAGGGCCCGGCCGGCGATCAACAGAACGTTATCCCTTCCCAGATTGCGGACGCGATCGGCCGTATCGTCGCTGGACTGGTCGTCGACCACGACCACGCGCAGGCCGGTGCCTTGCTGTTGCAGCGCACCCAGGGTGCGCTCGATGACGGGTGCTTCGTTGCGCGCCGGTATCAGCGCAGTCACTTCGACCAGGTCGCGGGGATCGGACGCGTCCGGCTGCAGCTGTGGCCCCGCCAGCCATGGGCGCCACGGGACCAGAAGCAGCCCGATCCACAGTAGCGCTGCCGTTGCCGACAGGACCATTGCCAGAATTTCCATGCACGCCATTGTGCCATCACTGTCGCGAACCTCCGCTATGGATTCCACACCGCTGGCCCGCCGCTCCGGGGCAACGCAGGAAGATCCAGGGGTGTGGAACAGGAAATCGGGTAAGTATAGAAGACATCCGCGACGGGACTGCCCTTTATATACGCCAATGCGCTATTCTGTGGAAGGTCGTCCTGTCGCGAGCTTGACGACGCCACATCCGCATACCATCAAGAGTGTTGCATGCAACTGCCCAGAAATCCCACCCGAGCGGTGCGTATCGGCTCGGTCACGATCGGCGCCGGAAACCCCATCGCCATACAGAGCATGTGCGCGACGCATACCCGCGACGTGGCCGCCACGGCTGCGCAGGCCGAGGATCTGCGCGCTGCCGGTGCCGATGTGGTGCGCATCGCCGCCGACAATCAGCGCGAGGCCGATGCGCTCGCCGAAGTCCGCAGGCGCACCTCGGCGAACCTGTCGGTAGACATCCAGGAGAACTACCGGCTGGTGCGCAAGCTTGCCCCGCATGTGGACAAGATCCGTTACAACCCCGGCCATCTCTATCACCACGAGCGCAGCAAGCCCTGGCAGGACAAGGTGCGGCTGATCGCGGAGACCGCAGGCGAGCACGGCTGCGCACTGCGGGTGGGCGTCAACTGCGGGTCGGTGGACCCGGCGCTGGCGCAGCGCTTTGCCGCCGGCGATTCCATCTCACCCATGCTCGCGAGCGCGCTCGAGCACTGTGCGCTGCTGGATGAAATCGGCTTTCACACCTATTGCGTATCGCTCAAGGACTCGGACCCGCAGAAGGTCATCGAAGTGAACCGCCGCTTCGCCGCCGAGCGTCCCGACGTTGCCCTGCATCTCGGGGTCACCGAGGCCGGCATGCCACCGGACGGCATCATCAAGACACGCATCGCCTTCGAGCAGCTCGTCAGCCACGGCATCGGCGATACCATACGCGTGTCGCTGACCGTGCCCAACGAGCGCAAGTCCCAGGAGATCGAGGCCGGGCGGCAGATCCTGGCGGACATCGCCGCCGGCCGGGTGCGCAGCGTCGTCGACTACGGGCTGCAGACGCTCAACATCATCAGCTGCCCGAGCTGTTCGCGGGTGGAAAACGAGGCGTTCATCGATCTTGCCGCGCAGGTTCGCGAGATGACCCGTTATGCCGCCGACCACGCCCTCACCATCGCCGTCATGGGCTGCCGGGTCAATGGCCCCGGCGAGACCGACGACGCCGACCTGGGTCTGTGGTGCGGTCCCAATCACGTCAACCTCAAACGCCGCGGCGAGCCGCTCGGTGCCTACGGCTACGATCAGATCCTGAACCGCCTGCGCGAGGAACTGGACGAGCTGATCGCCACGCGCGAGGCCGGCTGAGCCGTGCACGGCTTTCCCCGCGCGCGGCGCAACACGGTTTGCGCTCCGATCCGAATCGCATCCGGGTTCCGCGGCACACCGCCGGCTGCCGGGTCCATGGCGACTTTCTCATGAAGCGCAGCGCCATCCTGAGCGCCATCGCCGGCCTGCTGCTCGCCATCGCACTCATCGCGCGCCAGGGCTTCGCGCCCGTCGCCCAGGCCGTCGCCGATACCGGGTGGGGCGTGCTCGCGGTCACGCTCTTCCACCTGGTTCCGGTGGCGCTCTCGGCATACGCCTGGCTTGCCTTGCTGGAGCCCGCCGACTGGCCGACGTTCCGCCTGCTCGCCTGGGCGCGCTGGGTGCGTGAGGCGGTGGACAATCTGCTGCCCGTCGCTCAGGTCGGCGGCGTGCTGGTGGGCGCGCGCCTCATCACCTTTCGCGGCATCCGGGCGGGCACCGCAGGTGCCAGCGGCGTGGTCGACATGACCATGGAAGTGCTGGCGCAGTTCGTGTTCACGCTGATCGGCTTCGGGCTCCTGCTGCTGCGCGGGGGCGGCGGCGACGTCGTACGCTGGGTGGCGGTGGGGCTTGCGGTGGCGGCGCCGGCGCTGATCGGTTTCCTGGCCGCGCAGCATCTCGGCATGTTCCGGCTGCTGGAGCGCGGTCTGGAGCGTCTCGCGGAGAAGTGGCCGTGGCTCTCGCCCGGCCAGGTCACCGGCATGCACGATCAGGTCCGCGCACTCTACCGCGAGCGGCGCCGGCTGGCGGACAGCGCCTTCCGGCATCTGGTGTCGTGGATCAGCGGCGCCGTGGAGATCTGGCTCGCGCTGCGCTTCATGGGCCACGGAGTGGACATGCTCGATGCCCTGCTGCTGGAATCCCTCGCGCATGCCATCCGCAGCGCGGCCTTCTTCGTCCCCGGTGCGCTCGGTGTCCAGGAAGGTGGGCTGATGCTGCTAGCGGGTGTGCTGGGTCTCGGCCCCGAGATCGGATTGGCGCTGTCGCTCATCAAGCGCGTGCGTGACGTGGTGCTGGGGCTGCCGGCACTGCTCGCCTGGCAAATGATCGAAGGCCGGCGCGCGCTCGCCGGGCAGGAGGTGTGATGCATCCTGGCACTGCGGGCGGAAGGCGGTGAGCGGCGGTTCCTGGACCCATCGCGCCTCGCGGGTGCTGGTCCGGCCGCTGATCGGCACCCGGGTCACCCCCAATCACCTCACCACCGCCCGCCTGCTGACCGGCCTCGTCGCCTGTGCCTGCTTCGCGCTCGGCACGCGCAGCGGTGAGATCTGGGGCGGCGTGCTGTGGGTGCTCTCGGCCTTTCTCGATCGCGCCGACGGCGAGCTGGCGCGCATCGGCGGCAGCAGCACCCGCTGGGGTCATCTCTACGACTACTATTGCGACGTCGCCGTGAACGGCCTGTTCTTCGTCGCCATCGGGCTCGGGCTGCGCAGCGGCACGCTCGGCACGTGGGCCGCGATATTGGGCGTACTGGCAGGTGCCACGGTGACTGCCGCGGCGCTGTGGTCGGAATCCCTGGAGCAGGAGATCGCGAGCGGCGAGAAGGCCTGGTCGGGACGCGGCGGCTTCGACTTCGACGACGTGCTCTACCTGTTCGGTCCCGTTGCCTGGCTGGGGTGGCTGCAGCCGTTGCTGATCGGCGCTGCGGTGGGGGGGCCGGTGTTTGCCGCGCTGACCGGATGGCGGCTGTATCGCCGGCGCAACCTCGCCGCCGCACCGAAAGTACTGAACCAACCTTGAGCGGGAGGTCACACGGGCGCGGCCGTGGAGCGGATCGAGGCAGCTGGCGCGCATCGGCCTGTTCTTGTGCCTCTCCGCCCCGCCGGAATGCCGGACGGATTCCGGTCACCGATACGAGTGGGCCGGGCATGCGCTATGCTTTGACATGAATCACGCCTGCAGGCAGGCTGCGTGGTTGCGGCCCAGTCGGCCCAGAAGAGCAAGACGATGGAGCGTTCCCAGTTCTGTACATGCATCGACCGGCCCCGCGAGACCACCGCGCTGTACACCGATGTCCTGCAGGCGGCGCACGCCGCCGCGTTCCCGGAAGGCACGATCCGTGCGCCGATGGCGCGCGTCGCTCGCGTACCGGGCGCGGCCGCAGGGTTCGACCTGCCGAACCATCCATCCCTGTTCTGTCGCACCATCCATTTCCATCTTTCGGAGCAAGAAACTGATGCGCACGGGTATCGTGGCGGCGCTGCCGGGTGAGGCTCGCGCATTTGCGCACAGGCAGCGGTGCGGGCCGCGAACGTTCCGGCTGCGTGATGGCAGCCTGATCACCCTTTCCGGCATGGGTCCGCGTGCCGCCCGACGCGCCGGACGCCGGCTGCTGCAACTGGGCGCCGAGGCGCTGCTCAGCTGGGGCTGTGCGGCGGGACTGGACAATCGCCTGGGGTCGGGCGACCTGATCGTGCCGCAGATGGTGTTCGACGCCGACGGCCGGCTGTTTCCCGTTCACACCGCGTGGCGTGCGCAGGTGTGCCTCGCGCTCGGCAACCAGCTGCTCATCCACTCCGGGACGCTGGTCGAGGCGCGCTCGGTCCTGGCCACGCCCGAGGACAAGCGCGCGGCCGCCGAAGCCTCCGGTGCCGTCGTCGCCGACATGGAAAGCGCCGGGCTCGCCACGCTCGCGGAGGAGGCCGGCGTTCCCTTCCTGGCGATCCGAGCGGTCGCCGACGGATTCGCCGACACCATACCGCCGCAGGCCCTGGGCAGCGTCGATGCCCTGGGGCGGCTGCACCCGCTGCACTTGCTGATGCACGTGCTCCTGCAGCCGCACGCCTGGCCGAGGCTCGCGCGGGTTGCGGGGGGCTACCGCGCCGCGCGCCGAACCCTCGTTGCCGTGGCACGTCACATCGACGGCGCACTACAGCCACCCGCACCCAGACCCGAGCCCCGCATGCCTCCCGCCGGGTTTCCCCCGATCGAAGAGTACGTGTCGCACCCTGAGGTGATGCATGGTCCATGAGCCGCTCATCAGCGCCGAACGGCTGGCGCTGTTCCAGCGCGACGGCTTCCTGCTGCTGCGTGGTCTGTTCGACCACGACGAGATGCGCGACATCGCCCTGTGGACCGAAGAGCTCGCCGCCCGCCCCGAGACGCCCGGGCGGGAGATGATGTATTTCGAGAACAGCCTCACCCGGTCCGGCGCGCGCCTGCTGTCGCGCATCGAGGACTTCTGCTCCTTTCACGCCGCGTTCGATCGCCTGGTCCACGGGGCCAAGATGCAGGGCGTGGTTTCCGAGCTGCTCGGCGAGCCGGCGGTGCTGTTCAAGGACAAGATCAACTTCAAGCTGCCGGGCGCCGGCGGCTTCACACCGCACCAGGACCTGCAGGCCGGATGGGCAAGCTACGCGCCGCTGCACATCACGGCCATGGTCACCATCGACACGACGACGCAGCGCAACGGCTGCCTGGAGGTCGCCGCCGGACATCATCGGCGCGGCCTGATCGGCAGGCTCTGGGAGCCGCTCTCGGATGAGGACATGCAAGGCATGGTCTTCGAGCCCTACCCGACCGCGCCGGGCGATGCCATGTTCTTCGATTCCTTTACGCCGCATCGCTCCGCGCCCAACCGTTCCGATCAACCGCGCCGGGTGCTGTATGTCACCTACAACCGGCGCGCCGACGGCGACCACCGGCGGCAGTACTACGCCGACAAGCGCAACAACTACCCACCGGATTGCGAGCGCACGCCCGAGCGGCAGTACGTGTTCCGGGTGTGAAACGCCGCCTGCAGTCCCTGACCTGGGCGCGCGCACCACGTCCGTGCGCGCGCTGATGCTCGCCGCAGGCGTCGGGCGGCGCCTGGGCAGCACCGGCGACTGCCCGCCCAAGTGCCTGCTCGAGATCGGCGGCACGACGCTGCTCGAGCGTCATCTGCGGGCACTGCGCGCGTGCGGGGTGGAGGAGCTGGCGATCGCGCTGGGCTATCGCAGCGATGCCATCGAGGCCGCCCTGGCGCGCGACCGCTGCGGCATGCCGGTACGTACGGTGATCAATCCACGCTACGAGGAAGGCAGCATTGTCACATTGTGGACGCTGCGCGATGCGCTGCGCGCCGGGGGGCCGGTGCTGCTGATGGACGCCGACGTGCTGTACGACCCGCGTATTCTGCAGCGCCTGGTGGCGACGCCGCATCGCAATTGCTTTCTGCTCGATCGCGACTTCGAACCGGGCGACGAGCCGGTGAAGCTCTGCCTGCGCGCCGGCGTTTTGGTAGAGTTTCGCAAGCAGGTGGAAGTCGCCGCCGACTACTGCGGGGAGTCGGTGGGTTTTTTCCGGCTGGAGCCGCAGATCGCGGCTCGGCTCGCCGACGTCGCCGAGCGCTATGTCGACGCCGGGCGCAGTGACCAACCCTACGAGGAGGCATTGCGCGATGTGCTGCTGGAGGCGCCGGAACGCTTTGGCATTGAGGACATAACGGGGCTACGCTGGATAGAAATCGACTTCCCCGAAGACGTGGCGCGGGCAGGGAATGAAATCCTGCCCGCGCTGCCGGAGCTGCAACAACCTTGAATCGGTGACCGTCCGCGTGCAGACGGTTGGACACAAGAAAAAAGAGGAGACGCTGCCATCGCCACCATCGCGCCCATCGCGACCGTTTCCAAGAGCGCCCGGCTGCGGGCGCTCTTCGAGTCGCCACAGCTCGAATTCCTCATGGATGCGCACAACGGGATCAGCGCACGCATCGTCGAGGAGGCGGGCTTCAAGGGCATCTGGGCCAGCGGGCTCGCCATCTCGGCCCAGCTCGGCGTGCGCGACAACAACGAGGCGAGCTGGACGCAGGTGGTGGAGATGCTGGAGTTCATGTCCGACAGCACCAGCATCCCGATCCTGCTCGACGGCGACACCGGCTACGGCAACTTCAACAACATGCGCCGGCTGGTGCAAAAGCTCGAGCAGCGCGGCATCGCCGGCGTGTGCATCGAGGACAAGCTGTTTCCCAAGACCAACAGCTTCATCGACGGCGAGCGCCAGGCGCTGGGCGAAGTCGAGGAGTTCTGCGGCAAGATCAAGGCCGGCAAGGACAGCCAGCAGGACCCGGACTTCTGCATCGTCGCGCGTGTCGAGGCGCTGATCGCCGGCTGGGGACTGGACGAGGCGCTGCGCCGTGCCGAGGCCTATCACCAGGCCGGCGCCGACGCCATCCTGATCCACAGCAAGCGCTCGCGTCCCGACGAGGTGCTGGCGTTCGCCAGGCACTGGCAAGGCCGCCTGCCGCTCGTCATCGTGCCGACCAAGTACTACAGCACGCCGACGGCGGTGTTCCGCAAGGCCGGCATCAGCGTGGTGATCTGGGCCAACCACATGCTGCGCGCAGCCGCGGCGCAAATGGCTGCGGTGGCGCGCGAGGTCCAGTCCAGCGAGACCGTGGTGAACGTCGAGGACCGCATCGCCACCGTGGAGGAGATCTTCCGCCTGCAGGGCGCCGAGGAGCTGGCGCATGCCGAGCGCCGCTATCTGAGCGCGCAGCAGACCGACACCCATGCGGTGATCCTGGCCGCGAGCCGGGGCCAGGGCCAGGGCATGGACGCCATCACCGAGAACCGGCCCAAGGCGATGGTCCCGATTGCGCGGCAAGCCCCTGCTGCAGCATCAGGTGGACGAGCTGCGCCGCCAGCGCATCCAGCGCATCACCGTCGTGGCGGGCTACAAGCAGGGCGCCATCGACGTCGCCAGGCGTGTCCCTGGTGCACAATCCGCAGCACGTGCGCGGCGGCGAGCTGACCTCGCTCGCCTGCGCGCGCCCGGCGCTGCAGCGCGATTCCGTGATCCTCTACGGCGACCTGCTGTTTCGCAGCTACGTACTGCGCGACCTCCTGGAGCAGCGCGGGGAGATCGTGGCGGTGATCGACTCCGCGCTGCCCGCCGAGGACAGCCGCGATTATCGCGACCTCGCCTGGTGCACCCGCGCCGACGATCGGCTGCCAATCCAGGAGGACGTGGAGCTGGTGCGCATCGAGAACCACGCCTCGCCCGGTGGCGGGCGCCCGCACGGGCGCTGGATCGGCATGCTGGGCGTGCGCGGCAAGGGGCGGCTGTGGCTGGAGGAAGCGCTGGCACAACTTCTTGCGCGGCCCGATTTCGAAACGCTCGGCATGGGCGACCTGCTCAATCACCTGATCGCCTGCGGTCAGCCGGTGAAGGTCTTCTACATCCACGGGCACTGGCTCGACGTGGACAGCCTCGAGGACGTGTGCCGGGCGAGCGACTTCACCCACGGCGCCGACGCCGTGCATCCGGCCGGCGAGGTCCCGTGATCGAGGCGTCCGAGTTCGTCGAGGCCGGCCTCGCGCTCGGCTACGGCTGGTACACCGGCGTGCCCTGCTCCTTTCTCACGCCACTCATCAATTACGCCATCGCCACCCCGCGGCTCACTTACGTGTCCTCGCCCAACGAGGGCGATGCCGTCGCCACCGCCGCGGGCGCAGTGCTGGGGGGGCGGCGCGCCGTGGTGATGCTGCAGAACTCCGGCCTCGGCAACGCGGTGAGCCCGCTCGCCTCGCTCACCTGGCCGTTCCGTATTCCGCTGCTGCTGATCGTCACCCTGCGCGGCGACCCGGAGCGCGGCGACGAACCGCAGCACGAGCTGATGGGACAGATCACGCCCGGCATGCTGGAGCAGCTGCAGATCCCGTGGTCATGGTTCCCCGAGCAGCGCACCGAAATCGCGCCGACGCTGGCGCGCGCGCAGCGACACCTGGACGAGGCGCAGCGTCCTTATGCGCTCATCCTGCGCAAGGGTGCGGTTGCACCCTTTGCATTGCCGGATCCGACAGCTGGGTTGTCGAGCGCCGGCGGGACAGGCGCGCAGTGCCGCGTCCTCCAGCCGCGGTGCGCAGCCGCGCGCCACGCGCGCAGAAGTGTTGCGGCGCATCGTTGCCGCCACCGATGACGCCCACACGGCGGTCATCGCCACCACCGGCTACACGGGACGCGAGCTCTTTGCCCTCGCCGACCGCCCCGGACACTTCTATATGGTGGGCTCCATGGGCTGCGCGCCGGCGCTGGGGCTGGGCCTGTCGCTGGCGCGACCGGATCTTCGGGTGGTGGTGATCGACGGCGACGGCGCGGCGCTGATGCGCATGGGCAACTTCGCAAGCGTCGGCGCCCACGGGCGCGGCAACCTGCTGCACATCCTGCTCGACAACCAGGTGCACGAATCCACCGGCGGCCAGGCAACGCTCTCGCCCGGCGTCGATTTCAGCGCCGTTGGCCCAGGCCTGCGGCTACGGGCACACGGCAAGCGGTGACGACCCGGAGCTCGTGACCGCCCTACTGCGGCGGGTACCGGGCAAACGTCCCGCATTTCTGCACCTGCACATCCGGCCGGGCACGCCATCCGGCCTGCCGCGCCCGAACCTGCATCCCGCGAAGGTGCGCGGAGCGCTTCATGGCGCACCTTGCACGCGCGCCCGGGGGAGCGCCGGGCATCCCGGCCACAGCCCCATGATCCTGCTGAACCCGGGCCCCGTGAACCTGACGGCGGGCGTGCGCGCGGCGCTCGCCGGTCCCGACCTGTGCCACCGTGAGCCCGAGTTCGGCGCCCTGCTGCAGTCGGTGCGCGGCGCTCTTGCGGACGTGTACGCGCTCGATCCGGCGCAGTGGTCTGTGGTGATGCTGGCCGGCTCCGGCACCGCTGCGGTCGAGGCCATGCTGAGCAGCCTGGTGCCGCGCGACGCCCGAGTGCTGGTCATCGCCAACGGCGTCTACGGCGAGCGCATGGCGAGCATCGCCGCCGTGCATGGCATTGCGCACCACGTGCTCACCTATCCCTGGGGAGCGCCCTTTCACCTCGCCGATGTCGAGCACGCCTTCGCCACCCACAGCGACATCAGTCACGTCGCCGTGGTGCACCACGAGACCACCACCGGCAGACTCAACGACCTCACCGAGCTCGGCGCCCTGTGTCTCGCCCGCGACGTGGGGCTGCTGGTCGACGCAGTCAGCAGCTTCGGGGCCGAAGCCCTCGACCTCGAAGCCTGGAACAGCACCGCCTGCGCCGCCACCGCCGGCAAATGCCTGCATGGGGCACCGGGCCTGTCGTTCGTCATCGCCCAGCGCGGCGCCCTGGCCAATCCGGAGCTCCTCCGCCGCACCGTCTATCTGGATCTTCCCGCCTGCGCCCGCGAGCAGGACGCAGGCAGCGCGCCCTTCACGCTTCCCGTGCATCTCTTCCACGCGCTTGCGCGCGCGCTCGATGAGATGCAAGCCGCCGGCGGCTGGCGCGCACGGCATGCCCGTTATCGCCAGCTCGCAGAGGCAGTGCGCGAACGGCTGCAGGCGCTCGGTGTCGAGCCCTTCCTGCCGGCAACCGAAAGCTCGGTGGCCTTGCGCGCCTACCGTCTGCCGGCGCACATCGACTACGGGGCTCTGCACGATCGCCTCAAGGCGCGCGGCTTCGTGATCTATGCCGGTCAGGGTGGACTCGCCAATCGCATCTTTCGCATTTCGACGATGGGAGACATCGGGGATGACGATCTGGCGCGGTTGCTGCGGGCGTTGGCGGAGGTTGTGTAGCCTCGATGAAGCGAAGCGGAATCGAGGAAAGAGTGCAGCGGGATGGAGGGATGGAGGGATGGAGGGATGGAGAGGGATGGAGGGATGGAGGGATGGAGGGATGGAGGGATGGAGGGATGAGGGATGAGGGATGAGGGATGGAGGGATGGAGGGATGGAGGGATGGGGGATGGGGGATGGAGGGATGGAGGGATGGAGGGATGGAGGGGGGGGGAGTGGAGGATGGAAGGATGGAAGGATGGAAGGATGGAAGGATGGAAGGATGGAAGGATGGAAGGATGGAAGGATGGACGCAATCCCATGGTTTGGGTAATCGGACCGGCATTGTGGTCCCGATCCCCGGATTCCACTTCACTCCGTCCGGGCTACAATGTGGGTCTTGCGCTTGCGCGTTGCTGTGAATGGAATTCGCAGGACTGATTAAAATCCCTTGTTTCGCCCGGGTGTGTGCGTGACCCTTGTGGGCGGAATCCAACCGTGATCCGCCGCATTGCCTTTCCAGCAACACCCTGGTTCCCGCCCCAGCGACTCCGGCATCCCCAGGTAGGGTGGAACAAGCGCAGCGGTTCCACCGTTTTACGCGGTCCGACATGATTACCGCTGAATGGTACCCGCAGCGGCACTTCCACCATTCTTTCCTTGCATTGATCGTCGCCTTCTTGAAGGATTAACCCGGAAATTTCACCAGTGGGGATGCCGGAGCGGCCAGATGGACTGGATCGAGCAGGGAGTCATCAGATTCAGCGCGACCGATCTGGTCGGGCATCTGAACTGCCGTCACCTCACCGTCCTCGATGTCGAGGTCGCGAAGGGCGTTCGCAAGAAGCCCAAGATCTGGGATCCTCTGCTCGAGGTCCTGCGCGAGCGGGGCGCACTGCATGAAGAAGCCTTCCTGGAGCACCTGCAAAATCGCGGCTACGGCGTGGTGCAGATTGGCGGCGCAGGGCTGGCGGCGAAGCAGGCCGAAGACACCATCGCCGCGATGCGCGGTGGCGCCGAGATCATCTACCAGGGCGTGCTTCTCGACGGACGGTGGGGTGGACGCACGGACATCCTGCGGCGCACCGCTACACCAAGCGCCCTTGGCGCCTGGTCCTATGAGGTGATCGACACCAAGCTCGCGCGCCAGACCAAAGGCGGTACCATCCTTCAGCTTTGCCTGTACGCCGACCTGGTATCTTCGGTCCAGCGCCTGATCCCGGACCGCATGTATGTCGTTGCACCGTGGTCCGGGTTCGAGCCGCAGGTGTTTCGCACCAGCGATTATCTTGCCTACTACCGGTTCGTGCGCAGAAGCCTGGAGGTGTCCCTTGCCGGCGGGACACCGGCCGGGACCTATCCCGACCCCACGGACTATTGCGACGTCTGCCGCTGGCGCCGCGAATGCGATGCGCGCCGCCGCGCCGACGATCACCTCTGTCTCGTGGCAGGCACCTCCAGGCTGCAGATCGGCGAGCTGCGGCGCCAGGGCGTGACCACGGCAAGCGCGCTCGCGGGTATGCCGCTGCCCCTGCCCTGGAAGCCGGAGCGTGGCGCCGCCCAGACCTACGAGCGCATTCGCGAACAGGCCCGGATCCAGATCGCCGGGCGCGAACGCAAGGCGCCGGTATACGAAGTGCTCGAACCCGAGCCCGGCTTCGGCCTGGCGCGACTGCCGGAGCCCTCCCCCGGGGACATCTTCTTCGACCTGGAAGGCGATCCCTACGTCGGCGAGGGCGGCCTGGAGTATCTGTTCGGCCGGGTTGTCCTCGATGGCCGGGGTGACGAGCAGTACACCGGTCAGTGGGCGCACTCGCGCGACGAGGAAAGAAAGGCTTTCCAGGCCTTCGTCGACTTCGTCATCGCCCGCTGGCAGCAATACCCGGATCTGCACATCTACCATTTTGCGCCTTATGAGCCCGGCGCCCTCAAACGGTTGATGGGACGCTATGCAACGCGCGAGGAGGAGATCGACCGCATGCTGCGCGCCGGGCTGTTGGTCGACCTCTATGGCGTGGTGCGGCGTGCCGTGCGCGCCAGCGTGGAGCGTTATTCGCTGAAGGACCTGGAGGCCTTCTTCGGCTACGAGCGAGCCGTGCCGTTGCCCGAGGCGAACCGGGCGCTGACCCACGTGCAGACCTGCCTGGAACTTGCAGACAGGGACGCGATCCCGGCGGAAACCCGTTCGGTGGTTCAGCGCTACAACCGGGATGACTGCATATCCACCCGCAGGCTCCGGGACTGGCTGGAGCAGATCCGCGCCGAGGCCATCGCCGGTGGTGCAGCCATCGATCGGCCGGTACCCGGTGAAGGGGATGCGAGCGTCGCCATCAGCGAGTGGCAGGAGAGAATCAACGCGCTCACCGAACGCCTGACCGCCGATGTGCCGGCCGATCCGGACGAGCGCACGCAAGATCAGCACGCACGATGGATCCTGGCGAACACTGCCGACTGGCACCGCCGCGAGGAGAAGTCCGTCTGGTGGGAATACTTCCGCCTGCGCGATCTGTCCGCAGACGATCTGCTCGATGAACGATGCGCCCTCTCCGGTCTGGTTTTTGCCGCGACGGTGGGCGGCACCGCCAAGGCTCCCGTCCATCGCTACCGCTTTCCCATGCAGGAAACGGAGCTGCGCAAAGGCGACCCCCTCGTGAGTGTCGGCGGCGCCAGGCTCGGAAGTCTGGAATCCATCTCGTTCGAAGACCGCACGGTCGATATCAGGAAACGCAAGGACAGCGTGGCCGTACATCCGGCGGCCGTGTTCTCTCATGAGATGGTCAATTCGAAGGTGGTGGCGGAATCGCTGGTCGGGATCGCGGAGGACATCGCCACCTGCGGAATCATCGGTGAAGGACCCCACCGCGCTGCGCGGGATCTGCTCTTGAGGCAACCGCCGCGCCCCGGCGATGCGATCCTCCGAGTGCCGGGTGAGACTCCCTTCGAGGCCGCCATGCGGATCGTGCCCAGCCTTCAGGGCGGGGTACTCCCGATTCAGGGACCGCCGGGCGCCGGCAAGACCTTCGCCGGCGCGCGCATGATCTGCGCACTGGTGGAACAGGGCGCGCGCGTGGGCGTCACGGCGGCCAGTCACAAGGTCATCCGCAATCTACTCGATGAGGTGGTAAAGGCTGCGGAGGAGCGCGGAACCGACCTTGCCTGCCTGCAGAAAGTCCCCGATGCGGAAGCGGACCAGCCGCGCCTGGGGTTCACGACGAAGAACGATGTCTTTGATGCGCTCGGCTCGTCGTGCCAGGTTGCCGGCGGCACGGCCTGGCTCTGGGCGCGCCCCGAGGCCCGGAATGCGGTCGACGTGCTTTTCGTCGACGAAGCGGCGCAGATGTCGCTCGCCAATGTGCTGGCCGTATCGCACGCCGGCGCGGGCCTTGTGCTGCTCGGTGACCCGCAGCAGCTCGATCAGCCGGTCCAGGGAAGTCATCCCGACGGGACGGCCGTCTCGGCGCTCGACTACATCCTGGGCGGTCATCAGACCATCGCGGCCGATCGCGGACTCTTCCTCGAAGAGACCTGGCGTCTTCACCCCGACATCTGCGCATTCACCAGTGAGATGTTCTACGAAGGACGGCTGACGGCGCGGCCCGGCCTGGAAAACCAGCGCATCGTCTCGAGCGGTCCGGTGCAGGGCAGTGGATTGCGGTTCCTGTCGGTGGAGCACGAGGGCAATCAGAGCGCCTCGCCCGAAGAGGCTGATAGCGTCCGCGCGCTCGTACGGGCATTGATCGATGACGAGACCACATGGATCGACAAGAGCGGCACCGGGAGGCGGATCTCCCTGCAGGACATCCTGATCATCGCTCCGTACAACGCCCAGGTGTTCGAGCTACAGGAGCGCCTGCCCGGCGCGCGCATCGGCACCGTGGACAAGTTTCAGGGCCAGGAAGCGCCCATCGTGATCTACTCGATGGCCACGTCGTCGCCGGCCGAAGCGCCGCATGGCATGGAATTCCTGTACAGCCTCAACCGGCTCAACGTCGCGACTTCCCGCGCCCGCTGCATCAGCATCCTCATCGCCAACCCCAGACTCTTCGAACCGGATTGCCGCACGCCGCGACAGATGCAGTTGGCCAATGCGTTCTGCCGGTATCGTGAGCTCGCAGAACCGATTGAACGGTAGTCCCGCATGCCGGTTGGATGTAGCACTTGCGGCAGACCGTGGTCCGCGGAAGCGGCGCCTGCGACGGCAGACGGCGAGGTCCGCCAGGTCGCGACGCCGGAGCCTGTAATACACCGAGTGCAAACTTGCATGGCACATCACTCTCCGGTGCGTTAGAATCGCCCCTGTTTTCAGCGGGAGATGGTTTCGCTTTCTGCGAGCGGGGCCGACTCCGCGTATCCTGAGTACCAATCCCTTGATCCGTCCCGCGCCCATGGGGACCAGCCCGCTTGTCCGGGAGAAAAGGACTCGAGACCGGCGGAAGCCTGAGTCTTATGGCCAAGAGACTCGTCATCGTTGTTATCGGACTGCTCGTTTTGATCGGTCTGCCGGTTGCCATCAAGATGCGGCAATTCAGCATCATGGGCTCGACTCCCATGGTCGTGCCGCCCGAGACCGTCACCGCAGAGGTGGCCCGCAGGGAAATGTGGCCGCGTACCGTCAAGGCGGTCGGATCACTGGCCGCGGTGCAGGGTGTCACGCTGGGAGCGGAGCTAGGCGGCAAGATCGTCAAGATCGTCTTCGAGTCCGGCGATCATGTCAAAGCCGGTGACGTACTGGTCCGGTTCGATACGGCCAGCGAAGAGGCGCAGTTGCGCTCGGCCGAGGCTGCCGCGGAGCTGGCACGACTCAACCTCGCCCGCGCGCGGGATTTGCTCTCCAAGCACACGGCATCGAAGTCCGAGTTCGACACCGCGGAGGCCCAGTTCAAGCAGGCCACCGCCGAAGTGGACAACGTCCGCGCGATCATCGACAAAAAGACGTTGCGCGCGCCGTTCTCGGGCCGACTGGGCCTGCGCCTGGTCAACCTGGGCCAGATCCTCAGCGAGGGCGACCCCATCGCGAGCCTGCAGACACTCGATCCGATCTACGTGAACTTCTCGGTGCCGCAGCAGCAGTTGTCGGTTCTTGTCCCGGGCAGCACCGTGCGGGTCTCCACCGACGCGGCGCCGGGGCAGGTTTTCGAGGGTCGGATCAATGCCGTGAATCCGGAGGTCGATCCGGTCACGCGGAGCATTCGCGTCCAGGCGACCATCGCCAATGCCGAAGAGACGCTGCGCTCCGGCATGTTTGCCGGCGTCGAGGTGGTGCTCCCCGGCGACCAGGCGGTTCTCGCCATTCCCGCGACCGCAGTGCTCTATGCACCCTACGGCGACACGGTCTTCGTGATCGAGGACAAGAAGAACGAACAAACCGGTGACACGAAAAAAGTCCTCCGCCAGCAGATCGTGCGGCTGGGGCGTGCGCGCGGCGATTTCGTTGCGGTCACCTCCGGTCTGAAAGCCGGCGATTCGGTGGTGAGCAGCGGCGTGTTCAAGCTGAGACCCAAGATGGCGGTCGTGGTCGACAATACGCTCGCTCCGAACGCACAGCTCGCGCCCAACCCCGGCAACGAGTGATCCGGCGGGCAACGCCATGATCATCGCGGCACATGCTCCGCCCTGGCTGGGTCTTCACTCAAGGGGTAGCTACGGCTACCGCCTTCGCTCCAGCCAGGCGCCAGGTCGGCTGCGAATTCCGCCAGCTCCCGGGATGCCGGTGAGATTTCCGGGCTAGCGTCATGACCTCCATCACCGATCTCTTCATCCGCCGCCCGGTCCTCGCGATCGTGGTCAATCTCCTGATCGTGATCGCGGGCCTGCAGGCCTGGCGCTCGCTCGACATCCGGCAATACCCGCGCAGCGAGAATGCCACAGTCAACATTTCGACTGTCTACGTCGGCGCGAGTGCCGAGCTGGTGCGCGGCTTCATCACCACGCCGCTCGAACAGGCCATCGCCTCGGCCGACGGCATCGACTACATCGAATCGAAAAGTCTGCAGGGCTTTTCGATGATCAACGCCCGCCTGAAGCTGAACTACGAACCCACCAAGGCGCTCGCCGAAATCACCGCCAAGGTGAATCAGGTACGCAACGATCTGCCGCCCGAGGCGGAGGTCCCGTCAATCACCGTGCAATCCGCGGATTCACAGTTCGCCTCCGCCTATCTCAGCTTCGCCTCCGACATACTCTCGCAGGCGGAGATCACCGATTATCTCACCCGCGTCGTGCAACCGCGGCTGGCGTCGGTCGCCGGGGTGCAGCGCGCGGAAATCCTCGGTGCGCGCACTTTCGCGATGCGCATCTGGCTCAAGCCCGACAAGATGGCGGCATTGCACGTCAGTCCCGCCCAGGTGCGCCAGGCGCTCGCCAACAACAATTTCCTCGCCGCCGTCGGCAACACCAAGGGGGCGCTGGTCCAGGTCAACCTGACCGCCAATACCGACCTGCACTCGGTCGAGGATTTCAAGCGGCTGGTGATCTACCAGCGCAACGACACCATCGTGCGCCTGGAGGATATCGCGGACGTCGTTCTGGGCGCGGAGGACTATGACACCTCGGTGCGTTATTCCGGCCAGACCGCGGTGTTCATGGGCATCTTTCCGCTGCCGAACGCCAATACCATCGATGTCGTCAAACGCGTGCGCAAGGAGCTCGACGCCGTCAAGCGCGACGTGCCGACGGGCCTCGACGTGACCATCGGCTATGACGCGTCCGAATACATCGCCAATGCCATCCGCGAGGTCACCAAGACCCTCGGCGACACCCTGCTGATCGTCGTCATGGTGATCTTTCTGTTCCTCGGCTCGATGCGCTCGGCACTGGTGCCGATGGTCGCGATACCCGTTTCGCTCATCGGCGGCATCTTCCTGATGCAGGTCTTCGGTTTCACGCTCAACCTGCTCACGCTGCTCGCCATCGTGCTTTCGGTCGGTCTGGTGGTGGACGACGCCATCGTCGTCGTCGAAAACATCGAGCGCCACCTGCGCGAAGGGCGGACCAAACGCGAAGCGGCGCTGCTCGGGGCGCGCGAGCTGGTCGGGCCCGATCATCGCCATGACCATCACGCTCGCGGCGGTGTACACGCCGATTGCACTGCAGGGCGGTCTCACCGGCGCGCTGTTCCGGGAGTTCGCGCTCACGCTGGCCGGTACCGTCACCATCTCGGGCATCGTCGCGCTCACGCTTTCTCCGATGATGTCGGCGCACATGCTGCGCAGCGCCGACGCCGAGGAGCGCGGCTTTACCGGCTGGATCAATCACCATTTCGACCGGCTTGCGCCGGAGCTACGGTCGCGCAGTGGGCGGGACGCTGCAAGCGCGGCCCTATGTCTACGCCATCTGGATCGTGGTATCCCTGGCGGCGTTTCCGTTGTACTCCCTGTCGCCGAAGGAGCTGGCGCCGAGTGAAGATCAAAGCGTGCTGTTCGGCCTCATCAACACGGCGGCCAACGCCACCGTCGACCAGAAAACCTTCTACGGCCGTGCAGCCGAGCAGGCCTTCCTCAGCACTCCCGAGGAGGATCTCACCTTCCAGATCCTGTTCGCACCCTCCACCGCCGCCCTGTTCGACACCGACGGGTTTTCGGGCATGGTCGTCAAGCCGTGGCACGATCCGCGCCAGCGCACGGTGTTCGAGATCCTGCCCGAGGTGCAGGCGAAGCTGTCCCGCATCCCCGGCTTTCAGATATTCGTCACGACGCCGCCCGCCCTTCCCGGCGGCAGCAACTTTCCGATCGAATTCATCATCGCCTCGACCGCCGACGCCAAGCGACTGCTGGAATTCGCCCAACAGATACAGGCCAGGGCGACGCAGAGCGGACTGTTCTTCTTCCCGCCACAGATCGATCTGAAGTACGACCAGCCGCAGGCCGAAGTCGTCATCGACCGCGACAAGGTCGGCGCACTCGGCCTCGACCTCAATCAGGTCGGCAGCGATCTCGCCGCGGCCCTGGGCGGCGATTTCGTCAACCGTTTCAACATCGCCGGCCGCAGCTACAAGGTCATCCCGCAGATCGAGCGCTCCCGGCGCCTCAATCCGGAGCAGCTTACCAATCTCTACATCAAGGGCCCGCAGGAGGAGCTCATTCCGTTGAGCACCGTGGCGCACATCGAGACCACGACGGTGCCGCGCTCGCTCAACCGCTTCCAGCAGTTGAATTCCGTCAAGCTTTCGGGCATGACCAATCGCACGCTCGATCAGGCGCTCAAGGTGCTGGAGGATGCGGCTCGCGAAATCCTGCCGCCGGGCTACTCGATCGACTATACCGGCGAATCACGCCAGCTCCGCCAGGAGGGCAACAAGTTTCTGCCCGCGTTTGCGCTGGCCATCGTCCTGATCTTCCTCGCGCTCGCGGTGCAATTCAATTCGTTCCGCGACCCCTGCATCATTCTGTTCGGGTCCGTGCCGCTGGCGATGTTCGGCGCGCTGCTGTTCACGTTTCTGAAGATGCCCAATCCCAACATTCCCTTCTGGACCAACGGCTGGACCACGACGCTGAATATCTATGCGCAGGTCGGCCTGGTCACCCTCGTCGGCCTGATCGCGAAGAACGGAATTCTCATCGTCGAGTTCGCCAACAAGCTCCAGCAGCAGGGCCGATCGAAAGTCGATGCCGTCCACGAAGCGGCGATGACGCGCCTGCGACCGATTCTGATGACCAGCGTGGCGACCGTGGCCGGTCACTTCCCGCTCACGCTGGTGACCGGCGCGGGTGCCGCGGCTCGCAACTCCATCGGCCTCGTGCTCGTCGGCGGCATGACCATCGGCACACTGTTCACCCTCTTCGTGCTGCCCTCGATCTACATCCTGCTCGCCAAGGACCACCGCGCGGACGTGCGCGAGGCGGAGGATCGGACCACCGTCGCCGTAGCGGAGCCACGCGCTTCGGGCATATCGTAGCCCGGATGAAACGAAGTGGAATCCGGGGATCGGGAACCACAACGCCACTCCGATCCCCGGCCTTGATACCAGTGCGTTCCATGCCCTCGATTCCGTTTCTCTCCTTCGTCGATTCCGCTGCGCTTCATCGAAATCCACAAGGCGCGCCTCCACTCGGCCCACTGTTCGTGAAATCCTGCTACGCTGTTCTTGCACCGCCTATGCTGACCGCTTGGCGTCACGGAGCAGTGCGCGCTCGCAGCGCGGCTCACGTGCCCCGACGAATGACAGTCGTCCATCCGTTTGGAGAGCTGCAAGCCAACCGCCCAAGGAGGCGCTTCATGGCAACTTACATCACACTCGCAAACTTCACCGATCAGGGCATCCGGAACATCAAGGACTCCCCGGATCGGCTCGGTGCGTTCAGGGCGTTGGCGGAAAAGCTCGGCGTGACCGTCAAGAGCGCCCATTACACCGTGGGGAGCTACGACCTCGTCGTGGTCGTGGAGGGAACCGATGAAGCCGTCACGTCGTCGCTCCTGAAGCTGGGCTCCCTCGGCAACGTACGAACGCAAACCATGCGGGCCTTTTCCGCAGACGAAATCAAGACCATGATTGCCAAGTTGCCGGGATGAATCAATAGAATCAATAGGGTCAGACTCGATCGATTGAAACTTTGCGAATAGCTCTGCGCCGGCAATTCCGCGTCGCGCGGGAACTGGCCGTGCCCGATCGATTCGTTTGAAAAATCGTGATCAATCGAGTCGGACGCTATCGATCTTCTATCGATTTCTACAGCCTCAACGTGATGTATGGCCAGCTGCAGCATACTTGGCAGTCAATCCTTATTGGCTGGGTGCTGACTGCGTTTGTGAACGTCAGTCTGATCCCGAATGGATCAGTAACGGACATATCGAGGCTGCCCCAGGGCATCTCTTCTATTCGCGGTCGTGCATACTTGTACGCTTTCGCAGCAAGTTCCTTTTGAAACGCATCGAGTTCGTTCGTTTCAATCCTCATTGCCGCGCCAGGACAACAATGCTCTGATAAATGGATGATGCAGCCATCCTTTGAAAGCTGCATGTATATTGGCAAACCCTCCTCGAAACGGTGTTCCCAGTCGACTCTGAAGCCCAGAACCACATAGATTTCTTTGGCTTTGGTTTCGTCAAATATCCGGAGGATCGGTGTCGTTTTTACATAACCCATAGTTGACCACTATTTCGGCACCCAACCGTTTACTGGGCCATCTACGCAGTACTGCGTGACAACCCCCCGCTATCTATTGTGCGATATAGTTGTCGCCACCAGCATGAATCGTGAACGCCCGTTCAATGACAACAGATGTCGCCTGGCGCCTCGCCCCCAACAGCATCCTGATTCCGCCGCGCCGCTTTTTCTTTTCGATAACCACCTTGAGTGTGAATCGCGATCGATCGAGTCTGACCCTATTGATTCCTACCCGCACCACGCAACACTCGGTTCCGGCTGGTGGCCAACCTTTGCCGGGACAGGACTTGCACCTGCTGGGTCACTCAGAAGGTTTCCGTCATGTCTTTCCCTCTACATGGCTTCCCCCTTCACCAAGCTTTGCCTGGCGCAATAACGGCGTCATCGTTCATCTCCTCTGGGTAAGGCCCGCACGGGCCACACACCAGAGTGTGAACAATGCCTACCGAAGGGGATGTTGCTGCCGCGCGCTACCGAAGCCTACCGCTACCGAAGCCTACCAAAGCCCCGCGGAGCGGTTTAGTTCAACAGTGTATTAGGCCGCTTACGCAGTATTGGGTGATAGCCCGCTGCGGCCGATTGTGGGAGGTAGCGGTCGCCGCCAGCACGAATCCTGAGCGCCTGTTCAATGACAAGGAGTGTCGCCGTGTCGGATCGCCCCCAAGAGCATCCAGATTCCACCGCGCGGTTACTTCATAACCAATTCCGGCTTACGGTTGGACACCCAATCCGCGAGATGCTGCATGGGGCGTTTCATTAGGGCTCAAAACGGGTGCGAGATCAAGGCACTCAGGGCGCAACGTAACCGGGGGCTTCTCGGCATGATGGGCGGATGCGACTGGGTGGAGTTTCACCAGATCTTCCGCGGCGTCGATGGCGGTCAGATCATCGGGGATCTGTTGCCTTCGAGTTACGTCCGCATCGTCTGCTTGCGCCGATGCGCCCTTTGATCCGGCGGCGCTTCGTGCCGCAAATCTCGGTGCATAGCCCCGCTCCCACTGGCGGCAAGCCGTGCGCGGCGGGTTGAACAAACAGCGGTGGGCACTTCTGCCAGCGCATGCCGCCACCTGTGGGAGCGTCGCTCCCGGCCCAGTGGATGCCGCCACCTGCGTCGCTCACGGCGGCGCGATGGCGGCCCCAAGGGCCGCCTTTCCCACAATGTCGCCGCATCGTCGTGCTGTCACCTCGAGACGCTAGGCTATGCGGGTCATCTCGCGGGCATCGCGCCTGTCTGGAGAAGAATGGAATGGCCTCCAAGCAACATGGGCACCACATGGGGTTCGGCATCGCGCTTCTGGTGCCGATGCTGGTGGCGAGCGGTGACACGCAGGGAAGGCCCTCGAGTCCTGTCTACGTCCAGTCCGGCGACATCGGCGCTCACTGCGCCATTGTCTGGGCGCGCTGCAACCGGGGGAAGCAAGCCCACCTGCTCTTCGATCTCGCAACGGCTGATGTCTTTGCCGACCCACACGCGCGAGTGCGAACGCAAGGCGTGATGGCCCGCGCAGTCTCCGACTACACCGGCAAGCTTGCGTTCCAGGGCCTGGAACCGCGAACCACGTATTACTATCGGGCGCGCTGCATCGACGACTCGGGCGGCGGCAAGGCTGGCGCGGACGAAAGTCCGGTCGCCACATTCACGACGGCTCCCGCCGGAAACGACGGTGGAGCGGTTCGCTTCGTATGGCTTGCGGACCTCGCAGGCCAGGGTTGGGGACAGCGCCCGTCCTTGAAAATCACCGACAGGGACGGCTCGATCATCACCGGCGGTTATGTGGCCTTCGACGTCATACGCAAGCTCAGACCCGACTTCGCACTCTTCCAGGGTGACATGATTTACGCCGACAACCCGGCGCCTCGCGAGAAGCCCATCGCTCCTGAAGTCGGCGGAGGAAAATGGGTGAACGATCCGGCCAAGGACTTCGTCGCGATCAGCCTGGATGATTTTCGCGCAAACTGGAAGTACAACCTGTTGGATGAGAAGCTGCGAGGGTTTCTGCTGCACACCCCGGTCTATGTGCAATGGGACGATCACGAGGTGTTGAACGACTGGTACCCCGGCGAAACCCTGTCGCGCAAAGCGCCCTACGACGGGCTGTCTGCCGATCTACTTGCCGGGCGTGCTCGCCAGGCTTTGCTCGACTACAACCCCATCGCGGGTAAGCGCATCTATCGCAGGTTCGAATACGGCAGGCACATGGATCTGTTCCTGCTCGACGGACGATCCTACCGCGGGCCCAATGTCGAGAACGACGCCCCTGACGGGATCGAGATGCTGGGTCCGGAGCAATTCGCCTGGCTGAAAGCCGAGTTGAAACGTTCCACGGCAACCTGGAAAGTGATCGCGACCACCGATCCCCTTTCGATCGTGACCGGCAAGGCCCGGGATCGTGATGGCTGGTCGCAAGGTGATCCCCGCGTGCTGGGACGCGAGGTACAGCTCGCCGAGCTTCTCACTTTCGTCAGGAACGAGGGCATCGAGAACATCGTGTTTCTCACCGCCGACGTGCACTTCGCGGCCGCGATTCGCTACGAACCGGAGCGCGCAACCTACAAGGAGTTCGAGCCCTTCTGGGAGTTCGTGGTCGGCCCCGTCCACGCCGGCGCCTTCGGTCCGGACGAGCTCGACGAGAGCTTCGGACCGCGCTACGACTACTTGCGTGCACCGGGAACCGAAGGCTTCAAGACGCAGAACCTGCCGCCGCCGAACCTGCAGTCGTTTGGTGAAGTCGCCATCGGCAAAGACGGGGATCTGACCGTGCGCATCCACGACATCACCGGGACGGTGCTCTACGAGCGCACGTTGAAGCCCCGGTCGCCCCGCCTGTGATCTTTCAATAAGTCGGAGTACCCGGAAGCACCTTCGACGGACCCTCGCGCCCATTTGAAGTCATCGAACCTCCGGAAGCTGATGACCGAGTCGCATCGATAAAGACACCAGCGGGTGCTCGCAACCGTCATGCGCATCGTTCTGTCACGGCCGCCCTGGAGCCGCGAACTATTTGCGCGGCGTATAGCTGAATTCTGGCCGCCGACGGTGGCCTCGTACATCAGCCCTCCCTTCGCGACCGTGAACACGGCCATGCCCCGGTCATATTCGCCGACGGTGGTTGCATCGCGCTTCCCACCGCTCTGGCACGGACGGTAGTCATCACACCTCCTTGCGCTTTGGTGTCGATCGCCGTCGCAACCTTGCTCCCGCCCGCATTTCTCACCGGGCGGCGGTAGAACAACCTCGTCGTGCTGAAGGCGCTCAGAATCCTATCACTCGACCCTCCCCGATCGCCGGTCCCGGCGCATGAGAGCCGTCCCGAACCTGCTGTCACCTACGGGCCGGCTGGTGAGATTTTCGGTGTAGCCCGGAAATTTCACCAGCATCCCGGGAGCTGGCGGAATTCGCAGCCGTCCTGGCGCCGGGCTGGAGCGAAAGGGGTAGCCGTAGCTACCCCTTGAGTGAAGACCAAGCCAAGGCGAGCGAGAAACCGCCAGAACCGGGATAGGCCGGCGGCGTGAACACTGTATTACCGTTCGGCGATCGAGAAGCATGCCAGATCTTCCCTTGGATCCATTCACTTACCGGCCCGCCGCGGGCCGGCTGGTGAGATTTCCGGGCTAGTGCAGGCTCACCGCCGCGAAGCTGCCGGTAAACCGTTCGCTGGCGGCGTCCCAGCTTCCGCGCGCCAGCACACCTTGCACACTATGCGCGCCAAGCTGATCGGTCAGACCCGCGTTGAACGTCGCGAAGGTCGTATAGATCTGCACGATGCCGTTGCGTCCGACGGCGAAGATGCCCCTGCCGTCGCTCTCCGGTGCCACCGTCGGGTTCCCGGAAAGCGACGCAAGATCGGTAAACACACCGCGTTGCACCACACGGTGCACGATACTGCCGTTCGGGTTTACCACCATGCCGCTGTCGGAAAGGCTGTCGAACGCGGATCCGGTGGAAGGTATCCAGACCACCGCGAGCCACGCAGTCGCGTCGGAAAGATCGGTCACACTGATGGCATCGAAGTCGTGCGTGACGCCGCTATCGAATGGCTGCGCGAAGCCGCGCACGCGCACCGGGTCGCCGGCGCCCAGCGCAGCGAGCGCAAGGCTGCCCGTATCCACGCGATAGAGCTGCGGATCGGCAGCAGTGCCGGTGAAATCGTAGAGCGCGACCGGCCGGCCGTTGATGCTCTGCACTTCGACAGTCATGGGTGCGCTGTCCCTCTGCACCACCAGTCCCGACACCGAGCTCACCTCCATGCGTACCACACTCGCGGCAGCATCGAGCGTGAAGCTTCCCGAGCTGCCTGACAGGGTACCGAGCGCAGTGATCTGCTGCCCCACTGATACGTCCGCAGTATCGAAACTGTTGCTCGGGTCGAGCTCGCGAACCACTTTCGTCGTACCGCTGTCGAGCAGCACGCTGACAGTGTCATTGAAAGCGATCGTACCGTCCTGGCGTACCAACGTCGCACCGCGCACGGTCAGCGCGTCACCGCTGCGCGCCGTTACGCTCCCGATCACCACGTCACTGGCGCCGAAGGCGACGCTGGAACCGGCCTGAACCTCGGTGGCCAGGAACGTCCGGCTCGATGGCTGCACCTCTCCGATGGCCACCGTTGCGGTAAGTGCCGGCTTGGCGGCGAGCGCGGCCAGTCCCGCCGCGCCCTGGTAGGAATGACCGTCGATTTCGAATACGGTGTTCGCGTCCGTCTCGACCGTCAGCCGACCGAAATCCCCGATCTGCAGATGAAATGGCCGGACCGAGACTTCGAAGCTGCTGCCCGTCTCAGCGACACCGATCAGCGGACCGCGCACGCGGTGGGGCTTGGGCACGTCCGGGTTGACGTCGGCGACCAGCAACGGGAACACGGTGACGGTGCCGGCATTCAGGTCGACCGAATTGGTGGCTTCCAGGTCGAAGTCCAGCGAAAGATGCGCCGGTACCCCACGCGCTATGGGAAGGGGCCGGTCAGTGTCGAGCCTGACCACGACTTCCAACGTCGTGATCGCGGTGCCGGCCGCATCCACCGCTGTCAGTTGCACGACACCGTTGCCCTGCGCCGCGCGGATGTCGGCGTTGCGGTAGTCGAGCGTCATGTCGACCTCGGTGTAGAAACCCGTCGGCACACTGGCCGCCGCCAGCAACTCGGTGAGATCCGTATACTGGGCAAAGTCGACACGCGCACTGGTGGGCAATACGTCGACCACGGCGCCGTCCCGGCGTGTCAGGGTGAGTGAGGTGACATCGACGGTGTAGGTCACGAAATCGCCGTCGGCGTCGGTCAGCCCCACGATCACCGTGCCGGAGCTGGCCGGCGTGGATGTTCCGGAGCCACTTCCTCCACAAGAGGTCAGGAACAGACTGCCGATGAGCACAAGCACGCCGAGCAGCCAGCTGCCGCATCGGCGATGTGAGCGTTGGAGATATGGCCGCCGGGTCGTCATGATTGCAGGCCAGACAACCGTGCCATCAGCTCACCACAGTGGCGCTGGGCGCGTGCTTCCACAAAGGCGGGGTCGATCTGTCGGAGCAGTGCGTGATCCTGCGGTGCGCGGAACTCATGCGAGCGGTCGAGCGCCACATGTGCCATCGGAATGCCGAGGAAGTCCGCGATTCGACCGGCCTCCTCTCCCAATCGATCGGTGCGGACGACCAGCAGGCGGTCTTCCGGCACCGCCGTCAGCACCCGGAGATTGTGACGCGTCCAATAAGCCAGATAGGCATCTACCGGGTACAGGCCGTGCGTTGCGAGAACCTTGTCTTCGGGCTGATGCGCAAAGTGCTGCGCCCTGAAGCGATACTCGTTGAACCGCTGCAGTGTCCGATGGAACGGTCGTTGCGAGGCAGCCAGGTCGGGGTAGCGATTCACGTAATGGTTCAGCATCGAGTTCAGCCAATCACAACAATCCCGAACGGTCAGGACGAACCTCGCCTCGGGAAAGCGTTCGACGAGCACGT
Source organism: uncultured Gammaproteobacteria bacterium (assembly GCA_963728895.1). GTDB lineage: Bacteria > Pseudomonadota > Gammaproteobacteria > JBBQDK01 > JBBQDK01 > CAVSLM01. The sequence continues at coordinate 382,116 of CAVSLM010000007.1, forward strand.
CGAGGAAGTGACCGGGAACGTGCGAGGATTCGAACTCGACCCACAATGTGCTATCGCGCCGAAGCACGAAGTCGACCACGGCAGAATGTTTCCGCATGTCCGCGTGCGATTCGATTCCGCTGCTCAGGATCGCCTCAAACGATCGCTGCAACCAGGGTTCATGCGCAACCCGGTAGTGCCCGTTCAACATTGCGGCCATCGAGTGCGTCCCGGACTTCGGGGTCCCGACGCAATACGCGTTCAGGCGCCGGGGTCGGCCGATATGCCAGATACGGCTACTGCGCACGCGAGGCGGCACGAATCTGGATACGGTGCGACGGATCGCTCCTCGTTGTCGAACCCTGTCTGCGTTCATGGTTGGCAGGCCTCTTTCCTGGTACCGATGTCGCACCGCCCGTGGCCAGGAAACTGGATGGTGGTCATGTCCAACATTCCTGCGCGGGTGGCTCGGACGATCATCCCACCGCCCTGTTGCCCTCTCGGGTGACTCCACGAAACCGACATGGCACCCAGGCTACTTCACCGTGGAGCTCCCCCGGACTCCAACGGCAAGCGCGGAGTCGGTCAGTGAAATCCGAGCATTTACCGGCACCTTTCGCCTACCCCTTCGTCCTTGGTATGCAACCCGGATCCTGCAGCGGCACAGGGGCTTGCGTCTCTCATTTCCACTTGGATTCATGTTTCCGACAACCGCTCCCCGGCAATTCCGATTGCCGCCGGAAGACTTCTCCGGAGCCAGGCTTTCGCGGGCATACGCGGTAATGTAGATTGATCCGGGCCCAGTGTATACGGGTGTCCCGCTCAATCGACGAGTCAGCTACACCGGAGGGGTCATGCTGAAAGGGGCCAAGAAGGACACGCAGACCGCAACCGCGGACGGGACCGTGCTGCGCAAAGACCTGCCCGGTGTCTGCGTGCACGAGATGAAAAACATCGTGACCCGCAACGGAATCACGACCGAGGTCTACCGGCCGGAGTGGAATCTCGATGAGGGGGGCGTCGAGCACATCATTCATGTATCGCTGCGGCCCCACGCCATCAGCGCCTGGCACGTACACGAGCGCCAGACGGATCGCATATTCGTCGTGGATGGCAGTTTCAAGCTGGTTTTGTACGACGATCGCAAGGATTCATCCATGCAGGGCATGCTCAGCGTGCTTTTGTTGAATCGCCTGCGGCCCATGGTGGTATCCGTTCCGCCGGGCATATGGCACGGGCTGCAGAACCTCGAGGACGGACCCGGCAGCTTCATCAACTATTTCAACCGCCCCTACCAATACGAAGACCCGGACGAATGGCGGTTGCCCTGGGACACCGACCAGATTCCGTATAGGTTCTGACCGGGCGCGCCATCGCGCTGCGCGTTCGACGCAGCCGTACGGCCCGGCATGCGCAGAAAGGGGGACGCATGAGCTACGGCCGTGATTTCGTATTGACGCTGTTCACCAACGATCCCGCATTGGCGCAGCGTGCCGATGCGGCGGGCATCAACCGCATCGGTCTCGATCTGGAAAAGATCGGCAAGCATACCCGCCAGGATCCGAAGAAATGCTGGATCTCCGACCATCGGGTCGAACAGCTGGCGGATATCCGGTCCGTACTGACCGGGAGCAAACTGTTCGCGCGCACCAACCCGATACAGGAGGGCTCCGGGGACGAGATCGAGCAGCTCATCGCATTGGGAACGCAGGTGCTGATGTTGCCATTGTTCCGGACAGTGGACGAAGCGGCGCGCTTCATCGATCTGATCGACGGCCGTGCCGAGGTGTCACTGCTCGTCGAAACCTCCGGCGCCGCCATGCGCATACATGACCTCGTGCGACTGGACGGCGTTGACGAGATCCATGTGGGGCTCAATGACATGTATCTGGACATGGGCCTTCGAAATCATTTCGAGGTCCTGGTGTCGGGACTGTTGGACGTGCTCTCGGACACCGTCCGCGGCGCCGGAATCGCCTTCGGCGTCGGCGGTATCGGGCGCGTTGGCGACAAGAGCCTGCCGATCGCGCCCGAGATGATCTACCCATTCTATCCGCTCTTGCACGCCGATCGTGCGCTGGTGTCTCGGGTCTTTTACGCCCCGGACCACACCCGCTATGACCTGACGGCGGAGGTCGCCGCGTTCCGGCATGAGATGGACCGGTGGGCCGCGAAGTCGAAGGAGGAGCTGGTTGCCGCTCGTGACGCATTGCGCGCGATGGTCCGCACGTGAACTTCAGGATCCGCCAGCGCGTGCGCAGAATTCTCCGGTGCGCTATCTCGCACCGAGGTGCTGCAGCACGGTCCTTGCGGCCGCTGCAGGAGTATAGGCCCGATCAAATGTCGCCATGTTGAGACGCGCCAGCTCGTCGGCCTCTCGCGGATTGCGGGCAAGCTCCACGGCGCGCTCCGCGATTTCGAGGGGATCGTCACTGAAGAACTGCCGCCGGAAGTGCTCGTGCCGATACGTGGCCGGGGCGTTGTTGACGATCCGCTGCCCGGCGATCGCCAGACCCATCGCCAGAAACAGCGCGAAGCGCGACGACAGGCAGTCGTGCAGACCGCGCGTGTAGATCACCACCCGTGCGCGGGCCAGATTGCGAAGGTATTCCAGAGGCCGGAAACGCGGCGCCTCCAGGTCGGCATATTCGGCCGGCAGTGGCCTGGAGTGCGCAAGCCCCGTCAGGCAGTTCACTCCGGACTGATCGCGCAGCGCGCGGATGATCCGCGCCCGAAAATCCGTCGCTGCGTCGTGCCGGTCGCCTTCCCGAAAGCTGGTGACGAAAAAGACGTCCAGATCCTTGGGCGAGCGGCGCAGGCGCAGAATCGATTCCAGCGTCGGATAGTTCATCATCCCACGCAGACGTTCCCGCGCATCGGTGGAAGTCCATGAGGCTGCGGCGGACGACAGCACGCGCGGCACGAGCGAGGCTCGCCACGGGACCCGTACCGGTATGAACTGCTGGATGGGGAAGATCTTCTCCCGATAGGTGCACAACACGGGGTCGGTCGCGATCCGGTCGGCGTCGTGGTTGACTTTGAAATACCAGTCCACGGCGTCCAGCAATGGCAGATGATATCCCCAACACTGACCTTCGAGATCCAGGCGATTGCTGTCATGCCCATCGATGCAGAACCACTGCGTCTTTCCGAAAAGCTCCGATCGAAACACGCACATCGCAAAGCGCAGCCGCAGCCAACGCGCGTCCGTCAACGCGGCGCACATGGGCGCCGGCGCCGTGCGCGACACTCGCAGCCCATATCCGTACTCCCCCTGACACTGCCCGAATCCGCTCAGATAGAATCCGGCGTGCCGCAGGTGGCAGAAGTCATGAAAGACGAGCCGTGCCGTCATCCTGCCCACGCTTCCGCATGCGACGCCCTACACGGCAGTCCGCATTCCGCGCGCCACCCGGACGCCCGGGCCCGCAGCGGAACGCCCTCGTAACGCGCAGCCCCGTTCCGCGACACCATCGCACACCCGCTCATGAGATCAATGGGTCCGTCTCCGGCTACGGGCGGGGTTATGCCTGCTATTTGGGAGTTACTGACCGGAACCTTCCGGCATGGCGTTCACTTGCGGATGCTGATTTACATATGCCTGCGACATTTCATCCAGATAATCCAGGGACCGCGACCAGGTAACTTGTGACTTGATGATGCGGGCGGGCACCCCGACGGCGATCGACATGGCCGGTATGTCCTTGGTGACAATTGCGCCAGTTCCAATGACCGAACCGTCTCCGATCGTTGTGTCCGGCATCAATGTACATCCACGACCAAGCCAGACATGGTTACCCAATATCACCCGGCGTGGCCTGTTATTGATGATGTCACCGGTTCTCAGATCCACCAGTCCGTGCTGGTCTGAACTTTGAATGAGAATCCCATCCGAGAACATGCAATCTCTTCCAGTGATGACCTCGGACTGATAACAGACAATAGTGGCGCCATTGGATGTAGTCTCTGGCCCGATGCTCACCTTGCTACACCTCCACAATCTTACATCGTACAAGCCGGAAGTATTCTCGGAAAAATGCACTCGTGCGTTGTCATCACCAACGCGTACCAGAATAACACCCTTACCTGCGCCGATATCGGTCTCAAGACCCGAGATACTAGTCTTGCCATCCCAATTGAGTTGCATAAATTCCAGTTTCAACGTTCCCCGGCGCAGCGACGCCAAAGATGATTCCCTGATGGTCAAGAAGCAGGATGAACCGAAATTACCTGTGACTTTTACCTCGCCCGGCAAGCTGTCGAATGGAAACAGCATTCACTTCTCCTTTGGGGATCAATGGGGTCAGTCTCGATTGATCCAGCGCTCGATGACCGGGACAGTCTCAGCGCATCGATCGAGTCTGACCCTATTGATCAGTTTTCCATTTCGCGTAGTTCTTGCGGATGTCATCCAGGACTTCGCGGTCGATCTGGTTGTCGTCGCGAATCCTGACATCGTAATTTTCCCACCCCATGAAATCCTGCAATGCCTTCTTGGTCTTTGCATCGAAAACACCATTGACGGGGCCGTCGTAGAACGAGAAACCCTTGTATGCCTTATTGCCCAGGATGCCCTGAAGCTCCCTGCAAACGGCAGAATCGATCGTGATGAGGTTCTTCTCGTCCGTCCGGAAATAGTACAGCTTATGGAGCTTGTAGAGGCGCTGGAGTTCCTGCAGGGGATGCGGGTGGTCGTAGATGCTGATGTCGACCAGGTCATCGGTCGTGCCGTCGTACCCGGCTCCTTTGCGCTTCACGAGGACCGCTGCCGACTCCTCCCCTCTGCGATCGCCTCCCGCCTTCCCGCCCGCCACGATCGCCGCCACCAGCTTGTCGGACAGCGACCCCTCTGTCTGCTGAAAGGTCCTCGCCAGTGCCTCCACGGTTTCTCTCCCGACCAGCGTATTTCCCTGCGCCGCAAAACCCTTCCCGGTGATCACGACACGTTTCCCGCCGCTGTTCGTACCTGCAATGCCCCCGGCCCAGTCGAAACATTCCCCCCCGGTCCAGCTCGCAGAATTCCCTTTGGCATCGATGATGCCCAACTGGCGAACCTCGCGTTTGGTATCGTTGGATATGAGGATCCGGAGCGCTTCCTCTGCCGTGGCTCCGTTGCGCAGGAGCGCCAGCCCCTTCGGGCCGTACGAGACATTGATCAGCGATTGCGTTGCGATTGCACCCACGCCCGCTTCAGCCCACGGAATGATTGGGCGTACGTTCGGGAACTTGGATTGCACGGCGACACCCACGTCGCCTGTTGCGAGATCGATACCCACGATCGAAAACGTCGATGCGAACGGTTCAGAAGATGCCACCTCCCTTCGGGTTTCCGAAGGGACGGTACCCAGAAACAGAAGGAGTGCAAGAGCTGAAGCCCCGGTGACGGCTGATACGAGCCGATTCATGGCAGGCGTCCTCGGCAACAGATCGATGGAGAAACCAACCTCGGTCCCACCTCAGGCGCATGAGGGATTTCCACTCCTCCAGCCAGCCCGGAAATCTCACCAGCATCCCGGGAACTGGCGGCGCAAAAAGTGCGTCATTGCTCGCCGATCGTGAAGCATGCCAGATCTTCTGCACTATCCATTCACTCACCAGCATCCCGGCAGCTGGCGGAATTCGCAGCCGTTCTGGCGCCGGGAGCGAAACTTACCCGCCAGCCGCTGGCCGGCTGGTGAGATTTTCGGGCTGGGGGCCGGATGAATATAGAGAGGATTTCGCAGGAGGGAAAGTCCTACTGCGAAAAATAGCCGGGCGTCGCGAATTTGCCCGATAGCTTGCTGCCGTCCTGGCCGATCATGAACGGCGGATGCGCTGCGCTTATCCGCCCTACATTTACATCTGATGAGATGCGTATCGCGGTCCTGGCGGGTACTCATGATCTCGGCACATCGTGCCGCATGCTTGCGGAACCACCAAGATGGTCCCCTTTACCTCGAACGTTTGAACGTCTCGTCAAGATTGCATCGCCACACCGGCGACTCGGCTGCTCGTCGACTCCTCCCGATGCCCACAGCTCCGGGTACGGTGAGCGATGCTGGCACGAGCACTACCGATACTGGATCTTGAAGCTCTCCAGCACGCGCAGGTAATTCGCCCGCTCGAAGGCGGCGGGATTCGCTACGTTGCGATGGCTCATGGCCCCTCGCATCTGACCCACCGAGTCGAACCCGCGCGCCTCCACCCACTCCTGCAATCCCTCCACCAGGTTGGTGGCATAGGCGGGCCCGTTGCGCAGCAAGGCGGAGGTGGTCATCACTGCATCAGCCCCCGCCAGCAGATACTTGATCACCTCGACCGCGCTTTCCACGCCGCGCGTGGCGCCCAGGGAGGCCTTGAGGTTTCCGTGCAGCAGGGCGATCCACAGCAGCGGCGCGCGTATCTCCCCGGCCGAGCTCAACGGCAGCGTGGGCTGCACCTCGAGCTCCTTGATGTCGATGTCCGGCTGGAAGAAGCGGTTGAACAGTACCAGCGCATCGGCACCCGCCGCGTCCAGGCGCTTGGCCAAGTGGCCCATCGCGCTGAAGGACGAGCTGAGCTTGAGGGCCACCGGGATGCTGACGCTCGACTTGACGGCCTTCAGGATGTCCACGTAACGCTGCTCGACCTGCGCACCGGATACGTCGAGGTCTGCATGCACGCCGTAGATGTTCAGTTCCAGCCCGTCCGCCCCGGCCTCCTGCAGCTGCAGCGCATACTGCATCCAGCCTTCGCTGGTGACGCAGTTCAAGCTGGCAATGACCGGAATCTCCAGATCCTCGGATGCCCGCCGGACCAGCTCCAGATAGCTGTCCGGTCCCACGTCGTAGGCATCGATCTGCGGAAAATAGCTCAGCGACTCGGGAAAGCTCAGGGTGCCCGACTCCATCAGGTGGGAAAAGGCTTCGTTCTCGTGGCGAATCTGCTCTTCGAACAGCGAGAACATCACGATGGCCGCGACACCCCCATCCTCCAGCCGCTTCATGCCAGCGAGCGTTTCCGACAACGGTGACGCCGAGGCCACGACGGGATGCTTGAGGCTCAGCCCCATATAGGTCGTGGTGAGATCCATAGGGTGTTCCCCCCGATTGCCTAGAGTTTGACGACCGCGTCCGGATTGAAATGGCTGCCGCTGCGGCTGGCCATTTCTTCATAGATTTCCCACTTCTGATCCACGACCTGCTGGCCCAGCTCCAACAAGTGCTCGCTCTCGGCCGGGTGCGCCCGTGACAGCATCTTGTAGCGCAACTCATTCAGCGCGTAGTCCTTGAGCTTCACCGTCGGACGTGGCGAGTCAAGCACGAAGGGGTTCCTGTCTGCGCTGCGCAAGGCCGGATTGTAGCGAATCAGCGGCCAGTGACCACTCGCGACTGCCAGATCCTGCTGCCGCAAGCCATGCTGCATGTTGATGCCGTGGGCGATACAGTGGCTGTAGGCCAGCACCATCGAAGGACCAGGGTACGCCTCGGCCTCCCGCAGCGCGAGCAGCGTGTGCTGCGGATTGGCGCCCATGGCAACCCGCGCGACGTACACGTTGCCATAGGAGATGACCTGCAGCGCGAGATCCTTCTTGGCCACCGGCTTGCCCGCGGCGGCAAACTTGGCCACGGCACCCAGCGGCGTCGACTTCGACATCTGGCCACCGGTGTTGGAATAGACTTCCGTGTCCAGCACCAGCACATTGATGTCCCTGCCGCTGGCCAGTACGTGGTCCAGCCCGGAGGAGCCGATGTCGTAGGCCCAGCCATCGCCGCCGACGATCCACACGCTGCGCCGGACCAGATGATCGACCACCGACAGCAGGTCGCGAGCCTTCTCGCTGTCGAGCTTCATCAGCGCCGCCTTGAGCCGTGCCACTCTCCACCGCTGCTCGCGGATCTGCGACTCGGCAATCTGCTGGGCATCGAGGATCTCCTCGACCAGAGTCGGATCCAGTTCGCCCTTGAGTTCCTGCGCCAGTTGCCGCGCAAGCGCCAGATGCTTGTCGGCACTCAGCCTGAAGCCCAGTCCGAACTCGGCGTTGTCCTCGAACAGCGAGTTCGACCAGGCCGGACCACGCCCTTCGACGTTCTTGGTCCACGGCGTCGCAGGCAGATTGCCTCCATAGATGGATGAGCAGCCCGTGGCGTTGGCAATGATTGCCCGGTCACCGAACAACTGCGAGAGCAGGCGCACATACGGTGTCTCGCCGCAGCCCGCGCACGCGCCGGAGAACTCGAACAGGGGCTCCAGGAACTGCGTCCCCCGCACCGAGGAGAAATCCACCTGCGAGCGGTCGTTGACCGGTAACCTTTCGAAGAAACCGACAGTCCGCCGGCCCTGCGCCAGGATGGCATCCTTGGGCTTCATGTTGATCGCCTTGACCCCGCTGTGCTGCAGGCTCTTGGCGGGACAGACTTCCACACAGAGGCCGCAGCCGGTGCAGTCCTCCAGGTAGACCTGCAGCGTATAGCGCGTTTCGGGAAATCCACGACCATTGATGGGCGCCGACTTGAAGCCCTCCGGGGCCGAGGCCAGCAACGATTCGGGATAGAACTTTCCGCGAATCACGCTGTGGGGGCACACGAAGCTGCAGTTTCCACACTGGATGCAGATGTCCGGCTCCCAGACCGGGACAAAGGCGGCGATATTGCGCTTTTCCCACCGCGTGGTTCCGGATGGGTAGGTACCGTCGATCGGCAGCGCCGAGACCGGCAGCTGATCGCCCTTGCCTGCCATCATCACCGCCGTCACTCTCTGCACGAACTCCGGCGCCTCGGGCGGCACCACCGGCGGCATTTCGATGCTGCTGTCTCCGTGCCGGGGAATCTCCACCCGATACAGATGCTCCAGGGTCTGGTCCACGGCATCGAAGTTCTTCTGAACGACTTCCTCGCCCTTCTTGCCATAGGTCTTGCGGATGGATTCCTTGATCCTGCCGATCGCCTCCTCGCGGGAGAGCACCCCGGAAATGGCGAAGAAACAGGTCTGCATGATGGTATTGGTGCGCCCGCCCATACCGGTTTCCCGGGCCACGCTGGAAGCATCGATCACATAGAGCTGGATCTGCTTTTCGATGATCCGCTCCTGCGCGCTGCGCGGCAGATGATCCCACACCTCGGCCGGACCATAAGGGCTGTTGAGCAGCAGGATCGCGCCCTCCCGCGCACTCTCCAGTACGTCCATCTTCTCGATGAAGTTGAACTGATGGCAACCGATGAAGCCGGCCGAACGGATGAGGTAGGGAGAGTTGATGGGATTCGGCCCGAAGCGAACATGCGAGACCGTTTGGGAGCCGGATTTCTTCGAGTCATAGACGAAGTAGCCCTGCGCATGCAGCGGTGTGGACTCGCCGATGATCTTGATGCTGTTCTTGTTGGCGCCGACGGTGCCATCCGCCCCGAGGCCGATGAACAGCGCGCGCATCACTTCGTCGGACTCGATGTCGAGCGAAGCGTCGAACTCCAGACTGGTATGGGAGACATCGTCGTTGATGCCGACGGTGAAGTGCTTCTTCGGCGCTTCCTTCTTCAATTCGTCGAGCACGGCTTTCGCCATGGCGGGCGTGAGCTCCTTGGAGGACAGGCCGTAGCGCCCGCCGATGATCCGAGGCATGGTGCCGCCCGGCAGGGTGCCATCGGCCAGAGCCTCGGCCATCACCGTCGTCACGTCGGTATACAGGGGCTCGCCGGTGGAGCCCGGCAGCTTGGTGCGGTCGAGCACGGCGATGGCCTTGACCGATGCCGGCAGTGCTGCGAGGAAGTGCTCGGCGGAGAACGGCAGGCAGAGGTGCACGTTGATGACCCCGCACTTTTCCCCCTTGCGCCGGAGGTAGGCAACGGTCTCGCGAAACGTCTGCGCCGCCGAGCCTATGACGACTGCCACGCGCTCGGCGTCCTCGGCACCGTAGTAGTCGAACAGGCGATAGGACCTGCCGGTCAGCGCGGCGAAGGCATCCATCCTTTCCTGCACGATGGCCGGCAGCCGCGCATAGAACGGGTTGACCGTCTCACGCGCCTGGAAATAGACGTCGGGGTTCTGGGCGGTACCGCGGATAAAGGGATTGTCCGGATTCAGGCCGCGCGAGCGGTGCTGGCGCACCAGCGCCGGGTCGATCATCGCGCGCATGTGCTCTTCGGCGATCAGGGTGAGCTTGTTCACCTCGTGCGAGGTACGAAAGCCATCAAAGAAATGCACGAAGGGCACCCTGGCTTCCAAGGTCGCCGCTTGCGCCAGCAGCGCCATGTCGTGCCCCTCCTGCACCGTGCTGGAGGCGAGTTGCGCGAAGCCGGTGGCGCGCACCGCCGCGACATCGGAATGATCGCCGAAAATCGACAAGGCCTGGGCCGCCAGCGATCTCGCGGCCACATGGAACACCGCGGGCGTCAGCTCGCCCGCGATCTTGTACATGTTCGGGATCATCAGCAGCAGGCCCTGTGACGCCGTGAAAGTGGTCGTCAGGGCACCGGTCTGCAGCGCACCGTGGGCCGCGCCGGCAGCGCCGCCTTCGCTCTGCATCTCCACCACCAGGGGAATGTTGCCCCAGATGTTGGGTATCCCTTCGGCGGACCACTGGTCCGCCAGCTCGGCCATGGTCGACGAAGGCGTGATCGGATAGATCGCACACACTTCGTTGACACGATAGGCGGTATAGGCGACCGCCTCGTTTCCTTCGAGCGTCGTAACTGCTGACGACTTCATGGATTAGACTCCTGGTTCCGGGATCATGTCGATGGCATGGCAGGGACACTGCTCGAAGCAAACGGCGCAGCCGGTGCAAAGACTGTAGTCATAGCGGTAGCGCATCCCGGGGCCCAGCTTCACGATGGCATGCTCGGGGCAGGCACCGTAGCAGCCATCGCACTCGAAGCAGTTGCCGCAGGAAAAGCACCGCTTGGCCTCATAGGCGGCCTCAGTCTCGCTCAACCCCCTGACCACTTCGTCGAAGCCATAGCGGCGGCGCTCCGGATCCAGATGGTCCTGGTGCCGCCGGCGGGCCTCGGTCAGATAGTGGATGTGCAGGGAGTCGAAGCTGGCCACAGGATGTCTGTCCGCCTTGATGTACTGGCCGCCGCGCAGGTAGGCGTCGATGTGGCGGGCGGCCCTCTTGCCGTGCCCGACCGCAACGGTAACCGTGCGCTCGCTGGGCACCATGTCGCCACCGGCGAAGATACCCGCATGGCCGGTCATCATGTTGGCATCGACCATCACGGTGCCGTCGCGCTTGAACTCGATGCCCGGTACGTGCTGCAGGAACGCGGTATCGGTGTCCTGACCCAGCGCCAGGATCAGCGAGTCCGCCTCCAGCGTCTCCATTTGGCCGGTCGGCACCGGATAGCCTTCGGAATTGATCTGCATGACCTCGACCTGGATCTTGCTCTGGTCGATCTCCTTGATGGTCCGCAGCCAGTTGATCTTCACACCCTCCTCGATGGCCTCATCGGCCTCGAAAGCGTGGGCAGCCATGTGCTCGCGGTCACGCCGGTAGATGATGAGGGCTTCTTCGGCACCGAGACGCCGGGCGGTCCTGGCGGCGTCCATCGCCGTGTTGCCACCACCGTAGATGGCCACGCGCCGGCCGAGGACCGGTGCCTCGCCCGATGCAGCCTGACGCAGGAAGCTGACCGCATCGAAGATCTTGCCGGCATCCCGGGCAGGAATATCCACGCGCCTGCTGAGGTGCGCGCCGACCGCGACAAACACCGCGTCGAACTGCCCCTCCGCCTTCTGCGCCGCAACGTCCTCCACCTTGTGGTTGAACACCATGTGCACGCCCATTTCCTGGATGCGGGCAATCTCCCGGTCGAGCTCGACGCGCGGCAGGCGGTAGGCGGGGATGCCAAAATGCATCATGCCGCCCGCCATGGGGCCGGCGTCGAAAACCTCCACGGTATGCCCCATGCGTGTGAGTTGATAGGCCGCCGACAGGCCGCTGGGACCGGCGCCCACCACCATGATCCGGCGTCCGCTGGGGGGAGCGTCGATCCGGAACCTTCCAGCCATGCTGCAGCGCGAGGTCACCGAGGAAACGCTCCACGGCGTGGATGCTCACCGGGCTGTCCACTTCCTTGCGATTGCAATGGCTCTCGCACGGGTGGTAGCAGACTCGACCGTGCACGGAAGGCATGGGATTGTCCCGCATCAGCACCTGCCAGGCCTTCTCGTATGCGCCTTCCTGGGCGTGGGCGAGCCAGGCCTGGATGTTCTCTCCCGCCGGACAGGCGTTGTTGCAGGGGGGGAGCAGGTCCACGTAGAGCGGGCGTTGCGTGCGAACCGCGCCGGTCCCCTTGCCATGCTGGGCCAAATCCGCCGGACGCGTGATATCGCTGGGCCTGGGGCTGCTCATTGGGTTTCTCCATCCTGTGAAGTGACTTTGCAAGCCGGTATCCGGAATCGGGCCATGCCGGCCGGCGCCATGATACAGCCAGGCGGCCTTCAACGGACCACGCGCCATCCGGACCTCGATCTGGCGATTTCGGGATCATCGTTCGACCACCCACAGCGTACTCACTCGATCGAGCGACGCTCAGCGTCGCCGCCGCGCGCGGTTGGCGGCGTGGCGCACCACGCGCAGAGCACCTCGGCCCGGACGCTCGGGCCCTGATCAATTTGGGAGTGACGCTGGTCGCGGTCCTTCGTATGCCAACGCTGCCGCTTTGCCGGTCGATCCGTAATCATAGCCAAAGTTTGGACGTTCGCTATTCCCACCGGTTCCCTTGGGCGCGCTGCTATCCCGGCCTTTGCATGTCGCGTATTTGCCCCATCCATTGCGCGTTGCGCAGTCAACATGTCAGGTCGCAACAGGACTCGCCGGCGCATTGCAAGAACTCGGCCAGAACATCTCGGCTGTCGGCGGCGGCGCCTGTCCGCGACGCTCATGGCCGAACGCGCCTTCATCGGCCGGAATATGCTGGCCGGGGCCTACGCGGGTGATGCGGGCAACTCGATGGACATCGACCCTCGGTCCTCTTCGTCGCCGGAACGGCGGATCGATTGGGCGTCACGAAAAGTCTTCCAGGTAGATGGGCGTTCCCAGCAATTCGAGGAAGGACCTCTCCCCGATCAACTCTACCCAAGCACCATCGATAAAGGTCAACTGCAGTCGTGGCGGCAACCTTGCGCTTATACGGCAACGGAATGACTTCATGCCGGATGCCGCCAACCTCCAGGAACCCTTCGGATATCGTGTTCGGGAGCATGGGCAAGGGCACCGAGGCCCTGGCCGCAGAGAGCACCAGTCGCGCCTCCTGACTCCATCCCGTGCCACGATCCCTGCCCGGCGTTCCCTTCGACCGATGGATGTAGGCGTGTGAGAAATAGACCGCGGCGACGTCATCCCGCAGATCGATTTCGCTCACCCGCGAATCGTGCAGCTCCAATCCGCTTCTCACGTTGGCCAGCTCCCCATCTGAGGCCCAGGAGCTTTCAAGGCGCCGTCTGGTATTCCTTGAAGCACGTCGCCAACAAGGCAGCAAAATGAAACACGTAGTATCGAATTCGATCGAGCGTCACGCGGCGTATCCCCGACAGATTCGGACGACGCGCTCAGGTACCCATCCCAGACTGCACCGGAAGCAAACCATGCACGCTGTTGAGCTCCTCGAGAAGCGCCGCTGGCGCAGCGAGGGTCTCTCTACATCAGCCTATCACACCGCCGCGGCCGGGATCTGCGGGCGTGGCCGTTGATCTCGATTCGCAGCCCGGCGGTCACCCGAAGCGGTGCAGCTACTCCCGCAGCGTGAAATGTTCGGGTTGGGATGAGACAAGGGTTCACAACCTCCTCGCGCACGACGAGTCTCAGGGTGACGAGGAGGCCGTGGCCGAGGATGAGGCAGCGCGGGAAAATCGATGGGGTCAGACTCGATCGATTCGGACTCGATCGCCCTCTCGGCAGATTTCCAAACCGAACTGTATCCATTCACAAGTCCCCAAACAGTTCGGCAGTTGAGAGAATCGATAGGGTCAGACTCGATCGATTCGCTGCGGCGCGCAGCGTCGCCGTCTTTCGATCCCGCATGCACAAGGCAGCCGGAGCGGCCCTGCGGGCCGCCATCGCGCCGCCGGGAGCGGCGCTCCCACAGGGGCGCGGTCGTCCTCGGCAGGACCATTGAAGACAACGCCAGTGCGCAGCCGCCATTCGCGAGTGCAAGAGGCGTTCACGCTGCAGGGAGCCGCGCAGGCCGAACGCGCGGCGGGAGAACGACGCAGCCCGCAAAAGATGGTGGCATGCCGCCGACTATTGGCGGGACGAGCGGTGCATTTGACGCCCGGCGCCCACTGGGAACTGCGGCAGGGTAAGAACACTTTTTCAAGCGTTTCAGCGGAATGAGTCGTCTGGAACCGGGAATGCTCTGCTGTGGCACGGTTGATGCCCTTCACCAGTGGAAATCGACTGGCGAGGTAACCGACCGTGAATCGCTTGATGACAGACGAAAGCCTCAGGCTGGAGAATCGTGCTTACGACGGCACCGGTGGGGTCAGCGCGGGGAATTGCTCGGCAGGTTTCATCCCGGCCTTCTGCGATACCACCACCGGGCGGGTGGAACCCAGTCGGTTTGCCGACGGCAGGCCGGCGCCCATGCACCTGCTGGTCGGTCTGCCGGCGGAATGGGTCGAGACGCGGGGGAACGTCAATCAGGTCCTGGCCGTCAAGGCAACGGTGATCGCCGGCTTCCTCCGTGCCGGTGTGTTCTTTACCCGCGACCAGGCGGCACACGCGTTGGCATTGCACTGATTCTCCGATCTCCGGCTTTCTCCGTTTTCCGGACAGCGGCGGCGGATGCCAGCCGCGGGAAAGGAACTAGCCGGGGGGGTCGCCCATCCATAGACAATTCACACATGGTATCTATATTTTTACTCGCGGTGAGGGCTGGCTGACAGTCTGACCGGCGCGGAAAACGCGCTGCGGGAGTGCTTCCCCGCACCGGCTGGGCCCCCACAGTGGACTCCCCCCTGGAAATCGCCAGCACCGGCAACACGCGTTGGAGTTCGTTGCCGGCCGACTGAGTCCGTCGTGTCCAGTGATCGATCGGGCGATCGGGGAATGGTGCCCACCGAAGGGGATTCCACATATCATTCATGAATAAATCTCCGTCGGCTTGTTCGGATCCCTGTCGATTGCCCGCGATCTCGGCGAGTGGGCGGAGGGAGTAGACCACCCTGCAAATCAGGTCACGGGGCGGTAACACAATCATAAAGCGCGTGCATCGGGGGGAGGAAACGGAATGAACACGGGAATCAACGCGCCATTGATCGCTCCCGCTTCGCCTCCCGCCACGGAAGATATCCTGCAGCTGATCTATCAGGGAACCGCCACCGCCACCGGCGAGGATTTCTTCCGCGCCCTGGTGCGCGCCACCGCTACCGCCATGCAGGTGCAATTCTGTTTCGTCGCGGAGTTCGCCGGCGGCCGGGAACGGGTGCGCACGCTCGCCTACTGGAAGGGCGGGGAGATGGCAGACAACATCGAGTTCGATCTCGATGGCACCCCCTGCGAGGACGTCCTCAAGGGCCAGGTGCGCTACTATCCCGAAGGAGTGCAGGAACTGTTTCCGCGGCGACCTGGGCCTGGTCGAACTCGGCATCGAGAGCTACCTCGCCACGCCCATGACCGACCGCCACGGCGAGATCCTGGGGCATCTGGCGATCTTCGATATCAATCCCATGCGATTCCGGGAAAGCGAACTCGCAGTATTCAAGATCTTCGGCGCCCGCGCGGCGGCCGAGCTCGAGCGCATGTATGCCACCGAGTCACTGCGGCACAGCGAGGAGCGCCTCGCCACCATCCTGTCCTCGGCTACCGACGCCATCATCACCATCGACGGCGATCATCACATCACCCTGTTCAACCAGGCTGCCGAGCAGGTATTCCGCTGCAGCGCCACCTGGGCCAGTGGGGCAGCCGTTCGACCGCTTCCTCTCGGCCTCATTCCGCCAGCTGATCGCGTCCGCTCTTCGAAAAGAACGCGATGCCGAGGACCAGAAGCTCTGGGTACCGGAGGGCATCACCGCCGTGCGCGCCGATGGCGAGGAATTTCCGGTCGAGGCCACCATTTCGCCGCTGCAGGTTTGCGGGACGCGGCTTTACACCATCATCCTGCGCGACATCAATGAACGGGAACTCGCGCGGCAGCAGATCCTCACGCTGCAGGCGGAAAACCTGACGCTGCAGGAAGAAATCCGTCGCCGGCAGCGCTTCGCCGGAGATGATCGGTGACTCACCCGCGATGAGCGAGGTGTTCGAGCAGATCGCCGTGGTCGCCGGCACCGATGCCAGCGTGCTGCTGATCGGGGAAACCGGCACCGGCAAGGAACTCATCGCCCGCGCCCTGCACGATCGCAGCGCGCGCAAGGAGCGGCTGATGGTCAGCGTCAACTGCGCCGCCCTGCCGAGCGAACTGATCGAGAGCGAGCTGTTCGGCCACGAGAAGGGCGCCTTCACCGGCGCCACCGCGCAGCGCAAGGGCCGCTTCGAGCTGGCGGACAACGGCAGCATCTTCCTCGACGAGGTGGGCGAGCTCACCGCCCAGGCCCAGGCCAAGCTGCTGCGCATCCTGCAGCAGCAATCCTTCGAGCGGGTCGGCGGCAGCACCACCCTGCACGTCAACGCCCGGGTCATCGCGGCGACCAACCGCGATCTCGCCGGCAATGGTGAAGGACGGCCGCTTCCGCGACGACCTCTTCTACCGGCTCAATGTCTTTCCGATCCGGGTGCCGCCGCTGCGCGAGCGGCGCTCCGACATCCCGCTGCTGGCGCGGCATTTCCTGCATCAGAGTGGCCCGCAAGCTCAACAAGCCGGTGCAGGGCATCGAGCCGAATTCATTGGAACGACTGATGGGCTATTCCTGGCCGGGCAACGTGCGCGAGCTGCAGAACGTGATCGAGCGCGCCACCATCCTGGCGCAGAGGTCCGACGCTGAGCATCACCGACCCGATTTTCGCCGATCCCCCGCCCATGCCCGCATCCGAGCCCTCGGACGGTACCCTGGATGCGGTGCAGAAATCCTACATCCTCGAGGTGCTGACGAAATGCCAGGGCAAGATCGAGGGCCGCAACGGCGCCGCGGCCATGCTCAACCTGAAGCCGAGCACGCTGCGCTACCGCATGCGCAAGCTCGGCATCGACAAGACGGCGCGCTAGCAGGGGCATTCGACCCTTCGCGCTGATGCCTCGCGCCCGCGCGACAGGACACGCAGGTTTTTCTTTCTGACACGTCGTGCCTGCGCGTTCGCTCGAAGCGCTTCGTCTCCTTTGCGCTCGTCTCCTCACTTTGCTGCCCGCAGCCATTCGTGGGTTGGCCGCAAGTAGTGGTGACTGCGGCCTGAGCCCATCCCCCTGTCCCATCGCACCAGCGTTTCAACTCGCCGAAATATCTCACATATCTGTAAGTGCACGAGACTGGCACAGGCGTTGCCATATCCAGCTCGGAGGCAACGCTGCCCCCGTTCATGCAACCCAACAACGGAGGAAGTTTCGATGAAAGACAGCAATGCAGTGATCGGCGCCGCGATCGCGGGTTTGTTTGCTTTGAGTACGCTGGGTGCCGCCGGTACCGCCATGGCGGGTGATAAGAAGCCGGAAAAGTGTTACGGCGTCGTCAAGGCGGGCAAGAACGACTGCCAGACGAGCTCCCATGCCTGTGCCGGTCAGAACAAGACCGACGGCGAGGCCATGTCCTGGATTTACCTGCCGCAGGGCACCTGCGAGAAGATCGTGGGCGGCAGCCTGAAGCCGAAGGGCTGAGGCGGGCAGAATGACTGCCACCGTCAGACAGCCTGGCGGGACGGGTCCGGTTCCGGCTCGCGCCGGAATCGGACTTCGGTCCGACCACATGCACGAGATCCTCGAGACCCGCCCGCCGCTCGGCTGGGTCGAGGTCCACAGTGAGAACTACCTGGGCCGCGGCATCCCGAGGCACTATCTGGAACGCATCCGCGCGCACTACGCCGTGAGCCTGCATGGCGTGGGTCTGTCGGTCGGATCCACCGATACACTCAACGGCGATCACCTCGCGGCCCTCGGCAAACTGGTCGCGGATATCGAACCGCTGTTCGTCTCCGAGCACCTGTCATGGAGCTCAGTGGGCGGGCGATATCTGAACGACCTGCTGCCTCTGCCCTATACGGAGGAAGCGCTGTTGCATGTGGTCGCTCGCGTCGGCGAGATCCAGGAGCGACTCGGGCGGCAGATCCTGATCGAGAACATCTCCAGCTATCTGCAGTTCGCCCAGTCCGCCATTCCGGAATGGGAGTTTCTTGCCGAGCTGGCGAAGCGCAGCGGCTGCGGCGTGCTGCTCGACGTCAACAACATCCACGTCAGCGCGACCAACCACGGCTTCGATGCGTACCGCTACCTGCAGGCGGTCCCGGTGGGCTCGGTGGGCGAGATGCATCTCGCCGGTTTCACCCGCAAGACCTTTCGCGACGGGGAGATGCTCATCGACACCCACAACCGACGCGTGGCGCCCGAAGTCTGGCGCCTGTATGAGGTCGCCGTCGCACGCTTCGGTCCCATCCCCACGCTGATCGAGTGGGACAGCGACCTGCCTCCGCTCGCCGTGCTGCTCGACGAGGCGCGACAGGCGCAGACCATCATGGAGGCCCATCATGCCCGCGCTGCGTGAGTTGCAGTGCGCCTTCGCCGCGGCGCTGTACGACCAGGAGGCGACGGCTCGTCTCGCACCCGTCGTACGCGCGTGCGGCATTCCGGCGGAGCGTCGCTTGCGGGTCTATCGCAACAATCTTTTCGCCAGCTTCACGGAGGTGCTCGCGGCCATCTACCCGGTCACCCGCCGGCTGGTGGGAGAGGACTACTTCGCCCAGGCCGCGCGCACCTATATCGCCGTTCATCCGTCGCGCTCCGGCGACGTGCACCACTACGGTGGGGATTTCGCCGCTCATCTCGAGCACTGCCCCGGCAGCGAAACACTGCCGTATCTTCCGGATGTCGCGCGGCTCGAGTGGAACTACCACGGCGCCTTCCACGCCGAACAGAAACCACCCCTGGGTGCCGACGGCCTGCGCGCGGTGTCACCGCAGGACTACCCGCGACTGCATCTGATACTGCAACCCTCCTCCCGGCTGCTCGCCTCGCCCTACCCGGTACTGCGGATCTGGCAGGTCAACCAGCCGGACTGGACGGACGATCCGGTGGTCGACCTCGCGCAGGGCGGCATCCGCCTGTTGATTGTGCGCCAGGGTGTGGAGGTGGCGTTCGTTGCGCACGGCGCGGGCGAGTATGCCTGGCTGCAGAGCCTGGCCCGTGGGTCGACGCTGCTCGAGTCGCAGCAGCTGGCCATCGCGCGCGAGCAGGACTTCGATCTCGGCGCGGCCCTGCAACGCCACCTGGCGCAGGGTGCCTTCAGCGGATGGAGCAACGGATCAATGGGGTCAGACTCGATTGATCTGAATCTGCACCCATTCGGAACGTGATCAATCGAGTCTGACCCCATTGACTCCACATGACCCCATTGATCCATTGATCCGTTGATCAAAGAGGAGAGCCACCATGTTCATCACTTCTGCACAAAGCCAACACGCCACCCGCATCCTGCCGGTGGAGCTCGTAGGTCGGGCCATTCGCGGGCTCAATGCCCTCGCTCCCGTCGGTGACCTCGTGATCCGCCTGTGGGTCGCCAATGTGTTCTGGAAATCGGGTCTCACCAAGATCGAGAGCATCGACACCACGCTGCAACTGTTCCGTTATGAATACAGCGTGCCGCTGCTCCCGCCGGAGGTCGCGGCCTACCTTTCCATGTTCGCCGAACTGACATTCTCCGTCCTGCTGGCCATCGGGCTGGCCGGACGGCTGAGCGCCGCGGCGCTGTTCTTCGTGAACATCGTCGCGGCCATTTCCTATCCCGCGCTGGAAGAAGCCGGACTGATCCAGCATCAGCTATGGGGGCTGCTGCTGCTCGTCCCGCTGCTGCATGGTCCCGGCAAGCTTTCGATCGATCACCTGATCAGCCGGCGTTTCGGTGCTTGACACCCACTCATCCATCACGGAGCAACGTATGAACGGGCACACATCACTCGGTCACGTACTGGCGGGCCAGAAGGCGCTGGTGACGGGCGCCAACTCGGGCATCGGCGCCGCTATCGCCCGGGCGCTAGCCGCAGCGGGCGCCAGCGTGGCGATCAACTATGTCAGCAATCCGGAAAGCACCGATGCCTTGCTGGCGGAGATCCGCGAGGCCGGTGGCACCGCCATCGGGGTGCAGGCCGACGTCAGCAGCGAGGATCAGGTGCAGGCGATGTTCAGGAAGGTGATCGGCACGTTCGGGACGCTGGACATTCTCGTCAACAACGCCGGCCTGCAGCGCGATGCCTACATTCACGACATGACGCTGGAGGACTGGAACTTCGTCATCGGCGTGAATCTCACCGGCCAGTTCCTGTGCGCGCGCGAGGCGGTGCGCGAGTTCATGCATCGCAGGGTGCACCGCAGTTGCAGCTGCTCGGCCGGCAAGATCATCTGCCTGTCCTCGGTGCACGACCGCATCCCGTGGGCCGGGCATTCCAATTACGCGGCCTCCAAGGGCGGCGTCATGCTGCTGATGATGACGCTGGCGCAGGAGCTGGCCGCGCACAAGATCCGCGTCAACAGCATCTCGCCGGGCGCCATCAAGACGCCGATCAACCGCATGGCCTGGGATACGCCCCAGGCGGAGGCGGATCTGCTCAAGCTGATCCCCTACGGCCGCGTGGGCAATGTCGAGGACGTCGCCCATGCCGCGGTGTGGCTGGCCTCCGACCTCTCGGACTACGTCACCGGGACGACGCTGTACATCGACGGCGGCATGACGCTCTATCCCGGCTTCCACGAGGGCGGCTGAGATGAGCTACCCCGTTCGTCTGCGCGCGACCACGTCGCTGCTGGTGCTGAGTGCCGGCCTCGCCTCCGTCGCCTTCGCCGCCATGACTGGCGAAGGTCCGGGCAACACCGTCTCGGACTCGCGCGGCAGCACCGCGGGTCTCGCCGAAGGGGAAACGCCGTGGTGGCCGAGCCGCTACGGCGCCGACGACCAGATCGGCAGTCTCAACGAAATCACCCCGGCGGTGAGGCTGGCGGCGGCCGCACTGGTGCGGCAGGGCAAGATGGTCGATCTCGGCCGCATCCTGGACGAGGACACGCCGAAGTTCCCCGGACGCTACTGGCACCAGACGCTGGATGTCACACCGCATTTCGAGAACCTGCGCCGCGCGGACAGCGGCGGCCGGGGCTGGGGGAAGAACCAGATCAACTGGATCACCGAAATCCAGGCCGGCACCTTCCAGGTCGGTACCCAGCTCGACTCCATCGGACACATCCAGGCGGGCGAACGCTTCTACAACGGCTGGAGCACCGGCGACCTGGTGCAGTCCAACGGCCTGGCGCGCTTCGGCATGGAGAGCGTTCCTCCGGTGATCACGCGCGGCGTGCTGCTGGACGTGGCCGCCTACAAGAACACCGAGCGATTGCCACGCGGCTACGTGATCACCCGGGAGGACGTCGAGGGCACGCTGAAGCGCGAGAACCTCACGCTGCGCGCGGGCGACGCCGTGCTGTTTCACACCGGCTGGGGCGCGCTCTGGGGCGTCGACAACGCGCAGTTTCTGGGCGGCGAGCCTGGGCCGGGACTGGCGACGGCGCAGTGGCTGTATGACCAGCACATCGCCATCACGGGCGCGGACACCTGGAGCTTCGGTCCGGTGCCGGGCGAGGACCCGGATCGGCCCTTCCTGGTACCCCAGACCATGTACGTGAAGCTGGGGTTGTTCGGGCTGGAAAACCTCGCCACCGAGCAGCTCGCCCGCGAGCGCGTCTATGAGTTTCTGTTCGTGCTGACCCATGCCAGGACGCGGGGCTCCACCGCCGCCGTCGTGGCCCCGGCCGCGGTGTATTGAAGCGAGCACGCGGCGCCCGTGTGCAACGACACGATCAACTGACGGGAACGACGACCATGCACTACGACTACATCATCATCGGCTCCGGCGCGGGCGGTGCGGCCGCCGCCTGGCGGCTGGCCAGCACCGGCAGTCAGGTGCTGCTGCTGGAAAAGGGCGACCCGCTGCCGCGCGACGGCAGCACCCTGGATGTCGAGCAGGTAATCCGCGCCGGGCGCTTCAAGAGCCGAGAACCCTGGCTCGACAAGGACCGCCGGCGCTTCGCCCCGGAGGAGCACTTCAACCTCGGCGGCAAGACCAAGTGGTATGGCGCCGCGCTGCTGCGCTATTCGCCGCGCGAATTCGAGCCCGAGGATGCACACCAGTGCCTGGGTTGGCCGATCGGCTACGCGGACCTGGAACCCTATTACGCACTGGCCGAACAGCGGCTTGGCGTTCGCGTCTTCGCGCCCGAGTCCGACCTCGCGGCGATCGTGCGCCGGCTGGGAGGAAACCGCGGCGGCTGGCAGGCCGAGGCGCTGCCCCTGGCGCTCGCCGAGGAGATCACCGAGTACCCCGAGGAGGCCGCGCACTTCGATGCCTTCGCCTCGCCCAGGGGTCTCAAGGGTGATGCCGAGAGCGGCTTCCTGCAGCCCGCGTGCGCATTGCCCAACCTGCGGGTGCGCAGCGGACAGGCCGTGGTGGAACTGCTCGGCGACAGCTACGGACCGTTGCGACTGCGCGGCGTCATGACCGCGGACGGCGAGATCTTCGAGGGCCGCACGATACTGCTCGCGGCGGGCGCGCTACATTCGCCGCGGTTGCTGCAGCAATACTTCATCCGCACCGGCCTGGACACGCGCCTGCCCTGCGCCACGCAGGTCGGGCGCTACTACAAGCAGCACCTGCTGACCGCGCTGGTCGCCTTCACCCCCCGGCGCCAGACCGACCTGTTGCGCAAGACGCTGGTGCTGTTCAACGAGCGGGTCCCGCACAGCAGCGTGCAGCCGCTCGGCTTCGATGGCGAGCTGATCGGCGCGCTCATGCCCGGGATCGTGCCGCGGCGGCTCGCCACCGCCCTGGGACAATATGCCTACGGGTTCTTCCTGCAGACCGAGGACGGCTCCGACGCTGCCAACCGGATCATTGCCGGCGGCGGCCTGCCGCAGATGGATTACGATCCGCGCCGTCTGCGCCCCGGCGTGGACCGAGCACCACCGCCTGGTGCGGAGCTTCCGCAACGCCCTGCTGCGCGCCGGCTGCCTGGGTTTTTCCCGGCCCATCCCCCTGAGCGGGACCGCACATGCCTGCGGCAGCCTGGTCGCCGGCAACGATCCCGCGCGCTCGGTCGTCGATGCAACCGGCAAGGTGCACGGCATGGACAATCTCCATGTCGTCGACGGCAGCGTGCTGCCGCGCTCGAGCCGCGTCAATCCCTCGCTCACCATCTTCGCCTGGTCGCTGCGCGTGAGCGACCTGTTGACCCGATCTGCCACGGAAACCCGCGAGGCGGGCCATCGTGAACCCGCCCTCGCCTGAGCTCGTGCGCTTCGGGTGCGAGATCCGCGGCGATCTCGCCCGGGCCGAGCGGCGCGAGTGGCGGCTCGCCAACGGCCTCGGCGAGTATGTTGCCGGCAGCCTCGACGACCAGCCATACCACGGTTGCAAGCGTTGACAGCAGACAGACTCCGGAGACAGACCACATGGAAACAGCTGAACTGAATGCAGAGCGGCAGCGCCTGGAGAGACAGCACGAGGGACGCGAGAACTGGCGCCTGTGGGGACCCTACCTGGCGGAGCGTGCCTGGGGCACGGTACGCGAGGACTACAGCGAATACGGCTCCGCCTGGGAATATTTCGACCACGAGCAGGCGCGCTCGCGTGCCTATCGCTGGAACGAGGACGGCCTGGGCGGCATCTGTGACGATCAGCAACGGCTGTGCCTGAGCCTGGCGCTGTGGAACGGCCACGATCCGATCCTGAAGGAGCGCGCCTTCGGCCTGACCGGCAACCAGGGCAACCACGGCGAGGACGTCAAGGAGTATTACTTCTATCTCGACGCCACCCCGAGCCACAGCTACCTGCGCTATCTGTACAAGTACCCGCAGGTGGAATATCCCTACGCGCGCCTGGTCGAGGAAAACCGCCGCCGCGGCCGGCTCGACCCGCCCTGCAGCCTGCTCGACACCGGCGCCTTTCACGAGAACCGCTACTGGGACGTGGAGGTGCACTACGCCAAGCGCTCTCCGACCGAGATTCACGCCAACCTCATCGCCTACAACAGCGGGCCCGAAGAGGCGACGCTGCACCTGCTGCCCACGCTGTTGTTCCGCAACACCTGGGCATGGGGCGACGTCGAGGTCGAGAAGCCGCTGTTGAAGGCAATCGCGCCGCCGCGCGGCGCCGCCTGGGCAGTGCAGTCGAGCCACCCCACGCTGGGCACCTACTACCTCTACGGTCGCCAGCCGGCCACCGTGCTCTACACCGGGAACGAAACCAACACCGAGCGACTGTGGGGCTGTCCCAACACCACGCCCTGGGTCAAGGACGCCTTTCACCGCTACGTCGTCGAGAGCGAGCACGAAGCCGTCAACCCGGCCCTCGAGGGGACCCGGTTCGCCGCCTGGCATCAGTACCGCGTGGCGCCGGGACACAATGCGGTGGTCAACCTCGTGCTCTCGGACCGGCCCCTGGAGGAGCCCTTCGCGCGCAGCCACGTGACCTTCTCGCAGCGTCGCTCCGAGGCGGATATCTTCTACGACGATCTGCTGCCCGATGCCAATCCCGAGGATCACCGCATCATGCGCCAGGCGCTGGCCGGCATGATCTGGAGCAAGCAATTCTTCCACTACGACGTCTCGCGCTGGCTCGCCGGCGATCGCCTCCCCCCGCCAACCACACGCCGTTATGGGCGCAACCGTTACTGGAAGCACTTCCGTGCGGGCGATGTGATCTCGATGCCGGACAAGTGGGAATACCCCTGGTTCGCGGCCTGGGACCTGGCGTTTCACTGCGCGGCGCTCGCGCTGGTCGACATCGATTTCGCCAAGGATCAGATCGAGCTGATGGTGAAGGAAAACTACCTGCACCCGAACGGACAGATCCCGGCCTATGAGTGGGCCCTGGGCGACGTCAATCCGCCCGTGCACGCCATGGGGGCGCTCAAGGCCTACCGCAGCGAGCGCGTGCAGCGCGGGTGCGCCGATCGCGATTTCCTGCTGCGGGTGTTCAACAAACTGCTGCTCAACTACGCGTGGTGGATCAACCGCAAGGACACCGAGGGCCACAATGTTTTCGAGGGTGGCTTCCTCGGGCTCGACAACATCTCGGTGTTCGACCGCTCGAATCCCATGCCTCCTGGCTACAGCCTCAAGCAGGCGGATGCCACCGGCTGGATGGCGATGTTCGCGCTCAACATGACGCTGATCGCACTGGAACTCGCGTACGACGAGCTCCGACTACGAAGACATCGCCATCCAGATCTTCGAGCAGTTCCTCGCCATCGCCAACACCGTTGCCGGCCATGCCGACGGCGGCATCTCGCTGTGGGATCCGGAGGCGGGCTTCTTCAAGGACCTGGTCACCACGCCGGACGGGAGCAACCACCGCATCGACGTCTATTCATGGGTCGGGCTGATCCCGCTGTTCGCCTGCGAGGTCGTGGACCGGCGGCTGCTCTCCAGGGTGCCTCGATTTGCAAAGCTGCTGAGCCGGCACAGGGGTGGGTTGTTCCAGGGCCACTACATCTGTGCCTGCCCGGAATGGGAGAACGCGCGCGGCGAACGCCTGCTGTCACTGGTGGATCACACCATGCTGCCGCGCATCCTGCAGCGGCTGCTCAACGAGAACGAATTCCTCTCCTCCTACGGCGTGCGCAGCGTCAGCAAGCTGCACGCCACGCAGCGCGAGCTCGGCCACCTGCCGGGCGTGGGCATGGCGATGATCGAGTATGTCCCGGGCGAATCGAACTCGGGGCTGTTCGGCGGCAATTCCAACTGGCGCGGACCGATCTGGATGCCGACCAATTTCCTGCTGGTGCAGTCGCTGGAGAAGTACTACCGCTTCCTCGGCGACGAGTTCACCGTGGCCGTGCCCTGCCTGGGCGGCCGCAGGCTGAATCTGAAGGAGATCGCAAACCTCATCGCCGAACGCCTGGTGGACATCTACCGGCGCGACGAGACCGGGCGGGTGCGCGCCCATCCGCCGGAGAGCCCGTTCCAGCACGACCCCTACTGGCGAGACCTGCATCTGTTCTACGAGTACTTCCACGGCGACACCGGTCAGGGGCTGGGCGCATCGCACCAGACCGGATGGACCGGACTCCTGGCCAACCTGGTCGCACGCCGCTACCGCAGCGACATCCCACGCTATTGGCGCGAGCGGGCACAGGCGGGACAGACCGGGGCGACTGCTCCCGGTGAGCTCGCCTGAGCAGGCGGAGGAGATACGTCAATGGATAACTCGCTCGTCAGTAAGGTGGCACCGCCGCGCCGGGCCTCGGGTGCACTACGCCGCGCGTTCGCGGCCTATGCCGGAACGGTGACGGCGTTGCAGCGAATCGTCGGACCGCTGCTCGATCTGTATGTACGATTGTGGCTCGCACAGGGCTTCTTCGTTTCCGGGCTGCTCAAGGCCGCCAACTGGGACAATGCCCTGGCGCTGGCGCGCTATGAATATCCGGTCACCTGGATGGATCCGGTCACGGCCGCCTGGCTGGGGGCCGCCACCGAGCTCATCGCCCCGGTGCTGCTCGCCCTGGGACTCATGACCCGGGTTGCCGCCCTGCCGCTGGCCGTGCTGGCGCTGGTGATCCAGTTCAATTACCAGGCGCTGGACACTCACCTGCTGTGGGCCGCGCTGCTCATCGGCTATGCCGTGCGCGGCGCGGGACCGCTCTCACTCGACCGGCTGCTCGCTCCGGGTCTCGCCGACAGTGCGCTACCGCTGGCCGGTCCCGCGGTGCGCGTGGCCGAGCGCATCACACGGACCGGCTCACCCGTGTACTGGCTGCTGCTGCGGCTGTGGCTGGCGGCGGGCATCCTGGTGGCGGGTGGTTTCGCGGGCACCATGACCGTGCCGTGGCTGCCGCTGGCGACCCTTGCTCCACTCGCCGGCGCAACCGGCATGATGGTGGCAGCCTTGCTGCTGGCGGGACTGGCATTGCGTCCCGTGGTGCTTGCCGTGATCGTGCTCTACCTCGGTCTGGCGATGACGGACCTCGCGAACCCCGACACGACCCATCTCTTCCTGCTGATGCTCGCGGGGCTGGGACTGGCAGGCGCCGGAAAGTACTCGCTCGATCAGCGGTTGATGAACCGGCTGCGGAGCACCTACCCGGAGCTCGAGGGAAAACTGCCGGGACGCTTCGAGGACCTTCCGCAGGTGGTCATCGTCGGTGCGGGCTTCGGCGGGCTGGCGTGCGCTAATGCCCTGCGCCACGCCCCGGTCGGGGTGACGTTGATCGACCGCCACAACTACCACCTCTTCCAGCCGCTGCTCTACCAGGTCGCCACCACTGCGCTCGCCGCCGGCGACATCGCCATGCCGATCCGCTCGCTGCTGCGCGATCAGCCCAATGCGCGGGTGCTGCTCGGCGAAGTCACCGGCGTCGACGCAGCAAGCCGCGAAGTGCGCGCAGGCACACGTCGCATTCCCTACGACTACCTGGTGCTCGCCACCGGCGCCACGCACAGCTATTTCGGCCGGGATGACTGGGCGCCCTTCGCGCCCGGGCTCAAGCGCGTCGAGGACGCGAACGACATGCGCAGCCGCCTGCTGCTCGCCTTCGAACAGGCCGAGGCGGCGCAGGACGAAGCCGAGCGCGCCGCGCTGCTCACCTTCCTGATCGTGGGCGCCGGACCCACCGGCGTGGAGCTCGCCGGCGCGATTGCAGAGCTCGCCCGCTACGGCATGGAAAAGGAGTTCCGGCACGTCGATCCGGCGTGGGCGCGGGTGATCCTGGTGCAATCCGGGCCGCGCATCCTGCCGGCCTTTCCCGAGGCGCTGTCGGCGCGCGCCGCCGCGGCACTGCGCAAACTGGACGTGGAAATCCTCACCGACAGCCGCGTACAGGCGATCGACGCCAACGGCGTGCTGGTTGCCGGCGAGCGTATCGTCGCACGCAATGTCTTCTGGGCGGCCGGCGTGGTGGCCTCGCCCGCCGCCCGGTGGCTCGCCGCCGAGCGCGACGGCAGCGGCCGGGTCAAGGTCGCCCCCGATCTCAGCGTGCCCGGCCACCCCGAGGTGTTCGCCATCGGCGATACCGCGCTTTCGACCGCCTGGAACGGCCAGCCCGTGCCGGGGCTGGGACCGGCCGCCAAGCAGGGCGGGCACTATGTCGCGCGGGCGATCCGCGCCCGCGTTGCCGGACGTGCTGCGCCCCGCCCGTTCCGCTACCAGCATCTCGGCAGTCTCGCCACCATCGGGCGCAAGGCGGCGGTCGCGGACTTCGGCGCCGTGCGACTCTCCGGCGCACTCGCCTGGTGGCTATGGGGACTGGTGCATGTCTATTTTCTCGCCGGCATGCGCAATCGCATCTCGGTGATGCTCGACTGGGCCTGGGCCTACTTCACCTTCCGCAGCAGCACGCGGCTGATCACGCAACCGTCGACGCCCGAGCTGGCGGCGGCGCAGACCGCAGCAGAATGAATCGCAAGAGGAACGACGATGGAAATTCAAGACGCAACGCGACCCAGTCATCCCTGGCCCGCCATCGCCAGTCTCTATGTCGCCGGGATGCTGCAGGGCCTGACGCTGGTGAGCTTTCCGGCGAGCAGCGCAGTGCTGAAACAGATGCACGGCTTCAGCGACGCACAGTACGGCGCGATCTTCCTGCCGCAGGTCGCGTTCGCCGTGATCGGCGCCCTCGGCGGTGGCGCGCTCGCCTCGCGTCCTGGCCTGAAGACGCTGCTGGGCGGAGCGCTGCTGATCAATGCCGTGTCGCAACTGCTGCTCGCGGGCAGCACGTTGCTGCCGCCGGCGGCTGCTTTCGTCTGTGTGCTGCTCGGCACCGCCTGCCTCGGACTGGGCTTCGGCGCCTCCGGCGCGCCACTCAACGGCCTGCCCCCGGAGTTCTTTCCGGCGCGGCGCGACACGGCGCTGGTGGCGCTGCACACCCTCCTTGGTCTCGGCCTGGCGGTGGGACCGCTGGTGGCAAGTCCCTTCATCATGGCGGGGCACTGGGCCGGCTTCCCGCTGCTGCTCGCGGCGCTTTGCGTGCTGCTGGCCGTGGCCGCGTTCGTGCAGCGCTTCCCGCACGACGCAGATGAACGGCTGGCGCCGGCGTCCGGGCGCATGGCAATGTGCGATCCCATGCCCCTGCCGGCCGTGCAGCCGCGCGCGCTGCACGATCACCCGGTGCGCACGGCGGGCTTCTGGCTGTTCACGGTGATCGCCGTGCTGTATGCCTTCGCCGAGGGCACCTTCGGCAACTGGGCGGTGCTCTACCTGCAGGACGTCAAGCATCTGCCGGAGACGGTCGCCGCTTCGGCGCTGTCGGTGTTCTGGGCCGCCATGGTGGGCGGCCGGCTGCTGACCTCGGTGCTGGTGCTGAGGCTCGCGCCCCGCTACATCTGGCTCACCCTCCCGGTGCTCATGGTCCTCGCCTTCCTGCTGCTGCCCTATGCCGACACCCCGTCACGCGGCATCGCCGGGTTTGCACTCGCGGGCATCGCCTGCTCGGCCTTCTTCCCGCTCAGCATCGGGCTCGCCTCGCAACGTTTCGAAAAGCATGTGCCGTGGGTTTCCTCGATGCTGATCGCCGCGTTGATGGTCGGCGTCGGTCTCGGCTCCTATGTCATCGGCCTGCTGCGCGATGCCGTGGCGATGGAACAGCTCTACCGGCTGTCGACCTTCTATCCGATCGTGGCGCTGCTGCTCGGCTTCCAGGTGCTGCGTCGCCGGGCCATGGTCGTGGGGGAGGCGCTGCCGCAGTGAACGGTCTGCCTCATCCATCGTCCACCGCCACGCACCCGATCGAAGAGGCCGGATCTTGCCGCGATGCGGCCTGCACCGGCGCGGTCAGGCTGATCCGGCGCTTCGGCAGCGCGCTCGAACCATTTGGAAGACGGGTTGGTGCTCGCAGCCAAAATGCAGCTGCTCGATCTGACCCTCGCAAAACGCGCCCAGCTGATGCACGCCTATCTCGGGCTCAAGGACTGGCCCGATGTCCCCGCGGCGCTGAGCGCGCTGCAGGCATCCAACTGGCGTTCCTCTCCCACATGACGTCGAAGATGCTTAACCAATCATTGTTGCGGGCATGAGCCGAGCGGCACATATCTGCGCCAGAATGCGCACGTGCAGGACCCACATCGTAGCCCGGATGGAGCGAATCCGGGGATCGGGGATCGCCTGCCTGGACGGCGTACCCCCGCCGGGTTCGGACGCATTTCGTTCACGATCCAGCATAGTCTGGAAGCTTGATGTCGTCGCGCAGGTCCCCGCCGATGACGAAGTTCGCCACCAATGGAATCTGCAGCATCCGGGTGACAAGGTCGCGAACGCGAATGCCGACAGCCGTCCGCGGCGCGAATGCGGATGCGAATTTGGCCGCCGCAAGCTGCTTTTTTCGCAGGAACGGCTTCATGAGCACCTGATACCTGGAGAAGGCTGCGGATGATCTCCCCCGCAGCGGTGCAGCTCGCCCGCGAGCACATAGGCCTCCATCATTGCGAGACCCGTGCCTTCGCCGGCCAGCAGGGAAACGCACGCCGCGGCATCACCGATCAGCGCCGTGCGTCCTTTCGACCAGCGCTCCATGCGGATCTGGCTGACACGGTCAAAGTAGATATCGCTGATATCGTCCATCGCCTCGAGAATTCCCGGGCATTCCCAGCCGACTTCGCCAAACGCGGTGCGAAGCGCCGTCCTGCGTTCATGGTCGTTCGAAGGGGTGCTGCCGGACAATACTCGTCGCGAAACACGAACAGAAAGAGTGTCCGTGTCGTCACGCAGCGATAGCCGCGACACCTGTCTCCCCGGAACTGCGTGGTTGACGGCGACCAGTTCGTCACGCGGCCGATAGCCTTCGAGCTCGAAGGCAGCAACGTGATAGCCGAGCGTGACCTCGACTCCTTCTTCGGACCCGAAGACCAACCCGCGCACGCGGGAATGCAGTCCATCGGCGCCCATGACCAGATCGACGTCGCGAGGGGCGGAATGATCGAAGCTGGACACGCACGCAGTCACCCACGATCCTCGCATCCCCGCGATGGAATCACCGAAAAGCGTTTCGACTCGACCGGCGATCGCGCCGTAGATCGTGGCTGCAAGATCGGAACGCCGCAGGCTCGTGAAACGGCCCTTGGTCAAACGGCGGAACACGTCCACGGAGAAACCGCCGCTCCGCCGCCCCTCCTCGTCCGTGTACCGGACCTCGCGTATCTGGTAGCCGAGTCTCGTCAACTGCGGCAATCAAGCCCATCTTCTCGGCGATGTCGTAGCCGCCACCCCAAAAATCGATCAGATAGCCACCGCTCCTGAGCTGCGGCGCCTTCTCTACGAGCAATACCTCGTGACCGGCTTTCAGCAGCCAATAGGCCAGTGTCGTTCCCGCGATCCCGGCTCCGTTGATGGCGATCTTCATGTACGTTCCTTCCAGGTCCGAGGTCTGGCACAAATGGCCGCCCCACCGTGCTGTGTTGCCGTGCGGCTCCCAGCACGCAATCTCCGTGCTGGTATTATGCGTCGCCCCTGTATGCGACGCGCGCATCCATCGCCGCAGCTGCCCACCATGCTCTGCGCTCGCCCTCGACCCTATGACTTCTTGCCGCGGCCCTTCAAGAGATAGTAGCCACCAACGGCCAGGAGCAGGACAGCAAATACCAAGGCTGTCGTTTGCCCTGCTTCGTATGCACTAGAACCTTGAGACCGATCACGAAGAAAAGCCGAGACCAGCATTGCTCCTCCCCAGAGGACTCCGATCGCTCCAAAGATGCGATTGCGCATGAACACTCCTATCCAGCGTCCAGTCAATGTCAATCCAGCCCGTCCGAAACTGCCAGCGGGGCGGCGGTTCGTTACAGCGCCTGGTTCAGTAATTTCATCGAGGCTCTGTCCAAGTCACATCTGTGATCCCCGGCGCTTTCACCGAACGGCGGCGCTCGCCGGCGCCGCGCCCTTTGCCTCGTCCGGCGTCGTTCGACATGGCCTACTTCGCGACGGTGGCGCGAGCGGCCCAAGCCCGCGCCGTTAACGAGATCGCCCCATCCGCGGCAATAGGCATGCGGGTTCGTATGCGGTCGCGGAGGCGCCCTCTCGCGGCTTCATCAAGCGACATGGCGTACGCGGGGGCAGGCCCCTGGCCACCGAGGAAGGGCTGCCAGTAATCGTCGAAACTCGAAAGCTGCGTCGGTACGTCGATGGGCTTCACCTCTACGCCAATCAGGCCAGCGCTGGAGAACAGCGTCTCGAGCGCGTGCGGGCGGCAGAGCGGGAAACGGATACCTTCGTCCATCGATTTGATGGGACCGGGTTCCATCACCTCGATTCGGTGCACGCTTTTCCTGGATTTCGCGATTTCGCTTCGCTTCATCGAGGCTACAAGTTCCGTGCTACGCCCCCTGGTGTAGTGGTGCACTCTTGACGAGACATTTGAGCCTTGAATGGAGGTAGGGCGGATAAGCGCAGCGCATCCGCCATTCAATGATCGGCCGGCGTCATGGAGTGCACGAAGCCGTTTCACTCCCCTCGAGTTTCTCGTGCTGAATCAGGCGTCGCAAGAATCAGGGAGCCAATGGACGTCCCGGAGTCGGATTTTGAACCAAAGATAGCTGGGTGGCGGATGCGCTGCGCTTATCCGCCCTACGGCGCTGATGACCGCCTCGACGAGTACATCGCCAATTCACGACACCAGGCCCAGGCGATTCATCCGGACCAGGAGCGCTCGCGATATCCTGCAGAAGGTCATTCGCGCCAATCGCCGCTTGGGTTCCAAACAGAATGAAACAGCACACTAATACTACATCCCGACCCGCCGCCAAGCAGAAAACCGGTGTATATCCTCTCGGCCGAGTGGCGCGCATGTCGCGAGTCCCTGGTCATTGTGCGCAGGGATCGCATCAGGGTGTCATCCGCCCTTCGGTGCACCCCGAGGCCGCTGCGCGGCGGCTCCCGAGGCGCATCCATCCCTTGCAAGTCTTAGCGTTGTAGCCCGGATGGAGCGAAGCGGACGGTTCGGTGCGCGAGATAGTCGAGCCGACCGCCGAGTAAGGGATAGCCTGACCGCGAAACGACTGGGACTGCAGGGACACAGTTCAATCGGCATCACAGCCGAAGCCAGAGGGTTATCGAGTCTACATCGATCGAGTCTGACCCCATCGAAGGGCGGTGCCGGTGCGCAGTCTGACGAGATGATCTGGCGTCTTTTCACCATCGGCACAAGCGATCCCAAACCGCGCTGGGCCGGTCCGCGAGGTCTGTGAGCTGCTGCGCTTGCGCTACGTTGGGCTATGCCACCACGGTCCCGGTGTGGGTGAGACAGGGTTTGGAGTAGACCACCCAGTCGATGGCCATCAACGCATCGAGCACGGCCTCGGCCTGGCGCGGCGGCCCGGTCTTTCCGTGCGGCGTTCCAGGAAAATGGCGAACTACGGTTTCTCGTACTCGGCCGGCTTCTTGCCTCCGCCGAACCACCAGTACTTCAGGTTGCCCCACAGGCCGGAAATCGGGCGGGTGATGCCGCCGAGCACCGCGCCGCGGCCCGCGTCGCTGATGATGTCATCGAGATTCGACTTCGTTCCGGCGATGGTTCCCCAGACCTTGACGACGGGGCCCTTCCAGTAGCCGTAATCGTCCTTCTCGCGATCTGCAGCAGGCCCAGGCTGTAGAGAATGGCGGCGCCACGCTCGCGCATGTCGATCCTGGCCTCCATGGACAGGGGACTGTCGACGATATCGACGCCTTCCTGGTAGGTGATCCCACCGGTCGCCGGTCATCAGGATTTCGGGACTCTGAACGACGTATTCCCTGATCTGCACGTCGCGCGATGCATCCCGCACCAGATGAATCGCGATCTTGTCGTACTCGATTTCCTTCATGTAGTTCACGAGCCGCGAGACGGCGCCCAATCCGAACAGGCCGGTGGGCATATTGGACACCCCCTCCCCGAACGCCCCGGCGACGCCGGAACTGCCGGCCAGCAGCGCGCTGTTCGGGTCGAACGGCCGGAACACGCCATCGCGGCTCAGCAGGCGCATGTCGAAGTACAGCTTGTTGCGGTACTGGGGCAGGTTGGGGGAGTTGCCGAAGGCGTCAAGACTGACATCGAAAAGCCCTTCCGCGCGCGGCGTGGAGCCGGGAACGAGTTCCCGGAAGAACCTGGCCAGGTCGAATTGCTCGACCCCGGCCCGCAGTTTGAGGTCGTAGGGCGTCTCGCCCGGGGGTAAAGGTCATGCGCCCGTCGAGCGTCATCGGGACTGTCGTGGAAATGCGCCGAGAAATCGCCGAGCTCGAGCTTGTCGGGCAGCAGGGCGGCATGGCCCCGAATGTCGCGGAACTCGAGATAGTCCGTGTAGAACAGGCGATCGAGCCTGAATTTCACGCGCGCGTCATAGTCGGTCGTATCCCAGAAGGCCCGCGTATCCGGCGTGAGGTCCGGAGCCTGCGGTTCCTGCTTCGGCGGACTTCGGGCTCCTGCGCGTTTTTGTTTTCGGCGGATGGCGCGGCCGCGCTGTTTTCCCGCGATGGCGTTCAGCGTGTTCAGGATGTCATTGAGATAGAACACCGTAGCTGTCGATACGTCGATCTCCACCGCCTTGTTGCTGCCGCCCGCGGGCACATACGTGGCCTTCACCTGGATATCGCTGTCACCGGACTTGCCCTGTTCCCTGAGGGGCGCCGTAAGCTGAAGCCGCCGTCGGGGTCGAGGCGCCCGTCGACATCCAGCGTCAGCGTCTGCAGCGCCAGTGCCTTGCGGGCCTTGAGATCCGCCGATCCGGGTGGTCGCGCTGAGCTTCCCGTCGGCATCCTTCTGTACGCTCGCCGTGAGCTTGCCCGCCGTCAGGGTGTGGCCGGGCAGGATCGCGGGCTGATCGAGGAGCGGCGGCAAGGAGGCCGAGAGCTCGGCCTTCAGGGTGTCGAGATGACGGCATCCCCGGTGCCCGTCAGCGTCAGGTCGGCGTGCGCATCGAGGGCATGCGCACCGCGGTCGCCGGCAAAGGCGATGTTCAGTCCATCCAGGGTTGCATGCAGGGTATCGCCCTGCAGGGTCGCTTTCGATCGCACCGTGAGGGTAAACGGATTCAGCACGGCCCCGTGCGTGTTACGCAACGGCGATGTCCCGTGATCACCAGTGGGTCGACCGTCTCAACGGTCAGTGAGCTGCCGTTCGAGGTGAGCACGAGCCTTGCCGTTGGCCTCCTTCAAGCGCGAGGCCGTTCGCCTTGAGGACGTTTGCAAACGGTTCCGGCGTGAGCTTCGCCAGTGCGAGCGTGACCTTGCCGGTGGCGCGGCCGAGCTCCGACTGCCGTCCACCCAGCCGGGTGCGCACCCGCAGTTTCGAATCCGCGTGCAGCGAAAGCCGCGGTTCCGGGCGTGCTGTAGAACAGATCGGCCGACAGGCGGTCGATATCGACCGCGGCATCGTCACGCGCCAGGCGGTAATCCGCCTCCAGCCGCACCGGTGCATCGAGGGCGGCCTGCAGAGCCCTGGCAACGAGCGGCTGTCGCGACAGCGCCTGCAGGTCGACGTCGAGGTGACCATCGGCCACGAGCGGTCGATCCGCCGCGGCCGGCAGGGTGATCTGGCCATCACCGCTGACGAGCTTGGTTCGATGACTGGTCACGCCGAGATCGCGGTAGTCGATGCGCGTGCCTTCCGGCGCGAGGCGGACGGAGGTTCCCAGGTGGATGTCCGAGATCATCGAGCAGCGGACCTTTACGGGTGGAGAAAGTGACATGGCGGATCTCGATCGGCCTGGCCGAAGTGAGGGTGGCGACGCCCTCGGCGTTCGCGCCCAGGGTCAGGTCCGCGCGCGAGAGCTTGCCTTTCAGCGTGCCCTGCGGCACGAAGGCGGAAAACCAGTGCAGATCGATGTCGCTGATCGTGAGTGTGGCGAGCTCGCCCGCCGCTTTGCCCAATTGCAGGCCGGCCTGCCCGGTTTCCATGACCAGGGGCCGCAGCAAACGGAGCTGCAGCAACCGGGCCTCGTTCTCCAGAGACAGGCTGGCATCGAGCTTGTCCACGCGCACCCGACCGGGTTGTTGCCGCAAGGCGGCCTGACCTTTCAGGCCGAGGTGCCGGGGCAGCGTGGTTCGCCCGCTCGGCTCGATGGCGAGCATATCCAGCAGCCTGTGCAGATCCACGTCGGCCTCGGCCTGCGCGGTGATGTCACCACGCCCCTTCGCGGACAGCGGGATGCCGGCGGTGAGGTCGGCCGTGGCCAGCGTTCCTTTGCCGGCATCGATTACCAGCTTTTTCAGCGAGACGTCGAGCGCATCACCGCGATAGGTCGCACCCGGCAGGACCGACAGGTTGAGGCCCTCGACGAGGACGTTGTCCTGCTGCCGAACGGTGAGTCCCGTCACCTTCAGGGGTTTGACCGGCTTGACGTGGATCGCGGCGTTGGCATCGGTCGTTACCTCGAAGGCGCCTTTCAGCGTGCCCCCTGGTGATTTCATAGTCGGGCAGCAGCACGTTGAACCAGACCAGCGGCACTCCCGGCAGTGTGAGCTCCAGCAGCGTGTTTTCCTGGTGCAGGAAGGCGGAAAGATCGCGCATGGGAATATGGAGATTACCCGGTAGCTTCGATGACAGGGGTCGATTGTCGGCATCGTCCGACACGACCGAATCCAGCGTCTCGACGCGCAACTGACTCCCGGGCAGCAGCGACACGCGGAAGTTGTTCCTGAGCTTCAAGGTCTCGGGGAGACGGTTTCCGCGGTGTACCTCGCGAAGGTCCTTCACCAGCAGGTCGCTGGTCACCGTCATATCTCCCGTCAGGCTGACGCTGTTGAAGGTGAGCTCACCTTTCAGGACTTCCGCGGCCGGCGGAATGAGGGCACCCTTGAGATAGGGCTGCACCAGCCGCTCATTCGCCGTGATCCGGTAGTCGCCATCGATGCCACCGGTGTTCCCATCGTAAGTGCTTTCGAGCTCCAGGGCGGAGCGGTCGTTGCCCTGGCTGTCGGGCAGCCGCAGGGAAAGGCGCAGCGCCTCGGGCGTGTAGCGTGGCCCCTCTCCACTCGATGCCGGGGGAGATTCCTGCTGCGCGGCGGGCGCTGGCGAAGGTGTGATGGAAACATCGAGATGGACGCGTTCGGTTTCCGGCAGCGCCGCCAGCGCGGTCTGGATGGTGAGCGCGGTTTGCACGGCCGCGAAACGCCCCCGCGTGAGCTGGTCCAGCCCAAGCCTGCCATCGACCTGGATATGGTCGTCCTGGTGGCCGGTGTTGAAGCGCACGGCAAGCGTGATGGCGCCGATTGCTCTTTGGTCTGATCCCCCCACCCGAAATGGTGGCGGTCAGTGAGCGTTGCGCGGGCAGGCGCACGGCGGCATCGATCATCACCTTCTGCAGGGTGTAGCCGAGTCCGTGCTGCAGCGCGGCCAGCACGCCGGGGAAGGGACCGGTAGCGGACGTCTCCGCGGCTTCCGGTGGGGTGAACTTCTCCAGGTCGATGTCAACGTGCCTGAGGGCGAGGGTCTTGACGTTGAGGTCCAGCAGCAGGAGCGAGGACAGGCAGTACTTCAGCGTCCCATCCCCGATCGAGAAATGTCCGCCCCGATACCCGACCGAAACGTCCTTCAGCTCCAGCGACCAGGGCGTCAAGTGGATGTAACCGATGTCCAGCGAATCGACCAGCGGACCGACATGCTCGATCAGCATCTTTTTCTGAAACGCCGGGTGAAATACCACGAGCCGACACGATGCCCAGCAGTAGGACGAAGGCCAGGGGAAGAAAAAACCGTGGACGCTTGAGGTCGGATAGGTGCATGCGGAAATTCCAGAGGCTCTTGGTTGTGCTCTACCGCTCGCCCGACATGCCCGCGTGCCCGGTAGCGTTCCGGTGCCAACTCCTCGGTTCAGAGTCTAGCTGAGCAGGCCTGGCGACGTTCCCCGAATCACCATCTCATGGAATTCCATTGCGCCTGGTTCTTGAGAATTTCCCAAAGGACGGTACCGGGAAGCGAGTGGAGTGCAAGCTGCAGATACACCGGCGATGGCTGACACGTGCCACAGTGTCGAACGCCAATCTCATTGCCCTCCACCATACTCCGATCTCCACCGTTCGATCTGTGCGTCCTCCAATTTGGCAAAAAGGACTTCCGGCACATCGAACGAATGGCCTGCCTTCAATGTTTGCAGCTCAGCCGCCACCGCGCCGCACAGGTAGCCCGGCTCCGATGGAAGGCGCAAAGCCTCAACCATCCGTCCGGAAGCCACCGGAATGAAGGGTGCGGAAAGCAACGCAAACACGCGAATGAGATTGACAGCGACCCGAACGATGGTCGCCGCCCGATCACGATCTTCCTTGAACACGCTCCACGGAGCGGTCGCGTTCAGGTACTCGTTTCCGACGGTCCAGGTCGACCGAAGCGTTGCCGCGGCGCGGCGGAACTGCATCGCCTGCAACTGCTCCTGATAGGCTTGGATCCTTTCTCCGAGGGTCGCTGCGAGCTCCTGCTCGGCGGTCCCCCACGCGCCACCGTCGGGCACGACGTTGCCAAAGCGGCTGGCTCCAAAGCGCAGGATACGATTGACGAAGTTCCCGAGCACGTCGGCAAGGTCCTTGTTCACGGTCGCCTGAAAATGCTCCCAGGTGAACGATGCGTCCGAGCTCTCGGGTGCGTTGGCCATCAGGTACCAACGCCAGTAGTCCGCCGGCAACAGTTTGAGCGCTGTGTCCATGAACACACCGCGCTTCTGACTGGTCGAGAACTTGCCCCCATAATAGTTCAACCAGTTGAAACCCTTCAGCTGGTCGACGAGTTTCCAACCCGACCCGGCGGGCTCCTGCGTATTGATGCCGATGATGGTGCATGGAAATCCGACCGTGTGAAACGGCACATTGTCCTTGCCCATGAATTCAACATAAGTGACATCCTGGGCCGCTTCCCCCTTCCA
This sequence comes from uncultured Gammaproteobacteria bacterium, assembly GCA_963728895.1. Taxonomy (GTDB): domain Bacteria; phylum Pseudomonadota; class Gammaproteobacteria; order JBBQDK01; family JBBQDK01; genus CAVSLM01. The sequence goes on from CAVSLM010000007.1 coordinate 420,978, forward strand.
CCAGCGCTTCCAGGCGGCACCGTCCTCTTCCAACTGCGACCTCGCCTCGGCCCACTCCCACGTTGCGGAGATGTATTCGATCGGTGCATCGAACCAGACGTAGAATACTTTCTCCCCCAGGGCTTCGACGTCTGGTCTCAGTCCGCTGGGATTCGGTCCCCATTGGTGCGCGTTGACCGGCACGCCCCATTTCAAATCACGGGTAATGCCTCGGTCCTGCAGACCCTCGTTCAGCCATTTGAGTGCAATGGACGTCACCAGGTTCGGCCATTCCGCTTCCTTGCCTTCGATCCAGCTACGCAGTCTTGCATCGAAGGCGGTCTGTTTCAGAAACAGGTGCATCGAATCGCGAATTTCGATATCCGGAGAACCGCTGATTGCCGATCGAGCATCGATGAGATCCGCCGGATCGAGAACCCGTGTACAGTTCTCGCATTGATCGCCTCGCGCCTGCTCATAGCCGCAATGCGGACAGGTTCCGATCACGTAGCGATCCGGAAGGAAGCGACTATCGGCTTTGCTGTAGACCTGTTTGGTGACGCGTTCGTCAATGAAGCCCGCTTCCCACAACGTCTTCGCAAAGCTTTGCGTCAACGCGCGATTCTGCGCCGACGAGGAACGGCCGAAATAGTCGAACGACAGATGGAAGCCTTCATAGAGCCTTCTCTGCTCGGCATGCCAGTAGTCGCAATATTCCTGTATGGATTTACCTTCCTCCAGGGCAGCAAGCTCGGCAGGAGAGCCATGCTCGTCCGTCGCGCAGATGAACAGCACGTTCTCGACACCGAGACGTTGCCGCTGAAAGCGCGCATACACGTCGGCCGGGAGCATCGAGCCCACCAGATTGCCGAGATGCTTCACCCCGTTGATGTAGGGCAACGCCGAGGTAATCAGTACACGCTTCGTTTCAGCCATGGCGGTTCAATCCATCCGTTCTCTCGAGGCACTCTGTGCATTGCGCACAATTTGAGCCAGGGCGAACGCCAGTCCTGGCACCTGGAATCGGCAACCGGCCGACCCGTAGCCTTGGGCTCGCCTGGGCGCTCAGGGGGTGGCGTGTAGACGGCCCACCAGGGTCATGTCGGTGTCGGGCCGGTGGGGAGACTTCGGGTTATAGAAGTCGGCCCACTCGACCACGATCGTCGATTTGCCGTCGCCTCTCTCGAGAGCTTTCCGGTAGGCCGGGAAAATCTGCTCGGCTCGATCCAGTCGAATGACTTCGATGTTCTTCAGCATGGACCGAAAGACGTCCGTGTAGTCGCCGATGTGCTGTGCCTGCGAATTCCAGGGCCATAGCGCGCCGACACTCGTCCGTATGATGACCTTCGGCCGATAGCTCGAGAACTCCGCGATCTTGTCAAGATGATTGACGACTTGATTCGTGGCCAGGAGGAAGAAGTTCCATCTCGGGAAAATGCTCACGGGGATCCTCCCCGTGAGGGCCAGGCCGTTCGCGATGCCGGCTTGCATGTCTTCGCAGACCGGCAGCTCGAGCTTCTTGTCGGCCGGAACGTCTGCCAGCGTGGCCGTGATCGCGGTACCCTCGTACGCGACGGCCTGTCCGATGAACAACGTATCCGGGCTCTGGGCCAGGTAATTCATGGCCCGACGCAGTTCGGCGGCGTATTTCATATCAGAATTTGACCCGTTGTCCCGCGCCCGCATGAGGCCACTTGTTCTCGTACCGGTAATACCGGAGGTATTCGTTCGACTGGCCTTCCCGGGTGAGGGACGACATGTTCCAGACCACTCTGGTATCGGTAAGGATGGATCTGCCATTGTCTTCGATGATGAACTTCACCGGCAGCTCGAAATTGCGCACGTACTTGTAGCACTCCTCGAACGACCCGGTCTCGGACGTCATGTCGCCCACAAAACAGAACACCTTTTCGTCACGGTCGCCACGGGCAATGGACAATCCAATGCCCACGGCGATCGGCAGGACGCCCGATACGATGGCCGAAGAGAAAATTCGGTATTCCGGAAAGCACAGGGAAATCGACTTGCCCTCCATGATGGCCTCCCTGAGCACCGGCGCAGGCACCCCCTTCAGCAGGCACTGATAATGACTTCGCCAGGAGCACAAGACCCAATCCTGATCCCGGATCTCCTGGAAGATTTCGATCATCTCGTCTTCATTGCCGTGATAGAGATGAACGGGCGCGCGGATTCGACCGGCGTTGAACTCCCGGGCAATATCCTCCTCGAATCGAATGAGATCGTCCTTGTTCACTCTGCGGCCCGCGCCGAGGATCGCCGCGCCTCCTCATTCCATTCACGCGCCCGCGAACCAATCTGTTTGTACACGCCACCGTGTGGCTCTCCGCAATACAGCTCCCATCCGCGATTCCTGGGCAAAATCACATCCATCGCCACACACCTGACACGCCCACACGGGGTGCCGTGAACCTGGAAACCGCTGTCCTCCCAGGTATGGTCCGCCAGTTGATAGCAATGGCCGGCGCGATACTGAAAGATGACGAGGCGCCGCGGGCTTTCCGATCGATTCACCGGTGAACCGTGCAGCGTCAGGCAGTGGTGGATGGTGATCCCGCCGGCCTTGGACATGAGGGGCCTCACCCTGTCCGGCCGCTCCTCCCAGTATTTCGGCTCGACGCACGCGCCGATCATCCAGCCGTCGCTCGTATGGTCCAGAAGTCCCAGCTTGTGGCTGCCTTTCACTGCGTACATGCCACCGTTTTCGGGCGTCGCGTCGTCGAGGCCCACGGCGACCGTGACGAGGTCGAAATTCGTCGACGTGTAGTATGCGAAATCCTGGTGCCAATCGAAGGCGCCGGCACCCTTCTTTTGCGGTTTCGTTGCGAGCTTGGAATTCGACAGCTGAATGTCGTCGCCGATGAGCCGTGCGACCCGGCCGGTGATGCGAGGATCCCGCGCCAACTCCTTGAACGCGTCATGCCGGGTAGTGATCGGGATGAGGTGAACGGCACGTTCGTCGGCGTGACGCTTTTCCAGCTCCTGCAGGATCCCGGGATCTCCAGCAGCCTGACGGAGAGCTTCAACCTCGTGCGGCGAAAAAACATCCTCAATGGTGATGAACCCGTCTTCCCAAAAGCTGGTGATCTCACCTTCGGTCAGCATGGAATTCATCACCCCTTCTCAGCCAACAAGTGAACCCTTGCGCCAAGGCATCATTGCGTAGCAGCCCTCTGCCGAACGTCGAGGTTGAGCGCTTCGCGGTACCGCCTGATAAGTCGCGCCCCGGCATTCAGGCGCAGCAGCGCCCCTTCGGCCAGCGCTACGGCCAGCTCCGGCGTGCTCGACACCAGGGGGATGATCACCTCCGCCAGCCACGCGTTCCAATGCTCGACGTCGAGCACGGCGTGCAGGCGGAAATACCGGCACCCGATATCCGACAGTCCAACGCGCTCCAGTCCCTGGACGACCCGCGACGCACGCGTCGGACTGGTCAGTTCAATCACGCTCAATGCACCCAGAGACTGCCACGTGTATCGACGATTGCACGCGAGTGCCGTCAGCAGGTTTGCAACCGCCAGCGTCTCCCAGAGCAACTCATCATCTCGGGTGTCGTGTACGCCGAGCTCATGCGCCATTGCAGTGTACAGGGGGCCGTGAACATCTCCGGCGACACCCTGACCCTGTTCGTCCCAGAAGTTGCGAGCGAGCTCCAGCTTCGCGCGCTCCGGCAGCCTGACCTGCGTCAGCGCGATCAGGTCATCGAAGCCGATTTCCCCACAATACTCCTGCTTAATGAAGTACTGAAGCTCCGAGCGGTTCGCCTCCCGGGCGAGATAGTCGAAAAACGGATCGTACTGGCCGGGCCCTGTCTCCTTGAGAGATAAAAACCATTCTACGAAACCCTCCGGGTTACGCGGCATGGTCGCCAGCTGGGATCGCGTCTGCGATCGCTCCTCCTCGACGAAGCGCGCTTCGATGAGCTCGGCCGAATGCATGAACGGCAGATCGGCCTTCCAATCCTCCGAAGGCAGGCACGGTTGCAGCCGAGCCCGGTTGAAAGCATTGAGTCCGACGTGGAGCTCGTGGGGGTCGATCTGGTCGCCGAGAGGGCCACTGCCCGCGCTCGCTGCCAGCACCGCCAGCGACTGGACCTTGCGCCGTACTTCCGGATCAGCCGTGAGTTGCAGCATGGTCTATTCCTTCGATATTCGTTCGAGTGGGCGCGACCAGTGCCGGTCCGGCCCCTGTCCGCGAACCGCCTCCTGGAGCGCGCCCAGCAGCTTCGCCGCAACGGGCCCTGGTACTCGGTCTCCAATCTTGCGCGCATCCACCTCGCGCACTGGAGTGATCTCGGCCGTCGTTCCCGAAATGAAGACCTCGTCGGCGGAAAGCAGCTCATGAGTGTCGAAGATTCCCTCGGTCGCGTCGATCCCCATGTCCCTGGCGAGAACAAGCAGCGTATCGCGCGTGATTCCCGGCAGAATCGGCAGATGCGCTGGCGGCGTCACGACGCGATCACCCCAGACGGCGAAAACATTTGCCGTCGACGCTTCCGCCACGGCGCCCGATCCATCCAGCAGAAATGCGTCATCGCAACCGGCGTTTCGAGCCTCGCGGATCGCAAGCAGGCCGGCCGCATAGTTCGCTGATATCTTGCTCTTGCTCATCACCGGATGCGCCTCGGTTCGGATCACCGAGGAAATGTGCACCCGGATCCCTCGTCGCTGGGCTTTCTCCAGGTGGGCATTTTGCCAGGGAAACGACAGGACGCAGACCTCGGCGGGTCCTCCTGGACGACCGAAGCCGAGCGCCCTCGCCCCCGGGAAAACCAGAAGACGCAGGTAGGCATCGCAATGTCCGTTGGCCAGCACCGTTTCCATGCACGCTCGCTCGATCTCGGCGGGTGTGAACGAAATGTCCAGGTGGAGCGCGCGTGAAGATGCGTGCAGCCGTTCTATATGCTCACCGAGCCGGAAAAAGTTGGCTCGGCCGGAACCCAAGGCATAGCATCGGATTCCCTCGAACACGACCGGCCCAAAGTGCATCGCCGTCGAACCGACGTGCAGCTTCGCCTCGTCGTGCGCAATGAGCTTGCCGTTCATCCAGATCCATGCCGAGCCACTCACTTGCTGCTCCCCTGCCTGGACATCGCGGTGACATCGGCGATCGCTCGTTCCTGGAGGGTTTCACCAAGGTCCGCATCGATCTTCCGCAAAAAAAGGCAACCGGACAATGACGGCGTGGCCATCACCGGGTTGGCTCGGTGGAGATTTCTCGCAGGAAAACCACGCCCGACCGAAATCGGAGCGAATCGGCCGGAGACTCGACAACGCCCGCCTTGACGCCGAGTGCGCGCCTTATGGCGACGGTTCGCGCCACCAACGCCTGGACGTTTAATGAAGGTCGATAGCGCCACCTGCCTGCGCGGAACCAAGGCGAACATACATGCCAGAATCAATGGTGGCAGTTGGGAAGTTGCAGACGTCGAAAACAGCCCATGGCTTCAAAGCCACAGGCTGCATCAACGAACAGAATGATCTTCAGCTACATTCGGAGTAGCTGAAGAAAGAAAAAGCGCCCTACTCCGAGCTGACGAGCATCGGGTAGTAGCCGTCCTCGTCATCCTCGTTGTCTTCGGGTGCGGGAGTCGCCTCGAGAACGAGGTCGGCAAGGTCCTTGGTGTCGTCGATGTCGAAGTGGTTCATCGGGGACTCCTCTACGTGGGCCATACGTCCTGGGCTTTGAGGCTAGCATGCGCATTGGTGCGGCGCAAGAGCGGCGGCGGCGCAGACAGACCCTTCCTGCGTGCACCACCAGGCGAACGCCGTTCCGGTCGATGTCCCCGGCGACCGGCCGCTGCTACGATTGATTGTGTCGATGCCGGCCTCGCGCCCGACATGAGATCACGGGCTTTGGCTCGATCGCCCGGCGCAGCACAGAGGGTTCCATGCCGTACAGCGAGTGGACCAGATACTTGAGGGAGTTCACACCGGAGTGCACCCTGGAGGCTCCTCCGTCCGACCTCTACTGTGCGTCGGAGAACGCCGTCGCAGTCGACGGCTGGAACGGGATTGGCGCCAGCCAGCTCGCCGAGTTTCGGGATCGCGGATTCCTCGTCGTGAAGAACGCCTTCGGCCCGGACGAATTGAAAAGAGCCGTTGAAGCAATCGACGCGCTCCTGAGCGGAACCGTTTCGGATTACAAGCCCGCACCGTGGGGTCACAAGCACGGCGTGCTGCTCCGCCCCGGGCGCAGCCTGGAGACGCTCGGCGACAATCGGCTCGAGGCGCTGGTCCTGGCACGCGCGCTGATGGAGCATGATCCGCGACTCGAGTCGATGGCCACCCATCCGCATCTCACTCGCTTTCTCAGGCAAGTCATGGGCGACGAGCCGATCCTCATCCACAATATGGTCAGGGCGAAGCCTCCGTCACAAGGCGACAAACCCTGGCATCAGGATCTCACGCATTTCAACGTCCATCCCTGCTGCACGGTCGTGAGCGCGTGGATCGCAATCGACGACGCGCCCCTGGAAGCAGGCTGTCTCCACTTCATCCCGGGAACACACCTGAGGGGACCGACCAAGCACGTGTTCGAGCGCGATTACCAGATTCCGGACGCCGAAGTGCGCCGAACCGGACAGGTTGCGACACCGGTGCAAAAGGGGAGCTGCGTGCTCTTGAACGCGCTGGTACATCACGGCTCGCCGCCGAACCGGAGCTCCGAGCGCAGACTCGCGCTCCAGCTCACGTTCAAGCCGGCGAACGCGCGCATGATCACGGACGAGGAGCGAATCCTCGCGTTTGCGGGCGCGGCCGGGGAGTGACGACTGCTTGCGGCGCGCACTGGGTTGTGGCCCGGGTTCCGAAACGTCGGCGGAAGGTCGCTGCCGCGGTTCGGATCGCGCACGGGCGATACCTGCCTCCCGCAGCGCTGCGACAGCTCTCTCCGCCTCTGTTGACTTTTTTTACCGCCCGGAGCAGGCTTTATTTGCGTAGCGACGGACCCAAAGGAGAACGGCGATGTCCAAAATGTCACCTGCAGAGATGGATCAATTCAGCAAGAAGCTCGAGGGCTTTGCATCCGGCCTCACCGATAACGAGCGGACACTCTTCAAACAAATGTTTTTGCTGGATCGAGGCGGACTTTCGGACAAGGATCTCGACGGGGTGGTCGGCGGCACCGCCAGCTACGACCGCGTCTTTACCGGGTATTCCTTCCAGGCGTACGCACCACAACTGAACGCGAGTTTCTTCAAGTTCCTTTGCTGGTAGGGCCACTCGCCCGAGAGCGTATTCTGAACTTGCGTTGATCCCATCGTGGCGTCGGCGCGGTGACGTGCGGGTGGCGTCACCGTGAGCGTGCACCTATGGGAATCGCGCTGCCTCAATTGATGTGACCGGCGGATCCGGCGCGATGCGCTCCGCCCCCTCCCTGCCCCTGGAGCAAGAAGTCGTCGACGACGACTATCACGGCACGAGAGTTGCCGACCGGTACCGCTGGCTCGAGGATGGCGACTCGGAAGAAGTGCGTGCGTGGACCGAGCATCAGAATGCGCGCACGCGCGCGGTGCTCGAAGCAATTCCGGGGCGGGAGGCGTTGCATCGACGTCTACTCGAGCTGCTCCAGATCGGGACGCTGTCCGCACCGGTGGTACGGACCACCCCGGCGGGGGCGCTCCGCTATTTCCACTTCCGGCGCGAGGGCGAGCAGGACCAGGGCATCTTCTACGTACGCGAGGGTGCTTCCGGCACCGATCGCCCGCTCATCGACATCGCCTCCTCGGCTGCAACGGACCGGACGTCTGCCCTCGCCTGGACTTCCGTCTCCCCCGATGGCGCCCTGGTGGCATGGGGCCGAAGCGACGGCGGCAGCGAAGACAGCACCCTGCACGTCCGCGATGTCGCTTCCGGTGAAGACCTTGCCGACCTCATTGCGTACACGCGCTCGGTTTCGATCGCGTGGCAGCCCGACGGCCGGAGCTTCTTCTACACCCGCTATCCCCGGCCCGGGACGGTACCGCAAGGGGACGAGAACTATCACCGCAAGGTCTTCCTGCACCGGCTCGGCACAGATCCGGGAACCGATGCACTGGTCTTTCCCCCCGTCAGCGGCGACGTTGCCTGCGAGAAGACGGATTCGCCGAGCGTCTTTCTCTCTCCGAACGGGCGGTGGCTCGTCGTGCGTGTCCATCAGGGAGCAGGGAAATCCCAGGTTTATTTTTCGGACCTGTCGGGCATGCCCGGAAAATGGATTCGAGTCGCGGCCGGGACCGACGCGCCGCTTCGGCCGATTGCACGTGACGATGCACTCTACCTCCTGACCAACGATGGCGCACCGCGGGCGCGACTCGTTGCCGTCGATTACTGCCGGCCCCAGTCGGGCGCGTGGCGCGAAATCGTCCCCCAGGCGGCCGATGTTCTGCGCTCGGTTGCGATCATCGGCGATGTGATCGTCGCAAGCTACTCACAGGATGCCGCCACGCGTCTCGAGCGCTTCGCTCTCGACGGAACACCGCTCGGACCTCTCGCCCTACCCTGCACCGGCTCGGCGACAGTACACGGTCGGCACGATGGGCAAGAGGCGTTCGTACGGTTCACGTCGTTCGTTGTCCCCGGGATGGTATATCGGTTTCATCTCAAGACAGGCAGAGCGACCATTTGGGGCGAGGTCGGCAGGAATCTCGCGCTGACCGGCGTGCTCGTGGGGCGCGCCTGGGCGACATCGAAGGACGGGACACGTATTCCGATGTTCGTCGTGGAGCGCGAGGGCACGAAGCGCGACGGTGCGAACCCCACCCTCCTGACCGGATACGGCGGATTCAACCGGAACGCATCCCCGGCATTCAGCGCCAACGCCCTGGCCGCGGTCGAGCGTGGCGCGGTCTGGGTTCTTGCAGTTCTGCGTGGCGGAGGAGAGTACGGCGAGGCGTGGCATCGGGCGGGTATGCTCGCCGATAAACAGAACGTGTTCGACGATTTCATCGCCTGCGCCGAGGAGCTCGTCCGCGCGAGGATCACCTCCCCCTCCCGGCTCGCCATCATGGGGAGCTCGAATGGCGGACTTCTTACCGCGGCCGCCGTGACGCAGCGCCCGGAGCTGTTTCGCGCAGCATTGTGCGACGTCCCTCTGACCGACATGCTTCGCTACCAGCATTTCCGCATCGCAAAGCTTTGGATGTCGGAGTACGGATCCTCGGATGACCCGGACCAGTTCCCCATACTGCACGCCTATTCGCCCTATCACCAGGTGAAGGACGGGACGGTTTATCCATCGATGCTGTTCGTGACCGCTGAGAGCGACTCGCGCGTCGATCCGATGCACGCCCGCAAAATGGCCGCGCGCATGCAGGAAGCTCAATCGAAGAGCGCTCAGGGACGGCCCATCCTGATCCGCTTCGAGGTCGACGCCGGCCATGGCGCGGGGAAGCCGATTTCCAAACTTGCCGATGAGCTTACGGACGAGATGGCGTTCCTTTTCGACGCAATCGGCTGCGTTCGTCTCTGATGCGCGATTCCGCTCCACGGTGCCGATGAAGCAGGAATGGCCCTCCGTCGAAAAGTCGTTCACAGACTCGACTCATCGGAGTCGCACACCGCCTGAGACGCTGGCCGCATTCGAACCGTTGATGCCACGACTGGGCATCACACGGCTTGCGAACATCACCGGACTCGACTGCATCGGAATCCCCGTCTTCGTCGCCGTTCGTCCGGCATCGAGAGGGCTCGCCACCGCGCAAGGCAAAGGCGTCGATGTTGCCTCCGCCAGGGCCTCGGCACTCATGGAAGCGATCGAGACCTGGCATGCCGAGCGGGTCCAGGCGGCTTCTCGAATCGACACGTATGACGATCTCCTCCGGGAAGGCACTGCCATCGACGTCACCGCCCTGCACCGGCGGCCGGGGAGCAGCTCGTGGAGGCCGCGCCCGCTTCTCTGGCTGACGGCCCACGAGCTGATCGCGGACGCACCGCGCTGGGTCCCCTGGGAGGCGGTCAGTTGTGATTTCTCCAGCCATCTGGTCCGGCAAGCGACCTTTCTGCAGACGACGAATGGGCTGGCGTCGGGCAACAACCTGCTCGAGGCCATCGTGTACGGCCTGTGCGAGGTGATTGAGCGTGATGCCGTCACACTCCATAATTATTCCCGCCGCGAACGACAGGCTGAACGCCGGATCGATCTCGGCACCGTCGAAGACTCGCGCTGCCGAACGATTTTGCAAAAGCTCGACACCGCCGGTGTCGAGGTGGCGGTTTGGGATTGTACGTCCGACATCGGAATTCCGGTGATATCCGCCTTGATCGTCGATTCACCGTCGGCACGGCGATGGTCTTCGCGCGGGCCCTTTCGCGGGTATGGTTGTCATGCGAGCCGGGAGATCGCGTTGCTCAGAGCGCTGACGGAAGCGGTGCAGTGCCGCCTCACGTATATTTCCGGTAGCCGGGACGATCTGTTCCCGGAGCGCTTCCGCGCCCTGCAGCGGATCGATCGGGAGGGAACGCTCACGCGCCACCTGACCGGCCCCTGCACGCATTCCTTTGGGGCGGTTCCTACCATGCGCAATTCCACCTTCAATGCCGATCTCAGTGACATCCTCGCGCGATTGCAGGCCGCCGGTCTTCACGAGGTGGCAGTGTGTGACCTGACCCGCAAGGACGTGGGCGTGCCGGTGGTGAAGGTGCTGGTACCCGGTCTCGAAAACAACATCCATCGCGACCGCAATTATCAGCCCGGCCCGCGCGCGATACGCGCGCGCGAGGGAACAATATGAGGGCGGTCGTATTCGTCGGGCCGACACTGCCGATCGCAGACGCGCGACAGTTGCTGGACGCCGACTACCGGTCACCGGCCGCGATGGGCGATGTGTACGCTGTCGTCGAACGCGAGCGGCCGGATGTCATCGGGATCATCGACGGATATTTCGACAGCGTCCCATCGGTCTGGCACAGGGAGATCCTGTTCGCGCTGTCGCGCGGCATTCGGGTCGTCGGCGCTTCCAGCATGGGTGCCCTGCGTGCCGCGGAGCTGTGGACTTTCGGCATGGAGGGAATCGGGTGGGTGTTCGAGGCCTTCCGCAGCGCAGCGCTGGAAGACGATGACGAGGTTGCGGTCCTGCATGGCCCCGCCGATACGGGCTATCTCGCGGTCTCCACCGCCATGGTGAATCTGCGCGTCGGACTGCTGCGCGCGTGCGAACGCGGTCTCATCAGCGCAAAAACCCGCGACACCATGGTCGCGCTTGCAAAGCAGCGCTACTATCCCGAACGGAGCTGGGAGCGCCTGTTGCAGGATGCGACCGATCAGCAGCTCCCCTCCGACGAGCTCGCCGGGCTGCGCGGCTTCGTGGACGATGAGCGACCGGACGTGAAGCGCGAAGACGCCTGCGCGCTCCTGGAAAGTCTGGCCGCCACACCGGCGAAGCACCTGCCAGCCCCGCGCGTCGAGCTCGCCCCCACGGTCTTCTGGGATAAGCTGACGCGGAACGAGCGCAGACTGGGATCGCCCTCGGCGGCCATCGTGCGTGAAGAAGCACTCCGCCGCTTCGTGAAGGCAACCGATCGCGATCTCGCCGCTCTCCTGCGCGACAGTCTTCTCATTCACCTGGTAGAGAAGGAATGCGAGCGGCTCGGGATCGAGCTCTCGCGCGAGCAGTACGACGAAGCCGTTCGCGATTTTCGCCTGAGGGGAAACCTGGTCTCGGCAGATTCGATGCGCGGATGGCTCGCGCGCACCGGACTGACCACCGATCAGTATCGTGCGCTGATGGAGCTCGAAGCACGCGTCGCGGCACTGGTCACCACCTACGCCAACCAAGTCGATGCACACCTCATCGAGGCGCTCGCCCTCTCCGGACGGCTCGCAGATGCACTGGCGCGGAGGGCAGCCGGAGAGGAAAGAAACCGTACGAATGCCACGGTCCGGCAACCGCAGCCATCACCGCCCGAGCTCGAGGCCTTTTATCGATCGCGCGTCCGGCAGTTTGCCGGCTCGCTTCAACGGCACGCGCGGAACCTCGGTTTCGCATCGGGGAGCGAGCTCTTCGACGAGGTTCGAAAGATCTACGATCCCCTCGACGAGTGACGGGCAGACCAGCGACCATGCGCGCGACGATCCTCGGACATGCAAGCCTCCTATTCGAGAACAAGGACGAGCGGCTGCTTCTCGACCCCCTGCTGCGCACGACGAACCTCCTGGGCTCGATGGTGCACCAGTATCCGCGTGCCCTCGACCTGCAACGCCTGCCAAAGCCGACCTTGATCCTCATCACTCACGCCCATTTCGATCACTTCGATCCCGAGACGCTCGCGCAGCTGCCGCATGATGTCCCGATCGTCATCCCACCTGACCGGCGTATGACGCGAAAACTCGGCGACATGGGATTTTCGGAGGTCCTGCATCTCAACACATGGAAGAGCCTGCAGCACGGCTCACTTCGCCTGACGGCGACGCCTTCGGATGCACCGGTCACGGAGCTCGGTCTCATTGTCGAAACCGACGACGCCCGCTTCTGGCACACCTCGGACGCGGAGGCACCACCCGACACTGCGACGAGGATCCTGTCCGAGTACGGGCCCGTCGAGGTCGTATCGACCAAGTTCCAGCCCCCGGACGCTCAGCTCAATTTCCAGCACAATATGGGCTCGAGCTTCGACCGTTGTGCCGTCGCCGCCTGGCTGGAGAGCGCCTGCCAGTGTGCGCCCAAGCTGGTATTTCCCTATGCCTCGGGGCTTTGCTTCACCGGAGAGCGTGCGTGGCTCAATCGGTACGCGTTTCCGTTCTCGGTCGACTTCACCGCCGATCTGCTCGCCAGGCGCCTCGCCGGCGTGGGCGCCTCGACCATCGCACGACCCGGCGATGTCATCACGATCGAGAATCGGTGCGTGGGTATGGAGAGGCAGGCCAGCCCGTTCGTGCGCCAGGCCGGACCGGAGACGCGCGTCGATTGGGAGCCCTTCGACGACCGGCGCCTGCTGGGGCTCGCGAGCGACTGCGACCGGCGGCAGTTGGAAAAGGAGCTTGCCCGGTTTCTGTTCGACGGTCAGTTTGCCCGTTGGCTCACCAGGCACACGGACGGCGATTCCGCCCGCTTGAGGGCGTTCAGCGCATGGCGTGTGCTTTGCCAGATCGTCGTGCACATGGGGTCCGGGGAGCGCTGGTACGCGCAAGTCGACTTTACCGGCGAGACACCGGAGCCGCGGCCCGGGCAGACCGCCAAGGCCAACTATTTCATGCATATCGGGGCGGATGGCGCACAACGCCTGATCGCCGGAAAGGCGTCTGCGCTCGAAGTGATGCTGGAAGGAAGCGTCCGTATCTACGAGCGCCTGATAACGATACGAGGTGGGCGCCTGGACGCGCCCGCAACGCAACGCCTGTACGAGGAATTCCCCGATCCACTGCTCACCTTCGGCAGCGTTTATTCGCGCGGCTCCAAGCCGGAGGCATCTCCCGCGTGAAGCCTTTCGAACACGTTTCGCGCAGGCCCTCGGCACCCTGCGACGGACTCTCCCATTGGCCCCTTCCCCCTTGCGTCGCGCAGGGCGCTGCTCCGTCGGTTCATTGCTTGCCGGAAAGAATTCGGCAGGCGTTCACGTGTCCTGCGGTTTTGTGGTCTCGGCGTTCCATGCGCGCGCAACGGGGCCGACCTGATTGAAAACATCGCCGTGTGATTCTCCGCAGTAGCGGAGCCAGGCCGGGTCCCTGGGCAGTTCCATTTCCATTGCTGCACACTTCACGCGATTGCTCGACGCGCCGTAGACCTGGAATCCGGTATCCGCCCAGACGTTGTTGGCGAGCTGAAGCGCTTTTCCCGACCGGTACTCGAATGCGATCATCCGGCGCTGCATTCCGGAGCGGGTTGCGGGCGAGAAGTGCAGCAAGAGGCAATGGTGGATGATGATTCCGCCGGCCGGGGCCATCAGGGGAACGACTTTCTCCGGCGCTCTTTCCCAGAGATCGGTTTCATAACAGGGACCGATCATCCATCCATCGCGTATGTGATTCCTGAGTCCCAGCTTGTGGCTGCCTTTCAGCGCGTACATGCCCCCGTTTTCGGGCGTAGCGTCATCGAGCATCACGCTGAGCGCAACGAGGTCGTAGTTCGTGTGCGGGAATCGCGCGAAATCCTGGTGCCACGGGAACTCACCTGCGCCTTTCTGCCGCGGTTTCGTGGCGAGCTTCGAGTGCTGCAGCTGAATGTCGTCGCCGATGAGGCCGGCAACTCTCTGAGTGAGGCGTGGATCGCGCGCCAGCTCCTTGAACGCAATGTGCTTCGTGGTGAGCTCGAGCAGGTGGGCAATGCGCTCGTTGGCCTGGCGGATTTCCAGGTCTTTCTGAATTCCGGGGTCCTCCGCGGCGCGAATGAGCGCCTCGACTTCGGCAGGCGAAAAGATGCCATGAAGGATGATGAATCCGTCTTCCGAGAAGCGGGCAATCTCTGTGTCGGTCAGCACTGCTCCTCCTGCTCCTCAAGCGGGCGTTCGGCCTTTCTGACGAGCCGGTATCGTTTGATCGCTGGCGTCACTTCCCCGCATTTTTCCCGATCCTCAATACCGGTCTGCCAGCGTGCCCGGGGGGACGAGCAGGATCCCGCCCACGAATCCAAAGCCACCCCTCGAGGCGATGAACATGCGAAATCTCATCGTGCCGGAAACGAGCTGTCGGTGCCTGACGGAAAACTCGAACTCGGTGGCCGAGCCCGGTTCGATGATTCCGCGAAATCTCTCCGAAGAGCCGGTTTCGATCTCGCCGCCGCCCACCAACGTGGCGCCCAGCACGATCCTGCGCGTGTCATCGCCGCGATTGAAAACCCTTGCACGACCTTGCAGCGTCCGGTCGACCCAGCGGAGCGAGGCGGCATCCAGGCTGATTTCCAGCGGCCACACCGGCAGGTCTGCCACGATTCCGCAACTCGGGCACGTCGAAACCAGGCGCTTGAAGCGGGTGCGCGCGTAGTCGGATCGCTCGGCAACGAGGGTCGACGCGCCACAGTTCCCGCACCGGGACGGGCGCACCAGGTGTTCAGGATGGGAGCGGCCTTCGTACTCTTCAAGCAGTTCCCACCGTGTCCGCGAGCGCTGCAGCGCATTGTCCATGAGCTGCCCGTCGAAACGGTGCGCCGCATCGCTCCCGCAACGCTGTACAAATCCCACGAGATCGAGCAGCAAGGCGCGATCCTCGCGCTCGGCGACGGTGCGACGGATCTCAACGAGCTCGTCCTCCAATTGCCGAGCTGCGCCCGCGAGCGCCTCACGGAAGCTCGGTAGTGTGGCCAACCAGCCAATGTTCTCGACGGCGTCCGCGAGGTCGCGACCGACGTCGCGCGAAACGGCAGTTTCGAGCGTGCGCAACTCGACGTCGAGCGCGCCAGTGGCTTCGCCCCTCGCCCTCGGGATGGCGAGCACGATCGAAGCATCCGACCAGGGATCACGAAGCAGCGTAACCAGGGGTTTGGAAGGGTGCTCTGTGTGTATGTCGAGCAAATCGCGCTCCATGAGCTCGGCCCATGATCGACCGGGAAGCCTTGCGACCAGCACGCCCTCGGACATCGGCCACCGCAGGCGCAGCACGCCACCGCTCCCGCTCACATTCCCGATCGAAGCGTCGCACGTCGGCCATGGAGCGTTCGTGGGATCACCGAAGTACGCGCCCGAACCGATCGCCTCTCGGCCCGCACACGACCGTGCGCCATCCATCATCTCGACGCACTCCGCGGGCGTGTAGCCAAGCGCCGAAAGGCCGAGCAACCAATACAGGTCCGCAGGGCCGAAGGAGCCTGCGTGCACTTTTCCGATGTACTCGCGGGCGGCGCTTCGTAGCACGGCATGGCTCAGCATCGCCTCGCGTGGCAGTCCAAACAATCCGACACGACGCCCTCCGACTTTCGCCGTCGAGCATCCATCGTAGTAGATGCGCCTCGCGCGTGCCCGCTGCGCGACGAATCTCGGCTCGCCCCCGAAATGGCAAATCACGCCGTCGACGCAACACCCATCCGCTCCGCCTGATCGCAGCCCGCAGACACCGAGCTCGCGACCCTGAAACACCAACCGGCCGCAGTGCGGGCGCGAATGTCCGATGATGATCAACGTGCCGCTTGCTTCTTCGAGCAGCGCCAGCGCTTCGGCGGGAGACCGATCGGCTTCCAGAAAGGTCGCGGAAGGGAGCGGCAGGAGGTTGCTTTCGATGTTGCGGAGCACGGTGGTCGCACCATCGTCCTGCCCGCGGGGCGGGAGCAGCTGTTTGGCAACCATCCAGGTGAGCCGCGTGAGGTCCTCGGCGGTGAGGATGCCCAGCCGAGGTGGCACGGCGTAGCGGTGCCCGAACGTTGCGCGGAGCGATCGCAGCGACTCCGCGAGATCCACTTCATCCAGCGGACAGAACCAGGTCACCGACCTCGGCGCGGAGCCAGGCAGCTGGCTCTCGATCGACGCCGGGTCTCCATGAATGACCGAGCGATCCGTGATCGCCGCATATCGTTCGGCCAGGCCGGATACCGGACCCAGACGAGGCGCCACGACGAAGTGATCTCGGCCTCTGCCGGCGACTGCCAACGACGGCACATACATCTCGGCGTCGATGTCGAGCGATGCGACCTGTGAGTCGACCGCGTGAGCCACCCAGGGACGCTCGTCGTCGGTGAACCCGATCGGCAATACATCCATGTCGCGGTCGTTGAGGGCGGCCTCGATCGCTCTGGCATCGCTTACCCGCCGAAGCCGCATGTTCGAACAACCAGCCCGGAAATCTCACCAGCCGGCCAGCGGCTGGCCGGTCAGTGAATGGACCCAGATAAGATCTGACATGCTTCGCGATGGCGAACAATGACACACTGTTCACGCCGCCGGCCTATCCCGGTTCTGGCGGTTTCTCGCTCGCCGTGGCTGCGAATTCCGCCAGCTCCCGCGATGCTGGTGAGATTTCCGGGCTAGGATGGCAGGCGAAGCGTTCCTATACGTGTCTGCCTCGACCTGCTGCCACGCGTAACGCCAGCCATCACCAGCAAAGAATCGGGCGCGTGCCGCTCCGCAGATTCACCATGATCTTCACATAGTCGTCGAGGTTGCGCTCAGGCGAGACGAGCGCGTCTTCCACATCCGTTTCTTTTTCTTTCGACACGCGCTCTTTCAACACGGTCGGATCGGGGATGGCAGCCTTTTCCGTAGTCATGCCGATGTTCCTTCTGGTGGTGCGGAAGCTTTCCGAATATGTCATGCGGCGCCTTTTGCGTCAAGGCCGCCGCCAGCCACCGCCCCTCCCGCAACGGCTGCGGATACGATGAAGCGATGAACTTCGCCCAGGACCGGGCTCATTTCCGGAATGGCGCCAAGCTCGAGTCCTTCCCTCATTCGGGCCAGCCCCCCCTCTCCCAACCTGGCCGGGACCGGCCAGCGCACCTCGAGGGTGGTGGGCACCCTCGATCGTCGCTTCCGGGCGCACGGGCAAGCGGAAGGTTGTCCACTGATCGGTTGCCTGGACGGCGCCCACGGACGGAACGACTCGCGTTTCTTCACCAGCGCGTTGATCCGGTCACGCATGCTGGTGCCGCGCGGATCCGCAATGATCGGTCCGGGTGGAACCACGCCGGCCTGCCACCTGGAAGCATGGGCATTATCAACCTCCCCGCGTTTCTCGGTATCGCGGTCGCCAGCGTGCTGTTTGCACCGCTGGGCGCGGCAAAGGCACACTGCGTGTCCGCGGAGTTTCTCAAGCGGCGGTTCGCCGTGTTCCTGCTGGTGTTGAGCGCACGCATGCTGCTTGGATAGGCTGGTTGGGGCAACGAGCGGTACCGCTCCGCCGCCCGCCGGCTCACCGGCGGACACACCCGCCTGACGATTGACCACGTCCTGCGACCACCCTGAAATACTGCTGCCGCGACCACCCGATGGCTCGCGATGAGGAATTGCCAGCCAAATCTTTGCAAACCACCTACTTTATACAATATGACCCCGGCGGCTGACGTTGAAGATCCCGCTGTGGATGCTCGAACCGCAGGCCTCGCAACTGCATCTGGGTGACCAAGCCGAGTTCAGCGCCAGCGTCCTGCGGGCGCTGGTGGCTTTGCCGCAAGGCAGTGTTACGTCTGCGCCAATCTTCACTCGCACGGGTCAAACACAACACCGAAAGCCAGCGCTTGCAGTACGCCCTCAAGGACACAGCGAAGGCTTATGGGTTCGCGTGTGTCGAAGTCATCGACTGCGATCAGGGCATGAATGCTGCCGCCGGCGCGCCGCAACGCGCGGGCTTCAAACAGCTGCTCGCCAGTACCGCCCTCGGCGAAGTCGGTCTTGTGCTCAGCCGGGAGCTTTTCGAGCTGCCGGTCAACAAAGCGCGCGGCGGTCGCTTTGAGTTGCTCTGGCAACTGCCGACGATGAGCTTTGTCAACGACGTGCTGCACAATCCACTCTACGCGGTAGTGTGGTCGGCATGGATATGGGTGTCCAGGGTGACGGCCAGGCGCAGCCCCAGGTTTCGCAGCATCTCCAGATCACGCTGCCACGCGGGCAGCACGGGATCTACGAGGATGGCCTGACCACTCTCTTCGCACGCTATGAGGTAGGTATAGGTGCTGGAGACCGGCTCGAACACCATCCGCGTGCCTGGCAAAAACGAGTGCCACATGTGTTCGCCAGCGTACGGACGGCGAGGATCAATCGACGTACCGTAAAGAGCGTAAATGAGTATGCGGAATATCCGGAAGCTCCGGTTGCTGGATGGGAACCTAGGCGGAAGATTGGCCATGAGGTTCAGAGGTGACAAACGCTGTGTGGCAGCAACCGAATGGAATCAACGGCAGGGATTCAGACCCTGCAATCAGAGGAGTCAAATCATGATTACGAGATTCGTCAAATCTTGTGGAATCGTTGCGGCGGCTGGCTTGCTGCTCATGGGCAGCGCCCACGCCTTCGACATGGGCAACATGATGAACCCTTCCAAGTGGATGGGCGGCAACAATAACCGGGACGGTGGAGGAGAATATTACGGCAGCGGACCCGGCTATGGCGGCGGACCCGGATACGGTGGCGGACCCGGATACGGTGGCGGACCCGGATACGGTGGCGGACCCGGATACGGCGGTGGACCCGGTTATGGCGGTGGACCCGGTTATGGTGGTGGACCCGGTTATGGTGGTGGACCCGGTTATGGTGGTGGACCCGGTTATGGTGGTGGACCCGGTTTGGTGGTGGCCCGGTTACGGTGGTGGACCCGGTTATGGTGGTGGACCCGGCTCCGGTGGTGGCACCGGCTACGGCGGTGGACCCGGTTATGGTGGCGGGCCCGGCTCCGGTGGTGGCACCGGCTACGGCGGTGGACCCGGTTATGGCGGCGGGCCCGGCTACTAAGGCGGCCAGAGCAGGCGGGATTCGGGAGGCTCGAAACCTATGGGCATGATGCCCAGTCCTATGAGGATGTTTGGCGGAGACAGGAACTGAGCGGTTGTGTAGAAAGCCCAGCCACCTGCTACGGGCGTTCGCCGGGCTTCCCTTGTCCACTGGACAAAGGGTCCCGGCTTACACCCTCTCGCCACGACCAAAAAACCTTTCTCCATCAAGCGGCTCGCGTTTTATGCGTTGGCCGCTTTGCGTTTCAACACCACCAGTGCGGGACTATCGCCGGACCCCTCTCCGACCACCGCGTCGCCGGCCTCGATCAGGTTGCCAAGCTCCGCCGCCGAGTCATGGGTAGTGACCCGTGGTTACACGCTTGCATCTCAGGTTCATCGGTGTGAGCGTTCGTAATGCCGGGCTGTGGAGCCATTGATCAGGAGCGTCGTCACAGGATGCCTTCCACCCTCGACTGGGTTGACCACGACGCGCAGGCACGCGACCGCAGCCTGCGGATACTCAGCAGCGTCCGGTCGACCCAGCGGAGCGAGGCGGCATCCAGGCTGATTTCCAGCGGCCACACCGGCAGGTCTGCCACGATTCCGCAACTCGGGCACGTCGAAACCAGGCGCTTGAAGCGGGTGCGCGCGTAGTCGGATCGCTCGGCAACGAGGGTCGACGCGCCACAGTTCCCGCACCGGGACGGGCGCACCAGGTGTTCAGGATGGGAGCGGCCTTCGTACTCTTCAAGCAGTTCCCACCGTGTCCGCGAGCGCTGCAGCGCATTGTCCATGAGCTGCCCGTCGAAACGGTGCGCCGCATCGCTCCCGCAACGCTGTACAAACCCCACGAGATCGAGCAGCAAGGCGCGATCCTCGCGCTCGGCGACGGTGCGACGGATCTCAACGAGCTCGTCCTCCAATTGCCGAGCTGCGCCCGCGAGCGCCTCACGGAAGCTCGGTAGTGTGGCCAACCAGCCAATGTTCTCGACGGCGTCCGCGAGGTCGCGACCGACATCGCGCGAAACGGCAGTTTCGAGCGTGCGCAACTCGACGTCGAGCGCGCCAGTGGCTTCGCCCCTCGCCCTCGGGATGGCGAGCACGATCGAAGCATCCGACCAGGGATCACGAAGCAGCGTAACCAGGGGTTTGGAAGGGTGCTCTGTGTGTATGTCGAGCAAATCGCGCTCCATGAGCTCGGCCCATGATCGACCGGGAAGCCTTGCGACCAGCACGCCCTCGGACATCGGCCACCGCAGGCGCAGCACGCCACCGCTCCCGCTCACATTCCCGATCGAAGCGTCGCACGTCGGCCATGGAGCGTTCGTGGGATCACCGAAGTACGCGCCCGAACCGATCGCCTCTCGGCCCGCACACGACCGTGCGCCATCCATCATCTCGACGCACTCCGCGGGCGTGTAGCCAAGCGCCGAAAGGCCGAGCAACCAATACAGGTCCGCAGGGCCGAAGGAGCCTGCGTGCACTTTTCCGATGTACTCGCGGGCGGCGCTTCGTAGCACGGCATGGCTCAGCATCGCCTCGCGTGGCAGTCCAAACAATCCGACACGACGCCCTCCGACTTTCGCCGTCGAGCATCCATCGTAGTAGATGCGCCTCGCGCGTGCCCGCTGCGCGACGAATCTCGGCTCGCCCCCGAAATGGCAAATCACGCCGTCGACGCAACACCCATCCGCTCCGCCTGATCGCAGCCCGCAGACACCGAGCTCGCGACCCTGAAACACCAACCGGCCGCAGTGCGGGCGCGAATGTCCGATGATGATCAACGTGCCGCTTGCTTCTTCGAGCAGCGCCAGCGCTTCGGCGGGAGACCGATCGGCTTCCAGAAAGGTCGCGGAAGGGAGCGGCAGGAGGTTGCTTTCGATGTTGCGGAGCACGGTGGTCGCACCATCGTCCTGCCCGCGGGGCGGGAGCAGCTGTTTGGCAACCATCCAGGTGAGCCGCGTGAGGTCCTCGGCGGTGAGGATGCCCAGCCGAGGTGGCACGGCGTAGCGGTGCCCGAACGTTGCGCGGAGCGATCGCAGCGACTCCGCGAGATCCACTTCATCCAGCGGACAGAACCAGGTCACCGACCTCGGCGCGGAGCCAGGCAGCTGGCTCTCGATCGACGCCGGGTCTCCATGAATGACCGAGCGATCCGTGATCGCCGCATATCGTTCGGCCAGGCCGGATACCGGACCCAGACGAGGCGCCACGACGAAGTGATCTCGGCCTCTGCCGGCGACTGCCAGCGACGGCGCATACATCTCGGCGTCGATGTCGAGCGATGCGACCTGTGAGTCGACCGCGTGAGCCACCCAGGGACGCTCGTCGTCGGTGAACCCGATCGGCAATACATCCATGTCGCGGTCGTTGAGGGCGGCCTCGATCGCCCTGGCATCTCTTACCCGCCGATTGCGTCAAGGCCGCCGCCAGCCACCGCCCCTCCCGCAACGGCTGCGGATACGATGAAGCGATGAATTTCGCCCAGGACCGGACTCATTTCCGGAATGGCACCAAGCTCGAGGCCTTCCCTCATTCGGGCCAGCCCCCCCTCTCCCAACCTGGCCGGGACCGGCCAGCGCACCTCGAGGACGTTGGCACCCTCGATCGTCGCTTCCGGGCGCACGGGCAAGCGGAAGGTTCCCCACTGATCGGTTGCCTGGACGGCGCCCACCACTGCACCGTTGATCCGGATCGAGACCTGGCCATTGCCCTCGGGCAAGCGACAGGTGAATTGGAGCTCGAGCGGACTCTGCCTACGACAGAAGAGAACGAAGCTCGATTCCACCTCGTTGCTCTTGTGGAAGTCGGCAAACTGCGACTCGGAGCAGACACCTTCCTCTGAGTACGCCTGTTGCAAAAGGCTCAGGCCTTCATGGGTCACTCCATGAATCTCGCCAGTGAGCGCGCGGATACGCTCGCCAATGCCAGGATCGATCGGATCGACCACGCTCAGCGCGGCCCGCGTAAAGGCGCGCCGCAACGACTTGTGCGACTCCTTGCTCTCGCAGCCATGCGTCAACAGATACCGGGCCGACGACGGCGTACTCGAGCGCATCAGATCGACGAACGACCTGCATAGCAGGTTGCCACATTGATACCCTCACTGGTCAGATGGCAGTAGTCGAGAAAGAGCCGGCGATCAGGGAGAGCGCCGGTGTACTCTTCGAAACGTGACGAGGGAGCTAGGAGCTTGTCGATGGGCTATGGCCAACCACCCGGACCCGTCCTGCAGCGTTATAATGCCTCGACCATGAACGGCCGGATCACCATCCGTTTCTACGAAGAACTCAACGATTTCCTGCCACCCGAGCAGCGCAAGGTGGACATTGTGCATCCCTTCAACGAATCCGGCGCGATCAAGGATCTGGTGCAGTCTCTGGGGGTGCCACACACGGAAATCGATCTGATCCTGGTCAATGGGGAGTCGGTGGATTTTCAGTATCGGGTGCGGGACGGCGACCGGATCAGCGTCTACCCCGTGTTCGAGACGCTGGATATATCACCGGTCACGCATCTGCGCCCCCGGCCCCTGCGCGTGACCCGCTTCGTACTGGACACCCACCTGGGTCGTCTCGCCGCGTACCTGCGCATGCTGGGCTTCGATACCCTGTATCGCAACGACTACGATGATCCCACCCTGGCGAGGATTTCCGCCGACGAGCACCGGATCCTGCTGACTTGTGACCGCAACCTGCTCATGCGCAAACAAATCACCCACGGCTACTACGTGCGTGCACGGCAGCCGCGCGAACAATTGCCGGAGATCATCGCGCGCTTCGATCTGTACAACACGCTGCAACCGTTCACGCGATGCATGCACTGCAACGGGACCATTCGACCCGTAGCCAAAGACACCGTCGCACAACGCCTGTCACCGCGAACCAAGGTACACCATGAGGATTTCCGGCAATGCGGACAGTGCGGAAAGATCTACTGGAAGGGTAGCCACTACCAACGAATGCAGCGCCTTATTGGATCGTTGGACACGGACAATCAATCCCCATAACGGCGCGGCCTTGGCGGGGAGCGAAGGCCCGCAGTGCGGCAGCGCACAGGGACTCGGCCGATTCAAGACCTGACCCTCGCGTGCGCTCGTTGCCGGTCAACCTGGGAAAAAGGTCTATACTTCCCAGACCCGGCAGCAATTGACCGCAAGCAGAGAGCCATGGGATGGACGTTCTATCCGATCCGCTGCTGTTGGCCCGGTTACAATTCGCTGTCACCACCGTTCTCCATATCATCTGGCCGGTATTTACCATCGGTCTGTCGTTGTTCATCGTCGTGCTCGAGGCCATGTGGTTCAAGACCGGCGACGTGGTGTATTACCGGCACGCACGCTTCTGGACGCGTCTGTTCCTGGTCAACTTCGGCGTCGGCGTGGTGACCGGATTGCCGCTGGAGTTTCAGTTCGGAACCAACTGGGCGCCGTTCTCCGCGGCGGCGGGTGACTTTCTCGGCAACGTCCTGGGCTTCGAAGGCGCCATGGCGTTCATGCTCGAGGCGGGTTTCCTCGGCATCATGGTGTTCGGCTGGAATCGGGTTGCGCCCGCCGTTCATCTGTTCGCCTCGTGCATGGTCGCCGCGGGCGCGTGGTTTTCGGCATTCTGGATCATGGCCGCCAACGCCTGGATGCAAACCCCGGCCGGGGGTCGTCTTGTGCATGGCAAGTTCGTGGTCGATTCCTATTTTGAGGCGATTTTCAATCCCAACATGCCCTGGGCGGTGTCCCACATGTGGGTCGCCTGTCTCGAAACCACATTGTTCGTCGTGGGCGGGATTTCGGCCTGGTACATCCTGCGCGGCGAACATCGCGCATTTTTTCTCAAGAGCTTCCGGCTGGCGCTGATCGCGGCCAGCGTAATCGCGCCGCTGCAGGTTCTGCTCGGCGACGGCAGCGGCCTCAGCGTGTTCGAGCATCAACCGGCCAAAGGTGCGGCGATCGAAGGCCACTGGGAAACCAATCCACCGGGGACCGGTGCGGCCTGGTCGCTGCTGGCGTGGCCGGATGAGGCGGCGCAGGCGAATGCCTGGAGCATCGAGATACCGAATGTGCTCAGCCTCATCGCCACCCACCGCCTCGACGGTCGGGTTACCGGCCTGAAGGCGTTTGCACCTGCGGATCGACCCCCGGCCATGCCGCTGCTGTACTACAGCTTCCGCATCATGGTGGCGATCGGGTTCTGGTTCGTGTTCCTGATGCTATGGAGCGTGTGGGCATGGCGCAAGGGACACCTGACAGCGGAACGGGTCGGTACGCAGCGCCGGTTGATGAGCGCATGGATGTTGTCGATCCCGCTCGGTTACGCCGCAGTGGAGTGCGGCTGGGTAGTGCGTGAAGTCGGGCGTCAGCCCTGGGTCATTTATGGTCTGATGCGCACCACGGACGGTGTGTCGCCGCTGCCCGCCGCAGTCGTGGGAACCAGTCTCGCCGCCTATACCACGGTCTATATCCTGCTGCTGGTGACGTTCGTGGTGTTCGCGCGTCGCATACTGCTTCAGGGCCCGGACCTCACGCTCAAACCCGACACGCCGCGCGCCGCGCTGTTTGCGCTCGGGATGCGCCAACCGGCCGGACATGATGATTCGACGGAGCGCAGCTGATGACCGGTAGCGTGCAACCTTTTCTTGCCGACATCTGGTTCTTCCTGCTGGGTTTCATACTTGTGCTGTACGTCGTGCTCGACGGCTTCACGCTGGGCGTAGGCGTGCTGTCGTTGTTCGCGAAGAACGAACAGCGCCGCGATGTCATGATGGCGAGTCTCGGCGGTGTCTGGGACGCCAACGAAACCTGGCTGGTGGTATTCGGGGGGGCCCTGTTCGGCGCCTTTCCGCAGGTGTACGGGATCGTGCTGCACGGATTGTACATTCCCATCACGGTGATGATCTTTGCCCTGATATTTCGCGGCGTGGCGTTCGAGTTCCGGGAACACGGACGCCACAAGCGCGTCTGGAACCTGGCATTCGGATTCGGTAGCACCATCGGCGCCGCCATGCAGGGTATCGCTCTGGGCGCGGTACTGGGCGGCATCCCGGTCACCGGATTGCAGTTCAGCGGCAGCGTCTGGCACTGGCTGTCACCGTTCGCGATCCTCACCGCGCTCGGTGTGGTGTTCGGTTACACGCTGCTGGGTACCACCTACCTGGTGCTCAAGACCGAAGGTGATCTGCAACAGCGCGCGCGGCGCATCGCAGTCAGCGCGGCGTGGCTGACGGTGGTGGCCGGAATC
The DNA here is from genome assembly GCA_963728895.1 of uncultured Gammaproteobacteria bacterium. GTDB lineage: Bacteria > Pseudomonadota > Gammaproteobacteria > JBBQDK01 > JBBQDK01 > CAVSLM01. The sequence goes on from CAVSLM010000007.1 coordinate 446,466, forward strand.
GGCATTTCGATCTGGACGCCGCTGCGCTTCGAGTATGTCGCCGAGCGCTGGTTCTCCTGGCCCAACATCGCATTGCTCGCGCCGCTACCGCTGGCGGCCGCGGCCTGCTTCGCCATGCTGCTGCGTGGCCTGCGACACGGTTTCGAGCACAGCCCGTTCTTCTGGAGCGTGGGGATCTTCCTGACCTCGTTCGGCGGCCTGGCCGTGAGCCTGTACCCCTATCTCGTGCCACCGAGCGTCACCGCGCTGGATGCCGCCTCCTCGAGCAAGACGCTGGTGTTCATGCTCACCGGCATCGGCATCCTGATTCCAATCATGATGGTCTACAACGGTTACCAATACCTGGTCTTCCGCGGCAAGGTGAAGCCGGGGTCAGAGCACAGTTATCACTAAGGGAAGTCTGACTGATCCGTCATTGCGACGACCACACGGACGCTCGCGCGCCCTCGTGACAAGGATTGCCGCGCTACGTTCGCAATGACCGATACTTTTCCGTTAATCAGAGGGCCCCAGTCCAACGCCCATCGACAGTTCAGCGTGAACGGGTTATCGAGCGAAGGAACTGGCCGTGGCGCGGTCGCTGTAGGATGAGTGGAGCCTGAAGGGCGTAACCCATCACGACTCTGAAGCTCAAACCCGCCTGGATGAGCCAGGCCGACTACGACCAGGCACCGCAGACCCTGAAGGCGCGGGAACTGCATACCAGCGGCAAGATTCTGATGACGACGCTGCTGTGTCCGAGCGCACCAGCAAAGCGGAGCTGAAGGCGTTCTATCGGTAGCGCTGGCACGTCGAGCTGGATCTGCGCAGCACGCGTGCGGGGTCAGGTCTTGCGCACGGCACACGTGCGGGGTCATGCTCACGTGCGGGGTCATGGTCACGTGGATGGTCATCGTCGTGCATTCGGCGAACACACGTGCGGGGTCAGGTCTTGTTCTGTGCACGCACGTGCGGGGTCAGGTCTTGTTCTGTGCACGCGCTGCTCTCTACTCCCGATTCACGATGCGGCTGATCGTCGAAGAATGCGAGTCTACCGCACGCCCGATCTCCGATAGGCTGTAGCCGTGCTCCAAATGGGCACGCTGGATGGCCTCATCGCGTCTGTTGCGTTCGGCGAGCGTTTTGGCAGAGAAGATCGTAGCCAGTGTTGGCCGGTTCGAGAAACGTTGCTTGCGCCGGATCTCCTTGAGCGGTCGCTTATCCTGCAGTCGCGGCTGCAGGCGCCCAACGAACCGTTCGCTACCAAGCAGCACTTGCCCCCGTACCTGTGGCCATGGCGAAGCTTGGCTGGTTCCTTCAGCCACAAAGGCTTTGTACTTGCGCCGGGCATTGGCGCGTTGCTTGCCGAACTGGGAGAGTGGCCAGTCGGCGCTTAGGAAGCTCGGCGCGGGATCAAGACCTACGGTGGCCCGATAGCTCGACCACCGATAGGTCGCCGGCTCACGAGTGATTCTGGCCCGTACCGGGTTGAGCACCACATAGCGGCAGAGTTCCAACAGGTAGCTATCCCGTTCGACCAAGATTGCCTTGAAGCGCCCTTGCACGTGTCCTACCCGCCCGTGGCGGCGGTTGAAAGCCTGCGTGTAGACGCCATTCAACTGCCGCATGGCCCGCGACAGATTGCCTTCGGGGGTTTCCAGTACGAGATGGAAGTGGTTGTCCATCAGGCAATAGGCATGCAGCAACAAGTGGAAGCGAGAGACCACCTGCTCGAGTACCCCGAGAAACAGCTGCCGGTCATCGTCATCGATGAAGATGTCCTGGCGTGCGTTGCCGCGCGCGGTGACGTGGTAGAGCGCGCCCGGGAACTCTATGCGTAACGGTCTCCCCATGCGGCTAAGCTAGCCCGCGAGAACGCACGGAACAAGATCTGACCCCATGGGTGCGCGCGTGTCCTACCCGCCCGTGGCGGCGGTTGAAAGCCTGCGTGTAGACGCCATTCAACTGCCGCATGGCCCGCGACAGATTGCCTTCGGGGTTTCCAGTACGAGATGGAAGTGGTTGTCCATCAGGCAATAGGCATGCAGCAACAAGTGGAAGCGAGAGACCACCTGCTCGAGTACCCCGAGAAACAGCTGCCGGTCATCGTCATCGATGAAGATGTCCTGGCGTGCGTTGCCGCGCGCGGTGACGTGGTAGAGCGCGCCCGGGAACTCTATGCGTAACGGTCTCCCCATGCGGCTAAGCTAGCCCGCGAGAACGCACGGAACAAGATCTGACCCCATGGGTGCGTGGGTTGTGCGACCCCATGGGTGTGACCCCATGGGTGTGCACCGTCACCGACTTGCCGAGGTTGCGCGGCTGATCGACATGGGTGAGTTTGAGCAGAGGCCGCGTATCGGCGCAAAAATCGCGGTACGTTCCTCATGAATTCCGTCATGCATCGATTTGCGCCGCGCCAAGGCATTTGGGAAAAGTACCGCAGCCCCAGAATTCTTTACCGGCGTTGACACCCGATTTCGCCTTTCTACGGACCATCGGCTCGCCACACTTTGGACATGGCGGAGACGTAGAACCTTGCTCTTGAACTTTCCCAGGGATGGATTCCTGCGCTGGCGCTTCAGGTGAATGATCCACAGGCGCAGGAGCGGTATCTGCAGCGATTGCCACCGGGGTCACCCGTTCGGGCGCTTCAACTGATGGATTGTCGTTCGGTGATTCTGGAAGTGGTGAAAGCACTTCTTCTATTTGACGCCGGACATCTGCGAGCACGTACGCCCTTGCAGCTGTCACACGGAGCAACGGTAATCTAGCGGATTCGCACGCGGCGTTTAGAAGATTGTCTCGCTTTTGGCCTTTGGCGGAACTATGGCTCGAATCGTCGAGCTCGATGGCGAGCTTGACCGAGCAGTCCTGAGGATCGCAAATGACGAAGTCGAAATGCTTGGCCGACATTGCGTTGAACGCTCGCTGCCAATCTGATCGGTTGAGACCTTTTTTGGGGCTGATGACATCAGCTACCCGCACCTTCGAGAAGATCAAACCCGTGCTGCCGACGGCCTGGCTCAGCACGCCATAAAACGATCTCTCCGCCTTGGATAGGAGGTATTTGGAAAGCTGATAGGGAAACTCTCGCGACCCTCTCTTGCCTTTGGCGATTGCCAGAAGGAAAGCCACTGCGACGACGACGATTACTGCGATAAGTAGTGTATTCATCTTTTCGATCAGTGCGTCGCGCGGCCGAGGGCCGTGTCGGACTCGACCGGCTGGTCAGTCCGATTCCAAGCGCCTGCTCGACCTCTTCTTTGGAGGATGCTCAATGTCCTTCACTGATCTGGGCATCTCGACTCACCGTTGTTACATGCCCTGAAGCAAGTGTGCTACGTGCATAGTCAGTATAAACCGCCTTTTCGGCGGCCGGTACTCCCTCGTCATCCGTGCCGGTATCTGCGGTCGGTCGTCGCTTCGACTCGCCAATCGCCTGTGCGTGGCATCACGGCGCTCGAATCTACCCGACGACGGGTTCGCGGGCGCACTCCTTCCCCTCGCGCCGGTCCTCTGGACAGGCGACGCCGTGGCCGCGCCGCTGACGTCGCAGCCCGGTTGCATCTTCGGGAGATCCGCTCAGTCGAACAGCCCCCGCTGGGGCGGCGCCCGGCACGGCGGCCGCCGGGTGGCTTCGGGCTCACCCCCTTTCACATCCAGGTGCGTGAGGATCTTCTCGATGACCTCGGGATCCTCGACACAGGCGATGATTCGCACTGCCCCGCCGCAGCCCGGGCTCGTGAAAGAACCACAGGCGCCGCTGTGAGCTGGACAGCGGGATCGGCAGGTCCCGGTTGGTGCGCTCGATCCGCACACCCTGCCCGCCGGAACGCAATACCGACTGCGCCCGTTGGCCGGAAGTCAGGGTTGGCGGTATCGGGTCGACGCCTGCCTCCATCTGGTCGCGACGTCGACTGGCCATGTCATGGTGTCGCAGGCCAGACCGGATTGCACGTATACGGCTGAATGCAATTAATCTACAAAGTGGAACTCAACCCGTAAGTGCGATGGGAGGGTTGCAGCGGAGGGCGGGCTGCGCCAGCGTCTGTGCGTTCCGTTCCGCCGGGAACCGGTCGCTCCAATGGGAGTCTGCACGCAGCCAACCCAGGAACAACGATATCAAATTTGCCCGCGGATGAAAGCCGCGCACCGGTCGCACGCAAAGCGCCCTGCTCGTTGCGGTGCATACGGCGAATCGACGATCCCGGTGCACCGGATTTGTAAATTCGAAACCATAGAATACATCAACGGCATCCGAATCCACACACCTTGGGCGGCGAATACAAGTACCATTCAGGGTGCCGCGCGGGGTGGATGCTCGAACTCCTTCGGTCCATCGGTCGCCGCCATTCGCGACGCTGCCGCCGACGTGTCCGTAACGGCGGTCGGATGCGGCGCAGTGCGCCGTCGCAACCGTTCGCTCAAGTGTTCCATCGCCACGTAAAATGCCGGCGTGATGTAGAGCGTGAGCATTTGCGAAAACAGCAGGCCGCCCACGACGGCGATGCCCAGCGGCCGCCGCGATTCGGCGCCCATGCCGGTTCCCAGGGCGATGGGCAGGGTGCCGAGGATGGCGGCCAGCGTGGTCATCATGATGGGCCGGAAGCGCACCAGACAGGCTTCGATGATGGCATCGCGGGCGCTGACCTCGCGCTCGCGCCGTATCTGCAGCGCGAAGTCCACCATGATGATGCCGTTCTTCTTCACCAGGCCCACCAGCAGGATCAGGCCGACGAAGCTGAAGATATTGAGTTCCTGCCCAAAGATGATCAGCGTCAGCAGCGCACCGACCATGGCCAGCGGCAACGCGGTGAGGATGGTGATGGGATGGATGAAGTGTTCGTACAGTATCGCCAGCACCATGTAGATCACCAGTACGGTGATGACCAGCAGGACCGGCATGCCCACCAGTGACTCGCGGAAGGTCTGGGCGTTGCCGGTGAACGCGGCGGTGATATCCGCCGGCAGACTCGTGCCCGCCAGTTCGTCGATGCGGCTGGTGACTGCACCCAGGGATGTGCCCGGTGCGAGATTGAAGGAGAAGGTCACCGCCGGCAGCTGGCCGTAGTGGCTTACCGACAGCGGCCCCACGCCCGGTTCGATGGCGGCCACGGCGCGCAACGGCACCAGCCCGCCGGTCCCCGGGACATACAGCGCATCGAGCGCGTCCATGTTCACCTGGTAGCGCGGCGCCAGTTCCATGATGACCTGGTACTCGTCGGTGGCGCCATAGATGGTACTGACCTGGTTGCCGCCGTAGGCGCTGTACAGCGTCGACTGAATCTGTTCGGCGCTCACGCCCAGCGCGGAGGCCGTGTCGCGCAGGATGCGCACGTTCACCTGCGGGTTGCTGAGCTCCAGGCTGCTGCTCACGTCCTGCACGCCCGGCACGGCTGCGAGTGCGGACTCGAACGCCGTCGCCGCCTGATTCAATGCGTCCAGATCCGGTCCCAGCAGGACATACTGGTATTGGCCGCTGCCGCCGAGGCTGCCGATGCGTATCGCGGGCGGATTCTGGAAATACACCTGCATCTCGCGTACCCCGGCCACCGCGTGGCGCAGCTGCTGCAGCACTTCCTCGGCACCGGCGCTGCGTTCGCCTTGCGGTTTGAGGCGAATGAACAGGCGTCCGATGTTGCCGCCGCTGACACCGCCACGCCCTTGCCCGGCGCTGGACATCGCGGCCGCAACATTGGGATTCTGTTGCACGATGCGCGTGACGCGTTCCTGCAGGGCCTTGAGTTGATCGAAGGTGATGCCCTCCGGCGCCTTGGTGTCGGCGATGATCTGGCCGGTGTCCTCGCTGGGGATGAAGCCCTTGGGAACGACACCGAACAGATAGAACGTGAGTCCCAGGATCAGCGCCGCCGCGACCAGCATGGTGCGCCAGTGATCGACCGACCAGGTGAGGGTGCACCCATAGGCGTCGCGCATGCGGTTGAAGCCGTGTTCCAGCGTGTGATACAGGCGTCTGTGCCGCCCGCTCTCCCTGAGAAAGCGGCTGCACAGCATGGGCGTGAGGACCAGGGACACCGCCCCGGAGATCAGGATGGCGACGGTGACGGTGAGCGCGAATTCGCGGAACAGACGGCCTACGAGGCCGCTCATGAAAATGAGCGGAATGAACACCGCCACCAGCGACAGGGTCATGGACATCACCGTGAAGCCGATTTCCCGGCTGCCGGTCAGCGCGGCCTGCAAGCGCGCCGCACCCTGCTCCCGATAGCGCACGATGTTTTCCAGTACCACGATGGCGTCGTCCACCACGAATCCCACGGCCAGGGTCAGGGCCATGAGCGACAGGTTGTCGAGGCTGAATCCGAATGCGCTCATCAGCGCAAAGGTGCCGATGAGCGAGGTCGGCAGGGCCATGGCGCTGATGAGTGTGGCGCGCACGTTGCGCAGGAACAGGAAGATCACACCCACCACCAGCACGATGGCCAGCGACAGCGTGAACTTCACCTCATGGATGGAGCCGTTGATGTAGTCGGCGCGGTCATACAGCAGCCGCACGGTGGCGTCGCCGGGCGCCTGGCGGGTGAGTTCGGCAAGTTGTTCGCGCACCGCCCGCGACACCTGCACGGTATTGGCGCCGGGCTGGCGTTTCACGGCCAGCACGATGGCCGGCCGCAGTCCGTGGTCCGCCGCCGGTATTGTCGAAGAAGGTAGTGAGCTGTTTGTCCTGCTCGGTACTGTCCTTCGCCGTGCCCACGTCGGCGAGATGCACCGGCGCGCCGTTGCGATAGGCGATCACCAGGCGGTTGTATGCGGCGGCGTCCTGCAACTGACCGTCGGCCTGCACGGTATAGGTGCGCACGCTGCCGTTGAGCGTGCCGGTGGGCAGATTGGTGTTGCCGCCCTGAATCGCCTGTTCGACCTGCGTCAACGACAGCTTGCGCGCCGCCAGCGCGTAGGGGTTCATGTGTATGCGCACGGCGTATTTGTGCGAACCGAATACCAATACCTGCGCCACCCCGGGAATGGTGGAGATCTGCTGGGCGACCCGGGTCTCGGCATAGTCGTCGAGTTGCGTGAGCGGCAGTTGCTCGGCGGAGAGTCCGAGGTAGATGATGGCGAAATCGGCGGGATTGACCTTGTGCAGGGCGGGCGGCGAGGGCATGTTCTGCGGCAGCCGCCGTATGCTTTGCGAAATCGCGGTCTGCACGTCCTGCGCGGCGCGAATCGATGTCGCGCGCCAGGTCGAATTGCAACGATGATGTTGGTGCTGCCCGTGCTGCTCACCGAACTCATGGAGGTCACGCCGGCGATGGCACTGAATTGGCGTTCCAGCGGCGTAGCCACCGTCGCCGCCATGGTCTGAGGGTCGGCGCCCGGCAGGCTGGCGGAGACGCTGATGGTGGGGAAATCGACGTTGGGCAGCTCACTGACCGGCAGGGTGAAATAGGCCGCGAACCCGAAGATGACCAGCGCCGACATGAGCATGGTGGTCATGACCGGGCGGGCGATGAAGGGTGCGGAAAGGTTCACGGTGCATCCTGCCCGGTGGGCTGGTCGGCGGTCCCGGCGGCAACGACCTTGAATCCCGGGCGCAGATTACGCGGCGCGCGCGTCACCACCTGCTCGCCCGCCTTGAGACCGGTGGCGATGATCGCGAGATCGCCCACCTGCCGATCGACCTGTACCGGGCGGACGACGGCGTTGCCCTGTTCGGCGACATAAACGAAGTTGCCGCTCTGTCCGGTCTGCACCGCGGTCTGCGGTACGACGATCGCGTCGTCCTGCACCGTGAGCTGCGTGCGCACGCCCACATATTGGCCGGGCCAGAGCTGTTCGTGCGCATTGGGCAGCCGCGCCTTGAGCGTCACCGTGCCCGTGTCGGCGGCCACTGCGTTGTCGACGAATACCAACTCCCCTGTGCCGAGATCGCCGCTGCCATCCTCGTGCGTGATGAAGATGCGGATGCTGCCTTGCGCCTGATAGCGTTGCACTTCGGGCAGCAGCTGTTGCGGGATGCTGTATTGCACCACGATCGGTTGCATCTGGTTGATGACGACCAGCGGTGCGGCATCGCCCGGCGCAACCAGGTTGCCCGCCTTGACGGCGAGGCTGCCCGTGCGCCCGGCGATGGGTGCGCGGATGTCGGTGTAGGCGAGGTTGATCCGGGCCTGGGTGAGCGCGGCCCGGGCCTGATCGGCCGCCGCGCGCGCATTGTCGAATTCCTGCGTCGTGACGTACTCCTTGCCGGCCAGCGGTGCCAGGCGCGCCGCCTGCGCCGTGGCGTTTTCGGCGGCGGCGCGCGCGGCGTCCAGCGCCGCTTGAAAAGGCGCGGGGTCGATGCGGAACAGCCGCTGGCCTTTGGTCACGGCCTGACCTTCGCTGAATTCGACCGCGGCCAGCATGCCGCTCACCTGCGGCCGGATCTGCACGCTGTGCTGCGGCTGTACCTGTCCCACCGCCTGCAGCGAAATGGGCATGGGCTGCTGCCGCGCGGAGGCGATCTCCACCACCAGCGGTTGATCGGGCCGTTTGCTCTTGCCGGCGGCGGTCTCGCCCGCAATGCGCCAGGCCACCACGGCGGCCAGCAGCGCGATGATGACACCGAAGGCGAGGAGTGTCGGAAGCTTGCGTGTCACGGTGTCTCCAGCGTAGTTGGGGGTGCATTGAGTCCGCCCACTGCATGTCCCAGTGCGGCGCGCGCCGCCGCCCAATCCAGCCAGGCCTGTACCTGCTGGACGCGGGCATTGGCCAGGGTCGTCTGCGCGTTCAATCCATCGAGTATGGTGTCCAGTCCGTTCTTGTAACGTGCGTTGGACACTTCCGCCGCCAGCTGTGCGCTTTTCAGTTGCGCGGCGGTGGTGTCCACCGTAACGGCGCTGGTGCGCAGGACCTCATATGCCTGCCAGACTTCCAGTTCCACCTGGCTGCGCAGGTCGTCGGTGGTGGCGCGTGCGATGTCCAATTGCGCCTGCGCCTGATGCACGGCGGAACGATCGCCGAAGCCGGCGAACAGCGGAACACTGAGACTCACCAGCGCACTGAACTGCGAACTGCCGCCGACATCCATGACGTCGGTATGACCGGTATTGGCGTTCAGGTTGAGGGTGGGCAGACCGTTGCCGCGGGTGGCCTGCAGACTGGCCGCAGCGGCCTGTTCCTGCGCCTTCGCGGCGAGCAGCGTCGCGGGTGGAGGTCATATTCTCTCACGCCTCGGCGGGTGCACGTGGTCCCGGCGAGCGCCAGGGTCGCACAGGTTCGTGGTCCTATCGCCGGTCTTCCACGCTGCGCCGTCCTTGCGCCGGGTGGGCGGACCGGCCGTAGCCGGACCGGCGCGCGGAAGGGCGACCTCACGACGCGCGCCGGCGGCGCACGTCTGGCTCATGGGACGCTCGTGCGCGATACTCGGGCGGGCGCTGGCAAGGTCACCGGCAAACCGGAGTGAACACTCGACGCATGCGCGCAGCAGGTCCCTCTCAACTGCACACCTCGGCGGTGCTTGCGTGACGACCTGCGTGCATGGATAGGGTGGTCATTTTCACGGAAGGCAATATCTTCATGGCGAACCCGCTGGTGCAGGCGACGTTGCAGGCGGTGCGGGCGCGCAATGACATGGAGCTCGGCGCGATCGTGGTGCGCAGGGCCGTGTCGTATCCCCGGCAGGTCGTTCGGCACTTGCGGAATCGGCTGACCAGACGGCTGCTGGGCGCATAGGCAGTATAAACCACCTTTTCGGTGACTCGCAGCGGGTAGTCTCGCCTGATCGGCGTCGGCACTTGCCGTCGGCAGGCCGCTCCGGCTCGCCCATCAGCGTGCAGATCGGCGTCGCGCCCCCAAATCCGCCCGACGACGGGATCGCGGGCGCACTTCTTCCCCTCGCGCCGGTCCTCTGGACAGCCGACGCCGTGGCCGCGCCGCTGGCGTCGCAGCCTTGAGGTCATCGTTGGGATACCCAGTCAGTCAAATAGCCCGCGATGAGGCGGCGCCCGGCACGGCGGTCGCATCGACGCTTGCGGCTCGAGGGCTTTCGCATCCAGGTGGGTGAGGATCTTCTCGAGAGCCTGCCCCACGAAGTGCTTTGGGCATCACCTCGGCATCCTCGATGCACGCGATAATCCGAACCGCCCCACCGCAGGCGGGCAGGTCTCGATGTCGATGCCAAAGACCCGCTTCAGGCGCTGCGCTTAAGGCTCATCGCGGCGCGGCGTTCGGCCGACGTGGGCTCGTCCGAATCTCCCTGTGGGAGGCGCTCGCCTCCCCTGCCCCGCTTGGCCGGTGTCACCCGCGCGCGGTGTTTGCTGTTGGGCGCAAACACCCCGTGGAAACGGCTGAGGTTGACCCGCGGTTTCGGCACCAGGGCCGCCAACCGGGCAATGAAGTCCAGTGGCTCGAAGATGAGGTGGGTGGTGCCGTCGCGGTACGGCGTCTTCAGCTGGGTCGCTCTTGCGCATCCATGCGCCCGCGACACTTGTGAATCCATTCACGTCGTAGCGGACGTTGCCGTTCGGCGTGAGCGACAGGCGCTTTTCCGCAATCGCCGGCCGGCTGATGTAGCGGCACAGTCGCTCGAGCTTATTGCGCTCATCCGCCCGCGCCGCCACCCCGGCATGTAGCGAGAACCCGGCTACCTTACCCACCCCAGCATCGAACGGCTCGTCACAGGCTGGCAGGGTCTGCAGCGTGAACACCTTGCGGCCCTGCTGCGGTCCAATGGCGATACGGTAGGTGATCGATGAACCCAGTAGCTGTTCCATCGGCCCGGCCTCGATTCCATCGCCGGCCAGGTAGCTGTTCTCCGCATCCCGTTCCAACAGTCCCTGGCGTTCCAGGTACCGGCCGATGCGCAGCACCAGGGTCTGCGTCAATTGGGCGAGTTCGGCACCGCGCGGTGCCTTCACCCCGCGGAAGCGCAGTGAACCGTCCCGACGCTCGACATACACTCCATCGAGGAAAAGCATGTGGAAGTGGATATTCAAATTCAGCGCGCTGCCGAAGCGCTGGATCAGGGTGAGCGCGCCGGTCTGGGCCGTATTACGGGAGAACCCCGCCTTCTTGATCAGGTGCGTGGCGATGCCGCGGTAGACAATGCCGAGCACCGGGCCCATGACGGCAGGGTGGCTCGCGAACAGGAAGCGCAACGGATACGGAACGCTCAACACCCACTGGCGTACCGGCTGCTCAGGAAACACCTCGTCCACCAGCAATGCGGCACTCTCGGCCATGCGCCGGGCGCCGCAGCTCGGGCAAATGCCCCGCCGTTTGTGACGTGAAGGGATTCACTAATGCCGCGAGCGCATGGATGCGCAGGAGCGGCCAACTGAAGGCCACCAGATGCTCGGCATGGCAACTGTCACAACGCACCCGCAGGAAACCGTGCTCGAGGCGGCCGCACTTGAGATAGTCCTCGAACTCCTGCTCAACGTACGCGGGCAGCTCCGCGCACTGTGATGCCAGGTGCGCCTTCAGCGCCGGGTAATATTCCTCGACGAGTTGATATAGGAGGGTGCGCTCCGGGCGCTGGCGTGCTGATCAATACCGGCCACCTCGAAGAAGAACCGGATAAAATCCTGATGCTGGTGCGTTTCGAGGATGAGAACATGGATCTCGGTCCGGCAGTCGCCTGCTGACCGGAGGAACTGAGCACCGGGCCCATAACCGCATAATATCGCGCGTAAAATCGTATGACATGAGCGAATCCATCATCAGCGTCGAGGATTACCACCAGCGCACCAGGCACAGCCTGCAACGCTACGCGCGCGGTCCCGACGCGCTCGACTGGGAGACGCAACCGGACCCGTTTCGCACCTACAGTGGCTGTGAGCGCTTCGAACTGCCGCTGCGCGCGTATGCACTGACCACCCGCTACACCGATCTGTTCGAGACTGGCGCGATCGAGGCGGCCGCGCCGACGCTGGACAACATCAGCGCGCTGTTCGAACTGTCGATGGGGCTGTCTTCGTGGAAAGTCTACGGCGGTACACGATGGGCATTGCGCAACAACCCGTCCAGCGGCAACCTGCACCCCACCGAAAGCTACCTGGTGTCAACCGGCAGCGACGCACTCCCGGCGGGCGTGTTTCACTACCACGTGTATGCGCACAGCCTCGAACACCGTTTTGCACCAAGTGACCCGGCAGCACTCGCGGCACAGCTGAACTGTAACTGTTTCCTCATCGGGCTGTCATCGGTGCACTGGCGCGAGGCCTGGAAATACGGTGAGCGCGCGTACCGCTACTGCCAGCACGACGTCGGTCACGCGATCGCGGCCTTTCGCTATGCCGCCGCCGCGCTAGGCTGGAAAGTACGACTGCTGCAGGGCTGGAGCGATGACCAGATAGCGGGACTGCTCGGGCTGGATCGTGCCGGCGATTTCACCGACGCCGAATCCGAAGCGCCCGATGCCGTGTTGCAGGTGATTACCGGCGCAGTGGAACCCGCGCTTCCGAATGCCGATGGACTCCACTCACTGGCAGCGCAGGGCACATGGCGCGGACGCGCGAACCGGCTGAGTCCGAATCATTACATGGACTGGGACGTGATCGACAGCGTGTCCGCGAGTTGCCGCAAGCCCGTTACCGACAACACTGAATACACGCCACCGCCGATACCGGCGTTGTCCGCCTGCGACACGGACCTCGATGCCGCTTCAGTCATACGCAAACGGCGCAGCGCGCAGGCCTTCGATGGCGTTTCGGTGCTGCCGCTGTCGGCGCTGTACCGCATGCTCGACTGTCTGCTGCCGCGCCCCGGTGTACCGCCGTTCGATGCGCTGCGCTGGCAACCGCGTATACATCTGGTGCTGTTCGTGCATCGCGTCGACGGCCTGCGTCCCGGCCTGTATGCTTTACCGCGCAGCGAAGACGGCGAGCGGCTGCTGCGCGAAAACCTGCGCGAACAGTTCGACTGGGCGCGGCCACCGGTGTGCCCGGACTGGCTGCCGCTGTACCACCTGGTCAGCGCGAATGCGCGCAACGCGGCGCGCACGGTATCCTGTCACCAGGACATCGCCGCCGACGGCGCGTTCAGCGTCAGCATGCTCGCCGAGTTCGAATCGATCGTCAGCGAAGCGCCATGGCGCTACCGTCAGCTGTTCTGGGAATCCGGCATGATCGGCCAGAGCCTGTACCTCGAAGCCGAGGCCGCAGGCATCAGCGGCACCGGCATCGGCTGCTTCTTCGACGATGCGGTGCACGACATGCTCGGCATCAACGTCGCCGAATTGCAGAGCCTGTACCACTTCACGGTCGGCACCGCGCTACACGATACGCGGCTGGTATCGCTGCCACCGTACCGTCACCTTGAGGAAATGCGTAGGATTAGAACAGCTTAAGGCGTCTACTTGAAAAACCGGTTGTCACACCAGACCGGTCCTGTTCATTGACCATCGACCAAGCGACTGTATTGCAAGTTGCTGTATCTATGTGTGTAGATGTATTATATATCTACGCACATAGATATAGAGTGACACCGTATGCAAGCTCCCGAACTGTTCAAGGCCCTGTCCGATCCTACCCGTCTTCGCTGTCTGTCACTGCTGGTCAGCGCAGACGAACTTTGCGTCTGCGAACTGACCTACGCGCTGGGCCTTCCACAGCCCAGGGTGTCACATCACCTCGCGGCGCTGCGCAGGGCTGCGCTGGTCAGTGACCGCAAGGCCGGTCTGTGGATCTACTACAGGCTCAATGCCGATTTGCCACCGTGGATAGTAGAAGTCATCCGAACAACTTCGCAAGGCATCTGTACAGAAGAACCCTACGCCAGCGACCTTCTCGCGTTATCCGAAATGCCTGATCGGCCCGGCAGCGCCTGTGTCGCCTGAGCCTTTGCCCGAATCATCTACAACTGAGGAAACAATCATGAAGAACATCAAGGTACTCGGCTCCGGCTGCAGGAACTGCGAGACCACGGCCAATCTGATCAGGCTCGCCGCCGAGCAGGCGGGCACAGAAATCGAACTCGAAAAAATCACCGATATCGCACAAATCATGGGCTATGGCGTGATGTCCACACCCGGTGTCGTGGTTGACGGCAAGGTGGTTCACGCCGGTGGTCTGCCGGGTCCCGATCTGGTCCGCCAGTGGGTCAGCGAATAAACCACAAACTGAACCATGGCTGAACATGTTCGAGTCGCTCGCCGATCTGCTGGTCTATCGTGGCATCGGGCTGGATCCCGCCAGCCACAGTGGCGCGGCCTTGCACTTTTTCATCATGGATGTGAGCAAGATATTCTTCATGCTGATGCTGATCATCTACATGATGGGGCTGCTGCGGGCGTTGCTGTCACCGGAGCGGGTACGTGAGTTCGTTCGCAATCGTCCCGACTGGCAGGCGCGTGGCATGGCCGTGACGCTCGGCGCGGTCACCCCGTTCTGCTCCTGCTCTTCCGTGCCGCTGTTTATCGGTTTCGTCGAGGCCGGGATTCCACTGGGCGTTACCTTTTCATTCCTGATCGCGTCACCAATGATCAACGAGGTCGCCGCGGTGATTCTGGTCGGCATCCTCGGCTGGAAACTGGCTGCGCTCTATGTTGCCTCTGGCCTGCTGGTGGCCTGGTTCGGCGGCATCGTGATGCAATGGTTCAGGCCGGAACGCTGGGTCGAGGACTACGTGTGGAATATCCAGATGGGCCAGACCGCATTGCCCGAGCGGGACACTTCATTGCAAGGCCGCCACAACTATGCAGTATCAGAAGTTAAAGAAATCGTCGGTCGAATCTGGGCATGGGTTCTGATCGGTATCGGTGTCGGTGCGCTGTTTCACGGTTTCGTACCCGGCAGCTGGGTATCGGATCACCTCGCCGGCGGCAACTGGTACGATGTACCCACAGCCGTGCTGCTCGGTATTCCACTCTATTCCAATGCCACCGGCATTATTCCGGTCGCCGAGGCGATGCTGACCAAGGGCGTCGCTATCGGAACCACGCTGGCACTGATGATGAGCGTTGCCGCGCTGTCGCTCCCGGAAATGCTGATCCTGCGCAAGGTCATCAAATGGCAGGCGCTGGCGCTTCTTGCAGGCGTGCTCGCGATTGCTTTTATTTTCGTAGGCTGGGGATTCAATGCTCTCGCATGAAGCGTTTACGCATAATGTGAACCGCTCAGACTTCGGCAAAATCCGTCAGAGCGCATAGTCAGTATAAACCGCCTTTTCGGCGGCCGGTACTCCCTCGTCATCCGTGCCGGTATCTGCGGTCGGTCGTCGCTTCGACTCGCCAATCGCCTGTTTCGATGGCACAGCGGATCAGGTCGATGAGTAGATTGGTGGAGCGGCGGATCGGCAGCGAATTCGGTCGGATGGTCGAGGTTGATTCAGGTGTCATGGCGAAACAGCCCAGCCTCGAGCGGGACGAAGAAATTGGCAAAGCGGTCGTCGTTGTGGCAGCCGTAGATGCGGCTCTTGGAATCCGGTTGGGAGGTCGTTCGGGCGACGATCCGCGACGCGCCGCCCAAACCGTCCAGTTCCAGGAGGAGTCTGTTGCCCGTTAAATCGTACCTGGAATACAAACGTACCTGGAATACAAATATCGGGTCGTGAATAACCTCCCCGAACTGCGGATCAGACATAGCCGCAATACCGATCTTGGATCGCCTCGTGCTCCCGCACGCCCTTGCTGAAGCGGCGACGGTGACGATCTGAATCACGTTTGTCGGCTGCTGGCGCCGAAATTAGACGTTCCACCGCCACCAGCTACCAAGGCGGCGTCATGGTCAGCGAAACGCTGCGATAAGCAAACCTGAGACGATGCTCGCGGCGATGCCCAGACCAAAGGCGATAGCGTGTTGCCTGCACCAGTGCCGAAGGCGAAATCGCCGAAAGTGTTGGACCTTGTCCAGGTCGACTTTATCGAGCGCCGCCTTCATCGCGACGGCTGCGTCGTAGTATTTCTGAAGCGATTCCGTAGGGTCGATACCGACATTGTTCAATTCGCAGTGCCGTGCATCTATTCCCCCATCAAGCGCTTCGCGGTAGAGCACGGTAAACTCATGCTCGGCGCAGTTGATGCAATATTGGCGTAGATCCGAATCCGCGAAAAACTGTTCGATTTTGTTGCTGTACGTTAGCCACAGAATCTTGGCGGAGTCGAGCGCAGCGCGGTGCAAATGGCCCATCGCAGCGTTCAGGTTACGCTGCGCGACGGCTTCATTGGTATGTGCAACCGCCATATGGGTAAAAGCGGCCTCCAGTTCAAACAGAATCTCGCTGGGTTTCTCGCCCCGGACGATCACGACATCGCCATAGATGTCCTTGAATTGGCCTAGCAGGAATTCGTAAACGTCCCGCGGCGTATAGTCGCGGGCTATCGGCGGCACTCGCGTTGCATCCGTGCAAGATGGGCATCGATCTCCTGATCGATGGATTCCCCATAAGGAGTCGTGGGAAAAATATTGCCGCGCGCGGGGACGAGATCTGCACTGACGCTCTTCACCTTGAGCGTCCGTCTGAGATGTTGTTCTGCCGCCTTATCGATGTCCTGTAGCTGCTCGAATGTAGATGGGGCGTTGCCAGTGGCGGCTGCAAAAAGACTTCCGAGTTTGGCCATGTGTTGACTCCCTGAGCATTTTTATCGTAGTGTCTCCTGGCAATACCCTTCGCCCGGGCGAGTGTCGGGCTGGGTGATCACCTGCTCTTACACGCCGACGGCGCTGATGATTGTGTAACAGCTGGAGAATTGTCAAGTCTAATCAACTTCCGACCGGCAATAAGTTGCGCCTAGATAACAAATTCCGCAATTACCGGCGTGTGGTCCGAGGGGCGTTCCAGCTTGCGCGGTTCCTTGTCGATGCGCGCCGCGGTGCATACCGCGCACAGCTCGCGGCTGGCCAGAATATGGTCGATGCGCAGGCCGAGATTGCGGCGGAAGGCGTTCATGCGGTAGTCCCACCAGCTGTAGCTCTTGTCAGGCTACTCGAACAGGCGGAAGGTATCGCGCAGCCCGGTGTCGGCCGCGCTGTGTTTCTTGGTGAGAACACCTTCTGCCACACCACCTGCGCAACAAAATTCTCCCGCCCGAAAATCTCGTCCAGCATCACTCGCGCATACGGCATCTCGTTGTCGTCTAGGGTCATCCACAGACTGCCATCCTTCGCGAGCAGCTTGCGCAGCAGCACCAGGCGCGGCCACATCATACACAGCCATTTGTCGTGGCGGTTGCCGTCCTCGCGCCCCACAGTCTCCTTGAGCCACCGGCGCATGGCGGGCGAGTTGACGCGCTCCGAATAGGCCCAGCCTTCGTTGCCGCTGTGAACCGCACGCTATTTTTGCGAAATGGTAACTGCTCACCCCCCTGTGCTCCCCTGATGCTCTGACTTGTCGTTGCGAGTGCTTGACAACGTAGACATCTGAGCCTACGCTGCCGGTCCAGACGTTGAGGAAGGATCGAGGTTCGGCAGCGATGGGCAGCTATTTCGGATCAAAGGCGACGTCTGGCTTATGCCAGCCGATCATCGCCATGATGCCGCCGCATGACACCTACATAGAGACCCACCTCGGGGGCGGCGCGATCATGAAGCGTAAACCGCCCGCGCTGCACAACATCGGGATCGACCTTGATGCTCGAGCGCTCGCGAAGTTCGCGTGCGACTATCCGGTGCAATTGGTTCGCGGTTGTGCGCACCGGTTCTTGGCGCAGTACGACTATCGGGGTCGGGAGCTCGTCTACAGCGATCCGCCGTATCTCAAACGCACGCGCAGCTCCGGGCGCCGATACCGCTTCGACTACGAGGAGCAGGACCACGTCGAGCTGCTGACGCTGCTCAAGAGCCTGCCCTGCGATGTGATTCTCTCCGGTTACCCCTCACGGCTCTATGACGAGCTGCTTGGCGGGTGGCAGAGCGTAGAGCTGCAGGTGATGAACCAAGGCGGCGTGCGCACGGAGAAGCTGTGGTTCAACTTCACCGTCGAGCGGGTCCATTGGGCCCGCTATGCGGGCAAGGACCACACCGACCGACAACGCGTCAAGCGCAAGGCCGAGAGCTGGGGCGAGCGCTATCGGGCGTTACCGCCAGGCGAGCGGTTGGCGGTGCTGGCGGCGATGATGGCCGTTGAGGCCCACGAGCGCGCATAGGCGCCGCCTCCCGAACGCCGCTACGTGGGCAGCGTCAACAAACAGTCTCTGCGCGAGGAGTTGGACGGGCTCAAAGGGCGCTTTGAGCAGCTGTGCGCCGACGGGAAGATGGGAGGCGAGAGTCGCGCCTTGGTGGAGGCGCTGCTGATGCTACTGCAGTTGCTGATGGCGGTGTTCATGGAGAAGTACACCCCCAAGACGAGTACCAACTCCGGCAAACCCGCTTCGCAAACCCAGAAGGACGAGACCGCGATCAGCCGCCCGGGCACCCACGGCAAAGGCAAGACGCTCGATCAGGCGCGCTCCCGCAATACCCGCACCATCGAGACCGTGCAGACCGCCAGGGTCAGATTCTGTGAGCACTGCGCAGAAGACCTCGGCGATGTCCCGTGTCGCGGGCACGAACGGCGCACCAGCATCGACATCGTCTTCGAGAAAGTCCTCACCCATGTTGACGCCGAGATCAAGCGCTGTCCACATTGCCGCACCCAGACCCGAGCGCCGTTCCCCGCGGCGTTCTCCGGTCCCTTGCAGTATGGCCCCGGCATCAAGGCTTATGTCCTCAACCTCCTCATCGCCCAGATGCTCTCGCTCAAGCGCGTGCAGCAGTCGCTCCAGACCCTGGTCGGTCTGGTGATCTCCGAGGCCACGATCCTCAAATATGTGATGCAGCTGCATCAGGCGCTTGAGCAGTGGGAGCAGGCGGCTATCGAAAGACTGCTCACCCTGCCCACCCTGCACGTGGATGAAACCTCCTTGCGCGTCGACCGGCAAAACCACTGGATCCACGTCTGCTCCTCGGGCGACATCACCTTGAAGTTCCTGCACCCAAGGCGCGGGCAGGAAGCGATGCAGGCCATCGGCGTGATCCCGCGCTACGGCGGGGTGATGATCCACGATTGCTGGGCCTCCTATCTCGCCTATCACCACTGCGGCCATGGCCTGTGTGGCGCACACCTGCTGCGGGAGTTGACCTTTATCGTCGACGCTCAGCGTTATGCCTGGGCGGCCAATATGAAGCGGCTGCTGCAACACACCTGCTGGCGCGTCTCCCAGCGCAAAACCAAGAAACTGACCCGCCGCGAATTCCACAACCTCCAGAAACACTATCGCCATCTCCTGACGCGGGGCGAAAATGAACTCCCGCCCATCCCGCCAAGGCAGAACGGCAAGCGCGGCAGAATCGCCAAATCCGATGCCCATAACCTCTGGGAGCGCCTGAAAGCGCACCAGAGCGCCGTACTGCTCTTTGCCAAAGAGTCTCACGTGCCGTTCACCAACAACCGCGCCGAGCGTGACCTGCGAATGAGCAAGGTCAAGCAGAAAGTCTCCGGCTGCTTCCGCAACCGCCAATACGCCGCAGCCTACTGCCGCATCTCCAGCTACCTACAGACCATGGCGAACCGTGGATACAATCCCCTGGTCGCTATCCAGTTGGCTCTTTCTGGTCAACTGTACGCCGATAGGGGTGAGTAGTTACGCGAAATGCACTTGCCTCGAAGGTGCATGACCCGTCCACTTCAAGCGGAAAGCCACGGCGCATGAGGTGGAAAACGTATCTGCGACTTGTGGCGAAAGAGCGGCGGCTGGACGACGAAGTCACCGCCATGGTCTTGGCCAAGATGACGCCAAAGGCAAGCCGATAGTCTTGAAATTTCGGCTCTTGTGCAGGTGATTTCGGCGGCGCATGCTCTTAGCACGTCGCCCGTTTACCAATCGCGCCGTAGGTCCTGGGGGCCTATGGAACGGGACCATTGCGGCATTGCTACCTCGTTACATGACGGTCGCGCGATCCTAACCGCACCGCCGCGCCAGAGCGATGCTCGGCGGCATGGGCGAGCCGACCGGCATGATTGGCGGCTAGACCGACCTTGATCCGCCTAGCCTCGCTATTAGCGAAGCCCGTTCACGCAGTAGCATGCACTGAGCGAACCGGGGACAGACCACGGTTTTCGAGCCGCCACTCAGACCGCCAGATCCGCGATGCCGCCTTTCCTGGCCTTTCGTGGCCTCCCCGACTTGCCGGGCTCCACCCGGCGGGCGAGGGTTGCGGCGATCTCCCTGCGGAATCGCTCGCTACCCAGTGCATAGTTTCCGTTCGTGGCGCTACGAATTTGGTCGACGATCCCCGGAGAAGCTGCCATCCTTCTAAAGGAAGCATCGATGGATAAAAATGGCCACATCCTTTGCTTGACTGGTACCGGCCGATGCGCAGCACCAGGGTCTGCGTCAATTGGGCGAGTTCGGCACCGCTCGGTGCCTTCACCCAGCGGAAGCGCAGTGAACCGTCCCGACGCTCGACATACACTCCATCGAGGAAAAGCATGTGGAAGTGGATATTCAAATTCAGCGCGCTGCCGAAGCGCTGGATCAGGGTGAGCGCGCCGGTCTGGGCCGTATTACGGGAGAACCCCGCCTTCTTGATCAGGTGCGTGGCGATGCCGCGGTAGACAATGCCGAGCACCCCGCCCATGACGGCAGGGCGGCTCGCGAACAGGAAGCGCAACGGATACGGAACGCTCAACACCCACTGGCGTACCGGCTGCTCAGGAAACACCTCGTCCACCAGCAATGCGGCACTCTCGGCCATGCGCCGGGCGCCGCAGCTCGGGCAAATGCCCCGCCGTTTGTGACGTGAAGGGATTCACTAATGCCGCGAGCGCATGGATGCGCAGGAGCGGCCAACTGAAGGCCACCAGATGCTCGGCATGGCAACTTTCACAACGCACCCGCAGGAAGCCGTGCTCGAGGCGGCCGCACTTGAGATAGTCCTCGAACTCCTGTTCGACATACGCCGGCAAATCCGTGCCCTGTGCTGCCATGTGCGCCTTCCGCCCGGGTAATATTCCTCGACGAGTTGATAGAGGAGGGTGCGCTCCGGCACTGGCGCACATATGGCGGCGCGCCGACACCCGAACTGGGTTCCCTGCCAGCCGGCAATGGCAACAGGATCGCATCCTTGCGATGTCGTGATGCCGATTCAGGTTAACAGGCTGAGGCGGGTGTCCTTACAAGTACCTTCTTGAACGTACTCGCCGTCACGGCCACACTCAGCGCAAACAGGGTCGCGAACGGCAGTGCGACGAAGCTCGGGTGCAGGCTGAAGGGCAGTGCCAGGTAGATCACCCCGGTCAGTTCCAGCAGCGGCAGCGCGGAGCGCTTGGCCCAGTGGTAGACGAAGGAGCTCTCGCGTCCCCCGCCCCATCGGCGCAAGTCTCGCTTCACCAGGCCGTCGACGATCGCGACCAGGCTGAGCATCGAAGAAGGCGTAGGCATCGCTGTTGGCGGCACGAGGCGCCACGACGAAGTGATCTCGGCCTCTGCCGGCAACTGCCAGCGACGGCACATACATCTCGGCGTCGATGTCGAGCGATGCGACCTGTGAGTCGACCGCGTGAGCCACCCAGGGACGCTCGTCGTCGGTGAACCCGATCGGCAATACATCCATGTCGCGGTCGTTGAGGGCGGCCTCGATCGCCCTGGCATCTCTTACCCGCCGATTGCGTCAAGGCCGCCGCCAGCCACCGCCCCTCCCGCAACGGCTGCGGATACGATGAAGTGATGAATTTCGCCCAGGACCGGGCTCATTTCCGGAATGGCGCCAAGCTCGAGGCCTTCCCTCATTCGGGCCAGCCCCCCCTCTCCCAACCTGGCCGGGACCGGCCAGCGCACCTCGAGGACGTTGGCACCCTCGATCGTCGCTTCCGGGCGCACGGGCAAGCGGAAGGTTCCCCACTGATCGGTTGCCTGGACGGCGCCCACCACTGCACCGTTGATCCGGATCGAGACCTGGCCATTGCCCTCGGGCAAGCGACAGGTGAATTGGAGCTCGAGCGGACTTTGCCTACGACAGAAGAGAACGAAGCTCGATTCCACCTCGTTGCTCTTGTGGAAGTCGGCAAACTGCGACTCGGAGCAGATACCTTCCTCTGAGTACGCCTGTTGCAAAAGGCTCAGGCCTTCATGGGTCACTCCATGAATCTCGCAAGTGAGCGCGCGGATACGCTCGCCAATGCCAGGATCGATCGGATCGACCACGCTCAGCGCGGCCCGCGTAAAGGCGCGCCGCAACGACTTGTGCGACTCCTTGCTCTCGCAGCCATGCGTCAACAGATACCGGGCCGACGACGGCGTACTCGAGCGCATCAGATCGACGAACGACCTGCATAGCAGGTTCGGTGTCTTGCGTGTCTGAAAATCGAGACAACACGCGATGGCGTCGACGAGCCTGGGCGCGGCCCTGACCGCCTCTGCGCAGTGGTAACGGACGAACTCGAAGGTCTGCCCGAGCTTTGCGCAATGGATGGCGGATAACAAATGCGCATCTCCTTCGACGTCGCACTTCGGTCCCGGCGCTGCGCGGGCGAGATCGCGCCAGGTGCGTTCGGAGCGGATGCCGAGGGCCGGCAGCAATCGCTCCGCTGCGCTCGCCATTGCCACATTGATACCCTCACTGGTCAGATGGCAGTAGTCGAGAAAGAGCCGGCGATCAGGGAGAGCGCCGGTGTACTCTTCGAAACGTCTCGGCAGATCGAGCAGCTCGAGACCGGCGGCGGGGACGGCTCGCCGTAGGGCGGCCTGAATTACGGCAAAACAGCGTGGTGTCGATTGAACGGGCCGCCAGATTTCCGCGTCGCGAATCGACTCCAGCAGGGTGCGCGCATCCCGAGTCGGGCCTGCGTGCAGCCTGGCCGCCGCCTCGATCGACGCGCCCGCCATCGTGACGCCGCCGTCCAGCGTCCTCAGCTCGGCCGCAAGCTCACCTGCACGGGCAAAGTCTCGTGCGGCCAGCGCGCGCTCGGCCGCATCTCGGACCTCGAACCAGGCTGCGTTTCGCGTGCCGGGGAGGAAAGGGGCGGGCGGGAATGCGGCGGGACGCCAGTCGATCAAATTGAACTCGGGCACCAAGACGAGGACGGGGATGTTCGCATGCTTCGAGAACCTGCCGAGCCACTCGACGAAGCTCTCCGTAATCTCGCGAATCTGGCGTGCCATGAGCCGGCTGATCCCGGCCAGATCTCCCCCTTCCTTGAGCACCTTTGCGATGATCGGCGCAATCATCTCGAATATCTGTGCGCTCCAGTTGTTCCCGGCAAAGACCAGGATCGCGTCGGGCTCGAGCACGAGCGACTCCTGGATGGTCTGCTGGAGCCCGTCGATGAGCAGGTCGCTCCGCGCCAGGTCGACGACGTCCACTTCCGGCCCGTCCAATGCACTCTGCAGAATGTTCCGGAGCGCCGACGCCGGGTTGAAGCACGGATCGTACAGGTACCCGCGCGCGACTGACTCGCCAACGAGGACCGTCCGCCGCCTCCCCCCCTTGGGCGCGATGCTCTCGACGTCGGCCCAGAGGCCCTGATCCGGCGCGCTCTTCGACCGCACGTAGTGCACGCTCTGTCCGACCGTCTGCGCCTCCCAGATCCCCACCCGGCCGCGAGGGACAGGTTGTTCCGGCTCAGTGGGGAGTGTGGCCGCAGTGTCGCCGTCGTTGCCGAAGAGTTGCATGAGGCGCAAAAGGCCGAGTGTCTTCGAGCCCCGCTCGTCCGCGAGGAGCTCCGCAAGCTGTTCCGCAATGGACTTCAGCATGCTGGCTTACCAGAACGTGTACACGTGATGGCTCGCTTCTGCACCGCCGCCGTGCTGCACCCTCTGCACCAATTCGCAGGAGAGATCCGAAAGATCGCAGCGATCGACCAGGAAATCCTCGAGCACCAGGGAATCGAGCCCCGAGCGCATGAAGCACTGCAGCGCTTCGGCTGGATGGCGAACGATCGGCTCGTCACGCATATTGAACGACGTGTTGAGCACCATCGGGCATCCCGTCTGCCGTTCGAAAGCTTCAATGAGCGCGGCGAACCGAGGACTTGTTTCGGAATGCACCGTTTGCACACGGGCCGAGCCGTCCACGTGGGTGATCGCGGGAAGACTGAGCCGCGAGGTCACACGGCACACGAGCAGCATGAAGGGCGACGGTCGATCGAGATCGAAGTGATCGCCGGTCCGATCCCCCAGCACCGAGGGCGCGAACGGACGGAACGACTCGCGTTTCTTCACCAGCGCGTTGATCCGGTCGCGCATGCCGGTGCCGCGCGGATCCGCAATGATCGAACGTGCGCCGAGTGCACGATCGCCAAATTCCATCCTGCCGTGGAACCAGCCGATGACCTCGCCTCGCGCCAGGCGCTCCACCGTCGCGTCGAGCAGACCGGCTTCGTTTCCGCGAAAATCCTTGGCCGCGATCTGCGCATCCTGTAGCACCGCCTGCACCTCGCTTGCCGGGTAGGCCGGGCCGAGGTACGCGTGGGCCAGCGGTTCCAGCGGTATACGTTCGCCTGTGAGACGCGCATGTGCAATCGCGGCTGCCCCGAGCGCGCCGCCCGCATCGCCGCTCGCCGGCGGTACGAATAGCTGCCTGAAGATACCGCTTCGGAGGAGCTTTCCGTTGGCGACGCAGTTGAGGGCGACACCGCCCGCAAGACACAGGTTCTCGCTCCCGACGCACTCGCGAAGATACCGCGCCTTGGCAAGCAGAATGTCCTCGATCGTCACTTGCAGGCTGCGTGCGACGTCCTTGTGAAACTGCGTGATCTCGCTCTCGGCTCGCCTCGGCGGTGCATCGAACAGCGCAATGAGCGCACCGGAGTACATGCGCCGCGGATTGGAGAACTCGAAGTAGCGGGTATCGAGACGATACTGGCCTTTCGGCCCAACGCGCACCAACTTTCCAATCCGGTCGACGTGGACCGGATTGCCGTAGGGCGCGAGTCCCATCACCTTGTATTCACCGTCGTTGACCCCGAAACCGAGGTAATTCGTCACGGCGCTGTAAAGGAGGCCCAACGAGTGCGGAAAGTGAACTTCCTCGAAGATGTCGATCGCGTCGCCATGCCCATGCCCGTAGGTCGTCGTCGCCCACTCGCCGACACCGTCGAACGTCATAATCGCGGCTTCCCGGAAGCCGGAGTAGAAGAAACTGCTCGCCGCATGAGATTCATGATGATCGACGAACATCGTCGCCCCTTGAAAACCGAGGCTCTCACGGATCTGTCGAGCGGGGCGGGTCGCGCTGAAGCGAAAGGGATCACCCGGGGCGGACTCGATCTGCCCACTCCATAGCTGACGCGCCAGCTTCTTCGTCGGGTTCTCGTAGTACGCGATGCAATCGACATCGGCGATGGTCAATCCTGCGGCGTCGAGGCAGTAGCGAAAAGCCTGCTTCGGTAGCGAAGGATCGTGCTTGATGCGGGAGAAGCGCTCTTCTTGCGCCGCCGCGACGAGGCGACCGCTTTTCAAAATGCAGCACCCCGAATCGTGAAAGTTGGCCGAGATGCCGACGACGTTGGGTCCGGCCCGGGTATCGTCAGTACACACGGCGCATCGAACGCAATCGGCAGCGAAAGAACCGTCGCGCGCCTGGCGTCGAACGCCTGCTCGCCCTCGAGCAACTGTCACAGTTCATCGCCACGCTCGCAAATGCTGGAATCCACCGATGATGGGCTATCGTACGGCCGGCTATCGGCCCGTACAAGCGAGGCTGGCACCTCCATCCGCGCAACTGCACGAGGCAGTAGACACTTGCGGCCGAAGGATGCGACGGGGTGACGCCTACGTTCGTTACCCGTGCTCTGTCGGCTGCGGGTCACCCCCGGCACCCTCGTGTCCGCCCATCGACCTGCCATACAGCAGATTCGCGCCGACGAGGCCGAACGCTCCTTCACTGGCAACATAGACTCTGGTGTGCATCATCTCGCGCATGGGCCTGAGCGGCGTCAGCGCAAATGCGAACCTGGCGGTCTCACCTGCGCCGACCACGAGCTCGGTCCTGGCTGTGGATCCCGGCTGCATTGGACCACCCCTCACGACAGCTACGGCCACCGTGACGCGCCGCGCCCGATCGTCGCTGTTATGAATCTCTGCGCTCCCCCTCAGCTCCGTTGCCGAGAAAACCAGATTCTCACGAACGATTCGCACGTGCAGGCCCCAGACAGGCAGATCGGCAACGACTCCGCAATAGCCACACGCCTTGACCGTACGCACCACACGCGGATTGGCCCAGTCGGTGCAGTCGACATCATTGGCAAACGCGCCGCAGTTCGGACACGAGGACGGATCGCTCCGAGGCGCCGTGTGAACACGAGCCCCATACTCCATCTGCCAGTTCCAGGAGCCTTGCGATCTGCACAGGGCTTCATCGATGAGCACGCCGTCGAACCGACACGCGGCTTCCTCTTCCCTGGCTCGTACATAGGTGAGAAGCTCCGGAAGCATCGTCACGTCGCTTCGCGAGGCCGCGGCCCGGCGCAGCGCCACGAGCT
This sequence comes from uncultured Gammaproteobacteria bacterium, assembly GCA_963728895.1. GTDB lineage: Bacteria > Pseudomonadota > Gammaproteobacteria > JBBQDK01 > JBBQDK01 > CAVSLM01. The sequence goes on from CAVSLM010000007.1 coordinate 472,785, forward strand.
CTTCTTCGAGTTGTCGGGATGCGCCATCCAGCACACCCGCGAAGGCGCGCAGGCCTTCCAGCCAGCGAACCTGCTCGACGGCCGGCGCGAGCACTCTGCCGACGGAGCGATCGACACGATCGACCAGCGCAGAGAAGCTGATTTCCACATCCGTCGAGGAATTCTCGCCTTCGACGCACGGCGCGACCAGCACGAGAGAAGCATCCTGAAACGGATCCGAAAGCACCGCGATCCTCGGCTGCGAGGGGTGCTGCGTCGCTGCGTGTAGCCGGTCGTGCTCGGCGAGATCCGCCACGATTCTCCCCGGTACGCGCGCGACGAGCACACCGTCCGGTCGGGCCCAGCGGATTCGAACACGTTGGTCTTCGACCACGACGTCGCCGACCGAGACGCCGTGGACCGGCCAGGCGGCGTTCGTCGCATCGCCGAAGTACACCGTGGATCGCATCCTCTCGTGTCCCGAGCTGGTTCGCGCGCGCTCGACGATTTCGACGCTCTGTGCCGGCGTGTATCCGAGCGCCGAAGCGCCGAGGAACCAATTCAGGTCCGCTTCGTCGTACTCCCCCACCCGAACATTGCCGACGAACTCCTTCGCCCGCCCGCGCAGCGCGGCATGGCTGACCATCGCCGGGCGCGGCAGAAAATCGAGGCGACGGCACCCGACGCCCGCGGTCGTGCAACCATTGAAGAAGATTCGCGGTGCCTGCAAATCCTGAAGCACAGCCCGAGGTGCCTCGCCGAAGTAGCAGGCCGTGCCGTCCACACACAGCCCATCGGCAGCACCGGATGTCCATCCGCAGATACCGAGCTCGCCGTCCGCCACCTTGAGGATGCCGCAGTGTGGACGTGAATGCGCGTTGATGAGAAGGGTGCCCGTCGCGCCGTTCATGCCCGCCACCACATCGGCGACCGTCCGGGCGCTGCCGACGTGCACCAGTGAGGACCGTGGTGCCGTCGACTCCATCGAAACGAGGGTCGTGACGCCGATGCGTTCGTCCGGGTGCGGCATGACTTGCTTCGCAAGCAGCCAGGAGAGCTTCGCTGTGCTTTCCGCGGTCAGCACGCCGAGCGGCGGCAACTTTCCGAGTGCGGCACTGAGGGTGCGGCACAGCAGGAACAACCGGCTGGCAATGTCGCACTCATCGAGCGGGCAAAACCAGGTGAGCGAGCGTGGCGCCCCTCCACCGAATACCGGGGCCAGCGAACTGCCGTCGGTGAGCGCGAGCGGTCGGCCGGTGACGACAGCATAGCGCCGAGCCAGCAGCATCTCCGGCCCCGATGGCGGAGCAAGCACCCAGTCGTCCGGGCTGTGCCGGATTGCGCTGGTTTCCAGCGTATGATCACACCCGGGCGCAAGCTCGGCCAGCTTTGGGCCGACGGTTCGCGCGATCCAATCGCGCTCCTCGTCGACGAACCAGATCGGCAGAACGTCGGGCGCTTCGGTCTCGAGGCTTGCCCGGAACTCGCCGCCGTCGCTAAACCGCCGAATACGCACGGTATCGTGACCCGGAACCGGAAATCTTTCCATTGAACATGCGGTAGCAACGTGAGTCCATCGACGGAACGTCCGGGGGCTCGAGATCGCCACCAGTTTCACTGCGCCGTCAGCCCGGAAATCTCACCTGCATCCCGGGCGCAAGGCTGGTGTGTGCGGGCGCCGATCGGGATTGTACCCCGACGGGTTGGTCCTGTAATCGCCCGCAACGCCGACGTTCAGGACGTCGCCGGTGAAGTCCGCGTCGGGACCGGGCGTTCCAAACTGTGCCTGCAGCACCCCGACATCCAGTAGGTTCGTGACCCCGTCGTTCGGCACGTGGATGTCGGTGTCGCAGCGATTGCCGTAGCCATCGGCATCCAGTATCGCGTTGACTGTGGCCGCCGGCATCCGGCTGCAGCGGACCGTTGGCCTGCTCGATGCAGTTGTCCGCGCTGTCGGCCACCCCGTCGTGGTCACGGTCGTGGCCGAGCAGGGCCAGCACGGTGCCGTCCAGATAGACGTACTCCTTGAGCGCCACGCCGGCGGCGTCGGTCTCGGCCAGCAGCTCACCTTCCGTGCCGTAGACATAGCGCGTCGTTACACCGCTCGCCAGGGTATTCGACACCCGCTGCCCGAGACCATTGTAGGCGTAGCTCGCCTTGAGCGCGCCGGCTTGAGTCGTCGTCGCCAGGCGGTTGTGCACAGTGTGTAGGTCCACAGCCCCTTGCTCAGCGCATTGCCGTTGGCGTCGTGCAGCACGTCGGTGCTGCCGAGCCGGCGCAGGCGGTTGTTCTGCGTGCCGGTGCCGAGCGGCTCGTAGTCATAGGCCGTGGTGACGCCGTCCGCGACCAGCTGCGTGCGGTTGCTGTTCGGATCGTAGTCGTAGTCGCGGCTGCCGAAGGCCCTGCGGTATTGAGCCGGCTTAATGCGTCGTAGCCGAAGCTGCTCGCCGCGGGATTGGCGTAGGCGTCGGTGCGGCTGGTGAGATTGCCCGCGGCATCATAGGCGCCGTAGTTCAGATCGAGCGCGCCAGTGACCGCCTGCGACTCGGTGCGATAGGCGCTGAAGCTCTGCGTGAGCACCTTGCCGTTGCCGTAGGTAAGGCCGGTCACGGGACCGAACGGGGCGTGCGACACGTTGCCGGCGAGCGTCTGGGTGCTGCCCGCCGGCCGTGAGCTGCACCTCGCTCACCAGGCCTGCCGCATCGTAGGGGTAGGTCGCCACGGCGCCGCTCGGGTAGGTGAGCGTCTCCACGCGCCCGGCCGCGTCGTAGCCGTAGGTGGTGGTGCCGGTGTCGGGGCTGGTCTGGCTGAGGAGGTTCCCCAGGTCGTCGTATACGTAGTCGGTGCTGGGTCGGGCGGCTGCGTCCTCGGGATTGGGCGAAGTCGCCGATGACCCTGAGCTCGAGATCGGAGAACAGGATCTCCGGCGGCAGCTCGGGCAGCTCGCGGCCCAGCAAGGTCATCAGCATCACTCGCCAGGCGATGACGATGCGAATGGCGATGGCCCGCTCGAGCCGCTCGGCGCTATGATGGCCAAGCTCGTCGATGTGGCAGCCGGACTTCAACACCCGGTGCCAGTCCTCGATGCGCCAGCGCAGGCTATACTCGCGCAGGATCTCCGCGGCCTGTCGGCCGAGCCCACCGCTCGGGCGAGCCCACCGTCAGTGTGCTCAGCACAAACCACTCGATCGGCTTCTCGCCGCTCGGGGGCGCGCGCTCCACGGCGTGCACGATGGTGACGGGGAGCTTCTCCTGCTCGTCCTGACGCGCCTTGGGATCGCGCGCGAGCTCGACCCGGCGATAGCGCAGCACCAGCTCCGCGGTGCGCGGCTGACGGGCGATGCGCGCTTGGCGCTTATGCTGTTTGGCGCAAACACCCTGTGGAAACGGCTGAGGTTGACTCTCGGTTTCGGCACCAGGGCCGCCAGTCGGGCGATGAAATCCAGCGGGTCGTTGCACGCGCGGCTCAGATCCCTTGCACGTCCGTCTCAACGCCGTACCGGTGAGACGCACGGAGCAGGAACTCGAGACGGATGTGCAACGACGTGATGAGAGGCCGCGGGTACGCTGCACAGTGCAGCCCACTTGAGCACAGCGAGGATTTGATCATGGCGCCTAGGTTCACTTCCGTTCGCGCGCAAACCGCAACCTCCCTGCAATCGTGTGGTACGGAACGCGGCCCTGCGTTGCAGGGTCGAGCTTACCGGCGGGCAGCGGAACACCCTGGTACGCAGCGCGACCCCGTGCGCATCGACGTCTCGTTCGCGTGTCTTTGGCTGTTGGTCGCGGTGGCGCTGGTATTCGCGCCGAGTGCGCGAGCGGACACGCCGGCCTGCAACGACATCGTCCAGGACCCGACCATCTCCACCTGCACCTGCGTCTGCGAGACCAACTCGCAGTTTTCCGGGTGCAGTGGTCAAGCCGAGGGAACCGAGGCGCCGACGCCCAACCAGTGCCCCGATATGCTCCAGGGGAGAAGGGTGCTCTCCGAGGGCGATGCGCTGGCCACGGCCGATCCGGTGATCGCGGGCAGCGGAACGAACGCCCGGGTGTACATCTTCCAGACCGAGAACGATCCCAACAATGCCGGTCTGGGCATCGTCGGCAACAACGGTACGGCGGCATGGACCGTCAAGGAACAGGTACCGTGTCAGAGGACCGAGGCACCGTTTCCGCAACAGACGCGTTTTGCCCGTCTGTTCGATCTGCCCTACGCCATGACCGTCACGCTGCGGCCCTCGACCAGCGCGAGCGCCGTGACCTCGAACTGTGCATCGAACGGTGGTGCCGACAATTTCGTCCTCGAGGTCAGCAGTCCCAATGCAGGTGCACCGATAGTTCCTTCCCTCACGTCCGACCACTCTCCGCTCTGGGTCTATCTCGCGGTTGGCGACTTCAACTACGACGGCTTCGACGACATCGTCCTGCTCAATCGAACCTCGATCCAGGTCTACACCGCCGTGGATACCGCGGACCCTACCAAGGGACTACAGAGTTTTCCCGGGACGAGCACGACGCTGCCTTCGGGCGCGTACCGCTCGCCGATGAACGAGCCGACCACGGGCGACTTCAACGGGGACGGCCTGCTCGACATCGCCTGGATCGGCGGCGACTTCCCGAACCAGACCGGCACGCTGTCGATTTTCTTCGCCACCATCTGTCCTGGCCCGGTGGCCGAAACCATCTGCGACGGCGCGTCGGCGTTCCAGGTCATCCTCGACCCGGCGAGCAAGCTGTTCCCGAACGTCAGCGGCGCCACCTCGACGATCGAGCTGGCCAACGCCACGCTGGCACCGACCCAGTGCGGGGCCGTGAACAGCGTCAGCGCCGAAACCACGGAGAAGGGTTCCTTGCGCGCCGGAGCCGTCACCCTCGGCAATTTCGAGAACAACGGCCACAGCGCCCGGGGCGCGCCGCTCTCAGAGCTGGTCGTGGCCTACGTCTCCGGCAACAATGTCAGCGGGTCCAATCTGTGCTCGGTCGACGTGCAGTACTGGTCCTTCGCTGCGCCCGATGCATCGAATCCGGTGTGGGCGCGGCAGCGCGGCAACACGGCTTCCAACCTGCTCCCGCAAGTACGCCCGAACAATCGCTGGTCTCCCACGTTCGCTCTCTACGCCCGGTCCGCCTATCTGGATTGGTACGGAACGGTTCAACAGGCGGTGATCGGCGTGACCGGTAACAACCCCGATGTCCAGAACAATGCCACCGGATATACGTCGTTCTATCTGCCGATCACCGCCTCCGTCTCGGGGACGGGCGACCAGGCCACGCTCTCGGCATGCGCGCCGGAGATCACCTCGGCAGGCGACGGTAACGGCCCCTTCATCTGGGGCCTGGCGGTGGGGCGGTTCTCCACCTCCACCACCGTCAACCCGGACAATCCGAACGCCTGCGGCGACTTTGCGGATGCCGCGCCCGGCGACTGTCCCTACAACCCGCAGATCGCCATACTCGTCGCCAGCGACCAGAGTAGTCCTCACGTCGCGCCCCCGGAGATTCGGCTCTACGCGGTTCGGCCCTCGGTGCCTGGCGGTAGTGACGCGAACCTCAAGTGCGCCAATGACCAGAGCGTCGCGGGCTATCTGCCCGCGCTGAGCCAGGTCAACGTCATCTCCGGCTACGACAAGCCGTATGTCACCCTGCTGCGCGGAGGCGGCCTCTTGCAGGCCGGGGACGCGTTCGGCAATTCGGTGCGGGTCGGCGAGCCGACGGTGGCGCGGGTGAGCGCGCATACGCAGCCGCAGATCATCATCCAGGCGCCGCCCTCGCTCATCGACTACGTGCAGCCGAACGATCAGGATTCCCCCACGCCGGCGATCGTCAACTTCACGCGCGCACCGAACAACTACCAGGCGCAGATCCAGTTCGGCACCAGCAGCCAGGACACCGCCTCGACCCAGCGCACCACCAGCTACACCTCGAGCACCACCGAGTCCGTCGGCGGAGAGCTCAAATTCCCCAGCTCCCTCGTCACCGGGGTGGACATCAAGAACCAGGAGTCGTGGAGCCAGTTCCACGAGAACACCACCAACCAGCAGCTCAGCAGCTATTCCACCACGCGACTGCAGACCGGTGGCGCGATCGGGGCCGACGACCAGGTGTGGTGGACCCAGACCACTTTCAACGTGTTCAACTTTCCGGTACTGGGGGTGACCAGCTGCCCGGCAACCACGACCTGCAACGAGGGCGACGCGGGCACCACGGGCTGCACCGCGGCAGCGAGCGGCGTGGCGCTGACCTGCTCCCAGTCCGGCTCCGGCTGCCACTGCCTGAGCACCGACGCCTCCGACTCGCTGTGCCCGGCGCTTCCTTCGGACGCCACCGCCCGCAACTGTGCCGAGCAGGGCGGCAACGTCTGCTGTTCGCTGCTGCCTCAGCCGCTCAACGTGAGCTTCTCGGGGCCGGAAGAAGTGACGCGCTCCTCTTCGCCCGGCGCATCCATCGAGTGGTATCAGCCCAGGCACGAGCCCGCACAGATCCTGTCCTATCCCGCGAATGTGCCGCTGCTTGCGGCGCGCAGGCCCGGCTCGGAGACACTTGCCAACCTCGATCCCTTCACGACCGGGACCAACGATACCTCCGAGTCCATCTCCTGGACCTGCGGCACCACCAGCAGCGTCAGCACCGGCGACACCACGCTGCACTCGTTCGACAGTGACACCTCGGTCACCCTGGGGACCAACAATCTCGTCAAGGAGGAAGCCGGCCGCAACCTGAGTTTCGCTTTCGACTACCAGAGCAGCAACTCCCTTTCCCACCTCAACACCTACACCGTGGGACAGACGGCATCCTCCAGTGTCGCGCTGCTGCTGCAAGGCGCCGGATTCTTCAATGTCGACCAGTACGCCTACAGCGTGGCCGGCACGGTGCTCGGCGCGACCAGGCCGCAGTCGGTGCTCGACAACCCCGATCTCAAGGTCTGTCCGGAGGACAACCCCGACTGCTCCACGGCCCAGCAGGTGCAGGCCGACTGCACGACCACCGGGCCGATCAGCGTCGCGTTCGCCGCCGATCCCACCACCGGCGTGAGCGGGGCCTGGTGGTCATCCACCTCGCCCTATCTGCGCAACATCGATGTCGCGCTCAACAATCCCTCGCGCTGGCGCCGCGTCACCACCAGCCAGGTCGCCAATCCCGCCCTGCAGTGCCGGGGACCGGCGAACGTCCCGATCTGCTACACCAGCAACCAGCCGCCGACCGCGACCGGTGCGGCGGATGTCTGGGACGCGCTGTTCTACAACATGAAGGGCCTGCTGGTGACCAACGGCGGCACTGCGGGGCCACTGCGCACCACGGCCACGGTGGGCGACCAGGTCTATCTGCAGGCGCGGGTATACAACTACAGCCTCAAGACCATGGACCCGGGCACCCGGGTCTACGCCCGCTTCTATCGCCAGCAGCTCGACGTCAACAACAACAATGGCGCTGTCTCGGTCCTCGACTATGCGAAGGACGCAGACGGCCATACCCTGCCCGCGGTGCCGATCGGACCCACGGGTCTCGGCGACAGCGATCCCATCCCGGTCGTCAGCCCCGCGGACGGCTCGGCGACCATACCGCCGTTCAACAACACCACCGATCCATCGCGGGACAACATCAGCCTGGCGACTGCCTCGTACATCACCACCGACTCCGACGCCTGCGAGTACGACGACGGCGTGCAATCCTGCAACGGCGCCTACTATGCCTACTGGGTGACGGTGTGGGCCGAGGACGCCAATGGCAACGTCCTCGCCGAGCTTCCGGCCCACGGCCTCGGCGCGAGCTTCGACCCGGACACGAGCTACGGCTTCATCACCGACGTGCCGCTGGAGACGACGAGCTTCGACGGCGCCACCGATTCCTTCTCCAACAACGTTGGCATGTTCAAGATGGTGTTCTCGATCGTGCCGGCGGATACCAGCGGGACGCTCACCGCCACACGCGCGGGGCGGCTCACGCTGGATCGGCTGCATGTCTCGCGGGAGAAGGCGGTGCTCGGCGAGCCCGTGGTCATCTCCGCGCAAGTGGTGTCGGAGGGTGCATCCGCGCCGGGCGCCACCGTGGTGTTCAGCGACGGAGACCCGAAGAACGGCGGACAAGCCTTTGACGCCGAATGGCTGCCGCTCATCCGCGCGCTCGACCGCCACTTCGTACGCGTCAACTACAATCCCGAGTCCTGCGGACGCCACACGATCTATGCCGAGGTGAGCGGCCCCTCACAAGCGACTACCCGCGAAGTCGCACTGCTCGAGGTAGGCATCGATCACGAATCGGCGATCCGCTATCTCGTCGCTCAGGTCCAGAAGCTCGACTGGGATGGGCGCAAGCACAAGCCGCGCAGTCCATTCGCGCAGCGCGGCCACGGCTCCCGGCACGATGATGCCCAGCAGCGCCTGCTGGTCCGCGAACTGCTACGCGCCGAGCACGCGCTGGGGGCGGAGCGCACCGCCAAGGGGGTTCGCCTTCTCAAACAGTTTGTCCAGGCCGTCAAGGTCCAGCGGCACAAGGGTCATGTCCGTGCGAAATACGCAGATGCGCTGATCGCGCAAGCCGAGCAGATCATCGGCTGCGTGCACTGAGGGATCTCGCAGCGCCGCTTGCATCCGACTGGTGCAAGCGCCGGCCGCTTGTCTATTCATGGTTCAAACGGGCCGGGGGCTGCGACAAACCCTGGTTGGTAGGGCTGGCTGGAACGGTGATACGTCTCCGATTATGCTCGTGAAGCGCCCTGACGCTTCAGGTAACAGGCGCAAGCGCGGCAGCGCGAAGGGTCCTCGTTGACCTGATTCGTCAGCGATCTTGGACACGCAGCCGCCAATACTCCGGTTCACGGCTGCTGTGAGCAACTGCCACGATGTAGACATGTTCACCCGCGACCGCATACACGATGGAGAAGGGAAACTTCCTGAGCACGAAGTGCCGAAGACTTTCGTCAATCCGTGAACCCGTTTCCGGATGTTCGAGCAGCAGGCCAATAACTCGCTCCACTTCGTCACCAAAGCGAACACCGAGCCCGGAAATCTCCGTTTCGTAGCGCAGGGCGGCCTCATACAGTTCCAGCTCCGCTTCGGGGTGGAACTCGTACTTCATTCGAGCCGTGCGCGGAGCCGCTCGAAGACAAGCGGGCCAGGAACACCCTTCACCTTCCCTTCAACTAACTCTCGGTATCTTCGCTGCGCGGTTTTGAGCCATGCGCGTTCTACGTTCGGGTCCGCCGGGGCATCCAACTCGGCGATAAGAGAACGCAGTAACTCAACCTTCTCCTCGCCACTCAGGGCGCGAATCTCCTGTTCGATCTCTTTGAATGTTCTGGCCATGATGTTATCGCCTCACATTGCTATCACTACCAAGTCATCACTACCGAGTCTAATCCTTCTATCTGCAACATCGCTAACGGAAATGGATCCCAAGCTGCCGCGATAAGACCCGGCACCTTGCCGTTCGTATCCCACGTGGCACTCGTTCGACTGCGCAACATCCGCTCCAGACGCTTCGGCCGACGCCCCGATCATTGCGTATCGGGATAATTGAGCGCGAACTCCGTCGTCAGTCCTGCCAAGGAATCACTTCATCCATTTCGGCGAGTACTTTTTCTTGCGGGTCTGCTTGTGGCATTTACCAAAACCGCTGCCGAAACTTCTCTGGCGCATCTGCCATTCCCTTTTTCTCTGGCCACACTCATTATTGCATACCAGGCGAATTGATCAGACCTTCCTTAAGCGCAGGTGAATCGAAAATGAAACGCTCCAGAGCTCTTGAACTGCTTGCCCAAAGCAAACCGATATTGGCAGAGCGCTATGGCGTTACTCAGCTGGCGCTGTTCGGTTCCACCGCACGGGATGCAGCACGAAGCGATAGTGACATCGACTTCCTGGTTTTCTGCACCGCCGTCGTGCTGCACCGTCTGCACCAATTCGCAGGAGAGATCCGAAAGATCGCAGCGATCGAATCGTGATCCGGAACCGGAAATCTTTCCATTGAGTATGCGGTAGCAACGTGAGTCCATCGACGGAACGTCCGTCCGGGGGCTCGAGCCCGGAAATCTCGCCCGCATCCCGGGCGCAAGGCACGCGTGCGCGGGCGCCGCTCTGGATTGTACGCCGAGGGCTTGGATCCTGTAATCGTCCTTGCGAGACATAGAAGTAGGCTATGGGTGTGCTCTCGATTGGACCCTGATCGAGACACTGCGGTGATGGTCAACCCGCCATCGAGACACAGAGCCGATCTCCGCCCGGAGCGCTGGTCCTTCAACACATCCAGCAGTCGATGATGTGACCCGGGAGAGTGAACATGCGATCCCCGGGGCCGCAGGCTGCAGCAGCTACCCTCCGCGACTATGTCTTCTCGGTCAAGACACCGCGCAAGGATCGGAGATGCGCGGTGCGTGGCCTGTCAATGCGTAGTATCCTCTCGAAGTTCGTCACGGAAGAGAGGACCGCCCCTTGGCTTCTGGGCAAACCCGCCGCGCCGGTTCCATCACCAGGATCCATCCGCTGACCGTGCGGGTCACGCACTGGGTCAATGCGCTCGCGGTGCTCATCATGGTAATGAGCGGCTGGCGCATCTACGACGCCTCTCCACTGTTCGATTTCGTGATACCGCAGGGCGTGACGCTGGGCGGCTGGCTCGCGGGCGCGCTGCTGTGGCACTTCGCCGCCATGTGGGTGCTGGCCATCAACGGCGTCGTCTATGTCGCCTACGGTATTTTTTCCGGCCACTTTCGGCGTTCCATGTTCCCGTTGAGTCCGGCGGCCCTGGTGCGCGATGTGGCCGGCGCGCTGCGCGGGCGGCTTCACCACGAGCTGGGCGCGTACAACGCAGTGCAGCGCTTTGCCTATCTCGGCGTCATCGCCGTCCTTTTCGTGCTGGTGCTGTCCGGGCTCGCAATCTGGAAACCGGTCCAGTTCCAGCACATTGCGGCACTGATGGGCGGCTACGAGGGCGCGCGGCGCGTGCACTTCTTCGCCATGAGCCTGCTGGTCGTGTTCGTCGCCGTGCACGTGGCGCTGGTGATCCTGGTTCCGCGCACCTTCCTGCCCATGTGGACGGGCCGGGTGCGCGGGCGTTCCGTTCCCGCAGCGGACGCCTGAGCGGCCATGTCCCGCATCACTCGTGAGGTCCTTACCGCTCGGCGCGAGCGGTTCAAGCTGGAGCGCCGGCTCTTTCTCAAGCGCACGCTGAGCCTCGGCGCCCTGACGCTGCTCACCGGCTGCGACATCAGCAGCGAGGAGAGTGTCGTCAGGAGTCTGCGCGCAATCTCGCGCTGGAACGACCGGGCACAGGCCTGGCTGTTCGATCCCAACCGGCTTGCGCCGACCTATCCCGAGAGCGCCATCACCCGGCCTTTCCCGTTCAACGCCTACTATTCGGTGGCCGAGGTGCCGGTGGTCGACCCCTCCACGTACAAGCTGGAGCTCGGGGGCCTCATCCGGGACCGCAGGCCGTGGACACTGGCGCAGCTGCGGGCGCTGCCCCAGAGCACGCAGATCACCCGTCACGTATGCGTCGAAGGATGGAGCGCGATCGGCAAATGGGGCGGCGTCCCGTTCCGGGATTTTCTCCAACGCGTAGACGCCGATCTCACTGCCCGGTACGTTGGCTTCTGGTGTGCCGACAACTACTACACCAGCATCGACATGCCGACCGCACTGCACCCGCAGACGCAGCTTACCTTGAGCTTCGCGGATCAGGTCCTGCCACGGCGGTACGGTTTTCCCATGAAGCTGCGTATCCCGACCAAGCTCGGGTTCAAGAATCCCAAGCACATCGTGTCCCTGTACGTGACCAATACCTATCCGGGCGGCTATTGGGAGGACCAGGGCTACAACTGGTTCGGCGGGCTGTGAAGGACGTGGCGATGAAAGTGACGGTCGGGCTGCGCGTCATCGTACTGCTCGCACTTGCGACGTTCGCTGCAGCCGCGCAGGAGCCGAAGTTCTCGCAGCCGAATCGCGTTCCGGCCGACGCCGCTCCCATCAGTCACGACGTCGAGCCGATGAACCCGCAAGAGCCCATGCCCGCCGGGATGGCCAAGCCAGGCATGAAAAAGGGCGATGTCCTGAAGGAAGAGCAGCAGAAGAAAAGGTACATGGAGCGGATGATGCGGGAGGAGAAAACGCCCACCGAACCGCGCGACCGATAGTCGAAACACGTCGCGAGCTCCGTTCGGGGCTACGCCTCCCTCCGCGGTTACGGGTCGCCTGCCGCCGACCGCTGGTCGAAGAACCTGACGACGTCCAAGGATACGGCGGCCCTGCAGGCCGCCATGGCGCGTGGTCACGCGGTTCGACGCAGCTCGAGCACGACGCTCCCGATGCAGTATGGCTCCCCCGTGCCTGGACCCTGCTTGCGCCGCGAGCGCCATGGTCGGTTCAGTCCCTGCCCGGCCCGGTTGGTCCAGGCGGCAATGACCCCCCAGGGGCAAAACCGGTACAATCCCTCCGTTGCCAAAGCCGGCCCCTCTCCGCTCCCGATGACACGTACCGCAGACGCATGCCCCCTGCCCCCCGGGCCGGCGGAGCTTTATGACCTCGGGTCGACCGACGACTCGCTGGAGGTCATGCAGGCGCTGTTCGCGCGCTTCGGGGATTTCTACCGGGTGCGCTCGCCGGCACGCGAGGCGGACACTTTCGTGGTCACGCGACCAGCGGACATCAAGCACGTGCTGGTGAACAACCAGCACAACTACACCAAGGGTGTGGGGCACGACCGCATCAAGATCCTGCTCGGCAACGGCATCATGGTGAGCGAGGGCGCCATGTGGCGGCGCCAGCGGCGCATGATTCAGCCCATGTTCCATCGCCAGGTGGTGCAGCGCTTCCTCGGGGTCATGGCACACTGCAACCGGACGCTGCTGGAACGCTGGACGGTGGCGGCCGAGCGCGGCGAGCGCGTCAACCTCACCGAGGACATGAGCGAGCTCACGCTGCGGGTGATGCTGGAGTCGCTGTTCAGCGAGGACCTGCCCGGGCTGGATGCCGCCGCCGGCGGCAATCCCTTTGCTCTGGTCACCGAGGAGTCGGCGCGTGATCTGCAGTTCGCGGTGCGCTTCCGCACCCTCACCCGGGTGGTCGCGGCGATCGTCGAGGCGCGCCGGCGCGAGGACCGGCTGCCGTTCGATTTCCTTTCCATGCTGATGCAGGCGCGCGACAAGGAGAACCACCAGCCCATGGCGGAGCGCGAGCTGATCGACGAGGTGATGACCCTGGTCGTCGCGGGGCACGAGACCACGGCGAGCGCGCTCAACTGGACCTGGTATCTGCTCGCCCATCATCCGCAAGCGGAACGCCGGATGCACGAGGAGATCGATCACTGGCAAGTGCCCGAGACCCTGAGCCTGGATGCGCTCAACGGTCTCGCCTACACCGGGCAGGTGGTCTCCGAGGCGCTGCGGCTCTATCCGCCCGGCTGGCTCCTCACGCGGCGCGCCGTCCATGCCGACCGGCTGGGCGAATTTCCCGTGTCGCCGCGCACCGACGTTTTCATCAGCCCCTATCTCATGCACCGGCATCCGCAATACTGGCCGGAGCCCGAGCGCTTTCTTCCCGAGCGCTTCGCGCCGGAACAGGAACGATCGCGCAACCACTACAGCTACATCCCCTTCGCCGTCGGGGCACGCCATTGCGTGGGCGAGAGCTTCGCCATCGCGGAAATGAAGCTGCACCTCGCCACCCTGGCGCGGCACTTTTGCCTGCGCGATCGCGATGCGGGCCCGGTCGAGATCGAGGCGCGGGTCAATCTGCGCACCAGACACAACCTGCATCTGCTCGTGGAGAAGCGTCAACCGTCATGATCCGTACCGATTACCCCACCCTCCCCGATGCGCTGGAAGCCTGCGCGCGCGCCGATCGCCACATCACCTATCTGGCCAGCGAAGGCGGGGAGCGCGTCGTCTCCTTCGCCGAGCTGCGCCAGCGTGCACTGGGCATTCTGCATCATCTGCAGTGCTCGGGCCTCGAGGCCGGCGACGAGCTGATCCTGTATCTTCCGGACAACGCCCCATTCATCGATGCGTTCTGGGCGTGTCTGCTGGGTGGCATCGTGCCGGTACCGGTCGCGGTGGGGGTCAACGACGAGCAGCGCCTCAAGCTGTTCCGGATTTTCGAGCACCTGCAGCGGCCCTGGCTCTATACCGACCTGCGCACGCTCGATCGGCTTTCCCTGTTCTCCGCGGCACGTGGCCTCAACGATGAGCTTGCGCGCATGCACCGGCGCTGCGTGAAGCTCGACCAGATCGGCGACATCGCGCAACCGGGCTTGCGCCACAGTGGCGCGCCGCACGACGTCGCCTTCGTACAGTTCTCCTCCGGCTCGACCAGCACGCCCAAGGGCGTGGTGCTCACCCACCGCAATCTGCTGAGCAACATCGAAGGCATCGCGGCCGGCGCCCGGTTCACCGATCGCGACGTGAGCCTCAGCTGGATGCCGCTCACCCACGACATGGGGCTGATCGGCTTCCATCTGAACATGCTGGTGTGCGGGATCTCGCACTGCCTGATGCCGACCGATCTGTTCGTGCGCCGGCCGCTGCTGTGGCTGCAGGCGGCGAGCGCCAGGCGCGCCACCGTGCTGTGCTCGCCCAACTTCGGCTACAAGCATGTTCTCAAGGTCTTCGATCCGGCGCGCCTGGGTGAGATCGACCTGTCGCCAGTGCGGCTGCTCTTCAACGGCGCCGAGCCGATCTCCGCCGAGCTCTGCGAGCGCTTCCTGGAGCGCATGGCGCCCTACGGGCTCGAGCGCAGCGCCATGTTCCCGGTGTACGGCCTCGCCGAGGCGAGCCTTGCGGTGACCTTTCCCGCGCTCGGCGCGCCGCTGCACACGCTCACGCTGCAACGCCAGGGACTGCAGGTCGGGGCGGCCGTCGTGCCTGCCGCATCCGACGATGCGCAGGCGATCCGCTTCGTCGGTGTCGGTCACCCGATTCGCAACTGCGCAGTGCGCATTGCCGGCGATGCGCGTCGCGCGCTGCCGCCCGGGCACATCGGGCATGTGCTGATCCGCGGCGAGAACGTCGCCGCCGGCTACTATCAGGACCCGGAGGCAACCGCCGCCGTACGGACAGACGACGGCTGGCTGGACACCGGGGATCTCGGACTGCTTTCCGAAAGTGAGCTCTACATCACCGGGCGCTCGAAGGACATCATTTTCGCGAACGGACAGAACTACTATCCGCACGATCTGGAAGCCGTGGCCGAGCGCGCCGCCGGCATCGAGCTCGGCAAGGTGGCGGCCTGCGGCGCGCGCCGTCCCGATGCGGCCGAGGATGAGGTACTGCTGTTCGTGGTGCACCGCGGCGATCCCGAGCGCTTCGCGCCGCTTGCAGCAACCCTTGCGCGTACCATGAGCGAGCAGTTGGGCCTGGAGATCGCCCACGTGGTGCCGGTGCCGCGGCTGCCCAAGACCACCAGCGGCAAGGTGCAGCGCCATCTGCTGGCGGAGAGCTACGTGGCCGGGGAACACGCTGCGGTGCTGGAAACGCTCGAGCGGCGATCGGCCACCGCGCAGGCTTCGAGGGGTGATACCCGCTCGGCGATCGAGGCAACGCTGAAGAGCATCTGCGAATCGGCCATCGGCAAGCCGATCGGTGCCGATGACAGCCTGTTCGAGGCCGGCACGACGTCACTGACGCTGGCGCAGATCCACGAGCGCATCGAGGAGACCTATCCCGGGCAGGTCGACGTCACGGACCTGTTCGACTACCCGAGCGTTGCCGCGCTTGCCGTCTATCTCGAGCACAAGCAACGGCAGGGACTCACGGCCTGAGCGCCCGCCCCGCCGGAGCGCGGTGCATACCCGCGCTCCCTCGTCGTCCCGACCGTCCCCATCACCCTCTCCTGCAGTCCCGATACCGGCGGCGCTGCGCGCCGCAAGGATCGCGGTGCGCAGCCCCGCTCCCACGGTGCCGGCATTCAGGACCGCGGGATCAACCTACACCCGCAGAGCCTCATGGTCCTGCCGAGGACGAACAACGCACCTGTAGGAGCGTCGCTCCCGGCGGCGCGATGCGGCCCGCAGGGCCGCGGTCCTGCCAATGCTCCATACGGGGTCGAAAGGCAGCGGCGCTGGCGCGCCGCAAGGATCGCGGTGCGCAGCCCCGCGCCCACGGTGCCGTCATTCAGGACCGCGGGATCAACCTACACCCGCAGAGCCTCATGGTCCTGCCGAGGACGAACAACGCACCTGTAGGAGCGTCGCTCCCGGCGGCGCGATGGCGGCCGATAGGGCCGCGCTGCTTCTATGCCTGTAACGCGCTCGAAAGGCGGCGGCGCTCGCGCGCCGCAGGATCGCGGTGCGCAGCCCCGCTCCCACGGTGCAGTCATTCAGGCCAACGGGAAACCCTCAACCATAGAGGGTCGGCTTGTAGCGCCAGCGCTCGTAGACCCAAAGCCAGTTCTCTGGATTGGCACTGACTTGCGACTCCAGTTCACGCACGTACGCCTCGGCGACCTGCTGGCCGGTCTGGGCGTAGGGCGGCTCGGCGATGCGCTTCAGCACGATGCGATAGTAGCCGCGCGAGACCCGGTGCATGTGCACGAACACCACGGGATAGCGCACGATGCGCGCGATCTTGTCGACGCCCGGGTGGAATGCGGTGGGCTGACCGAGGAAGTTCAGCCAGAGCTTCTCCTGCTCCTGGTGCGGGGCCTGGTCCGTAACCATGGCCACCGCCCGAACCAGGCTTCGGCGTCTCACCGTTTCCAGGAGAAAGTCCTGCACCGGAATCAGCGTTGCGCCGAAGCGCGTGCGCATATCGAGCAGCAGGCGGTCGAAGTCGCGGTGCTTGAGCGGCTTGTACACGGCGTCGAGGGGCCCGAGGTGCAGACAGCTCGCCAGCAGCAGCCACTCCCAGTTGCAGAAATGCGCGGCGAGCAGCAGCACCGGCTGGTCGTTACGCAGATAGTCGGTGACCACTTGCGGGTTCTGCACGCTCACCCGGCGCCGCAGCTGCGCCGCGCCGATGCTCATGCCCTTCACGACCTCCACGAACACGTCGAACAGGTTGCGATAGGAAGCCTTGGCGATGGCTTGCAGCTGCGCTTCCGTCTTGTGCGGAAACGCGGTGCGCAGGCCCTGCAGCACCAGCGCCTTGCGATAGCGCACCACGTACCAGGCGAGGAAGTACAGCAGGTCGGCGAAGCGGTACAGTATCAGCAGCGGCACCCGCGACAACAGCCGAAAGGGAGCCGCAATGCGTCTTTGAGGTTGCGCTCGGACCTGCCCGGGGTTTGAGGACGCAGTATCAGCGGTTTTCACCGGGCGCAGCTTACGGTCACAGGCCATGATCGGCAACTGTCGCGCGGCGGGTGCACAGCCTCGCCTATACTGTCGTTTGAACCGCGCCGGCGGCGAGCCGGTAACGTTGTGCGTTATGGTCAAGGGGAAAGCACATGGCGACACCTATTCACGACTACGTGATCGTCGGCGGCGGCCTGGCCGGTGCCTCGGCCGTGCAGGGCCTGCGCGAGATCGACCGTGACGGCAGCGTGCTGCTGATCGGCGCGGAGCCGTATCTTCCGTACCATCGCCCGCCGCTCTCGAAGGGGCTTTGGACCGGCAAGAAACAGCCCGACCAGATCTTCGTCGAAGGCCGCGACTTCTACGAACGCAACGGCATCAGTCTGGCGCTCGGCAAGCGTGTGCGCGACCTTGATGTGCATGCCAGAACCCTGACCGACACCGGCGGGGCGGTGCACCGCTATCGCAAGCTGTTGCTGGCGACCGGGGGGAGACCGCGCCGGCTCTCGCTGCCGGGCGGGGACCTGGAGGGCATCTGTTATTTCCGCAGCCTCGACGACTTCCATCTGCTGCACGGGCAGGTTTCGCCCGGCGCCACGGCGGTGGTCATCGGCGGCGGGTTCATTGGCTCGGAGCTCGCGGCCGCGCTGTGTGAGAACCAGGTCAAGGTCACCATGATCTTCCCGGGGCCGTACCTGTGCGACCGCGTCTTTCCGCAGGACCTGGCGGCGGCCATCCAGGAGCAGTATCGCGCGCGCGGCATCGAAATCCTGCATTCCGATCGGCCCGCAACCATACAGCGCGACGGGGGCGGCTTTCTGACCACCACCCGCGACGGCAAACAGGTGAAGTCGGACCTCATGGTCGTCGGCATCGGCATCGATCCGGAGACGAAACTGGCGCAGAAGGCCGGCCTGGAGGTGGATAACGGCGTGGTGGTGGATGAATACCTGCGGACCTCCGCGAGCGACGTCTATGCGGCCGGCGATCTGGCGATGTTTCCCTACGCCGTGCTCGGGCGGCGCATGCGCATGGAGCACTGGGATAATGCGCTCAACCAGGGCAAATGCGCGGGACGCAATCTCGCAGGCATGCAGGAGGCCTATTCCTACCAGCCGTATTTCTTCTCCGACCTGTTCGATTTCGGCTACGAGGCGACGGGAGACGTCGATGCGCGCCTGGAGACCTTTGCCGACTGGCAGGAAGAGTATCGGACCGGAGTGATCTACTACCTGCGCGATGGGCGCGTGGCCGGCGTGCTGATGTGCAACGTGTGGGAAAAGGTCGATGCCGCACGGGCACTGGTGCGCAGCGGCGGACCGGCGGACGCCGCCAGTTTGAAGGGCGCAATCTCGTAGGAGTGCGGCTCCCGCACGCGGAGTTCGATTCGCGCGTCGCTGGTTGGTTGCAACCCGCTATTGTCCGCGTGCGTGGGACGCACCCTACAGATTTGCGACCGCTCAATACGGCCAGTACCACTCCCGCACTTCCGGCATGTCCTGACCGTAGCGGCGGGTGTACTCGTGATGCTCGATCAGCTTGTCGCGGATGAGCTGCTTGGCGTAGGCAGCGAGGTAGCCCAGCTTGGGCACGCGGTCGATGACGTCGGCCACCAGGTGGAAACGGTCGAGATCGTTGCGTACCACCATGTCGAACGGCGTCGAGGTGGTGCCTTCCTCCTTGTACCCGCGCACATGCAGGTTGCAGTGGTTGGTGCGCCGGTAGGTGAGGCGGTGGATCAGCCAGGGATAGCCGTGGTAGGCAAAGATGATCGGCTTGTCGGTGGTGAACAGCGTGTCGAAGTCACGTGCGGTAAGCCCGTTGGGATGCTCTTCGCGCGGCTGCAGGGTCATCAGGTCGACCACGTTGATCACCCGCACCTTGAGCTCCGGCATCTGTTTGCGCAGCATGTCCACCGCGGCCAGCGTTTCCAGCGTGGGGACGTCGCCGGCGCAGGCCATCACCACGTCGGGCTCCGCTCCGCGATCGTTGCTCGCCCACTCCCAGATGCCGATTCCCGCCGTGCAATGACGCACCGCCGACTCCATGTCCAGCCATTGCAGCTCCGGCTGCTTGCCGGCGACAATCACGTTGACGAAGTCCCGGCTGCGCAGGCATTTGTCGGTCACGTAGAGCAGACAATTGGCATCCGGCGGCAGATACACGCGGATGATGTCGCCCTTCTTGTTCACCACGTGATCGATGAAGCCGGGGTCCTGGTGTGAAAAGCCGTTGTGGTCCTGGCGCCAGACGTGCGAGGTGAGCAGGTAGTTGAGCGACGATATGGGCCGCCGCCAGGGGATCTCGTTGCGTGTCACCTTGAGCCACTTGGCGTGCTGATTGAACATCGAATCCACGATGTGGATGAACGCCTCGTAACAGGAGAACACGCCATGGCGCCCGGTGAGCAGATAGCCTTCCAGCCAGCCCTGGCAGGTGTGCTCGCTGAGGATCTCCATCACCCGTCCCTCGCGCGCCAGGTTCTCGTCCTCCGGCAGGATGGTCTCCATCCATGCGCGGTCGGTGACTTCGAACACCGCACTGAGCCGGTTCGACGCCGTCTCGTCGGGGCCCATGAGGCGGAAATTGCGCTGCTTCTTGTTGAGCCGCATCACCTCGCGCAGCAGCTTGCCCATCTCGCGCGTCGCCTCGGCGCGCACGCGTCCGGGCTGCGGGACGTCGACGGCGAAGTCGCGGAACTCGGGCATGCGCAGATCCTTGAGCAGAATGCCGCCGTTGGCATGCGGGTTGGCCCCCATGCGCCGGTTTCCGACCGGCGCGAGCCCGGCCAGCTCTTCGACCAGTGCGCCCTGCTCGTCGAACAGCTCCTCCGGGCGATAGCTCTTCATCCACTGCTCCAGCAGCTCCACATGCTGGGGCTTGGTGGCGAGCTCCGCCAGCGGTACCTGGTGCGAGCGCCAGAAACCTTCGGTCTTCTTGCCGTCCACTTCCTTGGGACCGGTCCAGCCTTTCGGCGTGCGCAGCACGATCATCGGCCAGCGCGGACGTGAGGCGGCACCGGCGCCGCGGGCCTCGCGCTGGATGGAGCGGATCTCCTCGGTCACCGCGTCCAACGTCGCCGCCATCTGCTGATGCATGCGCGTCGGATCGTCGCCTTCGACAAAATAGGGCTTGTGCCCGTAGCCGACCAGCAGCCGCTCCAGCTCATCGGGGGGCATGCGCGCGAGCAGCGCCGGGTTGGCGATCTTGTAGCCGTTGAGATGCAGAATCGGCAGCACCGCGCCGTCGTGCATCGGATTCAGGAACTTGTTGGAATGCCAGGACGTCGCCAGTGGTCCGGTCTCGGCCTCGCCGTCTCCCACGATGCAGGCGACGATCAGGTCCGGGTTGTCGAAGGCCGCGCCGTAGGCGTGCGAAAGCGCATAGCCGAGCTCGCCGCCCTCATGGATCGAGCCCGGGGTCTCGGGCGCCACGTGGCTCGGGATGCCGCCCGGGAAGGAAAACTGTTTGAACAGGCGCTTGAGACCGGCAGCGTCCTGGGTGATGTTCGGATAGACCTCGCTGTAGGTTCCCTCGAGATAGGTGTTCGCCACGATCGCCGGGCCGCCGTGGCCCGGTCCGATGACGAATATCATGTCGAGGTCGCGCTCCTTGATCACGCGATTGAGATGGACATAGATGAAGTTCAGTCCCGGCGTCGTACCCCAGTGGCCGAGCAGCCGCGGCTTGATGTGCTCGAGGCGCAGCGGCTCCTTGAGCAGCGGATTGTCGAGCAGATAGATCTGTCCCACGGAGAGATAGTTGGCCGCGCGCCAGTAGGCGTTCATCTTGCGCAGCTGCTCCTCGGACAACGGGGGACCTTCCTCCGTGTAAGTGACTGCGGTCTCCAGCATGGTCGGCTCCTTGAAGGTGGGCGGTACGGTCGCCGGGCGGTGCTTCGCGCGGATCACGCGCGTATACGGGGAGAGGTTCGATTCGATAGGGCCACAGCGGGTACTGGTCCGAGCTACTCGTTGCGCCCGGCCGAACCGGGCGACTCGCTCGTGCCAGAGTATAGCCAGCCGACTGAAGCCTTCCAGGCAGCGAGGGCGCGGGTAACCCGAGGCTGTCCGCCTTACTGCCCGGCCGCGACGGCTTCTCGCCGCTGCCGCGTGTCTGCGCGACGCACCAACAACAGCAGCGGGATCGCCAGCAGGGTCACCCACATCATCAGG
Organism: uncultured Gammaproteobacteria bacterium; assembly: GCA_963728895.1. Lineage (GTDB taxonomy): Bacteria > Pseudomonadota > Gammaproteobacteria > JBBQDK01 > JBBQDK01 > CAVSLM01. The sequence continues at coordinate 494,159 of CAVSLM010000007.1, forward strand.
CGAAAGTCCTCGAGGTAGGCGATGGTCGCCGCCTGGCGCGTGAGCTCGGCATTGAGTGCCGCCGCGCCGCTCGCCGTGGCCGGGTCCCACAGGCGGCCCGCGCTGCGCAGCGCCGCGTTAAAGGGCGTCAGCGCCTCGGAAAGGGCCGCGTGGTTGATTTGCAGATTGTGTGCCAGCAGAGTGACCATGGCGGAGATGCCGACGCTACTGCCGATGTTGCGCATCAGGCTGAACATGGCGGTGCCTTCATTGCGGTAGTGCGGCGCCAGCGTCGTGAAGGTGATGGTGCTGAGGGGCACGAAGATGAAGCCCAGTCCCAGCCCCTGGGTAATGCCCGTGCGCACCACTGTCCAGGCGCTCACGTCGGTCGTAAAGCCCGCCATCTCCCAAAGCGAGAGTGCCGTCAGGCCCAGGCCGAGGAGGATGAAGCCGCGCAGGTCCACACTGGCGTTCAGCCGCCCCACCAGGATCATGGCGATCATGGTTCCGACACCGCGCGGTGCCAGCACGTAGCCGGTGGTGAGCACCGGGTAGCCCATCAGGTTCTGCAGGAACGGCGGCAGCAGTGCCAGCGTGGCGAGCAGGATCACGCCCATGATGAAAATGAACACGAGCCCGACGCTGAAGTTGCGATCGCGGAACAGCCCCGGCTCCACGAACGGCCGGCGGGCGGTAAAGATGTGCACCAGAAACAGATACAGGAACAGCGCGGCCAGCGCGCTCTCGGCGAGGATCTCGGTGGAGGAAAACCAGTCCAGCGTCTGTCCCCGGTCGAGCATGAGCTGCAGCGCCCCGATGGCGAGTCCGAGCAGGGAAAAGCCGAACAGGTCGAAGGGCCGGTCGCGTTCGGGGGTGGTCTCCGGCACGGACGCCAGGATGCCGAGCAGCGCCAGCGCGCCGAACGGCACGTTGATGTAGAACACCCAGCGCCAGTTGTAGAACTCGGTGAGATAGCCGCCCAGCGTGGGCCCCAGGATGGGACCCACCATCACCCCCACCCCCCACAGCGCCATGGCCGAGCCGTGGCGCTCGCGCGGATAAGTGTCGAGCAGCACGGCCTGCGACAGCGGCACCAGCCCGGCACCGAACACGCCCTGCAGCAGACGGAACAGCACCAGCTCGTACAGCGAGGTCGCCGCGCCGCACAGCATGGAGGCGACGGTGAAGCCCGCCACCGAGGCGATGAACAGCCGCTTGCGGCCGAAGCGCCCGGCAAGGAACCCGGTGAGCGGCGTCATGATGGCCGCGGCGACGATGTAGGAGGTGAGCACCCAGGCGATCTGGTCCTGGGTGGCCGACATCGAGCCCTGCATGTGCGGCAGGGCGACGTTGGCAATGGTCATGTCCAGGGTCTGCAGCACCGTGGCCAGCATGATGGACACGGTGATCAGGCCGCGCGACAGGCCGGCGCCTGCGGAACCCCGCGGCGACATCACCCCTCCGCACGCGCGGGCGACGCGCTATCCCGACCCCCCGAGAACCAGGAGGCGACTGCGTGCAGGAATGCCGGCAGCGCGCCGCGATGCCCGGTGTCGATCTCCACCTCGGTGCTCATGCCCGCGCGCAGTGGCGGCGCACCCGCCTCTTCGTGCACTGCAATGCGCACGGCGATGCGCTGCACGACCTTCACCCAGTTGCCGGTCGCATTCTGTGCCGGCAGGACCGAGAACTGGGCGCCGGTCGCAGGGCTCACGCTCTGGACCACGCCGCGCCAGGTACGCCCCGGATAGGTGTCGACGGAAATACTCACCGGCTGGCCCGGTCGGACGTAGGTGAGCTCGGTCTCCTTGTAATTGGCGTCGATCCAGACCTCGTGCTCGGCGACCAGGCTCATTACTGCCGTACCCGGCGCGAGGTACTGCCCCGGATCGGGCACATGGCTCGCAATGCCGTCGAACGGCGCACGCACCTCAGTGCGCGCGAGATCGAGCTGCGCCTGCTCGCGCGCGGCCAGCGCGGCGCGATAGTCGGGAAAGCGCTCAGCCGGCAGGTCGGCATCGCCGAGCAGCTCGGCCAGGATTTCCGCGCGCTGCTGGCGCACCACGGCGACCTGCTGGCGCGCGGTATCCAGGGTGTTGCGCGCGGTATCCAGCTCGTTTTCCGAAACCAGGCGCTGCTTGGCCAGCTGCGACCGGCGCTCCAGCTCGCGCCGCGCGAAATCCGCGTTGGTCTCGGCGAGGGTAAGCTCTTCCTGCTTCTGGCGATAATTGGCCTTGAGCGCGTCGAGCCTGGTCCGTGCCGTGCCAAGCCCGGCCTCAGCCCTGGCCAGTGCGATGCGGTAGGAAGCGGGATCGATGCGGAACAACACCTCGCCCTGCCGCACGTGCTGGTTCTCCACCACGTCGACGTTGCGGATGGTGCCGCCCACCTCCGCGCTCAACGCCACCACGTGCGCGTTGACGTAGGCGTTGTCCGTGCCCACGTAGCGCCCCGTCGTCAGCAGGTAATAGGCGCCTGCCAGCAGCAGCACCAGCGGACCCAGCGCCAACAGCCAGCCTCGCAGGTGCCGGCGGCGCGCTGCCGGCGCCTGCGCCGTGGCTGACTGCTCCGGTGCCTGTGTGGCGTCCGGCTGGGTCTCGCGCACGGGCGCGAGGGGCAGTTCTCTGACCTTGTGTCCTTCGGACATTTTGCCGTTCACTCCGCCTGCATCTGCGCGGCTTCGTCGCCTGCCGCCTCGGCCGCCAGCAAGTTGTGCTTCATGAGCGAGAGTGCATCGATGAGCTGGCGCCGGGCCGCCGCGGGAATTCCTGCAGTCGCTTCGGCACGCGTCTGCGCCGCCAACGCCCGCACTTCCTCGAGCAGCGGCTGTGCCCGCTCTGTCAGCCGCAGCCGGCAGGCACGGCGGTCGGTGGGGTCCGACTCGCGCACCACCCAGCCCGATTCCTGCATCCTGTCGACGAGACGACCCAGAGTGATGGGCCGTACCTCGAGGAGGTCCGCCAGTGCCGTCTGGCTCACGCCCTCATGCCGCGCGAGATAGGACAGCGCGCGCCATTGCGCCTGCGTCAGTCCCAGGTGCCGCACGCGACGATCGAGATTGCGGCGCATCAGGCGCGTCACCTCGTGCAGGAGAAATCCGAGGTTGAGCAGGGGGTCTTGCATGCCCGGTATCGCTTACAGGAAGCCATTAACTAAGTACTACTTATTATAAGCTATACTTCACATCTTTCAAGGGAGCGGACGGGGTGCCGGTCACACAATCTCGCAGCGACGCCGGGAGCGACGCTCCCACAGGTGGGGTTGTTCGTCCTGGGCAGGACCATGATGCTCTGCGGGTGCAGGTTGGCCCTGCGGTCCTGAATGCCGGCACCGTGGGAGCGGGGCTGCGCACCGCGATTCTGCGGCGCGCCAGCGCCGCTGCCTTCGATCCCGTATGGAGCATGGCAGGAACGCGGCCCGCGGACCACATCGCGCCGCCGGGAGCGGCGCTCCCACAGGTGGGGTTGTTCGTCCTCGGCAGGACCATGATGCTCTGCGGGTGCAGGTTGGCCCTGCGGTCCTGAATGCCGGCACCGCGGAAGCGGGGCTGTGCACCGCGATTCTGCGGCGCGCAGCGCCGCCCGGGTCGCACGGGCGGGGGTGGCAGCGTTCAGACCTTCTCACGCCGCTTGGATGTCTTTCCGATCTCTTCCAGCGAAATGCCCGTCGCGCCCAACTCGATCTGCTGTTGCACGGGCTTGATCACGAAAATCCGGTGGCCGTTGACCATGGCCGAAACATCCGACCCGGTTCCCTTCAGGTCATGCAGGAAAACCGCGAGCACATGAAGCGCCACGAGGTAGCCGATGACCACAGCCCCTGCGCCATGCCAGTCGGCGAGCGATCTGCCGGCGATCAGATACGGAGCGTCGGTGACCACGCCGCTCAAAGCCTGCAGCGCAAGCAGCAGCAACAGGACGAGATAGACCGGTTGCCAGAGCGGGTTGTGCGCATACCAGCCGGGAAGCTGCCAGCGCCCGAAGCTGAGATAGAAGCGCAGCATGTCGAGCATGGCGCCGACCTGCTCCCTGCGCGGAATCAGCGCCGTCCACGACCCCGGCCCGCGGTCGAAGAACAACAGATGAAGGCGCAGCAGCAAACCCCCGATCAGGGCGTACGCCGCAAGATAGTGGAAGTCGCGGGAGGCGTCCTGGAATTCGACGACGCTTTCCAGCAACCACCCGGTGGCGAGCAGCAACAGGGTGGAGAAGGCCATCAGCCAGTGCGACAGGCGCAGCAGACCGCTCCAGACTGGCACCCGTTGGACAGTCGTCGATTTGGGCATTGCCCGGTCGCGCTCCGATTTCATACCGCCCGGCGACCTGGATCGCGCACGCCGGTACCTCGTTCATCTCCGGATGATGCCGCGAGCCCCGGCGCGTACCGATGGAGCCGGCACTCGATCAAGCGTGCCCCGATCCTCGACAGAGCGTCACGAGCGCCGGACTGCCCGAACAGGCGGGCGTCCGGACCGGCGCACACAGTGCTGCAAAGTCCCTGCGGGGCAGGCACTGTAGCACGATGGCGATTTCGCCAGCTCGCGGGATGCTGGTGAGATTTCCGGGCTAGTGATGATCACCGTGCCAATGGCGCTCCGACCGGCCGCGGTCATGCCAGCCGCGTCCACCGTCGCGATAATAGATGCGCGGTGCCGGCTGATAGTAACGCTCGATGATCACCGGCGGCGGTGCATAGCGTTCCACGATGACCGGCGGGGCCGCGTCGTAGCGCTCCACCACGACGGGACCCGGACTGTATGCAGGATAGTACGGCGCGCCGAGGATGGTCGCGCCGATGATTCCTCCGACCACACCGCCGAGCAGGGCATCGCCTCCGCGGTCGCCATGCGCCAGGGCCAACGGCGAGGCGCTTGCCAAAACCGCACAGGTACCCAGGACGAGCAATGTCTTCTTCATCTGTTTCACCTCATTACCTCGATTGCGATCCCCAATGCCGGCCCGCAGAACACGCGGGCCTGCACTCCTTCAGCGTCAAGACTAAGCCCGTACAGCTGAACGCCTGCTGAACACCGCAGCCAAGATCGGGGTCGGTGACAAACGAGAAGTATCCCGCCGCGCGCTGCATACATGAGGCGCGCGGAGTGATCGCGAGGCGGGATGCCGCCATGCGGTCGCGGCGCCGGCAACCGTGCTCCGGACGCTTTCATCCGGGCCGCCTGTGCGATCGACCACCCGCCGCACAACGCGCAGCTTGTCCGGCAACCGCAACAGCAAGCACCTTGTTGTGTCCGCGCATGGGATGGACGCCGGCCCTGGGACGGCTGAAGTGCGCCAGCAGCAGATCGGCGATAGCGGTGCGGGTGTGGGAGGGGCCCAGATGCTCGGCCACGCTCAAAGCCACGCACGCGATTGCCCCGCCCGGTCATCTCTCCGGCGAATTGCCGCTCGGTGCGCGATGCCAAGGCGAAGTTAGCCAGCGTATCCGCCCCGCAGAAGGCGCCCGCGGCTTCCCAGGGAGGGAAGCGAGCAGAGACAGGGCAGCTGGACACGCTCGCGATTCAGCCCTGCCGTGACCGGGACGCTGACCGCGCGCCCGTCCACGATGACGATGCAGCGTTACGCTGCTCGAAGCGCTCTCCAGCATCCGTGCACTCCTGTCGCACCCGATCCGGTGCGCATTCCCTTGACGCCCGCGCGCAAAGCGCGCCCGGCTGCCCTTGTGGGACAGTATAGACACACACGCAATTCCACCAACGCCGACGCCGAATACAAGGCCGTCGTGCCTCGCTGCGCGAGCTCAGCGCTGGTTGAAGCTGACGCGGCCGGGCCCCATGATGGCCAATGCCAGCGCGGTGACCAGGTACATGCCCTGCAACTCCAGCGCCCAGCCTCCGTGATCGGACAAGGTGAATAGCATCTGCCGATGCGCAAGGGAAATTGCAACGATCATGTTGATGGTGATCAGACCCGCACCCACCCGCCCGTACCAGCCGAGCAGCAGCAGCGCCGGACCCAGCACCTCGCCCAGGAATACGCCGTAGGCGAGCGCTGGCGGCAGGCCTGTACCCTCCACCATGCCAGGGATGGGACCGACGCCGTGCAGCAGCTTGCCCACACCGTGCAGCCCGATCAGGACGCTCAGCACGATGCGCAGGAGCAGCTTGCCGATGTCGTCTGCCGTGGTCGGATTCATCTGGAGGTTCTCCGCATGTGGTAGGGAAGCATCAGCATGCCCTTCGCCTCGGCTTTCGTAAACCGCCGCGCTCGCTGCAGGCAGACCGCTGCCTGCAGCGTCACACGCGCTCCCGGTGAGCGCCTGTCGGCGGCGCTGGAATCGAGCGCGGGGGATGCCCGCTGGACACCTGCCGGGCCCGCGACTAGGCTCGAATTGAACCCAAGGGGAATCTCCTTGAGCAACCGCATCGCCAGGCTGCTCGGAGCCGTGTTTGTGTGTGCGGCTGCAGCGACCCATGCGCAAACGCCAACCCTGCAGGAATGCATGGTCATGGAGGACGATGCCGCCCGCCTGCGTTGTTACGATGCCGCGGCAGGACGGGCCGTTCCTGCGGAGCAGGAAGGCGCGCCGGCGGCGACGCCATCCGCGGCGGCACCAGTGTCGCCGCTGACCGAGGAGCCCTCGGCGCTGGCGCGACGCTGGGAGCTGGAGGAGCGCGCCCGCCGCGAGCGGTTCGCCCTCTCACCGCACCTGCCCAACTATTTTCTGCCCGCAACCTATCTCACCAGTCCCAACGATGCCGTGTACCGCGGCACCGGCAGCACGTCGGACCTCGAGCACGTCGAGGCCAAATTCCAGATCAGCTTCAAGGTGAAGTTGTGGAACGGAGTATTCGGCGTGCCGGTCAGCGGCTGGTTCGCCTACACCCAGCTGGCACTCTGGCAGCTCTACAACAGCAAGCGCTCTTCGCCATTTCGCGAAACCGACTACCAGCCCGAGCTGCTGCTCGCCGTGCCCGTCGATTATCAACTGCCGGGCCTGCGCCTGCGCGCATTCACCATCGGCCTGAACCATCAGTCCAATGGTCAGGGCGGTTTGCTGTCGCGCAGCTGGAACCGCGTCACTGCCGCGGCGCTGTTGGAGCACGGCAATCTGGCACTCACCGTCCAGGGCTGGTACCGAATCCCTGAAGACCCGGCCGACGACGACAATCCCGACATCGAGGACTATGTGGGCCGCGCCCAGGTGGTCGCCGCATACAAGAACGGGAATCAGACCTATGCCCTCACCGCGCGCGACAATCTCGATTTCTCCACCAACCGCGGATCGATCCAGCTCGATTGGACCTTCCCGCTGCTGCATAACCTGAAGGGTTACGTGCAGTACTTCGGGGGCTACGGGGAAACGCTGATCGACTACAACCACGTCAATCATCGCATCGGCTTCGGGGTGATGCTGACCGACTGGCTGTAGCGGGCGGCACGCCGCAGACTGGGTGGCAGCCTGGCGGTTGGCACCCCGGCGCAAGGCCCTTAGAATGGCGAGGGACCCCGAGCAGGCGATTTTCTTCCGGTGCTCTCCTCCAACACCCTCAACCTGCGGCGCCTGCTGCGCCTGCGTACGGTCTCCCTGCTGGCGCAGGGCGCGGTGATCTGGCTGGCCGTCGCCAGCCTGCACATGGCGCTTCCGCTCGCGCCGCTGGCGCTGATCCTGGCCGGCCTGGCGGCGCTGACCGCGCTCGCCTGGCGGCGACTGGGCAGCGCGCGACCCGTGAGCGACGGGGAGCTCTTCATGCAGCTGGTGGTGGACGTCGCGGCGCTCACTGCGGCGCTCTATCTCACTGGCGGCTGGACCAATCCACTGGTCCTGCTGTACTTCCTGCCCATCACCATTGCGGCGGCGGCACTGCCGAGCGGCTACACCTGGTCCGTCGCGGGGCTGACGGCGGCCTGTTACACGCTGCTGGTGTTCCGCAATGTGCCGCTGCCCCACGCCCACACCCACGGTGACTTCGGCCTGCATGTGACCGGCATGTGGATCGGTTTCGTGCTGAGCGCGGGGCTGATCGCCTTCTTTGTCGCGCGCATGGGACAGGCGCTGCGCGAACAGGACCGCATGCTGGCCGAGCTGCGCGAGAACGAGCTGCGCAATGAACGATTGCTGGCGCTGGCCAGTCTCGCGGCGGGGGCGGCCCACGAGCTCGGGACACCGCTCGCGACGCTGGCGGTGCTGGTCGGCGAGCTGGAGCGCGATGCGCAGGCGCCCGGCGGGATGCTGCGCATCATGCGCACCCAGATCTCACGCTGCAAGGAGATCCTCTCCACGCTGACGGCCGCCGGTGGCCAACGCCGGGCGGAGAGCGGCTCGCGCGTCGCGCTCGACGAGTACCTGCAGGACCTTTTTTCCCGCTGGCGCGAGATGCGCCCCGGCATCTACGCCGAGGTGCGCCTGCGCGGCACGTGCCCGGCGCCGCAGATCGTGGCCGACGAGACGCTCGGACAGGCGATTCTGAACGTGCTCAACAACGCCGCGGACGCATCACCCGACAACGTGGAAGTCGAGGCGTCATGGAACAACGAGCTGCTGAGCGTCGCTGTCAGTGACCGCGGTGCAGGCTTCGCTGCGCCCCCCGCGCAGCAGGACGCTGCGGCAACATCCTTCGGCACCAAGGACCCGGCGCAGGGACTGGGGCTGGGACTGTTCCTCACCCAGGCCACCCTGCAGCGCCTCAACGGTGCCCTGCGCCTCGCCAACCGCCCGGACGGCGGTGCGCGCTGCTCGCTGACTCTGCCACTGCAGCCGTTGCGGGTTCCGGCATGAGACATGAGGACCTGGAGGTCGAGGATCAGCAGGCGGTTGCATGCAGCACCGAAGCTCCGAGCCTGCTGCTGGTCGACGACGAGCCAACGTTCTGCGATGTGCTCGGGGCGGCGCTGCGTGCCCGCGGCTTTGCCGTGCGCGTCGCCCATGACGTTGCCGAGGGTCGTCGCCTCGCTGAACAGGAGCCGCCGGAGCATGCAGCGGTGGATCTGCGCATGCCGGGTCCGTCGGGACTTTCCCTGGTGCAGCATCTCAAGGCACTCGATCCGAACACACGCATCGTGGTGCTGACCGGCTATGCCAGCATCGCCACCGCCGTGGAGGCGATCAAGCTGGGCGCCGTGCACTATCTGACCAAGCCCGTCGACGCCGACGAGGTGGTCGCTGCATTCGCGCGCACCGACGGCGACAGCTCCGTCCCCGTGCTCGACCGGCCGCTGTCGGTGACGCGCGCGGAGTGGGAGTACATCCAGCGGGCGCTGACCGAATGCGGGGGAAACATCTCGGAGACTGCGCGCCGCCTGGGCATGCACCGCCGCACCCTGCAGCGCAAGCTCGGCAAGCGCCCTTCCGGTCTGGGCGACTGAGCGCTGCCGCGAGCGCCGGCCGGCGCTCGTAGGGGCGGCTCGCAGACCACCCCTGCAATCTTCAGCGCGTCGTGCCCACCGTCACCTTTCGGTCAGCCCGATATCAGCCCGGAAATCTCACCAGCATCCCGGGAGCTGGGAGATTCCCGGGCCGGCATCCCTCAGGGGCTCGCCTGCAGACGCTGATCGGAGGGACAGCAGGCGTCATGGTCCGGCACGCCGGGGGCGCGCTCGTACCAGCCGCGGGTGCGGTTGATGACGCCGACCGCGGCGAGCATCACCGGCACCTCGATCAGCACGCCAACCACCGTGGCCAGTGCCGCACCCGACTCGAAGCCGAACAACGCAATGGCTGTTGCCACCGCCAGCTCGAAGAAATTGCTGGCCCCGATCAGGGCCGAGGGAGCGGCGATGCAGTGTGGCGATCGCAATGCACGGTTGAGGACATACGCCAGTGCGGAGTTGAACGCGACCTGGATCAGGATCGGTACCGAAAGCAGCAGGATAACCAGCGGATGGGTCAGAATCTGTTTGCCCTGAAAACCAAAGAGCAGGACCAGGGTCGCGAGCAATGCGGCAAGCGACCAGGGGTGCAAGTGCGTCAGTGTGCGCTGCAGGCGCAGGGCGCCATCCTGCCTGGCCAGGAGTCGGCCCCGCCAGAGGCTCGCCAGCAGCAGCGGCGCGACGATGTACAGCCCCACCGACAACAGCAGGGTGGACCAGGGCACGTGGATTTCCGACAGCCCCAGTAGTAGTCCCACGATGGGCGCGAAGGCAAAGACCATGATGAGATCGTTGAGCGCCACCTGGGAGAGCGTGAAATTCGGCTCACCGCGCGACAGGTTGCTCCACACGAACACCATGGCCGTGCACGGCGCAGCCGCCAGCAGGATCAGGCCGGCAAGGTAGGACTGCACCTGCTCCGGCGGGAGCCAGGAACGGAACACTCCGCCCACGAACAGCCAACCGAGCAGCGCCATGGAGAACGGCTTCACGGCCCAGTTCACGAACAACGTTACGCCCATGCCGCGCCAGTGGCGGCGCACGCCGCTCAGCGCGTGCAGGTCGACCTTGAGCAGCATGGGAATGATCATCACCCAGATGAGCAGCGCGACCGGCAGGTTGACGCGCGCGAGCTCCAGGCGAGCGACCGCCTGGAACAGCGCGGGAAGCAGTTGGCCGAGCGTGATTCCCGCGGCGATGCACAGCGCGACCCACAGGGTGAGATAACGCTCGAACGTGCCCATGGCGCGGGGCGAGGCCTTCACGGTGGACTCCGGGATCGTGCTCATGCGGATATCCGTCCGCCGCCGTCTCGGTTTCCGGGCGCGAGGCGCAACAGCAGGGACTCGACGCGCCCGCGGATCTCGTCGCGGCTGGCGCGGAATACCGCCATGACCTCCTCCTCAGCGCCTTGTGCCTTCGCAGGATCGGCGAGCGGCCAATGTTCCTTGCTCACCCCGGGCGGCAGTACCGGGCAATGCTCATCCGCATGGCCGCACACGGTGACCACGTAATCGACACCCTGCAGCATGGCATCCGTCACGCGCGTCGACTCCTGCGCGGAGATGTCGATGCCGGACTCCGCCATCACGGCAATGGCGCGCGGGTTCTTGCCGTGCGCCTCGATGCCCGCGGAGTCGACGTCAATTCCGGGCGGCGCAAGTGCGCGCGCCCAACCCTCGGCCATTTGTGATCGGCAGGAGTTGCCGGTGCAAAGAAACAGCAGGCGCATGGGGGCAGCTCAGCAACAGGTGAGCGAATCAGGGGTGCAGCAGGCTTTGCCAGGCTGCGCCACTTCATCCGCCTCACCAAAGATCGGCGTCGACTCCAGCGTGTGGAACGCTTCCCACGCGATACCCTGCGGATCGACCACCCAGTGCTTGTTGGAGCGCGCATAACAGCAGCCGGTATTCTCCTGCGCGAGCCCGACAAGTCCCGCCGCGTCCAGGCGCGCACGCACGCCGGCGAGCTCGGCGTCTGACTCCACCTGTATCCCCACGTGATCCATACCAGGGCTGCGCCCGCGCATGGAAACGGCAAAATTGACCGGCGGGTCCTCGAGCTGCCACTTGGCATAATCCGCCTTGCGCACCGTTGGCTCGCTGCCGAACACCGCCGAGTAGAAACGTACGCTCTGCTCCAGGTCCTGAACTGCCACATGCATGTGAAAGCGCGCCATGTCTTGCATCTCCTGTGCGGGTGTTACAACTTGGGGTCAGGGATTTGGGGGGTCAGGCGCAGCACTGCCTGCCGGGCCGGTTGGACATTGCATCGAGTGCCATGCGGTCGGTCGAAAACGGGGGGGTATTTGCGCTCCCCTGCACCACCGCCGCCAGCGTCCTGGTCGCCCACTCGGGCAGCTCGGGATGGATGCGGTAGTACACCCAGAGGCCTTCGCGTCGATCGAGCACCAATCCGCTTTCGCGCAGCAACGCGAGATGACGCGAGATCTTCGGCTGCACCAGCTGCAGCGCATACGTCAGCTCGCATACGCAAAGCTCGCCCTCCTGCTGCAGCAGCGCCACACAGCGCAGGCGGGTCTGGTCGGCCAGCGCCTTGAAGAAGAGCTCGGGCATCACATTCATGATGGCGTATATATGCCAATGCATATATATAGTCAAGCCGGGACCCAATCATCGCTGGCAGCGCCGTTCCGGTGCCCCCCGGTCATCACCAAGCCGCCCCTCGCAGCAACGGGATGATTCCCGCTTTTACCGACCCGCATTTTGAAGGCGCCGGTCGCGCGGTCCATACTCTCGCCAGCCGCCCGGGTGTGGGCGGGCCCGAACACCAAGGAGCAATGATGTCGAGATCCGTTTGGCTGGGAGTGTTGGTGCTGGCGGCGACGGCGGCGGGCGCGGCGGCCGAGCAGCCTCTGCGGCCTTTTCAGGCCACCTATCGAAGCAGCATGGGACTGTTGAGCGCGACCGGTCAGCGCAGCCTTGAACGGGACCGTGACGGCCACTGGGTGTTCCAGAACAACGCCAAAGTGCTCGGCCTGCAGATGTCGGAGCGCACCATACTGCAGGTACAGGACCACCGTCTGCTCTCCCTCGACTACCATTTCGTGAATGCGTTTCGCAGCAGCCGCAACCTGGACCTGCGGTTCGACTGGGACCGGCACGAGGTCGTCAACGCGAAACGCGGCGACGTGCGCAAGCTGCCGGATCGCGCCTATGACCGATTGGGCTGGCAGCTGCAGCTGCAACAGGACGTATGCAGCGACCCCTCCGGCTTTCACCAGAAAGACTACGTCCTGGTGGACACCAACAAGTTCAAGACCTACCGGGTCGAGGCGCTGGGTCGCGAGTCGCTGGAGACCAAGGTCGGACACCTCGACACCATCAAGCTGCGCCAGACGCGTGTCGGCAAGGATGATGGCGAGACCCTGATCTGGCTGGCACCGAAGTGGGATTGCCTGGTGGCCCAGCTCGAGCAGCACGGCGAGGACGGCGATTACACCCTGCGCCTGCTCGGCGCCGAAGTCGGCGGGCGCAGGGTCGAAGGCTCGACCGCACCGGCCCAGTCGCAAGTATTGCGCGATACCATTCCGCGCCTCTAGCCCGGAAAATGTCGTCCTTCGAGCGCGAGTAGTGCGCGCTTGCGTTCCAGTCCGCCGGCGTAACCGTGCAGGGTACCGTCGCCGCCGATAGCGCGGTGGCAGGGAATGAAAATCGACAGCGGATTGCGCCCGACGGCGGCACCGACGGCGCGCGCCGCGCCGCGTGCACCCGCCCGCGTGGCGAGCTCACCATAGGAGCAGGTCTCACCGAAACGAAGGCTCTGCAGGGCATTCCAGACACGGCGCCGAAACGCCGTGCCTTCGGGAGCCAGCGCGATATCGAAGCGATGCCGCCGGCCCTGGAAGTATTCCTCGAGCTCGCGAGCCGCCTGTTGCAAAGTGCAATCGCCAGGATCCTCCCTCCAATCACCGGAGCGCGCGGGAAAGTGCTTCTGATCGGGGAAATAGGCTCCCGTCAGGCAAGCGCCCTGTGCCACCAGCAGCACTTCTCCGAGCGGTGTCGCGGTGCGCAGGAAGGATTCGATACTCGCCGTCGTGCATTCCGCCCCCGCTTTCGAATCGACGGCGTGGCCCGCGCACGGTTTCGACATGCGCCGCGATGCGCCAGCGCGCGAAGCGTCCAAATCCAAATGCGACATGGTGCAATCCTCCTCAGCCCTGTGGCGTAACGGTGCCAGCCGCCAGCGCGTTCCAAAGATGCAGCGTGGCGTAGGCACGCCAGGGACGCCAGGGCTCGGCAAGCGCGCGCACCCGGCGTCGCGAGGTTTCGCCCAGCGCCTTGCGCACGCCATGATCGGTTTCGGGAAAGGCATCCGGCCAGGCCAGCGCCCGCATGGCGATGTACTGCGCTGTCCACGCGCCGATCCCGGGCAGGGCGCGCAGGCGCAGAAGCTGCGCCTCCACGTCTGCGCCCGGCTCCAGCACCAGTTCTCCGACGATCAGCGCCTGCGCCAATGCCTGGATGGCGCGCACCCGCACCCGGGTGATGCCCAGCGCGCCGATCTCCTCCGGCGCAGTCGTGACGATCTCCGCTGGCGTCGGGAACGTGTGGGTGAGCGCGGGATGGGGCGTTGCGATCGGCACGCCGAAACGCGCGGCGAACCGCCCCGCCAGCGTGCGCGCCGCCCCCAACGTCACCTGCTGGCCGAGCACCGCACGCACGGCGACTTCAAAGCCGTCGAAGGCGCCGGGCACGCGCAGTCCTGGGCGTGCGGCGGCAAGCGGCCCGAGCGCCGCCGCGATCTGATCCGGCCGGCAGTCGAGATCGAACAGCCGGCGCACCCGCTGCAGCACCGCGGGAACGACCGCGGCCAGGGAGCCGCAAACCACCACCTGCAAGGTATCGTGTCGTGGGTGCTGCGCGACCTGTAGCCAGCCGCGGGTACGCTGCGCGCCCTGCGCGACAACGACGTTGCGCCGGTACACGCGCTGCGATACCTCCTCTACGCCGGCCAAAGCGCGCGCGGCGAGAAAGTCCAACTGCGCCTGCCACGCATAGGGCGGGCAATAGGCCAGGCTCAGGGTGATGGTACCGTCCGGAACAGGACCCGTGCGGCGCAACGCGCGCGGCTGCAGCCGGTAATGGCCCCGGAACGCCGCGTTCAGACTGCGCACGCTGCCAAAGCCCGCCGCGTGGGCGATTTCGGTGACGCTCAGCGCGGTGTCGGTGAGCAGCCGCTTCGCAAGCAGCAGGCGCCGGGAACGCAGGTAGTCGCCCGGAGACACGCCCAGCTCGGCGGCGAACACCCGGCGCAGGTGCCGCTCGCTTACCGAGAGCCGGCGCGCCAGCTCGCCGGGACCGAGCCCGCAGCCGGGCGCCGCCTCGAGCAAGGCAACGGCAGCGTGCACCAGCCGGCTCGCACCCTCGAATAAATCGGGCGCCAATTCGGGGCGACAGCGCAGACAGGGACGGAAGCCCGCGCGTTCGGCGGCCGCCGCGCTCACGAAGAACCGGCAGTTGGCGCGCCGCGGCGCGCGCACACGGCAGATTGGCCGGCAATAGATGCCCGTGGAATCGACGCCGACGTAGAAGCGACCGTCGAAGCGCGAATCGCGGCTCAACAGGGCTCGGTAGCAAATATCGGGGTCGAGGCGCATGAGTCAATGCTAGCCTGGCTGGTGAGATTTCCAGGCTACGCGCAGGAAGCCGGCGTGTCTCGCCGGATCCGGACATGGATTTCGCCGCACATCGGAACGGGGTCAGCCGCCGCTGCCAACCCGCCTCACAGCATCAGCGTCCACGCACCCCAGGCGAGCAGCAGTAAACCGCTCACTGAACGCACCACCGTGCCGCCTCCAGGCAGTGCCTTCTCCACCAGCACGAACAAGGTGATGAGCAGTGCCCACAGCAGATTCATCACGCCGACGGCGAACATCACCAGCATCAGCGCCCAGCAGCAACCGACGCAGAACAAGCCGTGGCGCAACCCCATGCGCAGCGCCCCCGCCTTTCCCTCCTCCCATTCGGTGAGCACGAACTGCAGCGGAGTGCGACACTTGTGCAGGCAGGCCTGCTTCCAGGGAGTCCACTGATAGAGCCCCGCGCCGATCAGCATGAGACCGGCGAAGCGCGTGCTTGCCACGTCCATGTCCGGGGTCAACAGCGACCAGCGATGCAGCGGCCACTGCAGCAGCGCCGCGAGCACACTGAAGCCGGTCCACGCGCCAAGATAGCCGGCCACGAACACCGCCGTCGGCACGTAGGCCTGCCCCTCGCTGCGCCGGCGCCGGCTCACCGTATTGAAGATCGCGACCATGGGCGCGGCGGTTGGCGCCATCATGCCGATCATCATCACCGTCCACATGACGAAGGCGAGCGAGAAATCCGCCACCGACCAGGGAGCACCACCGGTTGGAAGCGAGCAGATCGAAAACAGCGAGACAATGCGGTTCGTGTAGTACTCGTGAAGCATGTAGCCCCACGCTGCAACGCTCACCACGGCAAGTCCCACGATCACGCCCAGATAGTCGTGCAGTGTGGGGCGATACCGGCCACCCGCGGGCGCACCTGCGATCTGCTGCATCGTCACGCTCGGACTAGCCTGGCCGTGTGCCGCCGCTGCGCCGGGGGGAGCGCACCCCCCGGGGCGGCGGCGAAGCATCAGGCCGAATAGACGAACGGCGAGGAAAGTCCGCTCGTTCCGGACAGGAACACGTCCACCCCGTGATCGCGGTAGGACCAGTGATTGGAGCGCGAGACCGTGACGGCATAGGGCGGGGCCACGGCGAGTGGCGTGCCGCTCAGGACCACCGGGGCACCGTCGGCACCTTCCACCTGGGTGATGTCGACTTCCCCGACGCCATCCACTTTCAGGACGCGGTGCTTGCCGTCCTCCATCCACGAGATCCTGGCCTGTCTGGCACCCATGTTCTCCGAGACCAGGGAGGCGAGCACGGCCGGAAAACCGCCATGCTTGCCGGACCAGATTTCGGTGAGCGCCTGATACTGTTCGGGCGTGGCGCGATCGTCGACATACAAGGCCAGACGCCAGTTGCCCTTGGTCATGTTGGTCGGTGCGTGGAGAAAAGCCACGACGTTGAGGTCGTCCAGCACCAGGTCGCCGAGACGACCCTCCTGGATGTGCCAGCCGGGCAGGGCCTTGCAGTAGCCCTGCGTGGGATCGGCGAGCAACAGGCAGGGACAGATCGCGTCGCAGCTGCAGCTCTCGAAGTAGGTGCCCTTGACGTAATACGCCTTGTGCTCGGGCACACCCGCAGGCAGCGCCGTTTCGGCGGCCCGCGCCATCGCCGGAGCCAGCAGCGACGGCAAGGCCCCGAGCAGCGGTACCGCACTCAGGCCCTTCAGAAAAGATCGGCGTCCGATGCGTGCGTCATCGCCTTGCGAGTCGGTACGGGAAGGCTCGGCGTCTCTTCGGCTCATGAGTAGCACTCCTCGTCTCAGTGAACGGCGTGATTCGTGTACAGGTGAGCGGCACCAGGGCTTCGACCGCCGCGGAACCGGATCGTGCGCCCCCCTTGCGCCGCCTGCGCCGGCGCAATGAAAAATATCCCGCCGCGGCGTACGCCGGCGGCGGGGAGATGAAGACGATCTGGCAGGGTGACGGTAGCCCCATCCGCGGGTGGACGTGAATACGTAGAAATACTTGGCCCGTCGGCGCGATCGGACACGTCGGCTGCATCGCGACGCGCGGCGGATCTACGCAGCGTGGCGCATCTCGCCGTCTGGCGCCGCAGCCCGTTGCTCAGTGTATGGTGCGCATCGCCTCTGCGGGCTCGAACGCTACCGGACTCGTGCCGGGTTCGCCGGTGGCAGCAAGCCCGGCCGTGTGGGCGGTGCCGCCCAGCAGGCCATACAAGGTACTCGCGTCCACCGGTTTCACCAGGTGATGGTCGAAGCCCGCCGCGCGGGCGCGGTCGCGATCCTCGGCCTGTCCGTAGCCGGTGATGGCAATGAGCAATGCATCCTCAAACCCGGGCAGGCTGCGCACGCGGCGCGCGAGCTCATAGCCGTCCATCCCGGGCAAGCCGATATCGAGCAACAGCACGCGCGGGCGGAAAGCCTGCGCCACCTCCAGCGCCGCAGGTCCGTCGTGCGCGGTACGCACTTCGTGACCCTCGAGCACCAGCATCATCGCCATGCTTTCCGCGGCATCGACCAGGTCGTCGACGACCAGGATGCGCGCCGAGGAAACCGCTCCGGCTGCGGCACACTCCGGTGCTGCGGGCTGCTCCGCCTTCCTGAAGCTGGCAACCGTTGGCAGGCGCACGGTGAACTCGCTGCCCTGTCCGGGTCCCGCACTGCGGGCCTCGACCGTGCCTCCATGCAACTCCACCAGTTTCTTCACCAGAGTCAACCCAACGCCCAGACCGCCCTGGTTGCGATCGAGGCCGCGTTCGGCCTGGGTGAACATGTCGAACACGAACGGCAGCAGGTCCGGGGCGATGCCCGCGCCGTTGTCTGCGACACGGATCAACACCTGGCGTTCCTCGAGCTCGACGCAGAGCCGGATGCGCCCGTTCTCCACCGTATATTTCGCGGCATTCTCCAGGAGATTGGAGATCACCTGCGCCAGTCGGATGGCATCCCCGCTCAACCACACTGCATGCGGCGGTCCGCTCACCGACAGCTCATGGCCGCGCGCCTGGATCAGCGGCAGCACGTTCTCCACGCCGTGCTCGAGTATGGCCGAGAGCTCCACGCGCTCGTTGCGCAGGTCGACCTTGCCCTGGCTGATGCGCGAGATGTCCAGCAGGTCATCCACCAGGCGCGCCATGTGCTTGACCTGACGATCGATGACCTGGCGCACGTAGATGAGCTGTGGCGTGTCCGACGCAATGCGGCGCATGGTTTCCACGCAGCTACTGATCGGCGACAGCGGATTGCGCAGCTCGTGAGACAACGTGGCGATGAACTGGTCCTTGCGCCGTCTCGCCTCTTCGAGCGCCTGCTCCGCCCGCTTGGTCTCGGAAATGTCGGCGTAGGCTCCGACCCACTTCAGGATGGCACCCTGCTCGTCGGTGACCGGCATGGCCTGGCTGAGATGCCAGCCATAGGAGCCGTCCGCCTTGCGGGTGCGGTGCTCCATGCGAAACGGTGTACCGGTCGCGACGCAATGCTCCCAACGCGCCAGCACCTGTTGCGCCTCCTCCGGATGCAGGCGGCTGGCCCAGTCGGAAGCATCGCCGGCGCACTCGCCGACGTACTCGTACCAGTGGCTGTTGACCCAGTCCCCGCGTCCGTCCGGACCGGTCGTATAGACGATCTGTGGCAGCGCCTCGGCGAGCCTGCGGAATCGCTGCTCGCTCTCGCGCAGCGCCGCTTCCACCCGCCGCCGCTCGGTCACGTCCTCCGCCACGACATTGACAGCGACGATCTCCCCGGCCTCGCTGCGCAACGGCAGCAGGCTTTGCACGCAGATCTTGGCGACGCCCGGCTGGGCGGGCATCTCGCCTCGGATTTCCTGATTGAGCAGCGGCCTACCGGTCTGCAGCACATGGCGCATCAGCGGCTCGGCTTCCGCCGCCATGCCGGGGACGGTTTCGCGCAGCGTCCTGCCGAGATGGGCTTGGACAGGCACACCGGTCAGCTCCGCAAGGCGCTCGTTCACCCGCACGAATCGCAGCTCCCGGTCCAACACGCACAAAGCCACCGGCGCCGTGGCGTAGATGAACTCGATCTCCTCCAGGTGCCGGCGCAGCGCAGACTCACTCGCCCGGCAGGCGGCCTCGGCCTCCTTGCGCTCGCTCACGTCCAGCACCGACCCAATGTAGCCGAGGAACCCTCCATCGGCGTCGAAGCGCGGGACCCCGCTTGCGGTTACCCAGCCGTAGGTACCGTCGCCGCGGTACAGGCGGTGATCGAGGCTGAACGGTTCGCGGCGTACCTGGGCTTCGGAGAAAATGGCCTCGGTGCGGGGGCGATCCTCGATGTGCACCCACTCACGCCACCCCCCGCCCAGGCCCTGGTCGGGGGCGATCCCGGTGCGCTCACCCCAGCGCCGGTTGAGGAAGGTGCAGCACCCCTCGGCGTCAGTGAGCCAGATCATGGCGGGGACCTGATCCACGAGCTGGCGCGCCGCATTCTCGGTCACGGTCTGCTGAGTGCACCGGCGGCGCGTGCCCACGCGTGCCAGGAATCGCGCGTTGCGCTCCAGCAGCACGGCCAGCAGCGCGCCGCTGGCCACCAGAAACAGCAGCACGTCTAATTCCATGAGCATGAGCACGCCGAGCGCGGCGACGCCAAGCACGGCGGGAAGGAAGTCTCTCGGCCGAACCTGGCCCCGGAAACCGCCATGAACCGGCGTTAACCGGCGCAGTCGCGCCAGGCGCGACGCCGGTCCCCTCCCCGTGTCCGCAACCGGATCTTCCATTTTGTCCTTCGCTTCCTGTCAGTTGGCGGGCCTACGCTGGGCCGCGCGAATGGAGGGGTAAGTATAGCCGGTGTTCCCCTTTCCACCGGGGCCGGTAAGCGCTTCGTCCAAAGTTGCGGATTGCGGCCCGCCGCCGAACCACCGCAATTGCTATGGAGCTCCGAGACCCTGCTCGGTTCCGCGCCGCAGGGGGGTGCGCGATGCGGAGCCCACGTCCGGGAACACCTGCGCGCGACCGGAGATGCGCAGGTACGGGACGGTCAGACGTAGTCCGGATGGCATTTGCCGACACCAGTGTGAGCGTCGGTGCGCACTGGAGCACCGGCGACTACGGCCTGGATCAGTCGACTGCCTCCCGTCCATCATGGAGGTCTTCTTTGCTCAGCGACGCTTTGGGCGTTCGAGCCGGGGGCCGTGCAGGATCAGGACGGCTCCGCAGCGGTCGTTCGATCTCCGGCCGGGGACTCGACCATCGGGTGGTGGACTTCGGGTCGTGTCAGCTGCGGCCGGACGGTCTCCGGACGCACCACTTCCACACGTGCAATCTCGGGACGCGAGCTCTCCGGGCGCGTGACCTCGGGACGCGTGAGTTCGAGTCGCGCGACCCGCGGGCGTGTCACTTCCGGACGTCCCACCTCCGCGCACGCCGGCTCGGGTCGCGAGATCCCCGCGCGGCCGACCTCGGTTCGCGCCGCTTGCGGCCGCGGCGCCTGCGGGCGCGGCGCTTCGACCCGCGTCAGCTGCTGGGACGCGAGGTCCGCCGGAGGCACCATCACCGATCGACGCGATTGTGGCCGGCTCGCCGCCGGCCCGGCCCCACGGGACGGGGACGCGGCGCCGGCGAGTTTCGGTATTCCGGTCTCGGGACGGGTGAGCGTACTCGGTCTATGCGGCTCGCCGGGTGCGATTGCCTCGATCATGGCGCTATCCAGCAGGGCCGTGGTCTGCGGTCGCGGTGCCCAAGTGGCAGCATCCTGCGAGGCGCGCTTCGGCGCGCGCTGCGCCATCGCCGGCTCGCTGTGCGGCTGGGCGCTCTTCCCGTTGCTGCGCAGGGCCGCCCGCAGCTGAGGACGCTCCACGTCCGGCAGCATGCCGCGCGAGGGTCGTGGCAATGGGGACGATTCAGGGAGTTGCGCCCGCGTGTCCACCAGCCTGAGGCGCAGTCCGAAGCCCGCACCGGCGGCTTGCGAGGCCGGCCGTCCCGGCCAGGCGCGCGGCACCCCTTGCGCAAACGCCGTTGCCGGATCCGCTCGCAAAGATTCGCCGGGCGTCGTTGCGGCAGCCGGCGTGTGCGCCGGTACCGATTGCTGCGCCGGCGCGCGGGCCGGATCCGCCCTCGCGAGGGTCAGGATCATCCCCGAAGGCACCGCCGTTGTCCGCGCTGCCGCGGAGCGCGGCGCGGCGTGAGGCCCTGTGGCGAAGGGCTGCGCCTTGTGCGCGCTCGCCTGCGCCCGCCGCGGTCCGGTCAGACCGGGCGAACCGCCCGCGCCAGCCGGTTGCCGGATTGCATTCCCCGAGGCCCACGTCTCGTAATTGAGCATCGCCCTACGGTCCGTGTTCCACTCGTGCTTGCCCACGCCGGCCGGCGGCGTGCGCCAAATGGTTCCGGCGTCGATGTTCGTCGCCCCGCTCCCGACTTCAGGGGATGCGAGCAGGTTGCGATGCACGCCCTGCATGTCGGTGACCCACACGGCGGCCATCAGCGCGATGCCGAGGAAGGCCGACCCGCCGACGTACCGTACCGTCTGCCGGCCACTTGAATGGGCCGAGCGCGCGGGCGCGGCCGCAGCAGTAACACCGGCCTCGCCCGATTGCACTCCGGCCCGCCCCTCTGCGGACCCGCAACCGGGATCGTGCAGGCACCGCTTGTGCCTGCGTGCGCGCAGGGCGGGCGCCGACCGCACGCTCACATGCACGGCGGCGACGCGGCGCGCGCCGGGCATGCGCAACCGCGCGATGGCCGCGGGTGCGACGGGCACCGGCACGACCATCTCCTCGTCCTGCAGTTGCATCCAGGCGGCGTGCACTTCCGGCGCATCGAATTCGTGCAGCCCCTCCGCGATACCGAGCAGCATCACGCGGCGGCACAGAAGATTGACGCTGCGCGGAACGCCTTTGCTCAGCCGGTAGACAGCCCTTAAAGCCCCTGGCGTGAGGCGCGGATCACCCTGCCAGCCCGCGCAGCGCAGGCGGTGCTGGATATAGAGTGCCGTCTCCTGCTCATCGAGCACCTGCAACTCGCACACCGAGGCAATCTGGCCCAGCGGCGCGGCGACTTCGGGGGCGCCCGCCAGGAGGATCTGTAGCCACGGCCGCGCGCCGCCTCCGACCCGGGCGCAGAGCGCCACCACCACTGCCAGCGAACCGAAGCAAAGCTCGTGCGCCTCATCGATCGCGAGCACGCAACGTTGCCGTCGAGTGCGCAGATGCGTTTCGAGTCGACCCAACAGGTCGGCAAGGCCGGCGCCCTGGCAGGACACACCAAGCTCCTGCGCGAAGGCGCACAACAGATCGCGGGGCTCGAGCCGCGAGCTTGCCATCTTCACGCACACGGCCTCGCGGTCCAGCAACCTCGCGCGCAGTTCGTGCAGCATGAGGGTCTTGCCGACGCCCGGCAGGCCCGTGATCGCGAGAAGCTGGGCCTCGCCCTCCAGGGCCTCCTCCAGGCGAGCAAGCACATTGCGGTAGCCGCGATGAGGGTATCGGAACGCACAGTCGGGGACGAGGCCAAACGGGTCGCGTTGCAGGTTCGAAAAGGCGTGGTACATCGCCAGCTCCTGTCGGGCGGGATGTCGAAGCCGCGCGGATCCCCCCCTCTTCAACGCCCGCGCAGCCCTTGAATTACAGTCCCTAGAAGCACAGTCCCTCGAAGCACCGGGTGGATGGATTCTACCAGCGCCCGACCCTTCCGCCGCTGCAATCCCGCACCCCTCGTCACAGCGCACGCTGCACGCCCTGGGCTCCTCCCCGGACAATCGCCCGCGCCGTCGACTCCTCAAGGTAATGGTAGATGGCCGCCCGGCATTTGCCCGGGCGGCCCCGAGGCGAATGGCGCCCCCGTGTGGAAAACGGCCGGCGGGCGTCGTCAAGTCGCCGTGTTCGCTGCCGAAACCGTCCCCACGCAGCGCGGCCAGGAGTGGTGCGGTCCCCAGGGATCCCGACAGATCTGCGACTCATCCCCAGACCCACATGTCCATCAACAAAGTCATGATCGGCGTAGGTGAAATCAAGCTCGGCATGTTCGTGTGCGAGCTCGACCGGCCGTGGCTGGAAACCCCGTTCGCATTTCAGGGTTTTCGAGTGCTGCGCGTCGAGGACGTGCAGAAGCTGCGCGAACTGTGCGAGTACGTGTACGTAGACGTGGAGAAGAGTCTGGTGCTCGCCCCGGGCGCGGCTGGCAGCGCGCCGCCCTCGCCGTCCTCCGACCGACCCAAAGGGGGAATGATCTATCGCGTCACCTCGGCCCTGGAGGAAGAAATCCGCACCGCCAGCGAGATCCGCTCGGCGAGTCGCATCCGCATCGACGAGGTGTTCGACGACATCGTGCACGGGCGCACCATCGATATGCAAGGGGTGAAGCAGACCGTCAACACCGTGGTGGATGGCATCATCCGCAACCCTGACGCCCACCTGTGCCTGACCCATCTGAAGAAGCGCGACGAGTACACCGCACAGCATTCCATCAACGTCTGTGTCCTGGCGCTGGCCCTCGGCCGGCACCTGGGCCTGTCGCGCGACGAGCTGACCGTACTGGGAGTCGGCGCTCTGCTGCACGACATCGGGAAGCTCAAAACCCCACTGGAAGTGCTCAACAAGCCCGGCAGACTGACGGATGAAGAGTTCACGCTCATGAAGCAGCATCCTACCCACGGCCGCATGCTGCTCGAGCGCTTCTACGACCTGCCGGCCGACGCCCTGGATATGGCGTTCTCGCACCACGAGCGCATCGCCGGCACCGGTTACCCGCGCGGACTGGAGGCGAAGGAGATCTCTTTCTGGAGCAAGCTGGTCGCCATCGTCGACGTCTACGATGCCATCACCAGCGAACGCTGCTACCACAAGGGTGCATCGCCTACCGAAGCCCTGACCCGGATGTACAGCTCGCGCCTGACCGACTTCGATCCGGAGCTCCTCGAGCAGTTCATCCAGTGCGTGGGCATCTATCCCGCGGGCACTCTGGTCGAGCTCAGCAGCGGGGAAGTGGGCGTGGTCATTGCCGCCAATGCGAAGGCACGGCTGCGCCCCAAAGTGTCGCTGGTCCTCGATCGCAACAAGCGCCCCTACTTCCCGAGCCGCATCATGGACCTGGCGAGCGCTGGCGGCGAGGGCGGGGGCGACACCATTCGCGCCGTGCTCGCGCCCGGGGCCTACAACATCGACACCCAGGAACAGATCGCGCAGATCGGACAGGCAAGCCTGCGCAGGCAGGGATCGGGCTAACGCTCATGGTGGTTGCCGCCACCCCAAAGGATGAAAGAGACTTTGGGGTGGAAGGTGGCGGGTAGAGGTCGTAAAAAGTTTTGGCGGCTTGACCCCGCGGCTAACCCCCATATCTCACCCGGCGGCAGCAGATTGGCCTGTGCCACTAGCCGAGCCCTGCGCCCAGCATCCGGGATCCCGGCGAGGTGTGCGGGAAAAACCTCCTTCCCCGCCGGCCGCGCAACCATTCCGGCGACGGCCGAACGCGAAATCACTCTGGCAATTTACCCAACGTCAGCTGCCCGCCGTTGCGTGGGGCGGGCGTTGCGTATAGCATCTGGCTCCCTGAGCAGGGCGGGTGCCATGTGCATTCCATGCCGCCGGTGCCGCCTGCCAGGTTCGAGCCGCTTCTGCCCCAGCTGCCACCAGAGCAGCGTCCGGTAGGAAGCGGGACACGCCTACACCGGCTCGATGCGCAGCCTTGCTGCGCACGGCAGGACAGCGCCAGGACGGCCACTCTGCCAGGCAGGACAGGCCGTGTCCTTCGAGCGGGATTCCGG
Organism: uncultured Gammaproteobacteria bacterium; assembly: GCA_963728895.1. Lineage (GTDB taxonomy): Bacteria > Pseudomonadota > Gammaproteobacteria > JBBQDK01 > JBBQDK01 > CAVSLM01. Next base: position 518,796 of record CAVSLM010000007.1, read on the forward strand.
CCGCATCCCCGATCACCAGCACATTCCGTGTGACGCGAGCGGCAACAAATGGCAGCGATCACCGGCGGCATGGTCTGCCGCCGGCCGTTCAGATGAGGAAGCGGCGTGTCCCAGAGCCTCGCGCGATATTCGGACATCCTGGAAATCGTGGGCGACATCCTGAAGGTCCGGGTACCGGTGCCGGGCTGGCAACGACAGCGGCGCCATCGCCTTCGATGATCTCGCGCTGGTCGATGACCCCGGGGGGCTGCGCTCGCTCGCACGGGTGATCCGGCTCGATCGCGACGTGGTGGCGCTGCAGGTGTTCGGCGGCACCAAGGGGCTGTCCACCGAAGCCTCGGTGCAGTTCCTCGGTCACCCCATGCGGGTCACCTACTCCGCCAACGTGCTGGGGCGGGTGTTTCGCGGCGACGGCGAGCCCATGGACAGCGGACCGGATCTGTCCCAGGACCCCAAGCTGGCGATCGGCGGCCCGCCGGTCAATCCGGTGCGCCGGCTGCTCGCCTCGAAGATGATCCGCACCGATGTGCCCATGATCGACGTCTTCAACAGTCTGGTGGAAAGCCAGAAGATCCCCATCTTCTCGGTGGCTGGCGAGCAGTACAATTCCCTGCTGGCGCGCATCGGCATTCAGGCCGACGCCGACATCGTGGTGTTCGGCGGCCTCGGCCTGATCTTCGATGACTACTATTTGTTCCGGCGCCGCTTCGAGGACGCCGGTGTGTTCGCGCGCACCGTGATGTTCGTGAACCTCGCCGCCGACCCCATCGTCGAGCGCCTGCTGGTGCCGGACATGGCGCTCGCGGTCGCCGAGCGACTGGCGGTCGAGGAAGGCAAGCGCGTGCTGGTGCTGCTCACCGACATGACCGCCTACGCCGACGCCATGAAGGAGGTCGGCATCGCCATGGAGAACGTGCCCTCCAACCGCGGCTACATGGGCGATCTCTATTCGCAACTCGCGCGCCGCTACGAGAAGGCCGCCGATTTCAAGGAAGGCGGCTCGGTCACCATTCTCACCGTGACCACCATGCCGGGCGACGACGTCACCCACCCCGTGCCCGACAACACCGGCTACATCACCGAAGGGCAGTTCTATCTGCACGAAGGCGTGCTCGATCCGTTCGGCTCGCTGTCACGGTTGAAGCAGCACGTGATCGGCAAGGTCACGCGTGAGGACCACGGCCAGGTGATGAATACCATGATCCGCCTGTACTCGGGCGCCCGTGACGCCGAGCAGAAGCAGGCCATGGCCTTCGAGCTCTCCGGGTTCGATCATCAGCTGCTGAAGTTCGGACGGCTGTTTCGCGAGCGCTTCATGAACATCGAGGTCTCCATGGCGCTCGAAGATGCGCTCGATCTGGCCTGGAAGACCATGGCCGAGTGTTTCCCGCCCGAGGCGCTGCTGATGCGCCAGCATCTCGTCGACAAGTACTACCCGCGCAAGGACGACGCGGTCGAATGACGACGCACGGGTGGCCTGAGGTGCGCGTGATGCCGGTTGCGAGACAGCGGGCACTGACTCGTGGCCCGTCTCTCGCTCAACAAATCCTCGCTCTCCAGGCAGACCCGGCAGCTGAAGACCTTCGAGCGCTTCCTGCCGTCGCTGGATCTCAAGCGCAAGCAGTTGATGGCGGAGCGCACGCGCGCCCAGGACCGCGTGCGTGAAACCCAAGCGGAAATCGCCGCGCTGCGCGTCGCGCGTGGCCGCCCAGCTTCCCATGCTGGCCAATCACGAGATCGAGCTTCCCGACCTGGTGCAGCTGCGCCGGTCCACCTCGGCGAGGAAAACGTGGTGGGCGCACGGCTGCCGACGCTGGAGCGGGTGGAGCTGCAGGTGCGCGCCTACGGCTATCTGGTCAAGCCGCACTGGGTGGACCGGCTCAGCGAGGAGATCTCGCACGATGCTCAGGCTGCGCGCCCGACTCGCCGTGGAGCGACGGCGCAGCGCGCTGCTCGAGGAGGCGGTGCGCAAGGTCACGCAGCGCGTCAACCTGTTCGAAAAGGTGCTGATCCCGCGTGCCCGGGAGCAACATCAAGCGCATCCGCATCTATCTTTCCGATGCCGAGCGCGCCGCGGTGGTGCGTTCCAAGATTGCCAAGCGCAAGTATGTCCTGAGGGTGGGCGCATGAGCATCGTGCGCCTGAGGAAGCTCACGCTGGCGGGGCTCCTGCAGGAGAAGGAAAGCGTCCTCGACGCCCTGCAGGCGCTGGGCTGCCTGCACCTGCTCTCGCTCGCCGCCGTGCCGCGCGAGCCCGAGGCCACGCCTCCCGAGCATGCGGTCGGCGCGCGCCAGGCCCTGCGCTACCTCGGCGACGTGGCGGACAAGCGCCGCCAGGTGCGCAGCGAAGAGCAGTTCGACATGGCGGACATGCTGGCGCAGGTGCTCGCCAACCAGGACGCGCTGCGCGCGGCCACCGACCGGCGCGACGATCTGGTCCAGCACATCGAGGCACTGGAGCCCTGGGGCGAGTTCCACTTCCCCGGCCCCGATGCGCTGGCCGGACGCAAGCTGTGGTTCTACATCGTTCCGGAACGTCAGATGCGGCTGCTTGCCGGGCTGGAGCTGCCCTGGCAGGTGGTGCACAAGGACAATCGCCAGTCCTGGGTGGTGGTGATCGATTCCGAGGAGCCGCCGCGCGAGGCCCTGCCCGTGCCACGTGCCCACACCGGCGCACTGAGCCTCAGCCAGCTGCGCCGAAAGCTCGAGCAGACCGAGCTTGACCATCGAGGATCTCGAAGCCGAACGCCAGGCGCTGACGCGCTGGATCTATCTCATCTCCAGCCATCTGGCGCGCGCCGAGGACCAGGCCGCGCTGCGTCACGCCGGGGCCCAGACGCTGGATACCGAAGAGCTGTTCCTGGTGCAGGGCTGGGTCGCCGCCGATCGCGTCCAGGAGGTCACCGCACTGGCCGAGACGCACGGTCTCGCCCTGCTGCTCGAGGACCCGCAGCCGGAGGATCAGCCGCCCACGCTGCTCGAGAACCCGGAGGCGGTATCGGCCGGCGAGGACCTGGTGGCGTTCTACCAGATGCCCGCCTACGGCACCTGGGATCCCTCGCGCATGGTATTTCTGTCCTTCGCCGTGTTCTTCGCCATGATCCTCTCCGACGCCGGCTACGCCGCCGTGCTTGGCGTGCTGCTCGGCCGCGTTCTGGCGGCGCCTGGGACAGAGCGCGGCCGGGCGGCGCCTGCGCGTGCTGAGCGCAGTGCTGGTCGGCGGCTCACTCGCGTGGGGCGTGCTGGTGGGCAGCTACTTCGGCGTGGCGCCTGCACCGGACAGCTTCTGGGGCCGCGCCAGGGTGCTCGAGGTGGGAAACTTCGACACCATGATGAAACTCTCGGTGAGCATCGGCGTGCTGCACCTGGTGCTTGCCAACGCCGAGCAGGCGTGGCTCAACCGGGGACGCGTCGCCATGGGCGCTCCCCTGGGCTGGATTGCGGCGCTGCTGCGGGCGGACTCGCAATGTGGCTGGGCGCGACGCCCGGGGCGCCGGCCTGGATGGTACCCGGCGGGCGCTGGGCCATCGCGCTGCGGGCTGGTCGCGGTGTTCGCCTTCAGCAGCGGGCGCGCGGTGCGTGACCTGCGCAGCGGCGTGCTGCGGGTGCTGGACGGTCTTCAGGCGCTCACCAACGTCACCCGGGTGTTCGGCGACGTGCTCTCCTATCTGCGTCTGTTTGCCCTGGGACTGGCGTCGGCCTCGCTCGCGCTCACCTTCAACAACCTGGCACGCGAGGCGAGCTCGGTACAGGGGCTGGGTCTGCTGTTCGCACTGCTGATCCTGTTGGTCGGACATGTGCTCAACCTGGCGCTCAGCCTGATGAGCGGCGTGGTGCACGGGCTGCGTCTCAACTACATCGAGTTCTACAATTGGGCGCTGTCCGGCGAGGGCTACGCGTTCCGACCGTTCAAGAAGAGGGAGTCCGATCATGAATGAGCTCGTCATGGCGCTGGGGTGGGCCGGCATGTACGGGGTCATGGCGCTCGCGGCCATCGGCAGCGTCATCGGCTGTGCCGTCGCCGGGCAGGCGGCGATCGGCGCCATGGTCGACACCGAGTCGGGTCACGGCCGGTTCATCGGTGTCTCGGTGATGCCGTCCTCGCAGGTCATCTACGGAATCGTGGTCATGTTCACCCTGCAGCGCACGGTCACCCCGGAAAATGCGCCGGCGTTGTTCGGCATCGGCATCCTGGCAGGACTGGCGCTGATGTTCTCGGCCATGCTGCAGGGCCAGGCCTGTGCCTCGGCGATCCACGCCAGCAAGGCCAAGCCGGAGATCTTCGGCCTGTCGCTGGCACCGGCGGCGATCGTCGAGGGCTTCGCGGTATTCGCCTTCGTGTTCGCCCTGGTGCTGGCGGGCAACATTCCTCGCTGAGCGGAGAACCGCCATGGCCGAAACGCGTAGCGATCAACAGGCACGGCTCGCCTCCTCCGGCGTCGAGACGCTGATCGCGCGGCTGCGCGAAGAAGGCGTGGCTGCCGGGCGGCTGGAGGCCGAGCGCATCGAGGCGGAGGCGCGGCGCCGCGCGGCGGACATCGTGCGCGAAGCCGAGGCGCACACCAAGGAGATGTGCGAGAACGCGCGCCGGGAAGTCAAGGCGCTGCAGACCGGCGGCGAGGAGGCGCTGCGCATCGCCATGCGCGACACCTTGCTGCGCCTGAAAGCGGAGCTGACCGGTCGCTTCAACGCCGAGGTGCGGCGCCTCATTGCGGTCGCGATGGACCAGGAAGCTTTTCTCAAGCAGCTCATCGTCGAGGTCGCCGCGCGCGCCCGCGAGGAGGCCGGCGTGGACCGGGGGCAACCGGTGCAGGTGCTGCTGCCGCGCACCCTGGTCGGCGTCGAGGAGCTGCGCCGCAAACCGCTGGAGCTGCGCGAAGGTTCGCTGTCGCACTTCGTGCTTTCGCTGGCCGGCAACGTGCTGGCCGAGGGCGTCACCTTCGGGGTGGCGGAGGACGAGGCCCGCGGCATCCGTCTGTACCTGCAGGACAAGAACGTCTACATCGATCTCACCGACGAGAAGGTGGCCGCGCTGTTGCTGGAGCATCTGCAGCCGCGGTTTCGCGCCATCCTCGAAGGCACGGTGAAGTGAGCGGCCCCGGCACATGAGCACCCCCAATCACTACGCCATGCTGATCGCCAGCCTGCCCTATCACGGCCCGCTGTTCGGGGCGCGGCGCACGCCGCTGTCGCGCATCCGCCTGCGCCAGCGCCTCGCCCTGCTGCGCGAGGACCACGCCGCCTGCCTGCAGTGCATGACCGATCTGCTCGACTGGTCGCGACAGGGCATCGAGCGCACCGACGAAGCCCTGGTCGCGCGCGCCAAGGTCGTGGTGCCTGCCCTGTGCAACGATATGGCGCGCGAGCTCGTGGTCTGGCGCCTGGAGATGCGCACGGTGCTCGCCGCGCTACGCCGGCGCCGCAGTGGCCAGGCGAGCCCCGGGCAGCTGCGGCAATGGGGCTACGGCCGCTGGCTGGTGCAGATCCGCGAGCACTGGAACGACCCGCACTTCCGACTGGAGCGCGCGCTGCCGTGGCTGCCCGAGGCACGCACGCTGTTGGAACAGGGCGATGCGCTCGGCCTGGAACGCCTGCTGCTGGCGACGGTATGGGAGCACCTGGACCGCCTTGGCGTCGGTCATCACTTCGACTTCGAGGCGGTGCTGATCTACGCCCTGCGCTGGGATCTCATTGCACGCTGGACCAGCTACGACGGCGAGGCGGCCCTCGCCCGGTTCGACACCATGGTCGAGTCCGGTCTCGCAGCACCGCCTCGCACCGTGGAGGCAGCGTAATGGCTGAGAGCAGTGCGGCGCCACGTGCGGCGCAGGAGCCTGCGCCACCGGCGGTGCATCCCGACATGCCGGCGCGGGTCGTGGCCGTGCAGGAGAGTCTGGTGACCATAGAGGCCGGCTGGCGAGAGGGAGGGCGCACGCCGCTCAAGAAGAACGAAGTGGTCTACATCGAGCCCCGCAGACCGGGGCCGGAAGGCCGGCGCGAACGGCTGAAGTCGGAGGTGCTGCGCGTGCGCGGCAAGTATGCCGACGTGCAGGTCTACGAGGACACCGCGGGCGTGGCGGTGGGCGATCCGGTGGTGCAGTCCGGCGAGCTGCTTTCGGTGCTGCTCGGACCCGGACTGCTCGGCCAGGTCTACGACGGCCTGCAGAATCCGCTGGAGGGCATCGCCAACCGCTACGGCACTTTCCTGCCACGCGGCGCCGACGTCGAGCCACTCGACACGCGCAAGAAGTGGTCGTTCGTGCCGACGGTGCAGGCCGGGGCGCGGCTGCGCGCCGGCGGATTGCTCGGCACCGTGCAGGAAGGCACGTTCACCCACAAGATCCTGGTGCCCTTCGATCAGCCGGGTGAGGTCCAGGTGACCTGGATCCAGGAAGGCAGCGTCACCATCGACACGCCGGTGGCGCGTATCGCCGATGCGCGCGGCCGCGAGCAGTCGCTGGACCTCACGCGACGCTGGCCCGTGCGTCGTTCGCTGGCCGAGCAGATGCTGCGCAGGCGCGTCGTCGAGCGCATCTATCCGCACGAGCCGATGACCACCACCATCCGCCTGATCGACACCTTTTTCCCCATCGCACGCGGTGGCACCGGCTGCATCCCCGGACCCTTTGGTGCCGGCAAGACCGTGCTCCAGCACCTGCTGGCCAAGCACTCGGCCGTGGACGTGGTCGTGGTCGTCGCCTGCGGCGAGCGCGCCGGCGAGGTGGTGGAAACCATCACCGAGTTCCCGCGCCTTGCCGATCCGCGCACCGGCGGCTCGCTGATGGACCGCACCATCATCATCTGCAATACCTCCTCCATGCCGGTCGCAGCACGCGAGGCGTCGATCTACACCGGCATCACGCTCGGCGAGTACTACCGGCAGATGGGCTACAACGTGCTGCTGCTGGCCGATTCCACCTCGCGCTGGGCACAGGCGATGCGCGAGACCTCGGGACGCCTGGAGGAAATTCCGGGCGAGGAAGCCTTCCCGGCGTATCTGGACTCGGCGATCCGCGGCGTGTACGAGCGCGCGGGCGTGATCCGGGGAGCCGACGGCGCCGAAGGCAGCCTCACCATGATCGGGTCCGTGTCGCCCGCCGGCGGCAATTTCGAGGAGCCGGTAACCCAGTCGACGCTGAGCACCGTGAAATGTTTCCTGGGACTGTCCTACGATCGCGCCTACAAGCGCTTCTACCCCGCTGTCGATCCGCTGATCTCCTGGTCGCGCTATCTCGAGCAGCTTGCGCCCTGGTTCACGGAGCACCTGGAAACCACCTGGGTGGAGCGCGTCGCGGCAATGCAGAGACTGTTGGAGCACGGGGACCAGGTGCAGCAAATGATGCAGGTGACCGGCGAGGAGGGCATCACCACCGAGGACTACATCGTCTACCAGGAGGCGCTGTTACTCGACATGGTGTACCTGCAGCAGGACGCCTACGACAAGGTCGACGCCTCAGTGCCCATGCAGCGCCAGCAGGTCGCCTTTGCCCTCGCCCACGGCCTGACCACCCGCCCCTACTCGTTCGCCGACAAGGCCGCGGTGCGGGACTATTTCACTCGCCTCACGGGGCTGTTCAAGAACTGGAATTACGCCGAGGGCGATTCGGCCGAGTACAAGCGCCTGCTGCAGGAGATCCACGCGCTCGCAGAGAGCGTCGCGCGATAGATTTCTGCTCGGCCTGTCGCTGCAGGGGCGGCGCTCGAACCGCCCCTGTCTGCCGGCGGGCCGCTCTTGCCGGCGGCCGGGACGTTGCTCAGGCGGCGATCCTGTCGCCCGCCACGCGCCTGACCAGCGGATACAGATGCTCGGTTTCGTCCTCGATGCGCTTCAGCACCAGCTTGAACATGTCCTGGGTATCGCGCACAAACTCGCCATGGTCTTTCACGCGCAACTCGTGCTCGTGGCACCAGCGATGCAGATACTGATTGAACACCCGCCGGATCTCGGCCGAGCCGGACAGGAACATATTGGCGGTGTTCTTGACCTTGGGCTCCTCGTGCGTAAGGAGGTAGGTGTAGAGCGCCTTCTCCTCGATATCGAGATGATCCTTCACCATGCCCACATAACGGAAGAAAAGATCACAGGTAATCTTATTGTCGCACAGTGTCCGCTCGGTGATCAGGCGCGACACTACGTTCGATAGCTCGGTGATGCGGTGATTCTGCTCGTTGAGCTGTGCAAAGGTGATCATGACCTGCTCCTCGGTGGTAAACTCCCCGCGAAACCGTGCGGCGCCGACATCCCGAACGGCGCGGGTGGCGATTACTCTCAGGAAATCCATGGACATTGTCAACGCGCATCGCGCATCCGCTTCGCGTGTTCCAGGAATGCCGTTGCGCAATCGTTGCACCACGCAACCAACGCACCAAATGCCGGCGCCGAGCCGCATCGTCTCACAGCGCGGCGGGAACCAAAAGACACTCCCGGGCGACTAACCATTCTGGTGCCCGGCACCTGCCCGTCGCAATTTCGCAAGGATCCTCCATGACTCGATCGTTCCTGCGCCTTGCCACGCTGGGCGCGAGCCTGCTGGTGCTCGCCGCCTGCAACAGGGCCGAACCCCAGAATTCCCCGGCAGCGGCACCGCCGCCGCCGGAGGTCGCGGTAATCCAGGCCAAACCGCAGTCGGTTCCGCTGGAGCGCGAGGTCGTCGGCCGTCTCGCCGCGACCCGTGTGGCGCAGGTGCGTGCGCGCGTCGCGGGCATCGTGCTCGAGCGCACCTACAAGGAAGGTACGGACGTGCAGCGCGGGCAGGTGCTGTTTCGCATCGACCCCGCGCCCCTCGAGGCGGCGCTGCACGAGCAGCAGGCCGCGCTCGCCAAGGCGCGCGCCGATGCCGCGAATGCCGCGGCAACCGCCAAGCGCTACCGCGAGCTCGCCCCGAAGCATCTCATTTCTTCGCAGGATCTGGATACGGCGCTCGCCAACGAGCGCAGCACCGCGGCGGCCGTGCAGCAGGCCGAGGCCGCCGTGGAAACCGCACGTCTCAATCTCAGCTACGCTACCGTGACTGCACCCATTGCCGGACGTGCCGGGCGGGCGCTGGTGACCGAGGGTGCGCTGGTCGGCCAGGGCGAGGCGACGCCGCTCACCACCGTCGAGCAGATCGATCCGATCTACGTGAACTTCAGCCAGTCGGTCACCGAGCTGCAGGAGCTCCGGCGGATATCCAGCGGGACGACGCGCGCCGAAGTGAGCGTGCTGCTGGCGAGCGGCACGGTCGATCCGCACGTCGGTACCTTGGATTTCTCCGACCTGGCGGCGGATCCGGCGACCGGGGCGGTTTCGCTGCGCGCCATCGTTCCCAATCCTCAGCATCGCCTGCTGCCGGGAATGTTCGTCCGGCTGCGGCTCACCATGGGCCGGCTCGACCAGGCCTTTCTGCTGCCACAGTCGGCAGTGGCACGCGACGCCAAGGGCGCCTATGCGCTGGTGGTGGACACATCGGGCAAGGTGGCCCAGCAGCGGCTCGAGCTGCACGGCATGACCCGCGAGGACTGGATCGTGACCGGCGACCTGCACAACGGCGATCAGGTGGTGGTGCAAGGACTGCAGAAAGTGCAGCCGGGCGCCACCGCCAGGGCGGTGCCCGCAACGGCAGCGGCAAGCGCCGGCACCGCTTCGCTCCAGGACTGAGGCGCTCCCGATGCCCCGATTCTTCATCGACCGGCCCATCTTCGCCTGGGTGGTGGCCATCCTCATCACGCTGGCGGGGGCCGCGGCAATCTTCAATCTGCCGGTAGCGGCCTATCCGGCGATCGCCCCGCCGCAGGTCAGCATCAGCGCCACCTATCCGGGCGCCAGCGCAGAGGTGATCGAAAACACCGTCACCTCGGTGATCGAGCAGCAGCTCACCGGCGTCGACAACCTGCTGTATTTCGAATCGACTTCGCGCGGCAACGGCACCGTACAGATCACGCTGACCTTCATCAACGGCACCGACCCCGACATCGCGGCGGTGCAGGTGCAGAACCGGCTGAGCATCGCGCAGCCGCGTCTGCCGCAGGAAGTGGTGCAGAACGGCATCACCGTCGCCAAATCCAACAATGACTTCCTCATGGTCATCGCGCTGCAGTCGCGCGACCGCAGCCTCGACACCTATGCGCTCAACAATCTGATTTCCTCGCAGGTGCTCGACCCCATACAGCGCCTACCCGGCGTCGGCAGCGCGAACCTGTTCGGCGCGTCCTATGCCATGCGTATCTGGCTCGATCCGGACAAGCTGCGCGGCTACGGGCTCGGCGCATCTGCGGTACTCGATGCCGTGCGCAACCAGAACGTGCAGATCGCCGCCGGCAGTATCGGTGCCGAGCCGGCACCCTCCGGGCAGGGCTTCACCGCCGCAGTGAGCGCGGCGAGCCGCTTCACCTCCGCGGAGCAGTTCGCGAACATCATCCTGCGTACCAGTCCGGACGGCAGCACGGTGCACCTCTCGGACGTGGCGCGCATCGACCTCGGCGCCGAGAGCTACGGTCACGATGTGCATCTCAACGGCGACCCGATCGCCGGCTTCGCCATCCTGCTGTCGCCGGACGCCAACGCCCTGCAGGTCGCCGATGCGGTACGCAGCAAGATGAAGGAGCTGGCGCAGTATTTTCCGGCCGGCGTCACCTGGCTGGTGCCCTACGACACCACGCAGTTCATCAGCATCTCGATCCGCGAGGTGATCTTCACCCTCTGCGAGGCCATCGTGCTGGTGTTCCTGGTCATGCTGCTGTTCCTGCAGAACCTGCGCGCCACGCTGATTCCGACCCTGGTGGTGCCGGTGGCACTGACCAGTGCCTTCGCCGGCATGTACGTGAGTGGGTTCTCGGTCAACGTGCTCACGCTGTTCGGCCTGGTGCTCGCCATCGGCCTGGTGGTCGACGATGCCATCGTGGTGGTGGAGAACGTCGAGCGCATCATGACCGAGGAAGGCCTGCCGCCGAAGGAGGCCACGCGCAAGGCCATGGACCAGATCACCGGGGCGGTCATCGCCATGACCACCGTGCTCGCCGCGGTGTTCATTCCCATGGCGCTGGTGGGCGGCAGTGTGGGCGTGATCTATCGCCAGTTCTCCCTCACCATCGCCATCTCCATGGGCATCTCGGCGCTGATGGCGCTCAGCTTCACGCCGGCGCTGTGCGCCACGCTGCTGAAGCCGGTGCACGGGGAACCGAATTTCTTCCTGCGCGGCTTCAACCGCACCTACGGCGGCCTCACCCGGGTCTACCTGGCACGCGTGGCGCGCGCCATCCGCCACACGCCGCGCTGGATGGTCGCCTTCGCCGTGCTGGTGGGAATCGCCACCCTGCTGTTCACGCGTCTGCCCACCAGCTTCCTGCCCGAGGAGGATCAGGGCTATGCACTCGTCATCGTGCAGCTGCCGCCCGGCGCCAACATGGAGCGCACGGGCGAAGTGCTGCGGCAGATGGAGGGTATCATTCAGAAGAACCCGGCAGTGGACAAGGTGCTCGATGTTGCCGGATTCAGCTTCCTGGGCCAGGGCGAGAACGTCGGCCTGGGCTTCGTCCGCCTCAAGGAGTGGGACGAGCGCACCAGTTCCGAGGAGAGCATCAACGGCTTCATCCGCTGGGCGAACGGTGCATTGCAGAATATCAAGGGTGCCAACCTGTTCGTCATCAATCTGCCCACGATCCGCGGCCTCGGCCGATTCGGCGGCTTCGATTTCCGGCTCGAGGATCGCGCCGGGCTCGGTCACGACCAGCTGATGCAGGCGCGCAATACCCTGCTTGCCAACGCCGCGAAGAATCCCGTGCTGTACGGCGTGCGCCCCAACCAGCTGGAAGACGCACCGGAGGTACAGCTGCACGTCGATCGCGTGCAGGCGCAGTCGATGGGTCTTTCACTGCCCGACATCTACGACGCCATCCGGTTGATGCTGGCACCGGTGTACGCCAACGACTTCAGCTACAAGGGGCGGGTGCTGAAGGTGCTGCTCGAGGCCGATGCGCCCTACCGCAGCCGGCTCGAAGACCTGAACCGCTACTATGTTCCCTCCAGCGAAGGCGGCATCGACAACATGGTGCCGCTCACCAGCGTGGTGTCCTCGCACTGGTCGCTGACGCCGCCGGCCATCGATCATTACAACGGTCATCCCTCCATCCAGATCAACGGCTCGGCCGCGCCGGGCCACAGCTCGGGGCAGGCCATGGAGGCCATGGTGAACATCGTGCAGCAGGATCTGCCGAACGGCATCGGCTACGAGTGGTCCGGCCAGTCACTGCAGGAAATCATTTCCGGCCAGCAGGCGCCGATTCTGTTCGCGCTGTCGCTGCTGGTGGTGTTCCTCGCGCTGGCGGCGCTGTACGAGAGCTGGTCGGTGCCGGTTGCCGTGATGCTGGTGGTTCCGCTGGGCGTGCTGGGCGCGCTCAGCTTCACCTGGCTGCGCGGACTGGAGAACGACGTGTTCTTCAAGGTGGGGCTCATCGCCGTCATCGGCCTTTCGGCCAAGAACGCCATCCTGATCATCGAATTCGCGCATACCATGCACGAGCAGGGCCGCGGCCTGCTCGATGCGACGCTCGAGGCCTGCCGATTGCGCTTCCGGCCGATCCTCATGACCTCCATCGCCTTCATCCTGGGCGTGCTGCCGCTCGCCGTTTCCACCGGCGCCGGCGCCAACAGCCGCCATGCCATCGGTACCGACGTCATGGGCGGCATGTTCGGCGCAACGGTGTTCGGCGTGTTGTTCGTGCCGGTGTTCTACGTCGTGGTGCGTAGTGTGTTGGGCGACAAGGCCGAGGCCAGCGAGCGTGCGCCCGGGCGCGCTGCACCTTCCGAGCCGCCACCGTAGAACCAGGGCATCGCAATGCTTGTTCTATGCGGGCCGCGCTGTTACCCTCCCCGCGCCGTCTGTCTCGCGGCCGATCCGATCAACCCTGCCATGAGTTCTCGCCGTGCACAAAACGTCTGCCATTTCGAGGACGCTCGGGTCCGACCGACACCCGAAACCGCACCGCAGGATCCGGTGGATGCATTCCCTGCTGTTGTGCCTCATGGCGTTGGCGCCGCTCGCCGGTGCTGCGGATCGGGACCCCGGTCCGGGCGTCCGGCCGGAGCCCTATTACGACTGGCAGGTGGAGAACAATGAAATCAGGAAACCCCTCGGTGGGCTCACGGGGAATGCGGCGCGCGGGGCGCACATCGCGAGCGACCAGCACGGGGGAAACTGCCTCGCCTGCCATAAGCTCCCCATCGCCGGCGAGGAGTTCTACGGCAACCTGGGGCCGCCGCTGGCCGGCATCGCATCGCGCCAGTCGGTGGGCATGCTGCGCCTGCATGTGGTCGATCAGACCCGCTTCAATCCCGAGACCGTAATGCCGGGCTACTACCGGCGCTTCACCCAGCTGCACCGCGTTGCCGCCAAGTACCGGGGCCGGACCTATCTCACTGCCCAGCAGGTCGAGGACGTCGTCGCGTGGCTGGCGACGCTGAAGCAGACGCCCTAGTGCCCCGTGTCGCGGCGCAGCGGATGTCGTGCGGGAGGAAATCGAAATTGCACCAGCTCCGAAAGTTAAGGCACGCAGCAGGAACACGCCTGCCGCGGCGAGCGATGCGAACTGAGCGTATGCGCAAGATCGCAGTTTGCGTGGCGGCCGCCCTGCTCTTCGCCCGCGCACCGCTGACCTACGCCGGCGCGCAGTCGGGCTACGCCTATCTCACGCCGGAGATGCAGCAGCTGCAGGACGACGAGTTCGGCAATCCGGGACTGTTGGCCGTGGACCAGGGCCGGTCCCTGTTCACCACGCCCGGAGTGCAGGGAAAGTCGTGTGCGGGCTGTCACGGTGAGGACGCGGCCGGACTTGCGCCGGAAAAGATCGCGCACTATCCGATTTTCGACGAGAAAACGACCAGGCCCCTGACCCTGCGCGCACAGATCCTGCGCTGCTGGAAGGGGCAGCTCGGCAATGCGCCCCTGCCCTACGGTGATCGACGCGCGCTGCAGCTCGAAGCATTCGTACGCCACCGGGCACGCGGCGCGACCGTCGACGTGCAGATCAACGACGCCATGCGACCCTACTACCAGGCCGGTGACAAGCTCTTTCACACTCGCTGGGGACAGGTCGACATCGCCTGCCACCAGTGCCACGACTATCACGCCGGCCAGACCTTCCGCGGGCAGATGCTCACCCAGGGACAGACCAACGGCTTTCCCGTCTACCGCTTCACTACCGGCCAGACGGTGGGCCTGCCGGAGCGCATCACGGAATGCCTGACCAGCCTGCGCGCCGAGCCCTTTCCCGCGGACTCGCCGGAATATCGGGATCTCGAAGTGTACATGAGCGCTCGCAGCAACGGCCTGAAGATCGAAACGCCCGGCATCCGGTATTGACCCCTTGCGCGTACGGCGGGATAGGCCGGCGGAATAAACAGTGTGTCATCGTTCGGATGTCGTGAAAAATGCCAGATCTTCCTCGCGATCGGGCTGGAGGTAGGGCAAATTCCCCGTGGGAACGTCGCTCGCAGGCGGCGCGATGGCCGCAACTTACTTGCCCGCCGCCCTGCGCCAGTAGTCGTAGGTCACATCGGCCACGCAGTCCGGATACCGCTCGTACAAGGAGTGCAGGAACTCGAAAAAGGCACCCGCGTGCTGCTCCAGTCCCAGGGTGTGCAGGCACTCCAGTATGCGCGTGATGCGCAGGTGATTGTGATTGCCACGATGCAGCCATTCGCGGCTGCGCGCGGCAAAGGCGGCGTTGGCGCGGACTTCGGGCCCGTTGCCGCACCTTACGCAGTCGAGCCCGTAAAAGGCCAGCATGCGCCGCAAGCCGCGCAGCAGACTTTCCCGCAGGCGCTCGTCGTCACGAAAGGCCTCGATGTCCCGGGCGTTCAACACCGGTGCATCCGGGTTGAACCGGCTGTGCACGCGGGTAGGAAAGAGCCATTGGATATAGTCGTGCGTGCGCTCGAGCCGCCCATCGTCCCAGGCCAGGATCTCGTCGATCCGGCGACCGGCGCTGTCCGAAGCCTCGCCCCGATGAAACGCGACCAGCGGGGAATCGTGCCACATGGGAGCTCTGCCTGCCTGCGATGAACACGAACGCGCTTCATCGTAGTTGCATGCGGGCACGGCCGCAACCGCCGACGGTGAGCGAGGTTGCGGCCGCCAGCTCCGCCTTCGCGCGTTCCAGGTCCGGCCGGCATGCGATAACAACGTAGGCACGAACACACGTCGGTGCGGGTCATGCCATCGCGCCGCCGGGAGCGACGCTCCTACAGGGTGATTCTCTTACCTGCGGGAGCATCGCGCCGCCAGGAGGAAGGTTCTCACAATGATTCGTCAACCGGCGGTGGCGAGGCCTCCACAGTGGCTCGTTCCCTGGTGGGAGCGAAGCTCTCACCGTGATCCGTTTAACGGCGGCAGGATCCCCGGGTGATTTCGTTTACCGGCAGGAGCGAAGCAGGTGCCTGTCGCCGATCGACGAGGCAGGTGCCGGCAATGCCGGCACCCGTGGGAGCGGGGCTATGCACCGCGATCCTGCGGCGCGCAGCGCCGCCGCCTTCGAGCTCGTTACAAACATCTCAGCAACGCGGCCCTGCGGGCCGCCATCGCGCCGCCGCGAGCGATGCTCGCATGGGCTAGCTCAACTGACCGTGCGGGTCGTGATCAGCGGCTGCAGACATCGCCGGCCTGTCAGTCACTGCGCAGCACGAACGCCTGCTCGACAGTGAAATTGCCGACGCCGCGGTAGCTGGTACTGATCCATCCCTTCTCGCGAAGGTACTGGCTCATCTCGGCGTTCATTTCCGGATTGCCGCAAAGCATCACGCGATCCTGCTCCGGATCGGCCGGTGGCAGGTCGAGCCGCGTGAACAGCTCACCGGAGCGGAACAGGTCGGCGCCGCGTGCCTGGGGATCGAAGGCTTCGCGCGTGACCGTCGGCACGTAGCGCAGGCGCTCGCCGGCCATGCCTCCGATATCTTCCCGGTAGGCGAGCTCGCGCGCGTTGCGCACCGTGTGCACCAGCACCACGTGCTCGAAATGCTCGTAGACCTGCGGGTCCCGGATCAGACACATGAATGGCGCCAGCCCGGTGCCCGTTGCAAGCAGATAGAGGTTGCGGCCGGGTTGCACATGCCTGAGCGTCAGCGAACCCGTGGCCTTGCTGTTGATCCACACCCGATCGCCTTCGCGCACGTTCACCAGCTGGCTGGTGAGCGGTCCGTTCGGCACGTGGATGCTCAGGAATTCCAGGCGCTCCGCCTCCGGCGGCGAGACGATGGAATAGGCGCGCGCGATGAGCTTGCTGTCGGAACGCAGTCCCAGGGTGACGAACTCTCCACTCTCGAATTCAAAACCTTCAGGCCTGGTGGTCTCGAAGCTGAAGGTCTTCTCGGACCACGGCCGGACCGAGGTGACGCGTTGTTCGGTGTACGGCAAAGCATCCTCCCGCAAGATGTTGGTTGGCCGTGCGTACAATCCCTTTGCAAAGCATATTCTTGGACCCGGGCGGATGCGAGTGGTTCCCGCCGGTCCGGGCCCGGCGCGAGGCCCCTGGGTCATGCAATCGGCAGGCGAGCTGAGGGGCCGGTGGACAGGCGTTCTCGACCACCGGACCAAGCAGCGGTCGGTTCTCGACCCTTGAGGAAACTTGCGCGTAAACCCGCATGTATCACCGGGCGGCGGCGCAATAGCATACTGCAACTGCGGCCATGGAAGTTTCTGTCGACCCGGAAATGCCGTGTGTAGCGGTGATAACCCTATCCCGCTCTCGCTGGTTCTGGCATACCGGAACCTGACGCCAGCGAACGGAGTGGCTACGGCTACGTCCTTTCCAGAGCGGCAACCGGACACGCGAGCCCTGCGCCGGCATCCGGGAGCATATACAGGTTAATGAAGCACCATGCAAAGTGAGCCCATTCGGATTCGTGCCGGCGCTCCTGCACGGCCTCTATGTCTTCCCCGACCGGCAGCGTCAGGGAATCGGCCGCACGCTGCTGCGTGCAGTCGAGGATGCGGCACGCGAGCTCGGGTACTTCCGATTGCGCGTCAAGGCGCAGCCGCAAGCGGTGGAATTCTTCCTCGGCCAGGGTTACCGGCCTGACACCGGCGCAGCTGCGAGGCGTGACCATCCGCACCAGCTATCGAAGTCGCTCTGAGCGTCGGCACGCCGGCCGATCACGCTGATCGGACTCCCGCCGCCCCAACGGTCTCCCTGCGCCTGTGCTCCCGAACGCGCAGGGGCGCCGCCCTCACCGCTCATCAGCAACAGGATTGGCGCGCACCGCCAGTTGCCCGGATGCCACCATCTGCAAGCGTCTGGTCGAGCTCATGGGCGGACGTATCGGCGCAGACAGCACGCCTGGCCGCGGCTCGAGCTTCTGGATCGAGCTCACGCTGCGGCGCGCCACGTCGGCGCTGGCCGCGCCCGACGACTCGGCCGCGTTGGCCGGTGTCGACGACAAGCGGACGACCAGCTGCCAATTCCTTCACCTGACCCTCCGGCTGGCTCATACCGATTCCAGCAGATCGTGCTCGAACAGCGTGCGCGCCGTATCCCGCACCAGGGCGAAATCGACGTTTGCACGTTCTGCCATCTCGAGCAACGTGTGATGACCATCGGCGAGATTCAGCACCCACAGCATCGCCATCTGCTTTTCCGCCTGCCGGCTGTCGCCGCCGATGGCGCTGTACAGTCCGCGCCTCCCGAGCTGGGGCTCGCACTTTGGATTCGTGCTGCGGTAGGTGAGGTTGCCCTCCAGCACGTCGATCACACGCAGGTAGGTCTCCAACGAGCGTTGCAGCGCTTCGGGACGCACCAGGTCCAGATTGTCCGCGGAAGTGTGGTACTCGGGAAACTTTCCGTGGGGGGTGCGCATCAGACAACCGACCGGCAGATCGAAGGCGGGTGAGCAGTACTGCCGCTCGTCATAGCCGTAGGGAAAGAAGTCCTGCACGCCATAGGCATCTTCGCCGTGCTTCAGTACATGCTCCACCGCGTGATCGACCTCCGCATCGCCGCGCCGGCTGCGCTTGTAGGTGAACGGGCCGGCGTCACCGATGCAGGTCACCACCAGTCCGTGCCGGATGTGCTCGAGCCGCGCCTCATTGCGCGACAACCAGACGATGGATCCGATGGTACCCGGGATGAGCAGGATGCGATATGAGTAGCGCAGCGGCAGCGTGGCGAGGTGCCGCGCCAGAAAGGTCACCAGTGCGATGCCGGAAAGATTGTCGTTGCACAAGGACGGGTGGCACACGTGGCAGGAGAGCAGCACCTCCTCCCGAGTGGCGCCGGGGATCAGGCACTCCGCATAGGTAAGGTGGCCGTCGGCGAGATCGGCGTCGATGCAGACCTCGTACTGCCCCTGGGCAAGCGCATCCATGGTGCGCTGGGCCGCGCACAGGCCCCAGTCCTCCCGGTAGTAGCTGGTCCGGTAGGGGATCCAGTCCGGATGCTCGGGCAGCGTGTGCACGTGGCGCCTGAGCTCGGCAAGCGACACCGTGCCGCGGAACGGGGCGCTGTAGCTGACCACGTGCAGGTTGGAGCTACGGAAATCGATCACCCGCTCGCCCGCGTCGTTCTTGACGTAGGCGTCGCGGATATTCCACTCGCGTGGCACCGTCCAGTCGAAAGCAGGCGTGCCGGTCGCTATCTCCTGCACCTGCAGCGGAATGCGTCGTGCGAGGATCTCCAACGTGCGGCGCACGCCGTCGCCCGTGATGCTGCGACAGATCGGATAGAGCTCCGCCACGAGCGCATGCATTGCCCGGCCGGTGCCCGGTTCCGGCATGGGTATGGGCCGCGGCACATTCATGGCCGGAAGTCCGGATAATCCCGGTCGCGGGGCGAAATCACCTCGGGCGCGCAGGGCCACTCGATCCCGAATGCCGGATCGTTCCAGCGCACTCCACAGGCATGCTCGGCCGAGTGGAACTGCGACATCTGATAGAACACCTCGGTATCGTCCTCCAGCGTCACGAAGCCGTGTGCGCACCCTTCAGGCACGTACATCATCGCGCGGTTGGCGCCGCTCAGCTCGGCCGCCTCCCAGCGCAGGTAGCTCGCCGAGTCGCGACGCAGGTCCACTACCACGTCGTAGATCGCGCCCGCCGTGCAGCGCACCAGCTTGGCCTCCTCGCAGGGCGCGCGCTGGTAGTGCATTCCGCGCAAGGTGCCACGCCTGCGGTTGAAGGAGACGTTGCATTGCACGAGCGCGGTATTGAGGCCCTGCCCGGCGAACTCGCGGCTGCACCAGGTGCGGGCGAAGAAGCCCCGCTCGTCCCCGATGATCTGCGGCTCGATGACGTACACTCCCGCGATGCCTGTGGCCCGAAACTGCATCAGAGCACGGTGACCTCGGGAATCATCACCACGAACCGTCCATCCCATTCACGGATGTGCGCCATCTGCTCCATGATCTCCTCCTTGAGGTTCCAGGGCAGGATCACCACGTAGTCCGGACAGCGTCTCGGCGATGCGTTCCGGGGCGTGGATGGGGATGCGCGTACCCGGCAGGTACAGGCCCTGCTTGTGCGGGCTCCTGTCCACGGTGTATTCGATCATGTCCGTGCGTATCCCGCAGTAGTTCAGGAGCGTATTGCCCTTGGCAGGCGCGCCGTAGCCGACGATGCGCTTGCCCCTGCGGCGCTCCCCGATCAGGAACTCGAGAATGCTCCACTTGGTGTCGATCACCTGGCGCGCGAAGGACTCGTAATGGCCGAGGTCGGCGAAGCCGTCGCGCAGCTCGCGCTCGCGCAGCGCCACCGCGCGCTCCGACACCGGCTTGCTGTCGTCATCGCTGTGGCGCGCGTAGATGCGCAGCGAGCCGCCGTGGGTCGACAGCTCCTCGACATCGAACAGCGTGAGACCGTGGTGGGCGAAGACCTTTTCCACCGTCAGGAACGAAAAGTACGAGAAGTGCTCGTGATAGATGGTGTCGAACTGGCGTTCGGCCATGAGCCTGGCGAGGTGCGGAAACTCCATGGTGATCACCCCGCTGGGCTTCAGCAGGATCTTCATTCCGGCAACAAAGTCGTTCAGGTTGGGCACGTGTGCCAACACGTTGTTGCCGAGCATCAGGTCGGCCTGGCGGCCCCCGGCGGCCAGCTCGCGCGCCGTCTCCACGCCGAAGAACTTCACCACCGTGGGTATGCCCTTGGCGACGGCGACCTCGGCCACGTTGGCGGCAGGCTCCACGCCCAGCACCTGGATCCCGCCCTGCTTAAAATACTGCAGCAGATAGCCGTCGTTGCTGGCGATCTCCACGACCTGGCTGCCACCGTGCAATCCGAAGCGCCGCGTGACCAGCTCGGTGTAGGCCTGGGCATGGCGCAGCCAGCTCTCGGAATAGGAGGAGAAATAGGCGTAGTCGCTGAAGATGTCCTCGCCCGTCTCGTAGACCAGCAGCTGCACCAGGAAGCACTCCCCGCACACGTAGGCGTGCAGCGGATAGAACGGCTCCGCCTGCTGGTAGCGTTCCTCCGAGATGTAGGAATTCGCCATGGGCGAAGTGCCGAGGTCCGCGAAGGTGTGCTTCAGCGCAGCGTTGCAGAACCTGCAGTTGGCATCGCTCATGTACCGACCCTCGCCTGCGCCGGCACCGGCGCGCATCCGGTCCATTCCAGCTCGTCCGAGAGCAGTCCGATCTCCTGCAGATGGTTCAGTACCTTCAGCCGCATGAACATGGAGCTGCGGAAATTGGCGTCGCTGAACTGCATGTGCTCGAGCCCATCGCGCAGCTGGCGGATCGCGAGATGCAGATCGACCACCGGCTGGTGGTTGGGCGCGAGGCGCTTGAACAGGTCGAAGTTCACGCGGTAGGAGCGCTTGTCGGGCTGCGCATCCTTGTTGATGGACACCCGCACGCCCGGGATGACCTCGGCCACGGCCTCGGCGAGATCCCTGACCTGATAGTTCCACTGGTCGCTGCCCGTGTTGACCGCGAGGAAGGCACCGCCGTCATCGGGGCTGCGGCCGACGGCCCAATCCATGGCGCGCGCCATGTCGGTCACCGTGATCAGCGGGCGCCAGGGCGTCCCGTCGCTCAGTATGGTGATGTTCCTGGCGGTCACGGCGCCCGCCACGAAATCGTTGAGCACCAGATCCAGGCGCAGGCGTTCGCTCATGCCGCAGGCGGTGGCAAAGCGCAGGCTGGTCACCACGAAGCGCTCATCCGCGAGCGGCTCCAGCTCGCGCTCGGTCTGCACCTTCGACCGCGCATAGGCGGTCAACGGGTTCAGCGGAGAGTCCTCCGTGCGTGCCTCGTCGGTCGCCGTGCCGTACATGCTGCAGCTGGAGGCGAACACGAAGCTGCGCACGCCCGCCTCCTTGGCGAGGCGTGCCAGGCGGATGCTGGCGTGATAATTGATGTCCATGGTGACCCGCTCGAAGCGGTTGCCCATGGGGTCGTTCGAAATTGCGGCCAGGTGCACCACCGCGTCGACACCGTTCAGCAGGTCTGCACTCAGGCGCCGCACGTCGCGAAAATACTGCACGTCCGCACGGCACTCCGGCAGGATCTCTGCATCGGTCAGGCGGTTGGCGAAGAAGCCGACGTCCAGGCCGATCAGCTCGGCGCCCGGATACGACTCGCGCAACCGTTCGATCAGGCAGGGACCGATGTAGCCCATGTTGCCCGTGATCAGAATTCTCACTGCGTAACCCCCTCAATGAAGTTTCGTTTGAATCTGCTCGCACACGTACTGCGCGAACGGCAGCGCGCAGGTGAATGCCGGAGAAACCGCATTCAGCACGTGCATGGAGCGATCGTCACCCTCCAGCACGAAATCCATCACCAGGCTGTACTCCTGCAAGTCCAGCAGCTGGGCGCGTATGCCCGGCTGGCCCCAGTGACGGTACTGTCCCCGCTGCACCCCGTCGACCAGCTCCGCCGCCAGGGTGACCATGCGGGCCCGCGAGTGCTTGCGGATCTCCTCGTACGCCAGGCGTTTGAAGTCGAAGCCCGAGGACACGAACAACCGTCCCTGTCGGAGGAGTATCTCCAGCAGCTCCGGGACATTGAAGTTCTCCAGCGCGGAATAGTTCTCGCGCCAGAAAGCGGGAATGGCCGTGGGACCGATCTTTACCGTTCCGTCGACCGCCACCGTGAAATGCACGCCGAGAAACGGATTGCGCAGGTCCGGGACCGGATACACATTGGTGCGCAGGGCTCCCGGCGGCTCGTCCGAATACAGATACAGGCCCTTGAACGGCAGGATGCGGTAGTGCTGCGAATACCCATAGGCGCGCGCGATCCGGTCTGCATACAACCCCGCCGCGTTCACGACGTAGCCCGCCGGAATTTCCCCGGCGCTGGTGCGCACGCCGGCTGCGCCCGCACCGAGAAAGCGTACCCCACAGCGGATCACCACACCCTCCCGCTCGGCATCCCGCTTCATTGCCGCCATCACTTCGGGCGGATCCACCGACGAGGTGGTGGGCGAGAAGATTGCCCGCCCGCAGGTGCGCACCCGCGGCTCGACCTCGCGCGCCTCCTGCTCGGTCATGGCGTGCAGCTCGATGCCGTTGCGCTCGCCCCGCCTCAACAGCTCGTCGAGAGCAGCGTGCTCACTTTCGTCTTTGGCAACAACCAGTTTCCCGCACTTGTTGATGGCAATTCCGTTTTCCTCACAGTAGGCGGTCATGTCTCGATTGCCGGCCTTGGTGAAGCGGGCCTTGAGGCTGTCGGGCGAGTAGTAGAAGCCTGCATGCAGCACACCGCTGTTGCGCCCGCTGGCATGCAGGCCCGCATCGGATTCCTTTTCGATCAGAGTGACGCTGGCGTCGGCGTAGCGACGACGCAGCTCGCGAGCGATGTTGAGGCCGATGATGCCGCCCCCCACGACTACGAAATCGGTGCCCCGCATGGATTCACCAGACCTTCCAGGGCGCCTCTCCTCGGCTCCAGAGGTCCTCGAGGATGTTCTTTTCCTTGAGGGTGTCCATACACGACCAGAAGCCGTAATGGCGGTAGCCCATCAACTGACCCTTGCGCGCAAGGCGTTCCACCGGCTCGCGCTCCCACGCCGTTTCGTCCCCGTCGATGTAGTCGAAGACCTCGGGGCTCAGGACGAAATACCCGCCGTTGATCCAGCCTTCCGCCTCCTGAGGCTTTTCGTAGAAATCGTGGATGCGATCCCCGTCGAAGCCGATGCGCCCGAAGCGCGCGGGCGAGCGCACGGTGGTGACTGTGGCGAGCTTGCCGTGGGAACGGTGAAACTCCAGCAGTGCGCGCAGATCGATGTCCGCGACGCCGTCGCCGTAGGTGAATATGAACGGTGCGTCGGCACCAACCCACTTCTGCAGGCGCTTGAGCCTGCCGCCGGTCTGGGTACCGAGGCCGGTGTCCACGAGGTGAACCTTCCAGTGCGGCTGGTTGCCGCCATGGATCACGGTCTCGCCCCTGGCCATGTCCAGGCTGATGTCGTTGTTGATGGCGTAGAAGTTGAGGAAGTACTCCTTGATGGATTCACCCTTGTACCCGAGCGCGATGAAAAACTCGTCCACGCCGCCCTGGGCGCAGATGTTCATGATGTGCCACAGAATCGGCTTCCCCCCGATTTCCACCATCGGCTTGGGTCTGATGCTGGTCTCTTCCGACAGGCGGGTGCCGAAGCCGCCGGCGAGAATCACTGCCTTCATTCATCTTCTCCACTGTGGTACCGGCGCCCGTCCATTCCCGCTCGTGACTCGGTCGGGCGGCACGGAGTGTGTTGGGAAGCGCGATGGCCTGAGCCGCCGCGGCACAACAATTCAATATCGGTTAGAGTTGGGGACGGCGGGACTCGGTTCTTGTTGCGCAGGCCGCTCTATCGGCCGCATGCGCGGTTCGCCTCTGGGATTACTTTCTGCAGGAACGTTCGGCCTCCGGGCACCAGCGGCGGAAGCCATCTCCGCCGACCCGGGAGCCGGTCGCGTTCGGAAACCTCGTCGATCGGGAAGGTCCCCCTCATAATGCCTTACGCAAACCACCTGCTGGACCGGCGCGGAGCGATCATCTCCTTCTGTTCGCCGAACCGATAAACCGGCCCCGCCCCGACCTGCGCGCTCCGCCGGTAATTGGCCCGCGAAGAATAAACGGGCTTTTTCCCAAAATCCAGGGCTTTTGTCCAGCCGCGAGATTGCTTCGGAGAGGCCGCACAGGCCGTGCGGCGCGGACATCGGGGAAGCTTTCCGCCGGGGGCTCCCGGTGCGCTGCTGCCGGGAACCTTGCTGCGATCGCACACTGCGACCTTTGCTCACTGCCATGCGCGCGTCGCCTGGAGGACGACCGACAGCGGGCTGGACATCGTGCACTGCATCCCGGTCCGAAGCCTGGGAGCAGTTTAACTATTTAACGCCATACGTCAATGGCTTTCGTTATGTTTCGCACAATCGGGCTCAGGTCCTCCGGCGGTCCTTGAGAGTCCGGCCGCAGAAGATCTCGTGGAGGAGCACGCGCGTCGGAATCGGGGTGCCTGACATCACCTCGGCGATGCTGGTGAGATTTCCGGGCTGTCTAGCGCTTCTTACTCCGTTTCCTGGAAGAGCCACCGGACTTCGGCGACGGGCCTGGGCCCGGCTCGGAATCCGGCGCCGGCGCCTCGGCGTCCTCGGCAGTGCCTTCGATCGGTTTTTCATCGTGCAGGCCCGGCTCCTGTGCAGGCGTTTGCCTGCCCACGCCTTCGAGCCCGTCTGCAATTCGCTCCAGGGCTCGTGCGCCCTTCGACGAGCGCCCCGCAGCAGCGCCTCGTTCCTCGCGCGCCCGCAGGTCTGCGAAATGCGCGAGTAGTCTGATTCGGCGGATCACGGAATCGAGCTGACGCGCGCTTTCCGGAAGCTGCTGGCGTACGTCGGCGTAGCAATCGATGATCGCCTTCTCCGCCTGGTCGGCGGCCTTGCCCTCCAGGCTGCGGTCGATCAGCCGCGCGATCAGCATGCCGTCCGCCGGCATGATCAGGTCGAAGTAGTCGCGAGAGGTCGCATAGCGCTGTTGCGCAATCTCGCCTGCACGCTCCGCGAGGGCGGCGTCTTCGGGCGCTGCCGTGCCGAGTACCGCCTGCAGTGCCAGGCGGTTCTGCAGATTGCAGGGACTGAAGCCTGCCTCACCCACGGTGCCCTCACCGCGCCGGTACCAGGTGATGCTCTGCTCCAGGGCCTGTTTCACGCCCGTGGGCGCCGCCTCGCTGCTCTCACCCTTCTCTGCCGGCCAGTGCGCCAGCACGCTTGCGAGCCGCTGGTAGGCACTGCCGAGAATGGCGCACCTTTCGCCGTTCGTGTCTGTTCCCTCGG
This sequence comes from uncultured Gammaproteobacteria bacterium, assembly GCA_963728895.1. Lineage (GTDB taxonomy): Bacteria > Pseudomonadota > Gammaproteobacteria > JBBQDK01 > JBBQDK01 > CAVSLM01. Next base: position 544,013 of record CAVSLM010000007.1, read on the forward strand.
CGCGCTCCACGGAACGAACCAGGGAAAGCAGGCGCTCGATCGAGCGGTGTATCAGTGCAATATCCTTCCCGGCGGCTCCTTGCCGCGCCTCCAGATTCGCTAGCTGCTCGATGGCCGACACGGGCACGCGCCCTTGCATGTCCTCCATGGCAATGGCCTTCTCGTAGTACTTTCGTGCCTGCATGAAATCGCCGGCATCGGCGTAAAAACGGGCGAGCGCATGCACGACCTCGGGCAGCTCGATCCACACCCTGGCATTTGCATTCTCCAACACCCGCTCGAGCGTGTTGGTCTGCTGCGCGGTGTTGCGTGCGCGGTCACCCTCGAAATGGGAAAGCTCGACCCGCAAGGTGTTGATGCGCTCGACCAGCTCCTGGGACGCGACGGGTCGCCACTCGCCCGGAACCGTTTCATCGTATGCGCCCGGGTCCATCACGAAGCTGGGATCGCCATAGGCCTGGTATGCACCCCAGGTACTGGTCTCGGGGAATCCTTCGAAGGTCGCACGGCGGGCCTCGAACACCGCCCTGCCGAAAGCGCGCTGCTTGCTCAAAAATTGTGTATAGAACGCTTCCGCAAAGAACCGCGCCGCATCGTCTCGTACTGCCCAGCCGGCGACGATGACGGCACGCACGCCGATCTCGATCAGCTCGCGCGCGACGCTGTACGCCAAGCGATTGTACGCCGTCGATGGCGAGTTGTCGGTCTGGCCCAGGTAGCAGCAGTTGAGGAATACCAGGTCCGGGACGGTCTCGAGCGCACCGATCTCCGCTGCAGTCAGGAGCAGCCCGTCCGACAGCACCACGCCGCTGCGCGCGGACTCCCCCTCCCCCACCCGGTACACGCCGTGCGCCGAAATATGCAGCACGCGATAGGGACGCGCGAAGAGCTTGTTGACAACGTCCAGGGCCCGCGCGCCCGACAGCGCCTCGGTAACGGTATAGCCCTGCGACTGCAGCAGGTCGGCGACCGTTCTCGCCTCGGCTTCTGCGCCGGAGAGCGGGTCGAGCGCCGTCAAGCCCGCTCGCGGAGGTGCGCCGAATGCGGGATAAAAGCCTTCCGTGGAGGGATTGCCCACCACGTAGGCGAGCTTCTGCTGCGTGGCTCGCACCCGCGGGCGGAAGCGGCTGGAGGCGAGCTGACGCACCACGGCGGTTCTCTTGATGAGCGGATCGTCGCCCGCGCTCAGCAGCTCCCACGGGAAGTTGGCCGTGTAACCGTCGACGACGAGCACCAGATTCTCCGTCTGGCGCGCAGCCTCCTTGAACTCGTACGGCACCAGCAGCTGAAACAAGGTCCGCGAAAGATCGGGCTGATGGCTGGAATTGTGGATACTCTTGTCCACCAGCGTATCGACCAGCCCCGGCTGGCGTTGCTGCTCGACCGTCTCGGCCCGCGCCCGCTGCGAGAGGAAGATGAAGCGAAGCCTGCGGGCGAGCCGGGGTTGCCCGTCCCCCGTTACGCTCGAGGGTACGTTGCTGCCCTGAACCTTCTCACCGGCTTCCAGGCACTCCGGCGGACAGTGGTCGATTTGGCGCTCTGCGTCGGTGACCATCAGCCGTGGCCAATAACTGAATGCGGACGACATGACGCCCAGGCGTTGACGCATGCCGTCTCCGCAGTCGAGCATGGTCGCCGGCTCGACGCGACAGCCCAGCCGATCCAGCTCCGGAGCGAAACGCGCGGCAACCTCGGGGAGCACCTTCGCAGCGCTGATGGCGACGTCCTCGTAGAGCTCGATGAGCTCCAGCCGGCTCACCCGCAGGGGAAGATCCATCACCTCGCCGAACTGCCGATTCGCCTCGGCAACGCCCTTCAGGACGGTGCCGATGGAATCCTCGAGGGTAATGCTTGCGGTGGAGTTGTAGCCCAGCAGCAGGCTTGCCAGCCCGACTTCCTGCGGAGCACCTTCTGGCAGGCGGCCTCCATGGCGCTCGACGATCTGCAGCAGATAGTGCATCACGCCGGCTCGAACCGCCTGCCCGAGCGCACCGGTAGTGAGCGGACGCTCGCCCAGTTCGCCGAGACCGATCACGACCGCCCCGCGATGGACCCCCGCCTTGACCTGTTCCCGGCTTGGCTGAAGCAGCACGACCGTTACGCTGCCCAGCGGACCCGAATACACACCCAGGTGATGACGCTTGGTCAATGCGTTATCCACGACATAGCGATCGATCTGCGCCTCGGCGCCGGAGATCGCATCCCCTTCGTAATGCCCGACCAGCATGGGATCGCGGGCGTAGCGCAGGTCCATGGCACGCACGCAGACTTCCAGCGTGCTCTTCGCCCGGCTGCGCCTGCGCACCGGTTTGCGCCCGCCGAGGAGCGCGCGCTCCAGGTCCTGCTCCGTCGGATAGAGCACGGGGCCGGCCTCGTAGCGGAAGAGTTGCTCGGCACCCCGCACGGTCGGTGCCTCCTGCGCGAGTCGCGAGGTCTCGCCGCGCTCCAGCAGGTCGGACACGGCCGGGAAGCCTTCTTCCTCCGTACACAGTCCGGTGTGGTCCGCGTCCATGTACCACACGCGGCGGTTCGCCACGAGCGCGGGCAGCAGACTGGAGTCGTGCGTAACGGTGCCGTCGCCCTTGGCCGTGGCGATCATGCGCAGGCGGGAACCGAGCCAGGTATCCTCGCGCTCGATCCCGCAGGGCGTCGGGTGCCCGTAGCCCGCGATATAGGCAATACGATCAACGTCGGGCAGCTCCTCGGGGAGCGTCTGCCAGACGTTCCTGGCATCGGACAGGAGCGGCGCCTCCGGCACCGCCCCGATGTCCTTGCCGAACAGCCAGTCGTCGTTGTCCTTGTTGAACAGTGTCCAGAAGGCTTGATCGTAGTAGTCGTGCACGCTGCCGCCGGTATCCGTGAAGCCGGGCCTCGGCAGCAGCTGCAATCCACCCGGAAACCCGGCAACCAGCTTCGTGACCTCCTGCAGTCGCATCTCCGCGCCAGACAGGAGGGCGAGCTGGCGCATGGTGTCGCTCAGCCCAAGCAGCGATGCCACGGCTCCGTGTGAGCCGCGGTTCGGTGTGCCGAGCATCACCCAGCGCGCGCCTTCGCGCTGCACGAGCCGGTCCCAGACCTTGCGATGAGCGGCGACCATGGCACGCACCACGAGGCCACCCATGCTGTGGGACACGATGCGTACCGGGAGCTCGGTGCCATTCAGCGCCGTCTCGACTGCGGTACTCAGAAGCGCAGCGCTGTCCTCCAGTGGCAGGCGCCAGTCGTAGGGGAAGCGCTGCACCTCGTGGGTCTGTTCCAGATGGTTGCAGAGGTCGCCGTAGTATTTTTCGAAGAGCCCGTCCGGGGCGATGTCCTTTACGCCATAGCGGATCTTCTTCAGACCGCCTTGCGCGATATCGAAGAACTGGAACCACACCCGATCGTCTCCGACCCGCAGGTGCGAGCCCATGGTTCCCGGGAGGAAGATCACGATGGGACGTGGACCCGTGACGGCACGAGCCGCCACCTTCTTGGGTTCGGAAGTGATGGGCAGGAAGTCGGCGATCTGCTCCGGGTGTTCCTGAACCAGCCAGCTTTGCAGCATGCGGCGGGTGTAGGCATTGGCGAAATATCGGAAGTGGCTGACGTCCCCGCCCTGATCGAAGATGTAGCGGCCGCGCTCGCGCGCCAGGCCCCCGTACATGGAATCGGTGTCGACGACCAGATCGTTGTCCTGCTGATCGAAGATGATGTAGTCGGTGAGGAATACACCGATGCGCTTGAGGAAGCCCTCGCCTTCTATGTCCCCGGCGATCACTCCGAGCTGCGCGCCATCCTTGAGCTGCGCACGCCCCAGCAGCGCGGTCAGCGGCGACTGCGGCAACATCGCTTCCAGCCCCGGAACCAATTGCGGATCGGTGCGCGACCGCACGACCTCCAGAACCACGCGCTTGACCACGGCATAGAGCGGCGTGCCCGCAAGGCCGGGCACCAGACCCACCAGATGCAGCAGCGTCGACAGGAACGCGTCGATGTGACTCGCCGCAAGCAGCGTTCCCTGCGCGGGGCAGGCCACGCGCACATAGTGCTCGATGCGAAAACCCTTCTGACCCAACAGGTGCGCAAGCTCCATCAGGTTGCGCCGGTCTTCCTCATCGGCCCCCTGGAACTGTGCGTCGTTGCGCTTGAATCCCTCGACCAGTGCGGCGTCGAGCTGCGCAAGGCACAGCAGATCGCCGACCAGTCCGCCCCGTGAATGGGTCACCAGGCTGATGCGTGCACCGGGCGGGAGCGCCTTGCCCAGCGCAAGCGCGTTCTCGATCGGGCTTTGGGAAAAGGTGTAGTGCTCGAAGCCGTACACGTGGCGCCCAAACCTGGCGCGCAGCGGTTGCCAGTCATTGACGGCGTCGGCTCGTGCGAGATCGCCGTAGCTGCCCCGGGTCGAGGAACCGGTGCCGTGAATGAAGACCAGCACCGGCTGATCCGGCAGCCAGTCCTGGCCGAAGTCGGCGGGGCCCTTGTCGAGCAATTCCGCCGCGCCGGGCTCATCGCCCACCCATGCATAGAGACCGGGCTCACGTTCCAGCCGGCGTTCGATGGCCCACATCAGCACCTTCGTCAGGGCCCAGGCAGCCTTGTTCTCGAAGGCATCGATGACCTTGTCACCGAGAAACGCCCGGGCCCTGCCGAGCAGTTCGTCGCCGAGGTCGACTTCGTCCATACCCAGGACCGAAAGCGCGCGCACGAACCATTCGCCGGCGCCGCGCGATGCAGGGCCCTGCGCCCGCAGCCTGTCGAGCAGCAGCGGCAACGCCTCCTCGCCTGCGCCTCGCCCGGCGGGTGACTCGAGCCGGCGCAGGTCATCCTCCAGGCGACCGGGAGACGTGTAGAGGATGAAGCCGCCTTCCATCTCCACCGCAAGGGCGTCGAGCCGATCGGTGGCCGTCGCGGTCGCCTCCTCCCCCGCAGCGCGGCTCGCAGCCGAGAGATCGAAGTGCTCCTTGACGGTGATTCCGGAAAGCAGCGGGTGCTGTTCGGCCGGACCGCCACGGCTCGCCGGACCACGGGCGCGGCTGAGTTCCGGCAAGCTCCTGATACCCGGCAACGTAAACCGAACTTCGCGCTTTCCCTGGTCTGCCATGGAATGTCTCCGGATGAACCTGCTGGCCGCTTGCCGCCCTCAGCCCTGTTTCTGGTGATTCACCCCGCTTCCCGACGCCTTGCCAGACCCGACGCGTATCCTGTTCGCCAACGAGCGGTGCAGGCGCTTTGCCAGAGGAAGTGCCGCTGGCGAAAAACCGAAAAGCGAAATCACGGAACCAAGGTGATGCCAGGATCCCTTGCCTTTGGTCATCCGGGTAAATGGAGGTCTCGCGTGCGCAATGGAACGCCACTCCCTGGCAGGGTTATCTTTCTTCTCCTCGGACCAGCTCGCGGCGCAGGCGAAGGGGAAAGAAGATTACCACGGTCGCGCTCCGGGCAGGTACGGGTGCGTGGCGCCCGTCTTCGGGATTGGCATCCAGATGCGCCGACACCAGACGCGCCGCCCGTAGGGTGCGGCTCCCGCACGCCGCCCGTAGGGTGCCGGCCCCCGCACGCCGCCCGTAGGGTGCGGCCCCCGCACGCGGACTTGCAATCCCTCTCCAGCCGCGCGTACGAACCTGCGGACACACGTAGTAACCATCCTTCGTTCGCGTGGGTCAGGATGAACGGCGCAAGCGCCGTGACCGAATTGTCCGCGTGCGTGGGACGCACCCTACCCAGACGCTCCTGCGAACCCATGCAGATGCGCCGACACCAGACGCACCGCCCGTAGGGTGCGGCCCCCGCACGCCACCCGTAAGGTGCGGCTCCCGCACGCGGACTTGCAATCCCTCTCCAACCGCGCGTACGAACCTGCGGACACACGTAGTAACCATCCTTCGTTCGCGTGGGTCAGGATGAACGGCGCAAGCGCCGTGACCGAATTGTCCGCGTGCGTGGGACGCACCCTACCCAGACGCTCCTGCGAACCCATGCAGATGCACCGACACCAGACGCACCGCCCGTAGGGTGCGGCTCCCGCACGCCACCCGTAAGGTGCGGCTCCCGCACGCCACCTGTAGGGTGCGGCTCCCGCACGCGGACGAGATCTCGTAACCCCGGTACGTCCGACGTTCCTGACAAGACACGAACCTTCCCGCAAGTCCACGCAGCGGGGACCGCGTGCGTGGGACGCACCCTACGCAGGCGATCCTGCGAACCCATGCAGATGCGCCGACACCAGACGCACCGCCCGTAGGGTGCGGCCCCCGCACGCCGCCCGTAGGGTGCGGCTCCCGCACGCGGACTTGCAATCCCTCTCCAACCGCGCGTACGAACCTGCGGACACACGTAGTAACCATCCTTCGTTCGCGTGGGTCAGGATGAACGGCGCAAGCGCCGTGACCGAATTGTCCGCGTGCGTGGGACGCACCCTACGCAGGCGATCCTGCGAACCCGTACAGGTGCACCGACACCAGACGCACCGCCCGTAGGGTGCGGCTCCCGCACGCCACCCGTAGGGTGCGGCTCCCGCACGCCGCCCGTAGGGTGCGGCTCCCGCACGCGGACGATAGATCTCGTAACCCCGGTACGTCCGACGTTCCTGACAAGACACGAACCTTCCCGCAAGTCCACGCAGCGGGGACCGCGTGCGTGGGACGCACCCTACCCAGACGCTCCTGCGAACCCATGCAGATGCACCGACACCAGACGCACCACCCGTAGGGTGCGGCTCCCGCACGCCGCCCGTAGGGTGCGGCTCCCGCACGCTGCCCGTAGGGTGCGGCTCCCGTATGCTGCCCGTAGGGTGCGGCTCCCGCACGGGGACAATGCATCCTGTAGCTTATCAATGGCGGATGCGCTGCGCTTATACGCCCTCTCATCCATCGAAGGCTTAAACGTCTCGTCAAGATTGCACCACTGCACCAGGTAGCTGAGCCGGCGCGTGTGCTGCATGATCAGCGGCGCACAACGGCTGAACGAACGGCCAGGCAATTGGCTTCCATGACGGCGCAGGTACTCCACGTGCCGCGCAACCGGCAAGGGGGGTCGGCTCAGTGCTGCGCAAGCTCAGGTCGAACGATTACCGCTGGCGCTCTCGAGCTCGGTCCGCCCGGGAGCGACCGTGGTGATCGTTCCATTCGGATCCTCGGGCCATGTGTCGTCGCTGACGCTTGTGCACCAGACTGCGAGCGCAGAGTAGTTGTCCTGGCCCGGGCGCTCACGCATCCGCACCCGGGATTCCAGCGCCTGGAGCCATTCACGTGCCGAGCCTGCGTCCATCAGATCGCGCTCCATGTCCGCCTCGGTAACGAATTCCCACAAACCGTCGGTACAGAGAAGAAAACAGTCGCCGTTCTGCAGCGTAATGGGCTGTTCGGCTATGGCCGGATCGAAGTGCTCCAAATCCCCCAGGGCACCGAGCAGGCGGCTGCGTCCCGGCAGACTCGGGAGATCCTCGGGTCTTACCAGACCGGCATCCACCATGCTCTGCACCACACTGTGGTCGCGCGTTCGAATGACGACCTGACGCCGGCGAAAGCAATACAGGCGGGTGTCCCCGAGATGGCCCCATGCGGCGATGCCGTGTTCGGTATCGATCGCGAGCACCACGGCGGTCGCACGCATATCATCGAGCTGCGGGCGGCTTCCCTGCTCGCGCACGATCGCCTGATTGGCCGCGGACAGGGCGCAGTGCACGGCGGCGAGACTGCATTCGGGCGTCTCCTCAAACCACCTCAACGCTTCACGGACCGCAATCTTCGACGCCACGTCGCCACCACCGTGGCCGCCGGCACCATCCGACAGCACGCAGAAACAGGCTCGTTCGCTCGACCAGAAGCCGCCGGCGTCCTCATTCACCGGTCGGCCCCCCGCGCGTGACAGTATCAGTACGTCCAATTCCATCGGTGTGCCTGTTGGTCCCTGGCCAGCCCGGAATCCCGGTGAGTCAGGCGGCTAATCCCCGGATTGCCCGTCGGCCTCACGCAGCCTGGCGATCTGTGCCTGATAGGCACGCAGGAATTCGCGGCCAAACAGCGTGTGAAAATCGTCCTCGGCTTCCTTGGAAATTTCCCCATAGAGCTCGGCAAAAAGTTCCCAAAGACCTGCCTTGCGATACATCGGCAACACCGCATCGAGGACGCGCTGTTGCGTCAGACGCTGCTCCAGTTTCTGTGGGTCGAAGCGCTGCAAGACCCCGCCGAGCGCAGCGCGCATTCCGGCCATGAAACCGAACTGATGGGAGCGCAGATCATCGTAGGCGTCGCGCAGGGCCCGGTTGGGAGGCATGAATCCCCTCCCCGTCGGCCCCAGAAGATGCATCAGTGCGGCTTCCACGTTGGGAGAGAACTTGAGAGGGTTGTTCTCACCCGCGACGATCATCGTGGCCTCCGCACGCACCTCGCGCTTGGTCAATGCGCGGGCAAGGAGCAGATCGAGCGTGCCCTGCACGGCCTCACGCGTCACCTGCCCCAGCAAATACATCCATTGCGGTGTGAGCCCCCCCGGTATGGCAAGATCAGGAACTCCGGCACCACGAAGAAACGCCTGTAATAGTTCCGGGTCCGCGGTTGCTGCCGGTACGCGGGCATCGGGGCTCGCCGCAGCGGGCGCGCCGACTGCCGGTCCGCCTTGCGGTTGCGCAGCCGAGGGAACGGGCCGCGATGGGCCTGCCCCGGGCGCGGCCGGCGCCACTTGCTGCGGATCCTCCCAGGACAGAACCATCGTGTCTGGACGTGCCCGCGGAGGACTGAGGGAACCGTGAAGCTCCGGCGTGTCGTCGCGCTGTGCGGGTTGGTACTGCGCTGGCGGCGCCTTCTCCAGCCCCAGCGCCTGCAGGGGATCGGACGGCAACTCCCCTTCCGACGTCAGCGGCTGTGCCGGACCAAGGGGATCGGAAGGCGAGTCGGGGCGAAACAGGTCTTCCATGCGCTGATCTCCGGCGGCATCCCATCCCAGGTTGAGGTCGTCGGGCAACGGCGCCCGGTCCGGCTCTGGCGCCAGGGGATCGGCGAAGGGATCGAAATCCGCCGGGATCACACCCGCGCGCTCCGCGTCCGAAGGCTGCCTGGGCAGCACGTCGAAGGGGTCGGCGAGCGGGGGCTGTGCCGAGGGCGTCGCATTTGCCGGGGTCTGCGCTTCCATGAAATTCCCCAGCGGACCGGCATCAGACGGAGTTGTCCCAGCCAAGCCATCGAGGTGGCCTCCCCTTCTCAGCGTAGGGTTCCCCACTGCGCCTGCGATTGTGGACGTGGAGGCGTTCTCCAACCTGGCCCGCAAGACATACCCGCCGATCTGGATTTCGTCTCCGTCGCCGATGGCGGCCTCATTGCCGTTGCCCACCTGCCGCCCGTTGACATGCACCGGCGTCGCGCTCCCCCGGTCCTGAATGAAGACGTCACCCGCACGAAAGACAACGCGTGCATGTGTACGGGAGATATGGCGCTCGGGATCGGGCAGCGTGAGCGTGCTGCCTTCCCCCCTTCCGATGGTGCCGCCGAGCTCGTCGAATTCGGCCGCGAGCGGCGACGCGGGGGGTACCCCATTGTAGGCTGTGACTTCGATCCGAACCGGCATTCAACTCATCCCGTTGCCCGCGAACCTGCGTGCCCATCAGTGCGGCTGAGGCCGATAGAACCAGAAGCTGCCCTGCACGGTGATTGTCGTCCTGTGATTTCCACTGGTGGTGTCGACGTCGGCGAAAAACAGCTGACAGCGCTGCACGGGTGCGCCCGGCGGGACGTTCTGCTCGATGACCGTGATGGCGCCATTGGCATTCACCCGATCGACAACTGCGGTGTGGTGCGGGCGCTGCTGAAAATCGGTTTGCGTGTCGATGTGCGTCGCAGTCGTGGTTTCCACCGTGCGGTCGTAACGATAGCCCCGGAACTGAATGATATCGCCCGGCCGGAGCTGCGCAAGCCGGACCGGATCGCCCCACTTGTATTCCGCGTCCGGCGTCACCGCACCGAAATCGGCGGCGCTCTTCGCACCGGTATCATGCAACGCGTGATCAGCCAGATCGAAGCATTCGCCGTTGCCGACCGTCTGCCCAATCCTGCTGCGCGCATAACCGGCCACCTGGTTGCCGAGCCCTGGACCGCCAGCCTTTGCAGTCCCGCCCTTCGCGCTCAGACCCACCGGACCCGGCGCGGGCGCGCCGGTCTTCGCCAGGGTGTCTTCATCCATGGCGAGGAGCTCACGACCGACAGGGCCGGGTACGATTCCGCGTGGCATCGAGTCTCCCTGGAAGGCCTCACCAGAATGGTCCGGATTCCCCGCCGGCTCCCCTGACCACAGCCAGAGACTTGCGAGAGCGAAGATGAGCGCGACCATGAGCCAGGTGCGCGATGCGGGCCCGATACGTCCTCGCTCTCGAACGATACGCCCGACCCCGGCCGCGACGAACACGGCCCCCATGATAGCCAGGATGTACTTCGCAGCCAATCGAGTTATTCCGTCACGCCGCGTCGGCGCCAGGCCGGCGCGCGGGTAGTTGCACGGTGCGATTTCCTTACCGGAACGAACATGTGGTTGGCCCGATTTTCGGGCTAAGCTACACCGGCGAGCACATCCCGTGCTATCGCCAAGACTCCGAAGTGCCGAAGCCGGCAGACAATCAAGACGACCGATGGCGAAGATCATAGCCAGGAAGTATGAAGTACTCGGCGTGCTTGGCCGCGGCGGGATGGGGGTCGTCTACCAGGTGCGCCACAGCGACCTCGGACGGGCTTATGCGCTCAAGGTACTGAACCCCGAGCTTGCGACCACCACGGAGCTGGTGCTGCGCTTCCGTCACGAAGCGCAGGTCATGGCCAGACTCCAGCATCCGAACATCGTCCAGGTGTTCGATATCGATCAGGATGGTGACCTTCACTATTTCGTCATGGAATACGTCCAGGGGCGCGGACTCGATCGGCTCCTGGCGCAACGCCGGGTGCTGCCGATTGCCGAGGTATTGGCCATCGGCACACAGGTGGCGCAGGCGCTCGCCTACGCCCACGCCTGCGAGCCGGCAGTGGTGCACCGCGACATCAAGCCCGCCAATGTTCTTCTCGAGGACAGTACCGATCGGGTAGTGGTCACCGATTTCGGAATCGCCAAGGTACTCGATCCGCAGCACACGCGTCACACGCGTACCGGAATGTTCATGGGGACCTTGCGCTACTGCGCTCCCGAGCAGCTGCGCGGCGACGCCGACCTCGACGGGCGCGCCGACCTCTATTCACTTGGCCTCCTGCTGTATGAGATGGCCGCAGGCTGCAGGTTTATGGAGGGGCTCACCGACCACCAGATGGTCGGAAAGCTGCTTTACGATCCAGCCGAGAACGTACCCGACTTTGGCCATGCGGTCCCGGAGGAATTCCGTCGGATCGTCACAAGAGCAATCGCGAAGGACCGCACCCAGCGCTACCCGTCCGCCTCGGCGTTGCTCGCCGATCTGAAGGCACTTGGGGCCGATGCTCAAACCATCATGGTCGCCGAGCCTGCGCGACTTTCGCCCGTCAAGCCACGGCTCCCAAAACGCGGCGCGGCGCTCGTGGCGTTGATCGTTTCGGCGACGATGGTGTGGCTCTGGGCGCATCCGGCGCCGGTCCATCGCCTGTACGCGGCTGCCAAGGGAAGCGCCCTGGCGATCGTGGCCTGGATCCGTCCGGCGCCCATCGTGCCTGAACCGCCGAAGCCCGGCGGGTGGAGTCCACAAGAGACGACCCTGACACTGGCGGAAGGACAGGCCCAGGAGTTCGCCATGGCAACCGGGAGCCCGGGCAGTCCATCGGCACGCTACCGCTGGCTCCTCGATGGAACGGAGGTGGCGAGCACGCCTCGCTGGCACTACCAACCGGACTTCTCCGCCGCCGGTCCACACACGGTGAGCCTGGAAGTGTCGGACTCCTCGGGGGTCACGACGACCCGGCGTTGGGAGGTCGAGGTCGCCGATGTGAACCGGCCACCCCGCCTGATCAGCGCGTATCCCGAGACACACCACGTGGTCGCAGCGCAGGGCAACGCGCAATTTCGCGTCACGGCCCGTGACCCCGACGAAGCGGGGGGTGACCGACTCACCTACTCGTGGACGCTCGATGACAAGCCCCTCGAGGAAACGTCCCACGAGCTCAGTCTTCCGATGCTGCGCAGCGGCTCGTTCGAGGTGGGAGTGGTTGCGCGCGACCAGGCCGGATCCTCCCTCGCGCACACCTGGGATGTCGAGGTGCCCGAAGCCGCTCCCCGCGCGCCGCAGCTGCGGGCCAGCCCTCCCGATGAACGGATCACACTGGGAGCCTGCGAGGCAAAGACGCTTGCGGTGCAGGGCGCTTCCCCGCAGGCACACTATGCGTGGTGGACCAACGATGAACGCGAGCAGGAAGATGGGGCACGTCTGGTCTTCTCGCGAGATCGTCCCGGCAAGTATGAGGTCCGAGTGGAATCAACCGATGAAGGCGGAACGGCGCAGCACACCTGGCAGGTCCTGGTGAAGTCCCTGCCCCCGTCGCAGGAGGAAGCGCAAGCTTGGCTTGACGAGTATCGACAGGCGCTGCAGCAGAAGGACATCCGGAAACTTCGCGAGCTCGGCCAGGTGCAATCCGACCAGCAGGCAAAAACGCTGCAAGACAGTCTCCAGGCTCGAAGAAGCTACGAAGTGCGGGTGCATTCCTCCCGGGCGGAGGCGTTGCAGGGTGAAGTCAAATTGCGTTTTGAGCAGGTGGACAGCTGGTACGACCCGACGACCTACTCCCGGGTGGTCGACGAATCCTCCCACACCGTTACACTCGTCCGCCGGGGCTGTGGCCAGGTCGCCGCGCGCTGACCTGCACTTCCCGAGCGGTTTCTAGCCCGGAAATCTCACCGGCCGGCCAGCGGCTGTCTGGTAGTGAATGGATGGCGGAGAAGATCTAGCATGCTTCGCGGTCGGCGAACGATGACACACGGTTCACGCCGCCGGCCTATCCCGGTTCTGGCGGTTTCTCGCTCGCCCTGGCTCAGGTCTAACTCAAGTGATAGCGAGGGCTTCTGCTTTCGCTCCAGCCCGGCGCCAGGACGGCTGCGAATTCCCCCAGCTCCCGGGATGCTGGTGAGATTTACGGGCCAGGGTTCGTGTGTCGGACCGCTCCTTGAGGGAGAGCCATTGGCGAGCGTCGAGGACAGCGCGAGCGCCCCGCTGCTATACTACCGGCAAATATCGCCTGCCATGGCGCCTGCATTGGCGCCCCGGATTGCGTCACACCGCACCGGTACATAAAGAACGAGGGCATAACCGTGAACAGACATCTCCTGGCTACCTTGGTAGCGTCCACGATTTTTGGGCCGGCACTGGCATTCGCGCAAACCACGCTGTTCGTGCTGGATGGCTCGGGCAGCATGTGGGGCAAGGTCGAGGGGCGCCCCAAGATCGAGATCGCCCGCGAGGTTATGGGCGATCTGGCAAAGCGCCTTCCACCCGATGCCCGGGTGGGCCTGATGGTCTACGGCCATAATCGGAAAGACGATTGCAGCGATATCGAGATCGTATCGCCCCTCGGCAGCGACCGCGCGGTCTTCGTCCAGGCGTTGAATGACATCAATCCCAAGGGCAAGACCCCGATCACCGCATCCCTTCACAAGGCGGTCGAGCAGTTACGGCAGGACGAAGGCAGTGCATCGATCGTCATCGTCAGCGACGGAAAGGAAACGTGCGGAGGCGATCCTTGCGCTGCGGCACGCGATGCAATCAGTACGGGAGTCCATCTGCGCATACACGTCATCGGCTTCGATGTCGCGCCTGACGAGACACAGCAGCTGACCTGCATCGCCGAGGAGGGCCATGGCAAATACTTTGCCGCATCGAATGCCGAGCAGCTGGTGACGGCTTTGGCCGACGTGGAGAAGGAAGTGGTAGCGCCACCGCCTCCTCCCCCGCCGCCGGCCCAGTCGCAGCCCGCGGCCCAAGTGCTGTTCGAGGATCACTTCGAGCGGGAAGAGCTGGGGGATGAATATCAGGTGCTCGATCCCGATCCGGATCGTTTCGCATTGATGGATGGGAAGGTCTTGATCGTGGGCTCACCGCAGCTCCAGAACGTAGCCCTGCTGAAACAGGACATATCGGGCAATTTCGTCGCTACGATCAAGGTGCAGGTGCAGTTGATGCAAAACAACTGGGCGGGGCTGTTCTATTGGATCGACCCGGAAAACAAGCTGACCGTCTCAGCCTGGGGGCACTGCTGCCCGGATGGTCGATGGCTGTCGTTCTCCAAGACGCTCAAGGGCAAAAATAACGACATCTATGATGGTCCCACCGGGACGAACAAAGTGGGCGAACGGCTGCTGGACGGGTACGCGACCGAGCCCGAGGTGTGGTACCTCCAGCTCGAGCGATCCGGGGTGAAGTACACCGCTCGGTCGAGTACGGATGGAACTGCATGGAAAGACATCGGCACCCATACCGTACTGCAGAAGGGAGGCCGCCTGGGCTTCGGGGCCAGTGCAGGTGGGGGGATCGAGAACGCCGCCGAATTCGATGACTTCGTGGTGACGGGAGCGAAGTAGCCAGCCCGGCCGGATGTTGACGTCGATTCCGAAGCTCAGAGGGAGGCGCTCCTGCTGCTGGTGTAGTGTTTCATTCTGTTTGGAACCCAAGCGGCGATTGGCGCGAATGACCTTGTGCAGGATATCGCGAGCGCTCCTGGTCCAGATGAATCGCCTGGGCCTGGTGTTGTGAATTGGCGATGTACTCGTCGATGGCGGTGACCAAGCGCCGTAGGGCGGATAAGCGCAGCGCATCCGCCACCCGCCACCCGGCCAACTCTGGTTCAAAGTTTGACTCCGCGAGCGCCGGTTGGCTCCCTGTTTCCCCACGACGCCTCATCCCTTCGCGACCCACTCGCCACGCGAACCTCGACGGGAGCGAAACGGCTTCGTGCACCCATGACACCGGCCGATCATGAATGGCGGATGCGCTGCGCTTATCCGCCCTACATCCATCGAAGGCTCAAACGTCTCGTCAAGAGTGCATCACTAGACTAGCCCGGAACCTCACCAGGCAGCCAGGCGCTGGCCAGCAAGCGAATAGATCGCAGGGAAGATCGGGCATTCTTCGCGTTCGGCGAACGATGACACAGTGTTGACGCCGTCGGCCTATCCTCGTTCTGGCGGTTTCTCGCTGCGAATTCCGCCGGCTCCAGCGATGCTGGTGAGATTACCGGGCTGGGCGTGGTTCCTGTTACGAGTGCTGGACCCAAGCTGCGACCTTCGACGGGGTGAGGGTATCGACCTTCGATTGAGCAGGCCCTGCCGTTCCCATACGGTCTCCCCCCGAGCACTGACCCGCAGGATGGGTCTGGCTATGTTTCACTCCTTGTTCTCTGTGATGGGTCCCGTCAGTCGTTCCAGCCGGCGCTGCTGGCGCCATGCCGGCGCACGGGTATTGAACAGCGGTGTGCCGGGCTGCAGCAGACACCGGTACTCGGCGGCCGCCATGCGCTGGCGCTGGAAGCCGTCTTTCAGCATCTGCAGGCAGTGCTCAGGCGTCGCCAGCGCGCCCATGAAATAGCGTGTGCCGCTCTGGAACTGCGAGGCGTTGGCCGCCCACCACTGCTGGATTTTTTCGACGTCGGGCCAGGGCAGGCTGTCGTCGGGGTCCATGTCGACATTCTCGTCCGCCGGGTCCTCTGTGGGACCCGTAGCGAAGTCCTCTGGCGGTTTGCGCTCCAGATCGAGGTAGGCAAGTCATGACCGGTGATCATGGAGAACGACTCGCCGGCGGGCCGCGACAGCTTCAGATCTTCCATTTGCCGAATCAGCCACGGCAGATACTGCGCGTCACCCGCGACACCCGCACCCTCGACCAGCAGTCGGATGTCTGCCGGTTTCTGGGCGATGCTCTTCAGCAGCGTCTGCGCGCGCGGCAGTTCAACGACCTTCAGCACCAACCGCAGTGCGCGGCGGCGAAAGGCGTTCGGCAACAGCATGAAGTTTTCCAATGAAGCCACAGCCTGGCCGCGACCACCGAGCAGCACGGCCGAGCGTGCGGCCCAGAACCGGCACTCCGGCGCCTGGTCGCCCAATGACGGGGTGCAGTGTGGATGCAAGTCCAGACGACCCAGCTCGCCCGCGGCGCGCAACCCCTGGGCGCGCAGGCCGGAATCTTCCGCCAGGATGGCCGCCTCCAACGCGGGTCCGGGGTCGACTCCGTGCAGGCGGCAAGCGGCAATGCCGATGCGCCGACGGAACGGCTCCGCCGCCGCAAGCAGATTCCTGATCGTTCCCTGCAAAAACGGCGCGGATACCCAGCCGAATGCAGACACTAGACCGCGTTCCGTATCCGGCAGCGCCTCCGCAAGCGCGAACAGCCGATCGATCCGGACAGTGTCCTTTTCCTCGATCGCGCGCACGGCGGAGGCAAACACCTCGCCCGGCCCTGGTGTTTCCAGAGCGGCATCGCACAAGCTCAATCCGAATTCACCCGCCACGGCGAGACCATCGAGGTGCGCTGCCACCCGATCGTCGAAGCGGCGCAGGTGATGGAGCTTGACATGAGGAGCCTTCGTCAAGGCCGTGCGCACGCCGTGCAGGATTGCCGCTTCTTCAGCGTGCTGCTGGACGATCGTTGGAATTGGATGAGTGGCGAGTGCCATGGTCGCGCCCTAAGCGGGTCCGCCTTCAACCTGGAAGGGAAAGAACGCCCATCACCGCTCGGCGATCAGCGTTACTCGGGGGATGAGAAATCGTGGCCTGTCCCACGACTGTCCCCTGGGCACGTGGGATTTCATCTAGTGCGGCGCAGTAGTCCACGCCGCGCTGTATTCTCTGCACGAAGGACTCACTGCCCAGCCGCCTTGACTGTTGGGATGCGTCGTGCCGCGGGGTTTCACCGCGTAGGCCCGGTTCGCCCATTCCTCGAAGTTCTCCTTCATGTGGCATCCGCCCATCGCCCATGTGATGTTCCAAGGGTTGATGATTTGGAGTGAACTGCTCCTTGGTTTTCTGGACACTAACGTACTAATATTTACAGTTCGTGATTGACGCCACCTTCTTCAACCCAGCAGTCCTCGTTGTCCGTTCCGATTGGAAGGTAAGGCAGCTCGGCCAAGGCTTCCCAAAGATCATCATGCTTGCCGGCCAACCGCTCCACTATAAAAATATGTGGAAGCTCAGCGGGGCCGGCCGCTTTGTCGCGGTTCAGTTTGTGGCACGCGAAGAAGTACATGCGTATGACGGCAATCACGCGCGGATCGGTTGCGATGGGGATGGCGACGCTCCGCTCGAGAGGCGGACGTATGTTCGAAGCATCAAAGTCTTTCCGTGCAGCCGCGAGCGCCGCGCCGAGTGCGGCGACGTAACTCGCGAAAAGCTCGTCGTGTCGATTCGGCACTCGCTTGGTGCTCATGTCCAGTTGCCTTGCTCGTCCTTGCCCATGGGCCAATAAGGGAGAGGCTCGAGAAACGAAGCAAGCTCTGGCTGCGCCGTCCTGAGCCGGCCGAGGAGAAACTCCCGTGGCTCCAGCGCGGCAGCCGGGTTCTTGCGGTTTAGCGCATCGCAGGTCAACCAATACTTTCTGATAACCCCGATCACACGTGTGTCGGTGCAAGGCGGCGCCTGCGAATCCAGCTTCTCCCTCGCACGCGCCTCGCTACCCAAACGTCTGGTCCAAGTGTTCATACGGCCCTCCCAACGGCGGAGTGCGACTTCGCGAGCGGAAGCGAGCTCATGGGCGTATTCCGCGAACAAGTCCTGGTGTGTTTTCTGTCCCCTCATGCGCACCTCACAAACCCTGGGCAGCACGCGCCGCGCGGGAGAATCGCTGCATTTCCTGCATCTGACGAAATGAACAATCCGGACAGTGGGGCACGATGCAGCGTGAATCATCGGGCGGATCCGGCGGCTGGGACCGAACATCGTCCGTTCCTGCTGCGCCCTCTTGCTGTTCGGGATCGTGGCAACCGCCCGCGTAGTAATTGAGTACAAGCGGCGGCTGGTGATCGGCAATCGGATTTGCCGTCGGTTCACCACACTCCCAACACATGACCGTCCCGGCAGGCTGACTCTCCGTCGCCGTCCCGCTACGCATGTCATTGACGGCATTGGTCTGGTCTTCGTTAGGTGTTGGATCACCGGCGCTGTCAAGTCCATGCTCATCCCGGTCGTAAGGCTCGGCGCAATTCGTGTACTCCAAAGCTTGCGTAATCAGATCGATGTAAGCCGGGGCAACGCCGCCGAAGGGCGCGCATGCGCAGTTCTGCGCCATGCTGTCGCCATGGCGGGGCACGGGCTTTCCCTCGATCTTCACGTCCATGGAGGCTACCAGAAAAAAGGCCTTTCCTTTCGTCTTGTGCGTGACAACGTTGCCTCCCTGCGTCCCTCCTTCGTCGCCGCTGCTGGTCTTGAGTTTGGATTGACCTTTGATCGCCACGGGTTGTCCGTCCGCTTTAACTGAGCTGGCGCCATCATCCGTGTCCGAAGCCATGGCGGTGTTGGGGTACGGCACCGGGACGGGGCCCGCGGGGGGAGGCGGAGGACTCAGACAGGGATCCGGGAACGCGATCGATTTGCCGCCGGCATTCTTGTGGACAACGCTACGTCCATTAACATAAACGGTGGCGCCCATCTCTACCTCATGCCGCCGTGACCACCAAGGCGCCTTGTGATCCTTGCAATGAAGTGAACTCAAGAAGCGCAACTTTTCCAGGCGCGTACTCCTTGGCGAAGCCGGCGGCCGTCCACCCAAGGAGCAACGCCCCCACGGGTGATCCGACCGTGCCGATCGATTCCGCCGGAAGCCAGGTGGGAGGATAAGGGCCTGGGTCCCTGAACACGCGCATGGACGCGATCCCGGACTCGAGAGCGAGCACGCTTTCGCCCGATTGAGTGGACGGACGAAAGCCCACTTCGCGCGCCGTCACTCCCACCCTGGTTAGCGCGTTTCGCATCGCAAGGGTAAGCCCATCGCCTCTCCGCGAAGATTGCGGCGCGGAAAGTCCGAACCCTCGAACGACGAGGCTGAATCCGGATTGCTGCGCTTGAATCCCGCCGTCACGGGTCACGGCGACGAAGCAAGCGGCCTCGCCCGGAATCATCCCATCGGAGTTTCGAGACGTTTTAAGCCGCCCCTCACGTTCAAGTTCGCGAAGCGCGGAAAGCGTCAGGTAAGTATCGACTCCTCCCACGACGCAGATATCTACGATTCCCGCTTCGATCCACTCCGCCGCTTTCATCAGCCCATATAGCAAGCTCTGCTCTCCCGCAGGTAGCAGGGCACATAACTCCCTATTGATCTCGTTTGCCATCGCCATATCGGCTAGCAGACTACGGGCATCCTCCTGCGGCAATGTATGGCCCATACTGAGAAGAAGACCCGTCGCCGCATGCCAGTGACGGTTGGCGGCGGTAAGACACTCGTCCAGCGCCGGACCGGCCAGGGCCGCCAGATATTCGCGGCCCAAGGCGGGCGCCTCCAATCCGAAAACCGGCGCCCCAATGATCGGCTCGCCATAGATCGTTCGGTAGCACGTCTGTTGAAACGCGGCGACGCCAGCGCGAAAGGCGGCAAAGGTCGGCGCCGCGGCGAGACCGGCGGAGGTCACCGCACCACATGCACTTACGCGAAGCGGAAACGGGAGGTCGATTGCGATCATGCCCCCTCCATTCTCGGCGCTTTCGTGTCGTGATATTTCTTCTCCGTGCGGAACGCGTGTTTTGCCCCGGGTGTGAGATCACCGATGAGGACGTCGCGCAGGGCCAGATGGTTGTGATGACAGTCAATCAACGCGCGAAAAATAAGGATCACACGTCGCTCGTCTGGTTCAATTACTACCGTATCTCGCCGCAGTTCGACCTCGCCGCGCTCGCGGTCGTGACGATAGATAGCGGCGATGCGGGCATCTGGCAGCCTGAATGCAAATGGACCTTCCGGAGTCATTGATTCGAGAACGAATGGATCTCCCGGCTGCAGCGAGGGAAAGGTTAGTCTCGGGGATGCTGCTTGGAAGTGACGGCAGTCGAAGTCTTCCGGAAGAAAAGGCATACGGCTCTCAAGCCAACTTTCATCGTAGGTGCCACCGTACTGCGAACGCGGATGCCATGACGGCGCCACGAATCCAGACCCGCCGGTTCGGCCGTTCTCGCCAATGCTGTAGCTGCGCGTCGGCCCACTCGATATTGGGAAGTAGTGAACCTTCAACTTCAGCATCACGCTCGTGATAGCCTCGTCCCACGGGATTTCTCATCTCGGCGGACTTGAGGCCGGTCCCTCCATAAGCAAGCTCATAGCTGGCGCTTACTCGCTCAAACGGCTGCGGGTCACTGGTCTGATAGTCGAAAATTCCTCCGACCCACATGCGATCACCCGTCACGCGGAGCCTTCGAATAGCGCTGCCGATCATTAGGCCCGCATCAAGTCTCTGAACGACACTGTTTGGCGGACCATAAAAGGAACCGGTGATGATTACGTCCACGGCCGGTTTGAAGAGCGCCAGATCATTTCCCGTGCGTATGCTGCTCTGGCCGGGCTCTCCATAATATTCATCGGCCAGACAAAGGGACGCTTGCTTCTCCGCGGGAAATGTCTGTTGCCTTGCGTCCGCTTCGAAAGTGCACTTCACCACCAGCAGCGCTACCGGTTGAGCATCGCGGTTCCACATTGGGAACAGTCCCGCGGCAAACGGCGTGCGATTGACAAGTTCAAGCATGACCTTAGTTCAACTGCAGCGAACCGCGCTTGACGCGGTTCACGCCGAATGAGCGGCTCGCCACGTACGCGCCTCGAATCATGATCTTGCCAGCTTTCGTCAATGTGATGCCGGCCTTGCCGCAACGAAGAACCAGCTGTTCGGTCGCGGGGACTACCAGCCGCTCGCCATCGGCATCCACTTCGACTTTGCCGGGCCGTTCCGCCAGCGCAATACCTTCCCCGCCTATACGTCTCATCACGATGGAACGCATCAGGTCACCGTCATCGAACATCAAGACCAGAGAACATCCGATATGTGCGCCATGGAGAAACGATCGAACGCGCGGGAACGGCTGCCGCCCCGAACTGCCCGGGGAAGAGCACAAGGGGCAACTTTTGCCTTCGTAATCTCTCGACGGCCAATCGCGCTGGCATTCCCAACATGGCCCACCTTTGACCTTCTCATACTGCGCGGGCGTGCACTTGGAGAGACCGAGCTTCTCGCGGTTGTATTCCTTTGCGCAAGGCTCGCCAATTTTCACGTCCTCACGAACCAGAAAGCTGACCAGCGCCTTCATGTCCACGCACCCCGGGGGAGTGGACCCGCAGTTCTGGCCCATCATGTCGCCGTGACGACAGACACCCAAGCCCTCGACCTGCACCGTGAATGACCAAAGTTTAAAATAGCCCTTGCCCTTGGTGCGGTGAGTGACGACGTTGCCTCCCTGGGTGCCGCCTTCGTCTCCCGAACTGCTCGATGTGTAAGACTTATCCTCGAGCGCCGTCGGCTGCCCTTCTATCTTCACTGTGGAACTGCCATCCGCGAGCGTGGATGCGGTGAGCTGATTCACGTAGGGTACCGGAGCAGGGCCGGCGGGAGGCGGGGGTGGACTCAGGCACACGTCGCCCGGTGCAATGCCCTGACCGCCGCTTCCCTTGTGGAAAAACCCCATCCCTTCGGCAAATACGGTGGAGCTCATTTCGCGACCTCAGCAGAAACCCGGACGTGGCGTTGGTCTGAACGGCCGCTCGCAGGAGTGGTGCCGCGGTGTAGATGTCATTGCTGAGATATTGCTGAGATTCAATTGATCTGCACCGACCCGCCCTTCACCCGGTTCACACCCGACGAACGGGTCAGCACGTATGTGCCCTGGATCAGCACCTTGCCCGCCCGCGTGAGTGTGATACTCGCCAGTCCGCAGCGAAGAACAATCTCTTGCCTGGCGGTAACAACCAAACGCCGACCGTCGGCGTCGATTTCCACTTCCGCAGGCGGATCTGCGAGCGGCCAGGGTTGCTCCGGCTGCAGACATCCCACGACGATCGGCCGCAACAGGTCTGCATCTTCGAACAGCAGTACCACCTGCAGCCCGATGTGCCGCCCGCTGAGGTCAGGAACGGTACGCGTACGGATCGCAGCGGTACCTGGCTGGCCCTCGTAGACCACCAGCGGTACGGTGCCATTTTCGGCCAGGCCTACCAGCGTCCCGATCCGCACGCCGGGAGCAGATTCTGTTGCCGCGGGTTTCGCGATCCGCTCAACAGTGGCGACGGGCTCATCAAGGTTCAGATCGCTCATCTGAAACTCCTATTTAGTTCTGCAGAATCTTGCTCCCCTTAATCACCACGTCGCTCGAAGCCTTGACGTTGACCTTGCCGGAGCCTTCTACCTGGATGTCCTTGCCCTTGATGACGATGGTGCCATCCTTCTTCATGCTGATGCTGGCGCTGCCCGTCTTGATGGTGACGGAATCGCCTGCGTCGATCACCAGGTTGTTGGTAACCTTCAACGCATCGTCCTTTCCGACGCTGCTGCTGCGACCGCCGGAGACACTGCGCGACTCGTCCGCGCCCACGGTCGTTGACAGGTTCGAGCCCACCTTTGTCGAGAGATTCGCGCCCACGTCGATCGAGCGATTGGCGCCGACGCTGACGTTCTGATACGCGCCGACGTTCACGGTCTGGTAGGCCCCGACGGCGAGCGCCTGGAAGGCACCGATACCGATTTCCTGCGCCGCCCCGACGGCGATCGTCTCGTTGACTCCAACGGTATGCGTGCGCTGCAGGGCCACGGTTTTGGTCTCGCTCGCACCGACAGTGATCGAGCGATTGCTGCCGACGGTGACGGTTTCGTTCGAGCCCACCGTCTCGGTACGGTTGACTCCGATGCCGATGGTTTCATTGCTGCCGACATTCTCGGTGCGGTCCACGCCGATGGCAATCGTCTCGTTGTTCCCGACCGTTTCTGATCGGTCATGACCAACCTGCGTGGTCTCGTCGTGGTCGATGGTCTTGGTGCGATCGTGGCCGACGGAATGGGTTTCGTCGTTTTCCACGACGATGTCCTGGTTCTTCTCGGCATGGATGTAGACCTGTTCCGAGCCCTTCCTGTCCTCGAATCGGATTTCGTTGAAGTTCGCAGCACCGCCGCCCTTGCTGGAACGGCTCTTGATGCCGGTCTGGGTCATGTTCGCCGGCAGTTCGTAGGGCGGCATCTGCTCGGCGTTGTACACGCGCCCGGTAATGATCGGTGCGTCCGGGTCGCCTTCCAGGAAGTCGACGATCACCTCCTGACCGATCCGCGGCAGCGCCACCATGCCCCAGTTCTTGCCGGCCCAGGGATGGGAGACGCGGATCCAGCACGAGCTGTTCTCGTTGTGCTCGCCTTCCCGGTCCCAGTGAAACTGCACTTTCACGCGCCCGTATTGATCGGTATGGATCTCATCCCCCGCCGGGCCGACGACAACGGCCGTCTGCGGGCCCTGTACCGCCGGCTTGGGCGTTCTGCGCAGCGGACGAAACGGCTGACGGCTGTTGATGACTGTGAAATCACAATCGAAGCTTGCTCCGGTTCCTTCCATGGACTCGTACTCGTTGAACTCCAGGTAGTGCTGGGTCGAGACCACCAGATACTCGGCATTCTGATCAGCGCGCGGGTGTCCGGTCAGCTCGAATACATGACCCGAGCAGATACCCCGCGCGTTCGCCGCCGCCCGCACGCTTTCGAAATCCGCGTGCAGTTCCTCGATGCGCGCGCGCACGTAGTGCTCGCCTTCGGACACCGTCACATACTCACCCGGGTAATCGTAGATTTCGTAGTCGGCAAGCTCGTGCTTGCGGGTGACCTTGTCCTTGACCTGCAGGTCCACGCTCGGCTTCTTGAAGTCGTAATCGTCGATCACGTAGCGCCCGGGCCGAATCTGACGTACGAGGCTCCATTCGCCGATGCGCTCCTGCTCCTGGCGCGGCGCGCGATCCTGGGGAACGAAGGCAATCGAATCGTAGCCGGGGAAACGCGCATGCGTGCTGATCGAATCGGTCAAATTCAGCGTGTGGCGCCCATCCACGTGGCGAAAGTAATAGTAGATTCCCTCCTGTTCCAGGAGGCGGCTGACGAAATTGAAGTCCGTCTCGCGGTACTGCACGCAGTATTCCCACTTGCGGTAATCCCCGGTCAGCTCCTGTTTCACGTCGGCAATCCGGGGATGACCGTCGAACACTTTGGCGACGATTTCGGGTACGGTAAGTTCCTGGAAGATGCGGCAGTTCGCTGTGCGGGTGAGCAACCAAAGCCAGGGACGCACGGTGGCCTGGTAGAGGTGATAACGACCCTGCATGCCGACCTGGGAAAAGCGCGTCACGTAACCATTGAAGAAGCGTCGCTTGTCCTCGGGCAGCTCCAGTTTCACGGTTACGTTCTGGCCCAGAATCTTGTCGAGCTCGATGTCGCCGCGCGTGCTCAGCAGGTCCAGCTGATATTCGCTCAGCTGACTCAGCTCGTCGCGCGCCCTCATGCGGTAGAACAGCAGGACGTCATCGCCGAGAGGAGTTACGATTTCCATGACTCTCGGCATCAGTTCGCTCCAGCAGTCGCGCGGGCCGCAACGAGCACGCCGGCGACCGGCTGTCCGCCTTCCATGCGCAGCACGGCCACTTCCAGGATCGGAATCTGAAAGCCCGATTCGATCAGCACCGACCGAATGTATTCGCGCCGATGGCTGTAACGACCATGGGGATTGAGGCGGTAGCCCACGCCGGGCATGTCGTCCGGCGCCTTCTCCACCGTGAAGATCAGCAGTCCTGCGGAACGCAGCGCGCGTCGCGCCGCCCGCGCGAAGCGCTCCAGAGGGCCGAAATAGACCATCGTGTCGGCGCATACCAGCAGATCCAATGCGCCCGGGCGTTCTTCGAGATAGGCGGTCAGCTCGCCCTTCGTCAGCTCGTCATAGCATCCCCTGCCTTGCGCCTGCGCCAGCATGCGTCCCGACAGATCCACGCCGCTCAAGCGACGGGCCCAGGGGGCAATCCGTGGACCGCACAACCCCGTGCCGCATCCGGCGTCCAGCACTTCGTACTGCCGCGCAGGCTCACCGGCCAGGCGCGCCACCACATCCCCGATCCACTGCGGCGCCCGATAAGCCAGGCGCGCGAGCTTGCCGTCGAAGCTGTCGGCGAAGTTGTCGAAGCTGCGCTCGATATAGGCGTCGGACGCGCGTGCGGGGACGTCGCTCCCGGAACAGGCCGCGTACAGATGTGCGGCGATGGGGTTTTCCGGTTCATCCTGCAGCCACTGTCCGAAAATCTCCGCAGCCGCACCGACCTCGCCGATGGCGCAATAAGCGATGCCCAGCAGGCGCCTGGATTCCGGATGATTCGGAACCAGCGTCATCGCCCTGTAATACTGGGCGACGGCCTCCTGAACCCTGCCCTGTCGGGAAAGCAGGTTGCCGTAGTTGTTGTAGGCATCGACATGACCGGGGTCGATCTCGATCGCCTTGCGGTAGGCGGCTTCCGATTCCTCGTAGCGTCGCTGCTCCCGGAGCAGGGCGCCGAGGTTGTTCCAGGCATCCGCGTGTTCCGGCTGGCGCGCAAGCGCCGACCGGTAGGCCTCGGTCGCTTCTGCGAGCCGACCGCGCTCGAGCAGCACATTGCCCAGGTTGTTGTAGCGGTCGGGCTGCTGGGGATCGATTTCGATGGACCGCTGAATAAGGTCTACGGCCTCCTCGCTGCGATCGCGCCGATGGAGCAACACCCCGAGAAAATGCATGGCGTCTGCCTGGACCGGCGCTATCTCGAGAATGCGCCGATAGAGCGTCTCGGCTTCGGTCAAATCACCCACACGGTGGAGCTGAACGGCGAGCGCGAGCGCATCATCGAGACCAAGCTGCTCGACAGGTTCTGCGTTTTCCGCCGATGAGCACGTCATTTTGTCGACCATCTCACCAGGACACGAAGAATGCTCAGGCTTCGCCGATTCGACCTACGATAAAGGCATCGTGCGGCAGGATCTGCCTTGATTGGATCAGATCGAGCTTCACTTGGAACTCCCCCCTTCAATATAGGCTTGAGTGGCAGGCTTCGAAAGATCATGTATGCAGGATATCGTGAGCGCTCCTGGTCCGGATGAATCGCTTGGGCCTGGTGTCGTGAATTGGCGATGTACTCGTCAATGGCGGTCACCAGCGCCGTAGGGCGGATAAGCGCAGCGCATCCGCCACCCAGCCACCCCTGGTTCAAAATCCGACTCCGGGACGCCCATTGCCTCCCTGATTCCCACGACGCCTGATCCCCTTCGCGATCCACTCAGCACGAGAAACTCGACGGGAGCGAAACGGCTTCGTGCACTCATGACGCCGGCCGATCATGAATGGCGGATGCGCTGCGCTTATCCGCCCTACATCCATTGAAGGCTCAAACGTCTCGTCGAGAGTGCACCACTACACTGGCCCCAGTGCGGCCATTAGCCGCGATTCAATCGACTCGTTTCCAGGCTCACGGGCGGTCGAAAGCGTAACTGAACTCCCCGTTGGCCACCGCGACATGAACGCGTCCGATGGGCCTTCCCTCGACCATGCCGTTGAGTATCTCCTCGCTGATCCTCGGCAACATCGTGTTGGTCAGGATGGCGTCGATCATGCGCCCGCCGCTTTCCAGCTCCGTGCAGCGGCCGGCGATCAGCCTGACCACCTCGTCGTCATAGGTGAACGGCACCTTGTGATTTTCGCGGATGCGCTTTTCGATGCGCGCGAGCTGCAGCCGCGCGATGGCCCCGATCATCTCGTCGTTCAGTGGATAGTACGGGATCACCACCAATCGACCCAGCAGTGCCGGCGGAAAGACCTTCAGCAGCGGTTCGCGCAAGGCCTTGGCGATGCCTTCCGGCTCCGGCATGAGCTCGGGGTCCTTGCACAGGCTCATGATCAGGTCGGTACCGGCGTTGGTGGTCAGGAGAATCAACGTGTTCTTGAAATCGATGACCCGTCCTTCGCCGTCCTCCATCCAACCCTTGTCGAAGACCTGGAAAAAAATCTCGTGCACGTCCGGGTGCGCCTTCTCGACCTCATCCAGCAGGACCACCGAGTACGGGCGCCGCCGCACCGCCTCGGTGAGCACACCGCCTTCCCCGTAGCCGACATAGCCGGGCGGCGCGCCCTTCAGTGTCGAGACCGTATGCGCCTCCTGATACTCGCTCATATTGATGGTGATGACGTTCTGTTCGCCGCCATACAACGCCTCGGCGAGGGCCAGGGCGGTTTCGGTCTTGCCCACGCCCGAGGAGCCCGCCAGCATGAACACGCCGATCGGTTTGTTGGGATTGTCCAACCGGGCACGCGAAGTCTGGATACGCCGCGCGATCATCTCCAGCGCATGGCGCTGCCCGATGATCCGCTGTGCCAGGGTATCCGCAAGGTTCAGCACGGAGGTGACTTCGTTCTTGACCATGCGGCCCACCGGAATACCGGTCCAGCTCTCGACCACCGAGGCGACCGCCTGATGGTCCACCGTGGGCAATATGAGCGGGCGTTCACCCTGCAGAAGGTGCAGGTCGCTCTGCAGCGCCCGCAGCTCTGCAAGCAGTTCTTCACGCCCGGACTCGGTCATGCCACCATCCGCATCCGGCGTCGGCTCGCCGGCCTTTCCGGTTGCTGCCGCAGTGGCATCCGCAGCCGCCTCGAGCTTGCTTTGCGTGCCCTCCATTTTCCCGCCGACATCGCGCAATCGTCCGCGGATTTCCAGTACGCGGTCCACGAGCGTCTTTTCCTGATGCCAGCGTTTTTCCAGCTGCTCGCGCCGGGCCTCCTCCGCGGAGAGCTTTTCGCTCGCGACTGCCTCGCGCTCCGCTGTATCGATGCCGACGGCGGTTTCGCGGGCGATGATGCGCAGCTCATTCTGCAGTGCCTCGATCTGCCTGCGGCAGTCGTCGACCTCGGGCGGGATGGCGTGCTGGCTGATCGCCACCCTGGCACATGCGGTATCGAGCAGACTGACGCTCTTGTCGGGTAGCTGGCGCGCGGGAATGTAGCGGTGCGAAAGCTTGACGGTCGCTTCCATCGCTTCGTCCAGTATCTGCACGCGGTGGTGCTTCTCCATGGTCGCGGCCATTCCTCGCATCATCAGCAGCGCCTTCTCCTCGCTGGGCTCGGCAACCTGCACCACTTGAAACCGTCGCGTCAGTGCGGGATCCTTTTCGATGTGCTTCTTGTATTCGGCCCAGGTCGTGGCCGCAACGGTGCGCAGCGTCCCGCGAGCCAGCGCGGGCTTGAGCAGGTTGGCGGCATCTCCGGTGCCGGCAGCCCCCCCGCTCCGATCAGCGTATGCGCCTCGTCGATGAAAAGGATGATCGGCTTCTCCGATGCCTGCACTTCCTCCATCACCTGGCGCAGGCGCTGCTCGAACTCCCCTTTCATGCTGGCACCCGCCTGCAACAGGCCAACGTCGAGGGTCCGCAGCGTCACGCCCTGAAGCGGCGGCGGAACATCGCCCGCGGCGATCTTGAGCGCAAGGCCCTCGACCACGGCGGTCTTGCCCACGCCGGCCTCGCCGGTGAGCAGCGGATTGTTCTGCCGGCGGCGCATGAGTATGTCGATGATCTGGCGAATCTCCTCATCCCGCCCGACGATGGGATCGAGCTCGCCGTTTCGTGCCTGCCCCGTGAGGTCCACCGTGAAGCGCTGCAGCGCCTCCTGCTTGCCCATCGCCGCCGGTGCGATCGCGCCACTCGCCTCTCCGGGCGCCGCGCCCAACATCGACCCATCCTGGGCAGCCAGGCTTTCCTCGGGGGAGCCGGACAGGAGGCGGCGGAACTCCTCGGCGAGGGTATCGATGTTGATGCGTTCGAACTGGCGCGAGATGTTGAGGAGCACATTGCGCAGCCGCGACGTCTTCAGCATTCCGACGATCAGGTGGCCGCTGCGCACCTGGGCTTCGCCGAACATCAGCGTTCCGTACACCCAACCGCGCTCCACCGCGTCTTCGACATGGGAGGACAGGTCGCTGATCGAAGTCGATCCGCGCGGCAGTCTGTCCAGCGCCTGCGTGAGGTCCTGGGCCAGGCGCGCCGGATCCAATTCGAAACGCCGCACGATGCGGTGGACATCCGAATCCTGCAGGTTCACGATCTGCTGCAGCCAGTGCTCCAGTTCGACGTAAGGATTCCCCCGCAGCTTGCAGAAGACCGTGGCGCCCTCCACCGCCTGGTAGGTCAGACGGTTCAGCTTTCCAAACAAGGCAACGCGGCTGATCTCGGCCATGTCGTACGTCCCTCCGCTACGCGTATGCCGCGGCGTCTTCCGCCGACTCGGCGCTCGCACCTCGTGCCCTGGCGGAACGGAAGCGGCGCATCACCCGCTCCACGTCGAGCGTGAGGTCGGCCGCATCCGCGTCGCCGCGGCGTCTGCCCAGCCAGCTCGTCCAGCCCAGCCGTCCGTATGCGCCAAGACGCAGTTCCGGCACTTCCCCCCGCGCCAGCAGCAGGCACACGTCCCATTGCAGTTCCATGCACAGGTAGGTCCGAACCCAGGCCTGCAGCTCGAGTATCGCCCTGCCGCCCGGCAGGAAGCTCTCGTACTGCGTGAGAGGCAATGGCCCCAGGTGAATGCGGAACTTGTGCTGCCGGTCCCAGACCCGCGATCCAAGGACGGCGCTTCGACCCAGAACGGCACCCTCGTTCGCACCCAGACTCGAGCGGTCGCGCTCGGACAGCACCATCCAGTGGCCGACGAAGGACTCGACCTCTACCGGAATGCGGAAATAACCTGCCAGCAAGGCAACGAGACCGTCGCGGTTACGGACCTGACGGGCGAGCAACCCGGCATGGAAAAGCTTGGCGAAATCCGGCACGGCATCGCGCCCGCGCATACCGTTGGTGCCGAGCCCGAATATCGCACCGACGAATGCGGAGAACCGGTCGTCGTCGGGGCGGTCCAGGCTGACCGTCGGCTGGGCCTGCGCCCAGGCCCGGTAGAACAATGCCAGAAACCGGTGGTGGAACAGGTCAAGAAAGCGCGAAAGCGTCGCATCGCCATGGTGCAGCAAGCGCTCGCGGGCATACTCCGTCAGGTGCAGGGGCAGCGGCCCGTTCGGCCCGAGCAGCCCGAGGAAGCGCACCTCCATCCGCGGCGGCTGCCCTGCGGGCATCCGGAAAGCGGACAGCGTTGCCGGTGCAAACGTCAGCGCCGGCTCCTGGGCGAGCCGTATCGGTTCGTCGGCGGGCCGCAGCGCTTCGCCCAGGCGCGGCTTGTCGGCAAATGCACACTCGATGCGTCGCAACGCCTGAAAGAAATCGAAGCGATGCGGCGCCTCCTGAAGGGCGTGAAGAAGCATCAAAGGATCGGGCGCTCGCCGCATCGTGGTACCCAGCGCATGATCTCTCCGCGACCCGCGCAACGCAGTACGGTCTCGGTGAAGGAGTTGATGGACACGTAGCGCGCGAAGAACTGCGACATCACCGCGCCGAACAGGAACGGGCTCTGGCCCTTGAACAGCAGGTCGTCGACCTCCAGTTGGATTTCCAGGCCACGGCCGAAGGCGATCAAGCCGGGACTGGGCATGCGGCGGACGACAGGCCGCACGATGATCGAGCGCACTCCCTCGATTTGCTTCCGGGTGCCGGCGTCGGCATGGACCGTATAGAGCTCCAACAGCTCGCGCAGCGCCGCCGCGCCCTCGCGCGGGTTGCTGTCAAGCAACGACAGGTAGTTCAGCGACAGATGACTGATGAAGTGCCATGCCTGAGCCCCGTCCGCCTCCGGTGCCGCGGGCCTCGTAGGACCCTTCAACACCCGTACACTCACCACGGGCGCCGCGCTGTCCAGACTGAAGTCGCTCTTCCCGCTCCCCAGCGGCATCTGCAAAGGAAGATCCCGGTTGGTACACAGGGTGGCGACCGCGAGCTGGCGCAGGTCGCTGCGATAGGGCGCCTCCTGCGGATCGACCAGGGAAAGATAGACCTCGGTGCCGATGTAGCTGGAGCGCCCGCCGGTGCGCTGCTGGCGCTCGGAAAGGCGCCGCGGCTCGCGATGAACCGCGAAATACGCCTGATGATCGGGACCTTCGTCGTGGCAGGCGGCGTAGAGGGGAGAGAAGCGCTGCTCTCCCGAGTTTCCGGCACCGTAACCGGTAACGCCGCTGACCTCGTAGACCTCGAAATCCATCGGCCGCGTCCGGTCGGGAATCACATGGTGCTCGGTGGTCGAGTCGCTCAGATGAATACGGTCGGCACGCTTGGGAAAGAGATTGATCGCGGGAGTGGAGAACAGGGCGAAGTTGCCGGCATCGACCACCCCTTCGAGATCGGAGGCGGCGCGCTCGAACAGCACAACGACCTCGAGCTCGTTGCCGCCGTGGCGCTGCCGCGCGGCTCCGAGGCCTCCGATGTCGACGAACAGAAAACGTTGCGGAAACGCAAAGTATTCCTGAAGCAGGCGGTAGCCCTGAAAGCTTCTGAGGCTGACCGGCAGGAGCGCTTCGGCATCGCCGAAGCCCACGCCCTGCACCTGGTCCGCCGAAACGAACTCGAACCAGGGCCACGGTCGTTCGGCGGGCGCTGCCAAGACCCCCACGCAGGCTCCCAGCATCAGCTCGTGAAGCGGGTAGGCCACTTCGTCACTGCCGGCCAGAAACAGACGCAGCGTCTGCATTTCGATCTGGTCGAAAGTGAGCCCCGCGGTCGTCCTGATGCGCAGCCGGACACCACCCCGTATGCGCTTCGCGACCGGCAGCAGGTTGAGCGGCAGATCCGGCGCGAAAGAAAAATGCTCGGCGCTGACCAGTTCGATCGGCCACAACGTTACGTCCTGCGCAGTGCGGAACTCGCATGCGGTGAGATCGCTCTTGCCGAGTGTGCTGCGCAACCCGCTGCCCCGGGCAACGGTGAATCCCCCCGCCAGATTCGTCTCGCCGGGATCCGGACGGAACTGGGCGATGAGCATTGCGGGGGTCGGTGCCAGAAAATTCGGATAGACGATCTCGAGCAGACGTTGAGTGAAACGCGGGAACTCCGCGTCGAGCTTGAGCTGGACCCGGGCCGCCAGGAAGCTCATGCCCTCCAGAAGACGCTCGACGTACGGATCAGCGACTTCGATTCCCTCCATGGAAAGGCGTGCCGCGATTTTGGGAAACTGCCGGGCGAACTCCGCCCCCATCTCCCGCAGATGTTGGAGCTCCTGGTTGTAGTAGCGTAGCAGCCGTGGATCCACGCGATCTCCCCCAATCACCCGAGATCGCGAATCTCGACTTCGCCGGTCTCGAGGTCGACCTCCGTGCGCAGGAGCAATTCCACCGGTACCGGCTGCCCCCAGAGGTCCCCGCGGATCTGCACGCTTACGACGTTGTGATGATCCAGCTGCAAGTCACTCACGACGGCCTCGACGTGCAGCGTGTCCGGCAGCAGGCGCGGCTCAAAATCAAGGATGGCCTGGCGCAACGCGCTTTCGAGCTCCAGCACGTCCAGGCTGGAGGCGGTGGCACCCGCCAGTGCCGGCAATCCGAAGTTGAGCACCGAATGCTCGGCGTACGGTAACCGCCCACTCTCGACCGGCGCGCTCATGCGGGTAGAGTTGAACAGCCATGCGAGATCGCGCAGCACCGACTGGCGAAGCTTGGCCTTGTTGATCACCCGTGCTTCGACGGGCTCCTGTTTCTGCTCCGGAGAATCGTCCGTCAAGCGATCCAGCAGCGCCGGCTGCAGGCGGTCTTTTGGTGCAAGCCGGGCCATGGGATCAGCCGGCGCCGTCCGAATCGCCGGCCTGCCGATCCGACTCGATCATCACGGAACGAATATCCATCAGCGGCACTTCGCCGGCATCCGTGGCCACAATGCGCTGGCCCACGCCTTGGTATACGTCCGGCGCAACCTCCTTCCAGAGCGTCTTTCGTGCCAGCAAGACCAGGCCGTCATCGCTGGACTCGGAGGCGGGGTAACGCGTTGGAATCAGCGCGACCGATTCACCCCCGTTGACGAACTCCAGGTGCGCCGGCATCCAAACCACATCACGCAGATCGCACGGCGCCTCGATATCGATCCGACTGAGCCGCGCAAACGGTATCCAGTAGTAGCGCCCGTTGATGACCGCTTCCAGCACCGGACCGAGGCGCGTGTCGGCATCTGCGATCCAGCCGAACGCCTTCCCGTCCAGGGTTCCGCTCGAGGGCGCGGCCTCTTCGAACGCCTGCTGCGTCAGCCGCCGCGCGTGCTGATGCTCGCCCTGCCCCGCCAACAGCAGCGCCTCGATCAGCAGCGCGAGCCAACTCTCAGGCTCGCCAAGAACCATGGGCGACTTCTTGCCGTCGAACACCTGATGACGAAGCACCTCACACCGCAGCGCTTCCCGATAGGTCTGGGCCATGGCCAATGCCGCCGGATCGAGCTCCGCGGCCACGTTCAGCTGCGCCAGTGCGCGCTCCCACTGCCCGAGCACCGACAGCAACTGGAACAAGAACACGCGCAGCCTGGACTCGTCGGGATGCGCACGCACCTGCTCCTGCAACAGCTTCAGGGCCGTGGCCGGATCGCCGTCGCGCAGGCTCTGCTCGGCCTTGTCGGTTGCCAGTGTCACGTTGTCCTCTCCGGTGCCTGCATCACCATGGAACCGTAACCTTGCCGCCGCTCAGGACGCGGATCGAAGCAGCGCTTTGGCAAGATCCGGTACCTGCCATCATGGCGTGCCGGTTTCCGCCTCGAACAGCATGCCGCCGCGTGCCTGACCATCCGGCCCTTGTGGCACATATTCGACGCTGATCTTCTGATAGGCCAACGCCAGGTGCTCGACGAGCGTTGCACCCGCCCCGCCTTCCCCCGACTGCACCTCCAGCTGGGTGATGCGCCCGTTCTGAAGCGTGATCCGGAAGTATTCCAGCGCTGAGCCACCCGCCTTGCGTACCGTAAGGACCGCCTTTTTGATCGCGTCGTTGTTACGCATCGCGGACATCAGTCCGGTCGAAGCGCTATCCACCTGCTTCACGACCCGCAGCTCGGTGAAGGAGGTCTTGCTGGCGGAACCCGCACTTCCCATCGCGGTCTGCGCCCGCATGCCCCAGGACCAGGAGATGACATCGATCTCGTTCGCATGCTTGTCATCCTGTGCCTCGCCCTTGATCGGCCCTTGGCGTGCGCTTTCGATCTTCAGAAACATGTCGCCCTGGGACATTGGCGCTCGTCCTACCCGATCCATTCCAAAGAGGCACACCCGTACACCGTCGTGAAGTCCCTGGTGCGCATCGAGTGCAAGCAGGAAAGGTCTTGCTTTCGCCGGCGACGAACGGCCCTTGAGGGCCACTCGATTGCAAGGCCACCGGAGCGGCCTGCTCGCGCGAGCAAAGCCGCTCAGCCCTCCCTCTGATCGTTATATCTTGACGTTCTTGGCGATGTGGAAGGCGGCAGTCACCGCCGCGTCGCCCGAGCCATCGGCCTTCTGCGGAGCGTACTCCATCTTGTACTCTGCAAAGTTCAGCGTGACGTTTTCGGTCAATCGATCTTCCCCGTGGCTGCCACCGGTGGAAACCGAAGAGACCAGCACGTCCTTCATGGTGAGCTTGATATACTCGAGCGGCTTTTCACCGGCTTTGCGCACGGTCAGCAGCGCCTCCGGGTAGTGCTTGCCGATGGAGCATCCGAGGACGAGATTCGGCGATGCCTTGTCGACCCACTTTGTCAACGAGACATCCTGCACGTTCACCTTTCCGGCACCGCCCCCCGAGCCGGTGTGCGTCGTGCCCGACTGCGATAAGCCCCAGCTCCAGGCCAGCACATCGATTTCATCCTTGTGCTTGTCATCGACCGATTCGCCCTTGACATCCCCCAGCTTGAGAAACATGTCGACAGCCATGACTCCCTCCTTTCCTGGTTATTGGTCATTCTCGGGATCCGGCAATGGCCGGACGTTCAGGCCGCCCGAGACACCGGCTGACTTCGTTGTTGTATCACCTCCGAATCCACGAATGCCTCACACCGCAGCCGACGACCGGAAGCTTCCGGGCGCTACGGCGTCCTCAACGACGGCAGCTTGGAAACCAGTCTCAGCGACACCGTCAGTCCCTCCAGCTGGTAGTGCGGGCGGAGGAAGAACTTCGAGGTGTAATATCCGGGATTACCCTCCACCTCCTCGACCATCACCTCCGCCGCCGCCAGCGGTTTCTGGGCCTTGGTGGTTTCGGATGAGTGCGCCGGATCGCCGTCGACATAGTTCATGATCCAGTCCTGCAGCCAGCGCTGCATGTCGTCCCTTTCCTTGAAGGAACCGATCTTGTCGCGCACGATGCATTTCAGATAGTGCGCAAAGCGGCAGCACGCGAACAGATACGGCAGCCGCGCTGAGAGGTTGGCGTTGGCAGTGGCGTCCGGATCGTCGTATTCGAACGGCTTCTGCAACGACTGGGCACCGATGAAAGCCGCGAAGTCGGAATTCTTGCGATGCACCAGCGGCATGAATCCGTTCTTCGCCAGCTCCGCCTCGCGCCGATCGGAAATGGCGATTTCCGTAGGGCACTTCATGTCGACGCCGCCATCGTCGGTAGGAAACGTGTGAGTCGGCAACCCTTCCACCGACCCTCCGGACTCCACGCCGCGGATACGCGAACACCAGCCATAGAGCTTGAACGATCGATTGATGTTCACCGCCATGGCGTAGGCGGAGTTCGCCCAGGTGTAGCGGCTGTGATCGGCGGCACCGGTGTCCTCCTCGAAGTCGAAATCATCGACAGGGTTGGTCTTGGCGCCGTACGGCAGCCGCGCAAGGAATCTGGGCATCGCCAGCCCGAGGTAGCGCGAGTCATCGGACTCCCGCAACGAGCGCCACGCAGCGTACTCCGGCGTGGTGAAGATCTTCGTGAGGTCGCGGGGGTTCGCCAGCTCCTGCCAGGAATCCATCTGCATCAGCACGGGCGAGGCTCCGGCGATGAACGGGGTATGCGCCGCCGCGGAGATCTTGGCCATTTCGCCCAACAGCTCCACGTCGGGCGGAGTGTGGTCGAAGTGATAATCGCCCACCAGGCAACCGATCGGCTCACCGCCGAACTGCCCGTATTCCTCTTCGTAGATCTTCTTGAACAACGGACTCTGATCCCAGGCCGTTCCTTTGAACTTCTTGAGGCTCTTTCCCAGATCCGCCTTGG
Organism: uncultured Gammaproteobacteria bacterium; assembly: GCA_963728895.1. GTDB lineage: Bacteria > Pseudomonadota > Gammaproteobacteria > JBBQDK01 > JBBQDK01 > CAVSLM01. The sequence continues at coordinate 580,008 of CAVSLM010000007.1, forward strand.
AGATGTTCATGAAACGGATCTTGAGCATTTCGTCCGTTTCGGTGTTGTTCACCAGGTGGTGCAGGCCACGCCATGCACCCTCGAGCTTTTGAAAGTCTCCGTGGTGCAGGATGAGATTGATCTGCTCGGACAGCTTGCGATCGATCTCGGCAATGATCGCCGAGATCGACTTCACCACGTCGAAGCTGATCAGACTCGTCTGCGCAAGCGCCTGCTCGGCGAGCGTGCGTACCGCGCGCTCGACCGCGCTCTTTGCATCATCGCTCTTTGGCCTGAATTCCTTCTGCAGCAGGGCCGTTAGTTCGTTGCCTTCCAGCTGCAGGGCTTCTGCCTGTGGGCTCTGCTGTTCGGTGTCGGCCATAACCATCTCCTCGAAACAGGTTTGGGGCAGATCAGGCTTTGTCCTCTTCGCCTGCGGGCTTGCTGCTGGCGGCAAGCGACTGCAGCAGCGCGGGATCCTGAAGGACCTTGGCAATCAGTTCCTCGGCACCCGATTTGCCGTCCATGTAGGTGATCAGGTTCGACAGTTGCTGGCGTGCTTCCAGGAGCTTGCTGAGCGCGTCGACCTTTCGCGCCACCGCCGCCGGCGAAAAGTCGTCCATGTTCTCAAAGGTGATCTCGACGCTCATGTTGCCGTCTCCCGTGAGCGTGTTCGGCACCTGGAACGCAACGCGCGGCTTGATGGCTTTCATGCGACTGTCGAAGTTGTCCACATCGATGTCCAGGAACTTGCGATCGGAGACAGGAGGCAATGCCTCGGTCGGCTTCCCGGAGAGGTCCGCCAGGACGCCCATCACAAAGGGCAGCTGGATCTTCTTCTCCGCCCCATAGAGCTCGACGTCGTACTCGATCTGAACGCGGGGCGCGCGGTTTCGTGCGATGAACTTCTGACTGCTCGGTGCCATGATTCACCTCCTGAAAACCATCATTCGAAACGCCACTGCCCGGTGGCGCAAAAACGCGTTCACCCTCGCGCTTGGTAGACGAACCGACGTCCGGTCACAGGTCGGGCCGTTACGAGTGTTTCCCCTATTCGTTCTCCAGACCGGCCATCTTCTGAATCTGGCCCAGACTGTCCGGAACCAGGTCCTGAATGATCTCGACGAAATTCTTGGTCATCAGACGTTGCGCGCGTCGAATGAAGAGCGGCGCAGGATTCGCGGGCTCCGTACGCTCGATGAAATCGACCACGCGCTGCAGCATGCGCACCGCGTCTTCGCGACTGCGAATCTCCTTGAGACTGCCCGCCAACGCCCCGTCATCCGAGGTTCCCGTCACTCCCGCTCCCGATTCCTGATCATCGGTCTGCTCCTCCTCCCCGAGCGCTGCGTCGCACACCTGAAGCAGCGATGCGAGCAGATCGCTCAGCGGTCGAAGCCTGGGAACGCGCTCGAGCCCCACCCGCTCGGTGAGCACCCTGCGCAAGCCATCCAGCGCTTGCACGGACGCGCGCAGCGCCTCGAGCGGGAGCGCGCCGTCGGCCGCGGCTGCGCGCAGAACACCCTCCAGTTCGGCGCGGCTCGGCGCCGGCCCGCCGGATCCGGCGGGCCATTTGCCGAGTGCCACCAACAGGCCGCGTACGGCAACGGCGCCGTGGCGACCCGGCGGGACGAGGTACAGCTCACGCACCTGCCGCAACACCGTGTCCGGGTCGGCGAGCGGCGCCAGGGCGTTGAGGCGCATGGTCGGATCATCGTCGTCTTCCGCATCCAGCCGCGGGTGCACCTGGTCCCAGTAGCGTTCCAGCAATCCCTTCAGCAGAGTCAGGCCCGAAGCCAGTCCGGAGAAATCGTCCAGCTGCGTCAGCGCCCTGGTCAGGAAAACCGCGACGCGCAGATCCCGGGTGCGACTCCAGAGCGCAAGCGCACACTCCCGGACCTTGCCCCAGTCCGGCTCTTCCGCATGGATTCTCGTCTCGCCGAACTGCTGTTCGGGACGACCGCGAGCCGCCTGTTCGAGCTCCAGGAATTCCGAATCGTAGGTCAAGTCCGGACCGCACGGATTTTGCGGAGCGACTTCGGCCAGCAGTGCTTCCAGGTTCATCGATAAGCAGCTTGCAGGATGACTGCTGCGGCATCATGCATCGATTGGCCGGTGACGCAATACTCCAAGCAATGGTTTCATGCGGCGCCTCCTGCTGTAGTGTTATTAGTGGATCCCTGTGCGCGGCCTGGTTGATTGCGCCATGCAGTCCGCCTCGTTGCGAGGCGGCATTTTCTAAATGGGCATAGCGTAGATAGCAGCAAATCGGGCGGCGGTCAATAGACCCTGCGCCCTCCGCCAGGGAATGGATCGACCGCCGCTCCTGGCCCGCACCCTGCGGTTAGCCGACCCGGCCTTCACGGCAGTGCGTTTGGCGCTCGTGAACCGAATGGAATCTGGCCGCAAACCACACGACATACGCTCGAGCATCATGGGCGAAAGCCTCCATCTCCCACACTGCAGATTTATGGTTTATAGTTGTTGCCCACGGAGGGGTGCGAAGTCGAACGCCTTCAATATAACCATAAGCGGAGGTCGAGGGATGAACCCTGCCGCGCGGCGCAGTCACCCGGCTCGCATTGCTGCCGCTCTGGTGGTTCTTTGGCTGGCCGCATGTGGCGGTCCGAAACCCCCCAAGCCCACCGTAATCCAGGCACTTCTGCAGGTACAGCCGGACGTCAATCCCGACGTCAGCGGGCGCCCTTCCCCTGTGGTCGTGCAGTTGTACGAGCTCAACTCGCTGGCGACGTTCAAGGCTGCCGACTTCTTCTCGCTGTTCGAGAACAACCAGGCGACGCTCGGCGCAGAGCTCGTTTCCATGGACCAGTTCCAGTTGATGCCGGGAGACACGCGCCGCTTCGCGCGTACGCTTCAGCCCGCGACGCAATACCTCGGGGTCGCGGCCGGTTTCCGGGACCTCGAGCATTCGCAATGGCGGGCGAGCCTGGCCGTGGTGCCCAATCGCACCTCACCGGTGAAGATAGAGCTGGGCAAGAACCGAATCAGCATTACGAGCGCACCATAACCTTTCCCCACGGGTCCCGTTTCGACAGCCAGGTATAGAGCTCCGCCCATGCACTGGAACCAAAAGGTGGTCTGGAGTGAAGGCATGTTCCTTCAACCCCAGCACTTTCAGCAACACGACCGGTACATGGAATGGCTCGTGGAGGGACGGACGGCTCCCATGTCCGGATACGGATGGGGGTTCTGCAACCTCGAGGTCGATGAGTCCGCCCTTTCGCTGGGCAAGGTCCAACTGTCGGTGGGACGCGGGGTGCTCCCGGACGGCACCCCGTTCGACTTTCCCCAGCGCGACAGCCCGCCGTCTCCGCTGGAGATCGATCCTTCCGTCAGAAACGAAGTCATCGTGCTCTGCCTCCCGTTGCGCAGACCCGGCATGGAGGAGGTGGCGCTCGACGACGAGGCGGGTTCCGGACTGGCGCGCTTCGCAACCCAGGAGGTAACCGTCAGCGACACCAACGCGTCCGCCAATCGCGATGCGCTGGTACAGATTGGCCGGCTGAGGCTGAAACTGGTGCGCCAGAGCGAGGCCACCGACGCCTACTGCACCCTGGGCGTGGCGAGCGTCGTCGAGCGGCGCGCGGACAATCAGCTCATCCTGGACAAGGGCTACATCCCTCCCCTGCTGCATGTCGGCGCCTCCACCGCACTGCACGGTCATCTTCGCGAAATCCACGCGCTGGTTCACCAGCGCGCCGCAGCGCTGGCGGGACGCCTCGCACAGCCGGGACGCGGCGGGGTGGCCGAAATCGTGGATTTTCTGCTGCTTCAGACCAGCAATCGGTACGAGCCGGTGCTCGCCCATCTGGCGACTTTTCGGCAGCTGCACCCTCAACGGCTCTTCGAGCTGCTGCTCGGGCTTGCGGGCGACCTCGCAACTTTCAGCCATGCCGAGCGACGCCCGCCGGCGTTCCCCGAGTACCAGCACGATGCCCTCGAGCGCTGCTATGGCCCGCTGCTCGCCGAACTGCGTCGTTCGTTGAGCATGGTGTTTGACCCGAACGCCATCCCGATCGAGCTGCAGGATCGCAAGTACGGCGTGCGTGTGGCCAACATCGCGGATCTGGAGCTGTTCAAGAGCGCCGGCTTCGTACTGGCGGTCAATGCCCAATTGCCAGCAGAGAGCCTGCGCAACCGCTTTCCAGGCCAGGTGAAGATCGGTCCGGTGGAGCGCATTCGCGATCTGGTGAACCTGCAATTGCCGGGCATTCCGCTGCGTCCCCTGCCGGTGGCGCCTCGACAGATTCCCTACCACGCGGGGTTCAACTATTTCGAGCTGGAACGTGGCGGCGAGCTGTGGCAACAGCTGGAACGCTCGGGCGGGCTGGCCATGCACATCGCCGGCGAGTTTCCCGGGCTGGAGCTGGAATTCTGGGCCATTCGGGGCTGATTCATGACCGACGACGATCCCTTCGCCCAAGCGGGCTCCGATCGCACCGTCGTTCTCCCCACGCCCGGCGGGCGCACCCGGGCGCAGGGTTTGGGCTCGACCCATGCGGCGGCGCCGGACGCCGCAGCGCCACTCGGGCTGACTCCGCGAAATCGGTGTCGGGTATCAATCCGCTGGTGGCCGCCGCCAATCCCCTGCTCAATGTCACTGCGCAGCTTCGTGCCACTGCACAGCACCCGGATCCGGCGGCTCTCCGCGAGGCGCTCGCCCAGGGCATCAAGGAGTTTGAGGCGCGGGCCAAAGCCGCAGGCATCGCGCCCGAAAGGGTGGTCGCGGCACGATATGCACTGTGCACGCTGTTGGACGAAATCGCGGCGTCCACTCCCTGGGGTTCTTCAGGCGTCTGGGCCCGGCAAAGCCTGCTGGTCATGTTCCACAACGAAGGCTGGGGTGGCGAAAAGTTTTTCCAACTGCTCGGCAAGCTCGCGGAGAATCCTGCTGCCAACCGCGATTTGCTGGAACTGCTCTATGTGTGCCTCGCCCTGGGACTCGAGGGCCGCTACCGCGTGCTCGACAACGGCCGGGCCCAGCTCGAGCAGCTGCGCGAGCGGCTGGCACAGCTGTTGCGCCAGAACCGCGGCGAGTATGAGCGGGAGTTGTCACCGCACTGGCGCGGCACCGTGGCACCACGCCATGCGGTGCTCACCATACTGCCGATGTGGGTGGTGGTCGTGGTCTGTGGAGCGATCCTGCTCGGGGCCTATCTGACTTTCAGTTTCCGACTCAACAATATTTCCGATCCCGTATTTGCCAGGATCCAGTCCATTCGCGTCGCTCCTCCTGCGCCGCGGCCCGCCACGCGCTTCGTTGCACCCGCTCCGCACGCGACGGCGCCGCAGCCGCGACTCGCCAACCTGCTTGCGCCCGAAATCGCGCAGGATCTGGTAGCGGTTCGCGACGCGGCCGACCGCAGCGTCGTCACGCTTCGCGGTGACGGCCTCTTCGCTCCCGGTAGCGCCACACCGTCCGCAGCGTTCCTGCCCTTGCTGGCGCGCATCGCCGAAGCGCTGAATGCCATTCCGGGTCCGATCCAGGTCACCGGCCATACCGACAGCCAGCCGATCCGTTCGGTCCGCTTCCCTTCCAACTGGCACCTTTCGCAGGCGCGCGCCGAAGCCGTCTCGAAGCTCCTCGCAGTACAGGTGGCGCCCCAGCGCCTGAGCGCCGAAGGGCGCGCCGATGCAGAGCCCGTCGCCTCCAACGACAGCGCCGACGGGACGCGCACGCAACCGGCGCGTCGAAATCACCCTCTTTGCAACGGCTTCCCGATGAAAGGCTTGTTCAGGCTGTTGTTTCATCCCTGGCTTGTCGGCGCACTGGGACTTGCGGCACTCGGTCTCATCATCTGGTACGTCGGACCGCTCATCGGGCTGGCCGACTACCGCCCGCTGGAATCTTCGCTGGCGCGCGCGCTGCTGATCGCGGCCATCGTCGGCTTCTACGTGGGCAAGGCGATATGGCAGTTCGTCAAAAGGCAGCGCGCCAATGCGCGACTGATGAATGGCCTGGTGAAACCGCCGGCGGCGTCCAGCCCGGGACCGGGACAGCAGGAAGTGGAAACCTTGCGCGGGCGTTTCGAAGAAGCAGTCGAAGTGCTCAAGGAGACCAGGGGCCGGCAAACGGGATGGGGGCGGTTCGCCGGACTCGGTCGTCGCCAGTACCTGTACGAGCTGCCCTGGTACATCTTCATCGGCGCACCGGGATCCGGCAAGACCACCGCGCTGGTCAATTCGGGGCTGCAGTTCCCGCTGGCCCAGCATTTCGGACAGGAAGCCATCCGCGGCGTGGGCGGCACGCGAAACTGCGACTGGTGGTTCACCGATCAGGCGATCCTGCTGGATACGGCGGGTCGCTACACCACCCAGGAAAGCAACCGCGAGGTCGACAGCGCCGCCTGGAACGGATTCCTGCAGCTGCTGAAGCGGTTTCGTCCCCGCCGTCCCATCAACGGCGTGATACTCACCGTGAGCGTTGCCGATCTCCTGCAGCAGACTGCCGTGCAGACAGAGATCCTTGTCAATTCGCTGCGCCAGCGCATCCAGGAGCTCTACACCGAGCTCAACATCCGTTTTCCATTGTACGTCCTGGTAACCAAGGCCGATCTGCTGGCCGGCTTCGTCGAGTTCTTCGGCGAGCTCGGCCGCGAGGAGCGCGCCCAGGTCTGGGGTGTGACCTTCCCTGCCGCCGAGCCTGGCACCGAGGTGCTGGCGGACTTCACCAACGAGTATGCGGCGCTCGAAACGCGGCTCTACGACCGCCTTGTTGATCGACTGCAACAGGAACGCGACCCCCAAAGGCGCGCGGCGCTGTACGTCTTTCCGCAGCAGTTCAGCGCGCTGCGCGAGCCGTTGACAACGATTCTGCAGAAGGTCCTCGGCGCTTCGCGCTACCAGGTCGCGCCCATGGTGCGCGGCATTTACTTCACCAGCGGCACCCAGGAGGGCAGTCCGATCGATCGCGTGCTCGGCGGTCTCGCGCGCGCATTGCGGCTCGACAACCGGCTGGTGCTACCGCCACAAGGCAGCGGCAAGAGCTTCTTTCTGACCCGGCTCGTCCAGGATGTCATCTTCCCTGAAGCGGGCCTTGCGGGAACCAACCTGCGTTGGGAACGCCGCCGCGCATTGCTGGAATGGACGGGCATCGCGGCCGCGGCGGTGTTGACCCTCGGCTCGATCACCGCCTGGTCGGTCAGCTACCTGCGCAACCAGGCCTTCGTCGCAGGAGTGGACCACAAGCTGCAAGCGGTGACGGAAGACGTCCGCAATGTACAAGCGTACGCGAACGCGGACCTGGTGGGACTGCTTCCGGTGCTGCAATCGGTGAGCACGATGGCCGCACCCTCCGGCGAGACGACGGCGGGCGCAAGCCCCGTGACCATGGGCTTCGGCCTGTACCAGGGCGACAAGCTTGCCGCCGCGGCCGACTATGCATACCGCCACCTGCTGCAGGACGCATTCCTGCCGCGACTCGGCCTGCGACTGGAGGAGCAGCTCAGCTCCGAGGCACGGAACAATCCTGAGCTGTTGTACGAAACGCTCAAAGCCTACCTCATGCTGAGCGACCCGGCCCATTTCGATCCGGTTGCGCTGAAAGCCTTCATAACTGCCGACTGGCAGGCCAACCTGCCGCGCGAGGTGAGTCCCCAACAGCGTCAGGCACTGGAACATCACCTGGATGCACTGCTGAATCGGGGATGGATCTCCGCGCCGATCGTGCCCGATACCGGATTGATCGAGCGCGCCCGCGCGGACCTGGCACGCACGCCGTTGGCACAACGGATCTACAACCGCCTCAAGCGCCAGGGCCTGGGCGAGGACCTGCCGGAGTTCACCATTGCCAAGGCCGCCGGGCCTTCCGCCGCACTGGTGTTCAAACGGGCGAGCGGCAAGCCCCTTACGCAAGGCGTGCCGGGTCTTTTCAGCTACACGGGCTATCATCAGGCTTTCGTGCAGTCGTCCCGGCAGGTCACGCGACAGCTTGCGCAGGAACAGGGCTGGGTCCTCGGCCTTGCTCCACAGGACTACCCGCTGTCGGGCGGTATGCAGTCGGACCTGCTGGACCAGGTCAGAAGGCTTTATCTCGAAGACTACGCACGCACCTGGGAGTCGTTCGTGGACGACATCATGCTGATCCCGGCGGCGAACCTCGAACTGAGCATCCAGGAGGCCGGGATCCTGTCGGCGCCGAACTCGCCCCTGCCGGCGCTCCTGAGAGCAATCGTCAACGAAGTCACGCTGGCACGCGCCGATGAGGCGGAAAAAACGCTCGTGGGAAAGGCCACCGACCGGGTCCAGAGCGCCCGTGCCAACCTCATGAAGCTCTTCGGCCAGTCCGATGCGCAAGTTTCCACCGGCAGCGCCGAATCGCTTCCCGCGCAAATTGTCGATGCGCGATTCGAGAATCTGCGGCGAATGGTGCAGGGCAGCGCACCGGGACAACCGGCACCCATCGACGCGACGCTCGCGCTGGTCAACGAGCTCTATACGCTCCTGCTCGCCACCGAAACTGCGGTCAAGGGCGGCATGTCCCCTCCGACCAGCGACGTACCGACCAGACTGAAGGCCGAGGCGCTGCGCCTGCCCGATCCGCTGCGCTCCATGCTCACCACGCTGTCACAGGACAGCGCGCGCCAGGCGCTGGGCGCGACACGCGCGAATCTGAGCCAGGCGATCGGCACCGACATCGGGGAGTTCTGCAATCGCGCGATCTCCGGTCGTTATCCATTCGTCAAGTCCAGCGCACGGGACGTGACCCGCGAAGACTTCGCAAAACTCTTTGCACCCGGCGGGCTGCTCGACGATTTCTTCAAGCAGAACCTTGCCCAGTACGTCGACACCTCCACGCGCCCGTGGCGCTTCCGGCAGGTCGGCGAAGCCAGCATGGGCAACGACGCCGGATCGCTGATCCAGTTCCAGCGCGCACAGACCATACGCGAAGTCTACTTCCCGTCGGGCAGTCCGGCGCTCACCCTGACACTGGAGCTGAAGCCCATCGAAATGGATGCGACCATCACCCAGTTCCTTCTGGATGTCGACGGCAAGGTGGTCCGCTACAGCCACGGACCGCAGGTCCCGGTACCCGTGCAGTGGCCCGGCCCGCGCGGCAGCAACCAGGTGCGCCTGCAGATCTCACCTGCGACGGCTGGCAACGCGTCGGGTGTGGTTTATGAGGGACCGTGGGCACTGTTGCGGATGCTGGACCAGGCACAGATGGAGCGCACCAGTCAGGCGGAACGCTACATCGTCACCTTCGATATCGATGGCCGCAGGGCGCGGTTTCAGCTGATCACCACCAGCGTCGAGAATCCGTTCCGCCTGCAGGAATTGCAGCAGTTCCGCTGCCCAGGGCGACTGTAGTGTCGAACGACCGCGGACCGGTTCCCGGCTGGCACGGCAAGATGCCTGCTCTGGGCGATTTCGCTTCGCGACGCCTGCCGCCGGAGTTCATCAGCCGGTGGGACGAATGGCTGCAACACGGCATCGCGGCCAGCCGCGCGGCGCTTGGCGATCAGTGGCTCGACATCTATTTGAACAGCCCCATCTGGCGCTTCGTTCTTTGGCCAGGCGTATGCGGTGAAATCCCCTGGGCCGGTGTCCTGATGCCGAGCGTCGACAATGTCGGGCGCTATTTTCCCCTCACCGTGGCAGTAGCGCTGACGCCCGAATTCGACATGACCGCGGTGTTCGAGGCCCACGACTGGTACACCGCGCTCGAGGACGTGGCGCTGTCGGCGCTGCGCCTGGACGGCTCCATTGACGAGTTGGAGGAGGCGCTCGCCCAGTACCCTTTCCCTTCCGATCCCGTGCCGGCTTGCGCGCAAGCCACACTGGTAAGCTCACTCGTGCAGTGGTGGCAGACACCCGTGGCGGAACCGCTGGCACTGGCCCTCGAAGACGGCACGGCGGTGCGCCAACTCATGAGCACAACTGCGCGCAGGATGTTCGCAGAAGCGGGGCACGGAAGAAGCCTGTGGTGGTCGTGGGGCCGGGAGGTGGGAGGCGGTTCGCTGCACTGCTGCGCAGGCCTACCCTCGCCGGAGTATCTTGCAGTGCTTCTTCGGGATGGCACTCAGCTTGATAGGGACCTCGCGTCCTGGCCCTCAACCTTCAAGGAGTGTTAGGGCAGCGCATAGACCGGCCACGATCCAAGGTTCTTCCGCTGTGTCGTGAACCCCAGGATCGTTAGTAACGGGCCCGCAGCCGGGCTCACGCACCACGACCGTGTTGTCCATGGGCTCGGCACCGAGAGAAAGGAAAAGCAGTTCATGACGTCGGAGTGGACGAACAAGCGAGTGGGAAGGCCGAACGACGCCATTGCAGCGACCGACCACCAACTCAGCCAGGTGCGCGAGCGGTATCTCGACCTCATGGTCAAGACCCTTGCCAATGTGATCTATGGCGAGCCCCTCACGCAAAGACGAAAACTGAGGCACTGGCTGCGATCCCTGGGAAATCGCATGCTCGGGGACAAGGTCATCGCCCCCGTGCCCGAGCGAAGCTTCGAGGAGACGCGCGCGGAAGGCCGGGATTGGCCGGCTCTCGCCCACACGATGGTGGGATTGCGACGCCTCAATAATCTCCGTGAGCTGACGGCCCGCGCCCTCGTCGAGAATGTTCCCGGGCATTTCATTGAGACCGGCGTCTGGCGCGGAGGCTGCTGCCTATTGATGAAGGCCGTGCTTGAAGCCTACGGTGCCAGGGAGCGGCGCGTGTATGTTGCCGACTCCTTCGCGGGACTGCCGCGGCCAAAACCCGACCTCTATCCCGCCGATCGCAAGGACCGCCTCTATCAGCGTGACGAGCTCCGGGTTCCGGTCGAGGAAGTGCGCGCGAACTTTGCCAAATACGGCCTGCTCGACGACCATGTGATCTTTCTCGAAGGCCTGTTCCAGGAGACTCTGCCACGATTCGAAGAATCCCAGCTCGCACTCATCCGGCTCGACGGGGACATGTATGAATCCACTACTGTGGCTCTCCAGGCCCTCTATCCCAAAGTAGCGCCGGGCGGCTTCATCATCATTGATGACTACGGGGCAGTCGCGGCCTGCAAGCAGGCGGTCACGGATTTTCGCCAGCAATTGAGCATCACCGACGAGCTCCATCGGATCGATTGGACCGGCGTCTGGTGGCGAAAGTCGTCCGGTAGCTAGTTTGGAACTTCAGCGGCACTTGGGCGCGAATGACCTTCTGCAGGATATCGCGAGCGCTCTCGGTCCGGATGAATCGCTTGGGCCTGGTGTTGTGAATTGGCGATGTACTCGTCGATTGCGGTGACCAGCGCCGTAGGGCGGATAAGAGCAGCGCATCCGCCACCCACCCACCGACCGCTGGTTCAAAATCCGACTCCGCGACGCACATTGGCTCCGTGTTCCCCACGACGCCTCATACCCTTCGCGACCCACTCGGCACCCGAAACTCCACTGGAGCGAAACGCTTCCTGCACTCATGGTCCCGGCAGATCCTGAATGGCGGATGCGCTGCGCTTATCCGCCCTACCTACCTAAACTCAGGCTCTCACAATCTCCAAAAATCCATCTTTGTCGCGCCTATTCGCAATCGGTAACGGATGCGCGCTAGCCCGGAAATCTCACCAGCCAGCCAGCGGCTGGCCAGCAAGGATTCCGGGCTAGTGCAAATTGATGATCTGGACGCGGCGGTTGATTGCATTGGACGGGTTGAGCGGATCCAATGGGGCCGACTTGCCACGCCCGACAGCGCGCAGGCTGGACTCATCGATGTTGAACTTGCTGACAAGATAGCGCTTCACGCTGTTCGCGCGCTGTTCGGACAGCTGCATGTTGTACGCGTCGCTTCCGATATCGTCGGTATGACCTTCTATCAAGAAGCTTCCACCCCGCAGGCCCGGTGACTGCAACGCCGTGCCCAGGTTGTCAAGGACCTCCCTGGCTCCGGGAGTGAGCTCATACTTGTTGAACTCGAACTGCACCTGTAGGGCCACCGCCGACGGGCGCTTTTCCATTACCGTGGGCTTCTTGATGCCGCGCATACGAAATCCCTCCGGCGCGGCCTGCTCCGCGGGCGTCAGCGCCTTTTCCAGCTCCTGCGCAGTCGGCGTATGGTCATACGTCTTGACGCTATAGTCGCCCGCGAGAGCCAGCGGCGACGAAAGGACAAGTGCAATGAACATGGGTGCCAACAAACCACGATCAGAACGAGTCATTTTCATGGTCTCCTCACGAGTCCGGCTGCTGAACGCAGCCTCCGAGATGTAGCACTGCCGGAATGGCGCCTTGCCCGGGCATTGCCTGCACGAGGTCACCTTCGCGCCTGCAAACTCGTCGGCTCCGACAGATGCCGACTCCCGTCACCCACCAGCGAAAAAGCCCCCCAGAAAAGCGGATGCGACCGGAAACTCCAGCGCGGCTGCGCGGCGTCCTCGATCACACTGATCTGGGCTGCCTGCAGGGCAGTCGCCCAATCCGCGGGCGGTGTCGAGCGCATGTGCTGAAACATCCGGATCATCAGATCGCCTGTCGATTCGTCCTCGACCGACCAATGGGACACGACGAGTGCCCGTGCGCCGGCAAAAAAGAACGCGCGCGCCAACCCCGAAAGACTCTCTCCGCCTGTCTGATTTCCCGGTCCGCCCGTATTGCAGGCCGAAAGGACGACTGCGTCGGCGTCCAGCTTCAACTGCATGATCTCCTCAGTGTCCAGCAGCGGGTCGGCACCCTGCTTCGGCGCGGCTTCGAGCGAGGTCACAAGAGCCGGTTGCGGTTGGCATTCGAGCTCCGCCGGTAACAGCGCATGCGTGGCGAAGTACAGAATCCGGTAATCCTGAAGCGGCAGCGTACGCACCCTGGCTTTGGTGAAATCCGCACCCATCACCACCTGCGTGTCCTGCGGCGGAAACGTCCGGGAGATGGCACTGACTTCCTTTGCAGTCGCCGGTAAAGCCGGAAGCTCGGCAAGCAGCTCGCGGAATTCCTCAAGCCGCGCACTATCGTGCAGACAATCCCGGGCAATGTTGGCCTGGACTTTACTTGCGGCGGCCGCCGATATTGGTACGAAGTCACCAAACCCGACAAATGCGTGCGACGCATGCGACGCTTTGGCGACCGCCCGCAGGTCGACGAATGATCGCACCGACGGGACCAGGCTTACGGCGTAACGCTTCACCAGCCAGGAAACCTGACGGTAGTCGGGCTTCCCGCCGGGCGAAGGCGGCTCCGTCACCAGCACACCCAGTGGCAGGCTCAACAGAGGTCCGCTCGGGACCCAGACAATGTGTTTGACCTGCTCGATCTCCTGGGCGACGGGGGCGAACAGCTGTTGGTAGAGTTGATTTGCCGCCCCGACATCAAAGGCCGGCAGTTGTCCGTCGGGCCCGAGCTCGATGCCGGCTCGCAAGCGCTTCACAAGGTCTGCTGCCCGAGCTTCGGTCAGTGGGATCCGGTACGCCTCGATGCGTCCTTCCCGGCCCATGAACAACATACTTTCATCCGGACCCAGCAGGACCTGGAGGATCGCCTCGTCCGGCTTGAGCAGACCCAGCAGTTTCGGTGCATCGACAATGGTATCGATGACCTGGTTGTATCCAGGGAAGGCCGCCTGAACCTGCTCGCTCAACTCGCTGACACGACGATTGACCGCCACGATGTCCTGCTGCAACCCCTGCAGGCGCTCGTGCATGGCAGGACCCTCCAGTCCGGCGACCTCCGATTCGTATGCACGATACAGCTGGTAGCGCTGCTGCTCCGCGTCCTGCAACTGACGCACCACCGCACTCGCCGCCGCCTTGCCTGCGCCGAGCCGCGCCGCAGCCAGTGCGATATCCTGGGCCGTCCGCGCACTTCGCACCAGTTGAGCCGCCTCGAACATTTCGACATGCAACGCCTGCATGTCATCAGGATGTGCGGCCGAATACGCCAGGGCGGTCTGGAAATACGGCTGGAGCTGTTCGAAGCGCACGCTGTCACCGCGACTCTTGAGCAGCTTGATACCTTTCTGAAAGGCCGCAAGCGCATCGTCGGTTCGGCCTTGCGCACGGTACGCTTCACCCAGAGCAAGATAGGTCAGCGCCGACGGCCTTTCTCCAGGTGCTCGTTGCTCCCAGAGCGTGACGGCCGAGCTCAACTGGCGTTGCATGTCGCCGGTGGCCTGACGTGACGCGGCAACCTTGGCTGCCGCATTGATGAGTTGGGGCTCCCACAAGGGCGGTGCCTCTTGAGCGGTCTGCAGGATGTCTCCGGCCTCGCTCAGCACCTTTTGTGCCTGTGCCGGGTTACCCAGGTGGCGCAGCATCTCCGCCTCGATATAGAGGCTCTGCACCACGTCCGGATCAACGTTCTCGGAAACCAACACGCCGGCTGACGCGCCGTGCTCGCTGCTTCCCGCCGGCCGCTCGCTTTCGGCACGACGCAGTGCAGTCGCCTGCCGCGCAAGCTCCAGGGCTCGATCGAACTGTCGCTGGTTGGCCGCATGCAGCGACAGGTAGCTGAGAAAGCGCGCATACACCGGCAGGTCGATCGACTTCTTGGCTTGCGCCATCGGTTCGGCGCGCTTGAACAGCGCGCTCGCTTCAATGAACCGCGCCTGGTTGCTGAGTGCGAGCGCGATATGCATGAGCGCGTCCAGCGACTCGGGGTTTCCGGCGCCGAGCAACCGCTCGTGAATGGCAAGGGCCTCGCGATACTTGGTTTCGGATGCCGGGAAATCCTTGAGGCCGTTATAGTACTGCCCGAGCGTCATGGCATCGTAATAGGTTTGCAGATCTCCGGCGCCGTACATCCGTTCACTCAACCTGGCCTCGAGCAGTCGCACCGCACTGGTTACCGTCTTCCCACTTTCGCCGGCCCCCATTTTGCGCGTACCGGAAATCACGCCGATCGCGTCCTCGATCACACCGAACGCGGCGGGGATGCCGTCCGCGAGATAGACGTCTCCTCGGGAGCTCGCGACCATGGCTACATAAGGCCAACCTCCGTGGTGCAGCCGGCAATCCAAAGTCAATGCGGGCTCGCCGCCGGAAAGCATGCCGGTCTGGGGCGGGTCGCACAGAGCGCGCTCATTCACCAGATCCAGCCACCATCCCTCCTCGGCCCATTTCGATAAGGGACGCCCGGCATCCGCACCCGGCACTTTATAGATACGGGCGCTGGGGTGCTCCCAACGGCCACAGAAGACTTTGTAGGACTTGGCCGAGACGCCCTTGGTGACCTCATCGTCGATATCGAGAACCCGGCAGTCTTCGCCAACAGCATTGCGTGTCTGGAGAATCTCCGCTCCCTTTGGAGTGCCCGCGCGTGCGCCACCGGGCATTGATTGGCATCCACTCAAAACGAGGGCGAGTGCAAGCATGAAGAGCGCCGCAAACTGCCATCCTCCCTTCCTCGCGCTTGCTCCGGACCCGGCGCTCGGAAAGCCTGGGACCGGGACATTCGGGCGAGGCTGCAACGCCACGTGGTTCAACTTCAACGCTTGTGCGTTCATGCGAGCTATTCTCCCGCGCTTCCGTGATCGGTCCAGAGCTCCTCGTTGCCAAAATTCGAGTACTGCGTGGTGAGCGGATCCGTGGGCGCCCTGGGACCTGTCTGCTCCAGCCACAGGCCCGGGATCTCCCGAACCGCGGTCGATTCCTCGGACGCCAGCAATGCCTTTTCCGCTTCGGTGTTCGGTTGAGCGGCAACCGGGAATCCCCGGGAGCAGGACACGCCCATCACACAGTCGTTGATCGTGAAGTCGGGATTGCCGACCGGACCATCGACATGCAGTGCCGCCGCAAAGCCGGAAACGCCGGCCACCTTGCCGAACAAGCGTGCGGAAGCCGCCGCGGGATTGACATACAAGCTCGGTACGTCGATGGCATCGGGCGCCGTCGTGAAAGCGCCATCGTGGATGACGCGGGTGGCGCCCGCGAGGAGCTCTCCGTCGAAATGTACATTGCGGGCGGCCTGCACGGCGATCCCGCCGAGGCGATCCCGTGTGCCGACGTCACCGGCAAACAGCACATCGCCCGTAGCGCCGGCGTCGATCAGCAGCGCCTGTCCCCCGTCCAGCTGCCCCTGGAAGGTAACCGGTCCCCCCGCAGTGCGGATCGTGGTGTCTGCGGCCAGTGAGGTGTTTCCCGAGATGGAATAAGCGGCGCCCCGCGTTTGGTAGGTGCTGCCGAGAGTGACCGTGCCGTGGTAGGTCTGCGCCCCGGTGGTGGTGATATCGCTGACCCGGATTTCGGGCGCGGTCGCAGTCAAGTCGCCGATCGAACCGGCAATGCCGAGCGGAACGGGCGCAGCGATCCTGCCGTCCGATCCCAGTACCACGAAACTGCCGTTGACGTCTGCGTTGAGTGACAGTCTGGAAGTCGCTCCGCCCGCATGTAGCGTCAGGCTTGCATTGCCTACGGAAACCGGCCCGTCCACGGTCAGGTCACCGTTCGTGGTACTCACATCGACGTCCGCATCTTCGGTGCGCACCGCATTGCCAGCATCCAGCGGCGTGAGCCTCAGCGCGCTCGCGTCGGAATATTGGACTTTTCCGCCCGTATCCGCGCTCAACGTCTGCACATCATTGGCCGGGTGCGTCAGTGTGTAAGTGCCGCCACCCTGCAAAGACAACCCCGCCGCGACTATTGGTGCCGATTGCGTGACCTGCCCTGCCACATCGAGCGTGACGTCTCCGCCGTTGGTTTGGACGCCCGACAGCGGGCCTACGCTTCCGATGATCAGATTGGTCTCGTCAGTGAAGGCAAAAGACTGGCCGGGGCCGGTGGTACTCGCTGCGAGCACCTCTATATCGTTGTCTCCGAGGTCCAGTGCAGGCCTTGATGCGGCCTCGAGTCCCAGGTTGGTCGCCGTAATTGTGGTTCCCGCCGCCTGCGTGATCTCGTGGTCGGCCCGGAGCACTACGGACGTTGCCGTGACGTTCGCATTCAGCTCCAGGTCGGAGGTGGCGCCGCCCGCCTGCAGATCCAAGGTCTCCTCGCCCGCCACGAGCACCGGTGCATCCACTACCAGGTTGCCATTGATCGTGTGCACTGCCGCATCTGAATTCGTCGATAATCCCACTCCACCACCTTCTCCGCCATCGATGATGCGCAGCGAGTTGGCGTCGGTGTAGTGTAGAATTCCGCTGATATCTGCGTATAACGTTTCGACGTCATTCTGGGGGTCCGTCAACTCGAAGGGTCCCGTACCATGGAGTTCGAGGTCAGTCGTTCTCAACGCTCCGGTCTGACTTACGCCGGACGCGGCGTCCAGCGAAATGAAGTTACCGGCAGAGACCGAGCTATCAAGACTGATGTGGCCCCCACTGGAAGACATGCGGAGGGATCCTGTCGTGCTGAGCGTTCCCGTCTGGGTTATGTCGGACACTGCGTGAAAATCCATGCCGACATCGGCAGAGATGGGACCGACGATACCGAGACTGGTACCGGCGTTGACATACAAAGATCCGGAAAGCGTCGACGTGTCCAAATTGATGTCATTGGAGTCAAAGATTTGCGCGTCACCCGCAGTGATGAAAACCTTTCCGAAGTCATTGTCACCGAAGAGTACGATAATCCCATCCGTGCTCACCAGCGTGGCCATGGGACTGGCAACCCGACCCGACCCATAGATTCCGTAAGTGCCGAAGACACCGTTACCCTCCGTGCCCGTCAGGCTCACCGAACCGTTGCCAGTCGCATCGACCAAGGCGTCCGCTTCCATATTGATACCGATATTTTCAACGCCGAGGCCGTTGCCCCCGCCAGTACCCGACAACGTAACATTGCCATCGATCGCGCGAATCATGGCTCCGTTGCGCAGATCAATGCCTGATGCTCCGGTGATCGTCGACTCCGTGTCGGAAGTGGTGAAGCCCGTACCCCGAAGGCTGATGTTGCCGGCTCCGGCGTCCAGGTTGGCTCCTTCGATGTAGATTCCATCGATGTCGGCCGCAGTTCCCACGGCCGGCGTGCTCAAGGGATCGGTCCCTCCGCCGAGCACGATGCTTCCGCCATTGGTGAAAATGGCGGACCCGGGATTTATCCGAATCGCTCCTGCACCATCCTGATCCCGATCGGCGTTCAGCACGACATTCAGTCGGGCACCCTCACCGACCGCCTGAATGGCCGCGTTGAGGAAGATCGAATTACCGGCCCGAAGCGTCAACGTGGTCTCGTCGCTTCCACTATCAAGAATATCCGCATTGACGGCCTGAGTAATGTCGCCCAGCGCGTTGCCCCCTTCTCCGGTGCTGGTATCCAGGGTCACGCTGGTGCCGGCACTCAGCGTTGCGCTGATAAGGGCCGCACCGACGATATTTCCCGCAAGATCTGCGCTGGAGCCCGGCACGATGGTGATATCCATGGGATCGATCAGCCATGTGCCGCCGGTGCCGTTCGGCGCGGAGGCATCCGGCGTGCTCGTCACCTTGAGCGAGTGCCTGGCGGAAGTCTCGATCAATCCTCCGTTGCCCGACACCGCGCCGCCTCTGGCGCTGAGCCGTCCGTGGGCCTCTGTCGATTGCTCGGCCCATACCGCCACCGTGCCACCGTCTCCGGTCCCCAGGGCATCGGCGCGCACCTCGGCATCATGGGCGACCGAGGTGGTCGCTGCGTTCGGTTCCGGTCCCTTGCCGCTCAGGTTGCCGCCAATCAAGGCATGGCCGCCGCCCGCATGTCCGGAGACATCGACGGAAGCGCCATCCAGCAGTGCCACGTGCTCACCGAGCACCTCTGCAGTGCCGCCCCTTTGTTCCTGACCAGGTCCCGATACATCCAGGCTTCCCGACACCTGGACCGCACCGTGATCTCCGCCCGAAAGGACGATGATGCCTTCGCGCAGCTCGGCGGTGCGCGCCTGCACCACTCCGTCCATGTTGATGACGTTTTCGACGACCGCGTCGGCGGCACGGGCGGTGAGGATGACCTGGCCGCCATCGGCGATGATGCTGCCGGCATTCGCCACCAAAGCGGCCATTGGCGTGCCTTCGGTGTCCGCGGGTTGCGCCGCCACCTCCGATCCAGCGTTGAACTGGATGAGGCCGTCGCCGTCGAAGTCCACCGTCACCGTGTTGGTGCCGGCCAGCGCCACCTTGCCCAGGCGCGCCTGGATCAGGCCCTCGTTGCGTACCCCGGGTGCAGCCAGCACGACCGCGCCACCGTCCGCGGCCCGGATCTGTCCCTGGTTGACGATCGAAGCTCGGGGATTATGGGACGGCTGGTCGAATACGTACCGGCCACCCATGAAGTCGTCGTTGCGAATGTCGGCGGTGGTGGCTACCAGTCCGCCCACGTCCACACGAGCATCCTTGCCGAACAGGACACCATTGCCGTTGACCAGAAACACTTGACCGTTTGCCGTCAACTGTCCCTCGATCCTCGATGCGTCTCCTCCCTTGACGCGGTTGAGTGTCACTGCCTGCGGGGAGGGTTGCCGGAAATGGGTCCGCTCCCCCGGTCCGATGCTGAAGCCGCGCCAGTCGATGATCGCCTTGTCGCTTCCCTGGATTACGTCCACCCGGCTGGTGCCGCTCTGGACGACGGCCGCCGAACCCGCCACCACCTGGCCGTCCTGCGGATTCGCCGGCGCAAGCGGCGCCCACAGCAGACCGGGGAACGCCAGGAGTGCAGGAAGGCGAAGCCGTAGGATTGCGGGACGCCGGACCTGCGTTGACCACGGGCGCAATGCGGCACGCACGGCACATGTGAGGGGATGGATACGCACATCAAGTGCGCACTGCTGCCGGACTCGACCTTGTTCAACGCCCATGGTGCCCCCTCTGCGACCTATCGCGCAATGCCAGCTCTGGGTCCGCGGTGAGCGGTTGCAACCCAAACGTGCGTGGCGCCGGGGGAAGCAGGGTTGCTGCTACTCGACCGCGCCGATGGCCACCACTTTCGCGCCCATATTCCTAGAAACGCCCAACCAACCCGATGTACACCTCGGGATCCTTGTCTCCCCTGGTGACCGGCGCTCGCGTGAGGGGCCAGGCCACTTCCAGATCCAGATAAACATCCGACACGAACTGCGTGCGTACACCGACACCGGCAGAAGCCAGGGAGGCACGACTGTCGCTGCCATCCTTCAGCCAGACGGCACCGACGTCGTGGAATCCGTAGGCTTCGTAGCCTCTGATGGGTCCGAAATCGGTGGGCCGGCGATAGCGCAGCTCGGAGCTGAGGCACAATCCACTGTCCCCCGCCAGTTCCGACGGGTCGTACCCGCGCCCGCAGGCTTCTCCCCCGAGCCTGAATTCCTCGTCCGAAAGCAGCTTTCGAAATCCGTATTGCCCCGAGGCGTCCAGGTTCAAAGCGAGCCTGCTGCCAAGCGGCAGGAGATAAGAGCCTGTCGCCGTCAGGGCCGTACCATCGCTCTCACCGCCGGGGCGCGACACGTCCGGACTGTCGGAGTCGCTCGCGCCCAGCCAGGACAGTCCCTGCCGGATCCCGGCACCGGCCTGAAGGTAACCGTCCAGGGGACCGGGCGACTGATACGTCGCACGCGCGAACAGGATGCGCAGCTCGTCGCGCGTGAAGCGCTGCCCGAGCACATCGACTCGAGAAGAAATCGCCTGAAAGCCGCCCTCCAGGAACAAATTGCGCTGGCGAGAGCGAATGAGCGGGTAGCTGACCGAGAGATTTCCGACCAGAATCTCGGTGTCGACATTCAGCGGTTCGAGGGTAAAGCCGGGCTCGGAGGACCCGTAGGCACCGTAGACCAGGAGCTGCACGCCCTCGTCACCCAGCGGCTGCCCGTAGGAAAGCTGCACGTAGCCTTGTTCCCATTCCTGCGCTGCAAGGGCGTAGACGCCGACATGCTCGCCAAGGCGTGTGGCCGCATTCTCCTGCAGACTGATCGCACCTCGCACCGGGCCGGTGTATTTCGAGCCGCGATTGTTGACCAGCGCAAGACCCTCGAACGGCTTGCGCGTCGCCTTGACGACCAATTCGGCTGCCCCCGGCTCACTGTGCCCGCGCTGGAGCACGCCATAAGCCTGAACTCCGGGAATGTCGGTGGCGAGCAGCAGATAGCGCTCCAATTCCTCCTGCCTCAGTGGGCGACGTCCCTTGAGACGCTCCAGGTAGGCCTGCACTCGCGCCCGTACCGGTCCGATGTCCCCTTCAACCCGTACACCATCGATGAAGCCCTCGATCACCTGCAGGCGTACCACCCCGTCGCGCACCGTCTGCTCCGGGACAATGACGCGCGTAAGCAGATACCCGTCCGTCCGATAGCGCTCCTGAACGCGCTCCGCGATATCGAATACCCGTGTGAGCGAGATTTCCTTTCCAATGGACCCTGCGTAGAGGGCATGCAGCTCCTCAGGCGAATATGCAGTAGCGCCTTCGACCACGACGTTGCGCAGCACGAACCTGATGCGCTCTGCGCCCGGCGGCGGCGCAGCGAAGAGTGGAGTCACTTTGATCTCGGGCGGGGTAGCAGGAAACTCCGGCGGCGCCACCGGCGGTCCCGGTCTGGGCTGCGCCGCCGGGGGCAACGCGGGAGGCGGCGACTGTGCGAATGCCGGTGCAAGCGGAAGCGAGAAGCAGAGTGAGCCCAGCAGTAATAGACTACCCACTGTGACGAGACGGCGATCACGTGAGCTGGCCCCGTGAAACGCCCGCATGCTACCAGACGCAGAAAACAGACCTTCACAAGCCATACATGCGGTTGGACACGGCACGGCCTCTCCCCTCCCTAGAGACCAACCGGATACGCGTCACCGCCTGTTGTTATAGTAGCGGCGCACGCGGGGGTGGTTGTCTTTATTTATTGTTGAATAAACAGTGCTCGCGCATGAGGCGACCCACGAGCGGCATCCCTGACGGGATCAAACATACTGCCATTTGGGTCGCGAACGCAATAGTTGCACAATGCGCTCGCGGGCAGAATGCCGCCCGATTCATTTGGCTCACCTGCGCATCGCCGGAGCGGTACGCAAGGCTGGTAATACGCTCGTAATCCGCTGCTGCTTCGGGAATCGCCGAACACAGTCTTGCGCGAGCCAAAGTCCGTCACTGTACGAAGCAGTGCGAGTCGCGATCGACGAGTTCAGGAAACCGTGGACAAGACCATCCGCAAGCAGGCGTTGCCCATCGGGACCATGATTCAGGAGTACCGGATCACCCGCGTGCTGGGAGCCGGTGGCTTTGGAATTGTGTACGAGGCGGTAAGCACATTTTTCGATGAGAAGGTGGCGATAAAGGAATTCCTGCCCACCCAACTGGCCCGCCGCGCAGAAGATGGCACGGTCGTTCCGCTGTCGCCGGAAACCGAAACGACCTATCGCTGGACGTTGGATCGGTTTCTCAAGGAGGCGCAAATTCTTTGGGAGCTCGGGCGACCCCTCCCCCACCCGAGCATCGTCCGGGTCACCCGCTTCCACGTGGACCGCGGGACTGCCTACATGATCATGGACTACGAGGAAGGCCAACCGCTTTCAAAGCTGGTCGAGCAGCAGAAAAGCCTTCCAGAGCAGCAGCTCAGAGAACTTCTTCTCTGTCTTCTCGACGGCCTGGAGCGTGTACATGCCGCCTCCGTGCTGCATCGGGACATCAAACCAGCCAACATACTGATACGCCCCGACGGCTCGCCGGTACTGATCGACTTCGGCGCCGCCCGGCAGGAGCTGGGCGATGGTGGACGCTCCATAGTCGCAATGTACTCTCCCGTCTATGCGGCACCGGAACAATTGGCGCCCGATGGTCATCAGGGCCCGTGGACCGATATCTTCGGGCTCGGAGGCACACTTTACTTCGCGGTCACGGGCAAGCCTCCGGTCGAAGCATCGCTGCGCGCCATGGGCGCGCAGCATGTACCGGCCGCAGAGGCAGCTTGCCGCACGTTACTCGCCACAACTGCTGCAGAGCATAGACGCGGCGATGAGGTTGCCGCTGAATGAGCGCACGCAAAGCATCTCCGAGTGGCGCGCAGCGCTGACGGGCCCCGGCAGCGAGAAGCCCGCGGAGCCGGGGCCTGACGACACGATCATCGGCCCTGTGCCGGACATGCAGCCGGACGCAACGCCCGCAAATCCATCGGAAAGTGGTGCGGGCCTCCCCGGACCACCTGAGCGCCACCGATCCGGCAGGCTCCTGATTTGGGGCACACTCGCAATCCTGGCAACTGCGATCGGCACCACTTCGCTCCTCCGGGAAGGGCGGAAGCCGCCGGCGCCGCCGGGTTCTTCCAGCCCCGGATCACGAGAAGACGCTTCAATTCCCCCGCCTTCGCCTGCAAATGCACCGCAAGGAAGAGAGACCGACCACGACCTCGGTTCGCCGCACGCCGGGGAGACGACGGTCGAGCCGGAGCAATCCGAACATTCTTCTCCCCCGCCTGAAGCTGCGGTACCAGAAACTGTTCCCCCGCGGACGGCGGTAAACCCCGGCGACATCAGTCTGGGCATCGCCGAAGCATTGGGTGGCCTGGAATGCGCATTCGTTGAGCCTGCGCTGACCACAGATGCCCGAGTGATACTGAGCGGGTTCGTCGCAAGCGATGGTGACCGTGATAAGGTCAGCCGGGCAATTGCTGAAATTGCCGGCATTTCTGGAGTGGATACGCGTCAGCTGTCGGTATTTCCGCCGCCGTTTTGCAGACTCATTTCAACACTGGAGCGGGCGACTCCGGCTGACCTTGCCAGCTTGCATGGAGTCACGATCGAGCTCAACAAGCCGGAACATCAGTATCACGAAGGGGAGCAGCTCAAGGTCACGGTGGCCGCCAGTCGGCTCCGCGCCGGCTACCTCTATGTGGACTATCTGGATAGCGCCGGGACGGTAGTCCACCTCCTGCCGAGCGAAGAACCAAAGGGCAACGCCGTCTCTCCAGGACAGCAGCTGATTCTCGGGCCTTACGACATCGTTCCGCCGCATGGCCGCAGCCTGGTCACCGCCATATGGGTCCCGCACAGACTCTTCGATGAAATGCGTCCTGACGAGGAAAGTCTGAGCGACTACCTACCCGCGCTGGGTGCCGCATTGAATTCGATACGCGCAGGCGGAGATCCGGTCGTGAGTCGCTTCGAATTCCTGACCACCCACAAGTGATTCGCAGCATCCGGGGATTCGTATCATTTGCGCATCGGGCGGATGTGGATATCGGTGACCTCGGCGCTCAGGGGGATGCGCAGTGCGTCCAACGTGGCCTGTGCGACGTCATCGGCCCGCAACATCGAATCAGGATCGTAGGGTTTGCCGGTCTGTGTCCGAATGAGCGCGTTGCATATCGGTTGCGGTGTTGCCCGGAAATACGCTCAGAACGCGTACGCCCGTGCTATTGACTTCCATACGCAAGGTATCTGCAAGCGCCTTCAATGCATGCTTCGATGCTGCGTAGGCACCCACGGATTCCTTTACGCGGACACCGACGCTGGAGTTGATGAAGGCGATCTGGCCGCGCGCGCTGCGGATGGCGGACATCAGCAGTTTCGTCAACAGGAACGGCGCGCGCACGTTGATGCGATAATGCAGATCAAAGTCCTCCACGGACGTGGATTCGATCGGCGCCAATGAAATTACTCCGGCACTATGAATGAGTATGTCGATACGCTGATGACGCAGCAGGATCCGGGCGGCGAGATGATAGAGTTCATCGTCGTTGCCCAGATCGCACGAATGAGCGGATGACTGGCCGGAGTAGCCCTGCACTTCGTTACCTACCGCGGCGAGCCGCGCCGCGTCGCGGCCGACCAGGCATACGTGGGCCCCATGCTGTGCAAGCGTGCGCGCAAGGGCACGTCCGATGCCGCTGCTGGCGCCGGTGACGACAGCGACCTGGCCTTTCAGATCGCGAGCGTGGTGGGAGTCCATGAACGGGTTCGCTGCAGCGTTGACCGGGCGCAGCATAACCACGGGAATTTACCCTTGTCAAACGAAGGTGCGAGATGGAATCGACGACATATGGTTCAGCGTAGCGAGATTGACCAGTTCGAAATGCTGCAAATCACCTATTTCGGGGACTCCGCGATCGGTTGCCGGTATCCGGTGATCTCCGTATAGTGGCCGCGATACGAATGGCGCACGGGAGGGAGTCGTCGCGTGGTTCCTGTACACATGCTGCGGACGCGGCCCGTCGTCGCGGTTCGCCGACTGTGCAGACGATGGCGGCAGCTTCCACCGGATCGCCTTCGGGAATCCACAGGCATAGACGGAATGAAAGTCAAACAATACCTCAAGCGCCTGTTGCGGCCTGGCGGGAACCAGGTCCTGAAGCGTGAGCAAGGCTGGTCGATCGGCATCTATTCCGGAAGCTCCCCGTTCACGTTGTCTCCCCACCCGGCATGCACAAGTCCGGTGCTCACGGCCACTGACGTGACCGATACGCGTGCGATGTTTGCGGCGGATCCATTCATGATCCGGATCGGCGATCGGTGGTATCTGTTTTTCGAACTTTGGAATCTCGAGAGCAAGAAAGGTGAGATCGGTCTGGCCACCAGCGCGGACGCGACCAATTGGCACTATGAGCGGATCGTACTCGCCGAACCCTTTCACCTCTCCTACCCCTACGTGTTCGAATGGAATGGATCGTGCTACATGATTCCGGAAAGTCACAAGGCGCGTGCGGTGCGGCTCTACCGTGCGACTGATTTTCCACTGCGCTGGGAACTGCATGCCACGTTGCTGGAGGGCAAGAATTTTGTCGACCCGTCTCCGTTTCGTTTTCGCGATCGCTGGTGGATGTATACCGAGACGAACCCGGAATACAAACACGATACCTTGCGGTTGTACATGGCCGACCGCCTGACGGGGCCCTGGCGCGAACATCCGCGCAGCCCGATATTGCGTGGGGATCCGCACACTGCGCGTCCCGGTGGCAGGGTGCTGGTTGAGAATGACGGTGTCGTGCGCTTCACCCAGGATTGCCACCCCACTTACGGCTCGAGCGTACGCGCGTTTCGGGTGACCAGGCTTACGCCCGATGAATATGAAGAAGAGCCGGTGGGCGAGGAACCGATCGTCGGACCCGGTGGTACGGGTTGGAATGAATCGGGGATGCATCATGTGGATGCGCATCGATGCATGGACGGAAGCTGGATTGCGTGTGTGGACGGTTTTGCATGGTTCGAACGTCTGGTTCGCGCGCCGGGGGGGCGCTAACGTACTCCGGCAGAAAAGTACTTCCGTATGAATAGTTAGCATTATTTGTTAAGGTGACGTCGCGATCAAGGGAGGATTGATCGGATGACGCCACTGACATTGCAATTGCAGCCCTCTGAGCTGGAACAGATTCGGTACCGGCTGGCGATCGAGGAGCCGCGGGTGATCCGACGAGCGAACATTCTGAACTGTATGCACCTGGGGTACGTGTCCTCGGAGATTGCGCAGATTCTGAACGTCGATCCGAAGACGGTGACGAACGTGGGCAACGCCTACCTGGAGGGCGGGCTGGAGAGCGCGCTGTTTGACGAAGAGCGAGCGGGCCGGCCGATTGACTTTGATGATCGAGAACGCTCGCGCATTGTGGCGATGGTGTGCTCGAAGCCGCCGCAGGGCTTTTATCGTTGGACGCTGGATTTGATCGTGGAGGAGGCGCAGAAGCGCGGACTGGTCAGCGAGAGCATCAGCCGCGAGACGGTGCGGGTGATTCTCAAGGAGCACGATCTGAAGCCCTGGCAGGAGAAGATGTGGTGCATCGGGCAGTTGGACGAGGAGTACATCCGGCGGATGGAGGATGTTCTGGATGTCTATCAGCGCCCGTATAGCCCCGAGCGCCCGGTGATCTGCGTGGACGAGAAGCCGGTGGCGCTGATTGCTGATAAGACGCCGCGACTGGCCCCGCGCGCAGCGGGTGAGGTCACGCTCAAAGACTATGAATATGTGCGTGGAGGAAGCGCGAACGTGTTCTGCGCGGTGGAGCCGAAGGCAGGTGTCTATATCAACAAGGTGACCGAGTCGCGTGACGGGCTGGAGTTCTCGATGTTCATGAGCGAACTTGCGCACCGCTATGCCTCGGCCGAGAAGATCACGCTGGTGATGGACAATCTCTCCACCCACAGCCGTGAGATGCTGCGGCAGCACCTGGGCGAAGAGATGGCGAAGCAGATCTGGGATCGATTTGAAATTCACCACACGCCCGTGCACGCCAGTTGGCTCAATCAGGCGGAGATTGCCATCGGCATGTACTCGAGACAGTGCCTGGGCGATGGTCGCGTCGGGGACTTGCAGACTCTGAAGAGAAAGACCGGCGCCTGGAACAAAGCGGCGAACAAACACCGGCAGGTGATCCAATGGCGCTTCACCAAGGCCAAAGCGCGCAAGAGCATGGGGTATCAATAGTGAGACCATGCGGAAAAACTTTTCTGACGGGGTACTAGTGTACAAATCGTTTGTTTCCTGTACCCGTCATCGCCTGCAGCGCACCGCGGGGTACCGCGTGCTTGCCGGTATCAAGCGTGGACTTAGGGCCGCCATCAAGGCGGCGGATGAACTCGATACACGGGTCGTTTCGCTGCAGCCGCACGGGCCTGCCAGGGGCCGTATGCTGCTTTCCTATATCACGAGTCCCTTTTTTCTCAAGGACACGCAGCCCATACCATACTCCCACGCGCATTACTGGGAATCGCGCGAGATCGCACACACGTTTCTGGAACTCGGTTATGCGGTCGACGTGATTCATTTCAAGAATCTGGAATTCTTGCCCGGCTGTGAGGAGTATTCGGTTGTGGTGGATGCGCGCAGGAATCTGGAACGTCTGGCGCCCAAACTGCCGCGCGATTGCGTCAAGATCATGCACATTGATACCGCCCATGTGCTTTTCCACAATGCCGCCGAGGCGCGGCGTCTGCTGGAGCTGAAGGAACGCCGGGGTTTCGTGCTGCGTCCGCGCCGGTTCGAGATGCCGAATGCGGCCATCGAACACGCTGATTGCGGAACCATGCTCGGGACGGAATTCTCGACGGCTACCTTCCGTTACGCTAACAAGCCACTGTATAGGCTGCCGCTGGCATCTCCACTGACCTACGAATGGCAGGGGGATAAGAATTTCGAGACGTGCCGGAGGAATTTCCTGTGGTTCGGCAGCGGCGGCATGGTGCACAAAGGCCTTGACCTGGTCCTGGATGCATTCGCCGGCATGCCGGAGCTCAGCCTCACTGTCTGTGGGCCGGTACAGAGAGAAGGGGATTTCGCCCGCGCTTATCATCGCGAGTTGTATGAACTGCCGAACATTCGAACCATCGGTTGGGTCGATATTGGATCGGCCGAGTTTCGCGACATTGTCCGCAATGCCGTCGCGCTCGTGTATCCCTCCTGCTCGGAGGGCGCCAGCGGCAGCGTGATCGGCGGTATGCACGCCGGCCTGATTCCCATCGCAAGTTGCGAATCTTCAGTGGACGAGGGAGCCGAGTTCGGCGTGGTATTGCCCAAGTCCGGTGTTCAGGAGATCCGCGATGCGATTGCAGAGGTTGCGGGCCGTCCCGCCCTCCAATTGGAGAATATGGCGCGTGGCGTCTGGGAAGCCGCCCGGGCCCGCCACACACGGGAGCATTTCGCGCGCGAGTACCGTGCCGCCGTCGGAAAGATCCTGAAGGAGCACGGCTGACGCGCATCGCTGACCGATTAGGCGAATCGGTGCTGCGGCAGGCTGGTGAGCACGAAGCGCGGGTTGGCGCCCTTGGACGGATACTCGGCCACGTCCACCACGCGCTGCGCGCGACTCCAGGACTTGCGCGTGCGCTATCGCCGCTCCTGGAAGCGGTATGCCGGCACTCCCGTGACGCAGTGCTGCTCGGCACGCGCCTCCCGTAGCCGTGGCCAAGCGCGCGCACCAGCGCGCATGCGCGCCAGCCCCGGCACGTAGTGCCACCAGCGACCGCAGCTCGCGCAGCAGCACGCCGCCATCCGAAGTGATCCGTCCACCATCGAACCGACCCACCACTTCGCACGGGCCAAGGGCGTGAAATTCGAGCTGCCCGCGGTTACACTCTGTCGCCATAGGCCTTCCTTCTGGTTGTTACATAAAGTGCTGTTCGCAACTCACTTTATGCGCCAGGCGGAGGCCTGTCTCTACTGCAGCGGTGAGCTATCCGGGTTGCATGCCGATACGGTGGCCTTTCCCGGGCGTGGCGTGTGCAGGAAGTACGCACGGGATCGGATTCAGCTATTCATAACCATTTATTTTTGTTATTCTTTTACGTTGACTAGAGGCCGGTTGGACGACCGTGCGCGGCAGCTTTGGTACTCCCCGGACGATCCCCGGGGTCCACTGCCGCTTCCATGGTGGGTCTGGGGGCACACGAAAGTTTCATGGCCAAGATACAAGCGAGACTCAGCTAAAGCATGAATGCACAAACCGATGAAGCTATGCATCGAGCAACGGTGCAACGGGGTCCAACCATTCGCATCGCACCGACCAACGGCTGGGTTTCGCTGCGGTTGTCGGAATTGTGGGAATATCGCGAGCTGCTGTTCTATATGACGGTGCGCAATATCTCCGTGCGCTACAAACAGACGGTGATGGGTGCCGCCTGGGCCGTGATTCAGCCGTTTCTCACCATGGTCGTGTTCAGCATATTCTTCGGCAGAATGGCGAAGATCCCTTCGGATGGCGTGCCGTATCCGATCTTCAGTTACGCGGCACTCGTGCCCTGGACATTCTTCTCGAACGGACTCACCTCAGCCTCGAACAGCCTGGTCGGTGGCGCGAATCTGCTCAAGAAGGTCTATTTCCCGAGGCTGGCGATGCCCATCTCCTCGGTCCTCTCCAGCGGCGTGGACTTCGTGCTGGCGTTCATGGTCCTGCTGATCATGATGTTCTATTACGGAATATCACCGACAGCCAACATCGTGTGGTTGCCGTTGCTGTTGTTGCTGGCATTCACGACGTCGCTGGGCGCGTCACTGTGGCTGTCGGCGATGAATGTCCAGTTCCGCGATGTCAAATACGCGCTGCAGTTCATTGTGCAATTCTGGATGTTTGCGACGCCGATCGTGTATCCCGCCAGTCTGATCGAGAATCCGCTGATGCGGGCCGTCTATGCCATCAATCCCATGGTGGGCGTGGTGGAGGGTTTTCGCTGGGCCCTGATCGGTACCGATACCGCGCCCGGACGGATGGTCCTCGTATCGAGTGCAACGGCGGTCGCGCTGCTTATCGGCGGTCTGTTCTATTTCCGCCGAATGGAAAGGACCTTTGCGGATGTGGTGTAAAGACTGATGAGCGATATCGCAATTCGTGTGAACGGGCTGGGTAAGAAATTTCACATTGCCCATATCAAGAATAAGCATGCAACGCTGGGTGAGTCGATATCGACCGCACTCACCGCGCCGGTGCGCCGCGCGGTGAAGCTGTTGCAGGGACACGCCTCCGGCGCATCCGAACTGGACGAGGAAATCTGGGCACTGAAAGATATCTCGTTCGAAGTCAAATATGGTGAGGCGGTCGGCATCATCGGCCGTAACGGTGCCGGCAAGAGCACGCTGCTGAAGACGCTCACGCGCATCACCGAGCCGTCGGCGGGTTATGCGGAGATCAACGGCCGGGTGGGTTCGCTGTTGGAAGTGGGCACCGGCTTTCATCCGGAGTTGACCGGCCGCGAGAACGTGTTTCTGAACGGCGCCATTCTGGGTATGACCCGCGATGAGATCCGGCGCAAGTTCGACGAGATCGTGGCATTCTCGGAGGTGGAGAAGTTCATCGACACGCCCGTCAAGCATTACTCCAGTGGCATGACCATGCGGCTTGCGTTTGCGGTCGCGGCGCATCTGGAGCCGGAGATCCTGATCGTGGACGAGGTGCTGGCGGTGGGCGATGCACGCTTTCAACGCAAGTGTCTGACCAAGATGGAGGACGTCGGCGAGCAAGGGCGCACGGTGTTGTTCGTGTCGCACAATATGCCGGCTGTGACCCGGTTGTGTCCGCGTGCGTTGCTGCTCGACCAGGGGACATTGGTGAAGGACGGTCCGGCCCATCAGGTCGCCGGTTTCTACCTGCATTCGGAGCACGGGACGACTGCTCGACGCAAGTACCCCGATAGGCCCGCGCCCCGAAAAGTGATGTGGTGCGTCTGTGTGCCGTGCGCGTGCGCGACGTGCAGGGCGAGATCGCGGCAGCGGTCGATATCCGCAAGCCGGTCACGGTGGAAATGGAGTACGAAGTCACCGAACCCGGATTCATCATTTCCCCGTATTTCGATTTCTATAACGAAGAAGGCCTGATCGTGTTTTCGAGCGCGGACCATCACCACCCGGTTTGGAATAAACAGGCCCGTCCCGTCGGTGTTTTCGTGAGTTCCGTGAAGATCCCGGGCAACCTGCTGACGGAGGGAACCTTGTTCGTTACGGTCGGCATCGTTTCCAAGGATCCAGTTGTCAGTCAGTTCGAGGAGCGCGACGCCGTGGCCTTCCAAGTGGTGGATAGTATGGACGGGGATGCGGCACGTGGCGATTGGGCCGGGGGCTGGGACGGCGTGATCCGGCCATTCCTCCAATGGAATACCAGCTTGGTTCACGCATAGCGGCGCCGGCGAGTGCCGGATGCCGATCGTTGTCTACGGGTCGGGTGCAATTCCATTCAAGGCTACGACCGGCGATCATCGGTCAGGCCCGTGCGATCAGCAGGGGAGTCTGGTGCTGATATGCGTCATATGGCCTGGAAGGTCGTTGGAGACTCCAAGTACACGCCATGAACCGTCGGTACGATGACGATGGTTTGCGCCATCGCCGGCAATTTGTCCTGGGCCCCGCATTCCCCCAGGCTTGTTCCGAATGGAACCGTGTTGCGCTTTCGCACGGCTGGTGTCTGGCTGCACACCCCGATCTTGCGGTCGTGCAGGAGCGCTGCGGCAACCTGACGGCTACTCTGCTCGGCTATATCCTCGATCCGGATCATCCGGAGTTCGGCAACGCCGATATCGTCGGATCGATCGCCCGCGAGGTTGAGGCTGCCGGAGAGTGGAATGCGGTCTTTGAACTGACCACGCGTCATGGAGGGCGTTGGGCACTGTTGCTGGACGACGGTGCCGAACTGCGGATATTCACGGACGCGATGGGTCACCGCCGGGTGTTCTATACGCCCGGGGCCGCCGCGGGCACCGCGTGGCTCGCATCCCAGCCCGGCATGATCGCAGAGCAACTGCAGTTGACTCCGGATCCGGACGCCGTCGAGTTCATCGAGGCGTGCCGTGCGGTCAACGACGAGTACCGGTTCCCCGGCGACACATCCGCATTCGCCGGGATCAGGCATCTGCAGCCCAATCATTATCTGGATCTGACGAACATGCAGTGCCGGCGATTCTGGCCGGCGCACGCGCTGCGCGCGCTGTCGGCGGATGAAGCCATCGGACGCGCCGCCGCCCTTCTGCAGGGACTGATGCGTTCCGCCGCACATCGTGGCGGGCTCGGCCTGCGCATGACGGCCGGGCTCGATACACGCATGCTGCTCGCGGCTGCGCACGGCGTGCGTGAGGACCTTTACCTGTTTTCGATGATCTGGGCCGATGTGACACCGGACAGCACAGACGTTGCGCTGCCCGCTCGCCTGCTGTCACACCTGGGTCTCGAACAGCATATGGTACGGTGCCCCGATCGCATGGATGCAGCATTTGCCCAGACGTACGAAGACAACGTCGCATTCGCGCGTTGCAGGTATGGAGCGATTGTACAGGGTTTGTTCGATAGCGTGCCGCACGATCGGATCCTGGTCGAGGGGAGTGCCAACGCGATCACGCGCGGCCTCTGCCGCGCATCCAGACGACTTAGGGATCCGGGTGCGGTAACAGGCCGCGAGCTGGCATCGGTTGCCGGAATGGGCGACCTCAAATTTGCCGTCGCGGCGTTCGAGCGCTGGCTGCAGGATGCGACACCGTTGTACAACGTCGACGTTATGGATCTCTTCTGCTGGGAGAATCGCGAAGGCGACCGGCAGACGCTGAACCGGCCCGAGTGTGACATCAGTCATGAGGTGTTGGTCCCGTTCAACTGCCGTGCGTACCTGACGGCGTTGTTGGGCGTCGAAGCGCATCTGCGTCGCGAGCCCGAGGACGTACTGCATCGTCGGATCATTGAGCACATGTGGGCCGACGTCTTGCATGAACCCATCCATCCGGATCCGGACACCGCAAGCGACGCCATGGCACATACGGTGGGGCGGAAATCGCTCGTGTCCACGGTTGCCAGGGTGGCGCGCCTGCTGAGAGCGCACGATGCCGATGACGGCGACCGTGACAGACCCGTCCTGGGCGACATTCCTGCGCTCGTGCGTGCCACATGGATCGTGTCGTGGATGCGGCTTGCCGGTGTGCCGGGGCTGGGTCGTGCTGCGACCTGGCTGGCGGCGCGCGGCGCGCCGGCCTATACTGCGCGCCGTTTCATGGCCCGGATCAACGCCCGCGGATATATCGACCCCGCGGCGGTGGTGCAACATGGTGCGCTGTGCATGGGGCACAACGTGTTCATCGACGAGCGGGTGGTACTCAGCCGCGAACAGGGCGGTGGCTCCCTGGAACTCGCGGATCGGGTAGCCATTATGCGCGATTGTATCGTGGCCACGGGTTCCGGCGGCACAATCAGCATCGGGTCCCGTACCACCATTCAGCCGCGCTGTCAGATCATGGGTTATGTGAGCCATATTCGGATCGGGCGCAACGTGCAGATCGCGCCCAATTCCGCGTTCTATTCCTACGATCATGGCATCGAGCCCGGCGTGCCGATCTGGGATCAGCCGCTGTCGAGCAAGGGCGGCATCGACATCGGGGACGACGCATGGATCGGCTTTGGGGCGATCGTGTTGGACGGCGTGCGCATCGGGCGCGGTGCGGTGATCGGCGCCGGTGCCGTGGTGACGCAGGATGTGCCCGATGGTGCAATCGCGGTCGGCGTGCCGGCACGTGTCGTGCGTATGCGCGGTTCATCGGCGATACCGGACAAGAAGGCAGGCTAGCACCTGTCCGCGCTGGTGGAATCTCAATCAACTCTTCTCAGCAATGAACAGAACATGAATACGAAGAACACGCCACTGGTCAGCGTCGTGACGCCGACCTATAACGGCGAGAAATATCTGCGCGAGTGTATCGAGAGCGTTCTTTCCCAGACCTACTCCAACTGGGAATACATCATCGTCAACAACTGTAGCAAGGATCGTACGCTGGAGATCGTGCAGGCATACGCCGCCCGTGATCCCCGGATCCGCGTATATGACAACGAACAATTCCTTTCAGCACTCCAAAATCACAACCATGCCCTTGGGCTGATTGCGGACCACAGCCGATATTGCAAGATTCTGCAGGCCGACGACTGGCTGTATCCCGAGTGCATCGAGCGCATGGTTGCGCTGGCCGAAGCACATCCTTCCGTGGGCGTGGTGGGTTCCTATCGGTTGATGGGCGATAGGGTGGATTGCGACGGACTGGCGGTATCGGATACGGTATTTCCGGGACACGAGATCTGCCGAATGACGCTAATGAAGCGGATTTACGTATTCGGGTCGCCCAGTACGACGTTGATCCGGTCGGACGTAGTGCGGGCGCGGGAACGGTTCTACAGTGAACGCTCGTTGCACGCGGATGTGGAGGTATGTTACGAGATTCTCAAGGATCACGATTTCGGCTTCGTGCATCAGGTTCTTTCGTTCACGCGGCTACACGAGGAATCACGCAGCGCCAGGATTGCGCAGCGCTACCGCACCAACATCATCGAGAACCTGGGCATGCTGATGCACTACGGGCCCGGGTTTCTTTCGCAATCGCAGTATCGTGCACTCGAGCAGAGCATGAAGGCCAAGTATTACCGTTTTCTCGCCGCCAGCGTGATACGGGGTCGCGCGCGGCATTTCGGACGGCATCATCAGGAGATTGCGCAGGCCATCGGCTTCAAACTCGATCGGATGAGACTTGCCCGCGCCATAGTTGGTGAGCTCGCGGATATTCTGTTCAACCCCGGGCGCACGTTACGGCGGCTGGCGCGCGGCCGCACCGCGGATAGGGAAGCATGAGCAATCGGTAGGGGATGACGCCTGGATGCGGAGGGAAGAAATTTGACGCGCGCGGTGATCGGTCTGCTACCGGCCGCAGGTCGGGCAACTCGCAGCGGGCCGATCGCCGGCAGCAAGGAAATCTATCCGATTGGCAGACAGGCGCACGTTGCCGGATCCGGCACGCGCCCCAAAGCGGTATGTGAATATCTCCTCGATCTCATGAGTGCTGCGGGCATCTCCCGCGCCTATGTGATCCTGCGCAGCGGGAAATGGGATATTCCGGAGTATCTCGCTGATGGAAGCGCATTCGGCATGTCGATCGGCTACCTGTTGCTCGGTCCGCCCTACGGCGTTCCCTATACGCTCGATCAGGCGACCCCGTTCCTTGGAGACAACGAGGTCGCGCTCGGATTTCCCGATATCGTCTACCAATCCCCCGATGCCTTCGAGCGCATGCTCGATTACCGCCGCGTGATGGATGCGGATGTGGTACTGGGTTTGTTTCCGGCTGCACGGCCTGACAAGTCCGATCTGGTCGAATCCGATGCTGGCGGTGTGGTTCATCGTGTTGTCGTCAAGCAGCCGGGATGCATGCTCCCGCATACCTGGGGACTCGCCGTGTGGCGCGCCTCGTTTACACGTTTTCTGCATGAATTCCTGGTCGGACACCGCACCCGCGCAGCCCGCGCTCCGGAATTGCACATGGGCGATGTTGTGCAGGCGGCCATCGATGCGCGACTGCGGATATTGGGCACTGTGGTTTCGGATCGCCCGTTTATCGATATCGGCACGCCGGAGGACCTCGCACGCGCGCGTGCGCTGTACGGGTGAGGTATAGGCGCATAGCGTATAGGCAATACAAACCCGCTTTTCGTCCGCCCGAACCACCTCCTCGCGCTCGTCCTCGTCCATCGATCGGTCGTCGATCTGACCTGCCAAGGGCTCTGACCGGAATTCCAGCGCACCAATCCGCCCAACCATCGGTTCATCACTCCAGCGTCGCAAGTTCCGGATCTACGAAAATCGAGCACGGGCAGGTGAAGCCAAAGCGCTCCTTGACCTGCCCAAGGAGCAGTCGCTACGCGGAGTCCCGACACGGACACTGCCTCCCCTGGATGCCACCGGCGCGCGGATCTGCGGCGCAACGGGAAACCGTCAGGTCCTGGGTCTCGCCTCGCGCGGTATAGCCGTCGCGGCCCGCTGACCGATCCCGACCCTCGCGGTGGCGCGCATGTATCCCTCCGCCTGGAAGCGTCCCGGTCGCGCCACATTCAAATGCTGTTCCACGAAACAACCATCGGTGAATGGACCTGAGGCGCCTGACGTCGACGCGCGAGTCTCGACGCGCGGCTTCACGGGCGCCCTGTGGTCGGTCGCGATGAAGTTGCAGATTTCATCCGCGAGGCGCACGTTACCCAAACTACTGAGATGAATGATGTCGATGAAATTGCTCCGGTCCAGGCCGATGTCGTCGGGATCTAGGCACTCAGCCCCGGCTTGGTGGCAGATATCGACAAGTGCGTGTTCTACGCGCTGTTCGGTCTGGACGTCCAGGTGATGTGCGGGAAACGACTGCTCGTCAAACGGTGCAATATACACGAGGACATGATCCGACAGTGCCTTGACGTCTAGCAGCAGGTGATGGAGATGGTCTGTATAGTCACCGCGAAGCGTTACGGGCAGGTATCCGTCGGGAACGTTGATATCCCGAAATACATTCATACTTGGATTTTTCGGATCACCGACATGGAGTCGTATTTGTTTGACTGCCGGCCAGCTTGACGTGGCGAGCGAAACCCACAGCGGAAGTTCAGGTCCGGTGAAAACGCGCGCTTGCGCTCCGGACAGGCCGATGCGCGAATTCCCGAAGTGGGTGGGGTTCAGCTCCACGATCGAGATAAATGGGTGCAAATGGTGCTTGGCCAGGAGATCGAGCACCACCCGGATATCCTCGATTCGACCGTCGACGGATGCAAGATTCACTACCTCATAGTCCGGGAACCTCGACTGCAGGATGGCCGTCATCGTCAGGGACTCCGGCAAGTGCAGGCCGTACGCTTCGGAGTCGCCGAGGATGGCCACCCATGGCCGCGTTGTTGATGCCGCCTTCCGCTTTATGTAGCGCTCGAACATCGGGCGCCTCAGTAACACCGGCATCTCGGCAACGTCAGGCGCACGCTCCATGACTGTGGAAAACGCCGGTCGTAGCGAAAACCAGGTCATTGCGGCGACGACGGTTTGGCCGATGACGAGCCCCACCGCGAGCAATATCAGATAGGATCTATAACTGAGCCACATGGCCGCCTATGTTGATCACTAGAATTGGTAGTACAGGAATGACCCAGGGTTGCCCAGCAATGTTATCGAAGCATAGCCGGCTGCCGCCGCGATGGCGGCCCACGTGACGCTGGGTGACCAGCTGAGTGACCACCCGCGGACGACGGGCGCTTCGGTCCTGGCGGACTCGGCAAGCATCGGTTTGAAGGCCGCAAATAGTTGGCGCGTGTTGGGCGCGAACACGGCGATCAGCAGCAGTGTCACCAGCCACAGCAGTTCAGTCGTGCCGGTAAATGCCATGGTGTCGACGAACCGGACGCCGGCATGCTGCAACACGGGACCAAGGGCATGCAGCTTTGGCAACCATTTCTCCGGAAGGTCCGTGCCATTGACGCCGAACATGCCCTCCACGATGCCGAGTGCCGATCGAAAATTCGGTGCACGGAAAAAAACCCAACCGACCAGCACGACGATGAAGGTGAGCAGCCAGCTCGGCCACGCGAAATACCAACGGTCTTCCGCTCCCGTCCAGTGCAGGCGTTGCCTTAGTTCGCGCCACCCATGATTGATCACCAGGTAGATGCCGTGGAGTCCGCCCCAGACGACGTAAGTCCACGCCGCGCCATGCCACAATCCGCCAAGCAGCATGGTCACCATTAAATTTACATGGCGACGAGCCAGGCCTTTGCGGTTTCCGCCTAACGCAAAATACAAGTAATCGCGCAGGAAGCGTGACAGGGTGATGTGCCAGCGACGCCAGAAGTCAATGATGCTGCGGGCCTTGTACGGCGAGTCAAAGTTGATGGGCAGCCGCACATTGAACAGCAGCGACAACCCTATCGCCATGTCGGAATAGCCGGAAAAATCGAAGTAGATCTGGAAGGCGTACGCCAGTACCCCGGTCCACGCATCGAGCATGGAGGCGTGGGCCGCCAAAGGGGTATCAAAGACCGGGGTTACGTACGCGGAGACGTGATCGGCGAGCAGCACCTTCTTGGCCAGCCCGATTAGAAACAGCGTGAACCCAACCGCCATATTTTCGCTGGAGAACCGCAACACGCCGGGGCGTGCGAACTGCGGCATCATTTCGCCATGGTGCAGAATCGGTCCCGCGATCAAATGGGGAAAATAGCTCACGAACAAGAGGTAACGCAGGAAGTCGAACTCGGTGGCGCGACCGCGATAGGCGTCAACCAGGAATGCAATCTGGGTAAAGGTGAAAAACGAGATGCCCACGGGCAATGCGATGGACGGAATCGTCCACCCGAAGCCCGTCAACGATTTTGCAGTCAGCAGCAGGAAGGTCGCGTATTTGAAATAGGCCAGCGCAGCGAGGTTTATGCCAATCGCAAACGTCAGCCATGCGCGCGCCGGTGCGATCGAGCCTTTGCCGTTGGCCGCGCTTATCCTCGACCCTGCGAAATAATTGAACACGACGGACATCAGAATCAAAACTACGAAGGCAGGGTTCCACCAACCGTAGAAGAACAGCGACGCGGCGGCCAGCCACGCCAGCGCGAAGCGCAGGCTTCGAAGGCCGAGCCAGAAAAACCCAATTAGCGTGACCGGAAGGAAGGCAAGCAGAAAAACATAGGAGTTGAACAGCATAGCCGCACACTCGCAAACGAGGACCACCGAGCCTCGCCTTGAAACCGTGTTAATTCCACTTCAAATATCGCGGATTCAAGCCACCGTTGCAACTGGCCCGATCAGAGGGATCAGCCCGTGGGTTGAAAACGCCAAATGTGCTATTTTTCTCGATCGTGCAGCCAGTTAGAACGAATAGTTAAGGCGGATAATGAATCTCGAGTTCCCCCTGGCATCCGTGACCGCCGGGTCAAGCTGGCGCGGCATCTGCCCAACAGCTTTTCCCAGAAGGCGTCGGGGGAAGCGCGACGCGCTCCTGCTTGCCCTGATGACCCCGGGCGCCGCTGCGATCGGGCCGACATGAAGGACGCCTGCCGCGGCTACGCCTCGTACTCGTCGTGGCGCCGCCACCATTCGTAAGGCGCCGACTGTGGCGCACCGCGGCGACTCCTCCCAGGTTTCCTGCCGGCCGTACGGCGTCAGATCGAGCAGGCCACAGGTTGCGCCCAGCGTCCCGGTGCCGCGCCGGCTCGTGTAGGGACGCACTTCGATCTTGCCGTAGCGCGCGCCTGGCCATTTCGAGGCAATCTGGATCGCTTCGTTGAGATCGCCGCCTCGATGAGGAAATAGCCACCGAGTTGCTCCTTGGTCTCCGCGAACGGACCGTCGGTCATCGAAAGCTGCCCGTTGCGCACCTTGAGCGTCGCGGCCGTGGTCGCGCTTTGCAGCGGCCTGGCATCTATCAGATGACCGCTGTGCTTCAACGCATCCACATACGCGAGGGTTTCCTCGCGCACCGTCTCCCATTCCCTGCGCGGCATGGTGTCGAAGGTCGCTTGCGCTTCGTAGGCCAGGCACAGGTACTTCATTGCACTGTCCGGGTTAAAGCGCCGCACGCGC
The DNA here is from genome assembly GCA_963728895.1 of uncultured Gammaproteobacteria bacterium. Taxonomy (GTDB): domain Bacteria; phylum Pseudomonadota; class Gammaproteobacteria; order JBBQDK01; family JBBQDK01; genus CAVSLM01. Next base: position 619,580 of record CAVSLM010000007.1, read on the forward strand.
GGCGGCAATCCGCGGCGGCGCACTCGGACGCGCGTACATCCGCTCGAGGTAGGCGCGCAATTGCGCACAGTCGTCGAGCAGCTGTATCTCGTTGGCCCAGTCCATGAGATAGGCCGTCACGCAATCGGCGATGGTGATGCCGTCGCCAACGATGAATTGCCGCCCTTCCATGTGGCGATCCAGAACCTCTGCCATGGCCGCGAAGTCTTCACGCGCGAGCCCGACTTCCTGCGGCAGGCGCTTCTCCTCGGGATACAGACTCGTGTGCTTCGCGATACGCCATAGCGGCTGTTCGAGCTCTGTGGCGGCGAACATGGTCCAGCGGTACGTCTGCGCACGCTGCACGAGATCGGGCGGGATCAATCCCTTGTCGCGATACTTCTCGGCAAGGTACATGACGATCGCCACCGACTCCGTAAGCACAAGATCGCCATCGACCAGCACCGGCAGCTTGGCGGCCGGGTTGAGCGCGAGGAACTCGGAATGGCGGTGCTCGCCGGCCAGCAGATCGACGGGAACGAACTGGAATTCGGCGCCCAGCTCGTGCAAAGCCCACAGCACGCGCAGCGAGCGGGTGGGTCCCAACCCGTAGAGTTTCATCATGACCGTTTCCTGTTAGGGACGGGTGCCGGCCGCTATCACGGCCCACTGTACGCCGAACTTGTCCACCACCATGCCGAAACTCGGAGAGAAGAAAGTCTTTCCCAGCGGCATGACCACACGGCCGCCTTCGGCGAGCGCCGCAAACCCGCGCTCGACCTCGGCCACGCTCTCGATCGACAGTGCCAACTGGAATCCCTGGAACATCGGCTTTCCGGTGCAATGGCCGTCCGACATCATCACCGAGGTCTCGCCGATTCGCACGCTGGAGTGCATCACCTTGTTCTCGGCGCCCGGCGGCGCCTTGGTTTCCTGCTGCTGCTCGGGATTGTCCTTGAAGCGCAGCAGCATTTCGACCTCGGCGCCGAGCGCCTTCTTGTAGAACTCGATCGCCTCTTCGCAGCGACCATCGAAAAACAGATAGGATTGAATCAGCATGGTGGTTGCCCTTGTGTGGTGGGTTCAGGACTGATCTGGCACTGGGTAGTCGAATGACGCGATCCCGATTCGACAGCGTGGACGAACCTCTTTCGAGACTGTCACTGCATCGAATGCAGACCGATCATATTGCCTTCCGTGTCCATCACCAGCGCGATATTTCCGTACTGGCCGATGGACATCTTCTCCTTGACGATCTGGCCGCCTGATTTCACATCTTCTGCCTGCTGATGAGCCTGCCGTCCCTGGGCGTGCTGTTTCTGGCCGGTTACCCCAGCGATGGCGACGGAGCACCCGCGAACAATAACCATGAGCCCGCCAGCACCGAGTTGGGCCTGTATGACTCCATCACTTTCGATCTTAAGCTTTCCAGTGCCCTGGCGGCAAAGCGGCCAACTGTCATCGTCAAGCTGATCGCGCCTTTTACTGTCAACAACATCCCAGAGCGCATCGACAAGTGGCTGGACTCAGTGCGCAAATATGGCGGAGTAGTAAAGTTGAAACCGGATCCGGACTATCCGGCCAGCCGCGATTTCGGGCTGATCTTCGGCCTGCTCAGCAAAGCGTACGATCTGGCCAAGGAGATGCTGATCTACAGTCATGCCAGGAATTATAATGTGGATGTACTTTACAAACCGCGTCCCGGGGAAGTGACCAAGTTTGTCTGCACAAGGAACCCGGTCAGCCCAATTTCTTCAACCGCCCCGGCACCTGGGAATACCTGGAGCGTTTACGGAGCATTGCACAGAAATACGGCCTGATCATCTTCCCGGAAATTCATAGCGAGTACGGCGCCGGGATCCACGAGGAAATCTCGCAGGAAGGCTATCCTGTCTATGATTTCTTCTTCCCCGGCCTCGTGATCCATGCCCTGGAGTCCGGCGACAATGCAGCCCTGTTGCGCTGGATTGATGATATTCGAAGCAAGGGCCCGCAAACCATCAACATGCTCGGCAGCCATGACGGTATCCCGGTGCTTGACCTGAAAGGCAAGGGCATCAATAGTGCCGTCAGGCCGGGTCTGCTGACCGACAGTCAGATCGAGGCCACTGTCCAGTGCATTATCGACCGGGGCGGCATGACCAAGACCCTCTACGACGCGGACGGCAAGAAGATCGACTACTACCAGGTCAATGCGACCTCCTTCAGCGCGCTGGGCGAAGACGAACAGAAACTGCGACTGGCGCGCGCCATCCAGATGTTCATGCCCGGCGTGCCGCAGGTGTGGTACCTGGACCTGTTTGCCGGAAAGAATTATTACGAAGCCGCGCAAAAGGGGCGCACCGCCGGGCACAAGGAGATCAACCGGACCATGCTGACGATCGTCGATGTCGACGCGGGACTGCGACGCCCGATCGTGCTGGACCAGCTCGAACTGATCCGGCTGCGCAACGTGTCGCCGGCGTTCGATGGCGAGATGAAGGTCCATGACAGCGAGCCACACCGCCTGCATATCAGCTGGCAGCATCCTGAGCATGGTCACCCTGAAGACCGACCTGCGCGATCACAGTTTCACCGTTTACCAGGGTGACGGTGTCAGCGAAGAGATCCTGATGTCTTTCGATGCCTCGGGCAGTGCCGTACCCTTCCGGGTAAGTTCGGACTCAGACAGGTACGGCTACGAATCCAGGCCATGAGGATCCTCGCAACCGATCTGGACCGGACATCGCTGCCGAACGGCAGCTGGCCCCCCGATCCCGGCGCCATAGACCTTTTCAATGAACTCACGCAAAAGTACGACGTGCGCGTCGTCTATGTGACCGGCAGAAATCTCGACCTTACCGAAAAAGCCATCAGTGAATTCGGTATCCGCTATCCCGACGTGTTCATCGGCGACGTCGGCACCTCGATCCGTCTGCATGAGCATGGCGGATGGAAGCCATATGCCGGCTGGAATCAGCATGTGAGGCGGATCAGCCCCAGGTGGGATACCGGCGCGATCGCTAGCGCTGTTGCCGGTGTGGACGGTCTGACGGAGCAGGGGAAAGAGCACTGCGGCCCGTTCAAGCAAAGCTACTATGTCGACCATGACCGGCGCGAAGCCATTCTGGAAGTGGTCGACGAGCGCGTGAAAGGCAGTTTCGACGAGGTCATCGTCTGCAGCTTCGACTCCCAGACCGGCAAGGGGCTGCTCGACTTTCTTCCGCAGAGTGCCACCAAACAGACCGCACTTGAATATATCGCCGAGGAACTCTGCGCCGAGAAACAGGATGTCGTTTTCTGCGGCGACAGCGGTAATGATGTCTTCCCGCTTACAGCAGGTTTTTGCGGCGTTCTGGTGCGCAATGCCGACGATCAGCTGGTCACCAGCGTCCGGCAGGCCATGGACAGGCAGCCCGAGTTCAAGGTGTATTTCGCCAAAGGCGGCTTCAGGGGGTTAAACGGCTATTACACCAGCGGTGTCATGGAGGGTGCCTGCCACTACAGGATGTTTCCAGATCTCGACTGATCCCCCACACTGCCACAACGAAACCCGCCGGGGTTCTTTAACGAACAATAGGACATCTTCGGCCACTCATCACAAGACAAGAATGGCGGTCCACGGCTGGCGCGGGGCTGTCCGTCTATTGGGCTGCTTTCTTTCTTGCTATTCCTATCAGTGCAATAAGACCCGTGCCGAAGAGGTAGACGGCTGAGGGAATGGGAATTGCAGAAACAGAACTCAATGTACCTATTACGAAATGGGATCGATCCAAAGGATCTTTAAAAGTTACTAAAAAGTTTCCCTCGGGTGTGAACGCTGGGTCGACCGGTGGCGTGGCCTGCAGACGGCTCGGAACCCAGCTCAAGCGGCTGCTAAAGAGAGTATCGTTATCGACAGGAGATGCCGACCATGGTCCGAAGGAGTTGGCTTCGTAATACCCTGGTGGATCTTCAATATCATAAATGATATTCCCATTTGTAGCTGAAGCCACGTATTCCCCCATAGTAAATGAAATCTCCGTGATCGCGTCCCGCCAAACGTACACTGGCGGTACACTTGATGACAATGCGTCCGTCAACGCATCGGAATCGAAAGTGTAAGTACCCGTAAACATTTCTCCAATTGAGAATGGTCCCAACAACTCGCTATCGACACTGCTTACCTCTCCTTCAAACCGGAAGGTGACGAGACTGGCATGGGCGGAACTCGATGCAGCTAACACCAGGCCCAGGGTGAAGCCTAAAGTAACCAGAGGTTTCATCCGCGGCATCTTCTCCATCTGAGTGTTCTCCTCCAGCATTTTCGGTTGTCAACGGGCTTGCAGGTTTGTTCTTGCCGGTTCCTCGACTGCCATCCGGGCGGACCATAAATCATCAATTGGTTTACGTTAGGAGATCTGTGGGCACGATGTGTAATGCACAAATACCGCCGTAGCTTTTTGACGAAAAGGACCGAAAAGATAAGGCGTCGTCGATGGCGGTCACCAGCGCCGTAGGGCGGATAAGCGCAGCGCATCCGCCACCCGGCCACCTCTGGTTCTGGTGTCGTGAATTGGCGAGATACTCGTCGATGGCGGTCACCAGCGCCGTAGGGCGGATAAGCGCAGCGCATCCGCCACCCGGCCACCTCTGGTTCTGGTGTCGTGAATTGGCGAGGTACTCGTCGATGGCGGTCACCAGCGCCGTAGGGCGGATAAGCGCAGCGCATCTGCCACCCGGCACCTCTGGTTCTGGTGTCGTGAATTGGCGAGGTACTCGTCGATGGCGGTCACCAGCGCCGTAGGGCGGATAAGCGCAGCGCATCCGCCACCCGGCCACCTCTGGTTCAAAATCCGACTCCGCGACACCCATTGGCTCCCCTCCCTGTTTCCCCACGACGCCTGATCCCCTTCGCGACCCCCTCAGCACGCGAAACTCGACGGGTGCGAAACGGCTTCGTGCACGCATGACGCCGGCCGATCATGAACGGCGGATGCGCTGCGCTTATCCGCCCTACATCCATTAAAGTCACCAGTGCCGTAGGGCGGATAAGCGCAGCGCATCCGCCACCCGGCCACCTCTGGTTCTGGTGTCGTGAATTGGCGAGGTACTCGTCGATGGCGGTCACCAGCGCCGTAGGGCGGATAAGCGCCGCGCATCCGCCACCCGGCACTTCTGGTTCTGGTGTCGTGAATTGGCGAGGTACTCGTCGATGGCGGTCACCAGCGCCGTAGGGCGGATAAGCGCAGCGCATCCGCCACCCGGCCACCTCTGGTTCTGGTGTCGTGAATTGGCGAGGTACTCGTCGATGGCGGTCACCAGCGCCGTAGGGCGGATAAGCGCAGCGCATCCGCCACCCGACCACCTCTGGTTCAAAATCCGACTCCGCGACACCCATTGGCTCCCCTCCCTGTTTCCCCACGACGCCTGATCCCCTTCGCGACCCCCTCAGCACGCGAAACTCGACGGGTGCGAAACGGCTTCGTGCACGCATGACGCCGGTCGATCATGAATGGCGGATGCGCTGCGCTTATCCGCCCTACATCCATTAAAGGCCCAAACGTCTCGTCAAGAGTGCACCACTCAGCGTAGGCGGCGCGACTCTCCAGCGCACAGTCCCACCACGTCGACTGCGGCTCGTACTGCGCCGCCGAGCAGTTCTGAATGGACGAGATCGTCCATGCCGAGGACCGAAGGCGCGCGGACGATTCATCCCCGACGCCGCGCTGTGAAGGCACCTGCGCGCGCAACCTGTCCAACACCAGAGACGGTGCCTCGCCGCGAACGGCAGGAGACCCGAGCCGTCGCAGGTCGTCCTCCAGGCGACCGGGTGACGTGTAGAGGATGAAGTCGTCGTCCGTCTCCACCGCCAGGGCTTCCTGCTTGTCCTTGGCCGTCACAGTCATTTCCTGCCCCGCAGCTCGGCTTGCGGCGGAAAAGATCGTAGTGCGCTTCGACGGTGACGCCGGAGAGCAGTGGATGTTTTCGGCCTGACCCGCGCGGCTTGCCGGTCCCCGAGCGCGGCTCAGCGCGCTTGAGGTCAGGGTGCCTGGCAGCTTGAAACTGACATCGCGCTCTCCCTGGTCCGGCATGAAATGTCCCCTTCTTTGAAAAACGTTGACGGTTGTCACGCTTGCCGCGCTTCGGTTGTCGTGTTTCTAGCCACGCGTTCGCCCCGCAGCCGCTCCCGCTGAGCTGCCGTTCGAATTCGTTCTTTGCCGAGATTCAGCAAGCGGTCGCCTCCACGTCCGCAGAGACACTCGGCTGTTGTCGCCGCTTCTTGCTTGTCGTTTCTTCATCGCGTCACCGGCACGTCGCACCTGGTTGGACAGCGAGCTGCGAAACCGCTCTGGCACAACCAGGCGCCCCTGGCGAAAGACGGAAAGGCGGGAATCACGGAACGACGGCGACAGCACGATCCCTTGCCTTTCGTCACCGGGTGAATGGCGGTATGCCTCGAGCACTGGACCACCCGTCCCTGGCAGCGTTATCTTTGTTCTCCTCGGACCTGTTCCCAGCATCCGCGAAGCGAAGACAAGACTACCACGGATGAATCCTGGGAGGGTATGGGTGCGCATGGCCTGGCCCAGCCGTCGTCCGAGCGCTCGGAATCCCAGACGAATACGGCAACTTCGCAGGTTTTCGTTTCACTACGATGAAACGTGGCGCGCGGCGGTCGCCGTGCTTTGCCAGGAAGCAAGTGACAGCCGTGTGAGCGCAGTTGGTCGTTTCACCGGCGGGAATCACGACTCCGGGATCCGCAAACGGTCCACGTATGCAACCAGGGAAGAGTCCATGCCGAGTCAAGCCTTCCAAGAATCGTTGCCTTTCATCCTGCGCTGGGAAGGTGGTTACGTTAACCATCCGAACGATCCGGGTGGACCTACCAACAAGGGAGTGACACAGAAGGTCTACGACGCCTGGCGCAGGCGGCAGGGACTCCTTACGTGTGACGTCAAGCTCATCGAGGACCAGGAAGCTCGCACTTTTCCTCGACGCCTGGTTGAACCGCCTGAACGCGCTGCGCGCCGCGGTCGGCCTTCTCGGGTTGAGAGCAATTCCCCGTGGACTCGGCGCTGTCGGGTACGCCCCGTGAGTTCCGGACTACGGTGAGGATCCGGCCTACGACTTTTAGGTCGTTCGAGGCAGGACCCTGCTGCCTGCACGCATTGTGGATTGTCGGCATGGGAAAGCGCAATGCCGAGGTGCTGTGTGCTTCTTGCCCCCGCGCCCGCTCAATTGACCCTCGAGGAATTCGCGTGCTAGCTTCCTTGGGCAATCCCGACAAGAATTCAGACCGATAAGAGTCCAGGAGATGGGCCAGGTCGACTGTCGCCAGCCCGGGAAAGCGCCACACGGCTGCGGCGCCTGGGAGGCTTCTTGCCCTACGACGTCTTCATCAGCTATCCGCACAAGGATCGCGACGCGGTACGTCCCATCGTCGCGGCCTTGCGCGCTTGTGGCCTCGACGTCTGGCAGGACGAGCGCGACATCCGCGATTATGAGGGCATCACCCGCGCCATCGTCGAGGGTCTCGCCCGCTCCAAGGCGCTGCTCGCCTACTACTCCGAATACTTCGCGCAGTCCCGCGCTTGCCAGTGGGAGCTGACCGCAGGTTTCCTCGCCGCCCAGCACGAGGGCGATCCGCGGCGGCGGGTGCTGGTCGTAAATCCCGAGACCGTTGCCACCCACATCCAGCCGATCGAGCTCCGGGACGCGCTGTTCCCGCAGGCGCCCACCCCCGACGATCCGTCTGCTCTGCAAGCACTCGCCGACAGCGTTGCTCGGCATGTCAGCGAGATCCCCGGCTTGTTCGGCGAGATTCGCGCGCTCGCCATGCCACCGTGGTATGGCGGCAAGGCGCTTGGCTCGAACCGCTTCGTCGGCCGCGTAACCGACATGTGGCGCATCCATTCCGCACTCCATGCCTCGGAGGTTGCGATCATCACTGGTGCTGCCGCAAGTCCCGTCGCCCAGGTTCAGGGTATGGGCGGTGTGGGCAAGTCCCTGCTCGCCGAGGAGTACGCATTGCGATTCGCCGCCGCATATCCGGGCGGAGTGTTCTGGCTGCGCGCCTACGGCCACGACGACAGCAAGGGCACGTCGAATCCGGAGCAAAGCGAGTCAGAGCGCACGCGCCAGCTAGAAAGCTTCGCCATCGACCTCCGCCTGCCCGTCCAGGGCCACCCGCCGCATGAAGTCGAAGCCATGGTCGTCAATGCACTCACGCAACGCAACATGCCCTTCCTCTGGATCGTGGACGACCTCCCTTCGGGTCTCGAGCGGCAGGCGCTGGAGAAGTGGGTTGCTCCGAATGCCTCGGGAAGAACGCTGATTACCACCCGCAGCCGGGACTACGATGCGACCGGTGCACCCCTATCGCTGGACGTGCTCACCTCCGAGGAGGCTTACCAGCTCCTGACGGGTCACCGAGAGCCCCAGGGGCCGGACGAGGAAGAAGCCGCCCGCGGCCTCGCGCAGGATCTCGGTTGTCACGCCCTGGCCGTGGATGTCGCGGGCGCGTACCTGGCGTGCTCAACCGAGCGCGAGCCCTACGCCGCCTTTCGTGCCGGGCTTCGAAACACAAGCGAGGACGAGTTGGAGCTTGCCGCCGAGTTTGGTGGAACACTGCCCACCGGGCACGAGAAGAGCATCGCGGCGACCTTCCTGCGCAGTCTTCGACTACTGGGCGATGAGGGTTGGGACGTTCTGCGCCTGGCATCGGTGCTGGCAGCGGCACCCCTGCCCGGGGAACTTATCGCCGACGTGTTCGCCCGTGTCGATGGCCTCGACGAGCGTCGCGCGCACCGGCGCGCCACCCGCGGGCTTGACCAGGCAGTGCGACTCTCGCTCGCCGAACGCGTCGAGGTCAGCGCCTGGTCCGTCCACACCCTGATCGCGCGGACCGTGCGGTTTCGCGACGCGGACGCGGATCGGCGCGCGGCACTGCGCGCAGCCGCTGTTGCAGCGCTCAGCGCGGTGATGCCGCAGGCGGCGGATATCCGCACACATACGCAGCTCGCCGCCCTCCTCCCACATGCCCGCGAGCTCACGCGCGAGGCGGGCGACCATTCCGAATCCGAACTGCTCGGCTGGCTCGCCCGGCATGATTACGAACGGGGAATCTATGTGGGCGCCGAGCATCAATGGAGACAGGTGCTGGAACTGGAACGCCGCCTGCTCGGCCCCGAGCACCCCAGGACGCTCACCTCGATGAACAATATGTCTGAGACGCTGCGCAAGCAGGGCAACCTTGTTGGCGCACGGGCGCTGCAGGAACAGGTTCTCGAGATACGTCGCCGCCTGCTTGGCCATGAGCACGCCCACACGGTCGACTCGATAGCCAGTCTGGGCGAGACGCTGCGGGAGCAGGGCGAACTCAACGATGCACGGAAGCTTCACGAACGGGCGCTGGAAATACGCCGCCGTCGCTCTGGCCCCGAGCACCGAGACACGCTCAGCTCGATGAACAACCTGGCGGAGACGCTGCGCGCGCAGGGCGACCTCGTTGGCGCACGTTCGCTTCAGGAACAGGTGCTGGAGGCACGCCGCCGCCTGCTCGGCCCTGAGCACCCCGAAACGGTCACTTCACTGGCCAACCTGGCCGCGACGCTCTGGGGGCAAGGCAACCTCGAGGTCGCGCGGCAATACGAGGAGCAGGTGCTCGACATACGTCGCCGCCTGCTCGGCCCCGAACACCCGGAGACACTCACCTCGATGAACAACCTGGCCGAAACGGTGCGGGCGCAGGGTGACCTTCAAGGCGCGCGCGCACTCCATGAACAGGTGCTGGAAACCAGCCGGCGTCTGCTCGGCCCCGAGCACCCCACAACGCTCGCCTCGATGAACAACCTGGCCGAGACGCTGCGCTCGCAGGAGGAGTTCGAGCGCGCACGGAAACTTCAGGAGCAAGTACTGGAGGCATGCCGCCGCCTGCTCGGCCCTGAGCACCCCACTACGCTCGCCTCGATGAGAAATCTGGCCGGAACCCTGCTGGCGCAGGGCGACCTCGTTGGCGCACGCGAGCTTGAGGAACAGGCGCTCGAGACAAGCCGCCGCCTGCTCGGCCACGAGCACCCCGACACGCTCCGCTCGATGACCAACCTGGCCGGGACGCTCTGGGCGCAAGGCGACCTCGTCGGCGCACGCACGCTCGAGGAACAGGTGCTGGAGACAAGCCGCCGCCTGCTCGGCCCCGAGCACCCCGACACGCTCCGCTCGATGACCAACCTGGCCGGGACGCTGCGCGCGCAGGGCGACCTCGTCGGCGCCCGCGAGCTCAGGAACAGGTGCTGGAGACAAGCCGCCGCCTGCTCGGCCCCGAGCACCCCACAACGCTCGCCTCGATGAACAACCTGGCCGAGACGCTGCGCGCGCAGGGCGACCTCGTCGGCGCACGCAAGCTTCAGGAACAGGTACTGGAGACACGCCGCCGACTGCTCGGCCCCGAGCACCCCGCCACGTCAGTAGCCGCGTGGAACCTCTTGCACTCGGTCCTCGCTGCCGGCGACCGTGAGGGCGCCCGTGCGCTGTTGGCGAGCGACCTCCGCTGGCTGCTCCACCGGGAGCCCGCAACGCTCAGAGCCAATCAACAGACGATTCGGCGATACCTCGCCGCGATGCTGAAAGCCGGCCGGGAAGAGCAGGACTGAGGTGGAATCGATCGCGGGTCCTGCAGTTGGCTGATGTCGCAGTTGCGTGAGAAAACCGGAAGGCGGATCGCGGTTTCAAATCCCGGCACCACAAAGGCTTGTTGGTAGATCGTTGCGCTCAGCGCCCCGTCGTCAGGCGCCGGAAAGTTCCGTCGGTCTTTGGTCGGACAGTCAAACTCAGTTATCTGGTAAGCTGCACAATCGGTCTTGCGGTCTAATGCCCCGCAGCACTTCGACCCAACTCCCCTTCGATCTGCTCCGCCCACGCCACACTCTCCCCCCGCCGCTCCCTCGCCTCCCGAATCAACCGCAGATTCCGCGCAGTTGTCTCCGGCTCCCACTTCTCCCGCACCACGGCGAGCGCGTCTGACAGCGCGGCCCTGGCCTTCTCGTCGTCCTTCGCCAGAACCGCAAGCTCCAGGCGGGTCGCATAGTCCCAGTAGTCGGGCTTGCCGGTCGCGATGCGCCGTTCCACGGCGTAGGACACCACGGGAATCAATTGCGCGCGACGCTCGTCCGGCGGGTCTTTCAGCTCCATCAGGGTGACGGTATTGACGCCCGGGTAGGCATCGCGCCAGTCGGCCTCGAAGCCTTTGAGATAGGCCTCGACCGCCTTGCTCAGCAGTCCGCAGGCGAGTGCCTGTTCGCCCGCCTTCGCCGCCGCTTCCCAGCGGTCCTTGTAGACGCGCCCGAGGAGGCCGTAGGTTTCGCTGCTCGGGCCGTGCTTGCGAATGACTTCCAGGAGCACCCGTTCGGCCGCGTCTCCCCGCCCGGCGCGATTGAGCGCCAGCGCCAGCTGCTCCTGCACCATCGCCGTCGCCGCGAGCGCCCGAGACATCTTCTGCACCAGCGCGATCATGTCGTCCCATGCCTTGACCGCACGGTAGGAAAGTAACAGGTCGATGACCACGCCCGCTTCCACGTCGCGAATGTCGCCGAGGTCGTGCTCCACGGCTCGCACCGCGTCGGCTCCGTGCTTGCGGGCAATCGCAAGCCGCTGCTTGACCTCGGCCGAGTACCGCACCTGTTCGCGAAACACATCCGTCTTCGCATGATCGACGTCCGGGAAGCCCTCGACCAGCTGGTAGACGGGGCTGTCGGTTGCGGCGTCCCGCTTCGCCGCTGCGAGACGTTCTACCAACTCCTTCCCGTCGTCAGCCGGCGCGGCAGGCTTGCCGTCCGGTGTCAGGCGATAGGACATCGCCCGCAAGGGTGCCACATCGAACGGCAGCCGGCTGCCGCCCTCGGCGAACAACGGGACCGTGCTATGCGGGCGCACCGCATGCCGCACGCCCAGCTCGTAGAACACGTTGGCATTGGCCGTGGTGAGATCCGCCACTGCGTATTCGCATAGGATCAGCCGCTCGAACATCGGCTTGTGAATGATGCCCCCGGTCATCTCCTCGTCCGCCCGCAGCGGCTCCAGTCCCGCCTCCTCGACAGCGGGAGCGACCAGCTCGCGGTAGACCGCGTCGAAGTCGACGACAGTACCGGAGGCGTCGGGCTTGCTGCCGAAGGGCATCAGGACGAAGCAGAGGGGACGGGGCATGCTCTTCTCCTTGCACAGTGCAGCTCTTGGCCAGCCACGGTGCAGTTCAACCGTGATGCGTGCGTGGCGACGAACGGATTGGCTTTACAACCATACTGACCTGCGGCCCTCGACGCCACTTGCGATTAGCCCGACAGGACAGCCGGAAGACGACCCATGACGCCGGTGCGCATCACGCAATCGCGCCGTCGGGAACGGCGCTCCTACAGGTGGTTGTCCAACGGCCGCATTTCGTCCTGCGGTATGCGACATTCCGACGTAGGAGCGCGGCTTTGCACCGCGATCTTGCGGCGCGCAGCGACGCTGGGGCGATATGGTGCGGCATGTGACCACTGCCGGCACGATCATCGGCATACGAACAATACCGTCGGAGTGTATCGAGCAATCGCGCCGCCGGGCGCGGCGCTCCTACCGAGCTATTCCGACCGTGTGATGGTCAGGGTCAAAGGGTCCTCTGGCACTCGACGGTTGTTCCAGTACATGCCGGGCCAGTCGTTGGCGAAGAAATACAGCTGGCGGTCGGACGAACCGGTTACCGATGGCGGCGCAATCCAATCCCGCTGTTGGCCGATGGGGAATGCGTGGTCCAGGGCTTGGCCGACGGTACCGCACAGCAGAAAGAAGGGTTTCCACGGCGGGCGGTTCCTCGCTTGCAACAGGAACCCATGCCACCCTTCCGGTCCGCAGATGATGAATCCATCCTTCCACTTTCCCGTCGCTTCGAAACGGTAATGCGCGCCGGGTACACCCCTACGATCCACCAGTAAGGAAGCACGAATTGCACGGGCCACCGCTGGCAAACACGAGCGTGAAGGATTTGGAGGGGGAGCGACGAGTCGGTACGCCGGTCCGCTTCACGTGGACCATTCCGAACCTGTATCGTTGCCCCCTCAAGCGGCTCTGGACATGTATGGACCGAGAGAGGGTTACCAGATGCACACAGACAACGCGCGCACGCCACGCTTCGATTTGGCTCTGACTATGGCAGGGGCAGTCTCCGCCGGCGCCTACACCGCGGGTGTAATCGATTTTCTTATCGAAGCGCTGGATGCCTGGGAGCTGGCCAAGAGCTCGGGCGACCCAAACGCCCCGCAGCACGCAATATGCTTGCGCGCCATCAGCGGCGCCTCGGCGGGCGCAATTGCGGCCTCGATCCTGGGGGCATGCCTGAAATACAAATTCCCTCACCGCAGACTGGCTGACACCGGCGATGGCAGCAACAATCCGTTGTATGACTGCTGGGTCAACATGATCGACATCAAGGATCTGTTGAAGACACGCGACCTTGAAGGAGACCGCGCTCCAGTTTCGTTGCTGGATTCCACGCGCATTTTGGAGATCGCCCAAAAAGCCATCGACTATGGGGAAGGTGTCGATCCGATCTCCCGCCCGTACCTGGGTGATCCGCTGCGATTCATCTTCACGACGACGAACCTGCGTGGTGTACCTTTCGAGATGGACCTCTATGGAGCCAGTTATCACCACTCCATGATGATGCATGGCGACACCATGCGCTTCGCACTGTCCGGTCTGGGCGGGACCGCAACGCCGCCCCTGCGTTCCAACGAGTATCCGCTTGCCTTTCCGCCGACCGCGCTGAAATGGGACGGTGAGTGGAAAAGCTTCGCGGTTGCCGCCCTCGCCTCTGGCGCGTTTCCTGCTGGACTGGCACCTCGCGAATTGAGCCGTCGAACCTCCGACTATTGCGACTTGCCCGTAGTCCTCCCAGGGGGCCCAAACGAGCCTGCCAGCATCGTCACGATCCGGCCGGTCTGGTGCCGTGCCACTCCTCCGTTGCCGGAGACATACCAATCCGTCAACGTGGATGGCGGCACCATCGACAATGAGCCGCTGGAGCTCGCTCGCATCGAACTCGCCGGCGGCGATCCGCTTGCGAGAAATGACCGCAACGGCTTGAACGCAGACCGCGCCGTCGTCATGATCGATCCTTTCGTCGGTCCAGAAAGCGAAGGGCCAAGCAGCATCGACAATGTCGGTCTCGGAAAGGTGATGCTTTCTACGTTGAACGCACTCAAGAACCAGTCTCGATTCCGTCCACAGGACGTGGCGCTCGCGCTCAACGACACCATTTACAGTCGCTATCTGATCGCGCCGGTGCGGAAGGACAAGCTCTCACAGCAATCTGGCACATCCATCGCATGCGGAAGCTTGGGCGGGTTCGGCGGATTCATGAGCATCAAGTTCCGTCAACACGATTTCTTCCTCGGGCGACGCAACTGCCAGCGGTTCCTGTCAGAACACCTGACTCTCCCGGAGAACAATGTGTTGTTCTCCAGGTGGACGCCAACCCAGAAGCAGATGTATGCAACTCTTGCGCACCGTCAGGATGGGACCACGGAAACGGAGCTTCCGATCATCCCGCTCATGCATCATCTGAATCCCAAGTCCGATGCCCGTGTCGAAGAACCGGAACCGGACTGGCCCAGCGGCGCTTTCGATCCCGGTACTCTCGAAGAGCCCATCGAAAAGCGCCTCGATGCCTTGTTCAACGCCATGGCTCACGAAACCAAGTGGGCACAGAAGCTACGCGGCTTTCTTTTCTCCGTAGGGTGGCGTTTCTACGCCAGCCCGAAGCTCACCAACTGGGCGGTCGACACCATCAAGGCTCGCCTGGTTCGGCACGGACTTTGAGACCGTTTATCCGAGACCGTGGCACGTTGCGCCGGATGGCCAGCAGCGACACGGCCTCATGTGTGTTTGGCTTTAGCGCTACCACCGTCACATCGAGGGCATCATCGCTCGAGGCGCTGGCAGAGAAGCTCCAACTCTTGGCGCGACGACTGCGGGCATGCGCAGCGCCCGGGCGCCTCCGGTAGAGAATCGTCCAAGCGCTTTCCCTCGTCACCAGTGTTACGAAGCCGTACGCCTGGTCGATGCCCACCGCAATCGCGATGGCCCACGCCTCGCCGCCGGGGATGTCGCTGGTGTCGAGCCAGCAGGCGTGACCGGCGGCCGTAAGATCGGCAGCCAAGGGTCCACGAGCGCACGGTCGGGGCGCGCATAGCTGAGGAAAACGACTGGGCCGCCTTCTTTTCATCGCTCAACCCATTCCCGCGCCGAAAGCAGTGGTAAAGAAACAAGCGGTTGACCACCGGGGCCGCGAGTCACTGTGTTCCTTGTCAAGTTAGTCCCACGCGCTCTCGCGCACCCTGGCAGCGAACCCTGAACCAAGCACCAGCAACTGCAAAGACCTTCATTCCGCCGCCGAGCAACGACTCTTCTGTCCCGCTTGACTCCACGTGCGATTTTCTGGCCTTTACGTCACACCCAATTGGCGGAACTCCCTGAACCAGCGCTCAATCTGTTCATGATAGAAATGCTTGGCGTATCCGGGCCCATTGTAATAGGCAGCCATCGCGCGGAAATCGTCCAAGCTCGGGTCGGTTCTGGAGACGATGTCCTTCTTTCTGGCTACAAACCGTGCCACATACAGCACCTGCTCCTCGAGCGGGCTGCATAACATCGCCCGTGCGGAGGCCGCGCCGACATGCTTGCAATTGAAGCCCATGATTTGCCCCAGCCCGATGCTCATGGACTCGATCCGCAATTCCGCCAGGTCGGCAAGCGGCCGCTGTGCCGCAAGCCTCGACAGCTTGTGTTGCTCGAACCGTGGCCTGGCAACTCCGGCAGTTTCCTGTTTGATGATCGCGAGGATCCATTCTGGCGTGATGGTGACTCCTGCCTCCTGCCGTACTTTCGACACCGCTGTTCGGGCCGTTCCACCGTAGCGTGCGAGTATTTCCCGGCAGTCCAGCCTGCGCCGTTCATGCAGGCTGTTGAGGTGAAACAACGCATCATCGAAATTCCCGAAGGGCACCTCATTGCGGGCGATCGAATCCAACGCCACGTCGGCCAGCTTTTGCGCCGTATCCCTGTCAAGCGAAACGTCGGGAACTGCCACCACGCAGCTCGCCGCCGTGTTCGCCGTACAGGGATAGCTAAGGCACTGCCTCGTCACACCCGGATTGAGGCCGTGCTCGAATTGAAACTGCGCCACGCCGCGGTTCGTCCCGCGACCGAAATCTCCGTCGATGAGGAAAGCGCCCGTGGCAGCCGTAGAGTAGCCGAGAAAAACCAGCAGACGTTGCAATGCCTTGATGGCCGATTCTCCCGCGGACTGCCGCGTCAGCGCCGCGTCACCCCGCCACAGCCGGTCGAACGCACCTCTCCAGTCCCGGTCGTCCGCATGCAGCGAGAGGATTCTTCGAAGCTGTTCATTGTCCAGGGGGATGGCCATCTTCTGCTACTCCTTTCACTGCTCGCTCCATCGGGCAACGCGTCGAAGTAGAGTCGGCCCTGCACGCTATTTCTCTGAAGATCAAAATCCGACGCACTCCCGCCACTCCGGCACCATCCGGCACAAGTGCCGGGCAGCGAAAATTCCGAAGTGGTGATAGTGAAGCACGCATATGCGAACCGAGCCCTCGCACGACTGCCGAGTGGCGAAAGGCCGACCGAGGACTTCGAGGCTTCTCTTGAACTCGACAATACCTACATTCGTGCGATCCTGGGTCTCTTCCCCTGTGACCCCGACCGCGAGAGAGACCAGAGTCGTCTTCAAGAATCCAATTCCCGATAGTCTGATGCGGTAAGTTCACCTGAGTACAAAGCTCGGTCCTTCCGTTCTCGTACTTCCTGTGGATCACGAGTTTTCTCGAACCCTCGTCTACTGCAATCACGTGCTTGTAATCGTCCATACGTCTCAATTGTTCGATGATATAGTCCGTTAAAGAACTAATCAGACGTCGAGTCATCCGGGACAGGCGGATCTGTGCCAGGTTCAAGCACTTTAAACCTGAAATGCATCTCGAAAATCGAGAAAGCATGAGTCACAGATCCAATAGTAGTCGTCCGTAGTGGCGTACCCCTCGCTTGAACAGTCAGGACCACCAAGACAAAACTTCGCACGACAAAAGGCGCAGTGATCATGCAGGGTCAGCTGCTCTATGGCCTAAAGGACGGTGTGCCGGATCCGTCGACGCTCGAGGTGCGTCTCCAACGCATCGGGCCAGGGCCGGCCGGCCACGAGTTCCCAGCGGTCGAAGAAGACCTTCAGTTTCCGCTCCCGAAGCGCATGGGCGATTCGCTCCGCGGTCGCGTGGTCGCGGGTGTTGTAGCTCAGGAAGACATCGTATTCAGGCGTTGTGGTCATGTCGTCCTTAACAAAGCCATTGCAGTTGAACTACCGTGACCTGGAACGTGCAGGCGAAGGACACACGTAGCCCGGATGCAACGAAGTGGAATCCGGGGATCGGAAATCACGGGCAGACCACTTCCTGAATCCGACGCCGCTGAGGTTCCCTCTCGATTCGGCTGCACGCCCCTTCCCGATTTCACTTCATCGAGGTACGCTCTGGACGGTCATTCACCCACGCGCAGCATCCATTGCAGCCCGGACGAAACGAAGTGGAGTCCGCGGCTCTTTCTTCCTCGATTCCGCTACGCTCCATCGCGGCTATGAGCTCGCTTCATCGAGACATCAGCACCCGGCCGGTATCCTATTTCCGCCTTGCGCGGGACCTGAAAGCAGGCGCCAATGCTGCGTAGCGCCAGCTCCGGCCAACTTCAGTCCACGACTTCTACCCAGCAGGTGTCGGGCCTCCCTAGTCAAACCCACGGTGGCTCACCGAATTGGCTACGGCACCCGGTGCGCCGGGCGGGCCGGCTTCCCATCCGCCGCCCAGGGCCTTGTATAGCGCAATCAGGTCCTGACAGACGTTGCCGTTGCTTTGCACGAACGCGTTCTGCGTGGCGTACAGGGTAGCCTGTGCCTGCAACACGTTCAGAAAATCGGTCTGCCCGGCGCTGTACAGCTGCATCGATGTAGCCACCGCCTTGCGGCTCGCGGCGACGGCGTCGTTCAGCGCCCGGCGGTGCTCCCACTCCTTCCCATAGGCGAACAGCGCATTTTCGACATCCTGGAATGCGCTGAGCACAGTCTTCTGGTAGGTGATGAACGCCTGGTCGCGCAGGGCGCGTTGCTCCCGAATGTTGGAGACAATACTGTTACCCTGGAAGATCGCCCAGTCTGCCGATGGCCCGAACGTTGAAGACCGACTCGAGGCGGCGAGCCAGCTCTGCAGCAGATTGCTCTGCCAGCTCAGGTTCCCGGTCAGTGAGAACTTCGGAAACAGGTCGGCCGTGGCGACGCCGATCTGAGCCGTGGCCGCATGCAATTGCGCCTCGGCCTCGCGAATGTCGGGCCGGCGCCGCAACAAATCCGACGGCAACCCGACCGGCACTTCAGGCGGCGTGACGGGCAACGGCTGGGTAGGCGACAACGCCTTCAGCAAATAGGCCGGTGACTGCGCCAGCAAGACACTGAGGGCGTAGATGGCCTGCCGGGCGGACACCTGCAGCAGAGGGATTTGGGACTCCGTGGTCGCGACCTGCGCATCGGCGTTGGCCACGTCCAGCGTGCCCACAAATCCCGCCCTGAGCTTTTGTCGGGTGATGGCGGCGGTGTGTTGCTGGGCTTGGAGATTCTCCTGCGCCACTGCAAGCTGTTGCTGGAATCCACGCAGTTGGATGTAATTCAGCGCCACCTCTGCGGCGAGGCTGACCTGGGTGTCGCGGAGACCTTCCTGGGCGGCCTGAACGGCGGCGTTGGCGGATTCGACGCTGCGGCGCAAGCCGCCAAAAATGTCGAGCTCCCACACCGCATCGAATCCGGTCTGGTACAAATCGTGATTACCAGCGACACCGCCCGTGGTAGTGCCCCCGTTGGCTGAGGGGTGGATGCGATCGTAGGATGCCGAACCGCTCAGGACCGGCCACAGACTGCCGGCCGCGACACCGCGCGCGGCGCGTGCCTGACGCAATCGGGCGTCGGCGAGTTTCACGTCCAGATTGGTGGCGAGCGCTGCTTGCACCAGCGACGTCAACTCCGGGTCGTTGAACGTTCGCCACCACGCCGCCAGTTGCGCGGGCCTGGGGGTGGTGACGGAGGACTGCGGCGTCGATGCGCCCGTTACACCGCTCCATGCGGCGGGAACGTCGGTGGTTGGCGGTCGGTAATCCGGCCCCACGGCGCATCCCCACGGACACGCCACCAGAGGGATCACCGCCATCAGCCCCACCAGATCCCTTGCTGCGTCATTCATAACGCAGCGCCTCGATGGGATCGAGCCGCGAGGCCTTCCACGCCGGATAGTAGCCGAAGATGATGCCCACGGTGGCGGATACCATCACCGCCGTGACGATGGCGCCCACGGAGATCTCGGTTGGCCAATGCAACACCACCCGTACCAGGAACGAACTGCCGCGTCCGACCACGATACCCATGGCACCGCCAATCAAGCACAGCACCACGGCTTCGGCGAGAAATTGACGGAGGATGTCCCCCGGCTCTGCACCGACCGCCATGCGCAAACCGATTTCCCGCGTCCGTTCGGTGACCGAGACGAGCATGATGTTCATGATGCCGACTCCACCGACCACGAGCGAGATCAGCGCCACGCACAGCAGCAGGTTCGTCATCAGTTGGCCGGTCGCGCCGAGGGTGGTGGAGATTTCGGTCAGGTCCCGGATCCTGAAGTCATCGGGCTGGTCGGGCTGCAGCCGGTGCCGTTCACGGAGCAGGCTGCGAATTTGCCGGATGGCCAACGGGACGTCCTGCGGCGAGGTCGCGGACACGAAGATGTCGTCGATGTCGGAGAAGCGCGTCATTTGGGGAAAGTCCGCCGCCTCCGCCGTGGTTTGCTCCGGGTAGAGCTGTACCCCTTGGCTCGGGTAGATCCGGTTGAGCGTGTTGACTTCTCCGGCCGACGTTGAAGCTGCAGCGGAGCTTGTCGCGTCCCGCAACCCCGACAGGCGAAACTTCACCGTGGTCCAGGGCGCGATGACAAAATCGTCCTGGTCCCGGCCCATCATGTTCGCCCCCTTGCGGCTGAGGACGCCGACCACTTTCATCTCGACGTTGTTGATGCGCATCTTCGCGCCGACCGGAGACGCGCCGCCGAAAAGCTCCCGGACGATGGTCTGCCCGACCAGGCATACCGCGGCGGCGCTGCGCACGTCATCGTCGGTGAACGGCTCTCCTGCCGCCAGGTTCGTCCAGTTGCGCACTTTCAGGTACTCGGGGGTCGTGCCCAGCACATTCCAGGGCGACCAGTTGCGGTTGCCGTAGACCAGCTGGGCGTGGTGGGAATCCACGCTGGGCGCCGCCCAGCGGACGGCGCTGCACTCCCGGCGGATCGCGTCGCTGTCGGCGGGAACGAGCGTCACGCGGCCGCCGATCCCGGTGCTCACCCCGGCTTTGAGGGCGTCGCTGGGATCGATGTTCACGACGTTGGCGCCCATGCTGGCGATCGTGTGTTGAATGGCCGTGGAAGAACCGCGTCCGATTTCCACCATGGTGATCACCGCTGCGATGCCGATGGTGATGCCCAGGGTGGTCAGCGCGGCGCGCATCACATTGCGGCGCAAGGCGCGCAACGCCAGTTTCAAGGTGTGGAGCGATTTCAAGCCGCGCGCCCGTCCCAACCGGCTTCGATGAGCCCGTCCTTGATGTGGATGCTCCGCTGCGCATGCACCGCGACATCCGGATCGTGGGTTACGAGGATGATCGTGAGTCCCTCGTTCTGGTTGAGCTCCTGGAACATCCGGAGAATTTCCTCGCTGGTGTGGGAATCGAGGTTGCCGGTCGGCTCGTCGGCGAGCAGGATCTGCGGATTGTTCACCAGCGACCGTGCAATGGCCACGCGTTGCTGTTGGCCGCCCGACAACTGCGACGGCTGGTGCTCCAGTCGATCGGCCAGGCCGACCCGCTCGAGCAACTGCGTGGCACGCTGTTCCATCTCGCGCCCGGTCAGATGGCCAGCGGCGTACGACAGGGGCATCATCACGTTCTCCAGCGCGCTGGTTCGGGAGAGGAGATTGAAACTCTGGAACACGAAACCGACGGTGCGCTTGCGCACCCGCGCCCGTTCCTTGGCGGACAACCCGGAAATCTCCTGGCCGCTCAGCCAGTATTCGCCGGAGGTCGGATGATCGAGGCACCCCAGCAGATGCATCAACGTGCTCTTGCCCGAGCCGCTCGCGCCCATCAACGCCACCAGCTCACCCCGGGCAACGCTTAGCGAAATGCCCTTCAATACCGGTACATCCACCTCGCCGAGGTGGTAGGTCTTCCGAATATCCCGTAGCTCGATCAGGTCCATGACAGAGACCCGTTCCGGTTTCTCAGGGTCCGCCGGCCGGTGCGGCACCTGGAGCCGCCTGGTTTCGGGCGCGAGGTAGTTGGGGGGTAAACGGACTGGGGCCTCCAGCGCTCCCCTCGGCGAGCGGGGACGATTGGTCTCCGACCACCACTTGCATCCCATCTGACACCTCGGCGCCGTCCACTTCGGTCAGCGTGCCATCCGTCAATCCGGTACCAACCTTGACCGGTCGCACGAAGTTGCCGTGCGCCACCCAGAGCGTCCGTTGCGGTTCGGAACGACCCGCCGGCGCGGGGGTGGACGGCGCCGCCTGGACGGGCGAGCCGGCTGGCGCGTTGGCCGCCTGGCGAAATTCCGCCGCGATCTGGTCGGCTTGAGGAGACCAGCGCAGTGCGGCATTGGGCGCCAGGAGCACGTTCTGGCGTTGGCCGGTAATGAACTGCACATTGGCCGTCAGGTACGGCAACAGCTTTCCATCGCGTTGTCCGTGCTCACCACGACCGTATAGGTGACGACGTTCTGCGTCATCGTCGCATTGAGACGGACCTTGACCGACCTGGCCGTTGAACACGCTGGCCGGGAAAGGCGTCCACGGTGAAGGTCACCGGCATGCCGGGATGGATGCTGCCGATGTCGGCTTCATTGACGGACACCCAGACCTGAATGCGCTTGAGGTCCTTGGCGATGAGAAACAGGCTGGGCGCGTTCAGGCTGGACACGACCGTCTGGCCGATGTTCACGCGCCGGTCGATGATAACGCCTTTGACCGGTGACTTGATGATGCAATAGTCCTCGTTGTGCTGCGCCCGATCGAGGTTGGCTTGCGCTTGCGCCACGGCGGCTTTCGCCTGTTCCACGGCGGCATGGCCAACGGCGACATTCGCCTTGGCAACCTTGTAGCTGGCCTGGTACTGGTCGTAGGCGCTGGGCGCCAGCGCTTCGGACGGCCCGAGCGTCTGCGCGCGGTCCCAGTCCTGCTGGGCCTGCACCAACTTGGCCTCGATCTGGAGTACGTTGGCATTGGCACTGAGCAGGTTGGCTTGCGCCTGCTGCAATTGCGCCCTGGCGGTTTCGACGTCGGCGGCGTAGAGGGAATCATCGATTCTCGCCAACACGGTTCCCTCTTCGACGGCCGACCCGTAGTCGATCGGCTTGCCGTTCCTGTCCTTGCCGAAGGCGTTGATCTGCCCGGCAACCTGCGCGCCCACGTCCACGACTTCTTCCGGTTCCACGGTTCCCGTGGCACCGATGGTGGCCAGCAAATCCCCCCGTTCCAGGGGTACTGTCCGCAGCATCGCCGCGGTTTCCTGCTTGGGACGCAAGGTCCACGCGGTGGCCAACCCAATGACCATCACCGTGAACCCAATGGCGATGATTCGCATGGTTCGTTGCACAGTCTTGTGTAACCTTTGCCTTGGTTGAACAGGGCCCTGGCTCACCATCATGGAGTTGACCCGCGTTAGTGGACGGGCCGGCAGTTCCCGCAAGGTCGGTGGTGAGGCACGCCGCGTGTAGCATACCGGGACTGCTCGCCGTGCGGCGAGTATGCCCCGCGACCGGGAAGGAAACATTGTCCGGACGAATTCCGCCCGGTAACGGACGCTCCGGCTTCAGCAAAGCGCAGGCGAAACTCCGGCATATAATCGGGCGATCGGCATACATCCGCAGGAGTGGCCCATGCTGTGGGGGCAAAGCGCTCCGTCCAGGATAAGCTCACTCGCGACAACGTACAGCCTCCTCGGGCCGAACGGCGCAGGCAAGAGCAGCACGCTCGCGGTGGTCCTCGGGCTGCAGCCGCCCGACGCGGGACACATCCCGCTGCTGGGCCAGGATCCGCGTGCAGAGAGCCGTGTGATCCACTGACAAGTGCGGGTGCTGCCCGAGCCGAGCGGTTTCTACGGCTGGACGTCCGGGGTCGAGTACCTCGCCTTCTCTTGCCCGCTACCTCACCCGTCCATGCTGCCGCGAGCGGATCTGCCGAATCCCGATCGCCTCGCTGTGCTCGATGACGTGCCATGACAGCCCTCGGTCCGGGCGGCCTATCACCTCCAGATAGCCCGTCACGTCGCAGCCGAGAGCATCTTGATCCTGCCCCCGACTTGGGCCTTAATTCAACGGGCGCCCTGTCGTGGCGAATCACGATCCATGCTACCGGCAATCCATAATGGGCCGCAGCGGGCTATCACCCAATAGCACGTAAGCGGCTCGATACATCTGTTAGGTTTTTGATTTAGGAGATCACAATGCACGACAAGATTCGAAGTGTCTTAGCGGGAATTGTGCTACTTATGCTTGCTACCGCAGGCCATGCTGGAGACTGGCGGAATGCGTGGGAATCGGAAAAACATGCTGCTGCCCAGAGGTGCGCAAAGACATTTGCCGATTATCAATTGCAAGCGGTGTGCATGAATAACGAAAAGAGAGGATACGACAAGATGCAAGGTGACTTCGGCCTAGCTAGTGTCCGTCCATAAACGGACGAATTTCAGCGCAGCGTGCCGCGCAATTTTCACGTTTGAGCCAACGCTGCCGGATACGATCGTGCCGGTATAGGTGAGGAAGCGCTTGGTTTGCGAAAACAGCTGCTGATCGAGCTACGGCGCACAGGGGAACCCCTGAGCGGCCCGGCCCATCCCATGCAACCCCACAGTGTTGCTTGTCAGGCCGGTCTTAAGCGTGCCAGCAGCGCGAGATTATGCGCCACCACTGAAGACCAGACGAATGACTTGAAATGAACCAGTCCCTTCCAGGTGCAGCGTGCCAGCCCGTAAGCGCGCTTCAAACAGGAGATACCCGCCTCGATGCCGGCGCGAAAGTTACGCAACTGCCGATACACCCAGGTACTCTTCACCATCTCTTCGATGCGCAATCCGCGCTTCTTATGAAATGCCACATCCGCGACGCCGCAGCCCTTGGCCTTCGCAAGATTATCCTTGCTGGCATAACCCCCATCCACGGCCAGTTGTTTAGGCGCGCAGCCATAGTGGCTGATATGGCGCTCCAGCATGGGGACTAACCGCTCGGTATCGGCCGGGTTGCCCTCTTCAACGACCACATCCAGAATCAACCCGCTTTTCCCGGAACTGAGATTGAGCTTGTGTCCGTACTGGAGGTCCCGACTGCCCTTGATGATGATATCGGTGTGGGGCTCAAACACACTGAAGAGCTTCTCACCCGCCGGCACGCACTCACCCTGCAACACACGGCGTTGCGTCTGATCAATCACCTGCCTGATCAAGGGCAGATAATGTCTCACCTCGGCATGCCAGGCTTGCAATTCCAATGTCGCGCTCCCGGTGACGCTTACGATCATCCTGGCCTGCTCAAGATACTCCAAGGTACGCGTCGTGACCTTGATCAAGTCCCGATACAGTGCGGCCTGCTTGTCCTGCCCGCGGGTATAGCGAATGCTGCGTGCCCGCTGCTTCGCGCGCCGGCGATGGTTGCAAAATTCAATCGCCGGTGTACCCGGCAGCGACTGGGCCGCCTCCAGCAGACGCACCATCACCCGCACACTGTCCCATAACAGCGTGCTGTCCGTCGGGGCATGGATGTCGGTCTCGGTCACGGTACTGTCAATTCGCAGCTTCTCTCCCCGCTCCACCTGCTCGTCTTTGGCATCGCGCAACACCACCTGGCTGATCCGCTCCCAGGTCTCAGGTCGAATGCAGCTGATGGTCTGTTGCAGCGCCGACTTCTTGGGAAACACCTGCCCGGGCAGGCGGGCAAACGCCTGGAAGGAGGCCGAGTCCGACATATGAAACGCCAATTCCTGATAACTCAGTTGCCGGTATTGCTTGAGCAGCGCACAGCGCAGTACCGACTCCGCCGGCAAACCCTGGCGACCCGTGTCATAGACATCCTTCCGATGTAAATCCAGCGCCACCCACTCCAGCATCTCGCGATGCCGGTCGAGCCGCTCGGATATCGCTTTCAGTTCCTTGCCAATGTCGTGATTGGAAAACCAATCAAATATGCTTACCTGCTCAGTGCGCTTCTTGCGCATTGGCACCCCCGGTGGTTTTTGTGGTTCCTTGGTTTTCAGCCGCTTGAAAAAACGGATCGCAAAAATCACCGGAACTTTATCACTAAACACGCCGCTTTTCTGATTCCGTTTCATCGCGTTAGCGTTTATGGACGGACACTAGCTAGTTCCGTGGCGGAAAAGGCGAAAGTTCGTTGCGCACGAACGTTTGCCGATTTTCAGTTACAAGCAGTATGCATGCAGAATGAAAAGAAGGGATATGACCAAATGCAGAATTATTGAACCGCAAATACCGAAACCCACCTCCGGTCTCGAGCCGACGCCTGCGCTAAAGCGCCTCTTCGACTGAGGATGGACGAAGGATTGATTGCGTACCATGCGCCAGCGTTGGAACTCTAGTAATTTTGCGAGCAGGCTTCTTATGATAGACGATAACGCAAATAAGGATCTATTCAATGAATTGACATTGAACCTATTGGCACTGTTATACGAAGCCTTTCCAGTGAGGCAAGATATTGAAATTGACAAATACCCCTTATTAAACACCAAGGGTAACTGCTCACCCCCCTGTGCTCCCCTGATGCTCTGACTTGTCGTTGCGAGTGCTTGACAACGTAGACATCTGAGCCTACGCTGCCGGTCCAGACGTTGAGGAAGGATCGAGGTTCGGCAGCGATGGGCAGCTATTTCGGATCAAAGGCGACGTCTGGCTTATGCCAGCCGATCATCGCCATGATGGCGCCGCATGACACTTACATAGAGACCCACCTCGGGGGCGGTGCGATCATGAAGCGTAAGCCGCCCGCGCTGCACAACATCGGGATCGACCGTGATGCGCGCGCGCTCGCGAAGTTCGCGTGCGACTATCCGGTGCAATTGGTTCACGGTTGTGCGCACCGGTTCTTGGCGCAGTACGACTATCGGGGTCGGGAGCTCGTCTACAGCGATCCGCCGTATCTCAAACGCACGCGCAGCTCCGGGCGCCGATACCGCTTCGACTACGAGGAGCAGGACCACGTCGAGCTGCTGACGCTGCTCAAGAGCCTGCCCTGCGATGTGATTCTCTCCGGTTACCCCTCACGGCTCTATGACGAGCTGCTTGGCGGGTGGCAGAGCGTAGAGCTGCAGGTGATGAACCAAGGCGGCGTGCGCACGGAGAAGCTGTGGTTCAACTTCACCGTCGAGCGGGTCCATTGGGCCCGCTATGCGGGCAAGGACCACACCGACCGACAACGCGTCAAGCGCAAGGCCGAGAGCTGGGGCGAGCGCTATCGCGCGTTGCCGCCAGGCGAGCGGTTGGCGGTGCTGGCGGCGATGATGGCCGTTGAGGCCCACGAGCGCGCATAGGCGCCGCCTCCCGAACGCCGCTACGTGGGCAGCGTCAACAAACAGTCTCTGCGCGAGGAGTTGGACGGGCTCAAAGGGCGCTTTGAGCAGCTGTGCGCCGACGGGAAGATGGGAGGCGAGAGTCGCGCCTTGGTGCAGGCGCTGCTGATGCTACTGCAGTTGCTGATGGCGGTGTTCATGGAGAAGTACACCCCCAAGACGAGTACCAACTCCGGCAAACCCGCTTCGCAAACCCAGAAGGACGAGACCGCGATCAGCCGCCCGGGCACCCACGGCAAAGGCAAGACGCTCGATCAGGCGCGCTCCCGCAATACCCGCACCATCGAGACCGTGCAGACCGCCAGGGTCAGATTCTGTGAGCACTGCGCAGAAGACCTCGGCGATGTCCCGTGTCGCGGGCACGAACGGCGCACCAGCATCGACATCGTCTTCGAGAAAGTCCTCACCCATGTTGACGCCGAGATCAAGCGCTGTCCACATTGCCGCACCCAGACCCGAGCGCCGTTCCCCGCGGCGTTCTCCGGTCCCTTGCAGTATGGCCCCGGCATCAAGGCTTATGTCCTCAACCTCCTCATCGCCCAGATGCTCTCGCTCAAGCGCGTGCAGCAGTCGCTCCAGACCCTGGTCGGTCTGGTGATCTCCGAGGCCACGATCCTCAAATATGTGATGCAGCTGCATCAGGCGCTTGAGCGGTGGGAGCAGTCGGCCATCGAACGGCTGCTCGCCATGCCCACCCTGCACGTGGATGAAACCTCCTTGCGCGTCGAGCGGCAAAACCACTGGATCCACGTCTGCTCCTCGGGCGACATCACCTTGAAGTTCCTGCACCCAAGGCGCGGGCAGGAAGCGATGCAGGCCATCGGCGTGATCCCGCGCTACGGCGGGGTGATGATCCACGATTGCTGGGCCTCCTATCTCGCCTATCACCACTGCGGCCATGGCCTGTGTGGCGCACACCTGCTGCGGGAGTTGACCTTTATCGTCGACGCTCAGCGTTATGCCTGGGCGGCCAATATGAAGCGGCTGCTGCAACACACCTGCTGGCGCGTCTCCCAGCGCAAAACCAAGAAACTGACCCGCCGCGAATTCCACAACCTCCAGAAACACTATCGCCATCTCCTGACGCGGGGCGAAAATGAACTCCCGCCCATCCCGCCAAGGCAGAACGGCAAGCGCGGCAGAATCGCCAAATCCGATGCCCATAACCTCTGGGAGCGCCTGAAAGCGCACCAGAGCGCCGTACTGCTCTTTGCCAAGGAATCGCACGTGCCGTTCACCAACAACCGCGCCGAGCGTGACCTGCGAATGAGCAAGGTCAAGCAGAAAGTCTCCGGCTGCTTCCGCAACCGCCAATACGCCGCAGCCTACTGCCGCATCTCCAGCTACCTACAGACCATGGCGAACCGTGGATACAATCCCCTGGTCGCTATCCAGTTGGCTCTTTCTGGTCAACTGTACGCCGATAGGGGTGAGTAGTTACCACCAAGGAACATAGATGGCCGCGAGGAGGCGGGCACGGAACACCTTGGCCAGGGCAAATTCGTTGAACAGGTAATTGCCCTTGAGCTTCTTCCACTGCTTTCTGGCTTGGTTGACACTGGCGCCGGGCACGATGACATGGCAATGCGGATGATAATCCAGCCGTCGCGAGTGGGTGTGCAGCACGGCGGTCATGCCGATCTCGCCGGCGAGGGGTTTGGCGTTGAGGGCGAAGTCCTGGAGCGTGCCGGCGCCGGTGACGAGCAGTAGGTGGTACAGGCGTTGCTGATGGCGCCACGCCAACGCCCTGAGCTCATAGGGCAAGGTGAAGGTTACCAGGAAGTACTCGACCGGCAGGAGCTTCGCGCTCTGACGTTGCAGCCACTGGGTGGTCTCGTGGTTTTGGCACTGTGGGCAGCTGCGATGACCGCAGGAGCGCGGGTGGCGGAGCTGCTGCGCACAATCGTCACAGGTCCACAGCACCTCGCCGGCATCCGGCGTGCGGCAGCGCTTCATGGCCTCGAGGGCGCGGATCTGCCCGGGTAGCACGCGGTGCTGGTACTTGGCCTTGAAGGGCGTTTCGTAGTGTTCAATGATGGTGGCAAGCTTCATGGTCAGCGCCTGCGCAGATCGATTTGCAGGGCGTTGACCACGCGGTTGATGAGGGCCGCGGCCTCGAGTTCGGTGGCCTCGGTCAGGCGGGCGTAGCGGGCGGTGGTGGTGGGGCTGGCGTGGCCGAGCAGCGCTTGGATGTGGCGCAGGCTCAGGCCTTGTTCGAGCAGACGAGTGGCAAAGCTGTGGCGCCTATGTCTTCAACGACATAGGCGCCACTATCTACCCTTCCTGACTATGTCGGCTAACATGGAAGCCTCTATGTACACGTTTGAGTTTGTAGGTTTTGTCCACCGGTACCTCATCTGAATACCCGACATAGTTTTCTGGCCTTAAGCTATAGGCTGTTGACGAAACGCAGTAGCCGGTCGTCCGGTTGGAAGCGGCTCAGCTTGCCTTGCGGTGGCGTCATCCGAGCAAGCGCCCGCTCTTCAGCGTTGCGCGTTTGCCTCCAGATAGATCTGCGTTGTTCTCGACGGACTCACGCCCGAGCATGGTGGATTCCATGCCTACACGGGGTTGACCGAAGCAGTGTCGACTATGTCGCTACTGGCTCACGCGTTTGGGGAAAAAATGGGCCACGGCAGCTCTACAAGAGATAGTCAGGAAGGGTAGATAGTGGCGCAGCGAGTGGATGGAGATTTTTTTTTGATCCCGCACTGCTGGACCACGGCTTTCATTGCCAGCTGGGCACCGCCGCGATCCATGTGTGTCGTGGCGCTACGGATCTGCTGCAGGGAGCCGGTGGCGTTGGGGAACAGCAGCCGGGGATGGCGGTGGCGTAACCACAGGGCCCGAAGTGCTCGACAGGTCAGCTCGGGTAACGGCACCAGGCGATCCTTGTGGCCCTTGCCGCGGCGAATGTGCACCCGCTGGCGCTGGGCGTCGATATCGCCCACCTCGAGTGCCAGGGCCTCGCCCAGGCGCAGGTCCATCGAGTAGGTGGTCAGCAGGAAGACCCGGTAGCGGAGCTTCTGGGTGGCGCCGATCAGTTGCTCGACCTCGGTCGGAGTGAGAACATCGGGCAGGGACTGGATCCTGGGGGCCTTGACGATGTCGAGCCAGGTCCAGTCGCGCTTGAGGACATGTTTCCAGAAGAACTGCAGGCCGTTGCGATCGACCTTGACGGTGCTCCAGGAGTGTGACTCGACCAGCTCGGCGAAGTGGGTTTCCAACTGCTCGGTGGTGAGTCGATCCGGACAGCAATCGAAATGCTCTGCCACCCGGCGCACGGCGCGCGCGTAGACGTCGATGGTGCTGTCACTGAGGCCCTGCAGCTTCAACGCACGGAGATGGCGCTTGTATAGCTGGTCGAAACGGGTTTGCTCGCTGGCTTGCACGGTAAGCTCCTCTGTCGTTGCGCCCGGAAGTGGGCAGAGAGGGAGCTTAAAGCCTCACGCGGATCTTTTGTGCCGCGCAGCGGCTTCGTCCAACAATGGGCTCCAGGGGACGTCGGCGCTGTCGCGCCGCCGCCCCTGAGCCCGTGCGTTCGGGAGAAGGAGAGAATGAGAATGAAGATCGCAGCCGTCACACTCGTCGTTGCCTTCGCTGTCTGCGCGTCCGTGTCTGGCGCGGAGCCATACACCTACCGCCTGATGGAGAAACAGGACACGTCCTACGGTGCAACCAAGCGCATGGTCTACAGGCTCTACCTCGACACGCAGAGTTCACCAGATCAGGACCGGATGAAAGCGACAGCCGAGCAGGTCTGGCGCGACGGGAACCAAAGATGGAACGAGTTCACAGTCTTCATGATCTTTGGCCAGATCAAGGACTTCAACGCGGGGGCATACGGAATTGCAGAATTCACACCGTCCGGGCTGAGCGATTTCCGTATCAACACTGTTCCCCTCCAGATGCTCGAACTCGAATCTCAGCCCCAACCGCAACGAGCACCACAACCTCGCCTGACCCAACCCACCGCCGAGCCCGACTGGCTCGACCCACAGAAACTGCGCACGGGCCAGGCGTTCTTCGTCTCCAAAGAGACACCACTCATGCCAGAACTTGAACCGGCGGGCCCGCTCGCAGCACTGCAGCGCATGAAACAGATACCGAAGGGCGGAGCGCTCGAGATTTCCGAGATTAGGAAGAAGGGAACATCACCGTGGTATCGCGTCGTAGCCATCGACCATAACAAGAAGAGAATCGGTGAAGGATGGATCAACAGCACGGCTTTGCTCGGCCAGGATCTGAAGCCGTACAAATGACAACCAGACTCCCGAGCAAAACGCCGGAGCATTTTTCTGAAGGCCGTCCGCGGCCTTCACAAAATGCTCAGCGCTGACGTTAGAGCAAGATTGGAAAGAACCGTCGTGGTCCGATATTTTCTTCGAAAGCCCAAATATCCGGTGCTGATCGAAACGGACACACTGGTCATGGGTGCTCGGAGCGTCGACAGGATCGACCGCCTCTGCAAACAGGCATCGTTCGCCACCAAAGACTCCTACATTATAATCGATTCTGCTGGGGAAGGCTGGAGTTTTGTTCCGGCGCGTCAAGCGATAAGTCCACTCACAACGTTGAAACGGTGGAACAAAGCAAGAATTATTGAGTTGTTCAACGCGTCGTTGGAAAAAACGGGCATAAACGCACGGTACGAGCCAGGCAGCTTGTCGAATAGGCGATTAGAACAGGTGGTCCGTGAGATCGTTGAATTTGAGAGCAAGCTCTAACGAATAAGGATAGATCGCGCGCAGCCGCGATCTGATCCGTGTGTTGGACGAGCCCGCCACGGAGTCGAGACGGACTATTTATACTCAAGAGTCCCGAGTTCTCGACCGTTTTGGAGCCGGCTTCAGTTGACGCTCATGGTCATCGATCCACTGTTCGGTGAGCCGATCGAGCGCGTCTAGTTGCTCCTGCGAGTAGCCCTCGGGCGCATAGTTTTTCAGCCAGGAGATCAGGAAGCTCTCGATACGTTCGCAAGGGAAGTGCGGATGGTCTTTGTGGATGCGCTCCGCGGACTGTTCGAGGCTGAGCCGTTCCGCCTCCGGCCAGAGGAGCTCGCGCTGCCCGGCATCGAGCTGCACGTTCTCCATCGGCATCAGAGACCTCGATAGAGAGCTGGCCCTCGGACGAGCCCATCCACTCGAGGAATTCGTCGATGAAGGCGTTGTCCTCGAAGGGGTGTTTGTCACGTCGCTTGCCCATCGGCTGAGCATACCACTGGCCGGTTAAGGTCTGGGTGGGCGTTTTATCTTCAGCCGGCACTTCTCGATGCTCAGGGCGATCCACTTTGTGGTCAGGGCCTTGAAGCAGAAAAAATCGGGGTCAGATATTGAGGCGTGCGCCATCTGAGAGTAGTTGCCCGCACGGTCAGTCCCCCGCATCGCGAACCGGGGGTTAGAGACACGACAGTGCACAGAACTGGATCTGACCGCTGGCGGAGCTCTGACCCCGGGTTGCGCGTCACCCCCCAGACCGCGCGGGTTTTCGGCACGCCAGAACAACAGGCGGACCGCATGCGGACAAAGAAACCGACCGAGTCTGATCCACCGACGACGCCGAGGCGGGCTTGTGGGGGAATCAAGAACGCGCCCCCCGGATTGCACGAGCGACGTCACTGAGGAGCCCGGTATCTACGCATCGCGTAACTGGCAGGAGGCTACATACCCGGGTCTTGAGTCCAGCGATTGGATTTCAGGCCGCCTCGGAACCGAGGTGAGTAGTTGGACGAAAATGGTGTTGGTATCAGCCAGGGCCAGCAGGGGAGCCGATTGGATGCCGCCCAAGATCAGGGACTTGATTGCGGAACTGGAGAAGGCCGGATTTGTGGATCGAGGTGGAAAGGTGAGTCACCGAAACTTCGTCCATCCCAAAGTTGCTGTTGCGCGGCCGATTGCAATTTCCGGGAACCCCGGAGATGACGCAAAGCATTACCAGGTGCGTGCCGTCCGGTTAGCGATAGATGAGGCTGTGAAGTGAAAGAAAGCGCCCGATATGCAAAGATTATCGAATGGTCCGAAGAGGATCAATGCTACGTTTGGAAGCGCACCTGGGTTGGTCCTCGGAGGCTGTCATGGTGACGACGAGAAAGCCGTATTTAATGAATTGTGCCAGATCGTCGACGAAGCAATCGCGCTGTACCACAAGGACGGAAAGCCCTTGCCTCCATCCACATTTGGTCGGGATTATGCAAACAAGATGCAGCACGTCGCCTGACATGCGCGAAGAACTATGTGGGAAAGGAACTCTGATGGACCGACCACGATTATCTGGGGCCTGAAAACGAAAGCGGTGGACTGTCCCCGATACCTTGCCCCGGTCACCTTTCCCCGGTAACCGTTTGCGTCGGTTTCCAAGGGATCGGCTGACGCGGCCCCCGGGCTCCGCGCCCCCAGGCGTGTCGCCGCACCGTCGTGCCACGGGAAGCAGGGCGCGACCATTCCGTTTGCCCAACACTGAACAGACTGCCTGTCGGCTCTCTTCTGGTCACCACTGTACGTTGCCTTCCTTGCATTTCGGTATTGGCAAACAGCCAGCTACCTGGCCATGTCCCGCAGGTTGTCGAATTGGCATGGCTCGTGCCGATTAAGAGAGTTGGACCCCGGGGGTTGGACAGGGATCGGGACCTGATAAGTGGAATCTTCTGCCGTAAGATGCTCGACAGAGAAGGAGCAGAAGATGACCCGAAGAAAGCGACGTAATCATTCATCGGCCTTCAAGGCGAAGGTGGCGCTGGCAGCCCTGAAAGGCGAGCACACGCTGGCAGAGCTGGCCGAGCAGTTCGATGTCCACCCCAATCAGATTCAGGACTGGAAGAAGCGCTTGATGGAAGGTGCCGAAGACGTGTTCGGAGGCAACGCGGTCGAGGCTCAGCACAATCAAAAGGAGGTAGAGAAACTCCACGCGAAGATTGGCCAGCTGGCGATGGAGAACGATTTTTTATCCAAAGTGCTCGGGCGCGACCGATGAGCGAGCGCCGGCTACGCATTCACATCGCACATGAGTTGCCCAAGTCACGGCGTTGCGAGCTGCTCGATGTGCCGCGCTCGAGCGCCTACTACTGTCCGAAGCCGCTCGGCGAGGAGGACTTGGCGCTGATGCGGCTGATTGACGAGATCCACCTGCAGTGGCCGTTTTACGGCAGCCGGCGCTTGCGCGACGAGCTGCAGGAGCGCGGCCACACGGTCAACCGCAAGCGGATCCAACGCCTGATGCGACAGATGGACTTGAGGGCCCTGTATCCGCGGCAGCGAACCAGTCAGCCGGGCAACGGGCACAAGATCTATCCCTACCTGCTCAGGGACCTCACCGTCGAGTATGCCAACCAGGCGTGGGCAACCGACATCTGCTATATCCCGATGGCCAAGGGGTTCATGTACCTGGTGGCCATCATGGACTGGTATTCGCGCCGGGTCCTGTCTTGGCGGGTGTCAAACACTCTGGACACGGACTTCTGCATCGAGGCCCTGGAAGAGGCCCTGCAGCACTTTGGGGCGCCGCAGATCTTCAATACCGACCAGGGGTCGCAGTTCACCTCCGAGACCTTCACCGGCGTGCTCAAGGGCCATGGGATCGCCATCAGCATGGACGGCAAGGGGCGCTGGGTGGACAACGTGTTCGTTGAGCGTTTGTGGCGCAGCGTGAAGTACGAGGACATATACTTGCGTGCCTACGAAACGCCCACGGCGCTGCGCACCGGACTGACGCGATACTTCGAGTTCTACAACACCAGGCGTCGTCACAGTGCACTGGACCGATGCACCCCGGACGCGGTGTACTACGATCAGGCTAACCGCAAATTGGTAGCCTGAAACCCGAGGAAGATTTCACTTACGGCACTGTCCAGTTTTCGGGGTCCATTTCTAAGAGCCCCTTCCGATAATCGTCTTATGAAGGTGCGAGCCATGAACTCTGCCACTCAAAGAACGGCGTCGTCAGACCTTGACTTGTGCGCGATCTGAGAGTACGCGCCCGCAGGCCAGGCCTCCGCATCGTGAACCGGGAGTTAGAGAGCGGACAGTGCACAGAACAAGATCTGACCCCAAACCCCTCCGTACCACGGTTTCTTGCAGAGCTACAAACCGTGGTCTGTCCCGAAGCGCCGCCTGCGCGCCCTTCTCGCTACCCGCCGGACACGTCATTCGCCGGCGCGGCACCGTTTCTCGCTGGTGTAGACTCTCGATCGGTGTCGGCTGCGGACAGGCTCGTGCTGCCGCCGATGTGGGCGTCGCACCGCGCGCAGGCTTCACCGGTGCGGCTATAGTCTTCTCAGTCGACTACGGTCCCGGAATGCCTGGCGGCGACCCGAGGAGCAATGCCATGGTCACCGAGCTTGCCATCCGCGCAATGACGCGGTCCGAGCTGGACGCGCTGGTGGAGTGGGCGGCCAACGAAGGATGGAATCCCGGTCGCAACGACGCCCAGATATTCTGGGATACGGACCCGGAGGGATTCGTGGCCGCGGAGCTGGGGGGCGAGCTGATCGGCGGCGGCTCCATCGTCTCCTACGCGGGAAGCTTCGGTTTCATGGGGTTTTTCATCATCCGGCCGGATTACCGCGGCAGGGGCCTTGGAAGGCGACTATGGCTCCATCGCCGGGATCTCCTGATCTCGCGCCTGCAGGCGCCGGCGATCATCGGTATGGACGGCGTCTTCGACATGCAGGGATTTTATGCCCGCGGAGGCTTCGTCTTGTGCAACCGGGATCTGCGCTTCGAAGGCGTCGGTGCGGCGGCCGCACGCGCGCCGATGCTGGTGAACTTGAGTGAGGTTCCCTTCGCAGAGGTTACACGCTACGACGCCGCGCACTTCCCGGCGCCGAGGGAGGGGTTCCTGAAGGCCTGGATCACGCAGCCGGGCAGCCGGGCACTGGGGGCGGTGCGGGACGGCGTGCTGCGGGGATACGGGGTCATTCGGCCCTGCCGGCAGGGATTCAAGATCGGACCGTTGTTCGCCGCGGATCGGGACACCGCCGAGGCCCTGTATTGCGGACTCGGCGATATCGCACCGGGCGAGCCCATGTTCCTCGACGTGCCGGAAAACAATCCGCAGGCGATGGGTGGCGCTGGCGCAGCACCATGGACTGCGTGAAGTCTTCGGCTGCGCGCGCATGTACTACGGTCCGCCACCCGTTCTGCCGCACCGCGAGATCTTCGGGGTCACGACATTCGAGCTGGGATAGCCGTGGACGCCTGGCATCCCAGGAACCTTCAAGGCTATGGCAGGTATCCGCCCGATCCGCAGTGGCCGGGAGGCGCGCGGGTTGCCCTGCAATTCGTGCTGAACGTGGAAGAAGGGGCCGAGCGCACGATTCTCAACGGGGATTGCGGCTCGGAGAATTACCTGCCGGAGATCCCGGGCACCGGCCAGGTTCTGGGGCTGCGCAACTACAGCGCCGAGAGCCTCTACGACTTCGGCGCGCGGGTCGGCTTCTGGCGCCTCTTGCGGCTGTTCGAGGAGCGGCGGCTGCCACTGACGGCATTCGCCGCGGGTCGCGCCCTGGAGCTCAACCCCGAGGCCGGTGCCGCGCTGGCTGCGCTGGGTCACGAGGTCGCCGGTCACGGCTACCGTTGGATCGATTACCGCCACGTGGACGAGCAGACCGAGCGGGCGCATATCGAGCTTACCTGCAGGATCATCGAAGAGACTGCCAATCAGCGTCCGGTGGGCTGGTATACGGGCCGGGTCAGCCCCAATACCCGAAGACTGTTGGCGGAGGCCGGAGGGCTGCTCTATGACTCGGACGCCTACGACGACGAGCTGCCCTATTGGCTGGTCGAAGACGGGCGTTCGCACCTCGTCGTTCCCTACAGCCTGGTCACGAACGACATTCGCTATGTGGTGGCGCCCGGCTGTCCCACTGCCGCGGAATTTTTCGGTCTGTTGCGCGACGCCTTCGACCTGTCGTGGACCGAAGGCCAGGACATCCCGCGCATGATGAGCGTAGGGCTGCATTCTCGCTTCAGCGGCCATCCGGCCCGGGCGGCTGCCGTTGCCCGGTTTCTGGATTACGTGGCAGACCGCGAGGGTGTCTGGATTTGCCGCCGGCGTGACATCGCCGATCACTGGGTCCGGCGATTCCCGCGACCGTGCTAGCAATCATTACGCTGCTGCGACGCGCAGATTACTCGGACAGGCTCTTGGCGTTTCACTCGGTGCGAAGCGTCGGTCGATCAGGCCATCCCCAGTCCGGTCGCGAACAATGCTCGGACCCTTCCCGCCATCGCGACGCCAAGCGCATGTTGCCCTGCAACGTCCAAGTGCAGACCATCGATCGAGCTGCTGACAACGTGGTTGCCGTCGTTTCGTTCGGCGCTGCGCTCCGTCCACGGTCAGTCGCCGATCGCTGGCCGAAGAACCTCACGAGGTCTCGAAGATGCGGCGGCGCTGCGGGCCGCCGGGGGCGGCTCTCCTACGGGTGGGCGTCCCGACTGCCCGCAGCCGGGCACCGGATCACTTGCGTGCCTCGAGAATGAGATTGAACGGTGTGGCGGTCGCGCGG
Source organism: uncultured Gammaproteobacteria bacterium (assembly GCA_963728895.1). Taxonomy (GTDB): domain Bacteria; phylum Pseudomonadota; class Gammaproteobacteria; order JBBQDK01; family JBBQDK01; genus CAVSLM01. The sequence goes on from CAVSLM010000007.1 coordinate 656,775, forward strand.
CGAAAGCGGGTGAAGCCCGCTTCCGTGAAGACGTCCCGCAGCCGACCCTCCCCTGCCTGGGCGCCCAATCCCAGCCCAACCTCCTGCGAGAGGGAATTCGGCGTACAGACCATTGTCGAGGCCGCATAGTAGAGCCGGCCGACCGGAGTGCCGTTCTGGTCGAGGTGATCGCCTGCGAAAGGCTCCACCAGCAGCACCGATCCGTCGTCCTTCAAGACCTCGTAGGCATGCCGGGCGGCGCCCACCGGGTCTCCCATGTCGTGCAAGCAGTCGAAAAAGCAGATCAAGTCAAAATCGTATCCCGGGTAGTCCTTGGCCGCCGCCTGCGAAAAGCTTGCGCGGTCGGCGACCCCCGCTTCTGCCGCACGCTGGTTCGCAGTGGCAATGGAGGGCGAGTGATAGTCGAAGCCGAAGAACCGCGAGGCGGGAAATGCCTGCGCCATGATGACCGTCGATGCCCCGTGTCCACACCCGACATCCGCGACAGTGGCGCCGGCTTCCAGCTTCGGGACGACCCCTTCCAGGGAAGGTAGCCATTCCGAGACGAGGTGCGCTCGATAGCCGGGTCGGAAGAAGCGTTCGGTGCCCTTGAACAGGCATGGATGATGCTCGCCCCACGCCAGCGCGCCATCGCCGCGCATCGCGCTGATCACCTTGTCCTTGTCGAGGAAGAACGCCGCCAGGACCTCGGCACCACCGGCAACAAAGACGGGCGAATCTTCGATCGCCAGCGCCATCGCCTGCTCCGGCGGCAGGCGAAACTGTCCATCGACGTGCTCCACGTAACCGGCGGCCGCATGGGCACACAGCCACTCCCGGACCAACCGGGCGTTACAGCGGGTCTTGGCGGCCAGTTCCTCGGGAAAAACCGGAACGCCGTCGGCCATCGCGCGGTACAGACCCAACTCTTCGCCGACGACGACATTAGCGATCATCGCGGCGCCGCCCATGTCCGTGACCAGCTTTTCCATGAATTCGTGCAGCTTGGCCTCGTTCATTTGCCTATCTCCTCAAAAGGTGCCCGCTGTGCGATTTTCTTCATAGGCCGCCTATCAGCGTAGTCCACCTTGGAGCAAGTGTAGGCACGCAATCCGTTACGATTGCCGAAAACGAACCGTTCTGTCGATGCTTTCCGGGCCCATGAGCAACGCGCCACCATAAGCCCTCATCGTTCTGTCCGGGGCTGACCGTGCCGTCGTAGATTTCCCTGATGCGGTTGTGGGGATCCAGCGTGCCCGGTAGTACTAAATCGCTCCGGGAACCGAGGGGCCGAAACCGGTGCGATTCCAGACACAGACCGTCGTCTTCCTCGCCGGCCCGCACCAGCGTTCTGGTCATCCCATCGAACTCACGCCCTCGACCTCGTGGGACCGCCCGATCGACATGCTCCCAGCTCGAATCTCTCCCACAGGAAGACCGGCTTGCCGGGTTTGCTGTTTCCCTGATTATCCGCTATGTGTTTGTCCACCGGCGCCGTCACCGGGCGGCGGGCTCAGCACCGTGCAATCAAAGACCACCAAGGAGGTAACTCATGAACAAGCGGGACTTCATTCGTATCGGAATCGCCGGCGCGGCCGGTGCCTTGTTCGTGCCACGGGAACTGATGGCGGGCATGGCCGAGCCAGCTTTGAAGACCAGGTTGGCCGGCGGCGTCTATCATACCGGTATCGCCTTCGGCCGCTGGAACAAAGACGTGGCCGACCACCATCTGCCGGAATTCGAGAAGCAGGGAGATCGTCTGCATGTGACGACTCACCACCCGATGAGCGCATATGGACACTACATCATCAAGCACGAGCTGCTGGATGCGGATTTCAATTTTATCACCGAGCACCGGTACGATCCGACAACCGACAAGACGCCGGAGACCGTGTTCGACATCAGCGGCCACGGCGGTGTGATCTACGTACTGACGATGTGCAATGTTCATGACCTGTGGGTGAACGCCGCTGAGGTCTAGCCCAGAGGGCTCAGCCTCTTCTCGGGCTATAAGCCTGGGTTTCGTGAGGAGTGGAAACGGATTGGGACGTCGTTTCACCGTACGTGGCTCGATGCGTCCGGAGCGATCGCCCACGCGCTGTTGGGCAATCAGCATGAACAGCGTTGTCGGTTGACTCCCATCGTAGCTGCCGCTCCCGTGCCAGCGCTGAGTTGTCGGGGCAGGATGTCGCCATCATTCCGTCTCCTCCGACATCGGGTTGTGCCAACCGCCGTCGGCGGCGATGAGCGTCTCGGCTGCCGCGGGCCCCCAACTGCCGGGTTCATACGGGATCGCCTGGCCGTGTTCCGACAGTACCCGGTCCAGTGCGACCCAGGCGGCTTCCAGGCTGTCCGCACGGGCGAACAGGGCGCCGTTACCGGCCATGGCGTCTCCAAGCAGGCGGTCGTAGGGCGACTGCTCGTCGGCGCGAGCGTTCAACAGGACGAGCTCGCGCTGCTCGCCGACGAATTCCTTGCCCGGGCGCTTGACGCGCGCGGCGAGCGCGACGGCAGCGCGCGGTGAGAGCCGGAAGCGCAGATAATTGGCGCGGCCGTCGGTCGGTGCCGAGTCGTCGAACAGTCGCTGCGGCGGTGGCTTCAGCTCCACCAGAACCTCGGCCGCCGTTGCGGCCAGGCATTTGCCGGCGCGCAGGTACCAGGGCACGCCCTGCCAGCGCCACGAATCGATGAACAGCCGCAGGGCGCAGAAGGTCTCGACGTCGGAGTCCTGTGCCACGCCCGGCTCCTTGCGGTAGCCGACATACTGACCCCGCACCAAGTCATCGGACTCGACCGGCCGCATGGCCCGGAACACCTTGTATTTCTCGGCCTGCACGGCACCATAGCCCTGGTAGCCCGGCGGCTCCATGGCCAGCAGCGCGACGATCTGAAACAGGTGGTTCTGGACCACGTCGCGCAGACAGCCGGCACTCTCGTAAAACTTTCCGCGACTCCCTACACCGAATGTCTCCGACAGCGTGACCTGCACACTGGCCACATGGTCCCGGTTCCAGACCGGCTCCAGGAAGGCGTTGGCGAAGCGGAAATAGAGGATATTCATGATCGCTTCCTTGCCGAGGAAGTGATCGATACGGAAAACTGCATCTTCCGAAAACACCGACCGCAGGACGCGGTTGAGCTGCTGCGCAGAGGCCAGGTCGCGTCCGAAGGGCTTTTCGACAATGACGCGCGCCTCGTCGGTCAGACCCGCGGCATCGAGCCCGGTGACGATCGTCTCGAACAATGCAGGCGGGATGGCGAGATAGTGCACGGGGCGGCGCACCCCGCCCAGCGCCTTCTTGAGCGTTTCGAAGGTACCCGGATGGTGGTAATCGCCACTCACGTACCCCAGCAGTGAGAGCAGATGCTCAAGGGCCGGCCGGTCGTCGATCCCGCCGGACTCCCGTACGGCGTCGGAAGCGCGTTCGTGCAGCTGCGCGAGGTTCCATGGCGAAGACGCAACCCCGACCACCGGCACGTTCAGGGCCCCGCGCTTGGCCATCGCATAGAGCGCCGGGAAGATCTTCTTCCGGGCGAGGTCGCCGGTCACACCGAATAGCACCAGCGCATCCGCCGGGGCCGTACCGCTATCGATATCGCCCATATCAGCGCCCTCGTACCTGGCCTTCCACTTGTATCAGGTCGCCGAGCTCCCCGTGCTTGCGCCAGACCTCATTGACGGGCATCCCGGACTCCGCCTCCCGCAGGATCGCCACGATCCGGCTCTCCGTAAATATTGCCAGAAAGTTCTGCTTGCCGCCTGTCTCCACTGCGGGGAAGCTTATGGTGGCGCTTCGCCGGGACCAGATCGATCTGGAGGGAGGGCTGCTCCACGTGATGCGGCTGAAGAACGGGGTGCCGGTTGCGGCGCTGCTGTTGGCTGGTCATTTCTCCTGTGGCAATTCGGCCTGCCGGGCTTTCAACTACCAAAGGTGCTCGCGACAGGGCGTCCCGGGCGATGGAGGTCGACCTACCGCGCACAGCAAGACGGGTTGGACCCGGCGGGGCTCGTCTTGGGAGGGTCGAGGGGTGCATAGCGCGGTTCCTCGCGCCGCTTGTAAGTCATCGAGGCACGCTCTTTCCAGACACGGTAGGAGAGTCAAGCAATCGCGCAAGCGCTCCCGACCGGCGACTCGTGCCGGCTTCGGTGACCAAGCTCTATACGGCTGCTGCTGCCCTCGGTCAATGGGGCGCTGCCCACACCTTCACAACCCGGGTGCTGGCGCGCGGGCTGCTGCGTGGCGGCGTCCTGCATGGCGACCTGGTCCTCCTCGGCGGCGGCGATCCCACGTTGGTCCACGACGACCTTGCCCGGCTCACCTCACAGTTGCGGCGGCAAGGCCTGAGGCGGGTCGAGGGGCGGTTGGTAATCGACAACTCCCTGTTCGGCGTGGTGACTTGCGTGACGGACGATCGTGGCCAGGCGCGCACCGCTTCTCATCATTCCTACGATGCGCCGCTGTCCGCGGCGGGCATCGACTTCAGCACCGCCTCGGTACTGGTGTTGCCGGGGGCCGCCCCGGGACGGCCGGCACGGGTGGCACCGGAACCGTTCGATCTGCCGATGCTGCGCCTGGCTCCGGGGGTGACAACGGTCGATGCCGACCGTCCCGCGCGCTTGTGGATGAACCGGGAGATGCGCGACGGCCCGACCTGCTCCGAGTGTCCGGCTCGGTGCCCGCGGGCAGCGGCCCCGCGTACCTCTACCAGTCGGTATCCGATCCGGAACGCTTCAGCGGCGAGATGTTGGTGGCGGCCCTATACCAGGCTGGGACTCCCGTCGACGGGAGCGTCGCGGTGGCCGCCGCAGGCGCCGATGCCCGTGAACTGGCTGAGGTCGAAGGCCAACCGCTCGGCGAGCAGCTACGCCAGATGCTGAGCTTCAGCAACAACTACATCGCCGACGTCCTGGCGCTAGACCTGCTGCGGGACGATTCCACCAATGCGCCGCTCGATTTGAAGGCGGCGGGCGACCGGCTTGCTGCGTTCGCGGCGGAGGTGAATGCCGAGTCGCCTTTCAGCGGTGCCTCGCCGAGGGTGAGCCCGACCCTGCACAGCGGCAGCGGACTCACTGTGGGAAACCGGCTCTCGGCGCGTGAGCTGATTGCCCTGCTCGACCACGTATACCGGCGTTATGGCGACTTCCCGGCCTTTCTCAGGGCAATGAGCGACCTGGACAGGCCCCGATCAAGACCTTGGGCCAGCGGAGGCGAGGCTTGGCTCACCCGCATCGCCGCCAAGACGTGCTCGCTCGACGATCCGCTCACGGTGTTCGCTTTGGCGGGGTATTTTCGATTTCGCGACGGTCGCTGGGGTGCCTTTGCCCTCCTCATCAACGATCGTCCGGGGCGGCGCCGAATCGACCGCAATCAGGCCCTGGGCGCCATACGCCAGGATCTGCAGCGACTACTTGCCGCCGAGTGACGCCGCGATACGCCGCGCGGAACCCGCTGGATATAAGCAGACAAACCCTCTTTCCCTCGACTGAGACCACCACCCTGCGGTCGTCTCCGTCACCGGGCAACCTGCACGCGGCGGCAGCCGGGAAGCTTGCACATTCCGACCTGTCGTGACTGGCGATTCCATTTCATCGTGACCGATTTTTCGAACTTTCCGGAATCGGTGGTCACCGATGCCGGCTGGTAGGGTAGTAGCTCCATGTCACCGAAGTTGCGGCGCCGCTTGGCGCCCGCGGTGCCAGCAAGGAAAAAGTCTACGATTCCGTGCGTGTCCTCAAGGCGCCCACCACGCGCCTCTTCGTGGATGTTCAGACGGCGTCCGAGTGGCGCGCCCGCGGCTTCTATCCTCTCCTGAACGAGCGGTCGCAAACCGCCACGGCCAATCTTTAGGGCCTGGCGACCTGCCATATGCCACTCGACTGTGGGAGCGATCAACTCGCCGTAGACCGCGTCGAAGTCGACGACAGTACCGGAGGCGTTCGGCTTGCTGCCGAAGGGCATCAGGACGAAGCAGAGGGGACGGGGCATGCTCTTCTCCTTGCACAGTGCAGCTCTTGGCCCGCCACGGCGCAGTTCAACCGTGATGCGCGCGTGGCGACGAACGGATTGACCTTACAACCATACTGATCTGCCGCCGTCGACGGCGCTTGCGATTAGCGCTCACATGACCGCCGACGCCTGAACCCATCCGTCGGTGCGCGCATCCTGCAATCGCACCGTCGGGAACGGCGCTCCTACAGGACTTTATCCAGCAGCTGCGTCTTGTCCTGCGGCGTAAGTAACGCGGTCCGGAACGGCGCTCCTGCAGAACCCTTCCATAGTTGGTGATGGTAACCTCCGCCGGGGGATGCAATTCAATTCCGTCGTCGGCGGCTGGGGAATGCATGGACAAAAAGTCTGGCTCATGGCAACGCGTGTTCCTTTCTTTGGTACCGTTCGATTGCCGGCAAGTGACCGCCGCACCGTCAACAGCTGATACAAGCTCGACACGCCGGCCACGCCAATCATGCTATCCACGTTCCTCTGCGACCGGTTGTGATTTGCGCCGAGGTGGGAACAAGGATGACAATCTATCGCGGGGTGAGCCGCCGGTACGAAGTGTTCAGCATCGCCGCGCACCACGTGGAACGGGCGCACGATGCACGCGAAGGAGACGATGGATGAACGATCTCGAAGGCAGATGTCATTGCGGCGATGTGCGTTATCGCCTCGCCTCGCGGCCTATGTTCGCGCATTGCTGCCACTGCCTCGATTGCCAGCGCCAGACAGGCTCGGCCTTCGTGCTCAACGCTATCATCGAGGCCGATCGCATCGAACTTCTGTCCGGCACTCCCGAACCGACAACGGTGAAAACCGATTCCGGCCGTCCGCACGACATCTATCGTTGCCCGACCTGCCTCACCGCGATGTGGAGCGATTACAGCCGCCGCCCCATGCGCTTCGTTCGCACGGGCACGCTCGAGGATCCCCGCCTGATCGAACCCGATGTCCACATCTTCACCCGTTCCAAGCTGCCCTGGGTGATCCTTCCGTCCGACGTGCCCTCCTTCGAAGTCTATTACGACATGAAGAAGCAGTGGCCGGCGGAAAGCCTCGCCCGTCGCGAGGCGATCCTGGGCAAGAATAAGTGAGCCGACGTGGACACGCCGTTTGCATACCCTGCGCGCCGAGGGAACCCTGATACGCGTCATTTCCGCACGAGACATGCACCGCAAGGAACGAGCGATTTATGAAGAAGCGCCGTAAACCGATTCCCAGGTTCGCTTTGCATGGCGCTGCCGAAGGCGCCGACATATCGTTGTTGATTTCGAGGGTGGAGCTGCCAGAAGACGTAGGATTTGAACCTACGACCTTCGGGTTATGAGCCAGGGATCGGAGCCGCTGACAGCTTCTATATCAACCACTTGTGGGACGCCCGTTGCAGCGCTTTCGCAGGACGATGCACAACGATGCAGGACCGTGCCCGTCATTTCTCCGTCCGCGCCACTATGCCCGTGGAGCATCGATCGGGCGGTGGTGCCACGAGGCCTCCTCCCTCCAGCCATGGAAGAGCTCCCGCGCCGCACGCACAACGCTTTACAATAATACCGTCGACGTGGAGATGATGGATCATCACTGATGGAGCAACACTCGATGGCGACCAAAACACTCAGTCCGAAGACCCAGCGGCCCGAGATGCCTCCCATCCACCCGGGCGAGATCCTGCTCGAGGACTTTCTGAAGCGGATGGGCATCAGCCAGTATCGCCTGGCCAAGGACACCAGCGTGCCACCGCACCGCGTCAACGAGATCGTCAAGGGGCTGCGCGCGATCTCCGCCGATACCGCGCTGCGGCTCGGCCGCTACTTCGGCATGGAGGCACCGTTCTGGATGAACCTGCAGGCACGCTACGATCTGGAACGCGCCGAGCTCGATCTCGCCGGACGCATCGATCGCGAGGTCACGCGACGCGAGGCGGCCTGATCATTGCCCGCCGCGGAAGGGCGTGCGTCACCTATCCTGGCCGTGCAGCGTTGCACTTACCGGAGCGGCCTGCGCTGTTCAAATAAACGGGGCCACCTCTGTCACGGCCACTTGCGGGCGTGGTGCAACACGCGCAGCACCTGCACCAGATCCAGACGTACGCGGTAAACGACAATGAATGGACTGCCGGATACGACCAGCTCGCGCGTCCCGCGCAAGCGCCCGGGGCGGCCAAGGGAAGGATACTCCTGAAGGTATTCGACGGCCTCCAACACTCTCGGACCGATCTGTCGGGCAGCGCGCGGGTTGTCCTGCGATATATATGCGCCCGCAGCGTCCAAATCCCGAAGCGCGCTTGGGGTCCATCTAAGCTCCACGACCGCCCCAGCGTTTGATGCGCTTGACGGCCTCCTCGTGGCGCATCAGCTTGCCGGCGTTGGCCTCGGCAACTCCCTGGCGGATTGCCTTCACCTGCCATTCGTGCAGCGTAAGAAATTCCTCGATGGCTTGTCCGGCGACATGGGACTTGGAGCGATCGATCGCCTCGGCAAGCTCCGAGAGGCGCTTGGCAACGTCCTTGGGGACGCGAACGGAAATCAAGGTGGTCTCGGCCATAGAAGGAACTCCGGGATGTGAATATCATCATTTTTGATGATATCACCATCCAGCGCGGTGGCACAGAGCGGCCTCAGGCCCAACAGAGCTCGAATGGGTCGACTGGTTCAATCAGCGGCGTCTGCTCGTACCGATCGGCGACATCCCACCGGCGGAGTTCGAGCTGGCGTATCATCGGCAGCAGGCGGATCAGGCCATAGTGGCTTGACTCAAACCAACGAGCCTCCGGAGAAGCCAGGGCGGTTCACCATTAAGAGCGTGCCTTATACCCCGATATCGCACCCATTCGTCAAGCGCCTGATCGGGACCATTCGTCGGGAGTTTCTTGACCAGACGTTGTTCTGGAACGCGGTCGACTTGGAGAGAAAGCTCGAAGCGTTCCAGAAGTATTACAACCACAACCGGTTTAACGTTCGTCAAGGTGCGGGGTTCTCCCTACCCCGGACCACGGCGGTCAACGTCCCGACCGCGGCGAAGAGGGCGCACGCCAGGAACGCGGCGTGCAGCCCCGCGACGAAGGTTCGCTGCAGGGCGTGCGTCTGCTCGAGGTTGAGCGTCCTCCCTCCCGCCGCAAGCGCGGCGCCGGCAGCAGCGCCCCCGAAGCTCGCGAACACGGCACCGGCCACCGCGACGCTGAGACTCTGGCCGATGATGCGTCCGGTGGCCAGAATCCCCGAGGCGACGCCGACCTCGTCGCGAGGTGCCGCACCCATAATCGCCCTCGCATTGGGCGACTGGAAAAGCCCCTGCCCGACGCCGGTAACGAACAGCGACACCATGATGTAGGCAGTGGCGCTATTCGGTGTCAGCCGGCTGAGGAGCAACAGGCCCCCGCACACGATGGCGAGCCCCAGCGGTGCGAGCCAGCGCGATCCGACGCGATCGGCGAGCGCGCCGCTCAAGGGTGAGACCACGGCCAGCGTCAGCGGAAGCGGCGTGAGCAGCAGCGGAGCGCAGCGTGTCGTAGCCCAGCATCTCTTCGAAGTAGAACGGCAAGAGAAAGCCGATCGCAAACAGCGCCAGCATGTCGGTCACGAAGCTCGCGTTGGCAAACGCGAACACGCGGTCGCGCAGCAGGGACACATTTAGGATCGGTGCCGGCGCCACGCGCTCCGCCCACACCGTGCCGGCCAGTGCCGCCAAGCCTACCGTCATCACGGACAGCAACCGCGGCGAGCGCCACCCCCATTCCTGGCCAAAGGAAAGTCCGAGCGTGATCGCAGCAAGCCCGACGGCCAGGATGGCGGCGCCCGCGAGATCGAAGTTCTGGCGGCGCAGTTGCACCCGCTCGGTAAGAAGGAGCGCGGCGGCGGCAATGGCCAGGGCGCCGATCGGCAAATTGACGTAGAAGATCCACCGCCAGTTCAGCGCCTGGGTCAGAACGCCACCCACCGTCGGTCCAATGCTGACGCCCAACGCCAGGAGCACCATGTTGGTCCCGAGCGCCCGTCCGCGCTCGTTGGGCGGAAGCGCCCGCGTGATCATCGCGAGCGTTGTTGGACAGGATGCCGGCAGCGCCCAGACCCTGGATGCAGCGTGCGAAGATGAGCACTCCCAGCGAGGGTGCAGCCCCGCAGATTGCCGAGCCCAGCGTGAACACCGCCAAGCCCGCCAGAAACACCGGCTTGCGCCCTACCATGTCCGACAGCCGCCCGAAGGTCAGCAGCACGGCTGAAATCACCACCAGGTATCCGATCACCACCCACTCGACGAGTCCGAGCAGCCGCGGCTCGGCCAAGTGCGCGCGGCGTGCCAGCAGTTGCTGGCGCCGCTGCGCGGGCGCCGCCGCACAGTACAGGAAGCGCCCCGCCACCTCATCGCGGGCCAGGCGCATGGCGCGCACCAGCTTGCGCAAGGCGTCCTTGGTGGCCACGTGCAGCACGTGGTCGAGCTCTTCGACGAAGTAACCAAGCTCGGCGCGCTCCACCAGTGCCGCGGCGGTCTCGAGCAGGGTGCCGCGCACCGAGAAGCAAACCTCGTGGTGGCACCACAGTCCCCGGTGGTCGAACTCGGCGATCTCATCAAGGGTGTAGTAACGCCCGCAATGGGAGTAGCTGGCGCGCGCCGGTGTCGGCCTCCGCAAGGCGTAGCAAGGCATTGAAGAGACCGAGGACACGGTCCACGTCCGCGACTGCGGTATCGACCTCGGTGAAAGTCTCTTCTGGCGGGGGGCGGATCAACGACAGCTCCTCGAGACGGGAGCGAAGTTCCGCCAGCGGCGTGCGCAGGTCGTGCGCGATGGCGTTCGACATGTTGCGAACGCCATGGATGAGATGCTCGATCTGATCGAGCATACGCTTAAGGGTCCGCGCCAGCATGTCGAATTCGTCTGTTCCGCCACGTGTTGGCAGTCGGCGGGACAGGTTCCCTTCGACAATGGCGGTGGCCGTCTGATTGATGCCGTGTATTTCGGAAAGAAGCGCACGGCGAATTAGCCAACCCCCAACGACGCCAACCAACACCACGATGCCTCCGGCACCCGCCAATCCACACCAGAAAAAAGTCTCCACTGTTCGAATATGGATCGTTTCCATTGGATATCTCCTCATGTCAGAGAGCAGCACTATGCACGCCAGTGGGTTTGCCAAGGATTGGCGGATCATTAAGATTCGTTAATCCAGCGGAAGGGGCCGCTTGATCTGATTCTGAGAGGCGTAAACGTGGGCCGCACGAAAGACGGACGCTGACCATCGACAAGGTAGCGCAAGGAAGGCTCTTTTCAGACCCGAATGCTACTTACTTAAGGAGTAAGGAGCTGAGCTCTTACAGGAGGTATGTTCCATCCTCGTGCCCGTCGGCGCCTACGGTCGGCCGTCGCTCAGACTTGCGAAGTGCCTCAGACCAGCACTGCGCCACCCGAATTCACCTGACCAGGGGTCCGCCGGCGCCGCATCGGACCCCAGGCGATACATCCCATGTCCTTGCACTCTCCGGTTCGTCTCCGACTTTGGCGACGGGCTGCTCGACGCCGTAACCCGGCGGCATCCTCCGGTATTCGATGGGACGCGCAATGCGTCACGTGTTGCCGTGATGGCTCGATTGAAACGCAGGCCCTCCCCGCGCAGCAGGAGGCACGCCCCGGACGAGAAATGGCGGCCATGAAACGGCGGCACGTCGTCCGTCGGCGCCTGCCCTGCTCCACCCTCGAAATCAACAACGATAACTGCCCTTCGCCCCGCCCCTTTCAGCGATGATTCCACGGGTCAACCCGATATGATTACCCGCAACGCAAACGCTCCGCTGCGGTCTGCGAGCGCAGAGATTGCCGACTCAGGAGGTCCCATGCTGCACTTCGGAACGAACTTGGGAAAAGCCCCGGCCCTCAGACACTGCAGTCTGGTCGTCCCCGTGCCGGATACTCAGCGGGCGTGGTGCGAAGAACGGAAAGGAAGTGTTCGGACGCCGATGGCGCATCGCATTGCACGGGCCGGTACGAAGATCGATAAGTTGTTTGACGACGGGTGGACGGCGTTCGCGGAAAAGATCCTGCGAAAAAACCCCGTCACCGGTTCTTCAGAAACAAAAAACGGGCGAGCGCCACGCGCCCAACCCGTTGTTCTGAATGCAGTCATTTGCGGGGGTAGGATTTGAACCTGCGACCTTCGGGTTATGAGCCAGGGATCGGAGTCGCTGCCCCTTGCACTTTCAACAACTTGCGGGACGCCTGTTGTGCGGCTCTTGCAGCACGATGCAGCACAGTGCACAGCTGTGCCCGGCATTTCTCCGTCAACGCCGAAAGGCGTGTTCGCGAGCCAACTCCGCATCGCGAAAGTTCTCGTGGCAGCCTGATTCCCTAGGTGACCTTGCAGGCGCACGAGCGCCTCGTCACGAGGATTCGACTCTTTGCGTCCGCCCGAAAGGGCGCGCGAGACATCCGTGGATTGTCTTTTGTGTATATCGTTGTAATATACATCACATGCCGGACCTCAGCCGAGTTGCAGGATTCGAATGGGACGCGGGAAACGAACCGAAGAGCACCACCAGGCATGGCGTGACGCAAGGTGAAGCCGAGCAGGTATTCATGAATGAGCCGCTGATTGTCGCCGCCGATCCACAGCATTCCTCTGCGGAACAGCGCTTCCACGCGCTGGGTCGAACCAGCGAAGGCCGGACGCTTCATGTCACCCTGCGTGCCGAGGGAACCCTGATACGCGTCATTTCCGCAAGAGACATGCACCGCAAGGAACGAGCGATTTATGAAGAAGCACCGTAAACCGATTCCCAAGTTCGCTTCCGAATCCGAAGAGCGGAAATTCTGGGAAACGCACGACTCCTCCGAGTATATGAACTGGTCGGAGGCCAAGCGCGCGCGCCTGCCGAACCTGAAGCCGTCGACGCAGTCCATTTCGCTGCGCCTGCCCCTATCGATGTTGGAGCGTCTGAAGATCGAAGCCAACAAGCGTGACGTGCCCTACCAGTCGCTGATCAAGATCTGGCTGGAGGAGAAGTTGTCGGCGTAATACACGGGGTAACTGACACCGACATCTACCTGGCTTGGGTCAGCTCCTCGGGATCTTCCGGTCATGGTACGAGCACATCAGTGGCCGCAGTCAGGAAGTGGGGAGCATGGTCATCAGCCACAAGGTTGCTACACCCCTGCATGACTACCGTCAGGCCGCTCTTGCGGCGGCGGAGTGACCGCTTCGTCGCTCTCTTTACCGCCAGACCAATCCGCCCTGCCACATTTGAACGCGTCGTGGGCAGCCCCTGATGGTTTGGCACCCCGGCACTGGCAGTTGGGCACGAATACCAGCCGTTGCATGGCGCTGCCGAAGGCGCCGACGCCGGGGAACACCAGCTTATGGGCCTGCAGGATGTTCCTCGGGACGGGTGACGTCGTGGATCTCGTATCCCAGCTTGTGGATGGCGTTGCGCCGGCTGCGCACGTTGCCGGCGCCGTAGTCCAGAATCGTGATGGGCTGCATGAGCTTGGTCCTGTCTTCCATGCTGTCGAACGAAACTACCGCCGGTTGGGCCTCGGCCTACTCTACTTTATCTCGCGCAGCAGGGCAGCGACCCGCTGGCCGTCCGCACGGGTCAGCGTGTGGTCGCCGGGCACCCGGATGCTGCGCGCTCGGCCGCGCAGGGCATAGACCCAGCGCATGTCCTGGCTTTCTGGGGCGACGACCATGTCGCCGAGCTTCAGACCCTGGTCGTCGCGCACCAGTGAGATGTACACGGACTGTGGGTGCGGTTGAAAGTTGAGCCAGCCGAGCAGCGTGCCGGGCCGCTGCCGTACCAGATCGGCATAAAGCCCCTGGGAGCGGTTCAGGGTGCTGCCGCCCACCAGGGGTGCGAGGAAGGCGAGCGGACTGTCGCCGGCCATGAGGCCCAGCTCGGCGGCGCCGGTGCCCAGGTGGGGTGAGGCGATGGTGATGAGCGCCGCGACCGGCACCTTGGGGTGGGTGACCATATACAGCCTGGCAAGCACGCCGCCGGCGGAGTGGCCGGCCAGGAACAGGCGCTCCTCCGGGTGGCGGGTGCGCAGATACTCCACCTGCGGCACGAGCACCTGCAGTTGTACGGTCAGTGGGGCCTCGGTGGGCAGATCCACGGTGTAGTAGCGCTTGGCCCCGCGGTCCGGTCCCTGCAACACGATGCCGAGCGGGGTCGGGTGCAGGCGGCCGGCGTCCGCCCAACCGGCGTTGGTCAGGGCGGCGGCCGCGCCGCTGTCGCGCCAGGGGTCGTCCTCGCCCAGATAGCCCTGCAGGAGCAGCAGCATGTCTGCCGTGGCCGGCCGGACGACGAGCGCCGCCAGCCACAGTCCGACCAGCAGGCGCTTCAGGATGGATTGAAACATGTTTGGGGTGTCATCCGCAAAAGAGTAGAAATCCACACTCTAACAGTCTGGCTGCCATCAAATCGCACCGTTACAACCACTATGGCATGATGCGCTCCATCATGAATGCTGTCCGCACGATAATCAGACTTCTCGGTGACTTGGCCACGTTCCTCTCGCTCATCCTGCGACCACATGGCGCGCTCGCCGCCGAGAATCTGTTCCTGCGAAAGCAATTAGCGATGTATCAAGAGCGCAAGCTGAAGCCACAGTCGACCTGATATGCCCATCCGAGTCGCACTCGTTCTGCTGTCCAAGCTATTTTATTGGGTGCACTGGTTGTTATCCAGCCCCAGACGTTGGTCCGATGGCATCGTCAGGGGTTTCGCCTGTTGTGGCACTGGAAGTCACGACCAGGCCGACCACCCATCCCCATTGAACTCAGACGACTAATTCGTGAGATATTCGAGCAACCCATCCTTGGGTGAGGAGCGTATTGCCAATGAATTGCTGCTCAAGCTGGGCATTCGAGTATCACCGCGTACAGTACGCAATTACAGCGGGCGCGTCGGCATCGCCACGCTGCAATCAAACAGTCGGAGGACCATGGTCAGAATACGTTGGGCAGCATCGCCTGATAACCGACTGGGCGGTAGCTCGCGATCGATCATTGCTCGCGATACGCGAGTTCCAAGTCATCGGCGACAGCTAGCAACCGCCTATCCCGCGTCCAGAGTCCTGTCGCACTTTCCAGCATCACGGCGGCGAGCAAGTGGACATCCACATAGCCGATGCCGCGTCCCATCAATGCGTGCCGTTCAATGAAATACAGAACCTCGTCGTGATTGGCGACAGGAACTCTTGGTAGACGCTTGAGCAGCGCAAGCACATCGTTGCGCTGGCGCAGATTGCCGCACGCCAGCTCACCGAGAACAAACGGGTGCATGAGCACGCGGTTGCCATTCAGCAGCGCCACCAGTTGCGGGTCGCCGGCGCGCAAGTGATCGACCCAGACGGAGGTGTCGACCAGAATCACGCCGGGTCAGACTGTCGCCGCGGCACTGGCTCCAACTGCGGCTCGCTCCCTCCGAGCCGCGCCAGACGCCGCGCACTCTCGCGCTCGATCAATGCACGAAGGCCCTCCCGCACCAGCGCGGCCTTCTCGGTCACACCGGTAATGCGCTGTGCCTCGTCCAGCAACTGGTCGTCGATGTTCAGGGTCGTGCGCATGATGGCACCTCTCTGATTCACGATGCACTAAATGATACATCAAATGATGTCAACTGTCGTGCCTTAGAGAACAGGGATCGGCAGGCACTCGTTAAATGACCCGTTTAGTGCAAGAAATGGATCGAGCACCTTCACGCGCCGCGGCATGCGCAATACCAAATCGTGATCTCTTGGGCGACGCGAGGTCGCCCTGGCCCCTTCCTGCAATAGGTCCACTTCTCCGCAATGAGCTTTCGGTGCCAGGTCAGGCAACGCGTCGCCGAGCCGGTCTGGGAGGACGTCTCCAGGGACGAGACCGGCGGCCCGTGCGGCTGGTGAGCAGTGCGACGAGGACCCGCCCCGGACTTCGGGGCGGGTCGTGATCGATCAGACAACGACCTCGGGAGGGGAAGCGAGCTTCCCCTCCTTTTCCCAGTTGTCCCAGTTCCGCTGCCGGGCCAAGTTTGACCCGAGACTCCATCTTCAATTCTGGAAACTGCTGTGAACCGATTCGTTTCTCTTGTTGCTGACATCCTGTCTGACAATCTTGATTGCCTCGCCCGCCATTCCGTACCCCGCAGCGGGCGACCACCAGGGGACAACACTCAAGCCGGCCGAGACCACGGAGGCCGCTCAGCCACGCGACGACGTGATCGCGCGCGTGGGGGATCAGCCCATCACCTTCGGCGAGATCAACATCCTGCTCAACAGCTCTGCGATCGTCGGCGTGTCGATCCCGGCAGTGGGCACGCGCGAACGGGATCGAGCGCTCATCCTACTGCTCGACAGGTTCATCAGTGCCAAGCTGGTCTATCTCGATGCCCTCAAGCAGGGACTCGATGAGGACCCGGTCTACCGCAGGGACCTGCAGCGTATCGAGAACGCGATGCTTGCGGACCTTTACCGCCGCCAAGAGATGATCGGCGCGATTTCGGTGAGCGAACAGGAGATTCGCGACTACTTCGAGAAGAATGGGAAGCCGGGGAGCGAGCTTGCCCCGGACATCTGTGCCACCATCGAGCTCACGCTGCGGCGGCAGAAGATGAACCAGCGTCTCGCCGATGCCAGCAAACACATCCGCGACGGCGTGCAGGTGGTCGTGAACGAGGAGAACCTCTCCAGCGAAGGCGACGCCTCGCCTCATACTGGAGGCTTCCCTGCTCGCCCTGTTGCCTTTGGTTGCCTCAGGCGGCGACTTCCGGACCCCGGCGATCACGGCGGCGGACGTTCACGCTCGACAAGGTACGCCGGACGCTCTGCTGGTAGTCGACGTGCGCCCAAACGGGGAGTACAAGTCGGGCCATGTCGCCGGGGCGATCAACATCCTCTACACGAAGGTGGATAAGCACCTGGACGAGTTGCGTAAAGCCAAGGGCGTCGTGCTTTATTGCACGCTGGGTCATCGGACCAAGCAGGCGGAGCAGACGCTGCTGCGGTATCTGGGCCGGCGCGTCTACTTGGCCGCGGTGGTGCTGTTGCTGTCGGCCATGTGCAATGACCTGAGCGCGTGCACCCATTTCTGGGCCTGCTCCGCGCCAGATAGGGGCCCCACTACACCGAGCGTCAGCGACAGCCCGTCGGCCACCCGGTCGTCAAAAGCATGCAGGTTCCCGGACCAGACCAGCAGACCGGCATAGGGCGCCTCGTTCTCGATCAGCGCGGGTATTTTGATGTCGCTCGGCGTCTGCATGAGTTGGTCTATCGCATAGCTCACCGCGCGCTGCTTGCCCGGCATGGTGCCGATATAGAGGTCCTTGCTGAGGTAATGCAGCCAGCGAGGTATGTTGTCCGGACTGAACTCGGTGAACCCGGCATGCGCCCAGCTCAATCCAATGCCGTTGGTAGCCGTTGTCTTTGCCCACGAACAAATCGTTCTCGAGCGTGACGGTAAACCGATCGTCCCGCCGCTCGTCCGCCGCATGTGCGCCTGCAGCCGTGAGGAGCAACAGCAGCAACCATGTGACACTCCAGCGCATCAGACTCGACCCTCCGGACTGACCAAAAAATGAGGCGCGGCCTCGCACGTGCTCGGACTTCAACGGTTCCCTCAGGAGCGGGTTGTCCTCGAGATAGATCATGCCCACCGAGAGGTAATTGCAGGCTCGCCACCATGCGGTGTGTCATTTTTCGACATCGCTGCTCATGCATTCGGCCTGAGTCGCGAGCACGTCCGCCAGCCGTCCCAATGCATCCGCGGTGGCGGAAGCAACGGCGGGCGCAATTGCGGCTTCGAGCGGAACCTGAAACGAAGCGTGGCCTGCATGCCTCTGCCGGTCGCGCGTCGCGCAAGAGAAACTCCACCTCGCGTCAAGCCGTAATGCTCCGTGCTGAGGATCCAGTGCCAGGAATTCCACGGTGAGGTCCGCATCCGGGATGCGACCGTCACCCGCGATCAGGACGCGTGAGGTGCCCAGCCGCTGCGACAGCGCATCGCGCAGCACGCGCGCCACGGCGTCGGAGAACGGTTCTGCCCATTCCGTCTTGTCCGACACGATCAAAGTGTTCCCTTTGCGGCCGATGATCACGGGATAGGCGTCGAGATAGCCGGGAAGGACGACCGGGCGCAGCAGTACAGTGGTCTGCGCCCTTCGGCTGTCGTTATGGTCTGTTGCGGCACGTGGCGCAGGCGGTAGCGCGACAAGCGCTACTGGCGAAGAGGCGCACGCCGCGAGCATCGATGCAAGCAGGAGGGTAAAAATGCAGGACCTCCACCTCATCGGCTACCTTCCTCGGATGACGATACTGGGATCGCGGTCGACCCGTTCCGCAAGGTTGCGCAGGCGCGCGGCGACCGCGGTTAGGTCATCGACGGCGTGTTGAACCTGGATCACGCTACGTCCGTGCGGATCGAGAAGAACGTTGGCTCCATCCAACGCCGTGTCCGCCCTTTCGAGCGTGCCGCGAGTCGCACCGAGCGTGCTCGCCATCTCGCGATCCAGGTTTGCTGCAAGCGTCTGCACGGCAGCCAGTGTCTTGTGCAGGTCAGCCGCACTGCTTGCAACCACCTCACGTCCGGTGCCCGAAAGCGCGGCCACTCCACCGGCGACGGTGTTCAGCGTGTTGCTAAGCGTACTCACGAGACCCGGAAGCTCTTTCACCGTCTGCTTCAGCTCGGGGCTATCCAGAATCCCATTCACGGATGCGAGCGTGTGCTCGACACCTTCCAATGTCTTAGCGATGTCGATCTGTTCGAGCCGTTTCGTGATGGCTTCCAAATCGCTGGGCACCGTCGGAACCTCCGGTACGCTTGTGCTCAAGCCCAGACGCGACGCCTTGACACCGGGGCGAAAATCGAGGTCCACGTTCAGGAGCTTCGTCAGGTAGCTTTGCATCACCAGTTGCGCGGTGAGGCCGCGCTGCACGAGCGCCGGCATCACCTCCTTCTCGACGCCGGGTAGCGAGGTACCGTAGACCGTAACCGTCTCGGGCACCAGTTCCATGTTGACCTGAATGATCGAACTGCCGGTGTCCGGACTCACGCGAATGGCGATCGATTTGACTTGGCCGACCCGAACGCCGCGAAACGTGACGGCCGCGCCGACCTGCAATCCGGCCACCGAACCATGGAAGAAACTCACGAATGGAATCCGTTTTTCCAGGAACGCACCGCTGCCGAAGAACAGCACGCCGGCGAGGATCAACGCGATGGCCCCCAGGACAAATACGCCGACGAGTGTCGCGCTGGGTTTGCTCACCTTGCAGCCTCCATGTGCCCGGCAGGCCCAGTTCCCCGGCGTGTCAGGAAATCACGCACCTTGCGGCTGTCGGCCGATTTCGCCAACTCGGCGGGACTCCCAAGCGCCACCGGACGATGTGCCTCGCCGTCGAGGAACAGCATGCGGTCGGCGATGCTGTAGAGACTTTCCAGTTCGTGTGTGACCAGAACGACCGTAATACCGAGCCCGTCGCGCAGAGTGAGAACGAGTTCGTCCAGACGTCGCGAAGTCAACGGATCCAACCCCGCGGAGGGCTCATCCAGGAACAGCACGCTTGGATCCATTGCGAGCGCTCGGGCGAGCGCGGCGCGTTTGCGCATCCCGCCGCTCAAGCTTGCCGGATAACGGTCCGCGTCGCCGGCCAGCCCGACCAGGGCAAGCTTGAATCGCGCGAGCGCAGGACGTGCGGCTGGAAGCGAATAGCCCTGCAGGTCCATCGGCAGGATCACGTTTTCGAGCACATTCATCGACGTCCACAGCGCCCCGCTCTGAAACAGAACTCCGAATGGCGGCGGTCCATGCTGCATGTGCTCCTCGAGCGCCCTTCCGTCGAACAATATGTGCCCGGACTGCGGCGGGACCAGGCCCACCATCGTCTTTAACAGCGTGCTCTTGCCCGAGCCGCTGTCTCCCACGATCGCAAAGATCTCCCCACTCTGGATATCGGCGCTGATCCCGCTTTGCACCGTGCGCTCGCCGTATCCGACGGAAACGTCCTCGATGCGGATCCGCGGGCTCGTTGATGGGGCGCTCATGGCTCAGATCCCCAGCGCGTTCGCGCACACCGCAAAAACGGCATCCACTGCGATGATCGCGACGATCGCGCTGACCACGGCTGTGGTGGTGGCAGCGCCGACGCCTGCCGCACTGCGGTCCGCGCACAATCCGAGATGACACCCGAGCAGAGCGACAAGGGCGCCGAACACAAACGCCTTGAGACCGCCTATCGCGAACTGGGCGGCGCCGATGGCGTGCTGGGTCTGCGTCGTATAGGTGACCGCGGACAGATCCAGAAACGGCACTGAGACGCACAGGCCGCCGAACAGCGCAAGCGCACTCCCATAGACAAACAGCAGCGGCGTCAGCAGGCTGAGGGCCACAACGCGCGGGAGCACCAGGAACTCGACCGGGGAAATGCCCAGGGTCGTGAGTGCGTCGATCTCTTCGTTGCCTTGCATGGTCGCGATGCGGGCGGCAAAGCTGGCGCCGGTGCGGCCCGCAAGAACGATTGCGGTGAGTATGGGTGTCAACTCGCGCACCGATGCGATTCCCACGAGATTCGCAACGTAGATGCCGGCACCTAAGGCTTTGAGCTGCACCGCGCCGACAAAAGCGAGGATCGCGCCCATCAGGACATTGACGATGCCCACGATGAGCAGTGCGCGACTGCTCGACTCCGCCAGCACCTCGAGCATCTCGCTACCGCGAATCTTGGCGCGCCGGACGACTAATCGCGGCAGCAGAAGCATGACCTGCCCGAGCAGGTTCACGAATGCTCGCAGGTTGCGCGCCCAATCGATAGCGAGCAGACCCACCCGCGCGGCAAGACTGGGTGGCGCGGTTGTGCTTGCGCCAGCGGAGGGTTTCGCACGCGCCAGCGCGAGCAGCTTGTCCAGATCCTGTGGCAAGCCATGAATGGTGATTTGCTGCTGTGGCCTGTCGAGCTCCTGCACCATCCTCGCGAAAAAGGCGGCATCCACCGTGCCCCAGCGCCAGTCCACTGGGGTCTCGACACGTATTGCGCGCACTCCACCGCCTGTTTCAAGCCCCAGATCTTCAAGTGGGCTCACGAGCCATGACGGTTCGATGCCGCCCCCGGGCATCTGGACGACAAGTTCATCGCCCTGCGTCTGGAACAATCGCTCCTGCAAACGTTCGCTCATGCCATCAATCCGAGCGTGCGGCGAAAGCGCACAAGTGAAATCACGAACATAACAGTAAAGCGTGCCGCTATCTCGTGATCGATTTGGGGACATCCCAGTCCCCAAGATCGATTCGCCAACGCGGCAACCGATATGCCCCGGCCACCCTGCGTCCGCTACGCTCGGCACAAGGCGCCTCGCACAGCTCCCTCAATGGCTCTACGGCGCCAGGATGTGTTTGTCGCACACCCCTTCGGGCTGCTGCGAAAACACCTGGCGCCTACCGCGGGGCTTGTCGGTGAACCGCTACCGGTGCGTTCATGGGCGCTTCATACCGCCGGCGTCGGCACGGACGAAGGCGCATCCGCCGCAACCGCACGCTGAACTCTGAACCACGCCGCGTAGAGAGCCGGCACGAAGAAGATCGTCAGCAACGTCGCGACGGTGAGGCCGCCCATGATGGCGATCGCCATCGGGCCCCAGAACACGCTGCGTGTGAGCGGGATCATGGCGAGCACCGTGGCTGCGGCGGTCAGCGCGACCGGACGCGTCCGGTGCACGGCGGCATCGACTACGGCGTTCCAGGCATCCACGCCCCGCGCCATCTCGGCGCGCACCTGGTCCACCAAGATCACGGAGTTGCGCATGGTCATCCCCGAGAGCGCGATCACGCCGAGGATCGCGACGAAGCCGAGCGGGGCGCGGGTTATGAGGAGCGCGGGGACGACGCCGACCAAGCCGAGCGGCGCAGTGAGGATGACCATCGTCATGGTAGAGAAGCTCTGCAGCTGCAGCATCAGGATCGCGAGGATGGTGACGAGCATCACCGGCGCCACTGCCGCGAGCGCGCGATTCGCCTTGTCACTTTCTTCGACCGCGCCGCCGACGTCGATGCGATAGCCGAAAGGCAGCTTCGTCTCGATGTCCTTCAGCATGGGCCGGATCGACTGGGTGACCGACACGCCCTGCTCACCGTCCTTCACATCGGCGCGCACGGTGATCGCCATGTCGCGGTTACGCCGCCACAGGACCGGCTCTTCCAGCTCGTACTTGACCCGTGCAACCTGCGAGAGCGGCACGACCGTTCCCTGGCGCGTATAGACGTTGATGTCCTTCAGCGTGTCGAGGTTACGGCGCTCCTTCGGGACGGCGCGGGCGACGATGTCGATCAGGTCCTCGTGCTCCCGAAGCTGCGAAAGGGGCGCGCCGTTCATCACGATCTGGGTCACCAGCGACACGTCGGCCGGATCCAGCCCGAGGGCACGTGCCTTGTCCTGATCGAGGTCCACGCGCAGCGTACGAACCGGGTCGTTCCAGTCGAGCTGCACGTCGCGCACCAGCGGGCTCGAAGCGACCACCTTCTCGACCTCGCGCGCGATCGCGCGCACCTTCTGCGTGTCCGGCCCGACGACGCGGAACTGCACCGGGAAGCCGACCGGGGGCCCGAGCTCGAGGCGCGTGACCCGCAGCCACGCCGCAGGGAATTCCTTGGGGGCCGCGGCCATCAGCCGGGCGCGGACCCGCTCGCGAGCCTCGATATCCTTCGTCATGACGATGAACTGCGCGTATCCGGGGTTGGGAAGCTCCGGGTTGAGCGCCAGGTAGAAGCGCGGTGAGCCGGCGCCGGTGTAAGCGGTGAAGAAGCGCACGTCCTCGTCCTTGGCGAGCACCGCCTCGAGGCGCTTCACCTGCTCGGTCGTCGCGGCGAACGAAGCGCCTTCCTTCATGCGCAGGTCGACGATCAGTTCGGGCCGGTCGCTGTTCGGGAAGAACTGCTGCGGCACGAGCTTCATGCCTGCGAGCGCGAGCCCGAACGCGACCGCGGTTACGCCGATGACCAGCCAGCGACGCTCGAGCGCGGAGTCAATCGCGCGGTGGAGCTTCTTGTAGAACGGCGTGTTGTAAGGATCCGGCGCCGCCGCGCCGTGGTGATGCTGGGCGAAATCCGGCAGCATCTTCACGGCGAGGTAGGGCGTGATGATGCCGGAGACGATCCAGGAGAAGAGCACCGCGGTGCCGACGATCCAGAAGATGCCGCCCGCGTATTCGCCGGTCACGGATTTCGAGAGCCCGATCGGCATGAACGCCGCGACCGTGACGAGCGCCCCGGTGAGGCGCGGGAAGGCGGTCGCCTCGTAGGAGAAGGCGGCGGCCTTCAGCCGGTCCCAGCCTTCCTCCATCTTCACCACCATCATCTCGACGGCGATGATGCCGTCGTCAACGAGCAGCCCGAGCGCGATGATGAGCGATCCGAGCGACACCCGCTCGAGATTCCAGCCCATGGCGAGCATGACGATCGCCACCACACCGAGCACGATCGGAACGGCGAGGCCGACGACGATGCCCGTGCGCCAGCCGAGGCTGATCAGGCTCACCGCGAGGACGATGGAGAGCGCTTCCATGAGCGAGCGCTCGAATTCCCAGACTGCGTCCGCCACGGTATTCGGCTGGTCCGCGACGCGCTCGAGCTCGATGCCGTACGGCAGCTCGGACTGAATCTGGGCGACGGCATGCTCCATCGCCTTGCCGAGCTGGACGATGTTGCCGTCGTCGGTCATCACGATGCCGAGCATCAGCACCTGCTGGCCGTTGTGCCGCACGGTATAGGTGGGCGGATCCTCATAGCCCCGCGTGACGGTGGTGAAGTCGCCGAGCTTGATCTGCCGGCCGCCGGCCTCGATCGGCACGTTGCGGATGTCGTCCAGGTTTGCGAACTGGCCGCTCACGCGCATGAGCACGCGGTCGCTCTGAGTGTCGATCGAGCCGGCAGGAAGGACGCTGTTCTGGTTGCGCAGGCTTTCGGCAATCAACAGCGGCGTGATGCCGAGGGCCGCCAGCCGCTCCTGCGAGAACTCGACGTAGATCTTCTTGGCCTGCTTGCCGATGACGTCCACCTTCTTCACCATGGGCACCTTCAAGAGGCGCCGCTTGATGACCTCGGCCATGTCGGAGAGCTCGCCCTGCCCGATGCCGTCCCCTTTGACCGCATAGAGCAGCCCGTACACGTCGCCGTACTCGTCGTTGAAAATCGGGCCGATGACGCCCTCGGGCAGCTCGAGCTTGATGTCGCTGAATTTCTTGCGCACCTGGTACCAGGCCTCGCGCTGGTCCGCTTTGGACGTGCCGCCGTACACGCTGATCGTCATGCCGCCGAATCCCTGGCGAGCAAAGGTCACCACCTTCTCGAAGTGGTCGAGCTGCTCGAACTTCTTCTCCATCCGGTTGAGCACCTCGTCCTGGATCTGCTGGGCGGTCGCGCCGGGCCACATGACCATCACGGTCATCGACGGCACGGAGAATTTCGGATCCTCCAGCTGCCCGAGCCGCGTGAACGAGAGCATGCCCGCGATCGCGATGGCAAGGATCAGGAAGAGGACGATGGCGCGGTGGCCGAGCGCCCACTCGGTGAGGTTGAAGGACTTCATTGGGCGGCCTGTTTCGTGTCGACGTCGGGCGCGGCTCCGGAAAGCGCGACCTTCAAGCCCGGCGCCATCTTCTGCACGCCGGCGGTGACGACCAGCTCGCCGGCCGGTGGTCCGGATATGAGCACCTCGTCGTTGCGATAGCCGTGGACGGAGACGCCGAGCAGGTCGACCGTTCCGACCGGCTCGGGACCCTCGCGACGAACGACCCAGACGGCGGGCTGGCCCTTGTTCTGCGTGATCGCCGAGGCAGGGATTGCGGCTACCGGCGCTTCGCCGGCCGGGCGCTCGACCAGGAGCGTGGCGGTCGCGCCGAGCGGCAGCGGCCGGGGCGTCGCGGGCTTCAAGCGGGCGCGGAAGGTTCGCGTTTGCGCCGCCGCCTGCGGCGAGAGTTCCCGCAACACGACGTCGAATATTTGCTCTGGCGCGCTTGCGAGCCATGCCTGATAGCGCGACCCCTTGAATGTCGCCAAGTGATCCTCCGGGACGTCGACGACGATCTCGGGCTTGCCTTCGTTGGCGATCGAGACGATCGGCAGCCCTTCGGCCACGACCTGGCCGACCTCGAACTTCACGCTCGTGACCACCCCGTCCTGCGATGCGCGCAGCGTGGTGTACTCGAGGCGATTGCGCGCGAGCTCGAGCTCTCGCGCCTTGGCTTTAGCCGTGGCGCGCGTCGTTTGCGCGTTGCTCTGCGCTTTCTCGTCGTCGGAAGGACTGACCGAGCCGTCGATCTTCAGCGCATCGAGCCGTTGGCGATCCAACTGCGCCTGGCGTGCCTGCGCTTCCGCGGCCGCCAGCTGTTGTTGCGCTGCCTCCACCGCGAGCTTGTAATCGGAGGGGTCGAGCACCGCGATGACGTTGCCTTTCCGCACCTTCTGGCCGACGTCGACCTTGCGACTCACCACCTTGCCGCCGACGCGAAACGCCTGGTCCACCTCGTAGCGCGCCCCCACGGAGCCGAAGTAGCGATCCGTTTCCCGGGCTTTGTCGTAGTGCAGCTCGACGGTGCGGACGGATCGAAGCGCCTCGGCTGTCGGCTCGTTCGGCGCGCATGCGCACAGCATCCCAGCGATCGGCACGGTGACGAACGCTGCAGCGAGAGATGTTTTCACGGCGATTCCTCGTCTCGGTCGGTCGGTTTCATGAATTTGGCGAACGATCAGCCCCTGGCGTCGGGTGATCAGCGTGATCAGTGATCGGCTCGAACACCTGCCAGCCCCCGCCAAGCGCCTTGTACAGTTGGACGCTGTCGAGCAGCAGTTGCGTGTGCGCGTCATTTGCGGCAACCCGTACGCCTAGCCGGACGCGCTGAGCGTCGAGCAACGGCAAGAGATCGATCTGCCCACGGTCGTAAAGCGATTGCGCGCGGCCTAGCGCGGAGTCGGCCGACTGTGCGGCGCTCTGCAGCAGTTGTGTCCGGTTCCGTTCGTCGTCGAGCGCGACGAGCGCGTTCTCGACGTCCTCGAGCGCCCGCACAATCGCGTCTTCGTAGCGGACGACCGCTTCCCTTTGGGCGCTCTCGGCGATGTCGTTGATTGCCTGCGTCCGTCCCGCGTTGAAGACCGGCATCGCCAGCAGCGCGGCGACATTGCTGAAGCGCGCAGCGCCAAGGTCGATGCCGTTCACATCGAGGCTCTCGCGCCCGAACACGGCACCAAGAACGAGCCGCGGGAACCATTCCGCGGCGGCCTGTTGCCGGCGCGCATTGGCAGCGTCGAGTTGAGCCTGAGCGGCTAGCAGGTCCGGCCTGCGCTGCAGCAGCGCCGCCGGCTGTCCCGGATGCGCGGATGGAACGGTTGGGTCACTGCGCGAGGGCACGATGCTCGAGGCGTTGAACGCCTGGTCTCCGATCAGGACCGCGATGCGGTGACGCGAGACGGCGGCCAGCGTCTCAAGCGGCGGGATCGCTGCGCGCGCTGTCGATGCTTCGGTCTGCGCGCGCTCGACGTCGAACGGCGTGGCGAGGCCCACCCGTTTGCGGGCCGATACGAGGCGCAGCGTTTCGTCTTGCGCAGCCGATATCGCGCGCACGGTGTCGAGCTGGCGCAGCGCGCCGCCAAGCGTGAAGTAGTTGCTTGCAACGTCGCTCACCACCAACAGACGAACGCCCCTCGCAATGTCTTCGGCCGCCAGCGTGTCGGCGGCCGAGGCCCTGGCCCCTGCCCGCAGGCGACCGGCGATGTCGATTTCCCAAGCGACGTCGATGCTGCCCTGCGCACCCTTCGTGTCCGCCGCCTCGGGCACCACTTGCTTGACGGGCGAGCTGTAGCCGGTTCTGTGATCGAAGCCGGAGGCACTCACTCCGACGCTTGGCAGCAGCCACGAGCGGCTGATCGTCTCGCCGGCGCGCGCGGCGCGGACGCGCTCGGCCGCGATCTTGATGTCCCGGTTCTCACGCGCTGCCCGCCGAACGAGGTCCGACAGCACCGGGTCGCCGAAGCCGTCCCACCAGGCCGCCTCGGGCTCGTCGTTGGATGTTGGGGCCGCCGCGAATCGGCCGGGCACCTCGAGCGAGGGCTGCACGACCGGTGTGGCACAGCCCGTCAGAACGAATGCGAGCGTCGCGGCAAGTGTTACAGCGATGTGGCGCAGGGACGCTTGCGCACCGCGAAATCCGTGCTTGCTCGCCTTGACGCCGTGACAGGCGATCGACTCGGTCCGTCCGGTCGTTCCGGCACCACCAGGGTTCCCACAGCACCGTTCCAGCCTTGCGAGCCAAGAGATGTGAGTAGCGGGTTCAAAGTGTGGCATGGGTTGCTGGCGTCGTTTGAAATCGATAGGGCGCCAGCGTAGCGGAGGGGGCGCAGGGAGTCGTGAGCGAAGCATCGGCATTCCGTGGGGATTTGGTGAGCCTCGCTGTCGCAGCAGGCACAACCTGCCACTCTCGCGATCGAGCTCGTCGATGTTCTTCGCCCACCAGGCGATCTGCAGATGATCCTGTTGCTCAGCCATGGAATCGCTCCGTCGCGTGAATCGTCATGAGTGCCGACGGTAAACGGCATCGATCACTTGCCTTTGGCATCGGACGGCCGCTCGTGGAGGGTCGCCTCGAGGTCGCTCGCAATGGACTCGAGCAGCTCGCGACCGGACGTGAATTCACATTGCCGGCCGGTAACGAGGTTCTCTAGGCGACCGGCGAGCGCATCGGGCTTTGCATCGCCGCGCATCTTCACCACGTATGCGCGTCGGGTCGGGTACTTGGAGTCAGTGCTGAAAGCCATGTCGGGTGTCCAAAGCGAGTATTCGACGCTAACGTAACCGCTCTCGCACACCGAGTTGTCAGCGTAACGTCGCCATTTCATCCGGAATCGGGGTCCACCTCACTGCTCAGATGGCGCGGTTTGCCGCATGCGCGAAGCTCAACAGCCCGGTTCCCGACCACACTTGTGGTGCCCGTGCACGGTCCGTTGCACAGTGGATCGGCGACCAGTTCCATGCGCCGGCGCGCATTGACGATACAGCCGCGTAAACGATCGGTCCGCTGCAGCCTCGGCCCGTGCGCGTCGATCGGAAACTACGCCCGCGCGCCCGGGTACCCGCTTCAGTATTTCTCTCTCCCGGTCCTGCCGTATTGGCCTGTCCCGGCGAGGTCGTAATATTCGCTGCGGGCATCCGTTCACATTCGTGCAGGTGCGGTGGATTGTCGTGCGAAGTGTTGCCCCCGCGTCACGTTGATCCTGGAATTGCGCCGCCGCGAGGTGGCGGTACGCACGAACCCATAACGATAAGACGTGGGAATGGAACGATGCAGCGGTCGGCCCCGGGTTCACCGGGCTGTAATCACCTCGAACTGCGCATCAGGTGCAGCAATGCGGTCGAGCGCGCTTGCAGTCGGAAAGGACTCACCGGTATTGAATGTGCGCCGATCCGCTCAGCCTGGTAACCTGAGTCGGAGCACGACTTCGCAAGGATGCGATCCTGTTGCCGTTGCCGGCTGGCAGGGAAGCCAGTTCGGGTGTCGGCGCACCGCCGTATGTGCGCCACCGCCCGGAGCGCACCCTCTTATATCAGCTCGTCCAGGAATACTATCCCGCGCTCCGGGCGCACCTGGCACCATCGAGCAGATCGAAAGCGATCCAGTGCTGCTCGACTGTCTGATGCGGCGGTTGCTGGGCATGATCCGTCGCGACTCGGTGCCACTGTTTGAACGCTACCCCGGTTTTTACGTCAGCGTGAACGTGCCGCCGGCGATACTCGGTGCGCGAACGGCGCTCGGCGAGCCAACGATCCGCGGCATGCTCGCTGAGCTTGACCTGATGCCCTATCAAGACCGTCTCGTTTGCGAGATAACGGAGCGGCAGGCGCTCAGCGCGCAGGGGCGTGCCGCACTCGAACTCGCGCGGCAGAACCGAATCCGGCTGGCGGTGGATGATTTCGGCACCGGGCACAGCGGCATCGCGCAAATGCTCGGCCTCACCATCGATGTCCTGAAATTGGACCGCTCGCAGATCGTGCTGCTGACCAAGGACGTGGCAGCCGAGCGGCTGGTCCGGGGCATTATTGTGCTGGCATCCATGATTCGCGCGCGGGTTGTCGCGGAGGGAGTGGAGTCGGCGGCGCAGGCGTTCTTTCTGCAGGCCGCCGGCGTCGACTACGGACAGGGCTGGTTCTGGAGTCCGGCGCTGCCGGCGGCCGAACTGCCGAAGGTGCTCGAGGCCGGGTTTCCGAATTGGCGGCGCGATCTGCTCGAACGGCTCAACGAGGCACGCTGATCAAAATGCATCTCGGCCGTTGATGCTGCGTTGCGGCCCCTGCTCCGGTGCTCATTGACTGCATGTAAACTCCGCTCCTCGCAGGGCCCGCGCCTTGCCTGAACGGCCGATCTGCGATTTTGAGATGGGTTCCAGGCAGATCAGCGACTACGCCCCCCGCCAGGCCCCGTCATGCCGCCGCCTCCGGGTCCCATGCCGTTACCGCCCGGATCCATCATTCCGCCACTGCCGGGACCCATACTGCCGCCTCCCGGTCCCATTCCCCCACCGCCGGGACCCATACCACCACCGCCGGGACCCATACCACCACCGCCGGGCCCCTACCCCCGCCCCTGGCGGGTGGCTCGTCCGTCAGGATTACACCACGCGCCTTGGCTCGCTCTTGCATGCGCTCGGGATGCGCCACGATGCACGGGCCGGGGCGGCCTGAGCATCGTGCCCTGCGGTCCAACCGTGCCTAACGGGCTATATCCAGATCGCGCTTCTTAGTATAGAGCAGCCGCACCAACTCATACTCGAAAGGCGAACCGGTATCGTAGTAGCGAAAACTGGTACTGTGGCGCTTGTCGATCGCATACAGGAGGTCGAAGGCGATCTTACCACCCGCGTGTTCCTTAAGTTCGAGCAAGTCGAGGGCATTGAACGCCACCGTGTCGGTCACGATACCCGTCGTATCGCGGAGGTTGGACGGGCCCAGGATCGGCAATACGAGGTAAGGACCGTTGTTCACCCCGTAGTGACCGAGGGTCTGACCGAAATCCTCTTCATGCTGGTGTATACCGAGCTTCTCGGCCACGTCAAACAGGCCGACAACGCCGATGGTCGAGTTGATGAGAAAACGTGCGCCGGTTTCCGCCGTCGCCGCAGGTTTCAGCTGCAGCAGCGAGTTGGTGAAATTGGTCACCTCGAAGATATTACTGAAGAAGTTCGAGACACCCTGCTGAGCGAAGGTCGGCAATACCGTCTCGTAGACGCTGACGACAGGCAGGAAAACGTACCTGTCGAAACCGGCATTGAATCGATACATACCGCGGTTGAAACCTTCGAACGGGTCGTAGACGTCGATATTGTCCTTCTGGCCTTCCTTGATGTCGACCGATGCCAGGCTACGCTTTGCGGGCAATTCACCGGACTGTTTTTCCGGCATGCCGCTGCAGGCGGTCAGCAGGACAAACACCGAAGTCAGGGCCAGTCGGTAGGCTTTACCGATGGGGAGTGTCAGCGTTTTCATCAACGTGCCCCCCTTGCGTGAAGTAGTCGATCATATAGGCCACATTGTCACGATAAGCCATGTTGCCGCAGTGCCCTCCATGGGGATAGATGTGTGCTCGCGATCCGAAGACGTCACGGAAGAAATTGATCTCGCCAGGCGCCAGGATGACGTCGTCCTCGTTGTGAACGACCGAGATCTTGTCCGTCGAACGCAGGTAGCCCTCGATACTCTTCAGACTGGTGTCGTGAATCAATTCCGCTTCGGTGAGATTCTTGTCCAGCGCATGAAAGTACGGATAGAAGACATCATGGAAATAATCCTCGAAACTGGTACGTGCGGCGACCTTGAAATAGCCGGTAGTCGACTCGGTGGGTTCGAGGACATGATTCTTGGGCAGTATGTAGCCGCCGTTGGTCATCATATCGGATGTGAAAATCATGTTCGACGACGACAGCCGGAACGACATGCCGATAAGCGCCGCCACCCGGTGGGGATCGATATCGCCGTGCTCGTCTTCATAGATGCGATACAGGAAATCGTCGTTGAAATCGACCTTCTCCAGTTTGGAATCTTCGGCGTATTTCTTGGTGAAATCGCGCATGAGGTCGTTGAAGAACGCGTCAAAGTGGTTCGGCCCCCCCGGAATATTATCCTCGAGCATGTGATCCAGAATCGATACCGACGTGAACAGGTTAACCGGTGGGTTGATGAGCAATACATTCTTGAAGTTGAAGGTGTGACGCTCATCGTCGAGTTTCGCGACAAACGCCGCCTCAGCGCCGCCCAGGCTGTAACCGGTGACGTAGAACTCAGAAACCTTCACCTTGTCCTTGATCTGCTTGTAGATCAGATCCATGACCCGGTACAGGTCTTCGCCATCCCGAACGACGTGACCCGGAACTTCCGTCGATGATGCCGTGGTGATGAAATTCGCGTAGGTGGGCGACGGCAGCGACACCACATGAAAGCCGGCCTGATAGAAGGCCTTTTCCAGCATCAGCATTTTGGGGCTGCGCTGACTGGCACCGGTTCCGGCGATAGTGAAAATCAGCGGCGCAACGTGGTCTTGCGCCACCAACGTGTAGTTAAGCACCTTGTAGGGAATGAACTTCGACAACGGCCGATCCGGAAAAACGACGACGTTCATGTCCTTCCGTGGAATCGTCTTCGGCAACACGGCGGCAAATTCACTCGGCGTGCCGATGACGGTTGCCGCCAACGGGTCGTGGATAGGGTATTGGTAGCTGCTGGTGGCCACGCATAGCGGGCCGTACAGGAGACTTAGGGAAGCAAGCACAATGCGTTTCATGAATCTCCCTATTGCTTATGAACTACAGAATACGGGAACGTCGGTCCTGGCAGTGGCAGTCTGGTCATTCCGTCCGGCGCATGCAGTAGGTTGTCCTCGATGCATGAGCCGGGAGGCAACGGCCGTTTCATCTTGCTGGCGATGAATGTCGTGCCGGTGCTGATCCACACATCCAGCAAGGGCTGCACGTCTTTCAAGGTCAGCTGCGCGTTCTTGCTCTCCAGCTTGGCGCCCACGCTCTTGCGCACCGAGGCGGCCATGCGTTCGCCTGTCACGCAGTCCACCGCTTCCACTTCAATCTGGATCGTCGCATCATGCGAACGGCCTGTTGCCGCCGTCACCAGGAATGCAATGGAAATATACTGGTCGTGGCTAACGTAACGGTTCTCGCGCACCGAGTTGTCAGCGTAACGTCGCCATTTCATCCGGAATCGGGGTCCACCTCACTGCTCAGATGGCGCGGCTTGCCGCAAACCCGTCGCACGCGCGGAGACACAATCACGGCGGAACATCACGACTGAGAGAGGACGACATCATGAGCGAATCACCACATGATTTAGGCGGTATCGAGGTAATGCTGGCAGGATTCAATACCCAGCAGTTGCCTCGGGCCTTGGCGCTCAAGGCCAAGGTCGATCAGGGTGGAACACTCGACGAGTACGACATGCTCGAGCTGGAAGAAGTAGTCGCCACCGTCAAGAACGTACAGCCCCTCATAGGGCGGCATCCCGAGTATCATGACTTGGCCGGACGCATCTTGAGTCTCTATAACGAGATCACGGCGACGGCCCTGGCGAACGAACACAAACGCTGAATGCGGCGATCGCGCTATAAATAGCGCTGCGCCGCAGTGATAAAGTCCTCGCGCCGTGGCAGTTCGCTAGGATCCAGGGATACGAACAACACTGCCACGCGATGTCCGCGCGGATTGTTGAGTTCCTGCAGGGCAATGCTTCGAGCCGAGGTGTCCCGCGCGTCGTGCTTGATGTTCATCCGATCAATCGTCATGACTGTGTCCTCGACCCACACTTGCCTGTCGCACTGGCTGAGCACGTCGACGACGATGTCCAGGTGCGCATGCAAGAGGTTGGCATCCGTGCCCAGTGCCGCCAATTGGCCCTCGATCTCCTCCAACTCGGCAGCCAGCTTGGCCGGATCGGCCGACGCGCCAGCTTCTTGTCGTTCGAAGCTACTGCCCCCCCGCTGCAACGCGCTCATCTTGCGCCGCAGTATGTCGCGTTCGCGCGCGAGATTGGCGCGTTCGCCGCTGTCCTCGGCGATGCGCGCCAACGCGACGGTGAGCAAGTAATCGAAGGCACGGCGTCGCAGCTGGCGACGCGTCGCTTCCTCACTGGCGGTGGGGTCCAACAAGCGATGGTTATCGAAACTCACCGCAACTTGCGCCACATCGCGCCGTATCATTTCACCCTCGAGTTCCATGCCCAGCACATTTTTCTCGGTGTGATCCGCCAGCAGCAGCGCCGCAATACGTTCGACTCGGCCATCGAGGCCCTCCAGGAACGCAGTGACGCTGGGATCATGACCGAAGGTCTCCAGCATATGATCGGCGGAGGCAAACAGAGCGGCGAAGCGCGGATCATCCTGGTAGTTGCCACGCCCGGCGAATAGTGGCGCGGGGACACGGTCCACAAGCTCGACGACGTGCTCGATGGCATGGATGATGGGTTCCCGCAAACGCCTTTTGTAACCCGACACGATCCGCACGCGCGGATCGGTACCTTCCACGGCGCGCTCAATGGCCTCTTGAATTATCGACTCGGAGATATAGCCGTGCTCTTTGCCGACGTTCCCGAAGATGGATTGGAATAGTTTCAGCATACCCGTTCACTCCGTAATCAATAGCGCTCTGGTATCCAGCGACGAGGCTTCACAGGTACCTCGTCATCATAGGCGTGCCTCGTGGCGCGATCCGGCAGTCTCACCTTGTCATGAGGTACGCGCTCGTAGCGAATCCTGCTCAAGAGGTGACTGCGCTTTACTTTTTTGCGGTCGTTGTCGTCGTCAGTTTCGTCGCCATCACAGCTTGTGCCGAGCGACCATAAGCTGGACACCGCGCGTCTGGAGTTCCGCATACAGTTCGTCGACGGCCTGGGCGCCCGTGGTGTCGAGCTGGCTGATGGCCTCGGCACTGAGCACGAACCAGGGCCGCGGCTGCGCGTTATCCACCAACGACAGCACCCGCGCCTTGAAATAGTCCGCATTGAAAAACAGCAGCGGTGCCTCGAAGCGGTACAGGATCACGCCGGGGACGGTCTGCGCGTTCGGCGACATGTCGAGCTCGTTATAACCGTCCATCCCTGGCACGATGCCCAGCAGGGCATCTGCGGGACGGTAGATCCAGACCAGCACCTGCAGCAGCGCCAGCGAGATCGCGAGCACCACGCCGGGCAGCACTCCAATGGTCAGCACACCTAATGTCGTCAGCAGCGACAACCGGAACTCATGGCGGTCGATAGCACGCAGCCGCCAGCAACCAAGGACATCCAGCAGCCCCCAAGCTCAAAAGACCAGCACGGCGGCCAACGCCGCGGTGGGCAAATGCCCCAGCGGAACGGCGAGGAAGAGCGCCACGATGGCAGTGGCCAGCGCGGCGAACACGGATACCAATTGGGTCTTACCGCCGCTGGCATCGTTGACAGCGGTGCGCGAGTCCGCGCCGGCGATCACAAAGCCGCCGAATACCCCCGATGCCATATTGGCATACCCTAAGGCAGGCATCTCCTGATCCGCGTCTACGCTGTAACCATTACGCGTTGCAAACGTGCGCGCCGTGAGCATGGTGCTGGTGAAACTGACTATGACCAATCCCACCGCATCCATGACGATGCCCTGCACACCTTCATATCCGATGCCCGGCAGCGCAAAACTCGGCAGCCCGGAGGGAATTTCGCCGACCAAGTTAACGCCGCGTGTCTCCAATCCGAACGCAAACGCCGCAACGCCTGCCGCCGTCAGCGCAGTCAACGCCCACGGTGCGCGCGGCGCATAACGTTTGAGCACTATCAGGAGCGCGAGCGTCGCTACGCCCACGATGACGCTGAACGAATGCGTCTCGCCGACGCGCTGCGCCAATTCCAGCAAGGACGGCCAGAAGTCCCGATGCACGACGGCGATGCCCATCATCTTGCCCACCTGCCCGGCCATGATGGTCAGCGCGATGCGGTTGAGAAAACCGATCAGCACGGGGCGCGCAAAGAAACTGGCGAGAAACCCCATGCGCGTCATCCCGCCGATGACCATGAGCCAACCTGCGGTGATGGCCAATCCCGCCGAAAGCTTCAAGTAATAGACCGGATCGCCATGCGCCAGCGGCGCCAGCAGCGCGGCCAGCAGCGCACACGTGGCGGCATCCGGTCCCACGATCAACTGCCGCGATGAACTGAATACCCCAAAGATCAGCACCGGCAACATGCTCGCATACAAGCCCGTCTCCGGCGGAAATCCCGCGAGGTTGGCATACGCCACAGCGGTGGACACCTGCACGGCGCACACAGACAATCCGGCGACGACCATGCGCATGTCATTGCTTATTCCTGAGATCCCAAGCAGGCCCGATCGCTTGTAGAGCAGTTCCTCTAGTTGACCCGTCTGCATCCCGCGCTGTCCGACGAGGTAGAGCAGCACACGGGGATCGAGCGCACCCGGGCGGGTGCCCATAGGTATGCCGTCCAGCGCGGAAAAACCCATGGTGGAGTCCACGCTGCGGCCCCCGTTGAGAGCGCACAGCCTCGCGCCGTTGCCCAGATGCGCTACGATAACGCGCCCATGCGCGACGTCAGGGGCCATGGCAGGCAGCGCAGCCGCGATAATCTCATACGACAAACCATGGAAACCGTAACGTCGCGCCCCGGCCTCGTAGTACTCCCACGGCAGTGCATAGAGGTCGGCGAGTTGCGCATGCGTGCGGTGAAAGTCGGTCATGCGAAACAGCGAAAACTTAAGGCTCGACGAACCGGCGTTGACGATCAGGATGACGCCCGCGTTCATGCGCCGCCTCCGCGGGCCTCGAGCAGTACGACGCTGCGTGCGTCGACACGATAGTTCGATAAGCCATGCGGTACCTGCCTGGATCGCGCGATGATATCCGCCGGAGCGGCTTGTGCGGTGTCGAGCGCGAGATGCCAGCGCCGACCGGGGATATCCGGCAACGGCGCATCCAGCGCCTGCTCTGACATGTTCAGGATCACATGGAGATCTTCTTCGTCCGCGCTCAGGCCGGCGAGTGTAAATGCGAGAAAGCGGGTCTGGCCGTCAAACCACAGCGGCTCATGCAGGCGCGGCCCATGCCAGGCGACACCGGGGATTCCGCGGCCCGGTACCGGCGCGTCGCTGAAATAGCGGTTCACGGTGAGATTGGCATGGCGGCGGCGCAGCGCGATCAACTCGCGCGTATAGCGCAGCATGTCGCAGTTCGCTTCTACAAGCCGCCAATCGAACCATGACAGCTCATTGTCCTGACACCAGCCGTTGTTGTTGCCGTCCTGCGTGCGCAACACCTCGTCGCCACCGAGGATCATGGGCACACCGCGCGACAGCATCAGGATGGCCAGCAAATTCTTCGCGCGCCGCCGACGCAATGCGAGTACCGCGGGGTCATTGGTTTCGCCCTCCGCACCGCTGTTCCAACTCAGATTGTCATTGCTGCCGTCGCGGTTGTCTTCGCCGTTGGCCTCGTTGTGCTTACTGTTGTAGCTCACCAGGTCGTGCAGCGTAAAGCCGTCATGGCAGGTGACGTAGTTGATGCTGTTGGTGGGCCGGCGGCCGCCGTGCGCATAGAGATCCGCGCTGCCGGCCATGCGCGTGGCGACCTCGCCGACGAGGCCGGGATCGCCGCGCTCGAAGCGGCGCATCACATCGCGATAGTGGCCGTTCCACTCGGCCCACGCCATGCCCGGAAAGGCACCGACGTGGTACAAACCCGCTGCATCCCAAGCCTCGGCGATGACCGGCAACGGCGCGAGCGTGCGCGAGGACTCGATGTTCCATGGCAAGGGCGGATTGGCGAGCAACGCACCGTTGTCACCGCGGGCAAACACGCTGGCGAGATCGAAGCGAAAGCCGTCCACTCCCATGGTCTCCACCCAGTATTCGAGGCTGCGCACGATGAACGCGCTCACCAAGGGATGATTGCAGTTCACCGTATTACCGCAGCCGGTGTAGTCGCGATACCGGCGTCGATCGGCGGGATCGAGGTGATAGAATATGTCGTTGGCCAGTCCCTTGAGGCCGATCACCGGACCGCCGTCGCCACCCTCGGCAGTGTGGTTGTACACGACGTCCAGCAGCACGCGTATGCCGGCGTCGTGCAGGGCGTCGACGAGTGCGCGAAACTCACGGTCGGCCTGCAGGGGATCGATGGCGTAGTGCGGATGGGGCGCAAAGAAGCTATGGGTGCTGTAACCCCAGTAGTTCTTCAGACGGCGCGCCGCCACCGGGTCCGGCACGTCTTGCTCGTCGTAGGCCATCACCGGCAACAACTCGACGTGCGTGATCCCGAGTTCCTTTAGATAGGGAATCTTCTCCTTGAAACCGGCGTAGGTACCCGGATGCTTGACCGCGGCGGAGGCGTGGCGGGTAAAACCACCGACGTGCAGTTCGTAAATCACCGCGCCTTCCAGATCATCGGCTACCGCCCTATCGTTCGCGCGCGGCAGCGCAGCGGCGGCAACGGCACGCACGGACGTACGCCCGACGTCGTTGGGATCAGCGGCGCGCCGCCGGTCCCATACCGCATCCGTCACCACCCGCGCCCACGGGTCGACCAGTTCCTTGCGCGCGTTGAAGCGGCGACCGGTCGCCGCCGTATCCGCGGGCCCATCCACGCGCCAGGTGTAGTGCGTGCCCGCCGCGAGTCCTACGACAAACACATGCCAGAAGAAAAAGCTGTGGTTGTGCTCGGGATCGAGCGTGATGACCTGGAAGGGCTCGGGGCTGTCGGCCTTTGCATAGAGCAACAGCTCGACGCGCGTGGCATAGCGAGTGAAGATGCAGAAATTGATACCGTCTGGCGCAACCGTCGCGCCCGGCGGAAAGCGCGTGCCGGGACGCGTGCCGTATTGATGCTTAGCCTTGATTGTCATTGATCGTCACCGGCCCGACCTGCCAGATGTCATCACAATATTCGGCGATAGCACGGTCGGAGGAAAATTTGCCGGAGCGCGCCGTATTCATAATGGACATGCGCGTCCAGCGCTCTGTGTCTTTCCACACCGCGTTGACCTGTTCCTGGCAGGCTACATAAGCGGCATAATCGGCCAATACGAGGAACGGATCGGAAGTGTGCAGATTGTCGACGAGCGGACGGAACACCTCGGCATCGCCGCGCGAGAAGTGGTCGCTCGCGATGAGTTTTAACACCGCGCGCAGTTCCGCATTGGCCTCGATGTACGCTTCCGGCCGGTACCCTTCGCGCTGAACGCGCTCCACCTCGGACACAGTGAGCCCGAAGAGGAAGAAGTTGTCCGCGCCGACTTCCTCGCGCATCTCCACATTGGCGCCATCGAGCGTCCCGATGGTGAGTGCACCGTTGAGCATGAATTTCATGTTGCCCGTGCCCGAGGCCTCCTTGCCGGCGGTCGATATCTGCTCGGAGAGATCGGCGGCCGGATAGATGAGGTGCGCGTTCTGCACGTTGAAATTGGGCACGAAGGCGACCTTCATGCGCGTGTTCACATCCGGGTCGGCGTTGACCGTCTCGGCCACGGCGTTGATCAGCTTGATGATGCGCTTGGCCATGAAATAGCCCGGCGCGGCCTTGCCGCCGAAGATGAACGCCCGCGGCGGCACATCGAGCGCAGGGTTCTGCTTGAGTCGGCGATAGAGCGTGACGATATGCAGCACGTTGAGGTGCTGGCGCTTGTATTCGTGGATGCGCTTGACCTGGATGTCGAACATCCAGGTGGGATCGAGTTCGACGCCATAGTGCGCGCGCAAATACTCGGCAAGCCTTCCCTTGTTGGCCTGTTTCACCGCGCGCCAGCTGTCGCGGAATGAGGCATCATCTATAAACGCCTCTAGCTTTCTGAGCTCCTCCAGATGCGAAATCCAGTCGTCACCAATGGCTTTGGTAATAAGATCCCGCAGCCCCGGATTGGAAAGCGCAAGAAAGCGTCGGGGCGTAACACCATTAGTCTTGTTGCTGAAACGCTCTGGCCAAAGTTCGTAAAAGTCTTTCAACACACTCTGCTTCAGCAAGTCCGAATGCAACGCGGCGACGCCGTTCACGGCATGGCTGCCGACCGTGGCGAGATGCGCCATACGTACACGCTTGCCGCCCTCTTCGCCGATGACGGACATGCGTGCCAGACGTGCCTCATCCCCCGGATAGCA
Organism: uncultured Gammaproteobacteria bacterium; assembly: GCA_963728895.1. Lineage (GTDB taxonomy): Bacteria > Pseudomonadota > Gammaproteobacteria > JBBQDK01 > JBBQDK01 > CAVSLM01. The sequence continues at coordinate 695,866 of CAVSLM010000007.1, forward strand.
CGCGCGCACCTCGGCGAGGAAGCGGGCATTGATCTCGTAAATGATCTCCAGGTGCCGCGGCAGCATTTCCTGGAACATGGGCAGCGGCCAGGTCTCGAGCGCCTCGGGCAGCAAGGTGTGGTTGGTATAGCCGAAGGTTTGCACGGTGATGGCCCAGGCCTCGTCCCACCCGAGTCCGCGCTCGTCCACCAGCAGGCGCATCAGCTCGGCCACACCGATGGAGGGATGGGTATCGTTGAGCTGGATGGCATAGCACTGCGCGAGGTTTTGCACCGGCTCGCCCGCCATATCGAGGATGTGCAGCAAGTCTTGCAGAGAACAGGACACAAAGAAGTACTGCTGAGCGAGCCGCAAGTGCTTGCCGATGTCCGGTTCGTCATTGGGGTAGAGCACCTTGGTGACCGTCTCCGATATCGTCTTGACCTCCACCGCCCGGTAATAATCGCCGGTGTTGAAGGACTGGAAGTCGAAGGATTCCACCGCCTCGGCGCTCCATAGCCGCAGCGTGTTGCAGGTATTCACCTGATAGCCTTGGATCGGCGTGTCGTAGGCAACACCCTTCACCACGCGGAACGGCAACCAGCGCACGCGATAGCGTCCCTGGTCATCCTGATAGGGTTCGGTGTGGCCGCCCCAGTTGACATAATACGCCACCGACGGCTTGGGGATCTCCCAGGGATTACCATAGCGAAGCCATTTGTCGGTCACCTCCGTCTGCCAACCGTCGCGGATCTCCTGATCGAAGATGCCGAACTCGTAACGTATGCCGTAGCCTATCGCCGGGCATTGCAGTGTCGCCAGGGAATCGAGATAGCACGCGGCCAAGCGCCCGAGACCGCCGTTACCCAGCCCCGGTTCTTCCTCCTGAGCCAGAATGTCGTCGAGGTCAATTCCGAGTTCGCCCATTGCGGTGCGCGCAGTCTGCTCGATGCCGAGATTCACGAGGTTGTTGCCGAGATGCGGACCCATGAGGAATTCCGCCGAGAGATAGCAGGCGATCTTTTTCTTCAGGTCAACATAGGTCTGTGTGCTGTTCATCCAGCGGTGCTGCATGCGGTCGCGCACCGCGAGCGCTAACGAGCGGTAAACGTCATGGGCGTCCGCCACCGCCGGTATTGTGCCGACGGAGTAGTACAAGTGGTTCATCACCGCCCGCTTGAGTCCCTCTGCGCTCATGCTCGTGCGCTCGTCCTCGATGAAGGGCGTCGAGGGATTCGTTGCCTTCGGGGTTGTGGTCGTGGTCGTGCGCTTGCTCATGATGGTCTCCTACACATAGCGGCATGGTCATGGTATGCCCGCGACGCCACGCCGATGAAAACCTTGCTTCCAAGCCGCAGCGGTGGCGGATTGCACCGCCGCCTTCGTCTTCATGTCCCGGGACGATTGCGCAATGATTTGCGCAAATGGTGCGATCGCCGAGTCGGGTCAGCAGCGGGCCGTAGGCGTGAAATTCCACCACCGCGATGGAACTCACCGACACGCCGACGCGGTCGCGTTAGCGGCCGACGTCGATGCCCACGCTCGCCGCCCGTCGGTGCGTTCCAGCCTCCATCCGCCAGCATTGGACTTACATGCACCGGCACGAAGGGATGGTCCTTGTAGGCTGGGACAAAATCCTGGGCCATTAAATGAACTGATTCGGTGAGATCGGGATCCAAGCGCCCGAATAGCCACCGGTCTGACTGGCCGTCGTTTCGTCATGCCTCAGGAAATAGAGATTCAATGACATGGGCCTACTCCTCTCCATGTTTCATTGGGCACGTGTCTTATCAGCGCGACGCTGAGCAGCGCGTTCACAACGGCCAGACCCAGTTGGTGAACTCGTCGCGGTCGGTGCCGTGCTCGTGCGCGTAAGCGAGGTTCACGATGATCTCGTTTTTCATCTGTTCCTTGAGATGCGCGGCCCGAGCAGCCAGCCCCGGCACACGATCGATCACATCGATCACCAGGGTGAAACGGTCGGTCTGATTCAGGATTGCCAGCTCCAGCGGCGTGTTGATGTTGCCGCGTTCTTTGTAGCCGCGCACATGTATCTGCTCATGGTTCTCGAAGCGGTAGGCGAGCTTGTGGATCAGCCAGGGATAGCCGTGAAAGTTGAAGATTACCGGCTTGTCGGTGGTGAACAGGCTATCGAACTCGCGCTCGGTGGAGCCGTGCGGGTGTTCGGACACCGGTTGCATCTTGTAGAGATCCACCACGTTGACGAAGCGCACCTTCAGGTCCGGCAAATGCTCGCGCAGTATGGCGGTAGCCGCGAGCGCCTCCTGGGTGGCCACGTCGCCGCACGAAGCCATCACCACATCCGGCTCCACACCCTCGTCGTTGCTGGCCCGTGCCCAGATGCCGATGCCCTTGGCGCAATGCACCGCTGCCTCCTCGATGGTGGCGAACTGCAGGTGTTTCTGTTTATCGGCAACGATCACATTGATACAGTCGGTCGAGCGCAGGCACTGATCGGCCACCGCCAGCAGGGTATTGGCATCCGGCGGCAGATAGATACGCGTCACGCTCGGGCTCTTGTTGGTCACCAGATCAATGAAGCCCGGGTCCTGGTGCGAAAAGCCGTTGTGATCCTGGCGCCAGACCGTGGAGGACAGCAGAATATTCTGCGACGCCACCGAGGCGCGCCATGGCACATGGTTCTTGCAGATGTCCAGCCACTTGGCGTGCTGATTGAACATCGAGTCGATCACATGGGCGAAGGCTTCGTAGGTGTGGAAGAAGCCGTGCCGGCCGGAGAGCAGATAGCCTTCCAGCCAACCGATCAGGGTGTGCTCGGAGAGCATTTCCATCACCCGGCCGTCGCGCGACAGTTCGCCGCCGTCTGCGTCCTCCGGCAGCATATCCGCCATCCAGACCTTCTTGCTGGCTTCGTAGATTGCCTGCAGGCGGTTGGAGGCCGTCTCGTCTGGCCCGAAGACGCGGAAATTGGTCATGTTGTTGCGCATCACGTCGCGCAGGAACTCGCCCAGTGGCTTGGTGTTCTCGTACAAGACCTTGCCCGCCTGCTTCACGTCCACGGCATAGTCGCGGAAGTCCGGCAGTTTGAGCTCTTTGCGCAACAGGCCGCCGTTGGCGTGCAGGTTGGCGCTCATGCGCCGCGTACCGTGCGGGGCGAGCTCGCGCAGTTCCGGTACCAGCCGGCCGCTGGCGTCGAACAGTTCTTCGGGCTGGTAACTGCGCATCCAGTCTTCCAGCAGCCTCAGGTGCGCGGGATTGGTGCGCACGTCGGCGAAGGGCACCTGGTGTGACCGCCAGGAACCTTCCGCTTTATGACCGTTGATCTCCTTGGGTCCGGTCCAGCCTTTGGGCGTACGCAGCACGATCATCGGCCAGCTCGGCAGCTCCACCTTGCCGCTGTCGCGCGCACTCTTCTGGATCCGGCGGATCTCGGCGATGGCGCTGTCCAGGGTCGCCGCCATCGTCTGGTGCATGGCGTCGGGATCGTCACCCTCGACAAAATAGGGCGCGTAACCGTAGCCGTGGAAAAGCGCCTCCAACCGATCGTGGCTGATGCGCGCAAGGATCGTCGGGTTGGCGATCTTGTAGCCGTTGAGGTTCAGGATCGGCAGCACCGCACCGTCGCGGATCGGATTGATGAACTTGTTCGAATGCCAGGCGGTGGCCAGCGGCCCGGTCTCGGCTTCGCCATCGCCCACCACGCAGGCGACGATGAGCTCGGGATTGTCCAGGCAGGCGCCATAGGCATGGGACAGGCTGTAGCCCAACTCGCCACCCTCGTGAATGGAACCGGGGGTTTCCGGCGTGACGTGCGAACCGATGTGACCAGGGAAAGAAAACTGTTTGAAGAACTTGCGCAGGCCCTCCGCGTCTTCACTCTTGTCGGGATAGATCTCGGAGTAGGTGCCTTCCAGATACGCAGGCCCGAGCACGCCCGGCGCACCGTGACCGGGGCCCGCCATGAAAATGACATCCAGGTCGTCGCGCTTGATCACCCGGTTGAGGTGCGCCCAGACGAATGACAGCGCTGGGCTGGCCCCCCAGTGTCCGAGCAGGCGGTGCTTGACGTGTTCGACCGTGAGCGGCTCCCTGAGCAGCGGATTGTCGCGCAGGTAGATCATGCCCACCGAGAGGTAGTTGCAGGTGTGCCACCAGGCGTTCATCAGGCGCAACTCTTCGACGCTGAGCGGATTATTGCCGGATGCTGGTTTGTGTGCGGCCTTGGTCATGTTCAGATCTCCTTCTCTTTGAATACGGCACTGACGTATCGGCTTGTTACAGGCGCAAGACGCCGGGGAATGCTGGTCGATGATGGTCTCGGCCGGTAACGAGACGACCGGCGAGCGCATCGGGCTTTGCATCGCCGCGCACCTTCACCACGTATGCGCGTCGGGTCGGGTACTTGGAGTCAGTGTGCAAGCCATGTCTGTCCATAGCGAGCTGTCGAGGCTAACGTAACGGTTCTCGTACGCCGAGTTGTCAGCGTAACGTCGCCATTTCATCCGGAATCGGGCAAACCGACCTGCTCGGATGGCGCGGCTTGCCGCTTCAAAAACCCGGGGCGGTTCACTCCAATATCGAGCCGTTGACCTTCGCGCCTGCGACGGGTTTGCGGTCGCGCAGGGCGGCGCGCGTGCCGACGTCGTGGACGATTTCACGCACGCGCGCGAGCAGCCGATCGTACTTGCAGCGCGGGTTCGTTCGCCGTGATGCCGTAGCGCGGCAGCTGGTGCGCGTCGCGAATCAGCCGCGCGGCATAGGCGAGCGCTCTCACGGGGACTGGCCCGTCATTGGCGGCCATGCGCAACGCCGCGAGCACGCTGGCCGACCCCGCGCCGATCACGATGACCTCGGTCATAGCTGCGTCTCCCGGTCCGCGGACTCCGCGGTGCGGGCGCCATGCATCAGCTCTTCGATTCGGCCGGGGCGCAAGGCCTGCGCCGAGAGCAGCTCGAAGGTCCATTGCAGCAGCACGCAGCCCTTCCGGCCTTGCGCAGGCCCCAGGCGCCGATCGCTATCAGCACAACACCTACGCCACGTTCGGCCACGCCGACAATGCGTCGAGGGGCAGCGCATGGCGCGCGAGCAGCGCGAGAAGACCCACGCCGAGGACGCCAGCGCTGTGTCCGACGCCCCAGCGCACGCCGGTCCTCCACGCGCGCGCCTTTCGGGTTGCCGCGCAGGGCGCGATCGCCGCAAGGTGATCGGGCCCCGAAAGCACGTGGACGAATCCGGCAACAAGGCCGGCAAGGGCGAGGGTCATGTGACGACCGCCGGCATCGGCGAAACTCGATGCGCGCTGTGCAGCGCCCTGGCCAGGAGGCTGCGCGATCGTGGCGTGCGCCCACCGACCCATTTCGGCGAGCAACGACGCGAGCGTCTCGATTCCAGGTTCGTCCTTTGCGAGCCCTTCACGCACAACCAGCGCTTCGCCGTATCGACCTGTCACTTGGAGCACGCGGCGCATTCCAGCAAGTCCTGACCGAATTCCGACGTTTCGCTGACGACAAGGCGAGCGGCGGCCCTTACGCTGGCCTCACTCCGAGCTGATTTGATGACGTGCGCAAGACTCTCGACGTGTGATCGAACTTCCGGAGTCGACGGACGTATAGGCCGAAGGTGCAAAGCGACGCGTGCTCGGCTACCCGGATGATCACCGACTCAGCCACCTCGGTCTGGTACGCCATCGCGTCACGAGGCCGTAGGTAGCCTTGGTCCATCAAGAAGATTCGTTGCCCGACGGAGGATTGAGCCATGGCCATAGCTTGCAAGCGGTTTCCCCTTGGCACGGCGCTCGCCTTCGGCTGTGTTCTGCTGGTCGGTTGCGACAGTCGGGATGCCGCTCCCAAAGCCGAGATCAGGCCAGTGCGGGCCATGGTGGCGCGACTTGAGGCGTGGAACGAGTTTCCTTCCCAGGTGGGGGAGATACGCGCTCACGTCGAGAGCGACCTGGGGTTCAAAATTGCCGGACGCGTGGTGGAGCGTAAGGTCGACCTGGGCGCCATCGTCCACCAGGGCGATGTCCTTGCGACGCTCGACGAGCAGGATCAGCGCAACCAGCTGACCGCGGCACAGGCCAATGTGGCCTCCGCCAAGGCCGATCTGGTTCGGGCCGAGGCCGAGGAACGCCGACAGGCGCAGGTGCTCAGCCGCGGCTTGGTCAGTAAGAGCGCGTACGATTCCGCGCTGCAGGCGCGAGACGGTGCCCGTGCGGCTCTTCGCGCAGCGGAAGCCAAGCGCCGCCTGGCCGAGGATCAACTTGGCTATGCCGTTCTGCGTGCGCCAGAGGACGGCGCCATTTCGGCCATCGGTGCGGAAGCTGGCCAGGTGGTGGCTGCCGGGCAGATGGTTGTGCGCCTCGCAAACCTGCAAAACAAGGACGCGGTGTTCGCGCTGGCGGAAAGCGCCGTGCTGCGCCTTCCGCCCGACGCCGAGGTGGAGGTTCGGGTTTTGGACGCGCCAGAGGTCACGGCGCACGGGAGGATCGAGCAGATCGCCCCCAACGCCGACCCGGTGACCCGCACCTATACGGTCAAGGTCGCTTTGTTGGACCCACCCGAGGCGATGCGCCTGGGGATGAGCGTCGTCGGCCGGGTGCGGCTGAGCGGACAGAAGGTCATCGCGTTGCCCGCCTCGGCGGTGTTCGAGAAGGAGGGCAAGCCAGCGGTGTGGGTGGTCGATCGCCAGCATGGGACGGTCGATCTCGTGAAGGTGGTCCTGGCCCGGACAGACGCCGACCGGATGCTGGTGGCGAGCGGCTTGAGCGACGGTGACACGGTCGTGACCGCGGGCGTGCAACTGTTGTGGCCGGGCCGGAAGGTGCGTCTTCTCAGTAGCACCGAATCGGGCGGGAGCGTGCCATGAAGCGCTTCAATCTGTCCGAATGGGCACTGGGGCACCGTTCCCTGGTCGTCTATCTGATGCTGATGGTGTCGGTGGCCGGCACGCTGTCGTTCGCAACGCTGGGACGGGATGAGGACCCGCCCTTCACCATCAAGACCATGGTGGTCAAGGTCCTGTGGCCGGGCGCGAGCTTGGAGGAGACCCTCAACCAGGTGACCGATCGGGTGGAGAAGAAGCTGGAGGAAACGCCGTCCCTCGACTATCTCAAGAGCTACACCACCGCGGGCGAATCGGTGGTTTTCGTCAACGTCAAGGACACCACGCCGCCTTCCAAGATTCCCGACATCTGGTATCAGGTGCGCAAGAAGACCGGCGACATCAGGCACACCCTGCCTGCGGGCATCCAGGGGCCATTCTTCAACGACGAGTTCGGCGACACCTTCGGCATCGTCTACGCCTTCACCGCCGATGGTTTCAGCCAACGCGAATTGCGCGACTACGTGGAGAGCGTACGCGCCGAGCTGCTGCGTCTGCCCGACGTCGGCAAGATCACCCTGATCGGCGCCCAGGAGGAGACCGTCACTATCGAGTTTTCCACCCGCAAGCTGGCGAGTCTCGGGCTGACGCAGGCGCAACTGGTCGAGAGCCTGCGCGAGCAGAATGCCGTCATGCCGGCCGGCGTGATCGATGCCGGCGGGCAACGCATCCTGGTTCGGGTCAGCGGCGGCTTCACCTCCGAGGCGGATCTCGCCAAGATCAGCCTGCGGGTCAATGACCGCTTTTTCAGGCTGACCGATGTCGCGGAAATCAAGCGCGGCTACACCGATCCGCCGTCTCCTTCGTACCGGGTGAACGGCAAGTCCGCGATCGGGCTGGCCATCTCCATGGCCAAGGGCGGCGACAACCTGAAGCTGGGGGAGAACATCCGGCAGCGGATGGCCGAGCTCGAACACGACCGCCCCATCGGCATCGAAGCCATCCAGGTGGCCGATCAGCCGCAGGTCGTCCAGACCTCGGTCAACCACTTCGTCGAGGCGCTGGTGGAGGCCGTGTTGATCGTCCTGGCGGTGAGCTTCCTAAGCCTGGGACCGCGCGCTGGCATGGTGGTAGCGCTGGCGATCCCGCTGACTCTGGCCGCCACCTTCATCTTCCAGAGCTTCTTCGGCATCGGTCTGCATCGGGTGTCCCTGGGCGCTCTGCTCATCTCGCTGGGTCTGCTGGTCGACGACGCCATGATCACCATCGAGATGATCATCAAGAAGCTCGAAGAAGGCTATCCGCTGGTCAAGGCGGCGACGTTTTCCTACACCGCGACGGCCTATCCCAGGCTCACCGGCACCTTGGTAACCGCATTCGGCTTCGTGCCGGTCGGATTCGCGCAGAGCGCCGCCGGCGAATACTCCTTCGCCATCTTCGCCGTCGTCGTCCTGGCCCTGCTCCTCTCCTGGGTCGTAGCGGCCCTGTTTGCGCCGCTGATCGCGGTGGCCATTCTGCCGTCGAAGCTCAAGCCTCAACGCGAGGGTGGGGTGTCCAGCCGTCTGATGAGCGGGTTTCGTCGTCTGCTACTGGCTTGCCTGCGCCATCGCGCCCTGGTAATCGGCGCCACCGTGGCCCTGTTCCTGGGGTCATTGGCCGGAGCGAGCCGGCTCGAGCAGCAGTTCTTTCCCGTGTCCGAACGGCCCGAGTTGCTCGTGGACCTGACCCTTCCCAATGACAACGCCATGCGGGCTACCGAACAGGCGGTGCGCCGGCTGGAGGCGCATTTGGCCGCCGACCCGGACGTGGCCCGCTACGCCATCAACGTCGGGAGCGGGGCCATTCGCTTTTACCTCCCGATGGACGTGCAGCTGGACCATCCCTATTTCGCCGAGGCGGTCGTGGTGGCGAAAAGCATGGAAGCCCGCTCGGCCGTGGCCGACCGCCTGCGTGCAGTTCGCGGCCGCGCAAATGCCGCAAGCCGTGCTGCGGGCCTCCCCCCTGGAGATGGGCCCACCGGTGGGCTGGCCCATCAAGTACCGCGTCAGCGGCGCCGACCCCGAGAAGGTGCGACAGATTGCCTACGACTTGGCCGGAAGGATCAACGCCAATCCCAATACCCGTACCGTCAATTTCGACTGGAATGAGCCGATCCGAACGCTGCGCTTGCATGTGGACCAGGACAAGGTGCGGTTGCTCGGACTCTCCTCGCAGGACCTGGCGCAGTCCCTCCAAGCCGCATTCAGCGGGACCACGGTGACTCAGCTGCGCGACTTCATCTATTTGGTGGACGTGCAGGTACGCGCCGCGGGTAGCGAACGCGCCGATTTGGACACCGTGCGCATGCTGCAGATCCCTCTCGGGGGCGGGCGCAACGTACCGCTGATGGAAGTAGCGAGCGTGGACTACGGCTTTGAGCCGCCGATCATCTGGCGCCGCCAGCGTCTGCCGACTCTGACAGTGCAGGCCGACCTGGCGCCGGGCATCCAGGCAGCGACGGTGGTCGAGCAGCTCTCCCCTTCGGTGCAGAAGCTCGCGAACGGTCTGCCGCAGGGTTATCGCATCGCCGTCGGTGGTGCCGTCGAGGAAGCCGCCAAAGGGCAGCGTTCGGTCGCGGTGGTGGTCCCGGTGATGTTGCTGCTCATGTTGACGGTACTGATGGTGCAGCTTCAAAGCTTCCAGCGTTTGCTGCTGGTCATCAGCGTGGCGCCCCTGGGTCTGATCGGCATCGTGGGCGCCCTGCTGCCAACCCATACCCCCATGGGCTTCATCGCCATCCTCGGCTGCGTCGCGCTGGCGGGAATGATCATCCGCAACTCCGTCATCCTGATCGATCAGATCGAAACCAATATTGCCGCCGGCATTGACCGCTGGGAAGCTCTGGTGGAGGCCACCTGCCATCGGCTTCGGCCGATCATGCTGACTGCAGCGGCGGCCATCTTGGGCATGATCCCCATCGCCTCGGACTCGTTCTGGCGGCCGATGGCCATGGCGATCATGGGCGGCCTGGCAGTGGCAACGGTACTGACGCTGCTGTTTCTGCCGGCGGCCTATGCGGCCTGGTTTCGTATCCGCGAACCGGCTGTGGCGAGCGCGGAGGCGGGGAAGCGAAAATCGGGGAGGGGGAGCAACATGGCGTCCACGTCACGGGATGAGATCGAGCGCAAGCTGCTGGAACAGAACATCCGGATCGGCCAAGTGCTCGGAACCGCCATCGCCATGCGCGATCACGGCGCAGGGGCTCACAATCAGCGAGTGGCTCTGTACTCGGGCGCGCTGGGCGAAGTAGTCGACCTCGATATGCCGACCCTCCGCGCTCTGATAGCCGGGGCATTCCTTCACGACATCGGCAAGATCGCCATCCCTGACCGCGTTCTGTTGAAAGCATGCCAGGATTCCCGTTGCGCGTAGTATTTTCTGGGGGCCGATGGCGATCGCCATTATGGGTGGCCTGACTGTCGCCACGGTGCTGACGATATTCTTTGTCCCGGCGCTTTACGCTGCGTGGTTCCGGGTTGGCCGCTCGGCTGCGCCGGATGCTCGCGAAGCTCTTCCGGATGCTGCGGATGCACCTGCCGGCGCCTCATGAGGCAAGCCCTGAAGGATCTGCGGATTGCCTCGCACAAATCGATCACGAGGTGAGATTCCCATGGCCATCGATACCGATCAATCCCTAGAAAAAGCGCAATCCGTTCCCGCGCTGGAAGAAGCGATCCGGCGCCTGGAAGATGAGCTGAGAGCGGTTCGCGCGGCGGGCGTTCGCCAGAGGCGCCTGCGGCTCGTCTTCCTGGTCCTTGTCACGATGTTTGCCATTGCGATCTGGTCGGTCGAAGTCCTGCCTCCCGTCGCCCAGGCCCAGGCGCCGCTGCAGCTGGCGCCCAGATCCATGATGACGCCGGAGGAGCGACGCGCCCAGCGCGAGGCATTGCTAGCGGCACTGCCCGCGAATACACGCCACGAGCTGCAGGACTTCGAGCGGCAAGTGGACTGGTTGACGCGCTACATGCAGACCTGGGACGAAAACACGGCCGGGGCGGTCGTCGCGCTGATGCTCTACCGCATGTCCGAGAACATGAACGCCATGCCTTCGATGGAGCAGCAGATGCGCACGATGTCGGCACAGATGGGCGCGCTGCCGGCAATCGTCGCCGAGCTCAATCAGATGAACGCCAAGATGACCGTGATCACTGGGACCATGGACTCCACCATGGGAAGAGCCGGGCGCATGGTGCCCTGGATGCCATTCTTTCCATGAGCAACACGTGGCGATCGAATTGCCGATTCGGAAAGTCGAGAGGCAAATGCCTTGTCAGGCGGTCATCTTCAGGCAATGCTGCCGAGACCACCCGGTCGACAAGCTCGACGAACGCCTGGCCTTCATTGACGTGACCGGCGCAGTTCACGAGCGCGTCGTGTCCCGCGATCAGCCGAGCGAGCTCGGCCGGCGTGATCGCGCGAAGATCGACCACATGCACCGAAGCTTTCGCGCGCGCATCAGCCGGGATCCTCGCGGGCGTCCGAACCAACGCCGGGACCTCGTGCCCCGCCGCGGGCGCCTGGCGCAGGACGTGACGGCCCAGAGAGCCGGTTGCGCCGAAGAGAATGAGACGCGCCGCCATGGCGTCAGGAAGCGAACGCCGGTCCGCGCGGCATGCGATGCTCAGCCAGGCCGCCTTGCTTCTCGATTCTGAACCACGCGGCATACAGCGTCGGGATAAAAAAGATCGTCAGTACCGTGACCGACGCGAGGCCGCCCATTATCGTGATCGCCATCGGCACCCAGAACACGCTGTGGGTCGGGATCATCGCCAAGCCGGTAACGTTGCCGTCAGCACCACCGGCCGCGTCCGCCCGCCGCCTCCAGCACGGTATTCCAGAGATTGAGCCCCGCCTCCATCTCGGTGCCGGTCTGGTCGACCGGGATCACCGAGTTGCGCATGATCATGCCGCTCAACGTGATGATGCCGAGGATGACCACGAATCCGAGCGACGCGAGGAACAGGAGTAGCACGGCAACCACGCCGATCAGGCCGAGCGGGCAGTCAGGAACATCATCGTCATCTGCGAGAAGCCGAGCGGAGCGCTGAATATCGTCGTATCGATGCTCATGCGTGCGTCGAGGACTCCTCACTGCTCGCCTCGAGGTCGTTTGCAATGACGTCGAGCAGTCCCTGGATCGCCGCGCACTTTCAGCACGTAAGTGCGCCGGCTCGGGTATTTGGATTCAGGGCCGAGGCTCATCGCAACTCTCCGCCAGTGATTAAACCGTCAGTGCAGGGCTCTCGCGAACGGGCCAGGTTTTCATCAGCTCAGCCGTCTGTTATCGTCCAGATCGTCGAGTAGCGCGCGCAGCTCCAGCTCGACTTCGGCATACGCCTCTCGGCTCCAGTGACCGCCCGTGCAAGGACGAGCTCCCCCTGGGAAACACGACGTCCTGATCGAGGGTGAAGTCAACGAGAAGCGGCAGACGCCCGAACGTCCCACGCGCTCACCTACCCGGGTTTCAGAGCCGCCCTGCGCTGCTGCCGCTGACGCCGATTTTTCGCGCAGATCTCACGCAAGGAGCTTGTTCCCCGCCGCGTGGAGCGTCATCAGCGATACGTCGCCGTTTGGTAGGAATTAGGTGAGAACGGCGCGCGCTCTCGTGAGAGCGGTCGTCACCGCCGCCTCGGGGAGCGCATCGACCAGCGCGCGAAGTGCGCGCCGATCCGCGGCGGTTGCAGCGCCGTCTTCACAGAGCTCAACGAGCGCGATAAGCTCGAGCCACGGAGCCTCCTGCGCTTTCGCTTCGGCAATCGAGCGCCGCACCGCCGCTCTGGCAAGAGCAGCCTTGCCGCGCGCACGCGCGATAGCCGCCTCGAGCAGGCAGAGCTGCGGCAGATACACGCGCTCGCCGAGCTTGTCGGCGAACTGCAGCGCTTCCTCAAGCTGCTCTTGGGCTGCATCCAGGTCACCCGCGAGGAGGAGCGCCTCGGTTGCATACCCCAGGATCTCGCTTGCGCCCACCAACATGCCGAGCCGCACATTGTCTTCGTACGCCTCGCGGATCCGGCGATAAGCCTCGCGGGGCTGTCCCATGCGGGCGTCCGCCCAGGCCCGAAACCACCGACAGGCAGTTCGACCGTGAGCAAGCGCGAATTCGTCCACGAGCGCGGCCATCTCATCGGCAAGAGCGGCCACACGCTCGGCGCTGCCGAGCCGCACCTCGAGCAGCGCGCTGTACCAGATTGCGACGAGACGCGCCATGGGCCCCCGATCGCAAGCGCGGGCATGTGCACGCTGCAGGCAGGCGCGCGCCTGTTCGACCAAGCCAAGATGAACGAGCGGAATGGAGAGCAGCCCAAGCAGCGTGACCTGCAGATCGACCAGGTATTCTCCAGTTCCCACATCCAGCCGCTCCGCGAGGGCGAGCCCGTGCTCCAGCCATGTGCGGGCGACCCGCGGCCGGCCCTGAAGCTGATCGACGTTCCCATGCACGGTGCACGCGGTGGACAAAAGCACTGCATCGTTCGTCGTCGATCCGAGCGCTTCCGCCCGGTCGGCCACCGCGAGCGCCTCGGCATATTCCGCACGCAAGCAAAGCATGAACCCGAATCCGTGCAGCAGGCGTCCTCGCACCGGGTGCTCCGGCACTTCGTCGAGCAGCGAGTACGCGCGCTGGAGCGCGTTTTTTGCTTCGCTGCCCGCGCCAAGCACCCGGGTAGCGGCAAAGCCGTGAAGTGTTGCGATCGCGATTTCCAGTGCGTTGCGCTCCGTCCCCTCCGGCGCCTGATCGAGAAGCGTCAGCCCGCGCTCGGTGAGCCTCATGCACTCCGCCGGGCTGAAGTGCGCAAGCGCCGCCTCGGCAGCCTCGGCGTACCAGCGCAATGCGATCATGGGATCCCGGCCGCGCTCGAAGTGCATGGCGAGCTCGACCGCGGCGACCGGCGCGCCCCCGATGCGCTCGCGTTCGAGCACCGCGCCCACCTTGCCATGGAGCCGCGCGCGTGCAAGCGGGGCCATGCGCTCGTACAGCACCTGGCGGAAGAGCGCGTGCCTGAAAGAATAAGCGAGCTCGCGCGCACGGCTCCAATCCGCGCCCCGCGGAGCGGCGAGCCACAAGCGCTCGCGTTCGAGTTGGTCGCAGATTTGACCGACCCACGCAGCATCGCGCTCGAGCACAGCGGAGATCGTGTCGACGCGGAACTCGAGGCCGCAAACCGCCGCCGCGGAGAGCAACAGGCGCTGCTCGTCCCCGAGCTTGGCAATATAATGATCGATGATAGCCGCGAGGTTCTCCGGCACCGCCATTTTCACGACCTGCTCTGCCTCGGCAGCGTCGTCGCCGGCTCGCGCGGCGCGCGCCACGACGTCGCTCACGACCGACGCCACGAAGAGCGGCAATCCGTCGGTGCGCTCGTGCAACGCGCGCACAAACGCTTCATCGGTGGCGATCGAGGGCGAGCGTTGCGCCACGTACTCGGCGACCTCTCTTTCGGAGAACGGATCGAGCACGATCTCCTCACAGAGGCCATGCAGGCGCAGCTCGCGCCGCAACGGGTTTAGCGGATGATCGAGCGCCACCACCTCGGCGAGGCGGAAGCTTGCGAGCCACATGAGGCGGCGGCTGCCACGCCGGCGCGCGAGGTAGTCGATGAGCTCGAGAGTCGCGCGGTCGCTCCAATGCAGGTCCTCGGTCACAATAAGGAGCGGCCGCCGTTCGGTGTAGCGATCGACGAGCTCCCCCATTTCGCGCAGCGCCCGGTCCGCTCTCACGCCTGCGAGCTCATGACGCAGGACATTCCGCTCCTCGGCGCTGCTGAGCCACGGCAGCTGTAGCAGCCAGGTCGGCGCCACGGTGCGCAGCAGTGGCGCGACGGCGGCGTCACGGCGGCACAGCTCCGCGAGCGCTTCGAGAACCGGAAGATACGGCTCGCCGCCGCCATACTGCTCTACGCACTGGCCGCACACGCAAGTGACATCATCGAGGCCCGCGATGAAATGTTCGATAAGCGTCGTCTTGCCGATGCCCGGTTCACCGGCCACCCACTCAATGATGCGCTTGCCGCTGCACGCCAGATCCCAGGCACCGCGCAGTCGCGCCAGCGCTTCGCGGCGGCCAATGAAGGATGCCGACGGCGACGTAGGCATTGTCCACGCGACCGCTCCGGCCTGGGGCGCGCGCCCGGTCGTCTGCGCGATGAACCGATAGCCCCGCCGCGAGACCGTTTCGATGAAGCGCGGCTGCCGGGCATCATCGCCCAGCACTGTCCGCAGATCGCTGATCGCGGTTTTCAACGCCGACTCGCTGACAAACTGGTGGCCCCAGACCTGATCGAGCAACGCGTTCTTGGTGAGCAGCGACCCGGGGTGCCGTACGAGCGCGCACAGGACGGCGAATGGCGTCGGCGCTAGCAGGACAGCCGTTCCGTCGCGCAGCAGGCGTGCGTTCGCCTCGTCGAGCTCGAATCGGTCGAAGCGCACTCGTACCGGATTCGAACTGGCCGAAGATCGGGCGTGGTCGGTGCGCTCAGCCATTTCGATACGAACGGGTTCCGAGCAGGTTGTTGGAAAGCCGCCATTCAATCACGTACAGAGGTGGTGCGATGTGATTTTTCGGGATTTTCCGCTGATCTCTATAAGCCGCTGGCGACCCACTCCGAGCGCTCGCGGCGTGGACCGTGTTCCCGAATGCCGAGCAATCCGGTGGGCACCAGCAAACGCCCCCCCCGAACCAAGGTCCAACTTATCACATTCAAGTCTAGCAGATCATTGACTTGGCTGCGCCGCGCACTGGCCTGACGCAGGGTACCGACGCTGCCGGCCATGGAGAGCGAAGCGAGGGCCGGTAGTCCCCGGTAGCGATGAGGGCGCACTGTTTACCCGGAGTCGCGAAGCGGCGCAGGGGAAACAAAGTAGCCGTCCGACCATCGCGTCCAGCCATTGCGGGAGTGCTGCGAAGCCAGCACCGAGCGAAGCAAGGGTGTGGCGTAGCGGCACGGACGCAGGGCGGCCGGGGCACCAATGGCTGTCGCGTAGGCGAGTCGATTTTGGGGACTGGGATGTCCCAAAATCTTTCACGAGGTAGCGACACGCTTGTCAACTTGCCCCAGCCGATCGCCTCTTCGATGCGTTTGCGGATGCGTCGACTGATCGCATAACCCGCGTGACGGCGCGTACGCCCGTCGAGGGTCGTGCCCTTGCACCGGCTTGCCGCGTGCGCCGTGATGTTGAGTTGCTGACAGGGTGCGACGAAGGTGCTGACGTCATAACCCTTGTCCGCCCCCATCATCTTGCGCCTCTTGCCCGGCAGTCGCTCCAACAGCGCTAGCGCCGCCAACCATTCAAACGCCGTGCCCGCCTCGGTCACCGTGGCACCTCCCGCCAGACTGTTGCGATTCTCCGTCAGCAGATGCCCCATGTGGCACAGGCGTGCCGCCTCGCCTTTCGAATTGCGAAACAGCCGTGCATCCGTATCGGTGGTCGAGCCGTGCGTGTCATTGCAGCGCATTTCGCTGTGAAAATCCCCGCTCCGCGTCGCGCCCGCCCCCCGCGGCGGCTCCTCGTCCTTGGGCCGAAAGCTCTTAGGCCCACGCCTGGATTCAGGGTGCCATCCACGCTGAAGTGCTCCTTCGACAGCAGGTCACGCCGCTCTGCCAAGGCCACCACCTCGGCGAACAACTGCGGGATCACGACGAGCTCCAGCAACCGGTCGCGGTTCTCGGAAAACGTCGAGTGCTCCCACACCGCAGCATCGATCGTCAGTCCCCACGAACCAGCAAGTTGCAGTGGGTCTGCCCCACCAACTGCCGCTCGCCGCGGATCGAGTACAGCACCTGCACCGTCCTCGCGCCAATCGAATCTGTCCAACGACTCTGATCGGCCCATATGTCACGCTGTAGTTCCGCACGTCGACGAGAGGAAACCTGAAAGCGTGGGCTTGAATGACTTGCCAACCGCGATTGAGCAGCCACATAGTACTGGCCCCGGCCCCGGATGATAGGGTTGATCTGCTCGATCAGCACCCCGTACTCACAGGTGCCTTGCGTCGGGTGTGGGGCCGAATCTGATCCTTTAAATGCTGGATGGACTTCGCCCGTGGATAGGCATAGAGATCCCCATCACGAACACCGCTGCGGATCTTCGAGGCCGCAAGCTGGGAACCGCGCAAGGCCGCCGACAACCGCCGCAAGCACGGCGTCTCGTTCGAACAGGCGACCACCGTATTCAGGGACCGACTGATGCTGTCGATTCCCGATAGCGAGCACAGCGAACGGGAAGAGCGCTGGGCGACGTTGGGGCAGGCCGCCAACGGCCGGCTGCTCGTGGTCATCCACACGTACCGAGAGGCCAATGATCATCTCCGCGCGTGAAGCCACCCGCCAAGAGCGGCAACAGTACGAGGAGTCCGTATGAACACAGAGTATGATTTCTCCAACGGGAAACGCGGCAAGTTCCACCGCGAAGAAGCGCGCTTCAACTTGCCCATCTACCTCGACGAGGACATTGCCCTCTACCTTGAGCGACAGGCCAAGGCCAAGGGCAAGGAGCTAAACGAGATCGTCAACGAGATGCTCAAGCAGGATATACAACTCATCGAGGCGGTGAAGTAGATCGCCCTCATGCAACAAGCCCGTAGAGTCGGGCTTGGATAGGGCGTTTCTGCCGGACAAAGCTGCTGCTCAGCGCCCACGCCGGTCCTACGCGATAACTGGTGGTCATCGAGAAACTGCCATTCGTCCACGACGAAGACCTTGTGTGACCTCCGCCAAAATCAATCGGCGTCATTCGAACCGGCTCTCGCCTCTCCTATCCATCGCATCCCAACGACGAATATCCTCCTCGAGTCTTTGGCTCGCGAGTCGCGCCCAACTTCGGATGCGCACGTCCGGATGCTCGAGCAAATTCTCAACCAGCGGGCGTCGCCGCACGAATCGCCCCGATAAAGAGCCAATGATACTTCCGCTCCAGAAGCGACGTTCGAAGGTATTGAGTACTGCGACAGGGTCCGGCGCCAGATCGATCAATTGGCGGGCGAGGGGCGACCAACTGAGCGAACCATCCTCCATTGTCTTACCGTAGGGAATGAACTCCGCGAGCCGCACTGCGCGAACACCAGGGTTCTCGGTCGCCCAGCCCAAGGCCACGGCCTCGTCAAACTTGATCTTCGATTGATCGACGTCGTCATCGTTGCGGACATAGCCGCCGAAGAAGCGACCGATCCGATCCTCCCCGACGGGCTCCCCGATGATCTCGTCCAGAACCACGCGCGGATGGGTCGTCATCAACAGCCCACAAAGCTCGTCAAAGTCGCGACATCGGACGCGGTTACTCTCGGACGCGGTCCGTAACGCCCGGCATATGGCAACCGCCGTCTCGCCACCTTTGTCGACCGCCAGCACGAGCTTGGCGATCGTGGCGATGCCGTGGTCCTCCCGCGCATGGTCCTTGGCATAGGTCCGGGAATCGGCAAGGAAGCTCCGGCCGACAGCGGCCAGCCTTGGGTCGATCTCCCGCCCATCGGTGCGATCGCCGCGCATACGCATGTGGAGGATCTGAAGCGCCGGGAGCACGCCCTTGTCGATCGCGAATAGCTTGGCGAGAAACACGGCCAGGGCCTCGGCAGGAACGGGCTTGGTGACCCCTCCCAACATCAGGAAGGTGAAGTTGCCCGGCGCGATGACGCCCCGCTCCAATGCGTGACCGAATCGCTCCATGATGCTTGCGTCGAGTGGAACTGCACCATGCAAAATCACCAGATGATCCGAAAGGTTGCGATCGTCGACGGCATCGTCCAATCGTCGGTCGACCCAGCCTCGGTCACGCGTGCTCGCCCCTTCCAGCAGGCCACCGAGCAGGCCGGAATGACGTGATGTCGTTGGCGCGTTTGCAAACCGAACATAAGCCTCGTTCCAGACGGCTTGTCCCCACCGACATCATAATCAATCGTAAGCAGGCTCGATCGACTGCCCTGACGGGACACGATCTCCGCCAGCTGACCATGCGTCCGAACATTGCAGTTATCGACGACGATCACCGCCTCGGATCCAGACAGCACCACCTGTTCGGCAAGCAGCGCGGCACCAGTCGAAAGATCGAGACCGATGTCGCCGTAGACCGCTCGACTGGGGGCAAGTGCCGTTTGCGGATCGATCCTGTCGTCGAATAGCGCCTCGGCAATCCGCGTCTTGCCCATACCTGAAATACCGATCAGGCGCACCTTGCCCCCGGGCGTGTGCAGTACACGGCGAATTGCGATGATCGCGGAGTACACATCCACCTCTACACCATCGAGAACTGCCCGGGCGGCATCGTAGAAAAGATAGAGTCCGCCGCGCATACTCGCGGCCGACCAGTTGCCGTAAGGGCGCCAGCCGCCCAACGCCCGACCACGCTGCTCAAGGACCCAAAGCGCGACACCTAGGTGCTGATTGACCCAACGCGCGATGCGATCGGCACCATAGAAGTCGAGGAGGATTTGCTCTTCGCCAGCGACGCCAACAATCGCTTCGCGCATCGCCGTCCGCCGGCGGCCATACGCTGACTGTGAGGGATCGTCGGTCGAAAAGACGATGTAGCTTCCGCCTACCTGGGCCAACTCGGCGAAGATCGTCCGTACCACGCCGTCGGGTCGCATTTCCTTGATGAGATCGGCGCGGCTCATGACCTCGGCCTTGCACTGGAAGTAGATAGTTTGCCGCGGAAGCCAATCCGCCGGTCCTGGCGCGCCGAACCAGGCGATCGAGGCATCGACTCCGCCGTCACCAGCAGTTTGATTACCACCGACGGAGATCGCAGATGGCGGAATGCCGCGCACCCGCGCCTCGGCCTCGAGCAGGTGGGACAGCAGCTTTCGCAGCTGCTCGTCGTTGAGCCGAGACATCATCTCCTTGGTTACCTCGAACGGACCCATGGCTCAGCTCCACGCTCCCAAAACCGGCTGTCGTCGAAGCTCCGTGATCTGCGACGCGATCAATTCAATCGGCGGCTCGTAGCCATCGAAGCGCGCCGCGACGAGGTCGACGATCACCTGCTCGAGCTCCGGCCTAATCTCCTCGACGGCGGTCGACACCACCAGAGCGGTGTTTCCCATAGTGCGCGAAAGTACTCGTCCGACAGAGCGTGAGCAGCGGCTTGGCCCCATGAAATGAGCTCGCGACTCTCAGGTCCCGCGTAGCTCGACGAACTTGATCGAGCGTGCCTTCAAAGGCGCTTGTGCAAGCGATCTTATCGCATCGCTTTTGTTTGTTGGTTCCATCGAACCATCGGTGACTTCAGCAACATCCCCACCTTCCAGCGTCAGGGGTGGAAACAAAGCCGCTGACGCAGGAAATGATCCCGTGTTTATGCAACTGTCGGGTTCATTCTGCACCTGCATCGGCAGATCGTCACGATTGAACCTTGCGGTGTACGTCGCGACATCTTCGCACGTACAGAAAATATGAACCCGCTTCTCGTCGCTGAAACCGGCTCCTCGCGCTCGTCCCTGCCCGTCGATCAGGCGTCGATCTGACCTCCCAAGTGATTCTGATCGGGACCAGAAATCGCAGCCATGAAACGGTGGCACGTCGTCCGTCGGCGCCTCCCCTGCTCCACCCTCGAAATCAACAACGATAACTGCCGTTTCGCCCGGCCCCTTTCAGCGATGATTCCACGGCTCAACCCGATATGATTACCCGCAATGCAACCGCTCGGCGCGATCTCCGAGCAGCGATTGCCGACCCAAGAGAGTCTCCATGCTGCACTTCGGAAGGAACTTGGCAAAAGCCCAGACCTCAGACGCCGAAGTCGGGCCGCGCCCCGCGCCGGATAGTCAGCCGGCATGGTGCGAAGAACGGAAAGGAAGTGTTCGGACGCCGCTCGCGCGTCGCATTGCACGGGCCGGTACGAAGATCGACAAGTTGTTTGACGACGGGTGGACGACGTTCGCGGAAAAAATACTGCGAAAAAATCCCGTCATTGGTTCTTCAGAAACAACAAACGGGCGAGCGCCACGCGCCCAACCCGTTGTTCTGAATGCAGTCGATTGGTAGCGGGGGTAGGATTTGAACCTACGACCTTCGGGTTATGAGCCAGGGATCGGAGTCGCTGCCCCTTCCATTTTCAACGACTTGCCGGACGCCCGTTGCGTGATACTTGCAGGACGATGCATCACGGTGCACAGCTGTGCCCGGCAATTCTCCGACAACACTCGGGAGCCGGATAATCCAGCGTGGCGTGGTAGCGTGTATGGACCCGGCACCTCCCCAGGCAATCCTCCGGAGTTCTGGCGGCGGTCCGGACTTCGCGACCTCCACCGCTTTGGGAATTACCCGGTCCAGGTTCGTCCGGGAAACTCGCACCCCCGACTTGAACGGGAGATACATCGATGCGTGGTGGGCGGGATCAGTCGGCGGGCCAAACTGGGCCGGCTCACCGCGGCTTCAGAAACTCCTCTACAGTGAAGCCGGCATTTTTGAGAACCCGCGCAGCCAAGCCGCGGCCGACATCCCCCGCGTGAATCGGGACGGTCACCGCCACCTTGCGGTCCGCATGCCATCGATAACCTGTCCCGTCTCGCGCACGATCTTGTCGAGAACGAACGCACGCTGCACCGACTGGGGGCACTGGAGCATCCGTGTGATCGGCTGTCGGACGCGTATGACTCCGCATCCAAGAGCCGCAAGGTCCAGCGCGGCATGCATAACGCTTTACAATACTACCGTCACGCGTTATTGTCTCCCCGCACATGATCAAGAGCTTCCGGGACAAGGAGACCCAGCGACTCTTTCACGGCCACTTCATCCGCCGGTTGCCTCGGGATCTGCAACGCCTCGCCAGGCGCAAGCTGCTGCAAGTCGATGCGGCAACCGTGCTGGATACGCTGCGCATACCACCGGGCAATCGCCTGGAGAGCTTGAAAGGGGACCGCAAGGGCCAGCACAGCATCCGGATCAACGATCAGTGGCGCATCTGCTTCACCTGGCGGGATGGCAATGCCTACGACGTGGAGATCGTCGATTATCATTGATGGAGAAACACCCGATGGCCACCAAAGCACGCAGTCCGAAAACTCGGCGGCCCGACATGCCTCCCATCCACCCGGGCGAGATCCTGCTCGAGGATTTCCTGAAACCGATGGGCATCAGCCAGTACCGCCTGGCGAAGGACACCAGCGTGCCGCCGCGCCGCGTCAACGAGATTGTCAAGGGGCTGCGCGCGATCTCCGCGGATACCGCGCTGCGGCTCGGCCGCTACTTCGGAATGGAGGCGCAGTTCTGGATGAACCTGCAGGCACGTTACGATCTGGAAAAGGCCGAGCTCGATCTCGCCGGACGCATCGATCGTGAGGTCACGCCGAGTGATGCAGCCTGACCATCGCCGTCGCACCGCCCGTCGTTCCCGAAAATCCGTATCACACTCATCACGCCGCCGATCGTTCGCAATGGTGATACAAGCGCCCGACTTCCGGGAGATCTACGACCTTTCCCAAGCAGGGCGGCTGCAGCGCTCGCGATTCTGAGCTGTCCATCCGCAGTGACAGATGCGGCCGCCAGCGGTGATGGTAGTTGAAGTAGCCGTTCAGAGTCTGTTCGGGGTGACGTTCGCGACGACATGATCCAGGTAATCACGCCGGTCGCTACCGATCACGCGTTGCACAAAGGCATTCTGCCGAGGGCTACGGGTCGCAGTCAGTACCTCTTCAATACCCAGGCGCTTGACACGCCTCTTAAACTGGCTTCCATACCTGCACCGGCAGATCGTCGCGATTGAACCTGGCGATGTACGTAGCGACATCTTCGCAACTTTAGGCAATATCAACCCTCTTCTCGTCGCTGAAACCGGCTCCTCGCGCTCGTCCCTGCCCGTCGATCAGGCGCCGATCTGACCTCCCAAGTGATTCTGATCGGGACCGGAAATCGTAGCCATGAAACGGCGGCACGTCGTCCGTCGGCGCCTCCCTTGCTCCACCCTCGAAATCAACAACGATAACTGCCGTTTCGCCCAGCCCCTTTCAGCGATGATTCCACGGGTCAACCCGATATGACTACCCGCAATGCAAACACGCGGCGCGATCTCCGAGCAGAGATTGCCGACTCAAGGGAGTCTCCATGCTGCACTTCGGAAGGAACTTGGCAAAAGCCCAGACCTCAGATGCCGCGGTCGGGTGGTGCCCGTGCCGGATACTCAGCCGGCGTGGTGCGAAGAACGGAAAGGAAGTGTTCGGACGCCGCTCGCGCGTCGCATTGCACGGGCCGGTACGAAGATCGACAAGTTGTTTGACGACGGGTGGACGGCGTTCGCGGAAAGGATCTTCCGAAAAAATCCCGTCACCGGTTCCTCATAAACAACAAACGGGCGAGCGCCACGCGCCCAACCCGTTGTTCTGAATGCAGTCGATTGGTAGCGGGGGTAGGATTTGAACCTACGACCTTCTGGTTATGAGCCAGGGATCGGAGTCGCTGCCCCTTCCATTTTGAACGACTTGCCGGACGCCCGTTGCGCGGCTCTTGCAGGACGATGCAGCACGGTGCACAGCTGTGCCCGGCATTTCTCCGACAACGCTCGGGGGCCGGATAATCCAGCGTAGCGTGGTATGGTAGCGTGTATGGACCCGGCACCTCACCCGGCAATCCTCGCTGCCAGGCGAAAGCGCCGATAGGCCACCAGCACGAACAGCACTTGCGCCCAACGCGTGCCCTTGCGACTGCTCGGCAGGCGCGCCGACCAGAACCGATCCAGCTCCAGCTGCTCCCACAGCTTCAGCGCCAGCCAGCACCCGCCCCACATGCGCGGGCGCTGCAGGCGCAGCTGCGACAGGCGCAGCCGCACTACAGAGCGGTCGAGCAGGCCCTCCTCAATCCGATCCTCCGCAAACAACGCCAGCGTGCAGGCAGCACCCGCACGCTCATCGAATACCTCAACCGACTTGCGCCAGGCGCGCTCCTGCGAGGAATTGATCTCGCCCAGATACAACACGTGCTATTGCAGCACGCGCCCACCGGCCACCCGTCGATTCTCGACGATGCTCCAATACCGGTGCTCCTTGCCATCCTTCTTGCGAGTGCTCGCGCGCACAGGCTTATCCACAGAGGCAGCACTGATCGGCAAAGAATTATTTTTTCGCAACCGGCGAAACGAGGCCGAATCCGCTAAGCTGGGTTAGTACTCGATTTGCTCTCGCTCAAAGTGCTCCGGGCTCGCGCTTCAATCTTGCGCTCGGCCTGCGCGATGGCGGCTAGGGGCGCTCTTCCCGCCGCGCCATCTCCTCAGGCAGGCTGAGCCCATGAAGGATGCTGCTTTGATCCGCCGCCTCCGCCAGTCTGAGCACCTCCCGGACGAGCGCCGCATGTCGGTCGGCTGCGTATAAACCAGATGCGCCGCTGCGCAGCAATGTTCAGCATGCCTGACGCCTCACGCGTAGCACCACCCCGGCACCGAGTTGCAGTTCCACGTCCCAGCGCGCCTCACCGTCCGATCCCAATTCGACAAACAACGCCTCCTGCACTACTGCTGCTTGGCTGTGCGAGGCCGACCGCAACTTCTGCCGCCAGCGCGTAAAGCTGCTTAGCGCCAGGCCCTGTTCAGCACAGAAGCGCTCGCACGTCTGGCCACTCCGTTCAAAGCGCACCAACAGTTCGCGCCACGTCTCTTCGCTGCGGCGAATCCGCCGCCGATTGGTCAAGATTGTCGATGCACTCATCTCTCTCCCCGTAAACCACCCGTTGTCAATCGAGGAGCAGGATTAGAGATATTCAGCCGAAGGAAAATAACGGCCTAAAGTGGCCGCTTACGTGCCGCGAAGCAATGGCGTGGATCTTGGTGCCGTCCAGGCTCGCCGCGCCAAACCGCGAGAGCTGGTTCTCGCGCGCCACCTCCAGCACCTGCACGAACAGCGCCGCAAACTGTTCCCCGAAACGACGGCGGAAGCTCGCCACGGTATCGTGGTCCGGGTACTGAATCCCAGAGCGCGCCAGGGAGGGGCATCGCGTCTCGCGTTGAACGCGAAATGTCCTGCAGTCACGTGCTTGAAAATGGCACTCTTCGACTTGGCCCCCTACTTCTCAAGTATCTTCGCTCCGCTCCTATCTCGTATGTAGGAAATGTCCTACGGCAAGTTCAGCGATTGCCCATTGTTGTGCGCGGCATTTCCTGTAGATGTGACGTGCCCAGGGGCTCCAGTCGGTTCCGGCTGGCAGATGAAGAATTTGTGACAAGGAGCGCCGTCAGACTTCGGTGGGATGGCACGCGTTTGACTTGCTCATGCGAGTGACCGACTCTGCTGATCGCATTGTGTATTCGTCGATGCGAGCTGCTGCGTTGAAGGTGAAGAAAGGAAGGCAGCAAGAGCAGAGCTATCGTTCCTGACATTCACAGGCAGCTGGACAACGATCCCCCGATCCTAACGCTGAGGAACCTATGGACTGTCTCAAACTGCCCCTCCTTTGCCACCGACGCGCCTGCCTATCTCTCGCGGCGTTCGCACTCCTCGGCTTGTCCAGCATGACTGGCGCGGCCGGCCTCGGCGCTTGGTACGATGCCTCGGGCGGTATCGACTTCAGCGTATACTCCAGGTCTGCCACCCGGGTCGAGGTCTGGCTCTACGCCAATCCGCAGAATGAGGCGGAGAAGCTCGCCCTCACGATGAATAACGACCCCACGACCCATCTCTGGTCGCTTTCGGTGACCGCCGACAATTTGGGGAACGCCGGTCTAACCGGAACGGTCTTCTACGGGTATCGCGCCTGGGGTCCGAACTGGCCGTTTGTCCCGACTTGGAGGAAAGGATCCGCCGACGGTTTCCTGGCCGACGTGGATAACCAGGGCAACCGGTTCAATCCCAACAAGCTCCTGCTCGACCCCTATGCCCGCGAGGTGAGTCACGACCCCCGGAATTCCTCGCTGCGCGATGGCTCCGTTTATCTGTCGGGCGCTGCGCATCGCACCGACGACACCGGCAACGTCGCGCCCAAAGGCGTTGTGTTGCCGAGGGATACGACCGATGTCGGGACGAGGCCACAGCGAACCCTCAAGGACGAGCTAATATACGAAGTACACCTCCGAGGACTAACGAGGAACGACCCTTCCGTGCCGGAGGCAGAACGAGGAACCTACGCAGGCGCAGCCCGCAAGGCGGCCGACCTGAAGGAACTGGGCGTCACCGCCATCGAGTTCCTCCCCATCTACGAACTGCAGAACGATCAGAACGGACTCGTACCCTCCTCCGCGACCGGCGACAATTACTGGGGCTACGACCCGAACAGCTTCTTCGCGCCTGACCGCCGCTACGCTTCCGACCGATCATGGGGCGGCCCAACTGGCGAATTCAAGCGAATGGTGCGCGCTTTCCACGACGCCGGGATCAAGGTTTTCCTCGATGTCGTTTACAACCATACGGGCGAAGGGGACGTGGACAAGCAGACGGGAACCGTTGGCACGATCGTCAGCTGGCGCGGCCTGGACAATCCGACCTACTACGAGCTCCGCGACGACAACGCTCCGTACGAGGGTGACGGGCGGCCCACGCGGTGGCTCCTCAATGGCTTCTATGCAAACAACAATGGGGTGGGGCCGAACTACAATTCGGCTGATCCCGTCGCGCGTGACCTAGTCCTGGATTCCCTGCGGTACTGGTCGGGCGAGATGGGCGTCGATGGGTTCCGCTTTGATCTAGCCGCCGTGCTCGGCAACCGGGAGGTCCACGGTGACTACACGTTCGATAATAGCTCGCCCGACGGGTTCCTGAGGCGTGCAGTTACAGAGCTACCCGCGCGCAATTTCGACGGGGCGGGCGTAGATCTGATCGCCGAGCCGTACGGCGCTCGGGGCAGTGGCACCTTCCAGCTCGGGCATTTTCCCGTGGGCTGGACCGAGTGGGACGATCGGTTCCGCTACCCGATCCGGCGCGCGCAGAACAAACTTGGAATTAGTGGCAATGAGGTCGCGCCGGCTCAGTTGATCGCCCTGTTCGCGGGCTCGTCCGACATCTTCCAAGCGAGCGGCCGCAAGCCCTTCCATGGTATCAATTACATCGTGGCCCACGATGGCTTCACCCTTCGCGATCTCTACACCTTCCTGCACAAACAGAACGACCAGCCCTTCCCACTCGGGCCCTCCCCGGGTGGCGCCAACGACGAAGGAAATGTCTCCTGGGACCAAGGGGGTGACGCCGCACTCCAGCGCCAGGCGGCCCGGACCGGGATGGCCTTGTTACTGGTCTCGACCGGTGTCCCCATGATCGTCGCCGGTGACGAGATGTACCGCACCCAGTTTGGCAACAATAACCCGTTCAACCTCGACAACGACAAGTTCTACCTCGACTACAGTCTTCGCAATCAATTCCCGCACTTCTTCAACTATGCCAAGGCCATGTTCGCCTTTCGTCACGCCCACGCGGCGCTGCGTCGATCGGAGTTCTTTGACGGGAAGGACCATAACGGCAACAGCCTGAAGGATGTAACCTGGATCCGCGACAACGGCCAGGAGGCCGACGCCGGATATCTGGACAACAATCAGAATCATTTTATTGCCTTCCGGCTCGATGGCACAGAGACCGGCGACAGTTCGACCTCGATCTTCGTCGCGTACAACGGGTACTTCGCCGACATTCCCGTGACGCTTCCTCCGAATCTCTCCGGCAACCACTGGTATCTGTTCGCCGACACAGCGAGCGCGCTGGAGGCGCAGGACAACGTCGCGGACCCGCCACGGCGGCTCGATTCCTCGGTCTATAACACTACGGCACGGTCCGTCGCGATTTTCGTGGAGGGTCCTTGAAAGAGAGCCTCTGTTGCCCGGAAAGAGTGCCGTAGGCTTCCAGGGTCCAAGACTACACCAGGCTTCAGACTCCCCGTGAAGCAGTGTGACCCGGATGACTGGGCATAAAGACTGCAGTGACAAAAAATTACCCGTGCGATAGGCAAAATGATGCTCATGCTCGCTGTCACGCGCTACACTGCTTGTGAAGAAAGAGGACCATCGCTAGCTGAGCGAGAAGCGCATTCTCGAGCTGAGAGAGAAAGCCGGGAGGCGGTGGCTAGGAAGCGATCAGCAGTCGCCCAATGTAGGGTCAGCGCCACGGGGAAGGGCGCGCCAACGAACCCGTCGCCCCGATTGATTCGGGTGCCGGAAAGGCTGATCTGACGTACTCTCTAATGAGATGCACGGTGGACCCCGGTTCCGACGAACACGAGGAAGGGGCGTTGTCGGACATGAAGGGGCTATGCCGCCTGCTATCGAACAAATAACCAAGCACGCAGTCCGAACTTTCCACAGGGAGTGAGCCATGCCAAACAAGATATCCCGTTTCACTCGACTTGCTTCAAGAGCCATACCTGTACTGATCGTTCTATCCATGCACACAGAAGTCGCGCCGGCAGGGGGACAAGACGCGGCGGGGCCCGCAGCGGCCTGGTTCGCGAAGCCATACGAACTGCCCAAAGACGTCTTCGATCTGCCGGAGTTCGACCGATTTCGCACGCATGGAAGCCTGAGCGTCGAGCAGGCCGGGGCATTCCTCGAAAAACTCAGCGATGCGAACCTACCGGCTGCGCAACGACTGTTCGACATCTTCGCGTGGAAGGCTTTCGTGGCGTTGAACTCTCCGGCTCAGGCGAACGGAGCCCCAGAAGAAGGGCCGCTCGGAGAACTCGGAGGCAGGTCGCTGGTGTGGGAATTCTGGCAGCAGCCCTCCGGCATCTTTCTGCCGAATGGGCAGCGGCCGGCATGGACCGGCTCGGCGCATCCCGAGCTCGACCACTTCAAAGCGGGTTGGCGCCAGCACACGACCGTCAACGAGGGGAAGCAGGCCTTCTCGGGTCCGCTCATCGACCAGAACGGCCACTGGGTGCACTATGTCTCACTGGTAAACCACCGCGAATTCGATTACCTGGTGGAACACGAATTGTATAACCTCGAAGGTCAAGCAGCCTTCTCTCGGAACCACAGCGTAGAGTTCCCCCTAGACACCGATTCAGCGTATGGCGCAATCGAGATCAAGCTGGCATGGAAGGTCCTGACCTCGGCGGAGATTGCGAGCCATCGCTTTCTGACGCGAACTCTGCCCGTGGTTCAATACCGCCCGACATGCGCCAACGGACCGGAAGGCGTACCGCCGGCGCACGTGAGCGGACGCAACTCGGACAACGGCAACCAACCACCGATCGAAACGAAGACGCTGGGACTCATTGGCATGCACATTGCCATGCGAACGCGATCCTCGCCCCAATGGATCTGGGCGACGTTCGAGCAGATCGATAACACCCGGCTGGATGTGAGATCGCACGATGCGCACCACCCGTTGCCTGCTCACCCCAGCCTGGCAAATCCGGACGATCCCGAGTTGCTGGTCGGGGCGAATGTGCTTCCGGCGTACAATGCGGCCGGCTGCGATGGAATGCCGCCCGACGACTGGGATGAAAGCAAGAAGATGCCGCCGGTGGAAGTGGTGCGACTGATCCCACCGCCGCAGGGCACGGAGAAGGTGAACCTTGAGGCGCAGGCTTTCCTGGCGTCAAAAGGATCGGAACTGCGCTACTACGAACTCGATGGGACTCAGTGGCCGAAGCACCCGACGGCACCCGCCGTACCTGGCGGACAGGGAAGCGCGCCAGAGAGCATCATACGCAAGATGCCGGGAGAGATGGTCCCTGTATATCTGACTAACTCCACGATGGAAACCTACTTCCAGAAAGGGTTTCAGCAGGCCGGCCCCCTGGAACAGGATGACCGCCTGGCGCCCCAGTTCTCGGTGGACACGACTATGGTCTTCGGGACCGAGAGCTGCGTCGGATGCCATTATTCCGCCGGCATCTGCATCGGCTTTCGCAAGGACGCGTCTGGAAATTTGCTGCACGATGCGAAGGGTAACAAGATACCGATCTTCGGGGAGAACGGTAACGGAGGGCTGACGGGCAACGCCAATTTCAGTTGGCTTCTCCAGCTCGAGGCAAAAGCCAAGAACCCGAAGCAGTAAGTCGCGGAGAGAGAGGGGGGCGACAACATGAACTTCCCATTTGTTCCAGTGAACGGATTCACTCCGAACAATCCGGGGTGGAGCACCGTGGGGGATATCGATAACGTAACACCGGACGCTACGGGCCGATCATTCATCTTGAGCGCTGGGGCACGTTCGCTGCTGGTGACCGTGCTCGGCCCGAATGCGTTTCGTGTCCGCTTCAATCCGGCGCCGGGAGCGGCGTATACGTCGGAATCGTCGATTGCCGTGGTGACGCGCGACCTGGGGCTGGCCGGCCTGCCGACCCACACCAGCCGTCCGGCGAATCAGCTGGTCATCGACACCGGCAGCATCCGCATTCAAATCGGCCTGACCCCATTCGCGATCTCTGTGACGAGGAGCGAGACCGGTCAACTGATCCATCGCGACTTTCCAGGCGAGGGCGTGCTCTATATTCCCAATGCCGAGGTGATCGCCGTGATGAAGGAGGCTCCCCCGGGCGCGATGTATTTCGGCTGTGGGGAGAAAGCCGGCTCGCAACTTCAAAAGAACGGGTTCACCTTCACCTTTTTCAATTTCGACGACTTCGCCTATGGCGGGCCGGCGCTGGGCGATGCGGGACCCTTGAATCCGACCGAACCGCTTTACTGCTCCATTCCGCTGCTGGTCGAAGCCAATCCCTTCCCGTCGGGCGATTTTGCGGGAGCGCCATACGCCTGCGGGGTCTTTTTGGACAACACCGCGCAGACGTTCATTAACGTGTCGGCTAACGACTACTCCGACATGTCGCGCAAGTATTATCTCGGGTCCTTGTATAACGAGCTCGATTACTACTTTTTCGCAGGCGACGCGGTATCAGACGTCCTGAATCAATACACGACGCTGACCGGACGAGGGCCGATGCCGCCGAAGTACGTGTTTGGATTCCACCAAGGCGCCTACGGTTACTACGACCGTTTCAAGCTCGTGCAGGTGGCCGCCAGCTATCGCGCAGCGAGGATTCCGTGCGACGGACTGCACATCGACGTGGATTTCCAGGACAACTATCGGACATTCACGCACAGTGAAATCAAGTTCCCGGACGCCGCCAGCATGTTTGAGACGCTCCACAGCGTCGGGTTCAAGATGAGCACGAATATTACGCCCATCCTCACCGCGAACTCGATGGACGAGAACGGGCAACAAAGTGTCTATCGGCAACGGGCGAATCTGGAGCAAGCGGGGGCGTTGATCATGGACACGCGCGACGGAGGAGCGCCCTCGCAGTCACCGTACGAGGCGGGTGTCAATTACGGCTTCAACCGCGGTTCGAACCCTTACGCCAACGCCTACCCGCCGCTGCCCATCAACCGGGACGGGAACATCCCGCTGACGGCGCCAGGCAATTACCCCGACGTCGGACTGAGCGCGGCCCGCACGGTCTGGGGACAGCAGTATGCGCACCTGATCAACGATCTGAGCCTGGATATGATCTGGCAGGACATGACATGCCCGGCGATCGATCCGAATCTGCCGCCGAACATCGAAGAGAACAAGACCTTTGCCCAAGACTTGATGATGGCCCAGGAATCGACGAATGCGAAAGGGAAAGTCCAAGTCACTTATCTGCCGAACGCGAAGCTTCACAATTCCTATGTTCTGAACCTGCTGCGTGCCACGTGTGAAGGCATCAACCAACTGCGTCCCGCGCGCCGCAACTTCATCATCGCTCGCGGCGGGTATGCCGGAATGCAGCGCTACGCGGGGCTGTGGAGCGGCGACTCCGCGTCGACCTGGGACTTCCTGCGCATCAATATTCCAGAGGTGCTGAACTTGGGCCTGTCGGGCGTGCCGATCAGCGGCTGCGACATCGGCGGCTTCGCGAAGATTCTGGTGAACGGCATCGATACTGCCTTCCCCGACAGCTCGATCGCGGGCACGCCGTTCGTTTCGGGGAGCGTGACGGGCGGCGTCACGAACTACGAATTGCTGACGCGCTGGATGCAATTGGGGTCGTTTCTTCCCTGGTATCGGAATCACTACGACGGCTACAACAAGCAGTTTCAGGAACCCTACATGTACGGAGAGCCGGTCCCTACGAACTGCCGTAAGTATGTGGAGCTGCGGTATCGCATGCTCCAGATCTACTACGACGCGATGTATGGGTGGACGCAGACCGGCATGCCGATTGCGCGGGCGCTTTTCCTCAACGATTCCGGCGATCCGCAGGTCTACAACCATCTGAACGATCAATTCTTCATCGGGCGGGACTTTCTTGTGGCGCCGGTCATCGATCCGCACGAGAGCACGAATCCGCCCTCGCGGCCGACCCGTTCTGTTTACCTCCCGGCGGGAAGCAATTGGTACGCGTTCATGGACAACGCGGAGCCGATTACGGGTGCCGTGGTGGGCGGCACATTGATCGGCGACTATTATGCGCCTCTCAGCACGGTGCCGATTTACATTCGCGCGGGCGCGATCCTCCCATTCTGCGATCTGGAGCAGTATGTCGGCGAAATGCCCGGGAATCCGCTTACCTTGAACTTCTACCCCGGCCCGGACCGGTGGACGGACGATCAAGCATACCAACTGTATCAGGACGACGGCGTCACGACCCAGGCGACGGCAGGCAGTTTTCGGCTTTCGAGAATCTATCAGCGCACGACCACGGCCAGCGGCTCGGTCGCCCGGCAGGTTCGCATCGCGCGCGTACAGGACAACTTCACACCGACGGCGGCTTACTGCTATGTCGCCATTCTGGGCAGCATTACCAAGCCGGTTCGCGTGGACCGCGATGGAACCGGTTTGACCGACGTGGGGGATCCAATCAGTCTGTCTACTTCGCCAGTTGACGCGTGGTATTGGAACGCGACGATTCAGATCGCGTTCGCGAAGATCATCGACAATCGTGCGGACACCACGGTTACCTTCGGTTACTAGGACTACGTCTGACTTGGAAAGGACAGCACATGTTAAAGCGACGCGCCCGGGGCAAACGCCCTCAATTCATCTTCACCTCGGACTTCCATGAATTGACCCGCGGCGATCTGCAGCCGGGCCCCTGTGTCCTGCGCTACGATCCCCACCGCGTGACACCTCCCGAGGAGATATCCAGTCTTCCGGCGACGCAACGGCCAATCACCGCTCACGTGCGTTCGCATCCGTCGGGCGTCGTCTGGCAAGGCGATATGCGATTCGCCCCGGCATCGAGACTCATCGCCGACTATGATCCCACAGGCTCCGGCACTATGCTGGAAATCGAGTTCCCTATTACCGACGGGGACGACGAGTTCGAATGCTGGTTCTCGTACACGGGGAACGACGGGCGGACGCATTGGGACAGTCATATGGGTGCAAACTTCCGGTTGCGATTTCCGGCGCACGATCTGGACATCGCGGTTGCCGAGATCAGCGCGCGGCGGAACGCCGCTATGGATGGCCTGAGACTCGAAGTGGACAGCATTCCCGAAGTGGAGCGCGTCGACGTCCGCTGGCGCTATGCGAATGCTATCAGCGACACGAGGCAGCAGCGCGCGCTCACGCCCTCATCAGCGCAACAGCGCAAGCGCTGGATCCTGGAAAATGGAGAGGCCGGGGTGGCATCGAACACCACGTTGGTGTTCGATCTGGTCTATAGGGTGGGTGGCCACAAGTTCACCGATGATAACGAAGGCACCTGGTATGTGATCGGCCGTTCATGATCGAAGGAACCAGCGGCGGAGGAAGAAACATGCATGACGGACGGCCTCCGAATTCGGTACGCGACGGCTGGCGGGCGATCACGGCGTGCGGTTCACACGTCGCGTGCCTCAGGCTCGCCCGTCGAGCTGCGGATCTATGATCTTTGACGAGAAAGAACGGCAGAATCGCCTCTCTTGATGGGATATTAAAATTGGCTCTTCCGGCTTTCGTGTGGGTGAGGGGCTGAACGCTCATGGTACACAGCCTGCCGGATAGAGATCGAGACCCCCACAGTGGAAGAGGATGGCGATACGGTAGTGGGCGAAGTTGCGATAGCCGCGGGCATTGGCCTTGATGAGCTGGATCTTGCCGTTGGTGCCCTCGGCGACGGCGTTGGTGACCCGGTGCTTGGTAGAAACAAAAATGACTTTGCTGACTTTCCACAGGTAACGGGAGCGACGAACATGGGGCTTAGTAGTCACGACTGGGCAATCAATCCCTGTACGGAATCCTGTCTGCCAACGCGCTGCCTTTATGCTGTGCCCTTATATTTCTGTCTGTGCTTGGGTGGCTGCGCAAATCTGAACTCAATCCATCGCGAGTTCACGCCGACGGACAAGGTGGGAATTATTGATGGTAAGCAGCGTGTGATTACCATTCAGGAAACTGCCGCATGCTGTCGACAAGAGTCAAAGGCTGTCGGTGTGTGTACAACAGAGTCCCGACGTATTCTCATTCCTCACCGGTGCATTCGGTGTATCCGCGGAAACGAAGAATGCCGCCGCGTCCATTGCGAGTGCGCTTGCAGAGTCGGGAGGAAGCTTAGCGTTCCGCACACAAGTCACCCAAGCCCAGGCAAATTTTCTTTATACACTTTGCGAAATGAATGCGGCGGGTTCAATTAGTGATCAGGCAGCGCGAACAGAGCTCCGGCGCTTTCAGCAGACCCTTCTCGGTATTCTCGCAGTCGAGCAACTCACCTCACCCGGCCATGGTACCCACTCCAACAGATTCTGACCACGACGACAGCGTCTGTAGGGGATGACGTTGCTATTGCAGAAAAAAAGGTGGAAGTGGCCCAAGATGCGCATGACGCGGCCAATGCTCAGCTCGCATCGGCGAATGAAGAGGTCAACAACAACAAGCCTGCGAAGGAGGGAGATGTAGAAACCGACGCCTACAAATCGGCTGTAGAGACGCAACATGCAAAGCAAGAAGCCGCTGACAGGGCCGAAAAAGATCTTGAGATTGCTCGAGAGCGATGATCGGCCGCACGACTCGCGCTCAAAGTGAGTGCGGGCGGAGCGCAGCAGTCGGTCATCAATGTGTACGCACCCCCTTTCCGCCGGAGTTAGTGATAAAGTTGCGGAGCAGGTGGTCAGGGCGGTGGATCTGGTCCTTCAGCGGGGCGTCCTTCTCGACAACTGTGTTGAACTCTATATGAAAACAACTCAGAAAAGACCGGCTCAATTGCTGCAAAGCAAGTGTGCGAGGCCGTCTTCAAAGCTTATACGGAAGCCTACATATCAGCGCAAAATACGTACGATGCTGTGGCGCTCAAGAATGCAGAATTGCGCAGCGCTGCCTTTACGCAAGCCACGAAGTTGTTCCAGGAAAAGAAGATTACTGCTGATGCTTATCTCAACTTGGTGCTGGTCATTCTTACAATGGAGAAGTATTGACCAGACCTAACGCTCCAGCAAGACCTTTGAGCCCACCGCAGTGACGTCGTGCTCCGACAGCGCCCGCCGAGTGCGTTGGGAGCAGTGATGAGAACCAACAGCGTTGACACTGCCGACTCAATAACTCCGGGAACTGACCCAAGTATGCCCGTCCGGTCAAAATACTCATGCGGCTTCCCGATGGTAATATTTCAGCAGCCCACCTAATCGTTCTTTACAGCCGACTGATCCGTCAACACGATTCATTGCTTGTCTCGCGGCTGGAAATAACAGTACGTTGTCTTTGCCCTGATGATTCCGTTCTGCATGATAATGGACGAGGTACTCACGCAATGCGCGTCTTAACGACGCTTCGCCAAACAGAATCAGCTTCGATAAACAGTCGTTCTTGACCGATTTCACCCAGCGCTCTGCAAACGCATTCAAATTCGGACTGCGTGCAGGGAGCGGCAGCGTTTTGACATCACCGGATTCGATGATATCCCGAAATGACTGACAGTATTTGGTGTCACGGTCATGAATGAGATACCGGCAATTATTGAGAAAACCCCATTCGTCCATGGTCACGTTTCTGGCGATTTGCTTCATCCATCGCTCATTCGGATGCGGTGTGATGCCGGACACCTCTACTTTACGGCTCTCAAGCTGGATAAAGAACAGTACGTAGTAAGTGACTAACCCGCGCAGCGTCAGTACTTCCACCGTGAAAAAGTCAGTCCCCGCAAGGACAGCCATGTGCGCGCGGATGAAGTCTGCCCACGTTGTCGTACGCTTCCGCTCCGGTGCAGGTGGGATGCCATGGCGTTGTAGGATGTTACCCACCGTTTGATCGGATAGCCTGTAGCCGAGGTTCGCCATGGCGCCGACAATGCGATCATAGCCCCAATCCGAATTCTCTTTGGCCATGCGCACAACCAATTGTTCGATTTCATCATCAATTCTGGGGCGGCCCGGATATCGACGCGACTTGGATCCATCGAACTTACGTGCGATCAGCCTCCGGTACCAGCCCAGGAGGGTGTCGGGCTTCACGGCATTAGCCACATCCTCAAGAGCTTTACGGCCAAGGCGATGCGCGATTTCAGCGAGCGTCATCCGCTCCGCGTCAGTGAGCCGCAACGGTGTCTTGAGTTGAGCTTTGAGGATCCGGTTTTCGGCAGCAAGATATTCATTACGCAAAAAGAGTTCCTGGTCCACTGTCCCAGTGATATAGGCCAGTATGCGCGCCCAATCCATAAAAATCCCCACCGATAACTCGAATTAATCATCGAATTGTAAGCCTCATTTGAGGCAGGACACAAAGGCATTGTGACACCTACAATAGATGCTAAGATGTTGATATCTCAATACGGATGAGTTTTTTGACCACACGGGATTCCAATTAATCCGTTGATCAACCGGCCCAGACTTGTAAAACTTCTGATGTTCTTCCGGCAAGAACAGACGGCGAGTCAAGACGAGGATTATGCGTGGCGACAGCCGCTGGATTCCTGGTCATTGTGTCTTAGCGTGCATAAATTCTGTTTCTTGAGGTGGCCCAGTTTCGGCATGACACTGCTCGGAGAAGTCGCCGAGATCATTGAGTTGTAAGATCAGAGAACGCTTTCCTGGAGATACTCGGCAGACCTCGCCTGGCCTACGGCGATGATGCAGCCATCTGCGGTTTCAGCAACCGCGTTGATCCGCGTTCCGCGGCTAGCCGGGTAGCGCGCGTTGCCATACCGCTTTTGCCATAGGGGCGCACCAGATGCATCAACCTTGATCAGCCAGCCGTTCTCGCCGACTTGTGCGCCGATCAGGAAGTCGCCATCCACAGTGCGGATCAGGCTCGTGGCTGAAGCGTCTTCACCCGCCGTACCAAATTCGCGTTTCCACCCGAGGCGACCATCCGATTCGATTTCCAGAGTCGAACCTTGGATGACCCCTGATACGAATGCGAAAACCCAGCGACCAAAAGTTCCCCGCACCGTCCGGAACGATTGATACACCTCGCTCGTGCGACTTTGGCTCGGCGATCGCGACGCGCCAGACCACATCGTTCTTGTCATCCAGCCGGACAACCCAAAGGTCTTCCGACTCACTTGCGTGACACGGTGTAACCCACGCCCACATGGCCGCCGGGGACGGAAGCGAGCCCGTGTACGACGACGGCGTCCGAAAACGTGGTCTCTTGATACTGATCAAACCCAGAGCTCAGCCTTATCACGGATCCGCCAACGATGCGGTACTCACCCTTCGGCCACTGATCCTGACAGCGTTGAGCCCACCAGTCCGGCTTCAAGCACCAGTGCTTCCGGATAGTGGCGATGTTGCGACCAGACTCGCCTAGGGGTCGCTCGGCAGTGACCTGCTTCGACGCCAGCTCGCGCACGAAGCCGACGGTTCCGGGTTCGAATGCGTAACCCCAGTTGCGCCCCGCGTGATGGTCGAGCGGATCCCCGTTGAACGGCCGCTTCTTACCCGCGACTACTACCCGACCACCGTCGGCGGCAACGAGCGCCATGTAGTCATCCTCCAGCGGTTCCAAACTCACGCTTCGGGTAAGTAGCTGTCCCTGATGGTTGAACACGAGTATCCAGCCGTTTTCTTGCCCGGCTCCGAATGAAGTGGTTGTGCCTCCGACGATAATGGTGTCATCTGCCAGCGCAACGCACCCGGCGGTATCCCTCCCATCCGCCGCCAGACTGACCTCAGCCCACGTTCCAGAGCCATCCATGACACTCTCGCGTCCATTGATCGATAGGGCGTAGTTGTCGACGCGTATATTTGGAGCGATAAACACAGGTCGAAAATTCCATCAGTTGAGGAGCCGCATTAACGCTTCGCTGGTGACGGCCTGCAAGCTCAGGTCGGCATTAAGGTTCGTCACGAGGCCGACAATTTTGCGCTGTCGATTGAAAAGCACTCCACCGAACTCGCCCGGGAGTCTTATGTTCGTCTTCACAGTCAGAATATCGTGCGTCACCCCTGCAATCGAGAAATCGCCCGTGCTGACGACCCATGTCTCGCCATGCAGCTGGCCAATGTGGATAAGCGCTGAGCCCAGCGCAAGTTGCAGTCGGAGTCACCAGAGACGGTTGTGAAACGGGGAATTGAACGGCAGCGACAAGATCGAGGCCCTGCGGGTGAACTCGCCCCAGTCTGCGACTAGCTCTGCAGAGATGCCGAGCGGGTATCGCCAGCATGGCCACACCCGTCCTCTCGTCGAACTCGGACAGAAGCCGTGCGGCGACGGCGTGTTGGTTGATAGGGTCACGTCGATGTAGTCGGCAGGTGATGAAGCCGATCTAACAAGTTGATCGGCCGTCGCTATGTAGATGGAGTCAGTATCCAACGCGACAATGAGTCCAGAACCGGTGTGAGGCACCCCTTGGACGGTGCTCCGAACCATCGCGACGAGCGGCTTCAGCTTCGGAGAGTCCTTGTCCACAATGCTCTCAGACACAATTTTCGTGGACTGATGATCATCTTTTGCAACCGTCCCGTAATCCCAGCGCGTCAAGTCGACGGGAATGTGCCATTGGCGCAGCTTGTCCAGGAGTCGCGCTGCGTCAGTGACTATGCGCTCTTCTGATGACGACCCGCGGACCATTCCGACCAGCCCCCCCCGGCGTCAAGCGCAAATACGCCGCCTCCCGAATCCCCCGGTTCGAAAGAGGCCCTTCCAGGATCAATTGGCCGTTCGGCCGGAGCTCGCGAAATCGCAACGGCGCCTTTGGCGCGTTCCACGGACGCGAGCCCCCATAGCCGAAGGTTGTGACGGGTGCGTCGCGCGTCAATGTCGTTGGGGCGCCCAGACGTCGAAAATTGAGTGTCGAGAACGGAACGAATAAACGTTCGGGGTCAGGTATGCAGAGCACGGCCAAATCGAGATCCGAATCCGTCAGGTTTAGCGCACGAGCTGTTACCGGCGAACCACGCGCGAACCATGTCTCCACAAAAATCTTCGATGTTGAGTCGTCCAAGGCGACCAGGTGTTGCGCGGTCATTACGTAAAGACACGAGGTATCCTCTCCGACGAGGATGCCTGCCCCTTTTGGGCGACCGCGTCCGCGGTACGCCCAGAAAGCGTGATCATGACAACCAGTCGTCGCGCCATTTCCTCTAGCTGTTCGGGGCTTTCAGAGGGAGGAGCGCCGACGCCCTCCAGCTTCTGTCCGACATCGTTATCAAACGCAATTTCGGCGAGCCGATAATCTTCTTTTGCAACCGCCACGTAATCCCAAGGTGTCAAGGCGACGGGAATGTGCCATTGGCGCAGCTTGTCCACGAGCGGTGCCGCGTCAGTGACTATGCGTTCTTCTGATGACGACCCGCGGACCATCCCGACCAGTTCCCAGCTTCCGTCGTCGAGCGCAAATACGCCGCCTCCCGAATCGCCTGGTTCGAATTCGGGCCCTTCTAAGATCATTCTGCCGTTTGGCTGGAGCTCGCGAAATCGCAAAGGCGCCGCTGGCGCGTTCCACGGACGCGAGCCCCCATAGCCGAAGGTTGTGACGGGTGCGTCGCGCGTCAATGTCGTTGGGGCGCCCAGACGTCGAAAATTGAGTGTCGGGAACGGAACGAGTAAACGTCCGGGGTCAGGTATGCAGAGCACGGCCAAATCGAGATCCGAATCCGTCAGGTTTAGCGCACGAGCTGTTACCGGCGAACCACGCGCGAACCATGTCTCCACAAAAATCTTCGATGTTGAGTCGCCCAAGGCGACCAGGTGTTGCGCGGTCATTACGTAAAGACACGAGGCATTCTCTCCGACGAGGATGCCTGCCCCTTTGGGGCGACCGCGTCCGCGGTACGCCCAGAAAGCGTGATCATGACAACCAGTCGTCGCGCCATTTCCTCTAGCTGTTCGGGGCTTCCTGGCATGTGATATGGAATACCCATTGGCGTCCGCATAGCCTCAGCCATCGGGGCGATACATAGAAATAGGAGCACTACCATCGCAATTCGATCAAATTGCCGCAACATGTCGCGCGTTCTCATCCCGTACGTCCCGTGAAGGGGTTCCCGATCCAGCGCACGACCATCAGCAAAATGCCAAAGACGTAGATTGCCGCGCCCCACAGCAGTGCAAGATCGTGCCGCTGCATGAGCCATTCGAGTCGCGACGGCATAAGTGCCGTCGGGTGTTCGTCAAGCCCAGTCGTGATTTCGGTGACGGACCCGTAAAGCACACCCGACAGTCCTTCCTTGTCGAGGTGCAGGGCGTCGATGTGTCCCTTAAACCCTCCGAGTCGCAGTCGCTCGCCGGGCCGGAGGGTTCTGGTGCGATTCTCGAACTCTTCGAAAGTGAGGGTTCCGGAACGAATTCCCGAGGATGACACTCGATGCGCCGCGTCTGGCGAGAGCCCCGTTGAGAGTTCTGCGAGCCACGAAGGTTGAGTGACTTCGAGGTCGCGCTTTAGGAGCATGCCGGTCGGGGGCGGGGATGCAACGATCGCAATGCCCTGCTGCCCTCCGCGCACGAGCAATGCCGTCGCGCCGGTGGAGTTGTATGGTCGCGGCACACCATCCGCTTGCAACGTGATAGTGCCAGCCAACGTTAACTCAATCTTTTCCTTGTCTCCTGTGATCGTTATGGTCAAATACCGTCCATCGGGATCCACGATGAATCTGACGGTGTGCGTGCCATTGTTCTCGATTGCGCCAATTCGTACGACGCCCGAACTGTCGATGGATTGCAGGCGCTGTCTAGTCGGGCGTTCGGGGACTCTCAGGTCGGGCGAGCCTGCTGCGACCAGCCCAGTGATATCCACCTCGTTCGCCGATAGCCCGTCTCCAAAAGGAGGTTGCCGGGAGTCGCACGCACGGCAAGCTCGCTGGTCTTTAGCGTCAACGCAATCTCTGTCTGCGCTGCAAAAGGACGTAAGGAGTATCGACATGACACCAGTTGTCAGCACAAACAGTCCTGCTGTGACCCAGCGCCCATGGGAAAACTGCCGCGTAGAGCATCGTCGAGTTCGTCGAGAAGCAGCGCCCTAAGAAGTTTCGATTGGTCGCCAGCGGCTACCCGGCGGATGCTGTTCGCCAGTTCCTCCCTGGCAAGACCCGGAAGCCGGACTAGCGGCGCTGTTTTGTCCACGCTCCTTGTCGGTCACCGGACCCTCCTACTCGTTCACGAAGGTGTATGCCTTTTTGAGCTCGCCTTTTGCGCCAGGTACGTCGGCCAGGGGTGCAGATATCACGAGATAGGCGCGCGCAGTTTTTGGTCGAGAGTCTGCCGCAACAACAACTGAGCGATTCAACTAGAATCCGATCCATGCGGGGTTTGCGGAATGAGCTTTGGCAACCCAGGACCGAACTCGCCGTCGTCCTCTGCCGCAAACAATTGCACGTTCAACTGGTCAAGCCGTTGTGCCGGCTTTATGCGAATCAGGAGTACGCCGCTCTCCGCGGAGCCTCGATC